>NZ_JBHTTG010000008.1:0-422203 GCF_042794655.1 Rhodococcus sp. NPDC056516 | reverse complement strand
TGGCGCCCCCCCCCGGGGAGCGCCCGCCCCTTGCGGCCCATCTTCCGCCCCGAGTGTGGGGGACGGTGACTTGGGGGGCCCAAAACCGGGCCAAACCCCCAGGGGCGCCCGCCCGTTGGGGGGGGGGGCGCACTTTTCGAATTTCGTAGGCTTGCTATTTCTTGCCGGTGACGGCGCTGTAGCCGATCGAGAGCACGGCCGCCGCGGCGATGCTGATGATCCAGCGGATCCAGTCGATTCCACCCGTGTCGCCCTTGTCCGAGATCGCTCCCCAGACCCAGTACCCGATAAGCGCTCCGGCGATACCCAGCACGACGGTCACAATCATGCCGTACTGCTGCTTACCTGGCAGTACGAGACGAGCCAGGATTCCGATGACTGCGCCGAAAATGATGGTTCCGATAATTTGCCCCATGACAGCCCCTCTCACACGTCGTGCATGCACGCGGACGGAAGATCACCGCTCAGGGAAACAATAACCACAGTCACACACAACTGTCGCTTGTTGACCGAATTGTTGTCCGAGATGCAACCTGGACGTGTTACACGCAGGACATTCGCGAGTTATTCTTTCGCAATCAAGCAGACCTACCGTTCTCGTCCATGGCCACTTCCGTAAAACTGCCGAACAGCGAGCTCGCGCGACTCGCCAACAAGCCGCCCTGGTACCGATCACTGTTCGTGCAACTGATCGCCGCTATCGTCATCGGCGTCCTCATCGGCTGGTTGTGGCCGGAATTCGGCGCGAATCTCAAGCCCCTTGCCGACGGGTTCATCAAGCTGATCAAGATGCTGATCGCTCCGATCATCTTCTGCACCGTCGTGATCGGGATCGCCCACGTCGGCGACCTGAAAGCGGTGGGGCGCATTGGTGTCAAGGCGCTCATCTACTTCGAGGTAGTGACCACCTTCGCCCTGTTGTTCGGGCTGCTCATCGGAAATCTGATGAAACCGGGTGCGGGATTCAACATCGATCCGGAGACGCTGGCGAACGGTGCGGACGCCGTGGCCGCCAAGACCGGAAGTGGCGAACTCCCCCACACGGTCGAGTTCCTGCTCAACATCATTCCGGTGTCGATAGTTTCGGCCTTCGCCGAGAACGCTCTCCTCCAAGTCCTCTTCTTCGCAGTACTGTTCGGACTCGCCTTGGCCAAGGCAGGCGAGAGCGGCCCACCGATCGTGTTCGAACTCGTTGATCGTCTGAGCCATCTGTTCTTCACGATCATCGGCTGGATCATGCGACTGGCGCCGTTGGGCGCTTTGGGCGCGATGGCGTACATAGTGGGCCAGTACGGGATTGCTTCACTCGGAAGCTACGGAAAGCTGATCGCCGCATGCTATCTCGCGGCCTTCCTGTTCATCCTCATCCTGGCCGCGATAGTCAGGTATTTCGCGGGCGTGAACCTGTGGAAGTTCGTCAAGTACATCAAGGACGAACTCTTCCTCGCGTTGGGAACGGCGTCGACCGAAGTAGTTCTGCCCCGAATCATGGTCAAGCTCACCAACGCCGGATGCTCGCGCACGACAACAGGATTGGTGGTGCCTACCGGCTACTCGTTCAATCTCGACGGCGCGACGCTGTACCTGTCGATCTGCATGCTGTTTCTGGCTCAGGCACTCGGCGTGGATCTGACACTCGGTGAACAGATCACTGCCGTCCTGGTACTGATGCTCACGTCGAAGGGAATGGCAGGGGTACCGGGATCGTCCTTCCTGGCGCTGTCCGCCACTGTGGCCGCAATCGGTCACGGCGCAATTCCGGTCGCCGCAGTCGCCCTCCTACTGGGCGCCGATCGAATCATGGACTCGATGCGGGTGTCGGTGAACCTGCTCGGGAACTGTGTCGCAACCTTCGTGGTCGCCAATTGGGAGGGGCAGCTCGACAAGGAGCGCATGCGCCGAGTGCTTGACGGCGAGGATGTTCCACCGCTCGCGGAAGTCGATCCGATCACGGGGAAAACCGTTCCGGCACCCGAAACCGAAGGCATGCTGACCCAGTAGGTAGGTGCCGGCTGCCGGTTGCACATCGGAAATCGGTGCTGAAGAGTCGCGGGGGCGGACTTCACTGGAAAATCCAGACCGACAGCTACAAAGGCAAATATTTGCAGATGGCGGCAACCTTGCCGTCAAGGGTCCGTTGAATCTACAAATATGGCACTTGCGCTGCACCGACTCCACTTCATTGAAAAGCGACTTGCGACATCTAGATATTGCCAGGTGGTTGCCGCAGTGGCGATTCACAATTCAGCGAACTACCAGCATTATATTTGCCGGAATTAAAAGGACTAAAGTCCGGTGTTCAACCGACGAATAGACTCGAGTGGGTAAAAATCAATCAGTTCCGAAAGCCTTATCTGCATGCATTTATGCCATGCCAGCTGCACTTATGCTGATAGTTTCCCGCAATAAGCTGTTGCGGGATTGATCATATGGCCATCGCTTCAAATTGTCCGAATGGTCACCTATTGCTATCGTAACCTTTGCGAAGGACTGGACCCAATTGCCCAGCAAAGGAATACAGTGACCGCATCCATGCAGGATATTGAACACTTGTCCACTAATCGACTTTCGGTGGTTGTTCCGGTATTTAACGAAGAGAACGCGGTTTCCGGCTGCATCGAGCGTCTACTGACCCAGTCGGAAATCGATGAGATTCTGATTGTCGACAACAACTCGACGGACGGTACTGCATCGATCATCCAGGAGTTCGCCGAAAAGTACGACAAAGTCAGATACGTCTTCGAGGCCCGCCAAGGCGTGGTACACGCCCGGAACGCGGGCTTCGACGCCTCGACCGGCAATATCATCGGTCGTATCGACGCGGACACACGGGTACAACCGGGATGGGCAGATGCGGTCAAGGGTTTCTTCCAACGCAGCACCGCTCATTCAGCGGTTGCCGGACTCACCTACCTCTTCGAATCGCCGTTTGCTCGAATCCACCGCTACGCACTGGACAGGCAGGTGAAGCAGGGGAAGTTCGATTGCGAACGTCAAGTACTCGCTGTCGCCGGAGCGAACATGGCGATCAGAAAGAGCGCATGGCTGTCCGTCCGCGAGCAAGTCAGTGACCGGCCTGACATCCACGAAGATATCGACCTCTCACTGTGCCTTCGGGAGGAAGGGATGACGATCGGTCAGATCGCCGACATGCGAGCAGAGACGTCCGGTCGACGCGGTGAAACCCCTCCGTTGGAGTACCTGAAGTACAACCAAGCATCCGAATCGGTTCTGCACCTTCACAACATCATGAATTGGCGCCTCAAACTGACCATCTGGGGCGACTCGATGCTCCACGCGCTCGTGTGGCCCGTCTACCGCATCTACAACTTCGAGCAGGAGCGCCTGGAGTTCAGGCGCTTGTTCGGCATGTCGAAAGGTCGAATCATGCCAGTTCACCAGTAAACCATCGAGTTTCGCTAATTACCGAAGGTTCGCAGACACCGAGTTTCACGACAGTTTCAACGCCGTGATGCGGTCTTCACTGGAACGCAACAGCACCTTGTCCCCCGCCCACAGCTCCCGCGGCATCGCCCAGGGGGTGAACTCGTCGTCCCCGTCCTGATCCACCCCAACCTCCCAACTACGTTGGCCCGTACGGACATCCGTTCCGTAGACGTTTCCCTCGTCGATAACGACATCGCCGTGCCAGACAACCTCTCCGGCGCGCTCGGCGTTCGATCGCCACAGGACCTCACCGGTGAAGAGGTCCACGAACTGGACCTCGGGCTCGGAACTGGAACGGGTCACGGCGACCACGTTGCCGATCACCGCCAACGACTGTGCGGTGCCGAAGACTTCACTGTTGGACCACAATTTCTCGCCGGACTTCCGGTCGAAACCGCTGTGTCCCAGAATGATCGGAGTCGATCCGCCGACAGGTTCATCTCGACTGTATCGCCCACCGTAGTACGAGGACTCCGAGGGCAGTTCGTCCGTCCTGGCGAACTCGCGCCCGTTCCGATCGAGTGCGTACTCACTTGTCGGGCGACCGTTGCCTTCGCAACCGCCGTCCGACACCAAGGTCACACCGTCCGACGATGTGTGCGCGGTCGAGCAGGTGGAGTAACCGTGCACCCACCGCTGTTCGCCGGTCTTCAGGTCGAATCCCAAGGACTCGTCGAGAGCGATCACACCGAGGTCGCCGTGAACCGACATCACCGGATCGGCATATCCGGCCTCCCACGATCCGCCGATGTCGAACGCTTTGGACCAGTTCGCTTCCGGATCGTCGACGGTTCCGCTGTGCACGCGAACGTCGTTGCTCTCGATATCCCCTTCGAGCGCGAGGACGGTGTCGCCTGAGACAACCGCGATGATCGGCGACCACGGCGTCTTGATGTCTCGCCGCTCTCCCGTCTCGATGTCGAACAGCGAGTACGAACCACCGGATACGTACGGCCCGGAGAAACACAGCACCGAACTGCCGAGCAGAGTCTCGGAGCAACCACCGATGTCGACCGCCGACGCGCGCCAACGAACTGTGCCGTCTTCGACGTCCAATCCGACCAATTCTGCGTCGTCCAACGAATACGCCTGACGGTCCGGCATACCGATCATCGTGACCACAAGTGATCCGGCGTCGATGAATCCGCCCATGTCCATGTTGAATTCGGTGCCGACAAGTGGGCTCCGAAATATCGCGAACTCGCGCCCGAGAATCTCGGAGGCCTCGACGCTCCATAGCGGCGACGAGATCGCTGTCGGTTCGGAACTCGTCGACGTGACCACCGTGGCGACGGCGGCAGTGACGGTAACTACGGCAGCGGCGGCCGCGATCCGAAGGCGGGCTTTCGGGGAGTACCTGTTGGTCATCGAATCTCCAGGCCTTCGGTCGTCGCGAGAAACTCCAACTGCTCGAAAGTCATCGGCACGTTCGGGATCGCAGCCGACGACGAAACCGATACTTGGGTCCCATTCGGGCGGGTGACGACCACCGACCTGCTCGTTTCCTGCGTCGATTCTGCTTTCGAGCCGTCATTTGTCATGGGTACGGTCGAGTAATCCCGTTCGTCTCGCTCGATCACGGATCCATCCGGTCGCGTAACGAACTCCAAGGGGTGCCCGTAGTAGGAGGGGTCGTATTTGTTGGGCTCCGCGGGGAGTGGTTGTCCGCCGGTAATTGTCATGTTGAGCGTCGACTCGTTCTCTCCCGTCCGAGTGAGAAATCTCTGACATGCGGTGGACCTGTCATTCTCCGCGACCGTCAGAGTGCCCGGTCCGGCATCAAGAATCGGAAAACCCGGAGGTACAGCGCGCCATCTGATCTCGAGTACGGCGTTGAGACGTTCGATCGTCGCGCGATCGAGTTCGGCCACGTCGCCAGAGTCTCGAGGGACCCCGTGGCACCCGGGCGAAAGCGGTGCCGTACCCGGGGGAACTGGCGTGGTGATTCGCAGCTGTGGCATTTCGACAAGGGTTGCAAGTTCGTCGAGCGTCAGTGGCACCACGCCGGAACTCTCGGCGTCCCGACCTCCGTCGTTGTTCGTGTCGTTGACATACGCCTGGATACGGGTCCCGTCGATTCCGTACAGCATCGCCGACCGACCAAGAGTGCGTACACCATTGGTTTCGCTCCACGTATCCTGCAGGTCCACCACAGACTGGTCGGCCAGCACCCGACGTTCGACGAGCGACCCCGCAACACACGATGGGATCGGATCAGAACTCGAGTGCAGCATCAGGCTGAGCGCGCCGATCTTCCCGTCCCGAACCAGCGTCCCGGACGCAGTGGTGGACGCCAGATCCTCGAGCGAGAACCCCTCGGGCAGGCCATCTGTGTTCGAAGGCGCATAGATCGGCCCGAACTGGAGCGAATTGCCCGGGCTGGCGAACTTCAGCTCGACGTCGTGCGGCAGCGCCTGTTTGACCGCGTCAGACATCGCTGCTGCCTTGGCGCTCGAGAACCACGGAAAGCGTGGATCGTCGTACGTGTTGGACCCGTCCAGAATATAGGAGAAGAACGAATCCTCCTCTGGCGCTTCGACGCTCTCACAACCCGGAATGGTGGTCGGGTACACCGCGGTCGGCGTGACGTACGAGAATTCAGGTGCGTCTTCGGCGAACCCACCGTCCGGCGTAGACGTCACGCTGACAGCCGTCGATGCAGCTACCGAGATGTTGTCGGACTCCGAGCCACTCCACCGATCCACGAACCCGGCAACCACTGTGCCGCCGGCGATCAGGGAGACGACCGTCAACGCGACGGTCCACTTCTCCGCACGCTTCGAATCGGTTTGCTCGTTCGGCACGAGTCCTCACAGTCATCGTCACGGCTCGCCCCCGGTGCGCGTCGCCTCTGGAAGTCCTGTCGCGATCACAGCAATTTCTGTTACCAACCGGATGGTTTCCTATTTGTGTCAGCGCCATCCAGACACAAATGAACGGGGTGCCAGTTGCTCTGCAACCGGCACCCCGTTCGTTTCACGACCTGAGTGCTTACACCCTGACAGGAACCTTATTCGGGTCTGGATCGGAGTCCGGGTCTTGATCGATCGGAATCCGCCGAATCGCTTCACCCTCGATGTCGACATTCGGCAGGATCTTGTCGAGCCACGCGGGCAACTTCCACGCCGAATCACCGAGAATCGACATGACCGCAGGGATCACGATCATGCGGATGATGAAGGCGTCGAAGAAGACTGCCGCCGCCAGACCGAAGCCCATCATCTTGCTTGTCGTCTCCGAGGACAGCATGAATGCGCCGAACACGGAGATCATGATGATCGCCGCCGACGCGACCACGCGAGCACCATGGGTGTAGCCGGAGACGATGGCGTCCTTGGCCGACAATCCGTGCACATATTCCTCGCGCATTCTCGTCACGAGGAACACTTGATAGTCCATCGCCAACCCGAACACCACGCCGATCATGAAGATCGGTAGGAACGAAATGATCGGTTGAGTGTGCTCGATCAGCCCGAAGTCGCCTTCTTGGAAAATCGCCACCGTGGCGCCGAAGGTCGCACAGACGGAGAACAAAAATCCGAGAGTTGCGGTCAGCGGCACCAGGATCGAGCGGAAGACGACCATCATGATGATGAACGCCAGCCCGACCACCACGATCAGATAAGGGATGAGCGCGGAACTGAGCTTCGACGACATGTCGGCAACGATCGCGGTTTGACCCGCCACACCGAGTTCAGCTCCCTCCGACTTCACCGTCGATCCGTAGTCACGAATCTGATTCATCAGTTCGTGGGTTTCGGGTCCACTCGGGGACATCTGCGGGGTGACGGCGATCAGGGCAGAGTTGGCGCCCGCCATCGGGTTTGCCGCGTCCGGTCCGTTTCCGACCCACATCAGCTGATCCGGCGTTGCGACGTTGTCGAGGCCCTTGATGTGCGCGACAGTGCCTTCGGCAATCGCGGTGATGTCGGTACCGTCGGGTGCATCGAGCACGACGAACAACTCACCGTTGACGCCTTCACCGAACCCTCGTTGCAGCAGGGCCAGCGCCGGTCGCTCTTCGTCCTGAGTGAAGGAGAGTCCGAGTTCGAGCTTGGTCATCGGAATAGCCGCGATCACCAGGAGAACCAGAGCAGCACCAGCGATCGGCCACGGGTATTTGGTGACTATCTTGGCCCAGCGATGACCGTTGGATTCCATCGTCTCGGGCTCGTCACCGTGGCGAAGGCCGGGGATACGAGGCGAGAACGCGAATCGGCCGAAGATACCCAGGACAGCCGGGATCAACGTGATTGCGCCGAGGACAGCGATGATGACGGCAACGGCTGCAGAGATTCCCATCTGGGTGATCATTGGAACCCCGACCACCGCCAGGGCTGCCAGCGCGACCACAACCGTCAGGCCGGCGAAGACGACGGACGAACCGGCAGTACCCACTGCGCGCCCGACTGCTGCTTCCCTCGTTCCGCCCAAATTGAGCTCACTGCGGTAACGCGAAACGATGAACAACGCGTAGTCGATCGAGACTGCGATACCGATCATCGTGACGATTCCCGTGACGCCTTCGTTGATGTCGAAGAAGCCCGAGCCGAGTGTGACCGTCAGGGTGGCCAGCGCAATTCCCAGAATTGCAGTGAACAAAGGAATGAAGGCCGCAATGAGCGCGCCGAACGCCACGATCATCACGATGAACGCCACCGCGAAGCCGAGCATCTCCGACAGACCGCCTGCGGCCTGCACCTGCATCATCGAACCGGTGCCTTCGACTTGCAGGCCACCGGTGCGGAATTTTGCCATCAGATCGAGGAACGCCGTCTTGTTGGCCTGCGTCTGATCCTCGATGCGAATCGACTGATTGAGCTGGATCAGCCCGACCTTGCCGTTGTCCCCGAGAACGGCCGACGCCACCGCCGGATTGGCCTCCGCGAGAGTCACCGGGTTGACGATCTTCTCGGGATCGACGATGTCCGGCAACGTCTTCGCCTGCGCAATCAACTGGTCGATCTGATCGCTGTGTGCGGCAAGTCCGTCGTCTGCCGCGATGAGAATACTGGTCGACGCCTGAGTTTGCTGCTCGGCCGCCGCTGCAAAGTTCTCGTTCATCAACTCGGTCGCACGTTGGGAATCGGTGCCCGGAAGATTGAATTCTTTGGAGAACGTCGGATTTGTGGCGCTGATTGCGCCCCCCACCACCGCGATCACGATGATCCACGCGGCCACCACAAGATACTTGTGGCGGAATGCAAACTTCCCCAACCTGTAAAGATACGTAGCCAACGTAGTCCTCTCTCGCCGTGGACTGGTCTGTCCGAAGAACACGGAGTCTTTCGGTGCCAAGGTCATACGGTACGGACCGATCGGCCCGTTGGCACCCGGTATATCTGCGAAAACGGCATATCCGACGCGCCTTCGTCTCGTTTTCAGACCGCTCGGTACCGTGGACACGACACGGGCACGCACGTCACCAGAGCAGACGCCACGGAGCACGAAAGGCAATTCCATGAATCACGGCCAGGCCGTCGATCGCGATCTCCTCCTTGCCGGCCAACAGCGACTCGACGCACTGGGTCCACGATTGACTGGATCGCCTTCACACCACGCTGTGGTGGAAGAAGTCGCGAACGAACTGACCGAACTGGGCCTCGACGTCCGGCGTGATTCACACACTTTCGAACGCTGGGATCTACCGGCGACACCTGACGGACTTCGCATCGAATTGCCAACCGGACCGATCAGCGTTTCGTCCGCATTTCCCTACTCCGGATTGACCGGGCCACAGGGAATCTCCGCTCCCCTGGTCTACGTCAGCGCGCGACGCCCCAAGTGGTCGGCGGCCAAGGGCGCGATCGCAGTGATCGAGGTCCCGCACATCGATCTTCCCCGCAAGCTACTGGTCAGCGAGTGGGGCCCGATCGCCACCGACGAGACACTTCGAAATCCGGTTCTCTCCGCAACACTTCTGGGCCCGAAGCTAGACAAGGCCCGCAAGGCCGGTGTCCTCGGCGTGATCGCGGTGTGGCGTGACATCGCTCCGGACAACGCACTGGGACAATATCTTCCGTTCACACAGCCATATCACGACATCCCCGCCGTCTGGGTGGCCGGCGACGAGGGCGCGAAGGTTGTCGCTGCAGCTCGTTCCGGTCAGCGGGCGACTCTGGTACTGGATGCGACGCTGCATCCGGACACCCGGACTGACACGGTGTGGGCGGTGTCCCCCGGAACCTCACCCGAAGAGACGATTCTGCTCATCACTCACAGTGACGGAACAAACGGCGTCGAGGAGAACGGCCATCTGGGAATGTTGGCGTTGGCGCGGCACGCCGTGGCGCAGCCGCATCGACGGTCGTACGTTTTTGTCCTGACGACTGGCCACCTTCGTATTCCAGCGGTGTCCAAGCACGGACAGGCAACGTCCACCTGGCTCGAAGCGCACCCCGAGATGTGGAAGGGCGAAGCCGGTCAGGCGCGCGCCGTAGCGGGGATCGCCATCGAGCACCTCGGCGCACTGGGTGATACCGAGGACAACTCGACCGGCAGCTATGCGTTGGAGACCACTCCGGAACCGGAACTGCTCTACGCGACGAGCCGGGAAGTACACGACATCGTTGCACCGCTGTGGCGCGACATCGGTGCGGGCAATCGCCGAATCGTGGCGCCAGGACCGGTCATTCATTTCGGCGAGGGCGAACCACTGTTCGAGCGGAAGATCCCGGCAGTCGCCTTGGTGACAGCGCCGCAGTACCTGCTCGCTCTGCGCGAAGCCGACGCCGTCACGCACGTCGACCTGGACGCGATGATCAAGCAGATCGAAAGCTTCCGGGATCTACTCGACGCATTCGACGCAACCGACACCGCGGCTTTCGGTCCGGTGGTCTCGCGCTCGATGTTCGCGAAGTTCTCGGCACTACTTCAGTTGATGCAGATTTTGTCGAAAGCCAAGAAATAGTGCTGTGCGCCTTTATTAACCGCCCGCGGTTAATAAAGGCGCACAGCAGTTGTCCTACTTGTCGTGAATGATCACGCCACGGATGTTCTTGCCGTCACGCAGATCCTGGTAGCCCTGGTTGACGTCTTCGAGGCTGTAAGTTTTGGTGATCAGTTCGTCGAGCTTGAGCTGACCGGCATCGTAGAGACGCAGCAGTCGCACGATGTCGTACTGCGGGTTCATGGATCCGAACAGCGTGCCCTTGATCGTCTTCTGATTCAGCGTCAGGTCGGTACCCGACACGTGAACGGTCAGCTTGGCAGGATCGGCGAGTCCCGTGATCACCACGGTGCCACCCTTACCGATCACTGCCGTCGCTGCACTGACGACATCCTCGTCGACGGTGCCGACAAGGATGAGCGCAGCGTCGGCGCCCTGTCCCCAGGTCAGCTCGTTGACCTTGGCAGCCGCACTCTCGGCGTCTGCAAAGGCATGCGTGGCACCGAATTTCAGTGCGGTGTCACGCTTGAGAGCAACCGGATCGACCACCACTACGTACTTGCAACCAGCCGAAACAGCGCCCTGGACCGCGTTGATGCCGAGACCACCGATGCCGTAGATCACCGCGGTGTCACCGGCGCGAAGGTTACCGGCGTTGACGGCGGTTCCCCAGCCCGACGGCACACCGCAACCGACGACCACTGCGGTCTCCAACGGAAGCCAGTCGTCGATCTTGACAACCGAGTGCTGCGAGATGGTGGCCCGCTCGGAAAACGTTCCGAGCATGCACATTCCGCCGAAGTCCAGACCGTTGCCATGGAAACGGAAGGACCCGTCGGGCATGGAACCTTCGAGGATGGTGGCGCCCATGTCACACAGGTTCTGGCGACCGGTCGAGCAGTAGCGACAGGTGCCGCAGTTGGGAATGAAGCTGCACACGACATGGTCGCCCGGCTTGACCTTCGTGACGCCAGGGCCGACCTCTTCGATGATGCCCGAGCCCTCGTGTCCGCCGACGATCGGATAACGCGGCGGGAGATCACCGTCGGTCAGGTGCAGATCCGAATGGCACAGTCCGGCAGCGGTGTACTTGATCAGTACCTCACCCACACCCGGGCCGTCGAGGTCGAGTTCCATGATCTCGAAAGGCTTTCCGGGCTCGAGCAGTACAGCAGCTTTGGTCTTCACTGGTGATCTCCTTGATTGTCGGACGAGAGAATGAGCGATGGGGTCGGTCAGAGGGCGATGTTGACGGCCTTGGTCTGGGTGTAGAGATCGATGGCCGAAGCGCCGAGCTCGCGGCCCCAGCCGGACTGCTTGTATCCACCGAAGGGCATCGCGGTGTCGAAGCCGTTGTACTGGTTGATCCACACCGAGCCGGCCTTCAGACGCTTTGCCGTGCGATGCGCCTTGGAGATGTCCCGGGTCCAGATGCCCGCAGCGAGGCCGTAGATGGAATCGTTTGCGGCAGTGATCGGTCCGTCGTCCGCGTTGAACGGCAGCGCTGCCACGACCGGTCCGAAGATCTCCTCCTGGACGATGGAGAATTCAGGCTTCACGTCGACGAAGACTGTGGGCTCGACGAAGTAGCCTTGATCACCCCAACGGTTGCCGCCCGTCAGTGCGCGTGCGCCGTCGGCGATTCCCTCACGGAGGTAGCCGGTGACCTTGTCGAACTGCTCCTGCGAGACCAGCGGTCCGAGCTGGGTGGTGGGATCGAGACCAGGTCCGATCTTGACCTGGCTCGCAGCGTGCGCCACTGCCTCGGTGAACTTCTCGAAGATGGTGTCCTCGACGTACAGGCGAGTGCCCGCAACGCAGCACTGTCCGTGGTTGAACAGCCACGCGTTGAGCGAACCCTCCACCGCGGAATCGAAATCCGCGTCGGCGAACACGATGTTGGGGCTCTTGCCACCGAGCTCGAGCGTGACCTTCTTCAGATTGCCCTTGGCAGCGTCGACGATCTTCTTGCCCACCTCGGTAGAACCGGTGAACGCGACCTTGTCCACGTCGTCGTGCCCGGACAGCGCAGCACCGGCATCGCCGAATCCGGGAACGATGTTCACGACGCCGGGAGGGAAGCCGGCTTCTTCGAATACCTCTGCGAGAAGAAGTGCGGTGAGCGGGGTCTGCTCTGCGGGCTTGAGGATCACGGTATTGCCGGCAGCGAGCGCGGGTGCGAGCTTCCACGACGACATGAGCAGCGGGAAGTTCCACGGGACGATCAGTCCACAGACGCCGATCGCCTCACGCAGTGTGTATGCATGAAACTCGCCGCCCGGAGAGAAGGGCATCGACACGTTGACAGTGCTGCCTTCGATCTTGGTGGCCCAGCCTGCGTAGTAGCGGAATACGTCTGCGGCCCAAGCCACGTCGACGGCGGTGGCGATGGCAACGGACTTGCCGTTGTCCAGAGCTTCGAGCTGACCGAACTCTTCGGCGCGGGCACTGAGAATGTCGCCGACGCGCCAGATCATCCGCTCGCGCTCGTTTGCCTTCATGCGTGACCAGGGGCCGTCTTCGAAGGCCGTGCGAGCGGCGCGCACTGCGCGGTCGATGTCTTCGGCCTGTCCGTGTGCCACGTCTGCGAGCTTCTGTCCGTCAGCCGGGTTGTACGTCGCGAAGGTCTGACCCGAAGCGGCGTCGACGAATTCACCGCCGATGTAGAGCTTCTTCGGTCCGTTCAGGAAACCCTGTACCGCGGAACTGATGGTGTGTTCGGCTACTGCCGTCATCGGAAACTCCCCTGAAGTAGTGAGGTGCGAATGTGATGCACGCCATACTTCCGCGCTTCCGAGGGTGCTAACTGTCCGAACTTTGTACAACTGGAATCGGACAGCGAACTACACAGTGATGTCCAGCGCCCGCATACGTGTGTAGAGAGTGCTTCGGCTGATGCCGAGCTGCGCCGACGCGTGAACCTTGTTGCCGCCGCAGTCTTTCAACGCTCCGATGATCGCTTGACGCTCGGCTTTCTCCCGCCCCGCCAACCGCGACACCTTGGTGGTGGTGCGGTAGTCCTCGGGCAGATCGGCGACGTCGATGCGGTTGCTGGAGCGATCGCCTGAGGCGCGATGCAGCACGACGCGTAACTCGGCCAGATTGCCCGGCCAACTGGCCGCCGCGAGCGCTTCGGTAGCGCTGGCGGTCAACCTCAGTTCGGGCGAGATCCCTTCCAACATGACTTGTGCCAACTCGGCGATCTCTGCTTGTCGCTCGCGCAGTGGGGTGATGACAACCCGGGAGGCGCATCGTGAGAGCAGCGATGCGATGGTCGGCGGTAGATCCGCTGCCGCGCCGCTGGTCAGTACGATTTTCGGCCCCTCGGCGCTGGCGTCGATCAGGTCTGCGACCAGCGGCAACACCGAGTCAGGAAGGAGCTGTACCTGTTCGATCACGACAACGCCCGAACGCTTACGTGCGGCTCGCACGAGATCGGTGACCCACTGCTCACGGCCGTCGAACGCGATTCGCGTGGCATCGAGCCAACTCGCGTCGATGCTGCCGACGACGTCGGATGCTGCCGAGGTTCGGCCCGAACCCGCCTCACCCGAGATCGCCACGGCGGCAGAACCAGCCCGCGCTCGCACCAAGTCTCGGCGCAGTCGTTCGCCCGGAGACGGGGCCCGCTCATGAGTTCTACGGATCGGCGCCCGTTCACGCTGGAGTGGTTCGACCAGGAAGAGCGCCCCGCCGTCCGCCCCGGAAATCCGGTCGGCCTGAACTCGCGCCAGCGCACCGGACGCCAATTCGACTGTCACCAATCGTGATTGATCCGGGTTGAGGTCGGCGATCAAGGAACGGAGCGACACGTGATCAGCAGTGTCCAGCAGGTCGAGGGCGGTTCGATTGCTCAGCAGGATGTCGTCGCCGATGGCCGCAACGGCAATGTGTCGCTGATGCGAAACTCGTTGGAATGCGTCGACCAGTCGCTGCTCCGACGCTTTCGAGCCCTCGAGCAGTCGCTTCTCGATGTCCGCTGCCGCACGCGCAAGGAATGGCGCGAACAGCGGGTTGGCCTGCGAGACAACGCCGGTCATGTCGAGAATTCCCTCGACGCGGCGGGTGACGGGATGCAGGATCGGCTGGCCGTAGCAGCTCAATCCTTTGAGGCTGTCGAGGAAATGCTCGTCACCGTGGATCACCACACTGCGTCCGACCTCGAGCGGCGTACCGAGCGCGTTGGTACCAGCGTGCTCTTCGCCGAAGCGTGAACCGTTGACGACGCCCAACCGCTCGATCGTCCGCTCGACTCGACTGTCGGAGTACACCGAGGCGACCACTCGGCAGTCCCGATCGGCCAGCAGGACGCAGAACCCGGTGCCCGCGATCTGTTGCGAAACCTCGTCGAGCACAGGTGCGGCAGCCCGAAGCAGACGAGACTCGCCGTCCTGCTCCTCGGTGTCCACGGCGATGGCCGACGACGGGTCGAGGCCACTGAGTCGAGAACGCTTCCAGGAGAGCGCGATCTCGGGGCGTACCGGCTCACGCTCCCCTGGGTTCGCGGACATATTCTCAGGCCTGACCGATCAATTCGATCGCCTGTTCTCGCATCGCGATCTTGCGGACCTTGCCCGTGACTGTCATCGGGAACTCGTCCACGACGTGGACGTACCGCGGAATCTTGTAGTGCGCGAGCTTGCCGGTGCAGAATGCACGGACCGAATCGGCGTCCAGATCGCCTGCGCCTTCGCGCATCTGGACCCACACCATCAATTCCTCGCCGTACTTTGCATCGGGTACACCGATGACCTGAGCATCGAGAATGTCGGGGTGGGTGTAGAGGAATTCCTCGATTTCACGCGGATAGACGTTCTCACCACCGCGGATGACCATGTCCTTGATGCGTCCGGTGATAGCGACGTACCCGGCCTCGTCCATCACTCCGATGTCTCCGGTGTGCATCCACCTGGCAGCGTCGATCGCCTCGGCGGTCTTCTCCGGGTTTTCCCAGTAGCCGAGCATGACCGAGTACCCACGTGTGCACAGCTCACCAGGTTCGCCGCGCGGTACCGTCAATCCGGTTGCCGGATCGACGATCTTGATCTCGAGGTGCGGCCCCACCCGTCCGACCGTTTCGGTGCGCTGCTCGATCGAATCGTCCGAGCGAGTCTGCAGCGACACCGGCGACGTCTCCGTCATGCCGTAGCAGATGGACACCTCTGCCATCCCCATGCGATCGATGACCTGCTTCATCACCTCGACCGGGCAGGGTGAACCGGCCATGATGCCGGTGCGAAGGCTCGACAGATCGAAGCTGTCGAAGTCCGGCAACGCTAATTCGGCGATGAACATCGTCGGTACGCCGTAGAGGGATGTGCACTTTTCGGCCTGAACAGCTTCGAGCGAAGCACGCGGATCGAACGCCGGACCCGGAATGACCATGGCGGCACCGTGAGTGGTGCACGCAAGGTTGCCCATCACCATGCCGAAGCAGTGGTAGAACGGCACCGGGATGCACACCCGATCCACCTCGCTGTAGTGGCACAACTCGCCGACGAAGTAGCCGTTGTTGAGGATGTTGTGGTGACTGAGCGTCGCGCCCTTCGGGAAACCGGTAGTGCCCGAGGTGTATTGGATGTTGATCGCGTCGTCGGCTGACAATGAGGCTTGGGCAGCGGCGAGCGGAGCCGGATCGTTTGCCTGCGCCGCCAACCCGTCTGCAAGCACTGAGTCCCACTCGGGTGAACCGAGCAGGATCACCGACGTCAGATCGGGGCACTGCGGCCGCACCGTCTCGATCATCGACGCGTAATCCGAAGTCTTGAAGCTCGCCGCAGACACCAGCGTCGAGATCCCGGCCTGCTCGAGCACGTACTGCAACTCGTGCGAGCGGTACGCCGGGTTGATGTTGACCAGGATCGCCCCGATCTTTGCCGTCGCATATTGCGTGAACGTCCATTCCGGACAGTTCGGAGCCCATATCCCTACCCGATCGCCCTTCCCCACACCACGGGAAAGAAGTCCGGCAGCGAGCCCGTTCACCTGCTCGGCGAACTCCCGGTACGTCCATCGTCGACCGCTGGCATGGTCGATCAACGCATCACGGTCACCGTGCGCGGCAACCGTGCGATCCAGGTTGTCTCCGATGGTGTCGCCCAGCATCGGACCGTCCCATACTCCGGACGTATAGCTGGGCAGCGGGGTACTCATGTGTTCTGTCCTCTCCGGTTACCTGTTCAGGCACCTATGAGAGGGGCCGCCGAAGCGGACCCTCTCATCTACGAATTTACTCGATTCGGTGTGATGCACGACATACTTCCCGGTGCGGGGTGGCCGTAACTGTCTGAAGTCCGGACACCCCACCCGCCTGCTGTGCGCCTTTCTTAACCGCCGGCGGTTAAAAAAGGCGCACAGTGGTTACAGCGCGTGATCCTTGGTCTCGACGAGCGCCCACGTGCAGATCAGGCTCAGCACACCCAGGATCGCCAGCATGACTCCGATGGCCATGCTCCCGTAGGCCGAGGCCAGTGGTGCGGCGATCAGCGGCGGCACTGCGCCACCGAGCACTCCGGCGAGGTTGTAGCCGAGGCCGGCACCGGTGTAGCGGTAGCGGGTCTGGAACATTTCCGGAAGCAGCGCACCGCAGGGGCCGTAGGCGATTCCGAAGATCATCAGCGTGCCGAACATTCCGATGACGAAGGCGATCGGCGATCCCGTGTCGAGGAGCGGGAACAACACGAGAGCCCAGACGACGGCCAGACCACACGAGATCATGATGACCTTGCGACGCCCGATGCGGTCCGAGTACAGAGCGGAGACGATGATCGCCGCACCGAAAACGAAGGCGGAAGCGATACCGACCGACAGGACGAACGGGCGGGAGAAGCCGAGAGTCTTGGTTCCGTAGCTCGTGAGGAATGCCGTGCCCATGTAGAAGAACGCGAAGAGGCAAGCCAAGGCGCCGGCCGAGAGCAGGATCTCCTTGGTCTGGAACCGCCAGGCATCCAGGAACGGGAGGGTGCGAGGTGCTTCGTTCTTCTGCTCTGCGACGCGCTCTGCCTGCTCCGCCTTGAAGACCGGAGTCTCCTCGATAGCGAGTCGCATGTAGAGGCCGATGCCGACCAACACGATCGAGAACAGGAACGGAATACGCCAGCCGTAGTCGAGGAAGGCCTGGTTGGTATCGCCGAGAACAGCGCCGGTGATGAGGAAGGTACTGCTCGAGAGCACGAAGGCGATTGCGGGGCCGAGCTGCGGGAACATCGCGTACAGACCACGTTTGCCCGGTGGAGCGTATTCCGCGGTAAGCAGGGTTGCGCCTGCCCATTCACCACCGACCGCGAAGCCTTGGCCGAATCGCAAGAGCACCAGGATGATCGGAGCGGCGACACCGATAGTTGCCGCACCGGGCAGCAAGCCGATCAGGAGCGTCGAGATACCCATGAGCAGAAGCGTCGAGATCAGAGTCTTCTTGCGACCGATGCGATCGCCGAAGTGTCCGAACAACATTGCGCCGACGGGGCGGGCGATGAAGGCGACTGCGAAGGTCGCAAACGATGCGACAGTTCCCGCGGTGGCACCGAGTGCGGGGAAGAACACCGTCGGAAAGACAAGTGCCGCAGCAGTTCCGTAGATGAAGAAGTCGTAGAACTCGATGGTCGTGCCGATGCAACTCGCGATAGCGACGCGCCGCACGCTGGTGGTCTGCGGGGGTTGCGTCGCACCTGCGGCACTCGCGCCCCCGGCGCCGGCGGCACTGGTGCCGCCTGTGGGAGAGACTGTGGTCACTCGATTCCTCCGTGGTCCTATGGTGTCGCCCTGTGGGCATCACCGTCGATAGGAGGAAAGGTAGTGATGTGGCTCACCCCCGCACTACCCCCGAAAGGGGGTAAGAGTGACTTCGGTCACGACTTGTATGCAATGGTAACGAGTTTCACGACCTCGAACGCAACATGGGCCGCACGATTCATTTCTCACGAATCGGGCGACCCACGCTGAGCGGAGTCAAAATCCAAAGCTACGGATCAAGCCTTACCGGCAGCCCCGAACAGTTCCTGACGGATCTCTCCCCACACCGTGGCGTAGGAGTCGATGATCGGTTCCGAGATCCACTTGGACTCCCCCGCTTGAACTTTCGCGAGAGCATCCGAGAAGAGATCCTGGTAGCGGGACAACCGCGGAACGATCGCTGACAGATCGTCGAAGAGGTTTGCGGCTCGACGATCCAGCTCCGCAAGGGAATCCGCGTCCGCACTGCCGATCAGCGCGACGAATTCCTCGTCCAGAGGCAGGAAAGTCTCGTACACCTCGCCGATGGAGTCCTCGTCGATCGAAACCCGCTCCGCGTCCAGCTGATCTTCGAGTTCTGCCAAACCCTTGTCGGTCAGGCTGATGGCGTCTTCCGCTTCGACCGCTTTGCCCTGCGCGACAAGTGCGTCGTACGCAGCTTGACCGGAGGCCGCGCTGACGCCCAGGTGCTCGGCCAGGACGACCGCTCCGACCCGCTCCTTGAGACGTACTGCCTGGAGCAGCGCCAACTCGTCCACATTGCCAGCGAAGGCCATCGATTTCTCCTACTCACGTGCCGCCACTGCGGCTCCAGCATCTCAGCGGACACCCAAGGGTTTCCGCAGCCCGACAAAGGGCTCGACAGAATCAGATCACACGCTGATCGATCGTTGTGAAGTCACCGCAGCAAGCCGGCTGTCAGGCGACGGTATCGACCTGATCGGGAATCACGCTGCCGTCCTCGCGAGTGACGGCGCCTTTGGCCCCAGCCTCGTCGGTGTACGCGTCGGTCGAGCAACGATAAGGTGCATCCGCCTGGGATTTCGGTTCGATGAACATGGGGTTGACCAGCCATTTTCCATCACTGTTGTCGTAGGCGTTGCACATCAGTTCAGGGTTGTTGCGGTTGATCACCAGACGCGCACCGGTCGCATCTCCGAGGAAGGTCACGTCGGTGACAGAATCACCGGCAGCAAATACCTGACGTCGATCGGCGGCCAACTGCTCGAACGCCGTAGACCCGACGACCCCGTAGACAACCTCGTTGACCTGGCACCGCTTGCCGTCGATGTACGGAATGACCGAGTCGTCGCCGTCCGCAACGCCACCACATCCACGAAGGCGGCCGGTCAGAACACCGTCCTCGGCGATCGGCCGCACACCCATCACGTGATCGGCGTCCAATCCCAGCTGTTCCGCCCAGACTCGAACTACCGGTTCGGCCGACGCGGAGATGATCCGCACGTCGAATCCATGAGCGCCGAGGGATTTCACCAAATCTTCGATTTGCGCGTAGTAACGCACCGAGCCGTCGACTTCCGTGGTACCGACGATCTGATCGGATCCTTCTGCGGCAGCTAGATTCTCGGCGCGTGCGGCGCGCGCGTACTCGGTGATCTCGTCCTCGGTGTGCCCCGCCATCAACTGCACGGCCCACGCGTACGCTGCCTTGGTCCGGCGGTGATCGTAACCGTCGAATGCGGCCTGCCCGTCGCGAGTCTTCTCTTCGAGTACCGCAACGATCTCGTCGGCGCAGTCGACGTCGGTGCTGGTTGCCAACGGTTGTCCCGGCGCGGTCTCCGAGCCACAGGCGGCGGAAAGTGCGGCAGCGCCGGCTGGCGTCATGAAGCGACTGGTGGTTGCCCAGTCCCCTCCGGCAGGCTGTAACACCTTGTTGTTCTTGATCATCCAGAAGGCAGTGGCGCTTCCGATGTCGTTCTTGACAACTGTGTTGTCCCAGTCGAAGAGCGCCAACGGAGCACCCTTATCGACATCACCTGCAGCACCGCACGTCCCGAACTCCGCGATCATGGAGTCCAGCTTCGTTCGGTTGTCGCCGTACCAGACAAGACCTGAATCCAGTGGCGCGCAGGATGAACCACTCTGCGCCGCATCCTCTTTCGGAGCACTTTCGGTTGAACTACAAGCAGTTGCACTCAACAGAACACTACCTACGGCCAACGCGCACAGGGCGCGGGCATGCAGCGAACGGAACATCGATTCCCTCGTTTTCGTCGTGATTCGGGTACGACGGCACACCCGAGTGTCGATCGACCCGGGTATGCCGTGCAGCTGTCAATTAATCGAGCGTCAGCACTTCTCCCGACGCAACGGCGTCGGCGCGAGAGGTGTCCTTGAGGTCGACGCCGGAGCGGCCCAACTGGCGCGCTCCCGCCACCAGCCCCAGGACGACACGAGCGGCCTGCTCGTATCCGAGCCCCTCGGGTGGGTGGACGTTGGAAATGCAGTTTCGATCCGCGTCGGTGCGACCGACGCGTGGAAGGTGAGTCAGATAGATCCCGACGCTGTCCGCAACAGAGAGCCCTGGACGTTCGCCGATCAGGACGATCGCCGTCTGCACTCCCATCGCGGCGGCGATGTGATCGCCCAGTGCCACACGCGCGTTCGTGGCGATCACGGGCGGCGCTATGGAATACCGCTCTCCCAGCACCGTGACCAACGCGGACAGGAGTTGTTCGCCGTGGTCCATCAGCGCGCGCGGCGACAGTCCGTCGGCGAGGATGAACCCGATCTCCTTGTCAGAACTCGAGATCGCACTCAGGTCGGCAGGCTGGCGTCCCAGATCTGGTCTCCGGAGATACTCGCTGCGCGAGGAGACACTGCTCGCCACGACCACCGGTGCCCCGATACCCACCCCTTCGACCCGACTGGCAAGCGTCTGCGAATCGAGTGGCTCGTGGACTGCGTCGCGAGCGGCGGCGTGCGCTGCCTTGAATTCGAGAACCCGCTTCGTGGGCAACGAATCACCGGCGCGACCCAACCCGATACGCGATTGTGTGGTCTTGCGCAGTGGACCCCAGAAATCGAGGATCGGAGCCTGATCTTCGGTCATGAGTTCACCGTCAAAGCCCGCAGCGGCGACATTTCGGCGTCGATCGGAAGAACCCGACCGTTTGCGTCGGTCATCCCCAAATTGTGGAGCCAGGTCTCGAACTCCGGGGCGGGCTGCAAACCGAGGACCTTGCGTACGTACAGCGCGTCGTGGAACGCCAGACTTTGATAGCCGAGCATCACGTCGTCGGCGCCAGGAACCGCGATCACGAACGCAGCGCCGGCGACGCCCAGCAGGGTGAGGAGGTTGTCCATGTCGTCTTGATCGGCTTCGGCGTGGTTGGTGTAGCAGACGTCCACTCCCATCGGCAGCCCGAGCAGTTTTCCGCAGAAGTGATCTTCCAAGCCCGCACGAATGATCTGCTTGCCGTCGTAGAGATACTCGGGGCCGATGAAGCCGACCACCGTGTTGACCAGCAGCGGTTCGAGATCACGTGCCACCGCGTATGCCCGGGTTTCGAGTGTCTGCTGATCGACCGGGGCTCCGCCGGTGCCGTGGTGCGCCCCAGAACTCAGGGCGGACCCCTGACCCGTCTCGAGGTACATGACGTTGTTGCCGACCGTTCCGCGGTTCAACGAACGCCCGGCCTCGTTGCCCTCGCGCAACAGCGGAATGTTCACTCCGAAACCGGAGTTGGCGCCTTCGGTGCCGGCGATCGATTGGAAAACCAGATCGACCGGTACCCCCGATTCGATCAGTCCGATCGTGGTGGTCACGTGCGAGAGCACACACGACTGAGTTGGGATCTCGAAACGCTGACGGATGTCGTCGAGCAGGTGGAGCAGATCCGAGGTGGCCTGGGGAGAGTCCGTCGCGGGATTGATACCGATGACGGCGTCGCCGCATCCCATCAGGAGACCGTCGAGTGTTGCCGCCGCGATGCCGCGTGGATCGTCCGTCGGATGATTTGGTTGCAGTCGAGTGCTCAACCGACCAGGCAGACCGATGGTCGTACGGAACCCCGCGGTGACCGTGATGGCCTTGGCGACAGCGATCAGGTCCTGATTGCGCATGATCTTGCTTACCGCGGCAACCATTTCCGGGGTGAGCCCGGGACTGACGGCAGACAAGCGTGCGGAAGCTTCCGGCGCCGACGCCGTCTCGAGCAACCAGTCCCGCAGTCCGCCGACGGTCAGGTGTGCCACCGGTGCAAAGGCCAGGCGATCGTGGCTGTCGATGATGAGCCGAGTCACCTCGTCGTCCTCGTACGGAACCACAAGATCCTCGAGGAATACCGTCAGGGGAAGGTCAGCCAGAACCCATTGGGCAGCAGCGCGTTCGGCGTCGGAGCTTGCCGCGCAACCGGCGAGCTCGTCGCCCGAGCGCAGCGGTGTCGCCTTCGCCATCAGATCGACGAGACCGTCGAACGAGTAGTTGGTTCCGGATACCTGCTGGTGATACTTGGCCATCCCGCGACTCATCCCAATTCTTCTTCCGCCTGTGCAAGTACAGCAAACTCCTCGTCCGGCGAGTTGGCAACAAGGTGGTGGCGACTGTAGAGACCGAAGTACGCCATGAGAACACCGAAGGCGACCAACGTCAGCAGTGCCGCAACGGGATCCACCAGGAAGGTTGCCACCACGGACACCGCTGCGATCACGAGTGCAAACGAGGTGGTGGCGATACCGCCGGGAGTGCGGTACGGGCGCGGCATGTTCGGCTCACGCTTGCGAAGGACGATGTGACTCACCATCATCAGGACGTAGCTGACTGCCGCGCCGAACACGGCCATGTTGAGCAACATGGCACCTTCACCGGTGAGCGAGAGCGCGAAGCCGATGATTCCGGGAACGACGAGAGCAAGAGTGGGTGCCTTGCGCTTGTTGGTCACCGACAGGTTCTTCGGCAGGTAGCCGGCACGTGAGAGCGCGAACGTCTGACGCGAATATGCGTACATGATCGAGAAGAAGCTCGCGACCAGACCGGCAAGCCCGATGTAGTTGACCGCCTTTGCCGCTCCGCTGTCCCCCAGAGCCTCGACGAGCGGATTTCCGGAGGTGGACAGGGCGTCGGCACCGAGCGCGCCCGTGGCGAGAAAGAGGACCGTTGCGCCTGTGACGATCAGGATCAACATGCTGATGATGATGCCGCGCGGGACGTTCTTCTCCGGCTCGCGTGCTTCCTCGGCGGCCAGCGGTACACCTTCGACGGCGAGGAAGAACCAGATCGCGAAGGGCACGGCGGCCCAAATTCCCAGCAGACCGAACGGCAGGAACGACGACGATCCGACTGCGCTGGTGTCGACGGCGATATCGGTGAGGTTGGACGAATCGAAAAGGCCGACAGCCGAAACCGCGAACACGACCAGGCCGACGAGTGCGATGGCCGTGATGATGAACATCGCCTTGAGTGCCTCACCGGCACCGGTGAGGTGAATGCCGATGAAGATCGCATACACCGCGAGGTACACCCACCACCCGTCGGTGATCCCGAACAGGTTCAGGGACTCGACGTACGCACCGATGAACGTCGCGATCGCCGCGGGCGCTATCGAGTACTCGATGAGAATTGCTGTGCCGGTGGCAAATCCGCCCCAGGGACCCATGGCCCGTCTGGCGAACGTGTACCCGCCACCCGCAGCCGGAAGCGCCGAAGACATCTCGGCCATACCGAGCACCATCGCCAGGTACATACCCGCGATGACGACGGCCGCGATGAGAAGGCCACCGAAGCCGCCTTCGGCCAGCCCGTTGTTCCAGCCGGCGTAGTCACCGGAAATCACATAGCTGACGCCCAACCCCGCAAGCAGCACCCACCCTGCTGTTCCCTTTCGGAGTGTTCGTTTCTCCAGATACGAATTGTCTTCCGCGTGAAAGTCGGCGCCGTCGTGGTGTGCACCCGCGGCACCGGCGTTTTTGCCGGTTGCGTGGTCGGAAAGAGACATGTCCATCCTCTGAATCGGTCAAGAATGAGACGACGCACGGTGGATGCGTCGCGTGAAATGAACGGTATGTGGGCGATGTACGGAGAAGGTCGCCTGGAGATGACCGCGCTGTTAACTGGCTGTCATGTGGTCGGCCCCCGAGTTTCTTCAGGCCCGGCGCGCCGCACCCGGCACCGGGCAGGCATCGACGGCCTCGGCGACCACCTGGGGAACCGTCGGCGGCAAAGGCCGCACGCCCGCTTCCCAATCGGCGCCGACGAGAATGCTCGACGCGCCGAGTGCTTCGTTCTCTTCCGGCGTGAATGCCCTTGCTCGACTGAGGAATCTGAATCCTTCAGGAGACTCCAAGCTGAATCCACCGCCTCGCCCGGGCACGACGTCCAGAACCAACTGGGTGTGCTTCCAGGCTTCGAACTGTGATCCGGAATTCCAGACCTGTACAGCGTCCGTTCCGGTGGGAAGGTCTTCGGGAATCTCTCCGACCGCAAGCCGGAGGTCGACAATTCCAAGTAGTACGTCACGGTCTCCGACGATGAATTCCCCTGAGGGATAACACATCGGGGCGGAGCCGTCACAGCATCCACCGGATTGATGCATCATCAGTTCGCCGTGAGTCCCGCTGAGGCGGCGCAGGAGGTCAGCCGCCCCAGCGGTGGTCACCAACCGAGGTGGAACGGCGCCGGTATCGGGTGTGACCGTGGCGCTCATTCCAACCTCCGTGTTGTTGTGCAGGTGTGCATGTTGCAGTCGTGCTCACCGGCACCCGCAGCGAGGGGCTCACGGGTGCCGGGGGTCGATCAGAAGAAGCCCTGAGCCTTCTGGGCGTAGCTGACCAGGAGGTTCTTGGTCTGCTGGTAGTGCGAGAGCATCATCAGGTGGTTCTCGCGGCCGATGCCGGACTGCTTGTATCCACCGAAGGCGGCGTGTGCCGGGTACTGGTGGTACGTGTTGGTCCAGACGCGACCGGCCTGGATGTCACGGCCAGCGCGGTACGCAACTCCGCCGTCGCGGGACCAGACACCGGCACCCAAACCGTAGAGGGTGTCGTTGGCGATTTCGATGGCCTCGTCGTAGTCCTTGAACGAGGTGACCGAGACGACTGGTCCGAAGATCTCCTCCTGGAAGATGCGCATCTTGTTGTTGCCGGTGAAGACAGTCGGCTGGACGTAGTAGCCGCCGGACAGGTCTCCGCCGAGTTCGGCCCGCTCGCCGCCGGTGATGACCTTGGCGCCTTCGGCCTTGCCGATCTCGATGTACGAGAGGATCTTCTCGAGCTGGTCGTTGCTGGCCTGCGCGCCGATCATGGTGTCGGTGTCGAGCGGATCTCCTTGGCGCACAGCCTTGGTGCGGATGGCTGCCATCGCGAGGAACTCGTCGAAGATGTCTTCCTGGATCAGCGAACGCGACGGGCAGGTGCAGACCTCGCCCTGGTTGAGGGCGAACATCGTGAAGCCCTCGAGCGCCTTGTCTTGGTAGTCGTCGTTGGAAGCGAGAACGTCGGAGAAGAAGATGTTGGGGCTCTTGCCACCGAGTTCGAGGGTGACGGGGATGAGGTTCTGCGATGCGTACTGCATGATCAAGCGACCGGTGGTGGTTTCGCCGGTGAACGCGATCTTCTTGATTCGCGGGCTCGACGCCAGCGGCTTTCCGGCCTCGACGCCGAAGCCGTTGACGATGTTGAGAACACCGGCAGGCAGCAGGTCACCGATGATGCCGATGAGGTGCAGGATCGAGACGGGTGTCTGCTCGGCAGGCTTGAGCACGATGGCATTGCCGGCAGCGAGGGCGGGCGCAAGCTTCCACACGGCCATGAGGATCGGGAAGTTCCACGGAATGATCTGACCGACTACACCGAGCGGCTCGTGGAAGTGGTAGGCCACGGTGTCGGAATTGATCTCCGAGAGCGAACCTTCCTGTGCGCGAATAGCTCCCGCGAAGTAACGGAAGTGATCGATGGCGAGCGGAATGTCGGCGTTGAGGGTCTCGCGGATCGGCTTGCCGTTGTCCCACGACTCGGCGAGTGCGATGGATTCGAGGTTCTCCTCCATACGATCAGCGATCTTGTTCAAGATGATCGCGCGCTCGGCGACCGAGGTCTTGCCCCAGGCCGGAGCTGCTGCGTGCGCTGCGTCGAGAGCGAGCTCGATGTCTTCTGCGGTGGAACGGGCCACATCACAGAAATTCTGTCCGGTCACCGGTGTCGGGTTCTCGAAGTACTGGCCCTTGACCGGAGCAACCCATTCGTTGCCGATCCAGTTGTCGTATCGAGACTGGAAGGACATGATCGCGTCGGCGGTACCTGGGCGGGCGTACACGGTCATTGCAAGCTCCTATGTAAACGTGTTCTTCCTGGGCGCACCCACCAAATCGGTGACTGCAATCCCACCCCCCGGTGGGGTGTGATTCACAACACTAGGAGTTGCAACGTTGCAAGTACGTTGCGTGCGAGAGACGCAGCTGAGTCTCAGATGCCCAATTGGCGGTCGAGGAGATCAATTCTTGCTTGGACCTGCGAATACAGCGGAGATTGCGGATCCAACGTGGACAGGTAGGCCTCCCACACGACGGAGTCTTCGCGGCCGTGTACGGACGTGGTCCACCGGGCCAGAAGGTTGGCGTCACCTCCACGCAGCAGAGCCGCCTGCACCCTGGTGCGCAGTTCTTCCCGCACCTCTTCGATACCGGGAGAGGCCGAGCCGGCCAGCACGGGGCCCGAATACAGTTTCATCGCCGTCGCCGCGTCGCCGCGATCCAACGCCGCCCGCACGTCGCCGACGTCTGTCGTGAACTCCGTGATGATCCGATAGGGGCGCGAAGCCAGCCGGTCAGCGCCGAAAACCTTACGAAGCCGCGACATTTCCGCGCGAATGGTCACTGCGTCGAGTTCACCCTCGTCGAGCAGGACCGCAAGGTGGTCGGAGCTGAGACCTTCCGGATGCTCGGAGAGCAGAAGGAGAATCTCGGCGTGACGCTGCGAAATCGGGATTCGGTCGCCGCCGCGAACCAACGTCGGCCGGCCTGCACCGAAGGTCTCGAGGCGTGGAGCCGTGGCACTGAGCGGGATGGGCGAGTTCAAGAGGTGGAATCGCAATTCCGATTCGGCGGCAGCAACAGTTGCACGGATCAGCGACAGCACTTCGGGTACCGCGACCCTGGGTCCACCGGTGATGTCGATGGCACCGAGGATCTGACCAGTGGTGGGATCGTGGACAGGGGCGGCCGAACAACTCCAGTCGTGCACGGTTCGGTTGAAATGCTCGGATCCGAAAATCTGTACGGAGTGATCGAGAGCAAGCGCCGTTCCCGGCGCGTTGGTACCGACACGATCTTCGCTCCAGTCGGCGCCTTCGACGAAGTTCATGGACAACGCCTTGTCCTTGGCCGAATTGTCACCCTCTACCCAGAGCAGTCGACCGTGTGCGTCACTGATCGCGATCAGCAAGCCGGTCTCGGCAGCATCTTCCACCAGCAGTTTCCGGATCACTGGTCGTATCAGGGACATGGGATGCGCGGATCGATATTTCTCGAGCTCGAGCCCTTCGAGCATTTCAGGGTTGCCGACAACGTCGGGATTTACTCCCTTGTTGCGGCTCCGCATCCAGGATTCGAGCACGACCGAACGGACATGGGAGTCGTCGGTAAGTCCTTGTCCGGGCACGCCCCGGGCATCGATGAACGACTGATGGGCAGACGAAAGTCGCCGCGCTAGTAACGCGACGTCATCGCCTGGCCTGACCGCCACCCACGGGTTGCCGGACACAGCCTGTTCACGTGCCATATTTTGCGTTCCTCCGCTCCGTGGACCACTGTAACGCCGATCACAACTCATCGGCGAGAACGACCATTCGGTTTGCCTGTCAGCCCCTGCCTGTTGCCGCTCCTGGTCACTCGTCACCGAGCAGGATGGCGCTTGCTCGCTCCGCGACCATCACCGCGGTCGCGTGCGGGCCGCGAGTCGGGATCGTCGGCAGGATTGACGTGTCAACAATACTGAGCCCTTGCGCACCGATCACACGGCACCGACCATCGACGACTGCGAACGGGTCCGACTCGACCCCCATCACGCAGCTACCGGACATATGTAAGGACGTACCGAGTCGGGATTCAATCCACTCGTCGGCGTACTCCACAACGGGGCGGTCGATCAATCCTGTCTCGGCGATCGACTCGAGAAGATTCTCGGCGATCTGCATCCCTTCCCGAATGGCGGCTCGATCGTGCGCCGACGCGACGTAGTTGTATCGAATACGCGGCGCCCCAGCGGGATCCCCCGATGCCAGTTCGATACTTCCCCGACTGCGCGGCGCCATGAGGACCACCCCGACGCCGTGATCCATGCGAGGCGCACCAGGAACCAGGTCCGTGAAAGACGCAGTGTACGGACGGATTTCGAGTTCAGCGAGATTGAGGGCCGTCTCCAGAACCGGAGTCTGTGATCGAATCGTGCGGGGCGTCGAAAAATAGTACGGCAGCAGCACTTCCGGGTGGTCGACGAAGTTCTGGCCGACGCCAGGTCGGTCGAGGATGACGGAAACTCCTTGCTCTGCAAGTTGTTCCGCCGGACCGATGCCGGAATTCAAGAGAATGTGTGGCGTCGCCACCGCACCCGAACACACGATCACGTGGTCGGCACGAATGCGCCGGACGTTACCGCCGTCGAATACGTCGACGCCGATCGCACGGGTTCCCGAGAACGCGATACGAATGACGTTCACGCCGGATTCCACCCGCAAATTCGGGCGGTGCAACACCGGCATCAGATAGGCGACCGCAGTACTGATCCGACGATGATCCGATACGTTCAGCGGCACCCGGCCGACGCCGAACGAGTCAGGCGCATTTTTGTCGACGTCGTCGGGAAAACCAGCTGCGAGTGCTGCGGCCTGGAACTCACCGCTCAGTGGATGCAGTTGGTCCCACGCTCGCCGCTCGACCGGGATCGGACCGCCGCTCCCGTGGAACTCGCCCTCGAAATCACGATCGGATTCGGACTTCTTGAAGTACGGCAATACGTCGTCGTATCGCCACGAACTCGGCCAGTTCTCGAAATCGGCGCGGGTTGCGCGGGTGAAGTACGCGCCGTTGACAGCCCCGGACCCACCGAGTGTCCGCCCGCGCGCGATCGTGGACGCCCGACGCGGTGTCAACTCGACCGGATACGTCCACGTGTATTCGCTCGCAGGTCCGACCGGCAGTCGGTACGGATCACTCAGGACGTCCGGAAGTTCGAGCGCCGAACGGTATCCGCTTCCCGATTCGAGGAGCATCACCGTGGCGGATGGATCTTCACTGAGCCTGGCTGCGACGACGCAGCCACACGTGCCACCACCGACAACCAGAAAATCTGCGTAGTCGGCTTCTGTCACTTGGTGATTCGAGGTTTCAGCGCCGCACAGTCGCGGGCGTCGAATGCGCCACGCCAGAGTCCGGCTCCATAAGCGATGTCGTCTGCTCGTTTGAAGAAGACGTACCGAACCGGTCCCAGTCCGCCTGGCTCACGGTGGCGATACCAGTCCACCAACCCTTCGGCGACGGCTGCTGCGACGGCCAGTCGTCGTATTCGACGGGAGGCGATCACCGCCAAGAGCGTCACGGGCCAGTAGTGACGACACATCGCCGATGCGAGTTGCCAGAATCCACCGACACACCCTTGCGCGGTGAGGATGGCCGCGATCCGGGTGGGCTGACTCAGACCGGTGAACATCTTTCGCAGCCGGTAGACGGTGAACAGCAAAGCGCCGAGAGCGCCGGCAAGACCGGAACGTGTCAGTGTTGCGGCGGCGATGCATGCGAAGAGCGTCGAGAACGACATCGCCATCGGCGGAACCGAACCCTCGTGCCTGGCAGCCAACGGCGCCGCACCCGTCCCGTAGAACGCACGCCTGGCGAACCACTTGTCGAACTGCACTCGATGATCGTGAGCGACGTGCGCTACCGGTTCGTACCTCAGACGCCAACCAGCAGCCTGTAGGCGCCAGCAGAAATCGACGTCCTCGGCTACTTCGAGACTCTCGTCGAAACCGTTGCATTCGAGCGCTACGTCGCGCCGGACGATCACGGCGGCGCTGGGGACATAGGCGACCGGACTGCCCGATTTCACCGCAGCTTCCTTGCGTCCGAGGTCGAGAGACGATCGCATGTTCTCGTACCGCGCCAGCGCCGTCCCGTATGGATCGAGGGCGACGATGCGGGGCGCAACGAGGGCAACCCCTGGATCGCTGAAGTGACCCAACATCAACTCGAGCCAACCGGCACGCGGGATGACGTCGGAGTCGAGGAAAGCTACGAAACGTGTTTGAGCCGAACGCAATCCCGAGTTTCGTGCCGCCGAGGGTCCGCGGGCGCTCTCGTGCCGCACTACTGTGATGGTGCCGGTGCCCGGGCAGGCTCGCCGAGGTTCCACCGGCACTTCCGAACCGTCGTCGACAACGATGACGGTCAGATCCTTGAGGACGGGCAGTAGGCGTTCGACGCCTGCCTGGTTGTCCTTGACCGGAATCACGACGGTGACATCCGCAGCGGACGGCGTCGACATCGGACGAGGATTCGCGACACCCGAATCGAGAAGGTGTCGCGCAACCGCAGCGCTCTGCTGATCGACCACCTCGAGGAAGCCGTCACCGATCATCGCCGCAGCCGTCGGAGCCAGCTTGAGCATCCGCGTCGGAGATCCGCCGATGAGTACCCGGCCACCCGAGTACGTGCGCACCTTGGGGTCCAACCGAATGCCGAAGCCGTCGGGGAGTCTTGCTGGTCGCATCAGGTGATCGTAAGGGACGTAGCCCGTCGTGCTGCAACTCGTCGCAGCCTCGAAAGCCGTCGCAGGTGGACCGTCCGCCCCCACTCGGTCGTGGTCGTCACCGAAGCCTCCCATCTGGACCAGGCTCCCACCGGGCCAGTCCATCCGTCACGCGTCCTACCAACTCACCGAAGATGTATGCGCCGTCTTCGGCGGTAGCCCCGACTGGATTGCCGAGAACGCCGTTTTGCGACACAGCGACCATACCGCCCGAACGCATTCCTGGCATCAGGTCTGAGATAGGAGACAAATTTCCGGTCTCAGCAAGGCTCATGTGCACCAAATCGGGCGAAAGGTGCAGCAATAGGCTCGTTTCAGTGTGCCCGGCATGCGCGTCGGCACCCGCAACAGCGCACGGCGCCCAAGCGGCATCACGCCCCTCATACCGCAGAAGTGCCACCGCTTTGGCCAATGCGGGTCCATTTCCGCCGTGACCGTTGACGAACAGCACCCGCTTCGCCCACCGGAATGCGGACCTTCCGTACTCGACTACGACGATTTCCATAGCCTCGGCACCGATCGAGACAGTGCCGGCAAAACCTTCGTGCTCTCCGCTCGCCCCGTATTCGATGGCCGGGGCCACGACGACGTCGGGCAGAGCCTGCGCGACTGCTCTTGCAATCCGAGTGTCCGTATCGAGAGGCAGATGCGGACCGTGTTGTTCGAAAGAACCGACCGGGACTACGACGGTGAGCGCAGTACCCTCGAGCGCCGGGCTCGGGATGGCAGCAAGGTCACGCGGAGAACTCATCCCCCGATCGTATTGGTGCAGGCCCCTCCCACCGCAACACAGCATGCGGATATACCGGGGCATGGTTGTGCCCCGGTGTATGAGTTTTCACTGGTCGCGGTTCACGCCGCTGTCGGCGGACTGTTCCCACCGATCGGATGCTGATACGGATCAACCGACATCGGTGGGTAGAACACCGTCTTCCGATCCGGGCCGATCTCGACTCGCCATTCCGTGTGGTGCAGTGTCCGATGATGATGACCACACAACAAGATCAGATTATCGAGATCCGTTGGGCCACCATCATTCCAGTGAACAATATGATGGGCATCGCACCACCCCGACGGAGTCCCGCACCCCGGAAACGCACACCCACCGTCACGAACCGCAAGAGCCCGGCGCTGCGGAACCGTCGCTGTTCTCGCTTCTTTGCCGCAGTCGAGCGGAACACCATTCGCGTCCAGGAGGATCCGGATGACGGTGCAGTCGCACGCCAACATCCGTGCGGTATCGATGCTGATCGGGCCCACCCAATCCGTCCACGCGAAACCCAGTTCCTGAGTCGACGGCAGTAGATCCTTCAAGGCTTTGAGGTCCGTCATGTCCTTCGCCGACGCAGTCACCGTGATATGCGGTTTCACCCCACCCTCGATCGGACCCAACCCCGCCCGCTCGTACCGCCGCAGCAGTTCGCAGAACCCGTCCGCGCGCCGCAACGCCGGAGTACGCGTGTCCTTCACGCCGTCCTTCTCCGGCGTCGGCGCCGACAGGCTCGACAACAACGTGATCAGACGGGCACCGTTGACCGCATCCAGATCACCCTTCACAGTTACTCTGCCGTACAGGCCTTTCGAGGCATAGAACTCATTGCGCTCCGAATCCTCACCCACAGGGACGCCGTCCTCGCGTTTGCCGTACTGCTTCTCGATCCGCCGGATCGCCGCCCGCACCGCATCACAATCAGCGATGTTCTTCGACGCCAGGTCGAGCAGGATCCCGCGGGCCTTGTCGACATCGGCCGGGGTCATGTTCTTCGGCGGATGCTGACAAAAGGACGCCACCTGACGGGCCTTCAACGCATCAACGTCACCTCGGTGGAATGCATCGGCGACAACAGGTTCGAGCAACAACAACCGCGCCAGACTGACCAGCAGGCTGCACTCACCGATCTCCAAATTCGTCGAACCATGCAACCACTGCGCGATCGCCCGAAAACCCTTCCCGCCGAGAACCTCACGGGAAAACATCTCCACGATCAACAACACCATCCGCGACTGCAACTCATGCCGGACACGCACCAGATCCAGAACCTCATTCTTGAGGCCCTCACCATCCAACTGCCACGCTTCCCGACTGTCCATGCCGAAAGTTTAATCGAACATACTTTCGATAACCAGGGACATAACGGACGACTTATATCGACAACGCAATTCGATGACCTTCGATGACCGCGGCATGCGAACGTCTCGGCGACAGAGCGTCACCGATTCGAAAAGTCTCGAAAGAACTTCCCTGCAACGCATTCCATAGCTCGTCGACAGGTTCCTGCTGCGTTACAAAAACCACCCAGTCGACCGCAACTTCCTCGACCACACCCGTCGGAAGGTGAACCAAGCTCACGAGCGGCGAGGCTCCAGCTCTCACCGAAGTCACCATCAGATCCGTCCGTTGCATGATCGACTTCTCGAACGCCCGGCGGTTCCACGCCTCGAAATCCAAGGTGATGCTCAGGTCCTGCGCGACCACCATGCCGTTGGTCGCGATCGTGACCGCACAGCCTCGATCAGCGAGGAACTCCGCCACCGACGTACCTTGATGGAATCCCAACTCGTCGTAGACAAGCACCGTTCCACTCGGCAAAATCTTGCCGTCGAGAACCTCTCGAACACCCACCACACGCTCGGATCCACCCGCCCACGCTGGGCGCACCGGCCGCGCCCCGGTTGCGATCACTACCACGTCGGGCACGCCCTCCTCCACGATCGCGAGATCAGCTCCAACACCCAGCTCGATCGTGACACCGCTTCGGCGACACTCCGATTCGAGATTTCGGACGAGGTCGGCAAGTTCTCGGCGAGCGGGGACCACCGAGGCGGTGAGAATCTGTCCACCGAGTCTTCGTTCACGCTCGAACAGCGTCACCGCATGACCTCGCTGGGCCGCGGTGGCCGCAGCTTGCAGGCCGGCAGGGCCGCCGCCGACCACCATCACAGTGCGACCTCGTCGCCGCGGCATCGGCAGTGGGACCGATTCTCGACCGGCGCGCGGATTTTCGGTGCACCCCAACCAACGCCCCAGACCCATCCGCCCGACGCATTCCTGGTTGCAGGACAAGCAGGTTCGCACCTGCACCGACTGACCGGCACGCGCCTTGTTCACAAAATCCGGATCGGCGATCTGCCCACGAACCACACCCACCAGATCGCACACACCGCCCGCGAGCGCAGCTTCAGCTTGCTCAGGCGTCTTGAAACGGCCGACGCCGACCACGGGAAGATCGACCACCTCCCGGATCGCAGACGGGACGAAGTTGGCGTAGCCGATGGGTACAGCCATCGACGCTTCGACCAGATGCAGTGTTTCCGTTGCCATTCCGACGGTAGTGTTGATGTAGTCGACACGACCGTCGGCTTCGATGAGTTGGGCGGTGGCTACCGCGTCGGACAGTTCGATCCCACCCCGCGTTCCTTCGTATCCACTCAGGCGCACGCCGAGCACACGATCCGGGCCGACGGCCTCACGAAGCACCCCCAGCACCTCGAGCAGAAAACGCGCACGATCTGCCACGCCTCCGCCGTAACGGTCGGTGCGCAGGTTCGTCGAGGGTGAGAGAAAGGCGCGCACGATGGACGACTGCGACGCCTGCAATTCCACCCCGTCGAAGCCACCGGCGACGCAGTTGCGCGCAACAAGAGCGAACCCTGCGAGTATCTCGGCGATGTTCGCGTCGTCCACGGCCTTGGGCACCTCGCGGAACAACGGATCGGCGACCGCGCTCGGCGCCAACAGCGGCAATCGCGAATAGGTTCCAGCACCCTGACCGCCGTTGTGGTTGATCTGCGCGAGAATCGACGAACCATGCGCATGAACGGCGTCGGTGATCCGCCGGTACCCCTCGATTGCTTCGGGCCGATAGCCTGCAATCATCTTCTCGTACGGTCGATCCGAAGGATGCGTCGAGTGCTCCTCGGTGATGATCAGACCCGCACCGCCGCGGGCCCGCGCCTCGTAGTAGCTCGCGTGCTGCTCCGTCGGCAACCCGTTCTCCGCGTAATTGGTCAGGTGTGCGGAGAACACGACTCGATTGCGGAGTGTCAGGTTGCCCAGGCGCAGTGGCGTGAAGAGGCGCGGGTACGGCGTCATCAGACCTTGGAGTTTCCTTGATCGAGCGCGATATGACTTGCCGTGACAGTGCGTGAACCGTCACCGGCGAGCCACAGAACGGTATCGGCAATCTCGTCGGGTTCGGCAAAAGCGATGTCCGAGAGGATCGGAGTGAAGTTGGGAAGGTACTGCGGGAACTTGGCAAATACCTCGAGCGCGCCCTGGTCGACGCCCATCGGCGTATTGACTCCGTAGGGATGGATCGAGTTGACCCTGATCTTGTACTCCCCCAGTTCCTTTGCCGCGGCCTGCGTCAGCCCGACCAGACCGAACTTGGCGCTCGCGTAATGCGCTTGACCGGGCAACGCCTTGAGTCCCGCCACCGAACTGACCACGATGATCGATCCACCGCGCCCACCTTCGATGATCGCCGGCACCGAGGCCTTGAGGGTTTTCCAGACTCCGGTCAGGTTGATGTCGATCAGCGTTTCCCACTGCTCGTCCGACATTTCCCAGAAACGATTCCAGTTACAGACGCCGGCATTGGCGACCACGATGTCGAGACGCCCGAACTGCTCGACGCCGTCCTTGACCACCGCAGTGAGGGCTGCGCCGTCACGGACGTCGACCTCGCGAGCAAGGATCTTCCCACCCTCCCCTTCGACAAGACGCACAGTCTCGGCAAAGTCCTCGGAAGTTGCTGCCTCGTAGGAATTGTCCGACGCCACCGACGCGCACACGTCTACCGCAATGATCGCCGCTCCCTCGCGCGCCATCTTGACCGCGTGCGCACGTCCTTGACCGCGTGCTGCGCCGGTGATGAACGCAACGCGGCCTTCGAGCGAACGAACTGAACCCTGTGTCATGAGATAGCCCTCTCTGCAGAATTGAAACTCGTTCTAGTAGTAAACCCTGCAAAGCGCCCTTCGCGGATGGATTCGAGAACAGTTCTCGGGGCAACCGCGTCCCCGACCCGGATACTCCCGGTTTCATTCAGGGTTTCGTTCGGCAGACGGGGCGAGCAATCGATCAACACTTCGCACTCGAGCCGAGACCGCTCACCGGTGTAGACGTGTTCGACCCAGACGGCCCCTGAGGCGATTTCGACGACACGCGAAGCGAGCACTCGGGTGATCCCGGCCTGCTGGATGCGGGTGTTGGCGCCGACCAGATCGCCACTCGCGCCGAGCCTCGAACCGACGATGGTGTCCGGGGTGACAATCGAGGCGCAGCTGCCCTTGGCTGCGAGTGCTTCTGCGAGCGCCACCGCGATCGGCCCACCGAGCGGATCGATCAGAACTACCGGGCCCGGCCCCACCGAAGTGAGTTTCTCGAGGGCTTCCGATGCATCCAGCCATCGAACCGAGTCGTCGGTCGGATATGCCGGTGGCCTCGCAGCACCACCGGTGGCAACCACAACCAACTCGCCCCGACTGCGTGCGCCGTCGAGATCCTGTGCGTCGATCGCTACTCCGGTTCGCATCGTCACCCCGCTTCGACGGCATTCGTCCTCGAGCCACTGCGCGAGGAGATTGAATCGGCTGCGGCCGTCACCTCGCGCGAAAGTTCGGATCATGCCGCCGAACTGCGATGAACTCTCGACGAGGGTGACCGAGTGTCCCGCCACCGCCGAGATCCGCGCGGCCTCCATCCCGGCGGGGCCACCCCCCACGACCAGCACGGCTCCCGGTGTCGAAATCTGCTCTCGCTCATCGGGGTCCACCGTCTCGAAACCCGCGCTCGGATTCCCCACGCACGTCACGACCGGGTTGCGAGGATCACGCACGAGGCACGTCTGATTGCAGAGCACGCACGGCCGCGGACGATCGCCGCGCGCGGCTTTCACGACCAGGTCCGGGTCTGCGATCTGGGCTCTCGTCATCTCGACGAACTCGGCTATTTCCAGCGCCGCGTGAGCCTCGGCGACGTCAACGACACTCCCCTGCAGGACAACGGGAATCGTGACCGCGGCCTTGATGTCACGGCACAGGGCGAGGTTGAAGTTCGTCGAGCAGTGAAAGTCGGGACGGTATCGGTCAGCCGAATAGAGTCCACCTCGGACGACGACAAGGAGGTCGAGGAGCGGAGATACTTCACGCGCAAAGCCTGCTGCAAGATCGGGTGTCAATCCCGCCCACGGTGCTTCCTCGTCGCAGGACAACCGCAAGGAGACAACGTGGTCCGGTCCGAGTTCCTCACGCACTCCCGAGATGACCTCACGAAGGAGGGCAGCGCGATCAGTGCCGTATCGGTCTCGTCGAGTATTGGTCAGGCCCGAAAGGAATTGCCGCAGAATACTTCGAGGGCCGGCATCGAGTTCCACGCCGTCCATTCCCGAAGCGATCGCCAGCGCCGCTGCGTCGCGAAAGCCGGTTATCAGTTGGTCGATCTCCGGCTGCCCCATTGCCAACGGCAACTCGCGCGTCACCGGGTCGGCTACCCGCGACGGTCCCCACAGCACCGATTGTGAATATGCGCTCGAACCCTGCATCCCGGTATGACCGAGACCGGCAAGAACCAATGTTCCGTACGAAGCGCACGCCGTCGAGATCGACTGCCACCCCGGGCCGCACTCCGAAGCCAGCGGTGCTCGCTCATACGGCCAGTCGTTGTCCAGTACCGACGCCACTTCCGTGACGACGATCCCGGCACCGCCCTCGGCACGGCGTTGGTAGTAGGCCCGGTGCCGATCCGAAAGTTCGCGGCCGAGGGACAGATTGGTCTCGTGCGGACCGAAAACAACCCTGGACCGGACGGTGCGTCCGGCCAGGGTTGTGTGTTCGTAAAGGCTCAACTCACAGCTCGATCAGAGCCGGAGTTTCAGCTCGCACCCAGCGTGCGGGTGAAGCCATCCGGGATCACCAGGTCCGCCGGACTCAGTTCGGTGATGGACGAGTGGCCAAGGCCCATCAGTCCCGAGTCGATGCCCATCCGCATAAGGTCGAGCACGTTCTCGACTCCGGCCTGACCGTTTGCCGAGAGGCCCCACAGGTAGGCGCGCCCGAGCATGACGGCCTTGGCGCCGAGAGCGAGCGCCTTGACGACATCGCCGCCGCGTCGAATGCCACCGTCGAGAACAACTTCCACCTGATCGCCCACGGCTTCGGCAATCCCCGGGAGTACGCGGATCGGCGCGGGGGTGCCGTCGAGGTTGTTACCACCGTGGTTGGAGACGGAAATCGCGGAGACACCGGCGTCGACAGCTCGCTTGGCGTCGTCGATGCGCATGATGCCCTTGAGCATGAAGGGCCCGCCCCACTGCTCACGCAGCCAGGCAATGTCTTCCCACGTCGGAAGCGGCGTCTGCATCCACTCGCCGTACGCACCGAAGAAGGTCGGCGCCGGCTGACCGGGAGCCGCAAGGTTCGGGGTGGTCAGATCCGGGATCTTGCCGGTCTTGGCGAACTCCAACAACCACTTCGGGCGCATGATGCCCTCGGGTGCGAACTGGAACATCGCCTTGAGGTCCATCTTTTCGGGGATGGACGGGCTGCCCCAGTCGCGGCCGTACGAGAAGGACCAGTCGGTGGTGATGATCAGGCCCTTGGCACCGGCGGCGCGAGCGCGCTCCATACGCTGCAGGAGCACGTCGCGGCTGCCGACCCAGTACATCTGGAAGAACACCTGCGGGTTGGCCGCTGCAACTTCTTCGATGGACTTGCTGGCAAAAGAACTCAGGCCGATCGCCGTTCCCCGTGCTGCGGCCGCTCGAGCTACCGCTACCTCGCCGTCGGGGTGCACTGCCTGCACACCGGTCGGCGAAATCATCACCGGAAGCGAAATGTCCTGCCCCATAATGGTGGTGGCCATGTTTCGCTCGTTCGGCAAGCCGGCCGCATGCGGAGCGAAACCCAGTTCACTGTAGGCCGCGACATTGTCGTCGACGGTCAGGCCCTTTTCGGATCCGGCCACCAGCGCCGCATACACGGACTTGGGGAGCCTCTTCTGCGCACGTCGCTGTGCTTCGGCGACGGTCTCGAAGAATGCGTTCTTTGCCATCAGTCAAACCTCTCGTATCGCAAGTGGCCGGAAAGGCTACTTACATTCCCGCAAGCGGGTTTTCGTCACAAATCTTGGCGGGGGGACGCATCATCAGTGTCAGTGGCACCGATGCACGCGGGGTTTTACGTTGACCGGAACGTGAGTGGTCGACGCTGGACTTGGGGATCTCTCCCGCGCCGGCCAAGGCCATTTCACCGTTTCCGATGACGCACTCGGGATCAGGGCCGTCCATCGGCAGCCCGGTGAAGAACTTGGCTGCCATGCAGCCACCGCGGCAGGAGTCGTAGTGGTTGCACTTGCTGCAGGCACCACCGGTCTGCGGCGAGCGCAGCTCTTCGAACAGGTCCGAGTGCTGCCAAACTTCCTGGAATCCACCGTCTTTCACGATGTTTCCGGCGAGGAACTGATCGTGAATCGCGAACGGGCACGCGTACACGTCGCCGACCGGGTCGATCAGGCACACGACACGGCCCGCGCCACAGAGATTGAGACCGGGCAGTGCATCGCCGAACGCGGAGAGGTGGAAGAACGAGTCGCCCGTCAGGACGCCCTCACCGTTGGCCACCAACCAGTTGTAGAGCTCACGCTGCTGCTCGGGACGCGGGTGCAGGTCATCCCACACGTCGGCGCCGCGGCCCGAAGGACGCAGGCGGGTGATGCGCAGTGTCGCGTCGTACTTGTCGGCGAGAGCCTTGAACTCGTCGAGCTGACTGACGTTGTGCCGCGTGACGACCACCGAAATCTTGGCGTCCTTGAAGCCGGCTTCCTTCAGGTTCGCGAGAGCGCGCTCGGCCATAGCGAACGAACCAGGCCCGCGCACAGCATCATTGACCTCAGCAGTGGCACCGTCGATGGAAATCTGCACGTCGACGTAGTCACTGGCCGCGAGCCGTGCGGCGACCTTCTTGTCGATCTTCACGCCGTTGGTGGAGAACTTCACACCAACCTGGTGGTCCGTCGCATAGTCGACGAGCTCCCAGAAGTCGGAGCGTACCGTCGGCTCGCCGCCACCGATGTTGACGTAGAACACCTGCATACGCTGCAGCTCGTCGATGATGGACTTGCACTGCTCGGTGCTCAGCTCGTTGGGGTCACGACGACCCGAAGACGACAGGCAGTGCACGCAGGAAAGGTTGCAGGCGTAGGTGAGTTCCCACGTCAGGCAGATCGGGGCGTCGAGTCCGAGTTCGAACTGATCGACGAGGCGACCCACCTTGGCGGGTGGGGATGGCTGTTCAAGAACTGAGGTCATGGCTGTGTCCTCGCGAAGAAATGAAGCGGGCGAACGTGCAGAAGGGCTGTTCCGCACGTGGGGGCGAGCGTCTGGCTCAGACAGGCACGATCATGTGCGAATCGGCGAGAGTGCTCAGCGCGCGGGCATATTGGGGAGCCGCGTCATCTTCGATGCCTTGCGCACGCAGTGCGGACCGGACATCAGGATGGTCTGGCAACGCCTTGACCACCGCAACGATGGTCGTGTTCTTCAGGAACGAGAGCTTGCGCGTTCCGAAGTGGTAGAGCAACGCCCCGAAAGGTTCGGGGCGAAGCGCTACCTGCGGGTGGAGTTTCCACCCCGCATCGAGATCCAAAGCAGACACGGTCAGTACACGCCGCACATGCCGTCGATGGAAACTTCCTCCACGAGGGACTCCTCGACGAGGTCGTTCTCGAGCGCCTTGTTGTCACGATCTGACATGGATTCCTCCTGCGTTCGCACTCCGTCTGGAAGTCTGTAGATCAGACTTCCAACCTGGGAGTTGGTGGTCACTAGTGGGACTTCACTGTGACTCGGTTCACCACTGTAATGGCATCGAGTGCAGAATGACACACATGGAGCGAGAAAAGTATGCGTAGCCGCAAGAAACCGTCCGCTCGGATAGGTCGTCGCCCCTCCACAACGAAGGAGGGAATCAGCACGATCGGCATCGAACTGTTCTCCACAGTCGGCTTCAACGAGGTGAGCGTCGACCAGATAGCCGACGCCGCCGGCATCGCGCGTCGGACTTTCTTTCGCTACTTCCCGTCCAAGAACGCCGTTCCCTGGGGAGACTTCGACGGGCATCTCGGCGAGATGCGCGAGCACCTGGATTCACTGCCCGCCGACATCCCGTTGGTCGACGCACTCGAATCCGCATTGTTGACGTTCAACACCTTTCCACCGGAAGAGACTGCGGTACATCGCAAACGGATGGAACTGATCCTCGAAGTTCCGACGCTTCAGGCATACTCTGTGGTGATGTACGAAGGGTGGCGACAGGTGGTCGCCGACTACGTCGCACGACGAATGAATCTCGAACCGACCGATCACGGCCCACGCACCGTCGGCTATCTTCTGCTCGGGGTGGCCATGTCGGCGTACGAGCAGTGGCTCACCGACGATTCACTCGAGCTACCGGAACTCTTGAAAACAGGTACGCAGTCCCTGCGGACCGGCATCAGCACCTGATAGAGCATCAGCCACCCGAGAAAGGTGATCATGTCCACCACCACAAACGAACCGGTCCTGGATTCACTGGCACCGTCGACGCCGGGCTTGTGGTCGTTCGGGCATGTCACCGTCGAACGGGTCGATTCCGGTCCGATCTCGCTCGATCGTCGAGGCGGTCGCCTCCACGTCCGGCACTCCCTCAATCCGGCCGATCTGAGCGAGCGCCTCGTCGCCGGAGTTACCTCGTCGATTCAGGACGCGGAGTTCGGTCAGGACGAATTCGAGCTGACGATGGTCGGTCTGGTTCGCTCCACCGTGGACGGTGCTCTCGAATCCTGGACCACCTACTACCGGAACTCGCTTGCCGAACTACTGGACGGCACTGCGGATTTCGCGCCGATCCACGACAAAGCCGAAGAACTGGTTCGTGGCTCCGTGCTCGATCTGGGGTCCTGCTTCGGTTTCCTGCCCCTTCGGCTCGCGCGCGCCGGAATGGACGTGACCGCCACGGACATCCTGCCCGGAACGATGATCCTGCTCGACGCGGTAGCCCCCGAACTCGGCATCAAGATCGACACGGTGATCTGCGATGCGGGGAAAGTCCCGGCTCCGGACAACAGCGCCGACACCGTCACTGCGATTCATCTCCTCGAGCACGTAGACGACTCAGTCGGCGCAGCGGTGATTGCGCAGGCACTCCGAATCGCACGTCAGAGGGTCGTCATAGCCGTCCCCTTCGAAAACGAAGCCACCGCGTGCCACGGCCACATCCGCACCTTCGACCTCGAATCGCTGCGCGCAGTCGGCCGGCAGACCGGTGTGCCGTTCGAGGTATTCGAGCATCACGGCGGCTGGTTGGTGCTGGACGCTACTGCCGCCTGAAGTGAACTAGCCTTCTTTCAACGTATGCGCGACAAGGGCATTCGCATGACCATGGCCCATACCGTGCTCCGACTTCAACCAATTCACCAATTCCGTGTGCTTGGTGAGCTCTGAGCTTCGAATGAGCTCTTGCCATTCACCGATCGGCCGACCGTACTTCTTCTCGATCGACGGAAAGTACGACGCCGGGCCCTTCACAGGTTCAGTCATGACCGGAATCTACCGCGGGCGGCCGACATCATTCGCGCAACTCTCTCGCCTGCATGTCCGCACCTGCGGAATCGCTGGGTATCCACGGGCCAGGCAGCTTAGGGTCGAGGTACAACTACCCGAGAGCACAGGAGTTCAGAGATGCGACTGTCCACACGAAATCAACTCACCGGCACCATCACCGAGGTCAACCTCGGCACCGTCATGGCAACAGTCAAGGTGAAATTGGACGGCGGGAACCAGATCGTGACTTCGTCGATCACCCGCGATGCCGCGCTGGATCTCGACCTTGAACCAGGCCAAGCTGCAACGGTATTCGTGAAATCCACCGAGGTGACGATCGGCGTCGAATAACTGGCGAACGCTGTGATCAGGGCCGGGTGAGATGCGTGGTCATCGTGTAGTCCTTGCTCGGCCCCGTCACGGTCCAGACGACAGTCCAGGCCGATCGATCGCCGGCAGTGACGTCGATTCGCCCGCGGTAGGTATCGGCACCGCACAGGTGCACGACTTCCTCCCCCGGTGCCCAGTCGTGAAACTCTCTGCCGTCCTCGAATGTCACAGCCCACGCGAGGCCGTGCTCGGCGATGAACAGAGTCCGGAACACGGGCAGTTCCAGATCGCCGTCACGCAGAGTTCCACTCTCGTACCAGCGCATCCGACCATCATCGGCGTCGGAGATAGTGGTCTCTCCGAAGACATGCTTGGTGGAACCGGAAAGGCGATCGACGATGTCGCGCTCGAAGTGCCACGTTCCTGCCAACGCCCTGGGCTCGATCTTCGCGTCGTCAACCATGTGACGATTCTAGTGACCCTGGATTATCCGACGACACCGGAGACCGACTCGAACACACTGCCGGAGTATGTTCCGAGTACACCCGGAACACGCAGGAGATTCACACAGACATGAACGATTCGGCCGCCCTTCACAAACGCACAGTGTTCGCCGAAGATCTCGAGATCGGCCAAGTGATCCCATTGGGCTCGTATTCGGTGACCGAAGAGGAGATCGTCGAGTTCGCAACCCAGTGGGATCCCCAGTGGTTTCACATCGACAAGGAAGCCGCCGGGTCCGGCGTCTTCGGCGGGTTGATCGCCAGCGGCCTGCACACCCTGTCGATCTGCCAGAAGTTGGTGGTTGCCAGTCTCTACGACCAGTGGAACGTGATCGCCGGAAAGACCATGCGCGACGTGAGCTTCCTGCGTCCACTGCGCCCCGGTGACACCCTGAGCGGAAAGGTCACCGTCGACAACGTCGTTTTCGACCATCGCTCCCGAGGATTGGTCACCATCACGGCAAAACTGGTCGATGCGCACGGCAATCGCGTTCTCGACGTGGTCACCGACGCCTACCTGCACTGCCGCCCGACTCGCGGACAGTGAATTATCGGTAAATTCCGCACCACATTGTCTGAATTGCCGTACTTTCAGTGACGTTGCGACGCAACACTACCCATCCCCGCAATCAGGAGTTCCTCACACATGAGCAGCCTCGGCGAGATCAATCCTCTCGGCATTCTTCAGATCCTCATCTACATGCTCTTCGGTGGGTCGTCCAGCACTCCCGAATAGACCCTGGCTTGCCATTGCCATAGTCAGCATCTAATCTGCTGACTATGGCAATTACTAGTCAGGCATCCGTGACGGCCACGTCGCCGACCGACGCAGCGCGTCATCACACCGAATTCGACTCCAGCTGGCGGAGTTTCGACGGCATTCAGGGCGGACTTGCCGTAGCACGGATGCTGCGGGTCGCCGCCGACGCGTCCGGAGCCGAACCGCTGGCAGTCACGGCACACCTGGACCGCCCCGTCCCTCCGGGGCCGGCCGAATTGACTGTCGGCGAGATGCGGGGCGGGCGGACCGTCAGTTGCCACGTCACGCTGACCGGTGCAGGATCCGCCCTTGTTCGGTTAGCCCGCGACACAGGAGTCACGACGCTGTCCGCCCCCGGAGTCGAGCCGAGTTCGGCCGACCCGTCTACCCTGCCGCCACTGGAGATCCCGGTGGATTTTGTGCCGTTCGCCCAGCACCTCGACATCCGGCCGATCAATTCCGCGAGGCCGTTCGCCGGTGGCGACTCCCCCGAATTCGACGTCTGGATCCGGCTGCTCACAGACCTCGATTTCACGGCGCAAGAGCGTGCCGCGGTCCTTCTCGACGCGCTTCCGCCCGGACTGTTCGCGACACTGACGATGCCCGTGGCCATACCGACCATCGAGTTCACCGCGCATTTCACACCGGAGCACCTCACGGCAGATCCCCGAACGCTCTCACCGTGGTATCGCCTGCGCCACGGGACTGCCTGGGCGACAGACACTCTCTGTGTTGACGAATCCGAACTATTCGACTCGACCGGACGGCTTGCTGCTCGGGCTCGCCAGCTTCGTCGAATTCTGCGTTGAACTCCCAATTGAGTGCAGCTCGACTACACCTGGAGGTCGCGACGACGGAACGCAACAAGCGATGCTGTCGAAAGCACTACTGCCACAACGATCATTGCCAGAATTGGTAGAACTGTCACCGGCTCGGCAGGGGCACCCGGCACGTGGGTGAACGGCGACAGATCCAGCACTATCTGCGGAAGTTTCAGCAACGTACCGAGTTGCCCGAGCACGACGCATGCCGCCAAGATTCCCCAGGAGAGGGACGACGCATACGTCGGAAACAGTCCGAAAGCCAACGACACCAACCCCACGACGACAAGCACCGCGGGCAGATACGCCAACGCCGCGCCGGTCATCCGAAATGTGTTGCCGCCGATGTCATTCGTGACGAGCCCGAAGGCGAATCCGGTGAACGCACCCATCAAGACGTGCGCGAGGATCACGCCGCCGACAACCACCCCCAAGTGGGACAGCATCCACTTCCGCCGCGACAGCGAGGTTGCCAGCAACGGTTCGAGCCGTCCCGATGTTTCCTCGCCCCGCATCCGGAGAAGACTCTGGACCGAATACGCCGCGATGACTATCGACGTGAGCCCCAGAGCAGTGGCCAAGTAGGAATCCACCAGATCCGTACCGCCGCCGCCAAGTTTCTCGAACATTTCCGCGGTCTGCTGCGACGATCCCACCATCGCGTCGATCTCGTTGCCCACAGCGCCGTAGGCGAACCCGAGAACGACAACGGCAAAGATCCACCAGAACATCGTCATTCGCTGCATGCGCCACGCCAGGCCCCAGGCGGACGGCAACCACGATGCTGCGGTCGGCGGGCCGGGACGGGGCTGTACGAGCCCCGCTCCCTGATCGCGATGGCCGATGAGAACAAAAGCCACCACCACGTGCACAGCCGCAAATCCGAGCAGCAACAACAGGATCCACCAGGCGTCGTCGTCGAAAGGTCTGATCTGCTGTGCCCACCCGATCGGCGAGAGCCACGACAACCAACCGCTCACAACGCGAGTTCCGTCGTCGACGACCGTACTGTTCACGTCGCCGATCGCGCGCAGCATGAAGGCAACGCCGATCGCGGCACCCGCCAGGCCGTTGGCCGTACGAGCACCGTCGGTGATCTGCGCCGTCACGGCTGCCACTCCGGCAAACGCGATTCCGGTCCCACCGATCGAGGCACCCAACGCGAACGAACCGACGACAGGCAAACCGACGGCGATCGATCCCAGTGCAATTCCCAGTGCCAGAACGACGTTCGCACCGACCGTTACGATCAGTGCGGAGGTCAGGAGCGCTCGTCGACCTACCACCGCTGCACCGATCATCTCGGCGCGGCCGGTCTCCTCGTTCTGTCGCGTGTGGCGAACCACCGCAAGGGTGCTCATCAATGCCGCCACCAACGCGAACACGAGCACCGACTGACTGGCGACTATCGCGCCCTGCGAATCACCGGACACGATCCCGTTGGTCGCCAGCGCGACCGGCGATACCGCGGAACTGACTGCGATGTTTCGCAATTCCTCGGGTGTCGTGTACAGCCCGGTCACACTGGCGACGACGAGCAGCATGAACAGCACGATCGAGACGACCCACACGGAAAGCTGGATCCGGTCCCGTCGCAAAGCCAACCGAACCAGTCGGCGCGTGCCGGTGAACTGACTTGCCGACGCCGGTGGAGCGGCTTCGGCAACGACGGTCATGGCAATACTCCGGTCTCGGCCCGCAGGTGGACCGAAGTCTCCCTGGCCCGCTCGTCACCGTAGTGCCGCAAGAAGAGTTCTTCGAGCGTCGGTGGAGTGGAAGTGAGCGCCACGATCCCGAAGCCGACCAAGTACGTCATGAGTGGCCCGAGTTGTGCGCTATCGACTTCGCAGGTGAAGTGGTTACCGTCGATCACCGCGTCGTGGACACCGCCGAGTCCGTCGAGTCCACCGATCGGGCGCACCGTCTCCGCCGAGACGGACGTGCGCGTGAGATGCCGGAGTTCGGACAGTGTTCCCTCTTCCACCGTCCGCCCGTCGCGGATGATGCTCACGCGATCGCACAGTGCCTCTACCTCGGCGAGGATATGGCTCGACAGCAGAACCGTCTTCCCGGCGTGAGCCACCTCCTCGACGCAGTCCTGAAATACGGCTTCCATCAACGGGTCGAGCCCCGATGTGGGTTCGTCGAGGACGTAAAGGTCGACGTCCGACGAAAAGGCAGCAACTAGTGCAACCTTCTGCCGGTTACCTTTCGAGTACGTACGCGCCTTCTTGGTCGGGTCCAGCTCGAAGCGCTCGAGCAACTCGCTGCGCCGATTTCGGTCCAGACCACCGCGCAGACCGGCCAACAGGTCGATAGCCTCCCCGCCGGTGAGGTTGGGCCACAGATTCACGTCGCCGGGTACGTACGCGAGCCGTCGATGCAAAGTCACGGCGTCTCGCCACGGATCGCCGCCGAGGACGGTTGCGTCCCCGGAGTCGGAGCGGAGCAGGCCGAGGAGCACCCGAATAGTGGTGGACTTTCCGGAGCCGTTCGGCCCCAGGAATCCGTGCACTTCACCCGTCGAGACGTCGAGATCGAGGCCGTCCAGCGCGCGGGTGGTACCGAAGGTCTTGACGAGGCTTTTCACTGAAATTGCCGCACCCATGAATTTGACCGTACGCCGATTTCACAAATGTGTGAAGATAGAAAAGAAGGAAAGATCGAAAGGTTCCGATGACCGACACCAGCCATACCGTCGTCCCGGACGAGAGCCGACATTATGTCGAGCGACTCTCACTCGTGCTGAGCGACATGGGTTTTCCGCCGATGCCCGCACGCGTCTGGGCCGCGCTGATGACCAGCGAGACGCCCTCGTCCACACCAGGAGATCTCGGATCTCGGTTGGGAGTGAGCCCCGCCGCCATCTCCGGAGCCGTCCGATACCTCCAGCAAGTCGGGTTGATCGAGCGTGTGGCGGTACCCGGGTCGAGACGTCAGCACTACTGCGTCAGCGTCGAGATGTGGGCCGACGCGTTTGTCACGAAACAGTCCTCCCTCTATCAGGTCTCGGCAGTTGCGGACGAGGGGATTCGAGTCCTCGGCGAAGGAACCACGGCCGGCGATCGGATGGCCGATCTGCGCGACTTCTTCGACTTCATGGCCGCGGAAATGCCGCGCATGCTCGCGGACTGGCGCTCCCAGCGAAAAGACCGGACACCTGGCAGGTAACTTCAGGTTTACCCGCAATTTCGGCGGGGTACCTCAATTCTCGGTCCAGCACGGTGAAGTGCGGTGTACCCGAGGAGTTGTTAATGAAGCTGTCGATCAGGGGCGCGAACATTTCACCGACTCCGCCCCTCGCACACACCGCTTCACCCGAAACCTGTGAACGATCGATTTCGTTGAATCGCACCGCCGCCGAAGCATTCGCCGGCGATCACCATGCACTCTCGAAACTCCTGGCCCGGCTGCACCCTCGCGTCGTTCTCTACTACCGCGCCAGACTTCTCGGGACGCCCGTCGCGACATTCGCCGACGATCTCGCCCACCAATGCACCCTGGACGTCGTCACACGAATGTCCGACACGATCTCCGCCGACACACGCATCGAGACATTTGCGTACGAGTTGGCCTCTCGACGAATTGCGTCAATTCCCCAGTCACGCAACATCGACGGACAATTCAAACGCCCGCGTCGCCTGACCGACGACCAACGTGAGGTTCTGGTACTACGAATCGCAGTGGGTCTGACTGCCGAGATGACCGCGTCGACTCTGCGCACAACTCGTTCGAGCGTGCTCCTCGTACAGCATCAAGCGCTGCGCGCCTGGACGGTCTCCGAGCGGAGCTAGATCAGACCTTGCTTACTCGCGGCGTAGACGGCCTCTGCTCGACGGCTCACCTCGAGTTTGCGCATGATGTTGCTGACGTGAAACTTGACGGTGGTCGGTGAGATGAACAATCTCTCACCGATCTTGATGTTGGACAAGCCGTTTGCGAGGAGTCTGAGCACTTCGAGTTCGCGATCGGTCAATCGTTCTTTCGACGACGACTGCCCGTTGAGCGATCGCACGACAGCTGACGCGCTGCGCGAATCGAACGCACTCTCACCCCGCGAGACCGCCCTGATCGCACGCACCAATTCGGTGGTGTCGACGTCTTTGACGACATAGCCGCGAGCACCCGCGTGCACCGCTCGCACCACCAGTTGATCGTCGAGAAACGTGGTGAGAACCAACAGTCCGAGGCCGGGATGCGCCGAGGACAGCTGGCCACACAGAGTCAGTCCCTCGTAGTCCGAACTGGCGGAGAGTTTGAGATCCATCAGGACGATGTCCGGCCCGACCTTGTCGACCACGGCGAGTGCCTCGGCGAGGGACGAAGCCTCCCCCACGATCTCGAGATCGCTTTCGCGCTCGAGAACCGAGCGGAGACCTTGCCGCAGAATTGCATGGTCGTCGACCAGGACGATTCGAACCAATCCCTGAACCGGCGATGCTCCGCGGGTGATGACGGGGCGCGCAGTGGTCATGATTCCTCGCTCTCGATTTCAGTTGTAGAGCAAAGGTTTTCCATGCCCGAGTTTTCAATGCCCGAGTCGAGCGGCAGTGCCCCTGGCAGCGGCAGTGGTAGTCGCACGAGAATCTGAATCCCACCGATCCGAGCCCGTCGCACTTCCAGCGCGCCACCCAACTCCAAGGTTCGCGCCTGCATGTTCGCGAGACCGCGATGGCGGCCGTCGAGATCGTTGGTGGCTGCGAGTTTGAGAATCAGCCGCATCCGGGCGGGGTCACCATCACCGTCGTCGGAGACGGACAGCAACACCGAGTCCGCCCGATAGGTCAGACGGAGTACCGCCCGATTCGCGTGAGCATGGACCGCTGCGTTGAACAGGGCTTCCCCAGCGATCCGCAAAAGAGCGTGTTCGGCATCGCCCGGAAGTTCTGACGGGGTACCGCCGACGCGAACGCTGACCGCCAACTCGTCGGGCATGTGAACCACGCCGAGCTGCTCAAGCATCTCGGGCAGCGACGTCCTGTCCGCGTCCGAGGAATGATTGAGAGCGTAGATCGCCGAACGAAGCTGCTCGACTGCCCGCCTGGTCAAATCCTTTGCCAGGTCCAGTCTTTCACTGCGCTCCGCCTCCGGGATGTCGCTGCGGCAGACCTCGATCTGCATGCCGGCCGACAACACCGCTTGCGTCACACTGTCGTGAAGTTCGCGGGCGATCCTGTGACGTTCGTCGTCGACCACCTGATGCCGATGCGCCACTCCCAGCTGACGCTGCGTGGACTCCAATTCGCTGTTGCGCACCGCAAGATCGGCCGCCGTGCGATTGGCCTCCGCATACGCATCTTCGGCACGTTCGAGCAGTAACTGTCCGCGCTGATAGAGCGCCGAATTCTGCAGGGCCACAGCAGTCTGGCTGGCCAGAATGCTGAGCACGGCACCGTCCGTCGTATCGAGCGTCCGGTTGGCCGGCGTCCAGGCCGCAAAGGCGCCGACCACACCACCGCCGAGCACGATCGGCACAAACGCGTAGTGAGCGTCGATCACCGAGTTGGATTCGATTCTGCCGTAACGGATGTCGTCGAGGCATTCTACGACATCCTCCGGAAGCGGTGGCCCCTCCACATTGTCGACCAGGAACGGCGTCGCATCCGGACCGAGGACCAATCTCCGGGGCCCGGCGTCGGGCAAGGTTCCGTCGGCCAAGGCGAAGACTATCCAGTTGGCACTCAGATGAGCGCGGGCAGCTTCCGCGACCGCACAGACCAGGGTTTCCGGGCCCTCGACGGTGCGCACCAAGGCCCGCGAGATCAATTCCAGCGCATGTACGACGCGCTCGAGGCGCTCGGCCGCACCGCGATACTGCGGGTAGAACGAACTCTTACCCGACCGTAATCCGGTGAGCCTGGACAGGTCCGCGGTCATCGCCTCCACCACTTCACAGCGTCCCTCTTCACAGCGTCCCTCTTCGCAGCGCCCATCTTCACAAGGCACCTCTGAACAACGCCACCATCTGCTCCTGCGTCGCTTCCCGGGGATTGGTGGACATGCAGGCGTCGAGCAAAGCGAAGCTGGCGAGCCTACTCAGATCTTCCTCTCGAACACCCAACTCCCCCAGCCCCTTCGGCACTCCGACCTCACGTGCGAGCCGTTCGACCCGATCGGCCACCGCCAGCGCTGCTTCCTCCGGGGTGCCGTGTTGCTCGGGAAGACTCAGTGCCGCAGCGATGGCAACAAAGGGAGCAGCGTCCGTCGTGGAATTGAAACGGATGACGTGGGGCAACAGAATTCCGTTGATGACGCCGTGCGGCAGGTCGAGCATGCCGCCCACCTGATGGCTCATCGCGTGCGCGGCGCCGAGTATCGCGTTGGTGAACGCCAACCCGGCCTCGAGGCTCGCCTGCGCCATCACCGACCGCGCTTCCATCTCCATCGGGTCCTGGATCGTGTGCACCAGATTCTCGGTCACCAGCCCGACAGCGCGGAGCGCGTGATGATCGGTCAACGGATTGTGCGCCAGCGAGACGAAGGCCTCGATACCGTGCGTCAGTGCATCCAATCCCGTTGCAGCGTTGAGCCACTCGGGCATCGTCGTGAGCAACCGCGGATCGATGACCGTGACATCGGGGACCAGAGCCCGGCCGATGATGGTGATCTTGGTGCCGCGGGTCGTGTCCGTGACGATGCAGAACTGCGACACGTCCGCGCCGGTGCCGGACGTGGTGGGAACCATCACCAACGGCGGGATCGGTTTTGTCGCCTGATCGACACCCTCGTAGTCGAGTATGTTGCCGCCGTTGGCAGCGAGGACGGCAACACCTTTTGCCGCGTCGATGACGGAACCGCCGCCGAGCGCGATGATGACGTCGCACTCGCCTTCCTGGTACACCTCGAATCCGGCCGCGATCTCGAAGTCCTTGGGGTTGGGCGTCAGCCCTGACCACACCGTCGCGGTCAACCCCTGCTCGGTGAGATGGCCTTCGAGTTCGCTGACCCATCCGGCGTCGATCAGACCGGGATCGGTGACCAGGAACGGTCGGAACCCGCCGAACCTCAGAGTCGCGTGTGCTGCCTCGACCAGGGAACCGATGCCGAAGACGATCTCGGGGGCGTGAAATTTGACCAGTCGAGCAGCAGTACCGCGGCGATGAACACCGTGGTTCACAGCATCCGGATAAGCCACGGACACGACCCCACTCTCCTCTCGCTGCTCTGAGATCTCCGGTCGGGATTTCGCATCCGTCGCTCTCAGCGCATCAACTCCCACGTGCACAAACTGGTGTGATCCACCTTACAATCGCTGGCCCCGAGCCTACGCGGACAGCAGACGGGGCACACCCACCGAAGGAGAGGCGCTTACCTACCCGTTCGGGCAGGTAAGGCGTCTCGGGAAAATGAATGGCGCGGCGAGAAGGTCCCGCTGTACTTTCGGTTGCGGCCAGAGTGGCCCGTAGAACCGATTCAGAAGGTGTTTATGACCCAGCCCGCGCCGAGCGCGCCTCTCGCCCCTGCCCTGTCCGCAATCCTCGAGATCACCTACTGATCCGCGGAACCTGATTCCAAACGACGGACTGACAGCCGCGAGGCCCCCTCGGCCTGCTCCTACCTGCTTTGTTCACTCAGCTAGGAGTTCTCCAGTGCCTCGATCACACAATTCCATCTCGAATACCGACACCTTCTCCTGCGTTCAGTGCGGGCTCACCGTCATGACGCACGGCCCCGACGGCGATCGCCGAAACCATTGCCCCAGTTGCCTGCATTCCCGACACCTGTTCGACCAGGTGGAAGGTGGGCCGTCAGACTGCGGAATGCGGATGGCCCCCATTTCCATCGCGGTGCTGCGTAGTGGCGATTGGATGATCATCCACCGCTGCGCACAATGCTTCGAACTCACCTCCAACCCCGTCAGCCGAGACGACAACCAGTTGTTGTTGATGAGAATGGCAGTGCGGCCGCTCGCGCAACCGCCCTTCCCGCTCGAAGCCTTCGGCGACTTGTGAAGGGGAATCAGATGCCACGTAGGAATCCCAGCACCCGCGCGCGGCGGGCACCGCAACGGGCCAAGCACGTACTGCACGGAATCGGCGGAGAACAAGGATCGAGCTTCCGTTGTCTCACATGCCGTTTGGACATCTCCACTGCGGCGCCGGGCACCGCCCATCGGAACCACTGCCCGAACTGTCTGGCAAGCCGACACGTCGATGGACGTATTCCCGGCGACCGAGCACAACAGTGCAGAGGCGCAATGGCGGCGCTGTCCCTGTCGGTCCGGCAAGACGGTGAATGGATGCTCGTTCACCAGTGCGTCGAGTGCAATACGTTGAAAGTCAACAGGATCGCCGGCGACGACAACGCCTTGGTCCTGCTGCGATTGGCGCTACGTCCGTTGGCAGACCCTCGCCTGCGCTCGCGCGCGTTGCTAGCGCTCTGATGATTCGTCCGGTGTACTCGCGCGGTTCTGCGCGCGATTACACCGGACGAAGACCACGAACACGATCCCGGCGAGCAAGCCGACCACAGTCGGTCCGAGGACCAGTCCCGAGTACAACCACGGGGCAGGTTCTGCCGGAAAGAGGTCCATGAATATGGGTCCGGTGTATGTCGGTTCGGAAAACGGTTCCCGATAGGATCCTCCGGTGAGAATGTGCGGTGACGCCAACGACTTCCACCACCACTGAAACACGCCGAGCGCCACAACCCCACACACGGCGCCGAGCACTGTCAGCGCCGCGATCGGTCGCCAGATCGATCCCCTGATTTCGGACATGAGATCAAACTAGTTCACGACAGATCGCGCAGTGACATCGGTGAAGTGCACTGACATCAGCGAAGTGCGTGCCCCAGTTCAGCGGCCTTTGCCATCAGTTGCGCGGCATCTCGGGCAACAACAACCTCGTCGCAGATCTCCGAATACTCCGGCATCGCGCACGATGCCTGGTTCCAGTAACGCTGTGGTTCCGGCGTGATCCAGGCCAGACGGTGGACCTTTCGGCGGAGTTCCTCGAGCTTGTCCGCCTGCGGGGGCAACCCGTTGCACCGACCGTCGCCCACGATGATGACAGACGTCCGTGAGTTCAAGGTGTTTCCGTGCTCGTCCAACAATTCTGTGAGCACCCGCCCGTAATCGCTGCTGGCTTCCAGATCCAGACCCGGGTGCGCGAGTACCGCGGCCAGTGCGCCGTCACCACTACTGGCGAGAAGGGTCTCGGTCACGTCGACCGGACGATCGACGAATGCGAGTACTTCGCAACGATCTGCCCGCCGATGCATTGCCTGAGCCATCCGCAGAGTGAACGCGGTGATGGGGCGCACGGACAATGACACGTCTGCGATCAGAAGCAGCCGAACACGATCGGGGCGAGGGGCTTTCACGACCAGATGGAAGGGTATTCCGTCGGTACGCAGGCTCGAACGGACCGTGCGGCGCATGTCGAGATGCCCACGAGAGCGCTCACGGGGTCGAGGCCTGGACGGACCTCGCATCCGCCGAAGCACCTCGTGGCACGCGAGTTCGATGTCGTTGTGCGTTGCACCGGCAGCAGATTCACTGTCCGGCGCATCGGGAGCGGATTCGGCCAGCGCAGCGGCCGAGAGCGCTTGCACAAACGCTTCGACTGCCTCGACGAGCCGATTCAATTGCGCCTGCGTCAACGGTCCGTCGTCGGAGACGTCCGCGTACGCCTTGCTCGGGTCGTAGGCGTCCAGCCAGGCCAGGATGGACGTAGGATCGTCCCACGACAACGAACCGACTACTGCTGCAGCAACACTGGTACTGAGGCCACCGACCACCGCCGAGGCTGCACGGTCCACGTCGACCGTGTAACTGACCCCGCGTCGACCGGTCTCCGAACCGGTATCGACCGACAGTTCGGCGTCACTCGACGTCATCGACACATCGTCGTCGTCCTTGTGAGGGTTGAAGCCCTTCTCCGCCTCCGGAGTGTCGAAGTAGTCGCCTACCTCGGCCGCACGCTCGTTGTACTCGGCGTACCGACCAACTTCTTGATCCTCGTCGATCCCGAGCGCGGTGGGCAGACCGTCCGCCACCTCGGCTCGCGATGCCATCCGCTCGGCGTGTTCTTTGCCTGCGGCCGGCCGGAACAGCGCGTCGAACGCCCGCTCGAAACCGGCCTGCTCGTGAGAGTACTTGGCGCACACTGCCCGGAGACACGCTCGCAATGTCTCGCGATCCGAGGCGCCGACCATCGCGAGGACACGCCGAACCTCGATGACCTCGGCCGGTGACGCGGAAACTCCGGCCGCCCTCAGCAATCGGCCGAAGCTCGCGGACACCACGTCGAGAACAAACGACGGCTGCCACACGGCGAGGCCACCGAGCGTCGTCATCGCGTCGAACGGATTCCGCTGCCGCCGCGGATTCCCTGTTGATGGGGGTCGCGTCCGCCGGTTCCCCGGAACACGGCCGTCGTCGTGTTGGCGGGTTTGCTTGCCACAGTGGCTCGCTCGATCGGTTCACCACCGTCGCGCGAAGATGATTCGAGAAGCTTTCCGTCGAATCGCTCCTTGGCCAGCGTCACGTCGGACGAGTACTTGAGCAACGCCGTCAGCAAGATGTCGCGCACCTTGGCGTCGGAGGCGGTGTCGAATCCGCTGGCCGCGAGCACTGTTGCGGCTCTGGCAGCGTCGATGACCTCCGAGATGGACGGGCTCTTGCGCAGCGGGAGATCACGCAGGATGCGAGCCAATTCGACAACCTCCGTGGCCGTGGCCGCATCTACCTCCGGTGCTCGGGCCGTGACGATCTCGCGTTCACGCTCCGACGTCGGATAGCCGAGATGGTAATGCAGACAGCGCCGCTTGAGAGCCGGCGAGAGTTCGCGAGTGTCGTTGGACGTCAAGATGACCCAGGGCTGCGATCGGGCCTCGAACGTGCCGACCTCGGGGATGGTGATCTGCTGTTCGGCAAGGATCTCCAGTAGCAACGCTTCCATCGATTCCTCGGTGCGGTCCACCTCGTCGACCAGGAGCACCACCGGTTCGGGTGAGAGGATCGCTTCGAGCAGCGGCCGCACGGACAAGAAGTTCTCGGAGTACAAACCGAAATCCTGATCGGCCAGAAACTTCGACGCTTCGGCTACGCTGTCGAACTCGGAGACCTGATCGCTGATCCGGTCGCGGAGCATCTGCACGTGCAGGAGTTGCTTCGCGTAGTCCCATTCGTACAGGGCGCGATTGTCGTCCAGCCCTTCGTAGCACTGCAATCGCACCAGTTTGCGGCCCCCGATCGCAGCCAGAGACTTCGCCAGTTCCGTCTTGCCGACACCGGCCGGACCTTCGAGCAGGAGCGGACGCCCCAGCGCCGTCGCCAGATGAACGACTACCGCAAACTCGTCGTCCGCGATGTAGTCCTGCTCTCGCAGAGCATCTTTCACTTCGAATCCGCTGGAGAAACTGCGATTGGACATTGAACACCTTTCATGGGGGCAAGCCCCCCGTGCGCGCTTAAGCAGTCTCTGGACTCCCTAAGCGCGCACGGGGCCGGAGGCCCTGCTAGAAGTACGACTTGTTGATCGCGTGATCGACAACCGGGATCATCGACTCCACGGTGACCTCACGGGGGTTACCCGGGGTGCACCAGTCGTCCTGAATGTGCTCGGAGATGGCGCGCACAGTCTTCTCGTCACCCTTGATGACATCACCACGACCCTCGTACTTCTTGGTGTTCATCTGGTTCTTCGCGTACGAATCGGTACGAACCTGACCGAAGTTGTCGGGGATACCTACGTCCTTGGCCAAACGGATGGCCGCCTCGACGGCAGCATCTGCAGCCTGAACCGTGGTGAGGTTACGAGTGTCGACACCGAGTGCACCGGCCAACTGGGCGTAGCGCTCGTAGCGCGAAGGCAGGTTGTACTCCCACACACGCGGCAACGCGATGGCGTTGTTCAGACCGTGATGGCTGTCGAAGAAGGCACTGACCGCGTGCGAGATCGAGTGAACGATGCCGAGTCCGCCGGAGTTGAAGGCCTGCCCGGCGATGTACTGCGCGTTCATCATTCCCTCGCGAGCCTTGAGGTTGCGCGGCTCGAAGACAGCCTCGCGCAGGTTCTTCGCGACCAACTCGACCGAGTAGATCGCGTTACCGAGCGAGGGCGCGAAATCGAGACGAGACACGAAAGGCTCACTGCCGTGCGCGAGTACGTCGAAGCCGCAGTACGCGGTGAAGTGCTGAGGGCAGGTGTAGTAGAGCAGCGGGTCGTCGATCGCCAGGGTGACGATGGTCGCCTCGTCGAAGCCGACCCACTTGTGCGGGTTGTTCATGTCCGACGTGTCGGTGATGACGTACGCCCACGACGTCTCGGAACCCGTACCGGCCGTGGTGGATACGGCGATGTGCGGCGGGTTCTCCTTGTTGGTGGACTTGGCGAAGCCCTCGAACTCGTTGATGTTGCGACCGTCGTGTGCGATCACGACGCGAGCACCCTTGGCGGCGTCGTGGCTCGAACCACCGCCGATCGAGATGATCGAGTCGCACTTCTCCTTCTGGTAGAGAGCCGCGGCCTCCATGACGTTGTAGTCCTTGGGATTCGACTCGACCTTGTCGTAGAGCACGACCTCGACACCCTGGTACTCGATCTTGCCGACCAGTTCCTCGATGATGCCCGAACCGCGCAGACCGGTTGTCATCAGAAGGGTGCGCTTGAAGCCGAGGTTCTTGGCCTCCACCCCGATGATGTCGTGAGCGCCCACACCCATCAGGGCGCGCGGGAAGGGGTGGAACTCCTTGATGGGAAAGTCCCAGATCTGGTTGAGCTCGATAGCCATCGGTATCTCCTCGGGGATGTGCACGAATGTGACTGCGGGAGGGATTCGAGCCGATTCTTTGTGACCGGCGTCTCACCTGGTTTCCACTGTGTACCGACAAACAGCCCGTGCACAGGCTTCGGCAGCTCAACCGCCCGGACGCCGCCCGCGAACCGCCCGTTCGGGCAGGTCGGCCCCGCCCCGGACTGCCAGGACGGCCCGATCAGACCGAGGTGGTTCCCGCTGATCGGGAACGTGTTGCTCGGCGACTACGATCCCCAGTAGCTTTTCATCACTGCTAACATTGAACTAGAACACGTTCTAGATGTTGCACTTCACTGACCTGCGCTTTACCCAGCTTCACGAGAGGACTAGCTTCGCGATGACGACAGTCGAGGTACCGCACAGCTCGCGATCGGCGGTACTCACCGTGTCCGGAGTCATCGAAGAGACTTCCGACGCCCGGTCGCTGGTGTTCGAAATTCCCGCAGAACTGAAGGACAAGTTCGACTACAAGCCCGGTCAATTCCTGACCCTGCGCATCCCGAGTGATCAGACCGGCTCGGTCGCTCGCTGCTACTCCCTGGCCAGTTCGCCCTTCACCGACGACGCCCCCAAGGTGACCGTCAAGCGAACCGTCGACGGCTACGGCTCCAACTGGTTATGCGACAAACTCCAGGTCGGCGACACCATCGAAGTGCTGCCGCCGTCAGGTGTCTTCACGCCCAAGTCGCTCGATCACGACTTCCTGCTCTTCGGTGCAGGCAGCGGGATCACTCCGGTGATCTCGATCCTCAAGTCCGCCCTCACGCAGGGCAGCGGCAATGTCGTGCTGATCTACGCGAATCGCGACGAGAAGTCCGTCATCTTCGGCGCCGAACTTCGCGAGTTGGCGGCGCAACACCCCGGCCGCCTCACCGTTGTCCACTGGATCGAAACCGTGCAGGGACTGCCCGCCGTCTCGCAGTTGGCGACGCTGGCCAAGCCATTTGTCTCGTACGAAGCCTTCATGTGCGGCCCCGGCCCCTTCATGGACGCCGTCCACAAGGCACTGGCAGAGGCCGGCATGCCCCGCACCCAGGTTCACGCCGAGGTCTTCAATTCACTCGCCGGCGACCCGTTCCGTGACGTCGAGGTAGCCGAGGTCTCCGACGAGGAAGCAGCCGACGCCGCGACTGTCGAGGTCGAACTGGACGGTGAAACCCACACCCTCGTCTGGCCGCGCAAGCAGACGCTCGTCGACATCATGCTCGCCAAGGGCCTCGACGTACCGTATTCCTGCCAGGAAGGTGAGTGCGGCTCGTGTGCCTGCACCGTCACCGAAGGCGAAGTTCAAATGGACAATTCCGAAATCCTCGACGCCGAGGACGTGGCGAACGGTTACATTCTCGGTTGCCAGGCAAAGCCGATCACCGATCACCTGAAGATCGAGTTCTAAGCCCTGCTTCCACGCATGACGGCCCCTGATTCCCTGCGGAATCGGGGGCTTTGTCATGTTCCGAGTCATCTCCTGAGCCGTCTGATCCACACTCCGAAACCCACGCAGGCGCCGTTGTGGGCAACCGCCACAGCGCGAAGATCAGTACCACGGTCACGATCAGGAAACCCTCACGAAGGACCAACCCCAACGGCAGCAGGAGCGGCGACGTCTCGATGAACTGCTGCCCCATACTCGGCCCGCAGTAGACGAGCGCCAACCCCAGTGCTGCGGCACCGAACTGCAGGGGCGATCGAAGCCGAAAGAGAACCGTGACTGCAGCGGGCACGAGATACACCCAGTGGTGTATCCAGCTGATCGGCGACAAGATCGGCGCACTCAATCCGATCACCAACGCCGCATCGACCGCACGCCCGACGCGATAGACATCTCGGGCGACCCAGAGCGCTGCCGCCGCGCACAGCACGGTCAACGGCATCGCCAGCGCCGCCGTCCAGGTGCCCAGGGCCGCAAGTCCACCCTGCAGCGAACTGTTGCCGGCACTCGCGATCGCCTGCCCGCTCAAGTCCACCCGATCGCTGAGATTCCAGACGACGTCCGACCAGAAGGTCCAGCTGACGGCCGGGTCGACCAGTACTGCGACGGCCGTTGACGCGGCAAATCCGATCGAACTCCAGATCGCGAGCCGCCACTGCTTCGTCACGACGAAGTAGACGACGAACAGAGCGGGCGTCAGCTTGATCGCAGCCGCGACGCCGATCAGAAGTCCTCGCGGAATCCATCGGCCGAATCTCGAATCCTCCCGGCGGGTCACGTCGAACAGGACGAGCACCATCAGCACCAGGTTCACCTGGCCGAAGGAGATGTGTGCACTGACGATGGGCGTCACCGACACAGCCAGGACCAATGCCGCCATGACCAGGGGCCGCTTCGGGACGCGCGCGGGAGTGAACCTTGCGACCGTCCACACGACGGCCGCGATGCACAACCCCGACCACAGCAGATAGGCAGTCCACCAGTCGAAGAGAACAGTCGGCCAGAGGAAGATCACCGCGAACGGGGTGTAGGTGAACGGCATGCCCTCGTCGACGATCAACGGGCCGACAAGATTGCTCTCGTAGATGTTCGAGCCTGCGGCAAATGCCTGGGCGGCATAACGGTAGACGAGAAAATCAACGGGTTCGACGGCTCGAACGGAGTACACGAGATAACACAGAGCTGCGACGCCGGCAGCGATCAGTGAACCGATCGTCACAATTCGAGACGCCTCGACACGGATGGCGGGCATACCGAGAATCGTCCCACAACCTACCGAGCGGTAGTCGTCTAGCGGGCTGCTCGGAAGTGCGCTCGCTCGTCTGCGGTCAGGTGTTCGCACGCGTAGCTCAGCGCCGTGCGTCCCATGTCTGCTGCATTCTCAGTAAGGAAGCCGGTCAACAAATCCCGATCCACCCGCTTGCCCACCTCGCGGAGCATCCAGCCCATCGCTTTCTGGGTCAGGTCCCGTCGATCACCCAGCACCTGTGCGGCAAGTTCGAGCGTGGTCGACGCGTCACCGCGCGTGATGAAGCCGTACGTCGTCAGCAGCGCCACCCGTCGTCGCCACAGGTCACCCGAATCGGAAAGCTCGAAGATCAGCCGGCGATCTCGGTCGTACAGCCAGCCGCCGAGAATCTGGCCGGCCGACGAATCCACGAGATCCCAATTGTTCACCCGCCCGTCCTCGACAGCGGTGAGATAGAAGTCGGCGATGCGGGCGCGACTCTCGTCGTCAAAAAATTCTGGGCGACTGACTTTTTCGAACTGAGCGACCAGGATCAGCAGCCCGGCCAACCGGTGCTCGTGAACGTCGCTGTCGAGAAGGAGGCGTATCTGAGGCAACGCGAGGCCCACATGCTTCTTCACCACCGAACGCGTCTTCGGCACTCGCACTCCGATGAAGACGTCACCCTCGCCGTACTCCCCCGGCCCCGTCTTGAAGAACCGCTGAAGGTGGACGGCATCTGCGGGATCCGCGAGATCGGCCAACTGCTCGATCACGTCCTGGGCACTCGATTGCGTCACCCCAGAACCTTCTCACGGGCCGCCCGCGCTGACTCTTCGATTCTCAGCGTCCTCACACCGTGTGCCCTGCTCGGCCACAGGTCGGCAGACGACACTCGGGGACAGACAGTGAAAGGACCACCCATGATCACCGCCGCTATCGCATTCACCACCCTCACCCTCATGGCACTCTCGGGACATATCGCGGCAAGCGCGCCGCGTGGGCTCGTGTCAATCCGGACGAATGGTCACAAATCTTGATATTCGAACCCCCGCATCGACCCTAACTGCAACACGAATGCAATTGGCGGAGAGTTGATCTCGATCTTCCGCGGGCGTGTACTACAGGTGGACACACTCTCGTCTTTGGAGGTCTCGTCATGAAGTCGTGGAATCGAATGCAAGATGCCGTCGCGGTGGTTCTCGGCGTCTTTGCGGCTCTCTCGCCGATGTGGCTCGACACCACCGATCGGGCAATGTGGTCACTCGTCGTCCTGGGTGTCCTGGTTGCACTGTCGGGTCTGGCGCACATGGCACGTCCGGACCTGGCCATGGCAGATTACGCGATGGGCGTTTTCGGCGTCTTGATGTTCATTTCACCCTGGGTCATGAACTTCGACGCTCTGCGCGGTGCGTCGTGGACAGCCTGGGTGGTCGGGGCCTTGACAGTTGTGGTCGCGGTGAGTGCGATGCCGGTGATGAGTGCGCGGATGCATCACGGGGGACACGGCGGCGTTGCTGCCCATTGATGAATGGCTGAATACAGGCTGGATCAGGCTTTGATCGCGCCCAACAACCGCCCGGCGTCGAAGGCTTCGGCGCTGGGCGGTAGCGCGCCCGGCCTCCCGCTCACAAATACCTCGACGGTTCCCGATCCCACGCCCGCGGCGCCGAGCCCGTCGATCCGCCGCAAAGTCTGTCGTGCAACGGCTTCCGCGCTGTCGAAGAGTGTGACGCCCGCCGGCAACCTCGCTGCGATTTCGTCGGCGAGCAGTGGGTAGTGGGTGCACCCGAGGACAACGCCGCTGACGTCGTCCGGCGTACGGGCAACCGCGGAATCGATGGCAGCAAGCGCGGCTGCGCGATCACCGAGATCTATCGAATCGGCCAGGCCGTGGCACGGCACCCCGACGACCTTGGCGCCGTTGCCGAACTGCTCGATCAGATCGGCTTGGTACCGGCTGGCAGTTGTCGCGGCGGTCGCCCAGATCGCCACCGAATCGCACACGGCGGCAGCGGGCTTGATCGCGGGCACGGTTCCGATGACGGGCACTTGCGGTCCGACGAGTTCGCGGACGTGCGGCAGCGCTGTGACGCTGGCGGTATTGCATGGGAGAACAATGACCTGAGCTCCACGATCGAGGCTCCGCCGCACCGCACCGAGGACCCGGTCGATGACCCACGGCTCCGGCTTGGGCCCCCAGGGGGCGCCGTCCGGATCCAGGGACAGCACCAGATCGAGATCCGGGCGCAGGCGTCTGAGCCACGCAGAGGTAGGGAGCAGGCCCAGTCCCGAGTCGATGAGTGCAACGATCACCGCACAAATCTATCGTCTCGGAACCGGACCTGCCTCATCCGTTCAGGCTGGTGTGGACTCCAACACGTCCGAGATGGGCGTGCCGGCCGCGATCTTTGCACGCATCTTCATCACGGCCCCCGCGCTACCTCCGCCGACGACAGCGGCCAACACACCGTCACGCTCGTAGTAGGCGACGAACTTGCGGCCGTCGTCCTTGACGATGTGAACGGTGTCCGTGGGTGCGACGGTCCCCAACGCCTGGATCTTGACGTCGTACTGATCGCTCCAGAAGTACGGAACCTGCGCCGGCGCATCCGGATCACCGGTTCCGGTGATGGCGCCTGCCAGGATCTTGGCCTGGTCCCCCGCGTTGGTCCAGTGTTCGACACGCTTGCGTCGATCGCCGATCTGCCAGGACGCGACGTCGCCGACCGCCCAGACGTGTTCGGTGCTGGTGCGGCCGACGCCGTCGCAGAGCACTCCGTTGTCGAGTTCGATCCCCGAACCGTCGAGCCATCCCGTGACTGGCACCGAGCCGACTCCGATCGCCACCACGTCGACCGGGATCTCCGAACCGTCGCTCAAGGTCGCGGCGGCAACCGCTCCCTCACCGGACAGCGAGGTCAAGCCGGTGCCGACGCGGACGTCGATGCCCTCGTTCCGGTGTAGACGTTCGACGAGAGCGCCGACGACAGGGCCCAGCACCGATGCCAGCGGTGTCGGTTGGGGTTCGAGCAGGACGACGTCGACGCCGTGAGACTTCATGCTCGCGGCCAGTTCACAACCGATGAAGCCGGCCCCGACGATCAGCGCGCGCTTGCCGGGAGCCAAGTCGGCGCGAAGGGACAACGCCTCCTCGATGGAGCGCAGAACGTGCACTCCGGTCAGCTCCGGAAGGCCGGCGATTCGACGCGGAGTCAGTCCGGTCGCGATGATCAACTCGTCGTAGTCCAGGGTGGATCCGTCGGCGAACGCCACGGACTTGGCAGCAGTGTCCACCGAAGTTGCCGGCGAACCGAGCTTGAGGTCCACCTTGTTCTCTACGTAGAACTCGGCCGGGCGCAGCGTTGTCTCGTCCTTGTCACCACGGATCACTTCCTTCGACAACGGAGGCCTGTCGTAAGGCAGATGCGTTTCCCCACCGGCGAGCGTCAACTCGCCGTCGAAACCCGCTCGTCGTAGTTCCTCGACGGTCCGCAGTCCCGACAAACCCGCACCCACGATCACTATCCGTGCCACCACGTACCACCCTGTCCGACCCACGTCACTTGCAGCGCCCACTATGAACGCCGTCACTATTTGCCTCCGACTCTGCCATACGAAATGCCGGAGTAGGTGTGGTGCATCCCGCATGGCCACCGACCAGTCACTACAGTTGTAAGTACTTCAGACGCACGCACTGACACATGAGCAGGGAGCCCCCATGACCAGCGATTCCAGTGAAAAGAACAGCGTCCGATTCGGCGCCGACGGTGGCGCGGAACTAGTCAGCACCCAGGGCAAGACGATCATCGCCGACGCCGTGGTCGCCAAGATCGCCGGTATCGCGACCCGCGAGATCAACGGCGTGTACGACGTCGGCGGGGGCACAGCGCGTGCGGTGGGGGCACTTCGCGACCGCATACCGGGCGCCCGCGTCAACCATGCCCAGGGCGTGGCGGTGGAGGTGGGCGAGAAACAAGCCGCCATCGACATCGGAATCGTCGCCGAGTACGGCGTCGCACTCCACGAACTGGCGGTAGGGATCCGCCGAAACGTCATTGCCGCAGTCGAAAGCATGACGGGTCTCGAGGTCACCGAGGTCAACATCACCGTCTTCGACGTCATGCTCTTCGAGGATGCAGAGAGCGGCGGCAGTACCGATCCGGAAGCCAAGCCGAGGGTTCAGTGAGTACCGCCGACGCCGGCCGCGAGATCGACGCGGCCGAGGTTGTCGCCGACGCCGTTCTTGCGATCCCGGAAGTGGCAGATTTGCACGGCGGGCAGTTCGGTGAGGTGGGAACCTACCTACCAGGGCGCCGAATCACCGGCGTCGTCGTCGACGAAAACTCCTGTGCGGTACATATTTCCGTTCACTACCCGGCCGACGTTCGCAGCGTCGCCGAACGTGTCCGAGCTGTGGTGGCGCAGTTGGTCGACGTACCGGTCGACGTCACCGTCGGAGACCTGTCGACAGCGGGGTACCTGCCGGATATCTCCGAGAATGTAGTCACAGAGTCTTCCACCGTCACCGACATTGCACCGAACATTCGAGAAGGGAACTGACATGAACAGCACAACCGTCGGACTGCTGGTCGGTCTGCTCCTCGCGCTCGCCGGAATCATGGGTGGATTCAGCGGATTCGTCTTCGCAGTCCTGCTCGGCGCCGCCGGTATGGCGATCGGAGCGCACCGCGACGGACATCTCGATCTCGGCGCGATCCTTCGAAGCCGTGGCCGTGGCTGAGCCAGTTGATTCGAGCGCGGCAGACGATCCCGGCCTACGCGGTTCGCTGGTCATCAAGGACCGGGCGATGGCCAAGATCGCCACGGCCGCAGCGGTAAACGTACCGGGAGTGGTCCGCCAGTCCGGCGGTTTGACCCGCTTGACCGGACGCGACCTTCCGCGAGCCGACATCTCGATGGGCAGCGACGCCGTCGCCATCAACCTCTTCCTCGCCGTGTCCTGGCCGTGTTCGGTCACCGAACTGACCGGGCGCGTGCGAGCGGAAGTCGGACGCAGCGTCGAGTCGCTGACCGGCCTGCCCCTCCACGACATGAACGTCATGATCGCGGCAACCGAGGGCACCGACGATTCTTGCGTTTCCGGCGTCGAGATCGCGGAAGGCCCTGCACAGGAGGCGCTCTCGGATCCGATTGCACCGCGAGTTCCGTCCGCGAACCCGGCCGCCGCGGTCTCCGCCGTCGTCATCGCCTGCGGCCTGCTCGCGCTCGCGTTCGTGGTCTCCCGCGAATGGTTCATCAACCGTGGAACTTTCGAATCGGCACCCTGGATCCGAAACTCCGTGGAATGGACGTCGCGTCTGCACTGGCAACCGTGGCTGCTTCCTGTGGCAATCGCTGCCGTCGTCGCGGGCGTGGTCCTGATCATGTCGGCGATCAAACGCCGCGCTAAAACCCATGTCCCACTGGGCAACCCGAGTGCATCGACGGTATGGATGCGACCGACGGACATCGCACGTCTGTGCAGTAGCCACGCAGCGATCGTTCCCGGCGTCAGCTCGGCCCACACCAGCGTGGACCGCAAACACGTCAAAGTCCACGTCGAATCCACCGGTGGCGATCGCGCCCAACTTGCCGCGGCCGTCGACGAAGCCGTTCGGCCTCACCTCGCGATACTGCAGCAGCCACTGCAACTTTCGGTGGTCGTGAGAGAAACCGCCGCACGACGAGAAGCCGCAGTCCGACGAAAGGACGCCTCGTGAACCGTTGGATCTCCGCGGTCGATCGGACCATCGTCCTCATTGTCGGAATCGCGCTCCTCGCGGCCGGCGCATACGCCATCGCGTGGGACGCGGGTGCCTCGCTGATTCGAACCTGGGTGTCACGACTTGATCGGGAAGTCCTCTTCGGCCTTCCGGAGCAACCTTGGTGGCACTGGGTCCTCTCTGGCACCTTTGTTCTCTGCGTCGTCACCGGTTTCGGGCTTTTGTACCTGAACCTTCGCCGGCGCCGAACGAGCGCAGTCACTTTGCGGCACAACGAATCCGGTACCGACGTCAGCGTGGACCTCGGACCGGTTGCCGACGGTGTAGCTGCCGAACTCGCCCAGCTGAGCGGCGTGCGAAGCACCAGAAGCAAAGCGACGATCGATCGCGGCCTGCCGACGCTGTCGATTGTCGTCACCGCAGATCCGGCGATCGACGTCGCCGGATTCACCGCTTCGGCCGAACGCATCGCCGGTGCAACCAGGCGAAGCCTCGACGGCTCACCCGTCGCGGTGCAGGTTCTGCTGCATCTCGACCGGGTCGAAGCCACCAAGTAGGTAAGAAGCAAACAAACACAGAAAAGGCGCTCACTCCCCGAAGGGAATGAGCGCCTTTTCTAGTGCTGTGAATCAGCTAGCGAGACGAGAGTCTCACTTGATGATCTTGGCAACCTTGCCGGCGCCGACCGTACGGCCGCCTTCGCGAATTGCGAAGCGCAGGCCCTCGTCCATGGCGACAGGCTGGATGAGCTTGACGGACATCTCGGTGTTGTCACCGGGCATGACCATCTCGGTGCCCTCAGGCAGCGTCACGACGCCCGTAACGTCCGTGGTACGGAAGTAGAACTGCGGGCGGTAGTTGTTGAAGAACGGGGTGTGGCGGCCGCCCTCGTCCTTCGACAGGATGTATGCCTGGCCCTCGAACTCCGTGTGGGGAGTCGTGGTGCCCGGCTTGACGACAACCTGTCCACGCTCGACATCTTCGCGCTTGATGCCACGAACGAGCAGTCCGACGTTGTCGCCGGCCTGGCCCGAGTCGAGCAGCTTGCGGAACATTTCGATACCCGTGACGGTGGTCTTGGTGGAGGTCTCCTTGATGCCGACGATCTCCACCTCCTCGTTCACGTTGACCGAGCCGCGCTCGATACGACCGGTGACAACGGTGCCACGGCCGGTGATCGTGAAGACATCCTCGACGGGCATGAGGAAGGGCTTGTCCGTCTCGCGGACCGGGTCCGGGATGGACTCGTCGACAGCAGCCATCAGGTCGAGAATGGACTGCGTCCACTTCGGGTCACCCTCGAGTGCCTTGAGTGCCGAGATCGGAATGACGGGGGCTTCCTCGTCGAATTCCTGAGCGGCCAGCAGTTCGCGGACCTCCATCTCGACGAGCTCGAGGATCTCGTCGTCGTCAACCATGTCGGCCTTGTTCAGGGCGACGAGGATGTAAGGAACGCCGACCTGGCGAGCGAGCAGGACATGCTCGCGCGTCTGGGGCATCGGGCCGTCGGTAGCTGCGACGACGAGGATAGCGCCGTCCATCTGAGCTGCGCCGGTGATCATGTTCTTGATGTAGTCGGCGTGACCCGGTGCATCGACGTGCGCGTAGTGGCGCTTTTCCGTCTGGTACTCAACATGCGAGATGTTGATCGTGATGCCACGAGCCTTTTCCTCGGGAGCCTTGTCGATCTGATCGAAGGCCGAAGCCTCGTTCAGGTCGGGGAATGCATCCGCGAGAACCTTGGTGATGGCCGCCGTCGTCGTGGTCTTGCCGTGGTCGACGTGACCAATGGTGCCGATGTTCACGTGCGGCTTCGTCCGCTCGAACTTCGCCTTCGCCACTTTGTGTCCTCCTGGACTGTTGTTGCTTGCCGTATGCAGCAGTGCGGTTGGTTGTTACTTGGTCGTGCTTCGTGCCGGAAGAAACCGAAGTCGCTTGCCGGCGCGGGCTGGGGAGCTCGCTGTGCTTACTCGCCCGTCGCCTTGGCGATGATTTCCTTCGAGACGTTCGCGGGAACCTCTGCGTAGGAATCGAACACCATGGAGAAGTTCGCACGGCCCTGGGTCTTCGACCGCAGGTCACCGATGTAACCGAACATCTCCGAGAGCGGAACCAGCGCCTTCACGACACGGGCACCACTGCGTTCCTCCATGGCCTGAATCTGGCCACGGCGGGAGTTGAGGTCGCCGATCACGTCGCCCATGTATTCCTCGGGCGTTGTGACCTCGACAGCCATGAGCGGCTCGAGAATGACGGGGCCGGCCTTGCGGGCGGCTTCCTTCAGTGCCTGCGAACCGGCAACCTTGAACGCCATTTCCGAGGAGTCGACGTCGTGGTAAGCACCATCGAGCAGCGACAGCTTCAGGTTCACGAGCGGGTAGCCGGCGAGAACACCGTACTGCATCGCGTCCTGCGCACCGGCATCCACGGAGGGGATGTACTCGCGCGGGATACGTCCGCCGGAGACCTTGTTCTCGAACTCGTAGGTAGCACCGTCTTCGCCCACGAAAGGCTCCAGAGCGATGATGACCTTTGCGAACTGGCCCGAGCCACCCGTCTGCTTCTTGTGGGTGTAGTCGTGCTTCTCGACCTTCTTGGTGATGGTCTCGCGGTACGCAACCTGCGGCTTACCGACGTTCGCCTCGACCTTGAACTCGCGACGCATGCGGTCGACGAGGATGTCGAGGTGGAGCTCGCCCATACCGCCGATGACGGTCTGACCGGTCTCTTCGTCGAGTTCGACCGAGAAGGTCGGATCCTCTTCGGCGAGCTTCTGGATCGCGACGCCCAGCTTTTCCTGGTCGGACTTGGTCTTGGGCTCGATGGAGACCTGGATGACCGGCGCGGGGAACGACATCGACTCGAGGACGATGGGGCTCGCCTGATCGCACAAGGTGTCACCGGTGGTGGTGTCCTTGAGGCCGATCATTGCGTAGATGTGGCCGGCTACGGCCTCGTCTACCGGGTTCTCCTTGTTGGCGTGCATCTGGAAGAGCTTTCCGATGCGCTCCTTCTTGCCCTTGGTTGCGTTGAGCACCTGAGCGCCCGGATCGATACGACCCGAGTACACGCGGACGAAGGTCAGCTTGCCGAAGAACGGGTGAGCAGCGATCTTGAAGGCGAGAGCCGAGAACGGCTCTTCCTTGCTCGGCTTGCGAGTGATCTCTACTTCTTCGTCACCGAGCTTGTGGCCGACGACCTCGCCGATGTCCAGCGGGTTCGGCAGGTAATCGATGACTGCGTCGAGCATGGGCTGAACGCCCTTGTTCTTGAACGCGGAGCCACAGATGACCGGGTACAGCTCGGAAGCGACCGTCATCTTGCGGATGGCGCCCTTGATTTCCTCGACCGTGAGCTCTTCGCCGCCGAAGTACTTCTCCATGAGAGCTTCGTCGGACTCGGCAACGGTTTCGAGCAGCTTCTCGCGGTACTCTGCAGCCTTCTCGACGAGGTCCGCGGGGATCTCTTCGATGGTCGGCAGTGCACCGGTCGGAACTACACCGCGCCAGGTGATGGCACGCATCTCGACCAGGTCGACGACGCCGTCGAAGTCGTCCTCAGCGCCGATGGGCAGCTGGAGAACGAGCGGCTTCGCGCCGAGACGGTCGATGATGGTCTGGACTGTGAAGTAGAAGTCCGCGCCCATCTTGTCCATCTTGTTGACGAAGCAGATGCGCGGAACGTCGTACTTGGCAGCCTGACGCCAAACCTGCTCGGACTGCGGCTCGACACCTTCCTTACCGTCGAAGACAGCAACTGCGCCGTCGAGCACGCGCAGCGACCGCTCCACCTCGACCGTGAAGTCGACGTGGCCGGGGGTGTCGATGATGTTGATCTGGTTGTTGTTCCAGAAGCAAGTCACGGCGGCAGACGTGATCGTGATGCCGCGTTCCTTCTCCTGCTCCATCCAGTCCGTCGTCGACGCACCGTCGTGCGTCTCACCGATCTTGTAATTGACACCGGTGTAGAACAGGATGCGCTCGGTGGTGGTGGTCTTGCCGGCATCGATGTGCGCCATGATGCCGATGTTGCGGACCTTGTTCAGGTCAGTCAGCACTTCCTGTGCCACAGGTTTCTTCCCCGCTCGTTGCTTGGTTTTCGGGTGTCGGCCGTATCCGGTGTGTTCCACCGTCAAGGCCATGGTCTTTCAATTATGTCTCTGCCGAGGCGAACCTGGCCACCTGCGTCCGGAAACCGGCGAGATGATCAGGTCGCCAACGGCGACAAGCGTCGGAGCCCCACCCGATGGCAGTTGCTCCGACGCTTTACATCACCAGCGGTAGTGGGCGAATGCCTTGTTGGCTTCGGCCATCTTGTGAGTGTCTTCGCGACGCTTCACAGCTGCACCGAGGCCATTGCTGGCATCGAGGAGCTCGTTGGCGAGACGCTCGACCATGGTCTTCTCACGACGTGCACGCGAGAAGGTGACCAGCCAGCGCAGTGCCAGCGTGGTGGAACGACCGGGACGAACCTCGACCGGCACCTGGTAGGTAGCGCCACCGACGCGGCGGCTACGAACCTCGAGTGCAGGCTTGACGTTGTCCAGGGCGCGCTTGAGGGTGACGACCGGATCGGTGCCGGTCTTCTCGCGTGCCTGCTCGAGAGCCTGGTACACGATTCGCTCTGCGGTGGACTTCTTGCCGTCCAGCAGGATCTTGTTGACGAGCTGCGTCACCAACGGTGAACCGTAAACCGGGTCGTTGATGAGCGGGCGCTTCGGAGCGGGGCCCTTACGTGGCATTAGCTCTTCTCCTTCTTGGCGCCGTAGCGGCTGCGTGCCTGCTTGCGACCCTTGACACCCTGGGTGTCGAGGGAGCCGCGGATGATCTTGTAACGGACACCCGGGAGGTCCTTCACACGACCGCCACGGACGAGCACCATGGAGTGCTCCTGAAGGTTGTGACCTTCGCCGGGGATGTACGCGGTGACCTCGACCGAAGTCGTGAGGCGAACACGTGCGACCTTACGGAGCGCGGAGTTCGGCTTCTTGGGGGTGGTGGTGTACACGCGAGTGCACACGCCACGACGCTGCGGGCTGCCCTTGAGAGCTGCCGTCTTGACCTTGGCGGTCTTGTCGCGGCGACCCTTGCGGACCAGCTGGTTGATGGTTGGCATTTACCGGCTTTCTTGTGACGAACAGACTGCTCGAGCGAACTCGGGCCGTTCGAAAACGTGGCTGTTCTGAAATTAGGGATCTAGCAGTTGGAGCAAGAGAGCTGCTGCTCCTCACCCACCTCAGAGTCTGTACTCAGCACTTTCGCGCCTTGCACCACCCCCGAGGTCGGGCGTGTCGCATACCCCCACACAGGCAGCCGGATGCTCGTTCATCAGCAAAATCTGCTCGAACGCGCGCACGGCAATACCTAGCTAGGCACACAGATCGGCCCGGGCATGCCGGACACGACCCATAACGATACCTGTCGGCGCGCCACAAGGTCAAAGCGAGGCCACGGTGATAGTGACCTCATGCTCTGACCAGACACTCTGGTCGCATACTCGAACCACGTAGCCGGACCGGTCGCGATCAGATGCTGCGGTTCAACGTCAACCCGCCGAGCTTCGCCGCCGCCTCGCACGGATCCGCTCCGCCTTGCGGCTCGGTGACCCACCACCCGAACACTCCCCCGGCCGGCGCGCTCGCGCTCACCCCGCAACTCTGCGGATCGGCCGGCTGGCGAACCTGGAACCCGCTACTGCCGTTGATGTCGATCTTCGCCACCACGTATCCCAGATGTTCGAAAGCAGCGCGCTCGTGATCGAGAGTGCCCGTCTCGAACCAGTTGAAGGTGATCTTGATCGGACCCGCGGCCCCGATGCCGTCCCAGCGGCAGATAGCGCCGAAGAACCCACGACCGACGGCGTCGGCACCCACGGCGCCGGCGATCTGCTCGTCGGTGACCGCTTCGCATTCTTGGAGGACGTTCGCAAATTCCTGGCTGTCACTACCGCGGTAGCTGCCCTCCGCGCGGGGAGTCCCGGTGACCACCGAGCCGCAGCCCGTGAGTAGAACCATCGACCCCGCCAGGGCGAGTCCGATCCTTGCGCTCTTCAGTGTGCCCTCGTACCTCACTGTGCCCTCGAAACTGTTTTTTCCATCAGATCCCGTGCAACCGTGCACGGATCAGCGGTCGGAGGCAGCAAGCCGTAGGTGATCGACCAGTGCACGAAGTCTCCGCCGAACGCGATACCCAACTCGCACAGCGAACCCGCCGTGGACGCGATGAAGCCCTGGTGACCACCGATCGTGATGTCGTCGGCGGGACGCCCGAGCAGGTCGGACCCTGCCCTTTCGCGGCCGATCGGGCTTCCGCGGTACCAGGAGAAACTGACGCTCGGGCCATTCGAACCGGCGACCTCCCATTGGCAACCGACGCCGTTGCGTGTCGTCGTCGCAAAAGTGCCGAGATTGAAGGCGTTGACAACTTCTTCGTCGGTCACCGAGCCGCATTCGGCGAACATAGGACCGGGATCGGTGGGTGCGAGCTCCGGCGAATTGGCGCCGTCGCCCGGCCGATCGGCAGACCCGTCGTCGGAGCTGCAGCCGACCACCACCGAGAGCACGGCAGCCGAGGCCAATACCGAAGTCCCGATCGAAGTGAGAGTGCGTGCGGCCATGGAGCCGACTGTACTTCTCGGTGGCCCCCGACACACGCCCCGCTACCGATTCAGGGGGTTGTGACCGGTACCCGAACCAGCGTGGAATCCAATTGCGCCGCCCACTGTTTGACCACCTCGGTGCGCCGGCGCGAGTCGTCGGTGAGTACGTCTGCCAGCCCCAGCCCTCGGGCCAGGTCCAGTGTCGCCTGTACCAGGCGATGCGTCACCGGATCGGAGTCGTCGACACCCAGACTCTCGACGGCCATGCGGTGCGCGATGCGCCCGAACCGTTCCTCGAGGGGCAGGACGCGGGCACGCAGGTCGGGGTCGGAGGCGGCGGCCGTCCACACCTGCAGTGCTGCCTTGAAAAGGGTCCCGGTGTAGTACTCGACCAGCCGCGAAATGATCGCCTCGGTTCGTCCGGCACCCACCGGAAGGTCGGTCGATTCCTTTCGCGCCTGATCCATCCGGGCGTCGAACATCACCTCGAGCGCCGCGGTGATGAGGTCCTCACGAGTCGGGAAGTGGTGCTGCATCGCACCTCTGGACACCCCGGCACGCTGCGCGACGACGCTCATCGTCGTTGCGCTCCACCCGAGTTCGGCGAGACACTCCACCGTCACTTCGAGCAGGTGGGAGCGCGTGACTCGACTTCGGTCCTGCTTGGGCTCTCGAGTCATCGCGCCGCCATCCCTTCTACTCCTGAGTTCCAGCCACTGCCGTGTTCGGCCTACTGCCGTATTCCAGTACGCATGTTCTACTGCGCCCAGGCTGCCGGACGCTTCTGCAAGAAAGACATCATGCCCTCACGAGCCTCGTCAGAGGAAAACAGCCGAGCCGACTGCGCGATCATCTCCTCGCCGTCCCGGTCGAATCCGGCCAGGACCGAACGCGTCGTGATCCACTTCGATTCGGCCAGCCCCTGCGGTGAACATTGGCGCAAAGTGCCGAGCAGTTCGGTGATCGACTCCCCCGTGTCTTGCGACGCGGAGGTGACGAGTCCGATGGATTCGGCCTCGTGCTGGCCGAACTTCTCTCCGGTGAGCAGGTAGCGGCTCGCGGATCGCTGGTCGAGCCTCGGCAGGACCGTGAGCGAAATGATGGATGCTGCCAAACCCAATCGTGATTCCGTCACCGCGAAGGTGCTCGCCGGTCCGGCGACGACGATGTCGCACGCCCCGACAAGACCCATGCCTCCGGCCCGAACGTGACCGTCGATGCGCCCGATCACCGGCTTGGGAAGCTCGAGAATGCTGCGCAAGAGCGTCAGCATCCCCCGTCCGCGCTCCTTGACTGCCTCCTCCGGCGATGCGGACGACCCGGATGCCTCACTGAGATCGGCTCCCGCACAGAATGTTCCACCGGTGTGGGTGAGCACTACCGCTCGAACCGCCGGATCGGCAGCCGCCGAAGTCAACCCCGCCTGCAACTCCGTGACCAACCGCGTCGAAATCGCATTGCGGTTGTGGGGTGAGTCGAGAGTGATCGTGGCAGCACCGCCCGATACTTCGTACCGCACGTATGGCTTGTCCTGATCCGTCATGAGTCTCCTCTTCAGTAGGACCGTCTAGTAAGACCGCGGCAGACCGAGGGAATGCTGCGAAACGAAGTTGAGGATCATCTCGCGACTGACCGGGGCAACGCGGGCGATACGTGCCGCGCCGAGCATGGCAGCCAGTCCGTATTCCTTCGTCAAACCAGCACCACCGTGCGTCTGGATCGCCTGATCGAGTGCCTTGATGCTGGCCTCGGCGGCCGCGTACTTCGCCATGTTCGCGGCTTCGGCAGCACCGAAATCGTCACCGCTGTCGTAGAGCACCGCGGCCTTCTGCATCATCAGCTTGGCGAGTTCGAGTTCGATCTTCACCTGCGCGAGAGGATGTGAAATACCCTGGTGCGCACCGATCGGCGTCTTCCACACCGTTCGCTCGTTGGCGAACTTCACCGCAGCGTTGAGGGCGTAACGGCCCATACCGATCGCCATCGACGCACCCAGAATGCGCTCCGGATTGAGGCCGGCGAACAACTGCATCAGGGCGGCATCAGCTTCACCGACCAGAGCGTCGGCCGGCAGGCGCACGTCGTCGAGGAACAAGATGAACTGGTGGTCCGGTTCGATGATGTCCATCTCCATCTGTGTCTTCACGAATCCGGGAGAATCCGTGGGGACGATGAACAGAGCGGGCTTGAGCTTGCCGGTCTTGGAGTCCTCGGTGCGCGCAACGATGAGGACCGCATCAGCTTGATCGACGCCCGAGATGTAGATCTTGTTGCCACTCAGTATCCAGTCTTCGCCGTCGCGACGAGCAGTCGTCGTGATCTGATGCGAGTTGGAACCTGCGTCGGCCTCGGTGATTCCGAACGCCATGATCTTGGAGCCGTCGGCGAGGCTGGGTAGCCACTGCTGCTTCTGCTCCGCAGTGCCGTACTTACCGATGATGGTGCCGCAGATGGCCGGCGAGACCACAACCAGGAGCAGACCGGCACCCTGCGCTGCCAGTTCCTCCTGCACCAGCGCGAGTTCGTAGATGCCGGCACCGCCGCCGCCATATTCCTCCGGCAGGTTGACGCCCAGGAATCCGAGTTTGCCCGCCTCGTTCCACAATTCGGTGAGCGGCTCGCCCTTGCGCGCCTTGGGCAGCACGTAGTCGACGTAGTTGAAGCGCTCACCCAGTTTGGAAACGGATGCCCGCAGTTCCTTCTGCTCTTCGGTTTCGATGAAACTCATCATGCTTCCTCTTCTGTAGCGGGTTCTTCCACACGTGCGAGTACCGATCCGACCTCGACCTGCTGGCCGACGGCGACCGGAAGTTCTACCAGGACACCGGCAGTCGGCGCGGTGACAGTGTGCTCCATCTTCATGGCCTCGAGCCACAGAATCGGCTGGCCGGCAGTGACGGTGTCACCGAGTGCGGCGCCGAGGCGGATGACCGATCCCGGCATCGGAGCGAGCAACGAACCGGCAGCGACTTCCGCCGACGGATCCACGAAGCGCGGTGCTGCCGTCAAGGCGACGGGTCCGAGCGAGGAGTCGACAAAAATCTCACTCGCGTAGGCAGCCACGTCGAACGAACGCCGAACTCCGCTCTGCTCGAGCACGACCCGGGTCGCAGTTGCCGATACCAGGCTCACGTCGTCGAAGCCTTCTGCATTCAGCACACCACTTCGACTCAGGGAGTAGCGGACGTCGTAGTCGCCCGACGCAGTGGAGTAACTCTTGCTCTGCGGCTGCGACGGGAGGTTGCGCCACCCGCTGGGCAAGCGGCCGATGACGCGGGCCGACGCCCGGTTGTGCGCGGCATCGGCAAGTGCCGCCGCCAGCGCCGAGAGTCTTTCGGCGTCGGTGTCGGCCAGAGGTGTTGACAGCTTCTCGAGGTCGTGAGTCTCGAAGAAGGCAGTGTCGGTATCTCCGGCAATGAAGGCCGGATGGGCCAAGACGTTGACGAGCAGGTCGCGGTTGGTACGCAAGCCGTGAATCCTGGTGCGCGCCAGCGTCGATGCGAGCAGCCGCGCAGCTGCCGTTCGCGTCGGCGCGTAGGAGATGACCTTGGCCAGCATCGGGTCGTAATGGACGCCGACGACACTGCCGTCGATGACACCCGAGTCGAGGCGAACACCCTGCTCACGCAGGACACTGAATTCTGCCACGTCACCGGGCAACTCGATGTGGTGAACGGTACCGCTCTGCGGCTGCCAGTTCTTCGCGGGATCCTCGGCGTACAGACGCACCTCGATCGAATGCCCACGGATCTGCGGCTGCTCGCCTGGGAGCGCGTCGCCCGAAGCGACCTGCAATTGCAGCTCCACCAGATCAAGTCCGGTGGTGCATTCGGTGACCGGGTGCTCCACCTGCAAACGGGTGTTCATCTCGAGGAAGAAGAAGTCGCCCTTTTCGTCGGCGAGGAACTCGACGGTTCCTGCGCCTTCGTAGCCGATGGCATTGGCGGCGAGCCGCGAGGCGTCGAAAAGCTTGTCGCGCATCGCCGGGATGCGTTGCACGAGCGGCGACGGTGCCTCTTCGACGACCTTCTGGTGCCGACGCTGGATCGAGCACTCGCGCTCCCCCACCGCCCACACGCCGCCGTGTCGGTCGGCCATGACCTGAACCTCGATGTGCCGACCGGTCTCGAGGTAGCGCTCGCAGAAGACCGTCGGGTCGCCGAATGCGGACTGCGCCTCACGCCGAGCCGCTTCCAGTTCGCCGTCCAGCGCCGACAATTCACGAACGACACGCATTCCGCGTCCACCGCCGCCGGCCGACGCCTTGATGAGCACCGGAAGATGAGCTTCGGTCACCGCGGCGGGATCAAGTTCGGAAAGTACCGGAACTCCGGCAGCGTCCATGATCTTCTTGGACTCGACCTTCGATCCCATGAGCTCGATGGATTCGACGGGCGGGCCGATCCACGTCAGTCCCGCGTCGATGACGCTGCGCGCGAACTCTGCGTTCTCGGAGAGGAATCCATAGCCGGGATGAATCGCGTCAGCGCCCGAAGCCTTGGCGGCGGCGATGATGAGCTCACCCCGCAGGTACGTCTCGGCAGGTGTGTTACCCGGCAGCCGAACCGAGGCGTCGGCTTCGGCGACGTGGGGGCTGTCGGCATCTGCGTCGGAAAACACCGCGACCGTGCCGATTCCGTTCTTGCGGCAGGTCGCAAAGACACGGCGGGCGATTTCGCCACGATTGGCGACCAGTACTGAAGTGATTGTCACGGCGTGCCTCACATACGGAAGACGCCGAAGTTCTCGGTGCCTTCGATCGGGGCGGTGGCAATGGCCGACAGGCACATTCCCACCACGGTGCGGGTGTCTCGGGGGTCGATGACGCCGTCGTCGTAAAGACGCCCGGACAAGAACATCGGAAGTGACTCGGCCTCGATCTGGTTCTCGATCATCGCGCGCATGCCGGCATCGGCCTGCTCGTCGAAGACCTGGCCACGCGCCTCGACGGCAGCGCGTCCCACGATGGAGATGACGCCGGCGAGTTGCGCACCGCCCATGACGGCGGACTTGGAACTGGGCCAGGCGAAGAGGAATCGCGGATCGAACGCGCGCCCGCACATGCCGTAGTGACCAGCGCCGTACGACGCTCCGAGCAGGATGGAGATGTGCGGAACCTTGGAGTTGGCAACCGCATTGATCATCATCGATCCGTGCTTGATCATGCCACCCTCCTCGTATTCCTTGCCCACCATGTAGCCGGTGGTGTTGTGCAGGAACAGCAACGGCGTGTTGGAGCGGTTGGCCAGCTGGATGAACTGTGTGGCCTTCTGGGATTCCTCACTGAAGAGAACTCCACGGGCGTTCGCCAGGATGCCGATCGAGTAGCCGTTCAGCTCCGCCCAGCCGGTCACGAGAGACGACCCGTAGAGCGGCTTGAACTCGTCGAAGTCGGAACCGTCGACGATGCGGGCGATGACCTCACGCGGATCGAAAGGGATCTTCAGGTCGGCGGGAACGATGCCGAGCAACTCTTCCGGATCCTCGAGCGGTTCGATGATCTCGGCGCGAGGCGCCGGCCCCTTCTTGATCCAGTTGATTCGCTTGACGATCGAGCGCCCGATGCGGATCGCATCCTGCTCGTCGGCGGCGAAGTAGTCGGCCAGCCCGGACTTGCGCGCGTGCATTTCGGCGCCGCCGAGTGCCTCGTCGTCGGATTCCTCACCGGTGGCCATCTTGACCAGCGGCGGGCCCGCGAGAAACACCTTGGAGCGTTCCTTGATCATCACGACGTGGTCGGACATGCCAGGAATGTACGCGCCGCCGGCCGTCGAGTTGCCGAAGACCAGTGCGATGGTGGGGATTCCGGCGGCGGAGAGCTGCGTGAGGTCACGGAACATACGCCCACCCGGGATGAACACCTCCTTCTGCGTCGGCAAATCTGCGCCGCCGGACTCGACCAGGGAGATCACCGGCAGGCGGTTCTGCATGGCGATGTCGTTGGCGCGGAAACCCTTACGAAGCGTCCACGGGTTGCTGGTGCCGCCGCGCACGGTGGGATCGTTGGCGACGATCAGGCATTCGACGCCTTCGACGACGCCGATACCGACCACAGTGCTGGCACCGACCGGGAAATCGCTTCCCCAGGCGGCGAGGGGGCACACCTCGAGGAACGGTGAATCCTGATCGAGGAGAAGTTCGATCCGTTCACGCGCCAAGAGCTTTCCCCGCTTGTGGTGCCGCTCGGTGTACTTCTCGCCGCCACCGGCCAGCGCCTTGGCGTGCTCGACCTCGATCTCGGCGAGCTTGGTGTTCATGGTCGAGGTTGCGGTCTTGTAGACCTCGGAATTGGTGTCCAGTGTGGACCGGATGACACTCATGACTGATACCCCAATCGCTTGGCTGCGAGGCCGATGAGGATTTCGGTGGTACCGCCACCGATTCCCAGAATTCGCATGTCCCGGTACTGCCTCTCCACTTCACTTTCCTGCATGTAGCCGAGGCCACCGAACAGCTGAACCGCTTGGTTGGCAACCCATTCACCGGTTTCGACGGCCGTGTTCTTGGCGAAGCACACCTCGGCGATCAGATCTCCGTCACCGGCCATGTAACGCTCGATCACCGAGTGCGTGTACACCTTGGCCACATCGATCTTGCGGGCCATCTCGGTGACGGTGTTCTGCACTGCCTGGCGGCTGATCAGGGGGCGGCCGAACGTCTCACGGGCACGGCACCATTCGAGCGTCAGTTCCAGGCATCGCTCTGCGCTGGCATACGCCTGCGCGGCGAGGGCGACACGCTCGGAGACGAATGCCTGCGCGATCTGCGCGAAGCCGCTGTTCTCTGCCCCGACCAGATTCTCCACCGGAACCCTTGCGTCGACAAACGACAGTTCCGCGGTATCGGACGCGCGCCACCCCATCTTCTCGAGCTTGCGCGACACCGTGAATCCCGGTGTGCCCTTCTCGATCACGAGCAGCGAGACGCCACCGGCTCCGGAGCCGCCGGTGCGCACCGCGGTGACGACGAAGTCGGCGCGAACCCCGGAGGTGATGAACGTCTTTGCGCCGTTGACGACGTAATGGTCGCCGTCGCGCTTGGCTGTGGTTGTCAGGTGTCCGACGTCGCTGCCACCGCCCGGTTCGGTGATGGCGAGCGAGCCGATCTTCTCCCCGCGCAGCGTCGGCTTGACCCACTTCTCGATCTGCGCCTCGTCGCCGGCCGCAATCAGGTGCGGCACGGCGATACCGCAGGTGAACAGCGAGGCGAACAACCCGCCAGACGCACCGGCCTGATGCATCTCTTCACAGATCACGATGGAGTCGACGGCGTCACCGCCTTCACCGCCTGCAGATTCGGGAGCACTGGCCCCGAGCAGACCCAGAGCGCCTGCCTTGCGGTGCAATTCGCGCGGGATCTCACCGTCACGCTCCCACTGCGTCAGGTGCGGCAAAATCTCCTGGTTCACGAATCCGCGTACGGTCTCGCGAAGCGCAAGCCTTTCCGGTGTGGTCCACACGGTCACCGTGAATCCTCTTTCTCGTCAGATGTGGGGAGTAGCGAAATCGGGATGTCGACGTGGCGCGAGCGCAACCATTCGCCAATTCCCTTGGCTTGCGGATCGAACCGCGCCTGCGAAGCCACACCCTGACCGAGGATTCCCTCGATCACGAAGTTGACAGCACGAAGGTGCGGAAGCTGGTAACGAGTGACGGTCAACTCTGCCGCTTCGGGCAGTAGTTCCTTGAGCTTCTCGACGGTGAGGGTGTGCGCCAACCACTTCCACTGATCGTCCGTGCGAACCCAGACGCCGACGTTGGCGTTTCCACCCTTGTCGCCGCTTCGAGCGCCGGCGATCGTGCCGAGTGGCACCGAGAGCGAAGACTGAGGCGGCAAGGGCTCCGGACGCTCGGGTTCGTCGACAGGTTCGAGGTCCTGCGTCAGCGTGGACGGAGCGATGTCCACACGAGTGCCGTCGGGAAGCACGGCGACGTGAGGCACCGATCCCGCGTCGACGTAGCCGGGGGTGAACACCCCGTACGGTTGGCCGTTGCTCGGCGGCGCGGTCAGCGAGAAGCCTGGGTAGCTGGCAAGTGCCATTTCCACCGCAACCGCGGAGAAGGGACGACCGATAACCTTGGGATCGGAATCGCGAACCACGCAGCGCAGCAACGCACTCGCAGTTTCTTCGGTATCGGAATCCGGATGATCCGTGCGAGCGAGGGTCCAGACCAGTTCGGCCGGCTTCTTCGTCAGCCAGGATTCGAGTTGCCCCTTTGCCAGATCCGCTTTGGCCTCGATGTCGAGACCGGTGAGGATGAACGTAGCCTCGTTGCGGAACCCGGCCAGTGTGTTCAGCGAGACCTTGTACTGCGGCGGCGGAGCCTCGCCTGTGACGCCGCTGATCAGCACCCGATCCGGGCTTTCCTGGGTGAGCACCGCGTTGTCGATGCGAGTGGTCACGTCCGGGCCCGCGTAGCGTCCGCCCGTGATCTCGTACAACAGCTGCGCCGTCACGGTGCCGACGCTCACCTCGCCATCCGTTCCGGCATGCTTGGTGATGACGGACGAGCCGTCCGCGTTGATCTCGGCGATCGGGAAGCCAGGGCGGCCCAGATTGGGAATCTCGGTGAAGAACGCGTAGTTGCCGCCGGTGGCCTGGGTGCCGCACTCGATGACGTGGCCCGCCGCGACAGCACCAGCCAGCTGATCGAAATCATCTCGCTTCCAACCGAAGTGACGGGCGGCCGGACCGACGATCACCGAAGCGTCGGTGACACGTCCGGTGACAACGACATCGGCGTCGGCCGACAATGCTTCGACGATGCCCCAGGCGCCGAGGTACGCGTTGGCCGTCAGCGGTGAGCCGAGTCCGAGTTCGTCGGCGCGGGAGACCAGATCGTCACCCTCGACGTGAGCGATCTTCGCGTTCAAACCCAGCTTGGCGTTGACCTCGCGCAGCGCCTCGGCCAGTCCGGCTGGGTTGAGGCCGCCGGCGTTCGCGACGATCTTCACGCCCTTGTCGAGCGCGAGGCCGAGGGTGTCCTCCACCTGCCGCAGGAACGTCTTCGCATAGCCGAGCGACGGGTCCTTCATCCGGTCGCGGCCGAGGATCAACATGGTCAGTTCGGCAAGGTAGTCGCCGGTCAGGTAGTCGAGTTCGCCGCCCTCGAGCATCTCGCGCATCGCCGAGACGCGGTCGCCGTAGAAACCGGAACAGTTGCCGATCCGCACCGAACTCATCTGTCCACCTTCGATTCTCGTCCCTCACCGCTGGATCCGATGGCCGCTCGTCCCTCGCCGCTGGATCCGATGGCGGCTCGTCCCTCGCCGCTGGGCCCCGCAAATGCCTGCGCGAACCCGAGCCACTCGTCCGCGTCGCCGCCGTCGGCGACCAGATCGAGATCGGCGCGATTGGCGCGCTGAGTGACCAGCAAGCAGAAGTCCAACGCCGGCCCCGTCACCTTCTGCGTCGCATCTTCCGGCCCCCAGGTCCAGATCGAACCGTCGGGCGCCGTCAACTCCACCCGGAAGTCCTCGGTTGGCGGGGTCTTCTCGTTGACCGAGTACGCAAAATTCCGCGTCCGCACGCCCAGGTGAGCGATGTTCTTGATGCGCGACGTCGGAACTCGTTCGGCACCAAGAGCGTCGGCGACGTCCTGTCCATGTGCCCACGTCTCCATCAACCGCGCAGTTGCCATGGAGACACCGCCCATGGGCGGGCCGTACCAGGGGAACTTGGTGCCGGCCGGGGCAGCGGTGAGCGCCTCGACGAGAGCAGTGCGCCCCGCCCGCCAATCGGCGAGCAACTCTGCGGGCGGCCGGGCGGCCTGCTCGGCAGCACCGTCGTCGACGAACCCCGCCGGATTCACGAACGCCGCCTTCAACTGCTCCGCGAACCCGTCCGGGTCGGTGATCGCCAGGATTGCTGCACTGTCCGTCCAGTGCAGGTGCCCGATCTGATGGGCGATGGTCCACCCTTCCGCGGGCGTCAATGTCGCCCACTTCTCCTCGGGCAGATCTGCAACCAGGGCGTCGAGGCTCTCACCTTCGGCCCGCAAGTCATCGATGAACGTCTGAAGTTCGGCCATGCGACCAGCATCACACTCGAGGTTATAAAAATCAAGCACGAATGATTGTTATTGCGAAATCCTGTGGTGAGAGACTGAGCGGAACCGATCACCGACCCTGCACCATCGATCAAACAGGAGCACCCATGAGCGACGCCGTACTCATCTCACGAACCGGCGACGTGGTCACCTGGACCCTCAATCGCCCGGACACCCGCAACGCGATCTCCGAGATCGACATGATCGAGGCCCTCGAAGACGCGGTCACCGCAGTAAACCGAGATCAGAGTGTGCGCGCGGTGATCCTCACCGGAGCCGGGTCGGCCTTCTCCTCCGGCGGCAACGTCAAACACATGCGGGACAAGGAAGGCATGTTCGGTGGCGCTCCCGGCGAGATCCGCCAGGGCTACCGGCACGGGATCCAGCGCATTCCCCTCGCTCTGTACACGTGTGAGGTCCCGACCATCGCAGCCGTCAACGGCCCCGCCATCGGAGCGGGCTGCGACCTCTCGCTCATGTGCGACCTCCGCATCGCGTCGACAGCGGCGGTCTTCGCCGAGAGCTTCGTCAAGGTGGGACTCATCCCCGGCGACGGCGGAGCCTGGCTGCTCCCCCGCGCGATCGGCAACGCCCGCGCCGCCGAGATGGCGTTCACCGGCGAACCGATCGACGCGACCAAGGCACTCGACTGGGGGCTGATCTCGCAGGTCACCGATCCCGAAGAATTGCTCTCCGCCGCGCACGCCTTGGCAGCGCGAGTAGCAGCCAATCCCCCGCAGGTACTCCGCATGACCAAGAAACTGCTCCGTGAAGGCCAGCACCAAAGCCTCGAGAGCCTGCTCGAACTCTCCGCCGCCATGCAGTCGATCGCGCATCACACTCGCGATCACCACGAAGCCGTCGCCGCGATGCTCGAACGTCGTAGTCCTGAGTTCACCGGAGAATGAAGGCCGGCAGTCAGCTACTGCCGGTCGGTGCAGTCCTCACCTCGATACTTTCGCTCCAATTCGGAGCGGCATTCGCGACGACGCTGTTCTCACAGATCGGGCCGGCCGGAGCGACGACACTGCGACTGACGATCGCCGCGATCATCCTCGGCGTCATCGTCCGCCCGAGATGGAGCAGGTGGTCGAACCGGCAGCGCAAAGGCATCTTCGCGTTGGGTATCGCGCTGGCCGTCATGAACGGTGCCTTTTACCTCGCCCTCGACACGGTGCCCATCGGCACCGCTGTCACCATCGAGTTCCTCGGACCGTTGACGCTGGCCGCAGTGCTGTCTCGTCGATGGGCCGACGGAGCGTGGGTGCTGCTCGCCTTCGGCGGAGTGCTGCTGCTCGGGTTGGGAGATCACGGCGAATCCGGATTGGACCCGGTCGGGGTGATGTTCGCGTTGATCGCCGCTGCTGCGTGGGCCGGCTACATCGTGGCCGGTTCCCACCTCGCTGCGACCCTCCCGAGCGCCGACGGTTTGGCCGGCGCAAGCATCGTCGCGGCAGTATTGACCCTGCCGTTCGGCCTCGTCTCCGGCGGAAGCGAACTGCTGGATCCGAAGATGCTCGCCGCCGGCGCGGCCGTCGCGATCCTCTCGTCCGTCATCCCCTACAGCCTGGAGATGTGGGCGCTACGCTCGCTGGCCAAGAAGGTCTTTGCCGTCCTCATCGCCCTCGAACCCGCTGCGGCTGCACTGGCCGGAGTTCTCGTGATCGGGCAATCGCTCGACGCCTTCACACTCGTCGCCATCGGACTGGTGGTGACCGCGGGTGTCGGGACTGTTGTCATGAATCGAAAGTCCACGCCGAAATAGTCCAGGTACCGTCAGAGCACGTCATTCCAACGCACAGGAGAACCATGACCAACCCGATCATCGCCACCGTTCTCGGTAACACCCCGCAGATCGACGAAAGTGCGTTCATCGCACCCAACGCCACCGTTGTCGGCGCGGTGACCATCGCTGCGGGCGCCAGCATCTGGTACGGCGCAGTCCTGCGCGGCGACGCCGAATCGATCTCCATCGGTGCTGACACCAACATTCAGGACAACTGCACGGTTCACGCCGACCCGACGTTCCCCGCGGTACTGGGCGAACGAATCTCGGTCGGCCACAACGCGGTGCTGCACGGGTGCACCGTCGAAGACGACGTGCTCGTCGGCATGGGCGCCGTGGTGCTCAACGGCGCGCACATCGGTTCGGGATCGCTGATCGCGGCCGGTGCCGTCGTGTCTCAGGGAATGCAGATCCCGCCCGGATCGCTGGTCGCCGGTGTGCCCGCCAAGGTCAAACGTGAACTCTCCGAAGGCGAAAAGGCCGGTATCACCGCGAACGGCGCCGGCTACCTGATGCTCGCGAAGGCCCACCAGGACATCGAGCAGGCCTGATCGAGACGACGCTCGCGGCCGGTAGCAGCAAGAGCAACGACTAGCCTCGGGGCCGCAACGTACTGTTCGGCAACTCGGGTGCCGGGAGCGCCGGACCGTCGTATCCCGGCACGACGCCGAAACGCTGGTCCGGGACGCTGCCGTCGAATCCGGAGCCAAGCTCGGCCTGCCACTTGCGTCGATACTCGACGATCTCTTCGTGGGTGCGGCCCATGAAGTTCCACCACATGATGACCTGCTCTCCCAACGGTTTACCGCCGAGAAGTAGCAGTCGAGCCGGTTCGGATCCCGGATTGCGCAATGTCAGTTTGCCGAAACCCGGTGCTTGATAACCCAACTCGGCCCAGCCGACGGTGGTTCCGCGTAGCACAACCGATCCTTGATCGACGATTACGCCGTGCTCATGTGAACGATCGACGGCGAGAGCGATCTCGGCGCCAGGATCCAAAATCACCTCGGCGCCCAACAATTCGGTGAACGTCGACACCGGAGATGTGTCACCGGCGAGCGAACCGAGGAACACACTGAGCGTGGCGCCGCCGATGGTCACCGGCTCGGGCCGGTAGTGAACGAATGCGGGTGCGGTATCGCGTGCCGCATCCGGAAGCGCCACCCACAACTGCATCCCGTGCAGAACCTTGGTGTTCGGCGTTGACACCTCGGAGTGCGCGATCCCACTCCCGGCCGTCATCAAATTCAGTTCACCCGGTCGCACCATCGCATGGGAACCGATGCTGTCACGGTGCTCGATCTCTCCGGTGAACAGCCAACTGACCGTTTGCAATCCAGTGTGCGGATGCGGCGGCACATGCATGCCCGGACCAGAGCCGACGTCATCCGGACCGTAGTGATCGGCAAAACACCACGCTCCGATCAACGAACGCTCGCGTTGTGGGAGGGTGCGTCGTACTCGCATTGCCCGCGGGCCGCCGAGCGGCACGTCGCGCGGGGTGAGAATCTGAATCTCGCTCTCGACCGGATGGCCTTCGCATTCCTGCTCGACGGGTTGCGCTTCGAGGTTGCTCATATCGTCCATCCTGCCTCTAGTCATGCCTGCGCGAGACGCAGACGCGTGCACAATTCGGCCAACAGTCGAAGTTCGTCCGCGTCCAACGCCGGTCCGACATGGCGGCGAATACTTGCCGCATGACGGCGACCCACTGATTTCTGCAGCGCTGCACCCGCTTCGGTGAGTTGCACGATCGTGCCGCGGCGGTCGAGTGGATCCACGCTTCGGGACACCAAGCCTTCGCCCTCCAGCCGCTCCACCAGGCGACTGAGCGACGGTTGACTCAACAGAATCTCCCGATTCAGGTCATGCAGGCGCAGACAGTTCCGCGGCGCGAGACTGAGCGTGAACAGCACGTCGTACTCGCGCATTGACACCTGATCCCAGACGTCGTCGGCAGAGAGCCGCCGCATCACCGACACCTGGGCGCGAAACAAGGCTTCCCAGGCGTCGGTGGCGAGCTCGGTGGTGCTGACCGGAGCCTCTGGCTGTTGTGCGTCAGGCAGTGACACTGCTTGCCTCACGAGCCGCCTTCATCGACGCGTGAGTAGGCGGGTTGTCCGGCACATGGGCGGGGCGTCTGGCCGCGAACTCACGGCGCAGAACCGGAACAACTTCCTCACCGAGCAGATCGAGCTGCTCGAGCACTGTCTTGAGCGGCAGTCCTGCGTGATCCATCAAGAACAGCTGGCGCTGATAGTCACCGAAGAAATCGGCAAAAGCCAAGGTCTTCTCGATGACCTGTTCGGGGGAACCGACCGTCAGCGGGGTCTGCTCGGTGAACTCCTCGAGGGAAGGTCCATGGCCGTACACCGGGGCATTGTCGAAATACGGACGGAACTCCTTGACCGCGTCCTGACTGTTCTTGCGCATGAAGACCTGACCGCCGAGGCCGACGATCGCCTGATCCGCGGACCCGTGGCCGTAGTGCTCGTAACGCTGGCGATAGAGATTGATCAGCTCGATGTAGTGCTCTTTCGGCCAGAAGATGTTGTTCGCGAAGAATCCGTCACCGTGATACGCCGCGATCTCCGCGATCTCGGGGCTGCGGATCGACCCGTGCCACACGAACGGAGCGATGCCGTCCAGCGGGCGCGGAGTGGACGTGAATCCCTGCAGCGGTGTGCGGTACTCCCCTTGCCAGTTCACGACCTCCTCGTCCCACAGCCTGCGAAGAAGTTGATAGTTCGCGAGCGCCAACGGGATTCCGGCGCGAATGTCCTTGCCGAACCACGGGTACACCGGCGCGGTGTTTCCGCGTCCCATCATCAGGTCGACGCGTCCCTCGGCGAGGTGCTGGAGCATCGCGTAGTCCTCGGCGATCTTCACCGGGTCGTTGGTGGTGATCAGCGTCGTGGACGTGGACAACGTGATCTTCTCGGTCTGAGCAGCGATGTATCCGAGCATCGTCGTCGGAGACGACGGAACGAACGGCTTGTTGTGATGCTCGCCGGTCGCGAAGACGTCGAGACCGACTTCCTCTGCGTGCTTGGCGATGGTCGTCATGGCCTTGATGCGATCGTGCTCGGTGGGCGTGACCCCGGTCGTGGGATCAGTGGTGACGTCGCCGACCGTGAAGATTCCGAACTGCATGGTTGCTCCTCCGCGAACTAGATCCATGCGTTTGCATGTAACTGATCAAACATTCAACCATCCAGCTGTATTCCACGGCAAAAGGTGAGGGCGGCACACATGATGTGTGCCGCCCTCACCTGGTCAAACTCTGTACCGGAAACCGGTCAGTGCATAACGATCGGCGCTGCCGTCTCGCCCTCGGCCACCGGCCTGGTGGTCTTGCTCCGCGGCAGGAAGAACGCCGGGATGAGGGTCAGGACGATCAACACGGTGGCAACGAGGAAGGTGTTGCCGAATGCGTCCGACGCTGCGCTGAGAATCGAATCGGCCGCAGACTCTTGCGGGCTACCCGGCTCGGTCGGAATGTGCGACGCCGCTCCGACCATCGTCGTATCGAGGCCACGATCGAGGAGCTGGTTGGTGAGAACCACCGACATCACAGCGGTACCGATCGAACCTGCGGTCTGCTGAACGATGTTCATCAGGGTGGAACCGCGAGCGATCTGCTCGTTGGAAAGCGTCACGATGGCTGCGGTCATCAACGGCATCATGGTGCAACCCATGCCGAGGCCCATGACGAACAGCGCGCCCATCAGCAACCACGTCGGCGAATCCGAGGCGACCTGTGTGAAGACACCCAGACCGATCAGAATCAACGGCAAACCGGTCAGGACGATCTTGCCCGGGCCGATCTTGTCGACCAGCCGGCCGGCAATCGGCATCGTGACCATGGCACCGAGGCCCTGCGGAGCCATCAACAATCCGGCAGCGAGCGTGGTGTGACCGCCGACCTGAATGAAGTAACTCGGGAAGAGCAGTCCGGCGCCCATGAAGGCGACGATGAACAGCGACGTCGTGATGACGGCGGTGGTCAACTGACGGTTCTTGAACAGATGCAGGTCGATCAGCGGGTGATCCTTGTTGAGCGCGTGGAACACGAAGGCGATGATCAGCGCCAGACCGATACCGGCCGACACCAGAACCCGAGCCGACGCAACGGTTCCCACCTCGGGAATGGACGACACACCGAACAAGAACAGCGCGAGGCCGGGTGACAGCAGAATCATGCCGAGGAAGTCGAAGGACTCCGAAGGCTTTGCCTTGTCGGACGGCAGAATGATGAATGCTGCTGCCAACGCGATGATGCCGATCGGCAGGTTGATGAGGAAGATCCAGTGCCAGCTCGCGGCCTCGATCAGCCAACCACCGAGGATCGGACCACCGATGGGGCCGAGCAGCATCGGGATACCGAGAACTGCCATGACGCGACCGACGCGGTCCGGACCGGCAGCCCGGGTCATGATCGTCATACCGAGCGGCATCAACATGCCGCCGCCGAGGCCCTGGAGCACACGGAAGCCGATGAGCGAGGTGATGTCCCACGCCATCGCACAGGCGACCGAACCGAGCACGAACAGCACCAGGGCCGTCATGTACAGGCGCTTGGTACCGAATCGATCTGCTGCCCAACCCGTGACCGGGATGACCGTCGCCAAGGCAAGGGTGTACGCCGTCATCGTCCATGCAACGGTGGCGTACGAGGTCTGGAAGTCCTCGGCAAAGGTGGTGAGCGCGACGCTCACCACGGTTACGTCGAGAATCGACATGATGGCGCCGAGCACCACCACGGACGCAATCTTGAGGACCGCCCCGTCGAGTTTGTCAGGCGCCGTAGCCGGCGCGTTCGGCGATGTCATCGCGAAGTCTCCTGGGTAAGTGCTCGCAGATAGTCACCCGCGAGAATGGGCTTGAGAGCCTCGAACAAACGAATTCGCTCTGGCTCTGGAACACGCGACGCGAAATCACGAAGCTGGCCGCGCTTGCACTCGATGTGGTTGGTCGTCACCTTACGACCGGCCTCCGACAAGGAAACCCGCTTGACGCGCCGGTCCCGCTCGTCTTCACGGCGATCGACCAGGCCCATGTTCACGAGCTGGTCGATGTTTCGTCCCGTAGCTGCCACCGAGAGCCGAAGCTCCTCGGCAACCTCGTTGATCGGGATCGCCGCATCACGTTGTGCAAGTACGAACAGCACACGCACCTGAGAGAACGAGAGATCCAGTTCGATCAACGCATCGATCGACTCCGAATCACCGGCGCTCATCAGGCGAGTGAACAACTCGTCGAGTGCTCCAAACAGGTCATCAGAATCGGAAGCGATCACCTGGCAAATGGTAGTGCGGTTGCAACTATTGCCCAAATGAAAACATGTTGCAACTTATTATTTGGTGAGCACCATCACGTTGGAATTATCATTCCTGCAGCAAGATGGCCTTTCCGAGAACTTTGCCGCTTTCGAGATCAGCCAGGGCAACCGCAGCGTCCGCGAGCGGATACCGTGCCTTGACCAGGGGTCGCAGGCCGTTTCGGACGTGCTCGACCAACGATGCGTGCACCTCGGCTACCGCTTCGGGATTGGTGCGTGTGAATTCGCCCCACGCCGCCCCGACAATGCTGATGTTCCGGAACAGCACGCGGTTCACCTTCACCTCGGGGATACCGCCGCCGGCAAATCCGATCACCACAAGCCGTCCTTCGGGTGCCAGAACACGCACCGCGTCGTCGAACGCATCGCCGCCCACCGGATCCACCACGATCTGAGCGCCGACACCGTCGGTCAGTTCCCGAATCCGCTCTCCCCATCCCGGGGCAAGGGCGACAACCTCGTCGGCACCGAGCTCGCGAAGAAAGTCCTCGACGCCCTCGCGTCGTACTACCGCGATCACCCGGGCGCCGTGCGCCTTTGCCAATTGAATGCTTGCCGTTCCCACGCCACCCGCAGCGCCGAGCACAACCACCGTCTCCCCCGCGACGATCTTTGCGCGACGAGCGAGCGCGAACTCCATCGTCTGATAGTTGATGATCAGCGAAGCCGCCTCGTCGAATGCGAGTCCGTCCGGAATTCGAAGTACCTGCGCCGGGTTGACGGCGATCCGCTCCGCATAGCCGCCCAGATATGCGGCTGCCAGAACACGATCACCCGGAGCGAAGCCCGAACCCTCGGGCGCGGAGACCACGACGCCCGATATCTCCGCTCCGGGAATGAACGGCGGTTCCGGCCGGATCTGATACTTGCCGTAGGTGATCAGTAGGTCCGGAAAGCAGACGCCACTGGCCTTCACGTCGATGAGGACCAGACCTTCGGCTGCGGGCTCGGGAACCTCCTGCGCGACAATTCCTTCGGGACCGGTCAGTTCCGTAACCACCATTGCGCGCACAGAAAGCTCCTCTTCGGGACATCTGAAATTCGGGACATCTGAAATCTGGACCGGTAACCCGGTTTTTCTCGACCTTAACCCGGTACTCACGTCAGATCATCGTTCGCTCCCGATGTGCAGTCGTTCGAGTCCGTCGAGAATCAGATCCAGACCGAAAGCGAATTCGGCAGCGTAGCTGTATCCCGGCGCCAGCACGTGCTCGGTGGTCAACTCGGCCAGGTGCGGATACTGACCGCTCTCGAACGATCCCATGATCGCGTTCGCCAGTTCCGTCGTTTCCTGCGCTGTTTCGAACGGCAAGCTCACCTCTTGCAGTACGAAGCCGTAGATGTACGCATCCATGATCGAAAAGGCATGCGCAGCAAGGGCGACGGGAAAGTCCGCGGCGCGTAGCGTTCCGATGACGGCATCGTGGTGGCGCAGGGTCGCGGGACCAGGCGTCGTTCGGGACTCCATCAACGGAGTTGCCCACGGGTGCCTCCCCAATACTTCCCTTGTCGATACCGCTCGCACGTGAAGTTCCGTGCGCCACGGGCGTCCCGGCGTCGGCAGATCGATCTCCGCGAAGACCGCGTCGACCATTCCGTCGAGCAGGTCACCCTTGTCCGACACGTGGTTGTACAGAGACATCGCCTCGACGCCCAGTTGCGTCCCCAGTTTGCGCATCGTCATCGAGTCGATCCCCACGGAATCGGCCAGTGCGACGGCACCGCCTACGACGTCGTCTCGGGTCAATCTCGCGCCCTTCTCCACATTGACAGAACTTACACCGTAAGTGTCATACTTACGGTGTAAGTACTCGACGAACGGAGACTCGCATGGCACAGGAACTGATGACCGCCGTCGTGCAGGATCGCTACGGCGAAGCCGACGTTCTCTACCTCGATCGCATTCCGCGCCCCACCGTCGCCGACAACGAAGTGCTGATACGCGTCGAGGCTGCGTCGGTCGACAGAGGGGCCTGGCACCTCATGGCCGGGTTGCCATATCCGTTGCGCCTCGCGGGATTTGGACTGCGCGCACCCAAGAACCGGGTACGCGGACTGGACGTCTGCGGTCGCGTCGAAGCCATCGGCAGTTCGGTTACCCGCGTGACAGTCGGCCAGGAGGTGTACGGGATCGCAGTCGGTTCTTTTGCGGAATATGCGTGCGCGCTCGAATCGAAGATTGCCGCAAAACCTGCCCGGCTGTCGTTCGCGCAAGCGGCAGCGGTACCGGTCTCCGCCTTGACGGCACTGCAAGCGGTGCGCGATCACGGCCACGTGGAAGCGGAGCAATCCGTCCTCGTCCTCGGTGCATCCGGTGGCGTCGGAATCTATGCGGTCCAAGTGGCCAAAGCCCTCGGGGCGCACGTCACCGGCGTATGCAGCGCATCGAAGATCAATACCGTCCGCGCTCTCGGAGCCGACGAGGTTCTCGACTACCGCGTCGACGACGCCACCGACGGATCGCATCGGTACGACGTCATCATCGACACCGGCGGCAACCGCCGATTGCGAGACCTACGACGAGCACTCACACGCACCGGAACTCTCGTCATCGTGGGCGGCGAGAACGGTGGACGGTGGCTCGGCGGAATCGATCGCCAAATCCGCGCACTATGCTTGTCTCCGTTCGTATCTCAGAAGCTCGGGTCTTTGATGGCTTCGGAGAACGCCGACGATCTGGAGGTCCTGACACAGATGATCGACGCAGGCCTCGTCACCCCGGTGATCGACTCCGTTCATTCCCTTGCCGACACCGCCGTCGCTGTGGCACGGATGGTCGACGGTTCCGGCTGCGGAAAGCAGATAATCGCCACTCGCTGAAAAGCCTGACAGAATCGGCTCACTCCAGCGAACAGGAATCTCACGTGAACCCAGATCTCACGCTCGCGCAGCAGCCAGACAGAGGACCGATCTTCGTCAAGTCCCGCCCGGTACGCACCGGCGACATCGACGTCGCCAAGCAGGTCAGGCTCGACGCCGTCGCCCGCTACCTGCAGGACATCGGCAACGACAACATCGAGGCCGCGGGGGCCATCGACACACACCCGCTCTGGATAGTGCGTCGCACCGTCGTCGACGTCGTCCGGCCGGCAATCTGGCCGGAAGAGTTGACCATGACTCGCTGGTGCTCAGGCTTCTCCACGAGATGGGCGAACATGCGCGTGCGCTTCGACGGCAGCAACGGCGCGCTGATGGAAACCGAAGGCTTCTGGATCAACATCAGCGCCGAGTCGGGCATGCCCACCCGGATGAGTGACGACTTCATGCGGCCGTTGGAAGAATCCACCGACGAGCATCGACTGAAGTGGAAGCGTGTCCTCGCCGAGAACGCACCGGAGGTGGACGACGCCGGTGTTCTCGACACGCCGTTCGCTCTGCGCGCCACCGACATCGACCCGTTCGACCACGTCAACAACGCCGTCTACTGGCAAGCGGTCGAAGAGGTCCTCAGCGCTCGCACAGAACTGCGTACCGTTCCGCATCGAGCGCTGATCGAGTACCTCTCCCCCATTGTCTCCAGCGACGACGTCGTCCTGCGCAGTCGCGTCGACGACAAGACCGTCACGGTCTGGTTCCTGGTGGGCGAAGCGCTCCGCGCAGTTGCGCAGGTGAGCGCCCTCTAACGCAGTTTCTGGGTCGCGACTGCCGCGACACCGAAAACCAACGCGAGAAGAATCGCGGCCCAGAAACCGAAGAGCCACCACACCACACCGAAGACCACCACTGCCGGGGCAACGGTGATGAACGCGATGGTGGGGCTTTCGCGTACCACCTCGAGTGCGGTTCGGGCATTAGTTCGATCAAGCTTCTTACCGGCCATCGAAAACCTCCTTCAAGGTCCTGACCATCCAGAGTAACCGGACTGACGGGCATAAAGCGGATACCGTGAACGCATGGCCGACCACCGCACCCTCGTCCTCATGCGACACGGCAAGTCCAGCTACCCAGAGGGCATCCGAGATCACGAGCGTCCACTCGCCGAACGGGGCCTGCGCGAGGCCCGCATCGGCGGCGAATGGATCCGCGAGAACGTCCCGCCCGTCGACGCCGTTCTGTGCTCCACCTCCCGGCGGACCGTCGAAACCCTTGCCTCGACGGGTATCGAGGCGCCCGCCGGATTCGAGAAGTCCATCTACGGCGGCTCACCCGCCGACGTGATCGCAGCTGCGCGCACTACGTCGGACCACGTCAAAACACTCCTGATCGTCGGACACGAACCCGGGATCCCGTGGACTGCCCTCGATCTGGCGTCGAACGAAAACTCGGAAGCGGCCCAACGTATCCGGGACAAGTTCCCGACTTCGGCGATCGCGGTCCTCTCGGTACCGGTGCCGTGGACCGAACTCGACGACTCCGTCGCGACGCTGCTCGAGTTTCACGTACCCCGCTAGATCACCTCACGCAGCAGGCGGTCCGAAAGTGCAAGCGCGTCACGGTCGTACGTCGACGTGGACGCCAGCAATTCGTCGGCACCGGTTCGCTCGGCCAGATCGTGAAGCTGTTGCTTCACCTCGACGGGCGTCCCGTGCAGCGCCGACGCCGTGAACGACTCGATGCGCCTGGCGTTTCGATCACTGCGCGGGGCGCGCCTGATCTCGTCCGGCGACGCGAGCGGCGGAAACTCCCCTGTCCGTGACGATTCTGCGAGCGCGTACGCCTCCGGGATCAGCAACTCACGGGCCGCCTCGGTGGTATCGGCAACCGCCACCTCGAGGGAAACCACCACATAGGGTTCGGGGTGCGTGTCGGTGGGCTGGAAAGCTCGGCGGTACTCATCCAACGCATCCACCCGATCGGTGCTACCGATTCCCAGTACCGGCCCACCCACGACCACCGGAAGCCCCAGCTGCGCTGCCACTTTCAGACCTGTGCGCGTCGCCAGCACGAAGATCGGCACCCCGGTCTGCGACGCCGGCCGTGCCGTCACTGCGGCGGAGCCGTCCAGGTAGCGCCTCACCTCGTCCAGGTCCGACACAAACGTGTCCGGAGCATCCTTGCTGCGTCGTAGTGCCTGACGAACAGGCTCCGTGAATCCCAGCGATCGGCCGAGACCGAGATCGATTCGCCCGGGATACAGCGCTTCCAACATCAGGAACTGCTCGGCGACGATCAGCGGTTGGTGATTCGGCAGCATTACCCCACCGCTCCCGAGCCTGATATCTCGCGTATGTGCGCCGATCGCGGCGAGCAGTACTGCCGGCGATCCGCTCCCGATCCCCGGCACCGCGTGATGCTCGGCGACCCAGAACCGGTGGTAGCCGAGAGCGTCGGCGTCGGTGGCGCGTTCGAGCGAATGCGTCAGAGCTGCGGAGTCGGGGTATCCGCTCCTGGTTCGGGATCGGTCGAGAAGTGAGAGAAGCACTCTCGGAGCAACAAGGAATTCGGAAAGTTTCATCCGGGTGCCGAACGAGGACCGTTTCTGACCGCAATACTCGCAACACTGGACCTGTCGCCGGAATTCACCATCACATGAAGGGCACGTCATGGACATCAAGCTCGAACTGGTCGCCATTCCCGTCACCGACATCGACCGCGCCAAGGACTTCTACGTCCGTCTCGGCTTCAATGCCGACCACGATCACACGGTCAGCGAGGACCTGCGGTTCGTCCAGTTGACCCCACCCGGCTCTGCCTGCTCGATCTGTATCGGCAAGGGAATCACCGACGCCGAGCCCGGTTCCGTCGTCGGCATGCAGGTAGTGGTCAAAGACATCGAAGAGGCCGAGCGCGAGTTCAAGAGCCGCGGCATCGACATCAGCCCGATCGACGACCAGGCCTGGGGACGGTTCATCTACTTCGCCGACCCCGACGGCAACAAGTGGGCCGTCCAGGAGATCGTCATCCCGGACCTCAGCGGCAGTAACTCCTGAAAACCGCACCTCCGAAACGAAGAAATCCCCCGCCTGATTCAGGCGGGGGATTTCTCACGACCTAGCGCTTAGCGGTAGTCGTCACATGCGACTACCCGACTAGCGGTAGTCGTTGCTGAAGCCGTAGTCGTCCAGCGGAACTGCAGCACCGGTGTTCTGGCCGAAGCCGTCCGGGCTGTAGTACTGGTCGTCGTACGACGGCACTGCGTAAGCAGCGGCGCGTGCCTCTTCGGTGGGCTGAACCTGGATGTTGCGGTAACGGTTGATACCGGTACCGGCAGGGATCAGCTTGCCGATGATGACATTTTCCTTCAGACCGATCAGCTTGTCCGAGCGGCAGTTGATAGCCGCGTCGGTCAAGACACGAGTGGTCTCCTGGAACGATGCCGCGGACAGCCACGAATCCGTCGCGAGCGACGCCTTCGTGATACCCATGAGCACCGGACGGCCGGCTGCGGGCTCGCCACCCTCGGCGACAACGCGGCGGTTTGCCGACTCGAACTCGGCGCGCTCGGTGAGCGAACCGGGCAGGAACTCGGTGGCACCGGAATCGATGATCGTCACGCGACGAAGCATCTGGCGCACGATGACCTCGATGTGCTTGTCGTGGATCGACACACCCTGGCTCCGGTACACCTCCTGGACCTCGTTGACCAAGTGGATCTGAACCTGACGCGGACCCATGACTCGCAGGACCTCGTGGGGATCGGCAGCACCTTCCATGAGCTGCTGTCCGACCTCGACGTGGTCACCGTCAGCCAAGAGGCTTTCGCGACCGTCGGCGTGCTTGAAGACGCGCAGACGCTGACGCTTGCTGAGCTTGTCGTAGACAACCTCTTCGCCGCCGTCGTCCGGAACGATGGTGATCTTGTAGAAACGATCGCCGTCTTCGAGCTGTACCCGACCCGTGACGTCCGCGATGGGAGCCTTGCCCTTGGGCACACGTGCCTCGAACAGCTCCTGGACACGCGGCAGACCGCCGGTGATGTCATCTCCTGCGACACCACCCTGGTGGAAGGTACGCATGGTCAGCTGGGTACCGGGCTCACCGATCGACTGAGCGGCGACAATACCGACAGCCTCACCGATGTCGACCAGCTTGCCGGTGGCCATCGAGCGGCCGTAGCAAGTGGCACAAACGCCGGTGCCGGTGGTGCAGGTCAGGACCGAGCGGACCTTGACCGTCGTGATGCCGGCCTCGAGCAGAGCATCGATCGCGGGGTCACCGAGATCGTGGCCACGCTCGACGATGACGGTGCCGTTCGCGTCGACTGCATCGGCCGCCAAGGTACGGGCGTACGTGCTGGTCTCCACGTGAGCATCGCGGATCATCGTGCCGTCGGCCTGCTTCTCGGCGATCGTGGTGACGATGCCGCGCTCTGTTCCACAGTCGACCTCGCGGACGATGACGTCCTGCGAAACGTCCACCAGACGACGGGTCAGGTAACCCGAGTCGGCGGTGCGGAGTGCGGTATCGGCCAGACCCTTACGAGCACCGTGCGTGTTGATGAAGTACTCGAGAACGGTCAGGCCTTCCTTGAAGGAAGACTTGATCGGACGCGGGATGAACTCACCCTTCGGGTTTGTCACCAAGCCCTTCATACCGGCGAGCGAGCGAACCTGAGTCATGTTGCCGGCTGCGCCGGACTTCACGATCATCGGGATCGGGTTGCTGTCGGGGAAGTGAGCCTCCATGGCCTTGCCGACCTTGTCGGTCGCTTCCTGCCAAATGGTGACCAGAGCGCTGTTGCGCTCCTTCTTGTCCAAAGCACCACGCTGGTACTGCTTCTCGATCTTGTCGGCCTGAGCCTCGAAGTCCTCGATGATGGCGGGCTTCTCCGGCGGCACGAGCACGTCGGAAATCGAGACCGTGACACCCGAACGGGTGGCCCAGTAGAACCCGACGTCCTTGAGCTTGTCGACGGTCTGTGCAACCACGATCATCGGGTACCGCTCGGCGAGATCGTTGATGATCGTCGCCTGGCGCTTCTTCGGCATCTGCTCGTTGACGAACGGGTAGTCCGCCGGAAGCAGCTCGTTGAAGAGCACACGGCCGAGTGTCGTGGTGGCGGTCCAGCCGTCACCGTAGTTCCAGCCCTCGGGGAACAGTTCGTTCTCGAGGTCGCGCGGCGGACGCTGCTGCGTCAGACGCACCTTGATCTGAGCCTGCACCGAGAGAGCACCGCGGTCGACCGCCATCTGAGCCTCGGCGGGCGAGGAGTACACGCCCTGCTCTGCCTCGTCGTTGGTCGGAGCAATGAGCTCACCGGTGACACCCTCGTCGAGACGGGTGAGGTGGAACAGACCCGTGACCATGTCCAGACGCGGCATGGCGAGCGGGCGACCCGAAGCAGGCGAGAGGATGTTGTTCGAGGACAGCATCAGGATGCGTGCCTCGGCCTGAGCCTCTGCCGACAGCGGGAGGTGAACAGCCATCTGGTCACCGTCGAAGTCGGCGTTGAAGGCCTCACACACCAGCGGGTGGAGCTGAATGGCCTTACCCTCGACGAGCTGCGGCTCGAATGCCTGGATACCCAGACGGTGCAGCGTAGGTGCACGGTTGAGCAGCACCGGGTGCTCGGCGATGACCTCTTCGAGGACGTCCCACACCTGGACGCGCTTGCGCTCGACCATGCGCTTTGCCGACTTGATGTTCTGCGCGTGGTTCAGATCGACCAGACGCTTCATCACGAACGGCTTGAACAGCTCGAGAGCCATCAGCTTGGGCAGACCACACTGGTGCAGCTTGAGCTGAGGACCGACGACGATCACGGAACGACCCGAGTAGTCGACGCGCTTACCGAGCAGGTTCTGACGGAAACGTCCCTGCTTGCCCTTGAGCAGATCGCTCAGGGACTTCAGCGGGCGGTTACCCGGTCCGGTGACCGGACGTCCACGACGACCGTTGTCGAACAGGGCGTCGACCGACTCCTGCAGCATCCGCTTCTCGTTGTTGACGATGATCTCGGGAGCACCGAGGTCGATCAGTCGCTTGAGGCGGTTGTTGCGGTTGATGACGCGGCGGTACAGGTCGTTGAGGTCGGACGTCGCGAAACGTCCACCGTCGAGCTGAACCATCGGGCGAAGCTCCGGCGGGATCACCGGAACAGCGTTGAGGACCATGCCCATCGGCGAGTTGCCGTTGGTCTGGAAAGCCGCAACCACCTTGAGGCGCTTGAGAGCACGCAGCTTCTTCTGGCCCTTGCCGCTGCGGATGGTCTCGCGAAGAGACTCTGCCTCGGCGTCGAGGTCGAAGTTCTGCATCAGGATCTGGATGGACTCTGCGCCCATCGCACCCGTGAAGTACTCGCCGTAACGGTCGACCAGCTCGCGGTACAGCAGCTCGTCGATGATGAGCTGCTTGACGCTCAGCTTGGTGAAGGTGGTCCAGATCTCGTCGAGACGATCCAGCTCACGCTGCGCGCGGTCACGGAGCTGACGCATTTCGCGCTCGCCGCCGTCCTTGACCTTGCGGCGGACATCGGACTTCGCGCCCTCTGCCTCGAGCTCCGCGATGTCGGCTTCGAGCTTCTGCGCACGTGCCTCCAGATCGGCGTCGCGCTGATCTGCGACGGTCTTCTTCTCGACCTGCATCTCGGCTTCGAGGGTGGACAGCTCGTTGTGACGGAGCTCCTCGTCGACGCCGACGATGACGTAGGCAGCGAAGTAGATGATCTTTTCGAGATCCTTCGGAGCCAGGTCGAGCAGGTAACCGAGACGGCTCGGAACACCCTTGAAGTACCAGATGTGCGTGACCGGTGCGGCCAGTTCGATGTGACCCATACGCTCACGACGAACCTTGGCGCGAGTGACCTCGACGCCACAGCGCTCACAGATGATGCCCTTGAAGCGGACACGCTTGTACTTACCGCAGTAGCACTCCCAGTCCCGGGTGGGGCCGAAGATCTTCTCGCAGAAGAGGCCGTCCTTCTCGGGCTTGAGCGTGCGGTAGTTGATGGTCTCCGGCTTCTTGACCTCGCCGTAGGACCAATTGCGGATGTCCTCTGCACTGGCCAAGCCAATGCGGAGTTCATCGAAGAAGTTGACGTCGAGCACGTAACTTCCTTTCCCCGTTGGGGTTACGGTTGCCGGTCACCCGGCAACCTGACTGCCAATTCAAATGTGAACTACGCCCCCGGGCCGCTCTTTCGAAGAGCAACCCGGGGACCGAAACCTAGTTCGCGAGGTCGTCGACCGTCGCAGCTTCGTTCCTGGACAGGTTGATGCCCAGGTTCGCTGCGGCCCGCTCCAAGTCCTCGTCGTCGCCGTCCGCCATCGTGATGGCCGCGCCGTCCGAGGACAGCACCTCCACGTTGAGGCAGAGCGACTGGAGCTCCTTGAGGAGCACCTTGAACGACTCGGGGATGCCGGGTTCGGGGATGTTCTCGCCCTTGACGATGGCTTCGTACACCTTGACTCGACCGACCACGTCGTCCGACTTGATGGTCAGCAGTTCCTGCAGCGTGTAAGCCGCGCCGTAGGCCTGCATCGCCCAGCACTCCATCTCACCGAAGCGCTGGCCACCGAACTGGGCCTTACCACCGAGAGGCTGCTGCGTGATCATCGAGTACGGACCGGTCGAACGAGCGTGGATCTTGTCGTCGACCAAGTGGTGCAGCTTGATGATGTACATGTAACCGACCGAGACCGGGTACGGGAACGGCTCGCCGGAGCGGCCGTCGAACAAGGTGGCCTTTCCGTCGGGTCCGACCATCTGCTCGCCGTCACGGTTCGGCAGCGTCGCGCCGAGGAGACCGGTGAGCTCGTCTTCCTTCGCACCGTCGAACACCGGGGTGGCGATGTTCGAGTCGGCCGGAGCGGACAGCATCTCTTCCGGCAGGGTCGCAGCCCAGTCGGGGCGAGAGCCGTCGGACGCGATCTGAACGTTCCAGCCGGTCTTGCCGATCCACCCGAGGTGGGTCTCCAGGACCTGACCGATGTTCATACGACGCGGGACGCCGTGCGTGTTCAAGATGATGTCGACAGGCGTGCCGTCCGAGAGGAACGGCATGTCTTCCTGCGGCAGGATCTTGCCGATGACGCCCTTGTTACCGTGGCGGCCGGCGAGCTTGTCGCCGTCCTGGATTTTGCGCTTCTGTGCCACGTAGACGCGGACCAGCTCGTTGACACCGGGAGGCAGATCGTCGTCTTCGTCACGCGAGAACACGCGGATTCCGATGACCTTGCCGGTCTCACCGTGAGGAACCTTGAGGGACGTGTCACGAACCTCGCGAGCCTTCTCACCGAAGATGGCGCGAAGGAGGCGCTCTTCGGGGGTCAGCTCGGTCTCGCCCTTCGGCGTGACCTTTCCGACCAGCACGTCGCCGTCACGAACCTCGGCACCGATACGGATGATGCCGCGCTCGTCGAGGTCAGCGAGGACCTCGTCGGAGACGTTCGGGATGTCGCGAGTGATTTCCTCGGCACCGAGCTTGGTGTCGCGGGCATCGATCTCGTGCTCCTCGATGTGAATCGAGGTCAGGACGTCCTCTTCCACGAGACGCTGCGACAGAATGATCGCGTCCTCGTAGTTGTGGCCTTCCCACGGCATGATCGCGACGAGCAAGTTCTTGCCCAGCGCCATCTCACCGTTCTCGGTGCAAGGGCCGTCGGCCAGAACCTGGCCGGCCTCGACACGCTGTCCCTCGTCCACGATCGGACGCTGGTTGGCGCACGTGCCCTGGTTGGAACGCGCGAACTTGCGCATCCGGTACGTCTTGCGGCTTCCGTCGTCAGCCATCACCGTGACGTAGTCCGCGGAGATCTCCTCCACGACACCGGTCTTCTCGGTGATGATGACGTCGCCGGCATCCACAGCTGCACGCAGCTCCATGCCGGTACCGACGAGAGGCGCCTCGCTGCGCACCAGCGGGACAGCCTGACGCTGCATGTTCGCGCCCATCAGGGCACGGTTTGCATCGTCGTGCTCGAGGAACGGAATCATCGCGGTAGCGACGGACACCATCTGACGCGGCGAAACGTCCATGTAGTCGATGTCGGAGGACGCGACGAACTCGACCTCGCCACCCTTACGGCGGACGAGAATCTTCGAGTCGGTGAAGCGACCCTCACGGTCGATGGCCGAGTTGGCCTGCGCGACCACGTGGCGGTCTTCTTCGTCGGCGGTCAGGTAGTCGACGTCGTCGGTCACCTGTCCGTCGACGACGCGACGGTACGGGGTCTCGATGAAACCGAACGGGTTGACGCGGGCGTAGACCGACAGTGAACCGATCAGGCCGATGTTCGGGCCTTCCGGGGTCTCGATCGGGCACATGCGGCCGTAGTGCGACGGGTGAACGTCGCGAACCTCGAGGCCGGCGCGCTCACGGGACAGACCACCCGGGCCGAGGGCGGACAGACGACGCTTGTGCGTCAGCCCCGACAGCGGGTTGTTCTGGTCCATGAACTGCGACAGCTGGGAGGTTCCGAAGAACTCCCTGATCGCAGCGACGACGGGACGGATGTTGATCAGCGTCTGAGGCGTGATTGCCTCGACGTCCTGCGTGGTCATGCGCTCACGAACCACGCGCTCCATGCGGGACAGGCCCACGCGGATCTGGTTCTGGATGAGCTCGCCGACCGTACGCAGACGACGGTTGCCGAAGTGGTCGATGTCGTCGACCTCGACGGGAACCTCGACGCCGCCCGGAGCCGTCATCGAGGTGTCACCTGCGTGCAGACGCACGAGGTACTCGACGGTGGCGACGATGTCTTCTTCGGTGAGCGTGGATGCAACGATCGGCTGACCCGCGTTCAGGCCGAGCTTCTTGTTGATCTTGTAACGACCCACGCGAGCGAGGTCGTAGCGCTTGTCCTTGAAGAACAGGTTCTCCAGCAGAGTCTGCGCGCTCTCCTTGGTGGGGGGCTCGCCCGGACGCAGCTTGCGGTAGATGTCGAGCAACGCCTCATCGGTGCCGGCGGTGTTGTCCTTCTCCAGCGTGGCCATGAGGATCTCGGAGAAGCCGAAGCGCTCCGTGATCTGCTCGGTGGTCCAGCCGAGTGCCTTGAGCAGGACGGTGACAGGCTGACGACGCTTGCGGTCGATACGGACACCAACGGTGTCGCGCTTGTCGACGTCGAACTCGAGCCATGCGCCGCGACCCGGGATCACCTTGACGCTGTGCAGATCCTTCTCGGTGCTCTTGTCGACGCTCATGTCGAAGTACACACCGGGGGAACGCACGAGCTGCGAGACGACCACACGCTCGGTGCCGTTGATGATGAAGGTGCCCTTGTCGGTCATCATCGGGAAATCTCCCATGAAGACCGTCTGGCTCTTGATCTCACCAGTGTTGTTGTTGATGAACTCCGCGGTGACGAACAACGGCGCCGCGTAGGTCATGTCCTTGTCTTTGCACTCGTCCGTCGAGGCCTTGACCTCGTCGAATCGAGGGTCGGAGAAGGACAGCGACATAGTGCCGTTGAAATCCTCGATCGGAGAAAGCTCCGCGAGGATGTCCTCGAGACCACCGGACACTGCATTGTCGCCGAGTGCCGCTGCTCGTTCGCGCCAACTCTGCGCGCCGATCAGCCACTCGAACGAATCTGTCTGTACGTCAAGAAGCCCGGGAACTTCGAGGGGTTCGCGAACTTTCGCGAACGAAACCCTCTTCGGGGCTCCGGGGATTCCGGAAACTGCCTTGGTCTGGCTAGAGACTGCCAAGATGCGTCCTTCCAGCACCTCACGCGGGCCGCTCCGTGCTGTTGCGACCGCCGCTGTATCTGCTTCGAATTTCGCTGGTTACAACCCGAACGAAACCCGTCGCAGAAAGCAAGAAGTACTTGACTTCGCAGCGGTTGAGACGAGGGGTGGACAGGAGGCAGCCAGCGCAACGTCCAAAAGTACACCCTTACTCAGGAAATGTCGAGTCGGGTGTAACTGAGGGTCTGATTCAGATACTGACGTGAGACTGCCGATCACTCGTCCGTGCATGTTCACCGATCAGAGTGGACCTTGCGGACCGCCCCGTCAAGGGCGAGAGCGCGTGTCGCAGCATTCGAACATTGGCCACCTGCATTCGAACACTGCCACCGGAAGTGTAGCGAGCAACGGCGTCACACACGAAAAATCTGGACCGACATCGTGCGTCGGTCCAGATCTTCACGCTGGTACGCAGGTGCTACTGGTGTTCTACTGGTCGCGAATCTCCGAGATCAGCCAGTTTCCGTCCTGCTTCTCCAGACTCACGATGACCATTCCGGAGCGAGAGTCTGCCGCCACGCCGTTCTGCGTCGAGCTGACGTTCAGTTGGGCGAGCAACTGCGCCCGGTCCTTCTCGAGCCGTGTGATCCCGATCAGCGGGACATCAGCGGTCGTTGCCGTCTGGGTTTGTTCGACGCCGGCCTTCTGCGTGTCCTTGTACTGCGTCAGCTGATCGCGCATCGACTGGTTCAGGCCCTGGACACCCTTGTCGAAATCGGCGTCGAACGTGTCGGGAGAGAACGTGAAGACTGCAGCCAACGCCGACGGCGTCACACGAAGAACCTCAGCCGTGGCGCCTTCGTCCACCCAGGCGATGTCGTCCGTCTTCGCGCCGACTTTGAAGAATGCGACGCCCGCGAGGATCGCGACGACCACCGCTGCTGCGCCCAGGATCGCGACCAGGCGCCAGCCAGCCTTGGATGGTGGAGAGGTTGTCGCCGACTCCCCTGCGTCCGTCTCCGGGGCAGCGGGGGCCTTCGACTCTTCGGTAGCGGCCTTCGGTTCGTCGGCGACGGTCTTCGCCGGCTTGGTGAGATCCGGGGCTGGTGTGGATTCCGGGGCGTCGGATTCAGACTTCGCGGGCTCGGCACTGGAGGCTTGCGCCTTCGCGAGGTTCGGCTTCGCTGATTCAGGTGTCGCTGCTTCGGGAGTCACAGCTTTGGGAGTCACTGCTTCCGGAGTCACGGCTTCCGGAGTCGTTGCTGCCGGCTGCTCGATCGTGGGCTCGACCGGATCTGAATCGGACGTCCCCGCGGAGACGTTGAGCGAGCGAGCGCTTCCAGCGATCTTCGGCCGACGGTTCTGCGGGGAGGACGGTCCGCCGGTACGACGTTTGGGTGGCATTACGCGCTTCTCCTTCGAGGGATGTCGGTGTGCAGGTTCGAAGAACTACTGGCCACCGGAATCACCACCCTCGGTTGTCGGTGCAGGAGCACTGGATGCGGGTGCTTCGGTCCCCGAGCCGGGGGCGGGCGTCGCATCAGGTGCCGGCGTGGAGCCGTCGGCAGCCGGCAAAGCGCCGGAGCCGAGGTCGACCCGCGATCCGACCGGATCGGCCGACTGCGCCTTCCAGACCCCGTCCACCTCGACCATTCCGAGCCGCATCCCGAGCTGGTTCTTGACGAACTGGTTGCCCTGCGTCGTGGTCACTCGAACGACGACCAGAGCCGTGGCGGTCCGATCATCGGTGTTGAGTTCGGTCAGAGCGGACTGCACAACCTCGGTGTCAGCCTTCGAGCCGGAGTTACGCAATTCGTCGGTGATCGAATCCTGAACGGTCTGCAGATACGTCGTCATCTCGTCACCGGTCACCGAGGAACGCATGTTCTCGATCGACTGGTCGAGATTGGCCGAGTCCGCGTTGTTGAGATTGATCGCGACTTGCTGCGCACCGATCAGCGCGTCGTCACGCATCTCGGCGGTGGTTCGGTCGGTGGGAAGCGCCCGAACGTACGGGATGCCGAACACACCGAGCGCAACCACTGCCGCCAGAAGCAAGACACCGACCGCAATCAGAGACGCTGTCAGTCCCTTCGGTTTGCCGGTCGTCGGCGATCCCGCTTCGACTTGCTCGGGCCCGCCGGACTGCGGGGAACTGTTTCTCTGAATCACACTCACTACCCTACTTACCTGTTTTGCCCAGCCTCTGGCCGCGAATCGTCAACTGCCACAACTCAGTAGCCTGAACTGCACAAACTCGATCACATTCGGATCGGTCTACTTCGGTGTCACTCCGAGCATCGGCGCCAACTGCGTCGCGATCGGGTTGAGGTTCAACTTGTCCGGATCGACCTTCGGCTTGAAGTCCCAAGGCTGGATCGTGTCGGGGTCTGCGTAGATCACACGGTTGGCACTACGGACACCCGTCTCGCTGCCCAACGGCACCTCACACGACGCCGCGGTGTTGAGCGGGAAATCCTGCTGGGTGTCGTCGAAATTGGGATTCTGACGCTTCATGTCGTCCAGGATCGCCATCGTGCCTTCGTAACCCACCGTGCACGAGAGCGGATTGTTGGTCTCGAGCACCAAGCCCTGATGGACCGTTCCGTCGCCCGGAGCAACCGTCGGTGCGGCAGCGGCAAGGCCAGGAAGGAAGATCAGGAACGGCTGCAGCGCGATCGTTCGCGGCGCCAGCGTCTTGGTAGTGGCCGCCAGATTGGTCAGGTCGGTCGTCAGGCTCGGACCGCCCTCGTTGATGAGGGCGCCGATCTGATCACTGGCCGGAATGCCGTTGTCGATCAAACGTCGAATGTCCGGGTCGCTGGTACGCAACTGCGCCGTGACAGCGTCGAGATCGGTACTGAACTGCTTGATCGCGGAGGACTGATCCGACTGCGTCGTCAGAACCGTCTCGCTGTTGCGAATCAGCGCGAGTGTCTGAGGCAGAGTGTCGAGACCGGACTGCGAGAGACCGGACAACGAATCGGCCAGGACCTGAATGTCCTCACCCTTGCCGTTGAACGCGGCACCGAGTTCGACGGCGACGGTGTGGAGTGCGTCGACCGGCACGGACTTGACCAAACCGTTTGCACTGGTCAACACATCCTCGATCGGGATCGGAGTTGTGGTGTCCCCCACCGCAATCACCGACCCGTCCTCGAGGAAAGGTCCCTGATCGGTATCGGGCTGAAGGTCGACGTACTGCTCACCGATGGCGGAGCGGTTAGCCACGACGGCACGGGCCGACGAGGGAATCTCCGGAGCACTGTTGTCGATCTTCAGGTCGACCTGAATTCCGTCCTCGGTCAACGACATGTCGCCCACTCGGCCGACCGGAACGCCGCGGTACGTCACTTCGGCGTTGGTGAAAATTCCACCGGACGTGGCCAATTCGGTCTTGACCGTGTACTGCCCGAACCCCATGAGGTTGTCCAGACGCACGTACTTGGCACCGACGTAGATGAGACCCAGAAGCGCGACCAAGACAAAGCCGACGAGCTGCCATTTGACCAGAGCTGATCTCACTGTCCATCACCACCGATTCCGAACTGTTCCAGCATTCCCTGGATGGGGTTGAGCGGATCCGCCGCCGGAGCGGGGGTTGCCGGGTCACCGGCCGTTGTCGCGGGAAGACCAGCGACGACGGGGATCTGCGGCAGGATCGGAGCGATCGGCAGCAGTGACACCGTCGGCCAACCCGGCCGCGGACCGTTGCCGTTGTAGTACGGGTTGGACGGATCGACCACCGGCTTGGGATTGCCGAACTTCGGCTGACGGTATTCCGGTTCACCCTGTCCGACACCAAGACCCGAGAGAGTATTGCCGATCTGCAGGTCGACGCTCAGGAAGAGGTTCACGGAACCACCCTGCGCGATCTTCTCGACACCGTCCGGGAACGGGAAGGTCGGGAGGAAAGGAAGTGCCCCGACGAAGTCGTCACCGGAGTCCGCAAGCGCCTGCAGCGTCGGACGAAGGGCCTGAAGATCAGCGATCAGATCGTCTTTGGACTGCGTGAGAACGTCGGTTCCCACTGTTCCGAGTCGATCCACCTGAGCGAGCATCTGCGTCAACTGCGGACGCTGCTCGTTGAGAACCTGTGTCGCAACGGGCAGTTCCTCGAGAATCTTGCCGATCTTCTCGTTCTGATCGTTGACTCGACTCGACAGCACGTCGAGTCCGTCGAGCGCGCGGGTGATGTCGTCACGCTGCTCGTTGAGTCCACCGATGAGAGTGTTCGCCTGCTCCAGCAGACTCCTCGTCTTGCCTTCGCGGCCGTCGAACGCGGCCCCGAGTTCTTCGACGATGGGCTGCAACTGGCCGACACCGCCGCCGTTGAGGAGCAGCGACAACGCGCCGAGAACCTGCTCGATCTCGGTGGCGTGCCGGGTGCGATCCAGCGGGATCAGATCGCCGTCGGCCAGCTTCGCAGAGTCCGGGCCTGACGGCGGGGCCGACAGCTGGATGAACTTCTCGCCGAGCAGGTTCGTCTGCTCGACCGCGGCAATTGCATTGGCGGGCAGATCAACCGACGAGTCGAGGATGATGCCGACGTCCGCGGTCCATCCGTCCGGTCCGACCGATACGTCGTCGACGCGACCGACAGGAACGCCGTCGACCTTCACAGCGGACTGCGGAACAAGGTCCAGGACATCGTCGAACTGAATGGTCAAGTGCATCGGATCGGATCCCACATCAGGACCGCCGGGAAGCGGGACAGCGTAGATCCCCTCGGACGAGCAGGCGGTTGCCGAGATCAGGACGGCGCACAATCCGGCGCCGACTATCAATGAACGCTTCACTCGCCCTCCCCGTTTCCACTGGTCAGTCGCGGTGACACGACGCCGGGCACAGTGCCCGGAACTACCTGCATCTGTCGTTCGGAACCGGCAAGGATGCCGAAGGGAAGGTTCAGGCCTGCAGCCTGATTGGCTGCGTCGGTCATCGCTGCGACGTTTGCGCACTGGTCGATGGCCGGTTGCATCTGCCGTCCCAACGCCTCGAACCGCGGATCACCAGGCAATAGTTTGCCGAGGTCCATCAACTTGCAGAGCACTCCGGCCGGGTTCTGAAGATCAGGGAACGCCAGACGTGAAGCGAGCACACCTGATTCGGCGTCGTACGAGTTGACCAGGTTGGAGATCGCCAACGGAAGCATGGTGAGCGTGTTGGCCAGGGCTTCCTTGTTGTTCGCCAATGTCTGTGTCGGTTCGACGAGACCCTCGGTTGTCTGGACCAGTTGATCGCGGTTGTCGGCCACGAACTTCGCGACGTCGCCGAGCGCAATCGAGAGCTGGTTCAGAGCGGCACCGAGATCGTCGCGCTCACCTGCCAGGAATCCGGTCAGGTCCGACAACTGCGTGTTGAACTGGCGCACCTGCTGATCGTTGGCCGCGAGAGCGCCCACGAAAGTATCCAGGTTCTTGATGGTGAGCGAGATGTTGTCACGCGAATCGTTCAGCGTCCGTGCGGCATCCGAGAGGTTGGTGATGCTGTCCCCCAACGCTTCACCGTTGCCTTCGAGGTTGGCCGCCCCGGTCTCGACGAAATCGGACAGCGCACCGTTCTTGTTGGCACCTTCGGGACCGAGTGCCGACGCGAGTTCGTCGATGCTGGAGTACAACTGGTCGACCTCGACGGGCGTCGCCGTCTTCTCGAGCGGAATGACTGCACCGCTGGACATCTTGTCGCCGCCGGTGAAGACCGGAGTCAACTGGATGTAACGGTCGGCAACCACCGAAGGAGTGATCTGTGCGGCGCTGGCGCCGGCGGGGATGTCGATCCCACGATCGACACGCAACTCGACCTTGACCTGATCTCCCTGAGGTTCGACGGATTCGACGGTGCCGACCTTGACACCGAGAACACGAACGTCGGAACCGTCGTAGATACCCACCGACTTGTCGAAGTAGGCGGTGATCTTGGTCGTTCCGGCGCGCGTGAACACCCACCACAGTGCGCCACCGATGACGAGTAACCCGATCAGAACAGCGGCGATGATCGCGACCGAACGCTTCTTGGAGCCGCTTCCGGCTTCGGCAGTGTCAGCCATCAGTTGCCTCCCAACGTACGAACGGGGTCACGGTAGCCCGGAATATCCGGCAGACCCGGCGGAAGGAGGTTCACGACGACCTGGTCGAACCAACGGCCGTTGCCGACCACGTTGGCGTACAGCCGAATGAAGGGTTCGTAGAGCTTCAGTGCCTTGTCCAAGTTCTCGTTGTTGGCCTTCAAGATGTCGATGACGCCGTTGAGCTGCGTCAACGCCGGCCCGATTGCCGCCTCGTTGTCGCGAACGAGACCGGTGAGCTGCTGCGAGACTCGCTGAGTTCCGGTGAGCAACTGCGAAATCGCCTGCTGACGATTGTTGAGTTCCTGCACCAGAAGTCCGCCGTCTCGGATGAGCTGCGTGAATTCCTTGTTGCGATCAGCAAGGATCTGTGACGTCTTCCCGGTCGCGTCGAAAAGCTTCTGCAAGTCCTGATCGCGGCTCGCGATCGTCTGGGACAACCGGCTGACACCGTCGAGCGAGGCTCGCACGTCGCCAGGTGTCTCGGAGAAGGCTTGGGACAACGTCTCCATGCTCTTCGCCAACTGGTCGGTGTCGATGTCGCCGACCGTGTCCGCCGCGGCCGAGAAAGCCTGAACGACGTCATACGGAGACGTGGTGCGCTCGAGCGGAATCCGGTCCTTGGGATCGAGGTTGTCGGTTCCGCGCGGATCGAGTGCGAGGTACTTCTGCCCCAGAATCGTCTTGATCTGGATGGACGCCGAAGTTTGATCGCCGACCCACGCGTCGCTGACCTTGAAATCGACAAGTACACGATCTCCGTCGAGATCGACGGAGGTGACCTTTCCGACCTTCACACCGGCGATACGAACCTCGTTGCCGGGCTTGAGCCCGGCGGCTTCGGAGAACTCCGCGGAGTAGGACGAGCCTGCCCCTACGAACGGAAGCGAATCGAGGAAGAACGCGGACAAAGTGGCCAAGAGCACCACGAAAATACCGATGGCTCCGGCCATTGCCGGACTGCGACGTTTACTCATCGACCTTGCAACTCCCTCATACCGTCTTGAGTGCATCGCGTGGCCGCGTTGGTGTAGATCGGCTGGTTGACCGTCGGCAGGCCGGTGGGCAGATTCAGCGACGCAGACTGTCCGGGACCGGCGACGATGTCGATTCCACACAGGTAGAACTGGAACCAGGAACCGTAACTCGCGACGCGAGCGAGCTTGTCGAGCTTGACCGGCAAGGTCTCGAGCACCGCATTCACGTCGTCACTACGACGGTTGAGTGTGGTCGCCAAGGTGTTGAGTGCCGTGATCGAGCCCTGGATCGACGGCCGCGTCGGCTCGAGCAGATCGGCCGTCGCGTCGGTCAGGCCGGCGAGTGAGGTGACGGCCGAACCGACCACACCACGCTCGTTGGCCAACCCGGTGACCAGTTGCTGGGTGTTGACGATCAGCGAATCGAGGTTCTTGTCATTCGCGTTGACGGTGTCGAGAACGTCGTTGAGGTTCTTGATCACCTCGCCGATGACAGCGTCCTTGTCGGCAACGGTGTTGGTCAGGCTCGCGGTGTTGCGTACGAGCTCGCTGATGGTGCCCGACTCACCCTGGAAGACCTGGATGATCTGGTACGACAGCTTGTTCACGTCGTCGGCGCTCAGGGTGGTGAACAACGGCTTGAACCCGTTGAAGAGCGTCGTGAGGTTGACCGCCGGACGCGTCTGCGCCAACGGCAAGGTGTCGCCGCCGGTGATCTTCTTGCCCTGGCTACCTTCACCTTGTGAAAGCGAGATGTACCGCTGCCCCACCAGGTTGCGGAACCGGATCGTGGCGATGGAACTCGCCGGCAACCAATCACGGTCGGACACCGAGAACTGCACCTCGGCCTGATTGTCGTTGACGATGGCGATCTTCTCGACCTGCCCGACACGAACTCCGGCAATGCGTACCTCGTCGCCCTCGTTCAGCGAGGTGACGTCGGAGAAGACGGCGTTGAACTTGGTACCGCCACCGCCTCCGAGGTTGGCGATACTGGCCGCCAGCAATCCTGTCGCCAGGACGGTGACCACCACGAAGATGATGAGCTTTGTCAGCGGAGCTGCGAGTCCTCTCATTGGACGCTCACCTCCGCACCGGCGAATGCCGGAGCACTGACCATTGTGGTCCACGCCGGAACGTCGTCCGGCGCAACACCGTTGGCCTGTCCGTAGATCACCTTCAACGTATCCTCTTCGAGTCGCGAGCCCGCGTAGCCGGCCTGCTGTGCAGGACCACTGTTGTTGGTCGAGAAGAGCTGCGGTCCGGAGCCCTCGGGTGCGGGCAGGAATTCCATGGTCGCGGGTCCTGGGTTGCGGGACGGCACCTGGTAGGAACCGTCACCGTACGACCCGCCGGGGTACTGCGGGAACGGGCGACCGGGCTCGGTGACGTTGTCGTAGCAAACCGGGCCGCGGTTGTCGACGAGCCGGGGCTCGTCCTGGTTGGGCAGGTAGCGGCCCTTGGGGTTCACGATCTGAATACTCGCACGCACACCGGGATTGGGCGCGTCGGTGGAGAGGATCTTGGCCGCTTCCGGAGCAGTGTCCGAGAAGCCCTTGAACGTGCACCCGAACGTCGGCGAGTATTGCGCCAACAGCTGGAGCGCTTCGGTCGAATCCGCAGCGAGCGTGATGATCGAGGACGAGTTCGTCTCGAGGAATGCTGCTGTGTTCGACGAGGTCGCCGTGAGCGACGCCAGCAGTGTCCGCAACTGATCCTGCTTCTGCACCACCGTGTTACCCGTGGTCCGCAGATTGTCGAGAGCGTTGATCAGGTCGGGCGCAGCGTCTGAGTACGTCTGGGAGAAGTCTGCGAACTTGCGCAGATCCTCTTGCACGGCAGGTAGTTCGGTGTTGACGCCGCGGAAGATCTCTTCGAGACGATCGACGGTCAATCCGAGCTCGGCGCCGCGTCCCGTCAGGCCCTGAGCGAGAGACCCGAGAGTGTTCGCCAGATCCTGCGGCGGAATGGCCTGCAGGAGTGGGAGCAGCCCGTCCAGAACGTCACCGACCTCGACAGCGTTGCCGCTCTTGTCCTGGTGAATAACCGTTCCCGCGGAAATCGGGGTCGCGGTGGTTCCCTCCGGAATGATCAGGGAGACGTATCGCTCACCGAAAAGCGTCTTCGGAAGCAGACGCGCCGTGACGTTGGACGGAATCAGATCAGCCTTGTCCGGTTCGATCGCGAGGACCGACGTGACCTGGCCGTCTTTTGTCGACGCGGATCGCACCTCGCCCACCAGCAGCCCACGGACCTTGACGTCCGCGTTGGGCGGCAAAGCATTTCCGACGGTGTCGGTCACGAGGTCGATCTTCACGACGTCCTTGAACGTCTTGTTGAAAGTTCCGATGGTGAAGGCCAGGAACAAGGCCAACACCACGAAGAACACGAGTCCGAGCACACGGCGGCGCAGGACTGACGGAGCCTCGATCATCCGGCCACCCTCACTGTCGTCGTGGTGCCCCAGATTGCGAGGCTGAGGAAGAAGTCGAGAACGGCGATCGTCACGATGGCGGCGCGAACAGCGCGGCCGACGGCCACGCCAACGCCTGCGGGACCACCCGAGGCGTGGAAACCGTAGTAGCAGTGGATCAGGATCAGCACGAAGGCGAAGACCAGGACTTTCGCAAACGAGTACAGCACGTCCTGCGGTGGCAGGAACAGGTTGAAGTAGTGGTCGTACGAGCCCGTCGACTGCCCGTTGAACACCGTACTGATCACTCTCGAGGCGAGGTACGCCGCAAGCAGACCCACGATGTACAGCGGGATGACGGCGACGAAGCCGGCGATCATGCGCGTCGTGACCAGGAACGGCACCGAAGGCACCGCCATGACCTCGAGTGCGTCGATCTCCTCGGAGATTCGCATGGCGCCGAGCTGAGCTGTGAATCCACAACCCACCGTGGCCGAGAGCGCGAGGGCCGCAACGATCGGAGCGATCTCACGGGTGTTGACGTAGGCGGAGAGGAAGCCGGTCAGAACCGAGCTACCCAACTGCTCGAGGGCGGCGAAGCCCTGCAGACCGACGACGACACCGGTGAATCCCGACATCATCGCGATGACGCCGATCGTTCCGCCGATGACTGCGAGCGCACCGCTACCGAACGTCACTTCGGCGAGCAGCCGAAGCGTCTCCTTCCGGTACCGGTGCAGGGTGCGCGGAGTCCACGCGATTGCGCGCGCGTAGAACGACATCTGCTCGCCCGCGCGGTCCAACGCGTTCAATGGAATCTTGGCAATTTTGCGGCTCTTCAGCAGGAACTGATCGCCGCGGCCTCGTGCGATGGTCATTTAGGTCAAGATCCCTTCGCCGGCACGATCTGGAGGTACACCATCGTCAGAATCAGATTGGCGAAGAACAACAGCAGGAACGTGATGACGACGGCCTGGTTCACCGCCTCACCGACGCCCTTGGGGCCACCGGACGGGTGAAGTCCCTTGTACGCGGAGATCACACCTGCGATGACACCGAACACCGCGGCTTTGATCTCACCGCTCCAAATGTCCGGTAGCTGCGCAAAAGCTGAGAACGACGAGATGTAGGCACCGGGGTTACCGCCCTGCAGGATCACGTTGAAGAAGTAGCCGCCCGCGATACCGACCACGGACACCAGTCCGTTGAGCAGTACAGCGATCAGCACCATCGCGAGTACTCGCGGAACCACCAGGCGCTGAATCGGATTGATTCCGAGGACTTCCATCGCGTCGATCTCTTCGCGGATGGTTCGTGAACCGAGGTCGGCCGTCACGGCCGATCCGGCCGCACCGGCGACCAGCAGCGCTGTCACCAGAGGGCTACCCTGCTGGATCACCGCCAGGACGCTGGCCGCGCCGGTGAACGATTCTGCACCCAACTGCTTGATCAGCGAACCGGTCTGCAGTGAGACGACGGCGCCGAAAGGAATGGCTACCAATGCCGTCGGCAAAATCGTCACGCTGGCGATGAACCAGGCCTGCTCGATGAACTCACGGAACTGAAATGGACGCCGGAACGTATTCCTGACGACGTCGACAAACAGTTCGACGATGTTTCCGGCCTGAGTTAATGCTCCGTTGACCGGACTCAGAACCGAGTTGCGGGTAACCCCCATCCGATATGCCTACCCTTGCCCGTGTGTCGTGTTTCCGTAGGGATCGCCCTCGTATGCAGGAATGACCTGCGTGTCTTGCGAGTTGTCGTTCCACTCCCCCTGATAGCCGCTCGCTTCGGCGTACTGGGGATCGTACTGCCCAGTTCCGTCAACCTCGTCCAGGCTGTCCTGAATTGCCGCCTGAGCGTTAGCTGGGAGGGTGTGCATGATCTGGCGGACGCGCTCCTGGCGACGACGAACAGCCTGACGCTCCGGGTTTCCGGGCGTGGCCTTCATCTGCGGCACGATGCCCTCGACGTCGTCGACACCACCGGCGTGGTGACCGGCGTCGACTAGCGCCTGCTCGTGCGCCATCTGAGCCTCGTCCTTCTCCTCCGACATACCGATCGGGCCGATCATCGTTCCGTTGAGGAACTGCTTGACGACGGGTTCGTCCGAGGTGAGCAGAACCTCACGAGGACCGAACATCACCAACTGGCGACGGAAGAGCATGCCGATGTTGTCCGGCACCGTGCGCGCGAGGTTGATGTTGTGCGAGACGATCAGAATCGTCGCGTCGGACTGCGCGTTGATGTCGATCAGGGTCTGGCTGATGTACGTCGTACGCACCGGGTCCAGACCGGAGTCCGGCTCGTCGACGAGGATGATCTCGGGATCGAGAACGAGTGCACGCGCCAGACCGGCACGCTTGCGCATACCGCCGGAGATCTCGCCGGGGAGCTTGTCCTCGGCGCCGACCAGACCGGTGAGGTCCAACTTCTCCATCACGATCTTGCGGATATCGGATTCCGACTTCTTGGTGTGCTCACGAAGCGGGAAGGCGATGTTGTCGTACAAGTTCATCGAGCCGAACAGAGCGCCGTCCTGGAACAGAACGCCGAACAGTTTGCGGATCTCGTAGAGCTCCTTGGAGGAGCACTGCAGGATGTCCGTGCCGTCGATGACGATGGAGCCTTGTTCAGGGCGGAGCAGTCCGATCAGGGACTTCAGGAACACCGACTTACCGGTACCCGAAGGCCCGAGCAGTGCACTGACCTCACCCGCGGGAAGTGTCAACGACACGTCCTGCCAAATCCTCTGCGACCCGAAAGACTTTGTCAGTCCTTGTACCGCTACCTCGACTCCCACCATTACCTCCGCGACGTCCGTTGCATGCATGCACCCGTGTGGGTTGGGTCACTCTATCGCATGGGAGTGGTACCCGTGACTGCGAATACTACTAACGAGTAGGGAAGAAGCATAATTCGGGTCACAGCCTAGTTCGGACACCCCTCCCACCTGCATGGATTCCGACATATCGCCCGCGAAAAAAGTTCAAAAAAAGAGGGCCACTCCCCGTGGGGAGTGGCCCTCTTCGTTACTACTCGCGAAGAGCAGCGGGAAAACCGTCTTACTTGATGACGATCTTTGCGCCGGCAGCTTCGAGCTTTTCCTTGGCAGCCTCTGCGGCGTCCTTGGCAACCTTCTCGAGGATGGCCTTCGGAGCGCTCTCGACGAGGTCCTTGGCTTCCTTCAGGCCGAGGCCGGAAACGACCTCACGGACGACCTTGATGACCTGGATCTTCTTGTCGCCAGCCGACTCGAGGACGACGTCGAACTCGTCCTGCTCTTCAGCAGCTTCTGCGCCGGCAGCCGGTGCGCCTGCAGCGGCGACGGCGACGGGAGCAGCAGCGGTGACCTCGAAGGTCTCCTCGAATGCCTTAACGAACTCCGAGAGCTCGAGGAGGGTGAGCTCCTTGAACTGGTCCAACAACTCTTCGGTGCTGAGCTTCGCCATTGTGGCGGTCCTTCCTGTAAGTCCCATGTCGCTGATCCGCGACCGGGCGGGGTTATAGCAGTGATGCGCGGGTGCGGATCAGCTTTCGGCTTCGGCCTCGGCCGGAGCCTCGGTGGCAGCCTCTGCGGGGGCCTCTGCGGCTCCGCCTTCTGCGGCCTTCTTCTCCTGCAGTGCAGCAGCCAAACGGGCAAACTGCGAAGCGGGAGCATTGAACAGGCCTGCGGCCTTTGCCAAGTTGCCCTTCATCGCGCCGGCAAGCTTTGCCAACAGGATTTCGCGGGATTCGAGATCCGCGATCTTGTTGACCTCTTCCACGGACAGCGCAGCGCCGTCCATGTAGCCGCCCTTGATGATGAGCGCCTTGTTGTCCTTGGCGAAGTTCTTCAGAGCCTTCGCAGCGTCGACCGGTTCGCCCTTGATGAATGCAATGGCGGTCGGACCAACGAACAGGTCATCAAGGCCCTCGATGCCAGCCTCTGCGGCGGCACGCTTGACCAGGGTGTTCTTGGCGACGGAGTAGGTGGCACCTTCTCCGAGAGCGCGTCGCAGTGTCGTGATGTTGCCAACCGAAAGGCCACGGTATTCCGTGACCACAGCGGCGGTCGAACCCTTGAACTGCTCGGTGATTTCCGCAACTGCGGAAACCTTCTCAGGCTTTGCCATACTTCGCCTCCTCTCGTGAGCGTCGTTGTCCCACTCAGGAACCGCTGCACCTCATCGGGGATGAACCCGAGAAGACACAACCCGCGACATGCAAAACGCCCCGGCGCAAGCGCACGGGGCGTACAGAGGAAACATGAAGAAGAGGCTTACGAATCAGCGTAACGATGCAACGCAAAGCAGTGCACAACCAGGCAAACTGTAGAACCACTACATCAAGCTATCCCCCTACCTCGTTCACCTACGTGGGCCGCCGGGCACTCCCGGACTTTCAACCACACTCATCACTGAGCGCAATCACCAACGGTCTTGGGTAGAACATGATTTTGGGGTGAAGTTCATATCCAGCACTGAACTCCGCGTCGAAGACTACCTGACTGCTCGCTGCATAACCAAATCGGGTTCGTCACGCCCCGCTTCTTCACGCACCTATAGCCCTGGCGATCTTGTGCTCGATCTCCGCCCGAGCACGATCCGGCAAGACAAGCAGTCCTTCGAGTTCCTTGTGGGCCTTCCTGTACGCGCTCTGACGTTCCTGCGGCGTCGCGCCCTCGTCCATGGCCAGTCGCAACAGACGCTGCGCTCGTACCAGACGCTCTTGTTCGACGAGGGTGAAGCCGCTGCGTCGGCGGCGTTTGGCTTCCGCTTCCGCGATTTCGAAGGCGATCGCGTAAGCGTGCACCGACTCGCGGTACTCGGTTTGTGCCTGCTCGTTACCGATCATCGTCTCCGGATTGCCTGGTCGGAGGAGATCGGCACGATATTTGGCTCGATGAAAATCGGCGGTCAACGGCTCGCGCATGTCCGTCATCATCGGGGTGTCGAGCAGCGTGACCGGGTCGAGCTCGTACGAGAACCATCTTGCGTCGATTTCGTCGTGCTGTTCGACGGCTTTCGCCAGCTCGCGACGCTGTGTGTCCTCGTCGGCGTGATGTTGTGCGTTGGCTTGGGCGATGGCGACCTTGGTCTGCTGTTTGAGCCGGAAACGCTCCTGCCGGCGCTCGATCCGCCTTTCGTTGGCAACCGCGACACCTTTCAGCGCCCCACCGATGGTGCCGCCGAAAACGAACAGCAGCCACCAGAAATTTCCGAGGAACTGGAACGCTTCGTGCATACACCCGGTGATGCCACCGCTAGATCGATACCACCGCTGGACCGATACCACCGGCAGGGATCACCCTCTCCCGAAACAGACAAGAAGGCCGGCAGGGAGTGATCCCTGCCGGCCTTCTTGTTCGTATGCGGACTGCTTACGCGTCTGCAGCATCCTCGAGGAGGTTGCGAGTACGGTTCGGATCCACCGGGATGCCCGGACCGGTGGTGGTCGAGACCGTGATCTTCTTCACGTAGCGGCCCTTGGCCGACGAGGGCTTCGCACGCAGGATCTCGTCCAGGGCTGCGCCGTAGTTCTCCACCAGCTTCTCATCGTCGAACGATGCCTTGCCGATGACGAAGTGCAGGTTGGCCTGCTTGTCGACGCGGAAGTTGATCTTTCCGCCCTTGATGTCGTTGACAGCCTTGGTGACATCCGCCGTGACGGTGCCCGTCTTCGGGTTCGGCATCAGGCCACGCGGTCCGAGGACACGGGCGATGCGGCCGACCTTGGCCATCTGATCAGGAGTCGCGATTGCGGCGTCGAAATCGACCCATCCACCCTGGATGCGCTCGATCAGGTCTTCTGCACCGACTACGTCAGCGCCTGCAGCCTCTGCTTCTGCTGCCTTCTCGCCAACAGCGAACACGATGACGCGAGCGGTCTTACCGGTGCCGTGGGGCAGGTTGACCGTTCCGCGGACCATCTGGTCAGCCTTACGGGGGTCGACGCCCAGACGAACTGCAACCTCAACGGTTGCATCCATCTTGGTGGACGACGTCTCCTTGGCGAGCTTTGCGGCCTGAAGCGGGCTGTAGAGCTTGTCTGCGTCGATCTTCTCAGCGGCGGCGAGGTACGCCTTGCTGCGCTTTGCCATTTGTTCTGTCCTTACTTATCACTGCAGTGAGTTACTTGGTGCAGTGGTGAATGGTTCAGTTGTGGTCGGGGCCTGGCCGGCCCTCCCACGTAATGCTGTGGAGCGGGCTACTAGCCCTGGACCGTGATGCCCATGGAGCGAGCGGTGCCGGCGATGATCTTCGCGGCCTGCTCGATGTCATTGGCATTGAGGTCTTCAGCCTTGGTCTTCGCGATTTCGCGCACCTGATCCATGGTCACCGAGGCAACCTTGGTCTTGTGCGGTTCGCCGGAGCCCTTGGCGACGCCGGCTGCCTTGAGGAGCAGCTTGGCGGCGGGAGGGGTCTTCAGCTTGAAATCGAAGGTCCGGTCTTCGTAGACCGAGATCTCGACCGGCACAACGTTGCCGCGCTGGGACTCAGTCGCCGCGTTGTAGGCCTTGCAGAACTCCATGATGTTCACGCCGTGCTGACCGAGCGCGGGACCCACGGGAGGTGCAGGGTTAGCCTGACCTGCCTGGATCTGCAGCTTGATGAGCCCGGCGAGCTTCTTCTTCTTTGGGGGCATCTCTAGTTCCTAGTTTCTAGCTTGGGTGTGTGTCTTGCGTCGAACAAATTGCAAGTTTTGGGGTGGTCAGATCTTCGCGACCTGGTTGAAGTTGAGCTCAACCGGGGTTTCACGACCGAAGATCGACACGAGAACCTTGAGCTTCTGCTGCTCGCCGTTGACCTCGCTGATGCTGGCCGGAAGGGTTGCGAACGGACCGTCCATGACGGTGACCGACTCGCCGACCTCGAAGTCGACCTCGATGAGGGGCTTGCCGAAGGACTCGGACGGTGCCTCGCCTGCTGCGACGGCGGCCGCTGCAGCCTGCTGCTTCTTCTGCTCCTGCTGCGGGAGCAGGAACTTGACGACCTCGTTGAGGGTCAGCGGCGAGGGACGCGACGTTGCACCGACAAAACCGGTGACACCAGGCGTGTTGCGCACTGCGCCCCACGACTCGTCGTTGAGCTCCATGCGAACGAGGATGTATCCGGGCAGAACCTTGCGGTTGACCTGCTTGCGCTGGCCGTTCTTGATCTCGGTGACCTCTTCGGTGGGAACTTCCACCTGGAAGATGTAGTCACCGACGTCGAGGTTCTGAACGCGAGTCTCGAGGTTGGTCTTGACCTTGTTCTCGTAACCGGCGTACGAGTGGATGACGTACCAGTCACCCGGGGCGCGACGCAGCGCAGCCTTGAGTTCGGCAACGGGATCCTCCACCTCGAGTTCGGCGGCGGGAGCGGCCTCGTCGGAGTTCTCGGCATCGTCGGAGATGACGTCCTCGGTCGCTGCAGCGTCTGCATCAGTGCCTTCGGCAACGTCTGCATCGGTGCCTTCGGCAACCACGACGTCTACTTCGGCTGCCGCCTCGGCAGAAACACGCTCTTCGGCCAAAGCCTCATTCGTGTCGTTCTCGGGGGTGCTCACTGGGGCACTCGCTTCCTCTCGTTACTCGGACCCGGGTCGGGTCTTGTCGCGCTCGCAGGCAAAGACGCCCGACTGCTACGGCGATCAGCCGAACAGCCAGGTGACACCCTTGATCACAGCGATATCGACGCCGCTGATGAAAGCGACCATGAAGACCACGAACGTCAGCACGACGCTGGTGTAGGTGATCATCTGCTTGCGGTTCGGCCAGATGACCTTACGGAGTTCTGCGATGACCTCGCGGAAGAATTTGCGCAGGCGCTTGAAGATGTTGTCTTTCTTCGCCTTGGGCTTCTTGCCGGGGTTCGTTGCAGTCGGCTTGGCCGATGATGTCCGGGATGCCGTCCGTGCCGGAGTCTTCACGGTGGACGCGCTGACCGAGGCGCCGCGTGCAGCGCGCTTGCCGGTCGGCTTGTTGGAAACCCCACTGGATGCGGAGGGGGCCTCGTCGGCACCGTCCTTGTCCAGCGACAGATCGGAACGCGTAGTCGCGTCAGCTGCAGTGTCGTCGACATCGGTCGAATCGGCAGACGGTGAAGTCTCCGCATCCGAAGTGTCGGCGTCGCGCTTGGCGCGCTCCTCGCTCACGTCGTTCCTCTCAGTCGCTGGCATCCGGGGGCAGGGGCGACAGGACTTGAACCTGCAACCTGCGGTTTTGGAGACCGCTGCTCTGCCAGTTGAGCTACGCCCCTTTGGTTGACCTCGACAGGTAGACCCTGCCTGAATCAACCGTTCTGCGATCACACAACATACGCGCTACCCGAGGTGAATGCCTTGCAACATTCAGGGCAGCGCGCAGCGCTGAGGAATCCCAGAAATCTCAGTGTACTTCAAAGCCCCGGAACAAACACAATCCGCCCTGCGATCAGGCTAGACGGACCGTGGCAGTGGCACGACCGAAGATCTTCTTACCTTCGGACTTGGCCACGATTGCCAGTACTGCGGTCTTGCTTTCTTCGTCGACCGACTTCACCTTGGCGGTGAAATCGATCTCGGCAGCCTTGTCGGCCGCCACGATGACCGGGCTCGTGAACCGTACGTTGTACTCGGTCACTGCGCCCGGATCTCCCAGCCATTCGGTGACGTAACCGGCACCGATGCCCATGGAGAGCATGCCGTGCGCAACCACGTCCGGCAAGCCGGCAAGTCGTGCAACCTCGTCGCTGAAGTGAATCGGGTTCGGATCTCCCGAGACACCGGCATAGTTGGCGAGGTTTCCGCGTGTCAGAGTCACGGACTTCTCGGGGAGAAGTTCGCCGACACTCACGTCGGAGAATTTACGAAGCGACATGCATCATCACGCCCTTGACTGCGTGGGCGATGTTCTCGTCCACTTCCCCACCGGTTCGAGCGACAAGCGTTGTCCACGTGGTGACAACTGCCTCGTCGTTCTGATCGGTGATGATGTTCTTGGTCACGATGATGTCGCTACCTGCGGCCTGCCTGAACGAATCCAGGAAGACATCGCAGAAGAGTCGGTCACCGACCTGCATGGGCTTGTGCAGCACCAAACGCTGATCGGTCTGAAGAATCTGACTCAAGTCGTAGCCAGTGACGATCTCTTCGAACAGACGTCGCTGAGCAATGGCACCCACGATTGCGACAAAAGTGATGGGAGCAATCAGACCGTCGTATCCGAGGCCTTTGGCTGCCGACTCGTCGTAGTGCGCGGGATGCGCGTCCTGGACGGCGCGAGCGAACTCGCGCACCTTCTCGCGTCCGACCTCGTAGAAGTCTTCGACACGATAGTGATGACCGACCATCTGGACGGCATGAGCGGCCGGGTCCGTAGGGACCTCGGCCGCTGCCTGGTTCTCTTGCAAATCTGTCACGCGGTGAGACTCTCTTCTAGCTAGGACCCGAAGACGCAGGCCCGGAGAGGGTCTTCCGCGAAAATCGTCGTCCGGTTAAGGACTTACTACTTCGACTCGCGGTGCGACTGGTGGGTTCCGCAGTTGGGGCAGAACTTCTTGAGCTCCAGGCGATCGGGGTCGTTGCGCCGATTCTTCTTGGTGATGTAGTTGCGGTGCTTGCATACCTCGCAGGCCAAGGTGATCTTGGGCCGAACGTCGGTCGAGGAGGCCACGGGATGCCTTCTTTCGGGTGTATCTGATTACGAGCAATCAGGGTGGATCATGCATATTGTGTAGCGGTGACCGGACTTGAACCGGCGACGCAACGATTATGAGTCGTTTGCTCTACCAACTGAGCTACACCGCCTCGGTGTCGAGTGTCGCGCGGAAAGCACGGCACCACAATCCAGCGAGCCCCCTAACGGAATCGAACCGTTGACCTTTTCCTTACCATGGAAACGCTCTACCGACTGAGCTAAGGGGGCGTGGCTCAGGAGTGCGTTGCCGCTCTCTTGAAGCCTCCGAAAGATTACACACGAACGAGCGCCAGCACCAAATCCGCTGGTCATCGGGGCAAAAATGGTGCCGGAGCCCATTCTTGCACCGATCGGGGCCTGTGGCGAGGGCTTTGCGAGAACCAACTTGGCCCCGCACTCGCCCGGAGTCCTGCACTGAGCCGCAGCAGGTACGCGTCACCTGCCATCCGCCGACATCGGAACAAGCACAAAAAAGTCAGCCCCGATTCTCGGAAAGAGAATCGGGGCTGACTTGGTGTGGCAGATGTAGGATTCGAACCTACGTAGGCATAAGCCGACGGATTTACAGTCCGCTCCCATTGGCCGCTCGGGCAATCTGCCGTGCTTGCACCAGGCTTCGATCCGGCGCATTCGCAAGTATATCGCGACGTGCGGCGGCCGAAAACGGCTTCCTCGGTGCGGTGAGAAGAATACAACGAACACACCCCCATTTTGCAAACCGGGTGGTAACGGGCGGTGCCGACCCGATAACGTCGAGGTGTCCACCGGTATGGAAGGTGGGCGGAACTCGATGTTCGTGAACTACCGGAAAGCGGGAGTGTGAAGTGGCTGATTCGTCCTTCGACGTGGTGAGCAAAGTAGACCGTCAAGAGGTGGACAACGCTCTGCATCAGGCTGCCAAGGAGTTGACCACGCGTTTCGACTTCCGAAACACGGGAGCGTCGATCGAGTGGTCTGGTGAAGAGACGATCACGTTGAACGCCGACACCGAGGAGCGACTGCTGGCCGCCCTCGACGTGTTCAAGGAGAAGCTGATCCGTCGTGGCATCTCGCTGAAGGCATTCGATGCCGGCGAGCCGGCGCAGTCCGGAAAGATCTACAAGCTGTCCGGAACCTTGGTCCAGGGCATCACCAGCGAGAACGCGAAGAAGATCACCAAGAAGATCCGCGACGAGGGCCCCAAGGGCGTCAAGGCGCAGATCCAGGGTGAAGAGCTTCGGGTGAGTAGCAAGAAGCGCGACGACCTCCAGGGTGTCATCTCCCTGCTCAAGGGTGAGGACTTCGGGATCGCCCTGCAGTTCGTGAACTACCGGTAGTAGGGGCTGCGCCCCTGTGCGCGGTTAGGTAGTCCTGGGACTACCTAACCGCGCACAGGGGCCGAAGGCCCTACATCCCGGCCATCTTCTCCAACCGCTCGATCCGGTCCGCCATGGGCGGATGCGTCGAGAACAGCTTGCTCACCTTGTCCCCCGCTCTGAAGGGGTTGGCGATCATCAGGTGGGACTGCGCCGCGAGCTTGGGCTCAGGCGGCAACGGCGCGGCTGCGACGCCAGACTCGAGCTTGCGCAGCGCCGACGCCAACGCCAGCGGGTCACCGGTGAGCTCGGCTCCCGATTGATCCGCCTGGTACTCGCGAGAGCGCGAGACGGCCAGCTTGACCACGGTTGCCGCGATCGGTCCCAGCAGGGAGACGAGCAGCAGCGCGATCGGATTGCTTCCCTGCCCGTTCCCTCGGCCACCGAAGATGCTCGCGTACATGGCGAAGTTGGCCAGGCCCGAGATGACGCTGGCCATCGCGCCGGCCACGGACGAGATCAAAATGTCCCGGTTGTAGACGTGAGAGAGTTCGTGCCCGAGCACGGCACGCAGTTCGCGTTCGTTCAGGATCTGCATGATGCCGCTGGTCACGCACACCGCGGCGTGCCGAGGGCTACGACCGGTGGCAAACGCGTTCGGGGCGTTCGTGGGGCTGATGTACAGCCTGGGCATCGGTTGGTGCGCCGTCGTGGCGAGTTCGCGCACGATCCGGTAGATCGCCGGTGCCTCGACCTCGGTGATGGGCTGGGCGCGCATCGATCGAAGCGCCAGCTTGTCGCTGTTGAAGTACAGGTATGCATTCATGCCGACGGCAAAGAGTACGGATCCCCACAGAAGCATCGGGCTGTTGAACAGCGAGCCGATGAAGACGATCAGCGCCGACATCCCCACCAACAACCCGAATGTCTTCGCACCGTTCGCGTAGCCGTGCAAACCGCTCACCTCTTGCCTCGCCGGAGCCGAAGGCTCACCCGAACTCCCCGGCGTGTGCACCGGTTCTGTTCAGTCAACGAAGGACAGGGCCATCAGGGTTCCCACCCAGAGCTCGTCGGGGTTTCCCCCCGGAAGCCCCGATTCGTCGAGGTGTCAGCCGACTCGTTCGATCGTGTAGTCCACGAGACGAACCAGCGCTTCGTTTGCAGGCCCCTGGGGCAGTTCGGCCAACTGAGCCTTGGCCGCGACGGCGTACTCGCCCAGCTTTGCCTTCGCCTTGACCATGCCCGGCGAACGCTCGAGCAGTTCGAGGGCTTCTTCTACCAGGGCGTCTTCGGTTACCGGACCCGCGAGCAGCTCGCGCAGACGATCTGCGTCGGCCCCTTCTTCGCGGAATGCGTACAGGACGGGCAGGGTGTGGACGCCCTCACGCAGGTCGGTGCCGGGCGTCTTGCCGGACTGCGCCGAGACGGACGAGATGTCGATGATGTCGTCGGAGATCTGGAACGCGGTGCCGACGGCATCACCCAGGCGCTCGAGGCGCTCGATGTGAGCTGCGTCGGCGCCGGAGAAGGTGCCGCCGAAGCGTCCCGAGGCAGCGATCAGCGAACCGGTCTTCTCCCACACGACCTTGAGGTAGTGCTCGACCGGATCCTGCTCCTTCTTGACGCCGATCGTCTCGCGCATCTGGCCGGTGACCAGCTCGGCGAAGGTTTCGGCGATGATCCGAACTGCTTCGGGTCCGAGCGTCGACACCAGTCGTGACGCGTGCGCGAACAAGTAGTCGCCGGCCAGGATCGCCACGCTGTTGCCCCAGCGGGCGTTGGCGCTGGGTGCCCCGCGGCGCATGGACGCCTCGTCCATGACGTCGTCGTGATAGAGCGTCGCGAGGTGAACGAGTTCGGTGACGGTCGCTGCGGTGATGATCGACGGATCGTTCGGCACCGGTCCGAGCTGCGCGGTCAGGATCGTGAACAACGGACGGAAGCGCTTTCCACCGGCTCGCGCGAGGTGCAGCGCGGCCTCGGTGAGGAAGTCTTCGCCGTCGGACAGCTCGCTGACCAACAACTCCTCGACATCGGAGAGTCCACCACGCACTACTGCGGCGAGCTGTTCGTCGCCCAGGTCGATGCCTGCAACGACGGTGCTCGATGCGGTTGCGTCGGCAGCAGTCTTTTCGGTGCTCACGATGTCAGTACCCATTCCTGTCGTCAGTGACGGCTCGGTTCCCACGGTAGTGAACCTAGCGGTTCGCACTCGGGACGGCCTCGCCACGGTGGCGATCGCGAGCCTGAGAAGATGTGAGTGTGTCCGTAGAAGAGCAGTCCCCCGTCGTCGATTCGCTTCCGACCGAAACCGACATTGTGGTCATCGGCGCAGGTCCCGCGGGTTCTTCGGCCGCGGCATGGGCCGCCCGCAGCGGCCGAGACGTCGTTCTGGTGGACGCTGCCGTCTTCCCGCGAGACAAGACTTGTGGTGATGGACTCACTCCGCGCGCCGTAGCCGAACTGGATCTCCTCGGCCTCGGCGAGTGGGTTCGGTCACATACGACGAACAAGGGCCTGCGGTTGTCCGGCTTCGGACAAGAACTCGAACTCGAGTGGCCAGGAACGTCGTTTCCACCGATCGGCAGCGCCATCCCCCGCACCGAACTCGACGACGCCATTCGCCGGTGCGCCGTCGAATCCGGCGCGGTCATGGTCGAGGGCACTAAAGCAGTGGACGTCGAACTCGACGGTGATCGAGTAGCCGCCGTCGTACTCGCCGGCCCCTCGGGACGCAGCACCCTTCGTTGTCGGACGCTGATCATCGCCGACGGTGTTCGCTCGACGCTCGGCAAGAAGCTGGGACGGCAGTGGCACCGGGACACCGCGTACGGCGTCGCCGCACGCGCGTATGTCGCAACGCCGCGCAGCGCCGATCCGTGGATCACCTCGCATCTGGAACTGCGGGACGGTGAGGGCACGTTGCAGGCGGGGTACGGCTGGATCTTCCCGCTCGGTACCGGCGAGGTGAACATCGGCGTCGGGACACTGGCGACGTCCAAGCGTCCGGCACCAGGTGCCCTGCGACCCTTGCTCGACCTCTACACCGATCAGCGCCGAAGCGAGTGGCAGTGGAGCAGCGAAATACATTCCGTCGCTTCGGCTTTGCTACCCATGGGCGGCGCCGTCTCCAACATCGCCGGACGCAACTGGGCCGTGATCGGTGACGCCGCAGCGTGCGTGAACCCGCTCAACGGTGAGGGCATCGACTACGGCCTCGAAGGCGGACGCTTGGTGGTCGAAGCGCTCGGCGCCGACGATCTGACGCAGCTGTGGCCGATCGTGCTGCGGGAGCATTACGGGCAGGCGTTCTCGGTCGCGCGCCGACTCGCAGGACTGCTGACGGTTCCGCAGTTCCTGCCCGCGTCGGGTCCGATTGCGATGCGCTCACGGGCACTGATGACGGTCGCCGTTCGGGTGATGGGAAACCTCGTCACCGACGCCGACGCCGATCTGACAGCGAAGGCATGGCGCGCGTCAGGGGCCGCGTCGAGAAAGATCGACTCCCGACCGCTGTTCGGTTGAGCAACTGCTGTGCGCCTTTATTAACCGCCGGGGGTTAATAAAGGCGCACAGCAGTCAGGCAGTGGCGTAATGCAGCGCCACGATGCCGCCGGTGAGGTTGCGCCACTTGACGTTCTTCCACCCGGCGGCCTCGATCTTGCGTGCCAGCTCTTCCTGGGTCGGCCAGGCGCGGATCGATTCGGCGAGGTAGATGTAGGCGTCGGGGTTGCTGCTGACAGTGCGTGCGACCTGCGGGAGCGCCTTCATGAGGTACTCCATGTAGATCGTGCGGAACGGCCCGAAGACGGGCGTCGAGAACTCGCTGACGACGAGGCGTCCGCCCGGCTTGGTGACGCGGGCGATCTCACGCAGTCCGGCCTCGAAGTCGGAGACGTTGCGCAGGCCGAAGGAAATCGTCGCGGCATCGAACACGTTGTCGGCGTAGGGCAGGTACATCGCGTCACCCGCGACCATCGGGACCTTGCGCGAGATTCCAGCCTTGAGCATTCCCTTGGAGAAGTCGGTGGCGACGCACCAGGCACCGGAGCGCCCCAGCTCGACGGTCGAGACACCGGTTCCGGCAGCGAGGTCGAGCACCTTCTCGCCCGGCTTCAGGTCGAGGGCTTCGCGGGTGGCCTTGCGCCAACCCTTGTCCTGGCCGAAGGACAGCACGGTGTTGGTGAGGTCGTATCGCTCCGCGACGTCGTCGAACATCGACGCGACTTCGTGCGGTTGCTTCTCGAGAGTTGCTCGGGTTCCGTGTGTAGTGGCCACACCCGAAACGCTACCAACCCTCGGGCAGCGAGGGCGTTCAGGCTGCTCTGGCACCCGTTCGCCGCCTGAGGCCCTGCACGTCCTCGTAGTGACGGAGCAGCTCTTCGCAGATGGCCGGCCAGGTGCGGTGCAGCACCGAGCGCCTCGCTGCGGAGCCGAACTGCACTCGCAGATCACGCTGGCGAAGTGCGTCGACAGCGCTGGGCAGGAGTTCGGTAAACCTGTCCGTCGGCAGGAGGTAGCCGTTGCGGCAATGCGAGATCAGGTCACGCGGGCCACCGGCGTCCGGGCCGACGACGGGCACACCGCTCGCGAGCGCTTCCTGAACCGCCTGGCAGAAGGTCTCGTGCTCGCCGGGGTGAACGAACACGTCCAGGCTGGCGTAAGCGTCAGCAAGCGCGGTACCGCCGAGTTGTCCGGTGAAGATCGCGTCCGGCATCAGTCGCTGCAGATTCTGGCGGTCCGGGCCGTCGCCGACGACGACGATCTGCACACTGGGATCGCCGGCCAGCGCCGCCAATCGTTCGACGTGCTTTTCGGGCGCGAGGCGACCGACGAAGCCGACCACCAGCTGATCACTGTCGCCGATCCAGGACTGGCGCAAAGCCGAGCTACGACGCGAAGGCGCGAATCGCTGTGCGTCGACGCCGCGGGCCCACCGGTGGACACGCGGAATGCCGTGCTCTTCGAGGGCGTCGACTGCCGACGTGGAGGGCGCGAGGGTCCTGTTGCAGCTCTTGTGGATTCGACGGGTCCACGCCCACGCGGCGCGACTGGTGACGCCCAGCCCGTAGCTTTCGGCGAATCCAGCGACATCGGTCTGGTAAACCGCGACGGTGGGGATTCCGAGGCGTTTGGCGACGGCGACTCCCCCGGCACCGAGCAGGAACGGTGACGCCAGATGTACGACGTCGGGCGCGAAGGTCCGCACGGCCGTCGTCAGACGCGGTTGTGGCAGGCCGACTGGGAGTGAACTGACTTTGGGCACCATGACAGCGGGCACCCGAACCACCTGAACACCTTCGTGTTCGGTGGCGGCAGAGGTGTCGGATCCGACAGTGTCCGGCGCAATGACCATGGCGTCGTGGCCAGTGCGATCTAGGTGTTCGAGCACGCGTAGTACCGAGTTGGTGACGCCGTTCATGTTGGGCAGGAATGACTCCGCAACGATGGCTACTCTCACACCGAGAACGGTGACAGGGCCAGGAAAAGTCCACGTCATGTTCGTGTGAAGTTCGGGCGAAGCGCGAACTAACTCGAGGCGACCGGCGCCGAACCCGCTGCCTGTGCTTCCCGCTTGCGCAGGTACCAGATCGACGGTCCTGCCAGAAGCCACGTCACGACGATCACGGATCCGGCCGGGATCAGCGCCACCGTCGCGTTGCGTCCGGCTACCCTGACCAAATCGGGGTCCGTCTTGTAGTACTCCACCTCGATACGTTGTCCCACAGTCAGATTGGTGGGGTAGAGCACGCCGAGTTCGGGGTTGTGATTTGCGCCGTCCGGTGTCACGAAGCTGATCGCCGACCGAAGCGAGCCTGCCGAGAGCACCTCGGCAGTTGCGGTCCCCATGTTCGATTCGATGGTCCGATCGTTGCGCCAGGCACCGAGGACGAGGATGACCGCGAGCACCGAAATGCCGACGGCAACCACCAGCACGCCGATGCGGAAGCGACGCAGAACTGTTTGCGTCACAGCTGTGCCCGCACGGAAGCGTGGAGTTCGCGCAGCCCACTGCGATCTGTCGCGACCTCGAGGACACGGATCCCGTTGGCTGGTTGCGCCAGCGTCGTGGCCAGGGCGTCGACGGTGACAGCTGCGTGTGGCACGCGGTACGCCGCACAGAGCGCGGCCAAGTCCATGCCGTGCGGAGTTCCGAAGACTCGCTCGAAGACTCCCGCGTACTGCGGGTCGCCTTGTTCGAGGAGCTCGAAGATGCCGCCGCCGTCGTCGTTGGCGACGACGATGGTGAGGTCGCTCGGCCTCGGCTCACCGGTCCCGATCAGCAGTCCGGAAGCGTCGTGCAGGAACGTCAGGTCGCCCATGAGGGCGACGGTCCGGCCACCGCCATACGCCAACGCAGCCCCGACCGCCGCCGAGACGGTGCCGTCGATACCTGCGACACCGCGGTTGGAAAGCACACGCACGGCGGGCTTGGGGTAGCTCACGAGGGCCGCGTCGCGAACGGGATTGGATGCGCCGAGCAGAAGCTGGTCACCGTCCACCAACGCATCCATCACGGCCGCTGCGACGTGCAGGCCGGTGGCCTTGGGGTGGGCGTCGAGTTGCTTGCGCACGGCAGTTTCGGCGTGTTCGGTCAGCGCGGCGCACCGAGCGATCCACGCGGGATCTGGCGTTCCGGTGACCACTGCCCTGGTACCGGTGGCGAGTACGTTGCCGGACACGTCGGGCCAGCGCGGCCCGGTTGTCAGCGCGTAGACGTCGACGCTCGGGTCGGCCAACACCTTCGAGACCTGGCGATGCAGCGTCGGGCGGCCGGTGATGATCGCCTGCTTGGGCTTGAGTTGAGAGAGAGCGAGTGGATGCAGCGCGATCCCGTGCATCGGAGCCGTCGGCTCGGCCACCGTCGGCAGCCCGGCCAGCTCGGGTCGAAGCGCACTGCCGTGTCCGGAGATGACGACCGTGTCCGCAGTGAGGTCCAGATCAACCGGAACATCGAGCGTCGCGTTCTGCGTGGTGGTCCAGGCCGCACCGCCGGGACGGCCCTCCGGAACCGGTCCCTGCACGTGCACGTCCGGCACCAGCGGCTCACGGAGCGGGATGTCGAAATGCACGGGGCCCGCGTTTCCGGATCGGGTTCCGCGGGCAGCGGCGAGCACACGGCAGACTGCCGAGCGCCACTGGCTGTTCTGCGTCGAATCGTCCTCGGCCAGGCCCAGGCTGATTGTTGCGCGGACCTGACTGCCGAAGAGCCCGAGCTGTTCGACGGTCTGGTTGGCACCGGTGCCGAGCATCTCGTACGGCCGGTTCGCGCTCAGGACGACAAGCGGCACTCGCGCGTAGTTGGCCTCGAGGACAGCGGGTCCGAGGTTGGCGACGGCGGTCCCGGACGTCATCACGATGGGGACCGGTCGTTTCCCGGCGATTGCCAGTCCGAGTGCCAGAAAGCCTGCGGTCCGCTCGTCGATCCGCATGTGCAGACGCAACCGGCCGTCGAGGTCGGCAGCCTGTAGGGCAAATGCGAGGGGCGCGTTGCGAGAGCCTGGACACAGCACGACTTCACGCACGCCACCACGAACCAGTTCGTCGACGACGGCTGTGGCTTGTGCAGTGGACGGATTCACGCCTTCAAGAGTGTCAGATGTTCGGGCGCAAGCATGCCCAGGGGCGGGGACAGCGGCATTATGTGTGGGTGCGCACACTCTTCGATCCAGCCGAGCTCGAACCCCGCCGGTTCTACCAGCTACTCACCGCTTCGGTGGTCCCCCGGCCGATTGCGTGGGTGTCCACGGTGTCGGCCGACGGCGTCGGCAATCTCGCTCCGTACAGCTTTTTCACCGTGGCAAGTTCGGCGCCGCCGATCGTGCAGTTCACGTCGGTCGGACGTAAGGACAGTCTGCGCAACATCGAAGCGACCGGCGAATTCGTGATCAACCTGGCGACTGCCAGACTCGCCGACGTGGTGAACCAGAGTTCCGCCTTCTACGACGCCGAGGCCGACGAGTTTCTCGAGCTCGGTATCGCGAGTGAGCCGAGCGAGCGGGTTCGCCCCGCCCGGGTCGCCGACTCCCCGATCGCCATCGAATGCACGCTCCACCAGGTCATCGAGGTCGGTAATTCATTTGTCGTGATGGGAAACGTGGTCGCGGTCGCTGTGCGTCCCGAGGCCGTGGCCGACGACGGCCTACCGGACTTCGCGGCAATCGCGCCGATGAGCCGTCTGGGCCGAGCGCAGTGGGGCCTTCCGCCCGAAGTCGTCGAAAAGGACAGACCCACCACTCCACAGCGACGCTAAATCAGGTTAGGGTTACCTGATTAGATACGAGTAACAGATAATCAGGGAGCAACCAGTCATGGCCAAGCGCGCCAAGTTCGTGAAACCGGCCTCACGCAGCATCGTGTCGGCGCAGGTCGTGGCGAACAAGCGAATCAGCCGCAGCTTCATCCGAGTGACCATTGCGGGCGAGGAACTGTCCACCATCGCACCGATGGGTGCCGATCAGTGGTTCCGCATGTTCATCCCGCAACTCGGTCAGAGTGAACTCCGGTTGCCGAGCGCGGCAAGCAATCTCTGGTACGCCCAGTACCTGTTGATGTCCAAGGACACGCGACCTGTCGTGCGCAACTACACGATTCGTGCCTACCGCGCAGCTGGATCAGGCCTCTTCGGCGAGACCACGGAGATCGACATCGACTTCGCTTACCACGGGGACATCGGCCCGGCATCCGCGTGGGCGGACACCGCGTCGGCCGGAGACAAGGTCGCCCTCCTCGACGAGGGGTGCATCTACAACCCCACTCCCGAGGCCACGTGGCAACTGCTCGTCGGCGACGAGAGTGCGCTTCCGGCGATCATCGGCATTCTGGAATCCGCGCCCGCAGATCTGCGGGCCGAGGTCTTCGTCGAGATTCCGAACATCGAAGACAAGCAAGACATTCCGGAGCTGGCGAACGTCAACGTTCATTGGCTCGTTCGCGAGGACGAACACGCAACGCCGGGTGTTCTTACCCTCGAGACCGTCCGCGATGCCAAACTGCCCGAGGGGCCGTCGTACACGTTTGTCGCCGGCGAACAGGCACTTACCACCGGGCTGCGTCGGCACCTGGTGAACGACCGGAAGTTCGCCAAAACCGACATCACCTTCACCGGCTTCTGGCGCCACGGCCATTCGGCTCACTGACGGACTCATCAAAAGCAACGAGCGGCCCGGGAGAAACTCCCGGGCCGCTCGCTGTTTTATGTTCGCTTAGGCAGCGTGCTTCTGGATCAGCTCGCCCAGACGGGGCAGAGCTGCAGTCACATGCTTCTTGGCCGAACCGCGCAGCTTCGAGTACATCGACTTGACGACGGCCTTGTCGCTGCCGTCGATACGCTCGTCCGTCACCTCGAGGAGGGAATCGGCAACCGCGTCACCGCGGGCGCTGATGAAATCGGCGAAGCTGCCTTCACCGGAAGCCGAGAAGTCCTGCCAGTACGGCTCGAGCTTTGCCACGAAAGCCGGCAGAAGCGCGGTGACGGCGTCCGGCACGATGGACGGGCTCACCTTCTTGACCGCGCCGTAGCCACCCTTGAGAGCCAGCCCTGAGGCCCCCGACTTATCCGAAACCTCTGCGTCGATCAAGGTCTGCACGTCCGCGACGACCGCGGGAACCCGTGATTCCTCGAGCAGGGTTTCGTTCAGAGCTGCAACCACTTTCGATCCCTTCATTCTTCACTGATGTTCATCAGGTCGGGCCCGAGACTATACGAAATTCGGCAGGTCCTTACCGCCGAGTATCCGATGGCAGCGCCGAGCACGATCCAGCCACCAGTCGCGCCGGTCCGCCGGCGCGGCCAGCGTCTCGAGTAGAACGGGGTCGGGCTCGACCGCGCCAACGGACAAAGCGCCGTCGACGACTGCCCCGGTGACCGCGACATCCCGGACGAACAGGCCGCCGGTGCCGAGGCCGCAAGCAAACGGAAGCGAAGGCAAAGCTGCCGCGGCAGCCAGCCCCGCTGACATCCCCACAGCCGTGTCCAGCGCACTCGAGACCACCACCGGCACCCCGTAGTCCGCCAGTTGCGCCGACAGCGCCACCACAGCACGCATTCCGCCCAGCGGCGGCACCTTCACGACGGCTACGTCCGCTCCCCCGGCTCGTACGACGCGCAGCGGGTCCTCGGCGCGGCGAATGCTCTCGTCGGCGGCGATCCGCACACCGGTCCCCGCGGCGCGAACCCTGACCAGTTCCTCGACGCTGGCACACGGCTGCTCGGCGTATTCGAGGTCACCGTCCTCGGTGATCGCACGCAAAGCAGTGATCGCCTCGTCCACGCTCCAACCGCCGTTGGCGTCGACGCGCACGTTCGGGATGTGCCGACGCACCTCGTTCACCCGTGCGACGTCCTGCGCCAACGACTGCCCCTTCTCGGCGACCTTGACCTTGGCGGTCCGGGCCCCGGGGAAGCGCTCCAACAATTCCGGAACGCCAGACGCGTCGATCGCCGGCACGGTCGCGTTGACGGGAACTGCGTCACGAAGCGCCGGCGGCGGACCCAGCCACGCCGCTTCGATACCCGCGAGCAGCCACTGCGACGCCTCGTCATCGTCGTACTCGACGAACGGGGCGAATTCTCCCCACCCGGCCGGGCCGCGAACGAGCAGCGCCTCACGAGTCGTGATGCCGCGAAAGCGAACTCGCATCGGCAGCGCGAGCACCACGGCGTCCGCGATCAGATCGTCGAACGAGGGGAACATGTCAGGGCTGTCCCGGAAGCAGTTCGATCATGAGCGCCTCACCGTCGGCGAGGAGCTTGCCGTCGAGATCGGTCAGGCGCGCGCTGACAAAAGTCTTGCGACCCTCGACCCGATCCACCTGCCCCTCGATCACCAGTTGTTGATTGAGCGGAGTGATCGCGCGGTAATTGATGTGGAGGTAGCCGGTGCGGGAGATCGGACGGCCACCCGCGTGGACCGTCATCCCGAAGACGTCGTCGAAAAGCAGGGGCAATACGCCGCCGTGAGCGGCACCGTTGCCGCCCAGGTGGTAGCGACGGAAGACACCGGTACTGCGGACTCCTTCGGTGTCGAACTTCTCGACCATCCACGGAAGCATGAGGAGGCTGCCGCGACCGGGCAGTTGAATGTTGGAACCCGCGGGCGACTTGCCTTCCGGGACCTCGTACGGCGTCAACCGATCGGCAAGCTCCTCGGCCTGCGTGGCGATGTCTGCGAGTACGTCGTCGGGCACGTTGGTCGAGACCGCAAGGTCCTGCAACCTGCGCATTGCCTCGACGAAGCGGCCGAAGTCCGGACCTGCGGGAGTGTGCCGGAACCGTGGAAATCCGCCCCGGTTCTCACCGTCTGTGACGATCTCCGTGCCATCTGCGGTTTGTTCGCTCATGACCTGCACGTTAGCGCGCCCGGGAACGTGTTCTACCTCAGGTATCCGTTAGCCGCGCGAGGCGTGCCTCTATCGTGGCTCAGGTGACCTTCAACCCGCAGCTCTGGCGCCCTGTCCCCGGATTCGAGAACCTCACCGACATCACGTACCACCGGCATGTCAGCCAAGGCACCGTTCGCGTTGCCTTCGACCGACCGGAAGTACGTAATGCGTTCCGCCCGCACACCGTCGACGAGTTGTACCGGGCCCTCGATCACGCCCGCATGACCTCCGACGTGGGAGCGGTGCTGCTTACCGGCAACGGACCGAGCGAGAAGGACGGCGGCTGGGCGTTCTGTTCGGGCGGCGACCAGCGCATCCGTGGCCGCAACGGCTACCAGTATGCCGAAGGTGAAACAGCGGACACCGTCGACAAGGCACGCGCGGGACGCCTGCACATCCTCGAGGTTCAGCGCCTGATCCGCTTCATGCCGAAGGTAGTCATCTGCCTGGTCAACGGCTGGGCTGCGGGCGGCGGCCACAGCCTGCACGTGGTGTGCGACCTGACGCTCGCGAGCCGCGAGCATGCTCGCTTCAAGCAGACCGACGCCGACGTCGGAAGCTTCGACGGCGGCTATGGCAGCGCCTACCTGGCAAAGATGGTGGGCCAGAAGTTCGCCCGCGAGATCTTCTTCCTGGGTGAGACGTACACCGCCGAGGAAATGCATCAGATGGGCGCCGTCAACAAGGTTGTCGACCACGCGGAACTCGAGAACGTCGCGATCGACTGGGCCGGCAAGATCAACGGCAAGTCGCCGCAGGCGCAGCGGATGCTCAAGTACGCGTTTAACCTGCAGGACGACGGGTTGGTCGGTCAGCAGTTGTTCGCCGGTGAGGCAACACGTTTGGCGTACATGACCGACGAGGCCGTCGAGGGTCGTGACTCGTTCCTCGAGAAGCGCGATCCCGATTGGTCACCATATCCCTGGTACTTCTGAGACAGTAGGTGTGAGACGGGAGGCCGGACGTGGAGATTCTGAGTAGCCGTACGATATTGCGCCCGAGCGAGTACGAACGAACGCTGAGCTTCTACCGAGACACCCTCGGTTTGGCGATCGCTCGTGAATATCCAGGCGGCACAGTCTTCTTCGCCGGCCAAGGGCTGATCGAAGTCGCTGCGCACGGCGGCACCGGCGAGGGTGGGTTTCGCGGCGCGATCTGGCTGCAGGTCCGTGACCTCACTGCCGCTCAGACCGAACTGGTTCTCGCCGGGGTCAAGATCGCCCGCGAGGCCAGGCAGGAACCGTGGGGTCTGCACGAGATGTGGATCGCCGACCCCGACGGGACACCGATCGTGATGGTGCAGATCCCGGAGGACCATCCCATCCGACGCGATTCCCGGCCACCGTCCGCGTAGTCGAGACACCGCTGTAGCCGAGACACAGCTGTAGCCGAGCAGTGACAGATGCCCGCCACGACTTTCGTGGCGGGCATCTTTCGGTTCTTCCCAGGGATCAGTTGCGCGTGCTCAACGCCTGCGAGATCTGATCTGTCTGTGCCTGGCCCTCGAGCAGTTGGCGAACCAACCACAGCCGCAGCACCTTTGCCACCGATGCGGCCAGGAAGAGCGCAGCGCCGACCACCGTCAGGGCGAGGAAAACCACGGTGAGGATCTGGTACGACACCAGATCACGCAGGTCCGAGAGCGTCAGCGAGGAGATGTAGACGACGAAGGCGCCGACCACTCCGACGACCATGAGCACCAGGCCGGCGATGCGCGTCGCCGCGTCGCCGCCTGCCTGCTTCTTGTCCAGCTTCAACTCTGCGATGTTCTTCTTGAATTCCTCACGGCGATCTTCGGCGAGAGTAGTCATCGTCATCCTCCTAGATAACTGGTAGAAAGTTCGTTTTCGATGTCGTGGGGATCGCCGGTCTTGACGACGCGTCCCTGCAACATCAGTGCGGCCGAGGTCGCGATGGGCAGCACCGCTCGTGCGAACTGCTCGGCAACCAGAATGGAAATGCCTTCGGCTGCAAGCGAGCCGACGACGTCGTACATCTGCGAGACGATTCGAGGTGCAAGACCCATCGACAGCTCGTCGAGCAGGAGCACCGTCGGGTGAGTGCCGAGTGCCCGCGACAGCGCCAGCATCTGCTGCTCACCACCGGACATCGATCCGGCCAACTGTCCGCGCCGCTCCCCCAGGATCGGGAACCTGCCGTACGCAACCTCTTCGAGTTCGGCCAACCCGACGCCCGTTCCCGTAGCGATCCACAGGTTTTCGCGCACAGTGAGGTTCGCGAAGATCCCGCGTCCCTCGGGGATGGAGCAGATACCCAGCCGCGCCAACTCCGAAGGCTCGACGCCGTTCACGACCTGGCCCGCGAGCCGGAACTCGCCGCGGGTGACGGGCAGGACGCCCGAACATATCTTGAGCGTCGACGTCTTGCCGCCGCCATTGGGTCCGAGCAACGCCACCACGGCGCCCGGTTCGAGGACCAGATCCACGCCGTGCAGAACCTCGATGGACCCGTAACCGGCGCGGACACCGGACAGTTCGAGTAACGGTTCGGCGCGGTCGGGGCTGCGTATACCCTCGCCAATTTTCGCCTCGCCAATTTTCGCTGAAGTCATACCGCCTCCTCCTCGGTCCCGATGTAGGCCGCGATCACTTCCGGATCCGTCCGGATCTTCTCCGGATCACCCGAGGCGAGGACAGCGCCGTAGTCGAGCACGTGAATGGTCGAGCACACCTTCATCACCAGCGGAATGTCGTGCTCCACCAGACAGATTCCGAGTCCACCCGCAGCCAGTTCGGTGAGCATCTCCGCAAAGACCTCGGTTTCCTGCTCGGTCTGACCCGAGGCCGGTTCGTCGAGCAGAAGGACTCGCGGGTCGGTCATGAGGGCTCGTGCAACTTCGACGACGCGAGCACGTCCGGTGGGAATGTCCGCGACGTCCTTGTCAGCGACATCCGTGAGCCCGGTCAGCTCCAGCAGGCGATCGGTCTCGCCGTCCACGTCGATCTTGTTGCGGCCGTTGGCCTTGTGGATGTCTCCCGCGACGCGCAGGTTGTCACGCACCGACAGCGAGACGAACAGCTCGAGCCGCTGGAAGGTACGTGCCAGCCCCCGACCCGCACGCTTGTGCGGCGGCAGCTTCGTCACGTCGACGCCACCGAGGAACACCTGACCGGACGTGGGTTTCTGCAGCCCGGTGATGGTGTTGAAGAGCGTCGTCTTACCGGCGCCGTTCGGTCCGATGAGACCCGTCACCGTGCCGGGTTGCACGGTGAGCGAAACGTCCTTGACCGCGACGTGTCCACCGAAACGAACGCTCACACCGCGTGTTTCGAGAAGTGGTGCATCAGACATGAGCGGTCAACTCCTTCGGCGAGCCGCCCTGGTACTGAGGAATCCCCAGTTCGCGGTCGATCTCGTCACGGATCTCGGGGCTGTACGGAACGACGATCCCGACGTCCTCGGGAACGATTGTCGACTTGGCGGCCAGTTCTTCCGGGGTGAGAACCGCACTGGGCATGACCATCTCACCGATCACCGGCAGCATGAACACCACGGCAATCGTGATGGATGCGAACCACCAGTTGCCGAGCACGCCGGCCAGGGCAAGGACGTACGTCAGCAGAACAACTGCGGCGCCGCCGATCAGAACCGGCTTGGCGTCGGCAAGCCTTCGGTAGCCCTCGATCACGGTGTGGACCGTTCCGCTGGGGTTCGCGCCGACACCGATGCCGATCAGTGCCGGGCTGACGGCCGCGATGTTGCCGAAGAGCAGCCACATTCCCTCCAACTCCGGTTGCGCCGAAGCCAGATTGGTGAACGAGACCATGATGACTGCAAACCCGATTCCGGCCATCAGTCCACCGAACAGGGCGCCGGTGACGTACCCGATACCCGCGACGACGGTCAGCATGAGCAGCGAGAGGCTGACCATGATGGCAAAGCTTTCGCCCGAAACGGAGCCCATGGCGCTCGACATCAGAATGCCGCCGAGGCCGGCGATCCCCGAGGAGATCATGAAGACGCTGAGCTTGAGCCGAACCAGGCTCTGCCCGAGCATGGCCGAACCGGCCGGGCTGTCCTTCATCGCAGCGAGTCGGCGCCCGTAGCCACTGTTACGCAACGCGATGACGCCGACGCCGAGTACTGAGAACAGCGCGGTCACGGTCATCAGGAACACCGTCTCGTTGCTCAGATCGAGCGGGCCGATCTTCAGCGGCGGTAGGGCGATGTTGCCGTCCTTGAACAGCGAGTACTTCATGCCGAACATCTCGTGTTCGGTGGTGTCACGAAGGACCATGTTGGAGAGGAACACTCCGAAGGCCATGGTCGCAAGCGCCAGATACAGCCCTCGCAGCCGCAGCGCCGGCAGGGCAACCAGGCCGCCGATGACTGCGGTGACCAGGACTCCGACGACGATGCCCCACAGGTTGAGGTGCGCGGCCAATCCGGAACCGGAAATCCCGAAGTGGAAGGCCACGATGGTGGCGATAGCGCCGAAAGACACCGGCGCCAAGTTCAATTCACCCGCATAGCCGGTGAGGAGGGTGAGCGAGAGTGCGATGATCGCGAACGTCATTCCGATGGTCAGTGTGGTGACCGCGGACGTCACCATCAGCAGACGAATCAGGTAGACGATGACGATCAGTGCCACGCCCCAGACGACGGCCTTGCGCACGCTCGGCACGTGGTACCGCTCGCGAGTACGGGTGACCGCGCCACGCAACCGGTCCTGTGGGAGCACGATCAGCACCACGAACAGCGCGATCATGGGCAGGGAGACACGGAAATTCGACGTCCAACTCCAACTCGTCGGGAAGTACGCCAATACGTACGTACCGGCAAGCCCGAGAACTACGGCGCCGACAAACGTGCGCGGGATGCTGCGCAACCGGCCGAACATGGCCGCGGCAAACGCGTCGATCACCAAGAGTGTCAGCATGTTCGCTTCGAGCGTGCCGCCGCTGATCGGGGTGATCAGGATGCCGGCGAGGACGGCGAGCGTCGAACCCATCGCCCACGAGAGTGCCGCGAGGCGCTCCGGATTGTGCCCGTTGAGGCGCAGTAGTTCCGGATCGTCGACGACGCCGCGCATCGCGACGCCGGCGCGGGTGCGCGTGAACAGGATCCGCAGGCCGACCGCGATGGCGATCGCAACGAGGATGCAGATCAACTCGTGGTAGCGAATGCTCGCACCGAACACCGTGATCTTGGACTGGTCGCCGAAGAACATCTGCATCGTCCGAGCAGTTTCGGGGTGCCAGAACCAGTGCGAGATCGAGAGCATTCCGAGCAGGATCGAGACCGTCACAACGATTTTGGTGACCTCGGCGGTATCGCGCAGACCCTTCATGATCAGGACGTACAGGCCGAGGCCCATCAGTGGCCCGACCAGGACGAGTGAAATCAGCAAAGCGACCACGGTGGGAAGTTCCCAGCCGTAGCGCAACTGCCAGTAGATGAACGCACCGAGCATTGCCTGTGCACCGTGCGCGAAGTTGAAGATGCCTGACGTGTTGTACGTGAGCACCAGCCCGGAGGCGGCGATCGCGTACACCGACCCCAGGACCAGGCCCAGGATCGTGAAAGTGACAAAAGTGTTCATGGCTGAACCCTCGTTAGGGACTCGGGCGGTGGTTGGCGCTCACCGCCCGAGTCAGGAGAATCAGGACTGCGGCTTGATGACGTTCGGGTTCTGGTATTTCGTCGACACGCGGTCGGTGCCGAGTTCGGTTCCCCAGGTGCTCTTGTCGGTCGCGACGAGGTACTTGGGGTCACACTTGAATTCGCCCGCGGTCGACGGGAACGCCTGCGAGTAGGTATTGCCCTTCAGCGCGGTCGTGAGTCCGCAAGTGGCCGGCATGTTCTTGCCGGGATCGGTGGCGGCGTGCAGTCCGCCGCCATCCCACTCGTGAATGTTCGAGAGTTCGTCGACCATGCACTGGCGCGTCAGATCGCTGCCGCACTCGTCCGCGGCGGCTGCCCACAGCAGGAACGACGACGCCGCCTGCATACCGAGGAGCGCGGTCTTGCCGCCCTGCTCGGAGACCAGATCGACGTACTTCTTCACTGCGGGCACCTTGTCCGCGTTCTCGAGCATCTGGAAGGTCATGCCCGCGTTGAGGTTGTCGAGCAGTCCGGTGTCCTTGTTCCAATCGGAGACGGTCGCGCCGTACCAGGTGGCTTCACCGAAGAAGATGGGATCGATCCCGACCTGGTCGAGGGCCTTGACGAAGTTCAGCTCCGAAGGGCTCGCCGATCGTGACGTCCAGATCCCCTTCGCGCCGCACTCCTTGAACTTCTCGGCAAACGGCACGTAGCTCGATTCACCCTCGTAGTTGAGGGTGACGCCACAATCCTTGAGCTTGAAGCCCGCAGCCTCGGCAATCGAACGAATCTTCGTGGTGGAGCTGATGATCGTGGGCATCGTGCTGTTGACGACGTCGAAGTCGTTCACCAGGTCGGGGTGCATCTCGGCCATCTGGAACCACTGCGAGCCGTTCGCGTAGTCGACCGGGAACGGGACACCCTGGAATGTCATCGGCCCGTTGGCTGCGTCGGGCGAGACGGTGAAGCCTGGCACGGACACCAGGTTGCACGCGACACGCGTCTGCTCGGCGGTCTGATCCATCGCGAAGCCGTAGCCGACCATCATGAACTGGCTTGCGCACGCTTCCTGCATGACCGAGTTGGCCTGTGTCATCGCGGCGTCGTAGTCGGTTCCGACGACCTTGCGGCCGTTAATGCCGCCCTGATCGTTGCACCACGAGATGAGCGCGTTCACCGCGTCGCTCATTTCCTTGTTCAGCCCGGGAGACTTCACGTACCCGCGGTCGTCGCCGAATCCGATCTTGATCTCGGTGTCGCTGACGCCCTGATCGGTTGCCCCGGTGGCATCACCTTCGCCACACGGCGAATCGAGGGTGCCGAACTTGGCATCGGAGGTGCTCGACGCGACGTCGGCGCTGACGCCTGATCCGCCGACGGCAACGGCGTAGGGATCGTCACCACGATTCGATGCGCAGGCTGATGCCAGAACGGCGGTCGCGGCGAGTGCCACGATCAGCTTCGTGGACTTCTTGGGCTTCACGGTCGGAGCTCTCCTTCTCACTGACAGACACCGAGATACAGGGGTGAAACCCCTGTTCCGGTGCGCTCGGTGCCCGTAGGTAATCAGCGTTTAAAACGGCCCGAATGTGCCTTCCCGGTGAGTGAGACCAAAAAGTGAGGTCCCACACAGGGTTCGAAATTCGTGGCGCTGAACACATCACGAACGGCAGCGCCGCAGCCCACGCGCGGCGACGTACTCCACGGAGCCGCTGTTCGCATCCCGTTCGCTGTACTTTTACGCGTTCGATACGCACAATTCACGTTGTGACCGCAGAGCTTTTAATCCTCCTGGTGGTAGTAGTCACCGCCCTCGCGTTCGATTTCACGAATGGTTTTCACGACACGGGTAACGCAATGGCCACCTCCATCGCGACCGGTGCACTCAAGCCCAAAGTTGCGGTCACACTTTCCGCGATCCTGAACCTGGTCGGTGCGTTCCTCTCCGTCGAGGTCGCCGCAACCGTGGCCAAAGGCGTCGTCAACCTCGGCGCGGTCAGTGGGCAGGATCTGCTGCTGATCGTGTTCGCCGGTCTTGTCGGCGGAATCATCTGGAATCTGGCGACCTGGCTGCTCGGATTGCCGTCGAGTTCCTCGCACGCACTGTTCGGCGGATTGATCGGCGCCGCAATCGCCTCCATCGGTATGGGCGGCGTCGAATGGGGTGGCGTTCTGACCAAGGTCGTCGTGCCCGCAATCCTCGCGCCGGTCGTCGCGGCTCTGGTCGCCGGCGTCGGCACCAAGCTCGTGTACCGAATCACCGCATCCGTCAAGGAAGACGAGCGTGAGCGCGGTTTCCGCTACGGCCAGATCGGCACCGCCTCACTGATCTCACTTGCGCACGGCACCAATGACGCCCAGAAGACGATGGGCGTCATCTTTTTGGCCCTGGTCGCTCACGGCACCATCACCGCCGAAACCGAGATGCCGTTCTGGGTGAAGTTCACCTGTGCCGTCGCGATCGCTCTCGGCACCTACCTCGGCGGTTGGCGCATCATCCGCACCCTGGGCAAGGGCCTTGTCGAGATCGCTGCGCCGCAGGGTCTGGCAGCCGAAGCATCGTCGGCCGCCATCATCCTCACGTCGAGCCATCTCGGACTCCCCCTCTCGACCACCCACGTCGCCACCGGATCCATCCTCGGCACCGGCATCGGCCGCAAAGGCGCGGAGGTCCGCTGGGGCGTCGCAGGCCGGATGGCCGCCGCCTGGCTGATCACGCTGCCGTCGGCCGCCGTCGTCGGCGCTATCTGCTGGGCACTCGCGCATCTGGTCGGCGGACTGGCCGGGGTGCTCGTCGTCTTCGCTGCCCTCATCGCGTTCGCGATCTTCATGTACCTGCGCTCGCGTAAGGAACCCGTAGACGCGGCCAACGTGACCGCCGAATGGGACGAGAATCCGGATGTGACGGCTCGAGAGATTCCGGTCGCCGATCCCACTCCGTCCACCGAACCCACTCGCAACTCCTGAAAGGGGCGCAAGAGAATGCATCTACTCACCGATACCCTCGATTCGCTCTGGCAGGTAGTGGCAGTCGGACTGCTCTTCGGAGCCGGACTGCCGGCGATCTTCGCCTTCGGCCTCAAGTCGCTGAGCCTGCCGAACGCCGACGGCACCGAAGGACCGTCCACCCTGGGTAAAATGGGTGCGTACCTCTGTTTTGCGGTCGTGCTCGTCACGATCTTCGCCGGAATACTGTTGTTGATGAAGAACTTCTTGGCCAGCACGTTCGGAATCCACGTCTTCTGAGTGGTCGTCACGGCACACCACTGAAACCACCGAAACGAAAATGAGGCCGAGGATTTGAGCAAGTATTCATTGCGCAGCGTGCTCGACTGGCTGCGTGCCGGGTACCCCGAGGGCATCCCGGACAAGGATCATTTTGCGCTGCTCGCCGTTCTCCGTCGTCGTCTGACCGACGAGGAGATCGAGCAGGTCGTTTCGATGTCCATCGAGTCCGCACACGAGGTACCGGACCGGCACGTCGACTACGACACCATCCGCGCAATCATCGAGGGAATCCTCAACGAGGAGCCTTCCGAGGACGACGTCGATCGTGTCAGCGAGAGACTGCGTGCAGGTGGGTGGCCGGTCATCGAAGACGCGGAATCCGACAACGAAGTTCGAGACGTGAGCTGACGTCATGGCCCTTCCGCCCTTCCTCACGTCGATAGTCGGCTGGTTGCGGGCCGGCTATCCCAATGGCGTCCCTGAGCAGGACTACATCCCCCTCTTCGCACTTCTCACTCGCAGACTCTCCGAAACCGAGGTCGACGCCGTCGCCGACGCGTTGATCGAGGACGGCGATCTGCCCATCGAGAAGACCGACATCCAGGTCCTCATCACGAAGATCACCAACGAGATGCCACTCGAAACCGACGTCGACCGCGTGCGAAGCCATCTGGCTGCCGGTGGATGGCCGCTGGCCGGGCCGGACGTCCGGTGAACGTTCTTCGCACACTGGCCGTTCCGCAGGGTGAGGCGATTTTCGAGGTCCTGCCGCGCATCGCGCAGATCCTCGAAGGCAAGCACGACGCCGTGCTCCCCGTCCCGGCGGCCGACGCGCGCGAGACGGCCCGCCTGAGCGGCGCTCTGCACCCCGATCAGCCCATCGACGACGGTGTTTCGCTGGTAGTCGCAACCTCGGGAACCACCGGCACTCCGAAGGGTGCGATGCTCGCGGCGAGCGCACTGCGGGCCAGCGGCGACGCGACGCATGAACGCCTCGGCGGGCCGGGAACCTGGTTGCTGGTTCTCCCTCCGCACCACATCGCCGGGATGCAGGTTCTGTTGCGCAGTGTCCTCGCCGGAACACAACCGGTGATCGTCGACGTCAGTGCGGGTTTCGACCCGGCGGCCTTGCCGGGCGCTGTCGCCGCGATGAGCGGACCGCGCCGCTACACCTCGTTGGTGCCGACGCAGCTGGTCAAGGCACTCGGTGATCGCGTCGCGGTCGAGGCGTTGGCTTCGCTCGACGCTGTCCTGCTCGGCGGCGCTGCGACTCCCGCACCGGTACTCGCGCAGGCCACCGAAGCTGGCATCACCGTCGTCCGCACCTACGGGATGAGTGAGACGTCGGGCGGCTGTGTGTACGACGGAATCCCGTTGTCCGGGGCAAAGATTCGCATCGACGACGGCCGGGTTCTGCTGGGCGGGCCGATGCTCGCGTCCGGGTACCGCGGGCTTCCCGACCACCCTGCCTTCGCCGAGCCCGGGTGGTTCCGGACCGACGACGCCGGATCGGTGGTCGACGGGGTCCTGCGCATCAGCGGCCGACTGGACGAAGCTATCTCCACCGGCGGGCTGACCGTCGTACCGCAGGTGGTCGAGGCCGCGTTGGCAGATCACCCCGCCGTACGCGAGTGCGCGGTGATCGGCATCGAGGACCCGCGGCTCGGGCAGCGGGTGGTGGCAGTGGTCGTACCGGAGGGCGAAGCTCCGACGCTCGAGGAACTGCGCACACATGCTCAGCGGACACTCGACGTCACCGCAGCCCCGCGCGAACTGTTCGTTGTGGACGCGCTCCCCCTGCGTGGACCGGGCAAGCTCGACCGCGCCGCCCTGGTGGCTCGGTTCAGCTAGCAGCCGCAGCACTATTGTTCAGCCGCAGGCCTGACCAGCCCCGCGGCTGCACAATCAGCGCGCGGCTGCGCGGAGGCAAGCCCGCTCGAACCTTTCCCGGACGCGTTCGAAGTCGCGAAGATCCGCCCACACCCAGCGGAACACCTCGAACCCCGCGTCCCGGATCGCGTCCTCACGCAGTTTCTCGCGCTCTACCGCCCTGCCCGGATTGTCGCCGCGGTACTTGACCATCCCGTCGAACTCGCCCACCACACCGTGCTTTTTCCAGAAGAAGTCGACTCGTCCGATGAACCGCCCACCGTGACGGATCTCGTGCTGCAGGGTCGGCTTCGGCCAACCGTCGGCGCGCATGCGTACGCGGCTGATGGACTCCCCTGGGCTCTCGGCACCCGGTTCGATGAACTCCGCCGCCACTCGCGCACGACTCATGCCCAGCCTTCCGCGCGCATGATCGAGCGAAGCGTCGACGTCCTCACGTCTCATCCCGCGTCGCAGGGCGCAATCGCCGATCACCACGGCGTTCTCGAACGACGTCGTCCGTGCGAGGTCGACGAACGTTCGCGCAAGTGACGTGGTTGCGACACCGTCGATCAGCACGACCTCCTCGGGCGGGACCACTGCTGGATGAAGATGCAAGGTCTGACTCTTCCGCCCACCCGAGCACCGGTTACGCGTCATGTGCACGGCGCCCAATCGCAATCCGCCGCAATCCAATCCGTGCATGACCGCTGCCGAAGCGTGGCTCACGATCGCACCTGGACCACAGGTTTCAGCGGCCGCGAGGACAGCGCACCGGTGGCGTGCTCTCTCATCGAGTTCGCGAAAGTGATCGGCTCGCATGTAGATCCCCGCTGCGATTCGGTACAGCTCACCGCGCCTGACCGCTCGCTGCAACTGCGCGTCGCTGGTGCCGTCCCGGTGAGCCTGCGCCCGCGTGAGAATTCCCATGCAGCGAGCGTGACGCCATCGCGCCCGCACACCGACAAACAAGATCCGTCTGGGGATTGTCTGCCGGTTGTGGAGCACCGACCTCGCGCGCTGTGCAAGTAACCGCAAGTTCCACGCAAGGTCCATGCAAGATCGATCTGCCAAGCTTCACCCCATGAACCACACAGCTTCGCCTCTTGCCATCGAGGCCGACGGACTCGTCAAGAAGTTCGGCGAGCACCGCGCGGTCGACGGCGTCAGCCTCACCGTCCCCACCGGCTCGGTCTTCGGCGTCCTCGGGCCGAACGGCGCCGGCAAGACCACCACCGTCCGCATGCTCGCCACCCTCCTTCGTCCCGACGGCGGTGAGGCGCGCATCTTCGGCCACGACGTCAGCCGTGAACCCACCGCAGTCCGCTCCCTGATCGGCGTCACCGGGCAGTATGCCTCCGTCGACGAGGACCTGACCGCGACCGAGAACCTCGTGATCTTCTCGCGACTGCTCGGCCTGAGCCGCCGCGATGCGCGGACCAAGTCCCTCGAACTCCTCGAAGAGTTCGACCTGGCCGAGGCAGCAAGCAAGCCGCTCAAGAACTTCTCCGGTGGTATGCGTCGACGCCTCGACCTGGCAGCCAGCCTGATCGCCCGCCCGCCGCTGCTGTTCCTCGACGAGCCCACCACGGGCCTCGATCCGCGCACCCGCGCCCAGATGTGGGTGACCATCCGGCGATTGGTCGCCGAGGGTTCGACGGTGTTGCTCACCACGCAGTACCTGGATGAGGCCGATCAGTTGGCGGATCGCATCGCGGTGATCGACCGCGGCCGCGTGATCGCCAACGGCACTGCCGACGAACTCAAGGCTTCGGTCGGGATCTCCTCGCTCCAGCTCAAGCTGGTCGATCGTGATCGCACCGAGGAAGCTCGCTCACTCATCGCGTCGGCGCTCGGTGTCGAGGTAGGTGTCACGCCCGAGGTCGGACGGATCACCGCCCCGTTGAGCGACCCGTCGATCACCGCCGACCTGCTGATCCGCCTGCGCGAGCAAGGTATCGCCGTCGACGAGATCAACGTACAGAAACCCAGCCTGGACGAAGTGTTCCTGACCATCACCGGGCACCAACCCGAAGACGGTGGACGCAACGACGCCCAGTCCGACAACGACTCCGATCGGAGCGTCGCATGACAACCACCCTCACCAAACCCCGGTCACCGATAGCCCAGCCGGATGCCGCACCCCGCCGCATCAGCCTGCAGCAGAGCTTCGCGAACACGTTCACGATGGCGTACCGCGGAATTCTCAAGATCAAGCACAACCCCGAGCAACTGTTCGACGTCGTCATCCAGCCGATCATCTTCACGTTGATGTTCACGTACATCTTCGGCGGCGCGATCGCCGGTGACGTGACGGCATATCTGCCGACGATCATCCCCGGCATTCTCGTTCAGACCGTCATCACCGGTTCCATCGTCACGGGCACTCAGCTTCGTGAGGACATGGACAAGGGCGTGTTCGATCGCTTCAAGTCCCTTCCCATCGCTCGTATCGCCCCGCTGTCCGGTGCATTGCTCGCCGACGTCGTGCGCTACGGCATCGCCACGACCATCACGTTCATCGTCGGTTTCGCGATGGGTTACCGCCCCGCGGGCGGCGTGGTCGGCATTCTGTCCGCCGCGATCCTGGTCATGGTGTGCGCGTTCTCGATCAGCTGGATCTTCGCCCTCATGGGCGTGCTGATGAACAAAGCGTCCACGGTGCAGGGCGTTTCGATGCTCGTGCTGTTCCCGCTGACGTTCCTGTCGAATGCGTTCGTCGATCCTGCCACCATGCCGAGTTGGCTTCAGAAGTTCGTGAACGTCAATCCGGTCTCACACCTGGTAACCGCGGTTCGCGAGCTGGCCAACGACGGTCACTTCGGTATCCACGTCGTGTGGTCGTTGGTCGGCGCCGCGGTGATCGTTGCCGTCATGGCACCTCTGACCGTCCGGATGTACATGCGCAAGACCTAAGTCCCGCACCACTGTCCAGCTCTAATCGAGCACCGGTCCGCGAAGCACAGCCAACGCTGCTTCGCGGACCGCTCTGCGTGAGTAGCCCGACACCTTTTCGGTTTCCACGGACCACCTGTCGGCTCCGACCACACCAACGGCGAAGTCGGACAGGCGCGCATGGTGGAGCGAGACGAAGTCTTGTCTCCCGGGCATTTTCAACGACAGAGCCATCAGTTCGACCCCGCGGTCGATGTTGCCCGTGACAAGATCGAACGACCCGATCGCCGACGCCAAGGAACCCGCGAGCGGCAGGTCCGCATAACCGTTCGGATCGAACTTGAGAGCACTCGAATCCTTCATCTGCAGAACCCGACCGGCTACGAGTTCGTGTCGTCCGTGAACGACGTGAGCACACACTGCCGCGGCACCGAGCAGAACGACGAAGGGATCACCGAAGATGTTCTCGATTGCAGGACCCAACAACTCCAGGGCTTCTCGATAGCGAGCCAGGCCGTCCTCGATACGGCCGTCCGCGAGATCCGCCTCGGCAATGCTCGCCATGAGCGCCGCGCGCCGTTGATCGGTTTCGATCGCACCGGTCCCGGTCGAGTGCGCCAAGGCCGGGCGCGCCCGATCGAGAAGTGTTCGCCCGCCGGCGGTGTCACCGGATGCGATCATCGCTCCCGCTTGAAAGCAGATGAGCTGCATCGCCTCGTCACGCGCGCCGAGACGTTCCATCGACGCCGCCGCAATCGCGTAGAACGCAATGGCGTCGCCGTAGCGGGCGGACTGGCTGTGAACCGACCCGACATGCTGGGCTGCCATCGCCAGTCCCCATTCGTCACCGACACTGGTCGCGTAGTCGAACAGAGCCTGCCCGTCGAGCAATGCGCCGCGCAGATCGCCGATGTTCTCCCGCATGTTGGAACGCGCGGACAGCGCAGCCATTCGGGTCTCGGGGTCGGGGCTGCGAACGCCCTCCGCGACCAACCGCGCAAGTTTGTGGTTGGCGATCCCACTCGTGGAAAGTCTGATCAGAAACGCAAACAACGGACCGAGATCATCGCGCTCTCGCAACAACTTTCGAAGACGAACCCGTGCGCGGGCATGGTTTCGATCGGCCTCCCCGAAATAGAGATGCATCGCCACCAGGATGAACGTGGCGCCCACCAGTTCCGCATTCACGTCGCGCAGATCGTTGTCCGCGGTAGCCCCGACGATCTTCGACGCCCAGTTCGAGATTTCCGAGTTCGATCCACGCACTGCCCACAGAATCGCAAGGACGGGAAAGACATTGGCCACGGTGACCGCGTCGCCGCGCTCCACTGCCCAGCGAAGAACTGCGAGAAGGTTGTCGTGCTCGGCGTCCAGGTCGGCAATCAGACGCAGCTGATCGGTGCGCGCACGCACGACGGCGTCCTCGGCGATCGCGATCGCCCAGTCATCGAGGCGCCGAATCACTTCCGGCCCCTCTCCGGACGCGGCGAGTTGCTCCTCGCCGTATTCACGGACCGTCTCGAGCATGTAGTAGCGAAGCTCACCCTCCCCGTCGCTGACGGAAAGAAGAGACTGATTCACCAGCGCTTCGACCGCACCGGCCACATCGGTCAACTCGCCCCACCCGGCAACGGCCTGCGCCGAGGAAAGCGTGAAGCCTGCCGGGAATCGGCACAACCGACGCAGCGCAATCTGATCGCCGCCGCCCAGCAGATTCCAACTCCAGTCGATCACCGCGTGCAGAGTGCGATGCCGATCCGGAGACGTCGGATCATCGGAGCGCAACAACGCGAACCGATCTCGCAGTCTCGAACCGATTTCGTCGACGCTCATCGTCCGGACCCGGGCGGCCGCGAGTTCGATCGCCAACGGGAGTCCGTCGAGCGTCGTACACAGCTTGACGACGGCGTCGACGTCCAGATGAACCGACGGCCGCACCGCGCGGGCTCTCGCCGAGAAGAGTTCGACTGCCGAGCCGGTTCCGTCGTCGATCGCCAACGGCGGCAACGGGTACACAGCCTCGGCGCTGATCATGAGCGGCGATCGACTGGTGGTCAGTACCGTCAGCTGACGGCCGGCCGCGATCATCTCGGCCACGATCTCCGAACACGCGCCGATCACGTGCTCGCAGTTGTCGAGGATGAGCAACATCGGACCGGCGGACAGCGCCTCTTTGAGTCGTTCTCGCGCCGAATGTGTCCGGCCGACGGTCAATTTGCCTGGAGCCAGGTCGGATTCACTGATTCCGAGGGTGCCGCCGATGGCCGCGATCACATCTTCGCTGCTGCGCAGCGACGCCAACTCCACCAGTACCACCGAGACGCCCGGCTGATTCACGGATGTACGTTGGCCCAATTCGTGTGCAAGACGGGTCTTTCCGGCACCGCCGGGTCCGAGAATCGTCACCACACGTGAGCGGGCGAGCAAGGATTCGATTTGGTCGATGTCGTTGTCGCGACCGAGCAGGGTGTTGGGGGCAGCGCGCAGGCCGATCGCACGCGCAGCCCGCGGTATTGCCGCCGGCGCCCCCAGAAGTTCTGCGTTCAGAGTCACCAGTGCAGGTGACGGATCAGCGCCCAGACGGTTGGCGAGATGGTTGCGGAACTCCGCGAACACCTCGAGTGCTTCGTTGACCCGGCCGGCTCCGGCGAGCGCACGCATCAGCGCTTCGGCTGCCGTGTCGTCGAATGGATTCGCCAGGTGCCGTCCGCGCACCAGTGGGATGGCTGCCGCGTACTCCCCCAGCGTGAGGCACGCGTCGATCTGCGCCGTCTCCAGTTCGTCGTACACGCGGCCCGCGTCGAGCGCCAGACGATCTGCGACGTCGCCGACGACGTCGCTCCCGGGTGTGCCGCGCCACAGGCGCAGCGCCTCGGTCGCGGCCGCAAGTGACTCGGACGCGTCCGCGTCGCCGGCGTGCAGACGACGAGCCGCGTCCGCTGCCCGGGCCAGGTCGACGCGCGCTCTGGCGAGAGTGAGCCGGTATCCGGCCGCCGTGACCTCGAGGGCCCCGTCCGGGAGTGCAGATCGCAAGCGCGAGACCTGAGTGTGGAGGGCGTTCATCGGTGAGCGCGGCGGCTCCAGCCCCCAGACGTCGTCGATCAGGCTCTGCGCGGTGCGTGGCTCACCGGGATTGCGAGCCAGCGCAACCAGCAGAGTTCGAGCTCGCGGACCCGGCAGCGGAACCAGGCGATCGCCCACTTTGGTCGAAACGGGTCCGAGCAAGGCAATGTCTGCCAGGTCTTCGCCCGACTGCGCGTACCTGGCGCGCTCACTCACGTCTCGAGTCATGTGCTGATCCACCGCGTTCGATCGTATTGCACAGTGCAAAGATCGTTGTATGGCAACAGCTGCTCAATGGATCGAAGGCGCGAGGCCGCGCACACTCCCGAACGCGATTGCGCCCGTGCTGGTCGGCACCGGAGCCGCGGCGTCCCTGGACCTCGCAGTGTGGTGGAAGGCGCTCCTGGCACTGGTCGTCTCCTTGGCCTTGATCGTCGGGGTGAATTTCGCGAACGACTATTCCGACGGAATCCGCGGAACGGACGACGACCGCGTCGGGCCACTGCGCTTGGTCGGATCGAAGTTGGTCAGTCCCGGAGCCGTGAAGGCCGCAGCGATCAGCTGCTTCGCCGTTGCCGCGGTGGCCGGGTTCGTTCTGGCGGCGACCACAGCGTGGTGGCTGGTCGCGGTCGGCGTGTTCTGCATCATCGGTGCCTGGTTCTACACCGGCGGCAAGAAGCCGTACGGATACAGCGGGTTCGGCGAGATCGCCGTGTTCATCTTCTTCGGGCTGATCGCAGTGCTGGGAACTCAGTTCGTGCAGGCCGAGCGGGTCGATCTGGCCGGGCTGGCCGGAGCGATCGCCATCGGCTCGTTCTCGAGCGCAGTGCTCGTTGCCAACAATCTTCGCGACATCCCGACCGACACCGAGTCCGGAAAGATCACTCTCGCAGTACGGCTCGGCGACGCGAAGACCCGCACGCTGCACGTGATCCTGCTGGCCGTTCCGTTCGTCGCGACCCTGCTGCTGATCCTGCGCACTCCGTGGGCATTGCTCGGATTGCTCGCGTTGCCACTGGCAATCCGAGCCAACGCCCCGCTGCGTTCAGGCGGGCAGGGAATGGCCCTGATCCCCGCGCTGCGCGACACCGGACTTGCCATGCTCGTCTGGGGTGCCGCGACCGCAGTTGCGCTCAGTCTCGCCTGAACGTCGACGCACTCAACGGTTGTCGGGCACGAACGCGCTGAGCAGGAAGTTCACGATCGAGATGATCAGCGCGCCCCAGACTGCCGTCCAGAAGCCGTCGACCGTCAAGCCGTAGGACGTTCCGGACGAGATCCACGCCGTCAGCATCAGCATCAGGGCGTTGATCACGAGAGTGAACAGTCCGAGCGTCAGGATGAGCAGCGGTAGCGAGAGAAGCTGTACTACCGGCTTGATGAAGGCGTTGACCACCGTGAAGATCAGGGCGATCACCGCGATCACGAGAACCGTGCCCCAGGTGCCGTTGTCGTGGTTGGCGATCGTGATGCCGGTGACCCACGCCGACGCCAGCCAGATGGCTATGCCGTTGATGATGAGACGTGCCAGAAATGTCATGTCTGAATGCTGGCACATCCCTCCCGTGCATGCGGAACCGTGCCGAATCTAGGCCGCGCGATTCATCTTCGCTTCCAACCGCTCACGGATCACCGACATCGTGACCTGCGTTTCGAGAGCCTCACGGGTGGGTCCGTCGGCGACACGCAGGATGCCGAGCAGGATGTGTTCGGCGCCGATGCGATTGTCCTTGTGCGCGAGCGCTTCACGGAGCGAGAGTTCCAACACCTTCTTGGAGTCCTTCTCGAATCGTGAACGAGGGAACCCGAATCGGCTCTTGCGGGAAGTGTCGACGCCGTCCGGCACAGGAGTCTCGTCCAGCACACCTTCGCCGAAGGACTGCTCGAGACTCTCCCGAACCGCATCGAGATCGATGCCGATCGACTTGAGTATCTCGGCGTCGTCGTCGAGCTTGTTCGAGCTACCTTCGTTCGACCCGGCGCCGGCGTGGCGGATCACGTCGAGCGTGACACCAGACTCGGCGAGCACCTCGGTGGCGATGCCCCGATCAGAGGTGAGCAACGCGGTCAACAGTTCCATCGGAGTGACAGGACCGGAGCCGGCGACAGCATCGACGACGACTCCCCTCGCCTGCGCGGAGAACCTTTCGAACATGGCACTTACCTGCCCTTCTCGCGCAGTGAACGCAGCATCGATTCCGATTGCGCGGACGCATATTTCTTGTGGACGGCTTGACGGCTGACCTCGAGGGTTTCCGCGATTGCCTGCCAGGACCATCCGTGACGACGCGCATTGGCGACCTGAATGGCCTCGAGTTTTTCGAGTAGACGTCGCAGCGCTCGAACGGCACGCAATCCCTCGGCGGGATCCGGACTGCCGGCGGCAGCGGCAAGAGAGGTTGCTTCGGTCATATTGTCAATTTAGATTGACAATCGAAATCTGTCAACCAAAATTGACACCGCCATGTCAGTACCCGGCGACTGCGCCGTCCACTGCCAACTGCAGGTCAGCCTGCACGGTTCGGGCGATATCCATCGGCTTGTCCGGAAGTTCGGTCACGGGCATCCCGACGAAGACGCTCGCAGCCTTCACGTCGCCGGCAACCGGGCCGTAGTTGATGCCGATCGACACCAGGGCCGGCGAGCATCCCAACTTCTCGGCTCGGGCGACGATGTGGCCGATACCGCTGTTGACATGCTGCAGCCGCGTCGGATCCTCGGTATTGCACGTCCCCTCCGGGAAAATCGCCAGACAATCCCCATTGCCCAGACGCTCGGCCGCGACGTCCATCATCACGCGGCCGGCATCCGAAACAGCGCGAAGGCCGTAGTTCTTGCTGCGAAAAACCGGAATGCTGCCCATCATGTCGACCTTCTTGCGCTGCGAAGGATCAACGAAGAGTTCGTCTTTGGCGAGGACCCTGGTCCGTCCGATCACGCGACGCAACGGAGTACGCCACGCGGTCGCGGCGAGTGTGAATTGGTCGCTCTCCGTCAGATGATTGACTGCCACGACCAATTGCGTCTTGCGTTCGAGCAGAGTCTTCAGCGCAGCTTCCGCACCCGGCGCGTACTTCACCCGCGGGCGGTACTTCACCGCCAGCGCGGCATAAGCGAGCTTCGCCACAAACCGGTTCTGCTGATGGCTGCGGTAGTACTCGTACACAGCTTCGTAATTGTCGAGTGAAACTTCAGGATTGCCCATGATCCGCCCTCGCTGGAGAAGTGTCCCTTGGACAAACGATACACAACCTACGGTTGCGTAGGTTTGTGTTTCACATGGCGTAGCGCTGGGAGAAACGCACTTCTCGAGGTAAAACGGTTTCTGTGATTCGCTCGGCCATATCCACCGACCTACCCGCACTGCAACAGATCGAGATCGCCGCGGGCGAACCGTTCCGAGACATCGGGATGGACGCCATCGCAGACGATCCACCGCCGACGCTCGACGAGTTGAACGATTTTCTCGCCGCCGAACACATCTGGGTTCAGACCGACGCAAACGACGTGCCCGTTGCGTATGCACTGGTCGAGATCGTGGACGGCGGCGCACATATCGAGCAGGTTTCCGTTCACCCCGATCATGCCCGCAAAGGCCTCGGAGCCCAACTGATCGACGTTGTCACCGAATGGGCGGCGGACCATCACCACGATCTCGTGACTCTGACGACCTTCGTCGACGTTCCGTGGAACGCGCCGTACTACGAGCGACTCGGATTCGTGCGCCTGGCGGAGAACACACTCTCCCCCGGCCTGATCCGCATCAGAATGATCGAGCAGTCATCCGGCCTGGACGCGTGGCCTCGCGTGACAATGAGCCGCCCCGCCCGCGGTCATGTGTCAGCAGTGCAGAAGCGCGCGGCGCAGGAGTATGCGGTTCAGGAGTTGGCGGTCCACGCACCCGAACGAACGAACTCGTCCAGCACTGCTGTCGGGCCGAGCAGGTCTATCCCTTCCGAGGCCACCCATTCGTCGTTGTAGTAGGTGCCCGAGTAGCGCTCTCCGCCGTCGCACAGAAGCGTGACGACGCTGCCGCTGCGTCCGGCGGCCATCATCTCCGCAAGCAACGCAAAAGCTCCCCACAGGTTCGTACCCGTCGAGCCACCCACTTTGCGCCCCAGGGCGGCGCTGGCGTGCCGTGCCGCCGCAATCGAGCCCGCGTCCGGCACCTTGATCATGCGGTCGACCACTTGACCGACAAACGACGGTTCGACGCGCGGACGGCCGATGCCCTCGATCCGGGAGCCCCGAGTACCGACGATCGACGGATCGCTCGCTCGCCACGCGTCGAAGAACACGGAGTGCTCCGGGTCTACGACGCACAGTCCGGTGTCGAATTTCCGGTAGCGAAGGAAGCGGCCGATCGTGGCGCCGGTTCCGCCCGTTCCGGCTCCGACGACCACCCAGTCGGGAATCGGATGATCCTCGTGCTCGAGCTGAGTGAAGATGGATTCGGCGATGTTGTTGTTTCCGCGCCAGTCCGTCGCACGCTCGGCGTGGGTGAACTGGTCCATGTAGTGACCGTTCAACTCACTCGCGAGCCGATGCGATTCCGAGTAGATCGAGGACGGATCGCTCACGAAATGACAACGTCCACCCTGCGCCTCGATCAACGCGATCTTGGCGGGACTCGTGCTCGCTGGCATCACCGCGACAAAATCCAGACCGAGCAACTTCGCGAAATACGCCTCGCTCACAGCCGTCGAACCGGACGACGCTTCGATGACGGTGGTCTCTTCGGTAACCCAGCCGTTGCAGATCGCGTAGAGGAAAAGCGACCGCGCGAGTCGATGTTTGAGACTTCCCGTGATGTGTGTCGACTCGTCCTTCAGATAGAGCTGGACGGTCCAGTTACTCGGCAGCGGATACCGCAGCAGGTGAGTGTCCGCGCTGCGTTGCGCATCAGCTTCGATCAACCGCACCGCGTTGTCGACCCACTGCCGAGACGTCCGGCGGTCGACGTCGAGCGACTCCGTGGTCACCGGCCGTCTCCACGCAGCTTGGAACGAAGATCGTCACGATCGGACCGCCGCTGGGCGTCGACGGCCGCAATGCCCGCGTTGACACGCTTGCGCAGTTTCGCGAAGAGCAGCAGCGACAGCGGCAAGGCGATCAGCACTGCGAACAGTGCGGCGACAATCAGCGGAACGTCGGTGCCGGCGAGCTTTCCGCCGCCGATGATGAGGGCACCGATCACGACGACAAGCAGCAACCGGGCGACCGAGTACAGCACCACGTCGCGGGCCAGTTGACCCTTGGTCACCGGCCCGGCAGCCGACTTTGCTTGCCCAGAGTTTGCGGAAGGTTTACTGGCCTTGACCGGCTCAGAAGGAACATTTTCGGGGTTTTCAGACAACTGACTCACCCTCTCAGGTTACCCATTCCGAATACCGGTAGCACCGAGCCCGCTATATCCATTTTGTCCTTTACTTAAACATTACTTTGTCTTGAAAGATCGACTACCCGGCTATATCTGTGCAAACATTGCGCTACCACTCAGAAAACGGTCGAATGTAAGCGAAGGACTTCGAAACAAACTCGACGCAGGTTTTCGGCAACTGCTCGACACGCCGGTTCGGTATCACTGTTCAGAGTCACTGTTCGTCAACGTTCGACATCAACATGGAGGACCTCACAATGAGCGCACCAACCTTCAATACCGCCGCAGACGCACTCATGACGCCCGGACAGGTAGCGGCATTGTTTCATGTCGATCCCAAGACCGTGACCCGCTGGGCACACGCAGGACGACTCGGCTCGCTTCGCACACCAGGGGGACATCGTCGATTCCGTGAGACCGAGGTCATGCAGCTTCTGCGATCGCTGACCACGGAAGCGGACCACAACTGAGCATCCACAGCCCGCAAAGAGAAACACGTACTACCCGACAGATACAGCACTGACGCACTGAGCCTAAACACTTGTCCGCAGCACTTCTGGTGATGCGGGCCGGAGACTGAGTAGGCTCGACCTCAGTTCCCTGAGGAGGTGCGCCGTGTTGTATCTGTTGGCGTTGGTGGGTTTGGTGACATTGATCGTTCTGATGTGGAAGGCATTCGGGCCCGATCCGTCGACGCGCGCCCCGGTGAGCGGCGTGCGCGGACCGGACGACGATCCCGAATTCCTGTGGAATGTGAACCAGCAAACACGACGCAAGCGCACGGAAGGGCCGGACGTACCGCCGACTGACACGTCGACGTAGCGTCCGGGCTTACCCGGCTATCCGATTACCGCCCTGAGAAGCCGTACGGGGAGGCCGGAAAGTCCTGCGCAACCACAGCAGCCAACTCCAGCACCGCTTCCCGAGTACCCGGACGCAACCGGTCCAGATCGATTTCGGCGCCCTCTTCCAAATGCGGGTCGAACGGAATCAACCTCACCGCTCGGCAGCGCTGCTCGAAGTGCTCGACGACGCGCGGTAGATCAACCTTGCCCGAGCGAGGCCGCACCGCGTTGATGACGGCCACGGACGTGGCGACCAGCCTGCTGTAACCGTGAGCGTCGAGCCAATCAAGTGTTGCGGAGGCGCTACGTGCACCGTCGACGGATCCGGAACTGACGACGATCAACGAATCTGCGCCCTCGAGAATGGCCTGCATCGCCGAGTGCATCAAGCCGGTGCCGCAGTCGGTCAGAACTATGCTGTAGAACTTTTCGAGCATGTCGACCGTGCGCGTGTAGTCCACGCCGCTGAATGCCTCCGAGACTGCTGGATCACTGTCGGACGCAAGCACTTCGAGCCGGTGCTGGTTTTGCGATGTATAGCCTCTGACGTCGCTGTACTTCTCGATACTGTTCTCGTCACGCAGCAGGTTACGCACAGTTGCCGGCGTCTCGAGCGGGATCTTCTGACTCAGGGTTCCCCGGTCCGGGTTTGCATCGACTGCGACGACGCGATCGCCGCGAATCGATGCGAACATCGATCCCAGCGTCGCAGTGGTCGTGGTTTTTCCGACGCCACCTTTGAGACTGAGCACCGCAACCTTGTAGCAGCCCTGCAGCGGCTGGTTGATCTGGCGCGTCAACTCGACGACATGCTGATCCTTCGCGCCGTTCCCGAGGTTCACCGATCGGCCGGACATCGTGTACAGCGCTTTGCGCCAGCCACCGGCCGGGGCTGGCCGGACCGGCTTGACGAGAAGCGCTGCCGAGAGGTCTTGCGCCGTCATCGGAAGAGCCGGCTCAGGACGATTGCCGGGAGCGGGGTTGAATCCGACCTTCTGCATCGGAGGGTGAACCGGTGCCGCCGTCGGCGGAGCAACCGGCATCGCCTGCCCGTTCTGCAGGGTGTGACCGTTCTGCAGGGTGTGACCATTCTGCAGCGCTTGACCGTTCTGCACCGGCGCAGCGCCGGGGTGACCGAACTGCCGAATCACGGGATTGGGCTGATGCATGCCGGGCGAAGAAGGTGCCTGCGGTTGCTGGAGAGGTCTCGCGGTCGGGCTGGGATGGTTCTGAACGGGCTGCGAGTTCTGTGCGGATTGCGGAGCGGCGACTCGTGAATCCGGAACCGACCCTGCACGATTCGCGGGTTCGTAGGTCTGCATCGGCATCGCGGGCGAGGTCGAGAACTGGCCGTTGATGGGGCCTGGCTGTGCTTCCGGGTATTGGATGACCGGAGTTTTAGGGCCTGGCGCAGGCGCCGGCGGAGCTGCCGGCGTCGTCAGCGGCGGGTGGGCGGCGGGTGCACTGGGCGGGTGGGCGGGGGATGCACTGGGCGGGTGGGCGGGGGATGCACTGGGCGGGTGGGTGGGGGATGCACTGGGCGCCTGGCCGCCTACTTGCTGGAGCGGACCGGAGTCGACCGGGGCCACGAAGAGACTGCGAACATCGCTGGGAACCGAGTCGGATGACGGATCCGGCGCGGACGCGCGCGGCTCGCGCCGCGTCGGCTCGGCAGGACGCACCGGCTCCCACAATCCTGCTCCGGCGTCTTCAATCTTGTCGGCCATCTCGCCGTTCCCCCTCGTCGATCCCCACAGCTACCAGGCAGCTAGTTATTCACCGAGCTGCATCGTAGCTGGTGCCGCCCCTGACCTACCTACCGGTAATACCTACAGACCGGTCGGCAGCCACCCACGGTACCTCGAGAGGATCAGTTGAGTCCCGCGTAGGAGTGCAAGCCGGAGACGACCATGTTGATGATGAAGAGATTGAACAGCATCGCAACGAAACCGGCGATGTTGATCCAAGCAGCCTTCGTCTCCCGCCACCCGGACGTTGCCCTCGCATGCAGGTAGGCCGCGTAGATCACCCAGGCGATGAAGGACATCGTCTCCTTCGGATCCCAACCCCAGAAGCGTCCCCACGCAGCTTCCGCCCAGATGGCACCGAGGATTACGCCTGCGCCGAACAGCGGAAACGCGATGATCGTGCTCTTGTATGCCAAGCGGTCGAGAGTCTGGGCGTCCGGCAGTCGCTCTGCGATCCGGCCGCCGATGCTCGTGCCCTCGTCACCGGGCGGGAACTTCAGTCGCAGCAGGAACAGGAGGCTTGCGATACCGCCGATCATGAAGATGCCGGAGCCGACGCTGACGATCGTCACGTGAATCGGAAGCCAGTACGAGCGCAGCGCCGGAACCACGGGGGCCGCGTCGGCGTAGAGAACCGTGCCGGCGAGGAACATCAGAATCAGAACGGGAACCAGCAGGAAGACCCACATCGGACGGTAAGCCGGCTTGATCAAGAGGACGTGCCCGACCAGCAACGACGCCGCACACGCCATCGCCACGAATTCGTACATGTTGCCGAGCGGGAATCGTTCCGTCGCAAATCCGCGGAGCACGATCGACGCGATGATCAGAACCGTTCCGACGACCAGGACAGCTCGGCCCATTCCGCCGAATCGCTCCGAGAGCGACTTGGTCGGAGTCTCCGCGACCCTGCCAGGCACGGAAGCGTCGACTCCACCGGCCGAGACCAGTTCCTTGTCCTGAACCGCCTTGGCTCTGGCCGACGCGTACTGCACGATGAGCAGCACAAACGCCAGAACGAGCACGGTGAAGGCGGACTTGAAGGCCCAGTCGCTGTACTGCGCGAGTGTCTCGTTGGTTGTCATCGGGCGGTCTCCTGCGCGTGCGGTTCGGTCACCGCGGTGGTCGGATTGCTTTTCAGCAAGCGGTCGGCGAGGCGGTCGAACTCGTCGCCCCAGCCTGCGTGGTCGGTGCGGGCAAGCCCACCAAGTTCTACTACAGTACGTCGTTCGTCATCTGGATAGATACGCGCCCAGACGCGGCGACGCTTGATCACGAGCGAGACGAGCAGACCCGCCATCATCGTCAACGCCGAAACCAACACCCATACCTGAGCGGGATCATGGGAGACCTGAAGGTTCACGAAGTCGACGGCACCGTCGAATCGCACCTGGGTTCCGTCGGCAAGCGTCGCGCTCTCCCCCGGGAAAAGGTTGACCCGGTCCTGCTTGAGCAGTCGACCCTGATTGATCAGTTCGGTGTTGAGTTCGAACAGCGATTGCGGGTTACCGGTATCGAGTCCGGTGTCGCCCTTGTAGATGTCGATCGCGACGGCCGGATCGTTCATCGCCGGGTAACTCGACGACAGAAGGTTGCCGTGGAACAGCGCGGTGGGCGCGAACAATCCTTCGATGGCAATCTGATTCTTCCGACGCTCGTCCGCATCCGGATACATACCGCCCGGCGGGTCGAAACGCATCGCGCCACTGCTCAGGAACGTCGTGGCGTCGTCCGGACGCCACTGAAGCGTCTCGGTGCGGGTCTCGCCGTTCGGGAACGTGACGGTGAAGGTCGGCGCGTATCCGTGTCCCTGCAGGTACACACGATCGCCGGCGATCCGCAGCGGGTGGTTCACCTGGATGGTCGTGTCCCGCCAGGTATCGGACTCGAGGTCGTCGCCTGCCTGGTACGAGATGTCCGAGGTGAACATCTCGGCCTGACCGGTCTCGAGGTAGTCGGCCTGGAAGTTCTTCACACGGACACACAGCGGAGTCATGCCGGTGCCGTCGAGGCTCAGGCCCGCGACGAACGAGTCGAACACCGCCGGTGACGTAGTGCAGAACCCGGGGCCGTCGTTGGCGATGACGATGCGATTGCCTTCGTAGCCGAACAACTTGCCCGCGGCGATCGCGATCAGCAGTCCGACCAGCGACAGGTGGAACACGAGGTTGCCGAATTCGCGGAGATATCCCTTCTCCGCCGAGATGGTGATCTCGCCTTCGCGTCGTGATTTCGTATCGCCGCGACGCGTTTCGACGCGCCAACCACGCAGTTCTTTCGACACACGGGCGGCAAGTTCGTCGGGAGTCTCGCCGTCCACGACGCTCGTGGTGTGGTGCGGCAGACGAGCGAGGTTACGCGGCGCATTAACGGGACGGGTGCGCAGTGCCTTTGCGTGCTCCACACAACGCGGCAGGATGCAGCCGACCAGCGAGATGAAGAGCAATGCGTAGATCGCGGTGAACCAGAAGCTGCTGAACACGTCGAACAGTTCGAGGCGGTCCATCCACGGGCCGAGAGTCGGACGCGCGGCGATGTAGTCGGCGACCTTGCCCTCGTTGAGTGTTCGCTGTGGCAGCAGGGCACCGGGGATCGCAGCGAGTGCGAGGAGGAACAGCAGAACCAGCGCGGTCCGCATCGAGGTGAGCCCGCGCCAGGTGTTGCGCCCGAGTGCAACGACTCGACCGATCACCGACTGCTTCGGCAGCACGGGTGTCGGGTTGTCGTTATTGTCGTCAGCTGTCATATCGGCAGCGTCACCTCCGAGATAAATGCGTCGCGAACCCAGCCGACGAACTGGTCCCACGCGCCTGTGACGAGGGCGATTCCCACTGCCACCAACATGATTCCGCCGAAAATTTGAATGGTGCGTGCATTACGACGCAACCAGCCGACGCCGGTCAGCGCACGTGCCGACCCCAGCGCCAGAAAGATGAACGGCAGCCCGAGTCCGATGCAGTACGCGACGATCAACGTGACACCGCGCGCGGCGGTCATCCCGTCGGTTCCCGCGGCTACGGACATCACGCCTGCCAATGTCGGTCCGAGGCATGGCGTCCACCCCAGCGCGAACACTCCCCCGAGTAGCGGCGCCCCCACCAGCGACGACACACGACGCGGTTCGAAGCGGACGTCTTTCTGCAGCGCCGGGATCAGTCCGATGAACACCAGGCCCATCGCGATCGTGACCACACCGCCCACGCGCATCAGGACCTCGCGGTTGACGAGCAGAGTCGAGATAACGCCGAACACCGACGCGGTGGCGAGAACGAAGACGACGGTGAAGCCGGCGACGAACAGTCCGGCCGCACCGGCGACCCTCAGGCGACTGCTCCGGGTGATCGTCCGGGTCCTCGCCTCGTCGGCGGTGATCGCGGGTGCGTCGGCGCCGACGACGCCGGCGAGGTAGGAAAGGTAGCCGGGAACGAGCGGCACGACGCACGGTGAAGCGAACGACACCAGACCGGCGAGGACGCAGGCACCGAGGGCCAGCAGCAGCGGACCGGACGACGCCGCGTTCTGAAATGCTTCGCCCACACCGGCACTCAGTGTTTCGCTGCCGGCCAGCAGCGTGGTGGTCGTGGTTGTCATGTCTACTGCGCGTCTTCCTGAGCTACCCGCTGGACGACGGGCAGCAAATCCTCGGCGAGAAGTTCTTGGAGAAATACCGCGGCGACGCGATGCTGGCGATCAAGGACGATCGTCGTCGGAATGACCGACGTGGGGTAGCCCTTGCCGAGGGCGATCAGCGAGCGCATCGACGGGTCGTAGATCGACGGGTACGAGACCTTGTTGTCGACCACGAAGTCCTGCGCCTTGTTCTTGGTGTCGTCGCGGACGTTGATACCGAGGAACTGCACGCCGGAATCCTTGGTCTGCTCGTAGACCTGTTCCAGATCGTCGGCTTCGGCCCGGCACGGTCCACACCACTGACCCCAGACGTTGAGGACGACGACCTTGCCCTCGAAGTCGTCGACGCCGACCTTCTGGCCTTCGTTCATCAGGTCGGGCCCGGAGAGGTTGCCGATGGTGCCTCGGTCGGACGGCGGATCGTAGAAGATCTTGGTTTGTCCGCCCGGTGAGACGAAGTCGAAAGTTCCGCCCTGTGCGACGGCGTCGTCGCCGGTCGCGCAGGACGAGAGAAGGAGCATCGCGGATGCAGCGGCTGCCAGTGCTGCGGCGATGCGGCGCGAAATCATGCGCCTGTCACTCTCGGGTCGGAGGCGCCGGCGGGTTCGGAGTAGACGATGTCGACCAGTGTGTCGCCCTCGTAGACCAGTGACGTCAACGAGGCCAGACCGCACTGACGGTGACGGGGGTCGTGCCAGAGACGCTCACCCTGCAGGAATCGACGCAGAGTCCAGACCGGAAGCTGATGGCTGACGACGACGGCTTCGTGTCCGACTGCCGCGACGCGTGCGGCGTTGACGGCTGCCAGCATGCGATGTGCGATCTGCAAGTAGGGCTCGCCCCAGGACGGGGTGAACGGGTCACGCAGTTTCCACCAGTGACGCGGACGCGAGAGCGCACCGTCCCCGACAGCTACCTTGAGGCCCTCGAATTCGTTGCCCGCCTCGATGAGGTTCTCGTCGGTGACGATGTCGAGCTTGTGCGCCTCGGCGATCGGAGTCGCGGTTTCCTGTGCGCGCTGAAGCGGCGACGCGACCACGTGGGTGATGTCGTGATCGGAAAGCACGGATGCGACCGCACGAGCCTGGGCCTCGCCCGCCACCGACAACCGGAAGCCCGGGAGCCGTCCGTAGAGGATCCCGCGCGGGTTGTGAACTTCACCGTGGCGAAGGACGTGGACGATGGTGCGGGTGGACGTGTGGTCGGGGTGATCGGCGTCGGTCACAGTCGAGGGTCCTCGCTGAAGGTGATGGATGGCTGAAGGTGATGGATGTCGGAAGCGTGCGGGTGTTCTGGAACTGGAACGGATCAGGGCTTGACGGCAGCAGCCGCGGCCTTGGCTGCGTGAGGCATGGCGTCGGCGATGATCGAGAATGCTCGATCGTCGAGTGCTGCGGAGACGAACCACGCTTCGAACGCGCTCGGCGGCGGGTACACGCCGCGGGAGAGCAGCGCATGGAAGAAGGCGGGGAATCGCCAGGTCTGCGCGGCTTTGGCTTCGTCGTAGTTGGTCACCGTGTTCTCCGTGAAGAACACGCTCACCAAGGTGCCTGCGTACTGCACACGGTGTTCGACGCCTTCGGCGGTGAGGGCTTGGGTCATGAGGTCGCCGAGGGCGGTCGCGTTCCGGCCGAGCTTGGCGTACACCTCGGCGTCGGCGGCGCGCAGGCTCGCGAGTCCGGCGGCAACGGCTACGGGGTTACCCGAGAGGGTGCCTGCCTGGTAGACGGGACCGTCGGGTGCGAGGTGGCCCATGATGTCGGCGCGGCCGCCGAAGGCTGCGGCGGGCAGGCCGCCGCTCATGACCTTGCCGAAGGTGTAGAGGTCGCCTGCGACGTTGTCGATGCCGTACCAACCCGAGGCGCTGACGCGGAATCCGGTCATCACCTCGTCCATGATCAGGAGTGCGCCGTGCACACGGGTGAGACGACGCAGGCCCTCGTTGAAGCCGGGGAGCGGCGCGACGGCGCCCATGTTTCCAGCGGCAGCTTCGGTGATGACGCACGCGATGGCGCCGGGGTTGGCGGCGAACGCCGCGGCCACTGCGTCGAGATCGTTGTAGCGGACGACGATGGTGTCTTCGGCTTGCGCACCGGTCACACCGGGCGAGGTCGGCAGTCCGAACGTCGCGAGGCCTGATCCGGCGTCGGCGAGAAGGGCGTCGACGTGGCCGTGATAGCAACCGGAGAACTTGATGATCTTGGTGCGTCCGGTGAATCCGCGGGCGAGGCGGACTGCGCTCATCGTGGCTTCGGTTCCGGAGTTGACCAGGCGAACCTTTTCCACGGGCGCGACGCGGGCGACGATTTCCTCGGCGAGGGCAACTTCGCCTTCCGTCGGCGCACCGAAGGAGAGACCGCCGAGCGCGGCTTCGCGAACGGCTTCGACGACTGCCGGGTGAGCGTGCCCGAGAATCATCGGACCCCAGGACGACACCAGGTCGACGTAGTTGTTCCCGTCGACGTCGGTGAGGGTGTAACCGGACGCCTCGCGGATGAATCGCGGTGTTCCGCCGACCGAACCGAACGCACGGACGGGCGAGTTGACGCCACCCGGAATCACGTTGCCGGCACGTTCGAAGAGCCGAGCGGAGTTCGTTGCATGCACGTCGGGATCACCGGAAGACACAGTCACGGCTTCCAGTGTCCCAGTTCTGTCGAATCTGACAACGACAGGGTGTAGGACTTCGGTGCTCGAGGCGAGTTTTCCGGTCGAACCGGACCTCACGTGAGACGATTTCGGGCATGAAGCGACTGTTGACGACGCTGATGGTCTCGGCTGCGATTCTTCTCACATCATGTGGTTCGGACGCTTCCGATGACGACAAGGCGACAATTTCGTCGCAATCGAGCGCCACCGATTCGGCTCGAACCACCGCGGCGGCGAGCACTGATCCCGCGTTTCTCGGCGGGTGTTCGGCCGTGTCCGTCTACGTTCAGCAGCGTGTTCAGAGCGGCGACACGTCGACTCGGGCGGCGGGAGCCGACTTCCTGAAGATCGTCGAGAGCGACCCTTCGTACCAGGCTATGTCCGAGAGCGAGAAGGAACTCTTCCGTCAGGGAATCGAAGCGGGCGCCGCAGGCTCCTGCTGAATGCGACGGTTGAGATCGAACCGGGTTGCCCGCGGTGCGCTACGCGCTATCGTCGGTTCCATGGCCACCACAGCGGACCACCTCAGGACAACACTCGACGGACGCTGGCGGGAGGTGCGTGAGCGCGTTCGCGGCGAATTGAACGACGAACGTTTTGCTCCGCACTACACACCCAACACCGCCATAGCGCGTTCCAAGGCTCTCGAACAGATGCGGGTTCTCGCCGATCTCGGCTACGCCGCAAACGGTTTCGCGGTATCTCACGGCGGAACGGGCGACGCGGGCGGCGCCGTCACCAGCATCGAGATGCTGGCGATGTCCGACCTCTCGCTGATGGTCAAGGCGGGCGTCCAGTGGGGATTGTTCGGCGGCGCCATCGAAAACCTCGGTACCGAGCGTCATCACCAGGCGTACGTCAAACCGCTGATCGATCTGGACCTACTCGGATGCTTCGCGATGACCGAGACCGGCCACGGCAGCGACGTACAAGAACTCGAAACCACCGCAACCTACGACGTCGAGACGGGCGAGTTCGTCGTCAACTCCCCCACTCCGTCCTCGCGCAAGGACTACATCGGCGGCGCGGCCCAGCACGCCACCGTCGCGGCGGTGTTCGCTCAGTTGATCACCGGTGGCGAAAGCCAGGGCGTCCACTGTTTTGTCGTGCCGATTCGTGACGACGCCGGCAACGACCTTCCCGGCGTCACGACGTCCGACTGCGGACTGAAGGGCGGACTACCCGGAGTCGACAACGGCCGCATCGTCTTCGACCAGGTCCGCATCCCGCGTGAGAATCTACTCAACCGTTACGCCGACGTCGCCGAGGACGGCACGTACAGTTCGGCTATCGAAAACCCGAACCGTCGTTTCTTCACGATGGTCGGCACACTGGTTCGTGGACGTGTCACCGTCGGTGGTTCGGCAGCAGCGGCCGCCCGCGTGGGATTGGCCATTGCCGGTCGATATGCCCTGCAGCGCAGGCAGTTCAGCGCCCCGAAGAGCGACGACGAGGTTCTGATCATGGACTACCTCGTCCACCAGAAGCGTCTGCTGCCGTTGATCGCCCGCTCGTACGCTCTGCAGTTCGCACAGAACGAACTTGTTGCCGCGATGCACGACATCCAGAGCAGCGACAACCCGGATCCGCAGGAGCAGCGCGAACTCGAAGGTCGCGCCGCCGGACTCAAGGCCGCAAACACGTGGCATGCCACGCGGGCCATCCAGGAGGCACGCGAAGCGTGCGGCGGCGCAGGCTATCTCGCGGAGAACCGTCTCACCGCACTCAAGGCGGACACCGACGTGTTCACCACGTTCGAGGGCGACAACCACGTTCTGACGCAGTTGGTCGCCAAGGAACTGCTCACCTCCTACGCCGACGAAGTACGCGGCATGAGCCCGGTCGACTGGATGCGCTTCGCCGCTACGACGGTCTCCGACGTGGTCAAGAAGCGCACGGCGGCGCAGCAGATTCTGCAGACGATCGTCGACACCCGCCAGGACAACGAAGAGGACGGCAGCCTCTTCAACCGCGGCACCCAGATGAAGATGTTCGAGGACCGCGAGGAGTACCTACTCGCTACTGCGGCAAGGCGATTGCAGGCCGCACAGAAGCGCGAGGAGAACCCCTTCGACGCGTTCAACTTCGTGCAGGATCACGTGCTCAAAGCCGCTCAGGCACACATCGAGCGTGTCATCCTGGAAGCATTCGTCGCCGGTATCGACTCCTGTGAGGACGAGACCACGAAGGAACTCTTCGGCGAGGTGTGCGACCTCTATGCACTGTCCGTCATCGAGGAGGACAAGGCCTGGTTCATGGAGCACCGGCATCTGTCGGTGGAGCGTTCGAAGGCCGTGACGCGCGGAATCAACGAGCGTTGCCGCACCCTGCGTCCCCACGTCGAGACACTGATCGACGGGTTCGGCATTCCGGACATCCTGCTGGGGTCGGCGATGCTCGACGGACCGGGTACGGACGCGGTACGGCTGAAGCAGACGGTCTGAAGTAGATGGTCGGGTGGGGTCGGCAAACGCCGGCCCCACCACACTCAGTGCGCTGCTGCCTTTTTCGACTGGCGTGAGGTAAGCAGTCCGGTCAGGCCGAGTGCCGCGACGAGCCAGATTCCCAGAACGAGCAGGTGCGGCCCCGCACCGTTGCCATCGAAGTAGATGGACGTTCAATATCGCAGCGATCTGCGCGACCATGTTCTCTCCCGCGTCGTACAGCCGCCGGGCGCGGGCGATTTGATCGTCGGTGAGCTTCGGGGGCACCCGCCTTCTCTGACGCGCGCCCGCGCAGCGGCCAAGCCGTGCCGCGTGTTCGCCGCAATCAGCTCACACTGAAACCGCGAGTACCGACAGCATCCCGACCATCGCCCGCTTCCTCGGACGATGTGTCGATTCCCTGCTCGAGAACCTTCAACTTGATCCCGCGCTCGCGCGGCTGCGCCCCGCAGGGTGATCAGATGAAGCACTGAGCGGCCCAACCTATCGAGGCGAGTGATCACCAACGTGTCCCAACCCGTAACCGCGCCGTAACGGCATCAAGTTGCGGGCGCGATGCTTTCGCACCTCCGGAATGGTCCATGCGGATGTTCGCGGCATAGACACCGGCCCGTGTCAGGGCATCGACCTGTTGGGAATTCTGATTTGCGCTTGAGACTCGTACGTAGCCGAACAGCTTATGTCGAAAACTGCTCCAATTAAAGGCTTTCCGACAAACATGGAGTCGCCGGCATCTACCAGAATCAGCCGGAAGAGCACACTCGGAGCCTCCCCGGGGTACGTGCCATCCCTGCGGCGGCGATCAGGGGACTGGACGTTCGCTCGCCTTCTGGCCTGCTGATTACACAGACCGCGATGACGATCCGCAAGGATCGCATGTCCGGTAAGCGAACACCAACGCAGTACCGATGTGCTGAAATATCGATGATGCACAGGGGTAGCTGACAACGGTTCAGCGCCCTCGACAGAGGACGGCTGATGCGATGACAGAGACCGGCATGAAGCGGATTGGTGTGGTGGAAGATCACTCCGCGGTAGTACTGGGAGTCCAAGCGATGCTCTCTGGACAGCCCGATTTGATAGTGGCTGCGTCGGCTGCCACGGTCACAGACCTGCTGAATCAGCAGATTCCATTGGATTTCGTGCTGCTCGATCTGAGGTTGGCGGATGGTTCCTCCCCGACTGCGAATGTCGACCGACTGCGGGCTGCGGGGTTGGAGGCGTTGGTCTTCACGGGTGCGGAAAATCCTTATCTGGTCAGGTTGGCTGCGAAGGCAGGTGTGCTGGGTGTTATCCGTAAGTCAGCGCCGACAGAGCAGGTTGTCGAAGCCATCGTCGCGGCTGCCGCCGGCCACCCTGTAGCGACCACCGAATGGGCCGCTGCGATCGACGGTGATCCGGACCTATCCGACGTCGGGCTCAGCCCACGGCAACAAGACGTCCTCACCTTGTACGCCTCCGGAGAGAAAGCCGATCGCGTAGCGCGGATGACCGGGCTGACTCCGAATACAGTCAACGACTACCTCGCACGGATCCGCACAAAATACGCCGACGCCGGCCGGCCGGCGCGAACGAAAACAGACCTCTACAAGCGCGCCGTCGAAGACGGCTGGCTTCCGGTTCCAGAGCATCCGATCCGATGACCCGTCAGTCGCTTCGCCCTGAACAGAATGCCGTTCGGACGGAAGACACCGACCGGATCTTGCGAATGTTCGCCAGGTTCACCAGCATCGGATACGTCGCATACCTGGTGATCTTGTGGCCATCGATCACCGAACTCGCTCCGCGAATGGCTCCGTGGTGGACGCCGATCATGGTCGTTGTCGTGTTCGGGTCCGGACTCATCCCCGGCGCGCTGTCGTTTCGAACCGAGACGCAGGCGATGCGTGCCTCCGCTGCCTTAGCGGCGACGGTCTTTCTTATCGCGGTGGTCACCTGGCCGGCGGCGTGGAACGGACCGGACCTCCCCGCCAATGATGGCGTGTGGCTCGCCGCGTTCCCCGGTCTGGCAAGCCTCGCCGCTGTACTTGTCTGGTCGACACCGGCCGCATTCGTTCACCTGGCGATCGGGTGCACGGGTGTACAGCTGATCAACCTCGTAGCCCGCGACGGCGCGCAATCAGGGATGTTGGTCCCGGAGATCGCCTTCGCGATCATGTTCTGCACCTTGTTCGTCGGCGGCGCCGCGATGGCACTACGCACCGGGAGGGTCCTCGATGCCACCACCGACGAGACATACGCCGCGGCAGCTGACGCTGCCGCCCAACGTGCTCGTATCGTCGAGCGTGAACGTTTCGACGCGCTCATCCATGACAGCGTGCTCTCGACGCTTCTGGCTGCCTCACATGGGCAGCCGCATTCTCTTCTCCGCGACCTCTCCGAAACAACGCTGGCGGAACTCGACGATCTCCGTATCGGAAGCGAACCAGCACAACCGTTCTCACTCGAACACGCACTTGTCCATCTGAGGACCGCGGCCACCGACGCCGACGCCCAGGCCAGGTTCGAAGTCATCGACACCGCTGCCGCGTCGTTGCCGTTCCTGCCTGCCGAGTGTGTTCGCGCACTGGGGTCGGCATTGTCCGAGGCCCTGCGCAACTCTCGCCTGCACGCCGGACCTGATGCACTGCGAACGGTCACCACGGCAGTGACCAGGACCGGCGTCCGAATCGAGGTCGCTGACAACGGGTCCGGCTTCGTTGCTTCCGACGTCGCGCCGCACCGACTCGGCATCACCGTCAGCATCCTCGGCCGCATGCGCGCCGTCCCCGGCGGATCGGCACACGTGGATACCAGCCCCGGCGTCGGCACGACAGTACATCTGGGGTGGGAATCCGAATGACTCACCACGACAACGATGTTCACGATGTTCGAGAGTTGCTCGGTCTGCGCACCATCGCAGCGAAAACCGTCGTCACCGCGTTCGTGGCGACGTTCGCTCTGGTCGCCTGGTCCACGAATCCACCCGGAGGTGGATGGTTCGAGTTCGCAGCCTGGATCGTCGTCAGCATCGGCGCAGTGGGCCTCATCGGGGTTCCGGGCGATCCGCTTGCGGCTCCGGCTACCGCATACCTGACGCTGTCCGGGCCGATCGCGGTCAATTTGATCTTTGTCGTCGTCCCCGTTCCGATCGACGGGCTCCTGCAGTTGTGGCCCCTGGCGGCGTCGACGGCGATCTACACCTACATGTGCGTCCGAGGCCGCACTGCGTGGGCGTGGATCGGTATGGCTGCCGTCCTGGCCAGTTGCATGCTCTGGGCGGAGCGGACCGGTCAAAGCGCCGCTTACGGGCTGTCGATGTCGGCGATTAACCTCGCACCGCTACTGATGGCAACCTTCTTCGCCTGGACCATCCGGCCGGCCGCACGCGAGATCTTTGCCCTCCGCCGACAAGCGACGTTGCGCATCGCCGCCGAAGCAGCCGACACCGCCGTTCTCGACGAACGCGATGCCCAACTCACACGCCTGGATGACCTCGCACGACCCCTCCTCGAACGCATCACCGACGCCGACCCACTGACCGGCCAGGAACGTCTCGAATGCCAACTCCTCGAAGCGCACCTACGCGACACCTTGCGAGCGCCGACCCTCGCCGTCCCCCACATCGCTGCCGAAGCGCGTGCGGCCCGCACACGCGGCGTCGAGGTCATCCTGCTCGACGACCACGCCCTCGACACCGCACCCGAAGAAATACGAGACCGCGTCATCGCCGCCGCCGCGGACGCACTCATCCGAGCACGATCCGGGACACTCACGATCCGGATCCTCCCACCCGGGCGTGGCATTCTCGCCACCATCGTCCACAGCACCCGCGACGACATCGTCCGAGTCGAATACGACCCGGGCGGTCAACCGCTCGCCCCACGTATCTGATCAGGTCTGCTTGCTCATAGCGGCTGTGCCACCATTTTTGGGGTCTGTGCGCCATCGATCCATTCGACTACTTTTGACTCATTCCAGGTGGATCGACTGGTCGGTTTCAGCTGGTGCAGATGACAATCCGCTCCCTCACACGCTGACGCCTAGCTCCCGCTGACAAACACACCTCAAGAAGCGCACGTCGGCCAACACTCCTCCCGAAAGGACTTCCCCATGCGAAAAGTCTGCGCTGTCGCAGGATTCACCGCTCTACTCGTCGCCGCAGGAACCGGGGCCGCAGCAGCGGATCCCTTCCTCACCGGACCCGAATCCGATATTTACACCATCACCACCACCGAAACCGCGGCGACCATCACGCTCACCGCACCCTCTTACCAAGTGTGCAACGCAGGTCTGATCGTCCCCGGCTCACCCTCCGACCTCAATGCGCAGGCCGAAGGCAACCTGCCTGTAAACCCACCATCAGGTCCGGGATGGACAGGAGGGTACGAGTTCCTCGCACATGACCCGGCACTGTTCGAGACCCCGAGATTCGCAGGAGTACGCGACCTGGGGTACACCAGCCCAAGAGTCAACACGATCCCGCTGTCCACAGGCACGTACACGATCATCGGAAAATGCACCCCCTACGACGAGAACGGCAACTACGCCGGCGACGACGTCACCCACTTCGCATCGTTCACCGTCGGCGGTACCGAAGAACCTGGGGGACCTACCGACCCAGGCAATCCCCCCACCGGCGGCGGTAGCTCCGGCTCCCTCGGATCCTTGTTCGGCTCGTGACCCAACGGATCGACTAGACCAGATCACATCCACACAGTATGTCTCGAGACAGGTGATGATGTCTCGAGACAGGTGATGCGTCTCGATCACTGGACTTCCGTTGTCTTGCAAATGGTTCAACGGTTCTGAGGCACCGACCGGTATGAACGAATTCTCCAGTCTCACGAACGACACCCGACCCGAAGGTACCTGTTATGTTGCGTCGCACAGTTTTCGATCATCGGTTGTCGTGGCTGGTTTCGGCGGTGATTGCGGTTCTCGTGGTGTCCGGGATCGTGATGCCGTCGGGTGTGACAGCGCGTGCGAACGCCGATCCGGTCACCACATCGACAACAGCGACCGCGCCGGCATCAACCGCCCTCGTTGCCGGCGGCGATCATACATGTGCGCTCCTGGCCGGTGGCACCGCCAAATGCTGGGGCGACAACACGAACGGAATGCTGGGCGACGGCACCACCACATATCGGGTGACGCCGGTCGGCGTGGTCGGCCTCTCCGGCGCCATCGCCCTCACCGCCGGCAGCGGCCATACGTGTGCGTTGATGTCCGGCGGCACCGCCACGTGCTGGGGCTACAACGCAAACGGGCAGCTCGGGGACGGCACCACCACCCATCGATCGACGCCGGTCGAGGTGGTCGGCCTTGCAGGCGCTACCGCCCTCACCGCCGGTGGCAGCCATACGTGTGCGTTGATGCCCGGCGGCACCGCCACATGCTGGGGCAGCAACGAGTCCGGCCAACTCGGGGACGGCGGTGCCCCCATCGCCTATCGATCGACGCCGGTCGACGTGGTCGGCCTTGCAGGCGCCATCGCCCTCACCGCCGGCAACGCCCATACGTGTGCGTTGATGCCCGGCGGCACCGCAAAATGCTGGGGCTACAACCAGTACGGGCAGTTGGGAGACGGCAGCAACTACAACAGGCGATCGACACCAGTCGATGTGGTCGGCCTCTCCGGCGCCATCGCCCTCACCGCCGGCGGCAACCATACATGTGCGTTGATGCCCGGCGGCACAGCCACATGCTGGGGCTACAACACAAACGGGCAACTCGGGGACGGCACCACCACCCAGCGATCGACGCCGGTCGAGGTGGTCGGCCTCTCCGGCGCCATCGCCCTCACCGCCGGCAACGCCCATACGTGTGCGTTGATGCCCGGCGGCACCGCCACATGCTGGGGCAGCAACGAGGCCGGCCAACTCGGGGACGGCACCACCACCCAGCGATCGACGCCGGTCGAGGTGGTCGGGCTTTCCGGCGCCATCGCCCTCACCGCCGGCAACACCCATACGTGTGCGTTGATGTCCGGCGGCACCGCAAAATGCTGGGGACTCAACTGGCGCGGGCTGTTGGGGGACGGCACCACTACCCAGCGATCGACGCCGGTCGAGGTGGTCGGCCTTGCAGGCATCATCGACCCGGGTGTGCCCGGGAATCCTGATCCGGAACCGGTGTGTAAGAGTACGTACTTCGTCGGAGTGCGAGGCTCCGGGCAGGCACCGCAAGGCGCGTTGCCCTCGGCATCGACGTACCCGGCGGGGACCGTCGATCAGGGCATGGGGCCGGAGTTGAATGCTCAGGCTCAGGCATTGGACCGGATGTGGTGGGCCACACATTCGCCGCCGCAAGCCGGGATCGAGTACCTGGCAGTGGCATATCCGGCGGTCCCGGTAGGGGTGTCGGAATTCGACATCGTCGCCGGGACAGTGAAATTCAGTGGATACGGCGACGCCTACGAAACGTCGGTAAGCATTGGAGAAGCCAACTTGTCCACTACGCTGCGCGCGATCAATGCGGCATGCTCGCAATCATCGTTCGTGCCGAGGATCGCGTTGAGCGGCTATTCGCAGGGCGCGGATGTCATCAATGCGGCGATGACCCGAGCCCAACGTACCGGCGATCAGGCTGTGTTCAAAAATGTGGTGTCGATCGTCCATCTGGGTGATCCCAGCAAGACGGACGGTCGCGGCATCGAGGTACTGAGCGGCACGGGCGCTGGTGTCCGTTGGATCACCCCGGGCAAGTGGTCGTCCGTTCCCTCGCCGGCGGATCCGGCCCGCAATGACTGGATCGCGGAGAATCCGGGCAACACCCTGTTCTCATTCTGCGGTCGTTCGGACATCGTGTGCGACACGGAGTTCGACGCAAAACTGATTTTGGGTGTCGACAAGTTCATGGGGAAGATTCTCGGTCAATATCTGAGACCTTCGGTGACGGGTGTCACCACAGCGGCGGTGGTTGCCACGGGCACGCGGGTACACACGAGCTATCTGAGCCAATCGGTCCGGTGCACCGCCCTGGGAATCCCCGCCGGGAGCACGATGACCGTGCCCAACTGCGGGGCCAGCAAGATTCTCAGCGCCTTCGGGCCGGCCGTTCCGGCATCTGCCTTGGACCCGACTCCACGCGACGCCGATGGCGGCATCCCGCAGTTGTACGCGGCGCCGATCGCTCCGGGCCTTAGCGGGCCGCCCTTGCTGCGGCAGGGCCAGTCCGCGGAGGTGGTCTTCAAGGGGTTGCCGAACACCAAGCACACCGTGTCAGCACGGTCCGAGCCGATCGAACTGGGCACGGTGACCACAGACGCGGACGGTCTCGCGGTGTTCACGGTGACGCTGCCCGACGCTCTGCCCGATGGCGAGCACCGACTGATCTTCACCTCGGAGACAGGCCTTGTCTACGGTGCGAAGTTCACGGTCGCGCATAGCGCTGCGGCGGTGGACGATGCTGCGTTCGTGCTGACGGAGGACAACCGTGTCGCCGAGACGCCTTTGCTGCCTGATCCGGTCACTCCGCCGAGCGATGGAACGGGGTCGCTCGGCAGTCTGGGGAGTGTGTTCGGCAGCTGACGGACTCGGTTTCACTGGCCGCCGTCAGCGGAGAGGGGCCCCGCGAGTTTCTCTTGGGTTCTAGCGGTCGTTGCAGCACCCCGAATTTTGGGGAGTTGCAACGACCGTGGCACATTCCGACAAATCGGAGATCGAAGAACGGGGAATGCTCGCCCGAAGACAAGAACTGATTCTTCCGCGAATTCGACAAGATCGGCCATTTAACCACCAGCTCACGATCGCGATCCGAATACAGTCATCTCCGTTGCCCGAAATCCTCACAACAGATCAATCACCGAGATCGCCCAAACCCTCGGCGTTCGACGAAGCACCCTCTGCCGCTACCTCGAAGACAACGGTCACCGTGTCAGATAATTCCGTGAAAAACGTGCCGAATAATTACGGGAGTCATGCAACGACTCGAACACCGCGGACCCACCATCCCTCTCGACGAAACCCCGCCGATCACATCCTGACCAACGTTAACCGCCGAAAAATACGAGCACGCCGCACTAGCTCCCGAAGGCGGAAAGAACCGCCTGGACCAGCAAGTCCGCGGTCACGGTACTCAACGAAGATACGTACCACAGGCCGGACTCGGAAATCTCCATCACATGAATCGCAAAATCCTTAGCCGGAAGGCTGGTGCAGATTCCAGCCAGGACGCAAATCCCGGGTCCACTGCGGCGACGCTGGACCAATGACCATGGGCCAATCTCTTGAACAACGTAATCCCAGGCCCACCATCCAACACGCTACTCGGATCGGAAGTAAGCCTGAAGGCCTGACCAACCTCGAGAAGGGCCGGAGCCCAGTCTCCGACGAAATCAGCAGGGTTGGTCACCATGACATATACCCAGCCGACGGACTGAACCGGATGTAGTAGAGCGGGCGCATCGGATTCGATCCCGTTAGATCCCGTGTCCCAGACGCCGAGGGCCTTCTCGTCATGGTCTGACGACATCAAAGTTACGTCCGATGTGGGGTAGCGGCATCAGAAACATAAGCTGTACTTCGTTTAGATGAACTTGCTGCTGTCACTCTCACCATCGAACTATCTCCGTGTCAGAATCATCCCATGTCCTTTACTCGAATGCGTCCCGTCCACTTTGTGGTCGCTTTTGCGATAGGCGCAGGGTCTTTCACGGCATGTGCCATCTCCGATACCCCTGGGCCCGACGACGTCGTCCCCGCAAAACAATGCACGGACTGGGACGCCGACAATCCGACCTTGCGCCAGGTCTACGACGGCGCCGCAGAACTACTCGCTAGCACTGCTATTGCGGGGGGAAGCTCAAAAGCCGAGGTGGAGGCTATCCGACAAGGAAATTCCTATGACTCCGTTGTCGCGATACTCCCACCCGAACAATCGGCCGAGCAGGAACAGTTCGCGGCGGGTATTCCTAGTGGAGGATACGCCCGATATGTACGGGCCATCTGCGAGTCGGAGGAGTCGTTCCAGGGCGTACCAACCATCACCAGCACCCCGTGGGCAGCAGCTCTGGATGGAATAATGACTTGCGCCGTCATACTGTCTTTACCAGCGTCCCAACGGGATTCCTACGCTAGTTCGACAAAAGAAAGCATGCGCTCACCTGGTGTGAGCGATGCCCTTGTTACCTACGCGTTCACAAAAGCCACCGCCGCTCGCGAACATCTGTGTCCGCAGTAGATTTCTTCCAGAAATGCCGACACCGCCGCAGAGTTCATGGAGAGCCGACGTCTGAAAGATCCTTCACCGTCTCCGCAAATCGCGAACGCGCAGAAGCGGGACGCTGCTGAAAACAGTGCATTCCGCTCCACACTTCTATCGATCGAATCGCTCTCCGCTGACGCTTAGTCGTACAGACCAGCCGGCTCCAAATCGAATCTGGGCGACAGGAGGATCTACGATAGTAGGAACATTTCACATCGCCTGCATTGCTCGAAACATTCTGACAACAAAATAGATACATCCGTTGGCAATCACTGCGAAAAGCAACATCTGAATAATCTAATTCCCTGCACCCGTAACGGAAATATCTGTATCGACAAGAAAGCATTCATCGTATTGGTGAACGCAGCACCCACGAACGAACTCATCACTTTCCGACACGCGACGATCCCGCCAACCAGCACTATCCCCCATGTCGCCATTTGATGAGAAGATTTCCTCCCACACGCAACGAAGGCGTAGGCGATTCCCGCCCAGATCGCATACAACAGGAGATCGAAGACAATAGCTACGTAAACATCGTGAATCACCAAGGAAAGAATCAACGAGAATACTGTTGCTGCCGCGTAGATGCCCACAACATAAGTCACGTGATTACTGCGAGCCGCTTCCCCGCGCATCCGCGCTCGACTCCGAGACATGACCGGAGTATTTGCCACCAATCTCGCCGCTCGTCTAGACGGCGAAGACGCGTACACCCGCGCGCTCCTGGTCTCCGCCCAGGTGTCCGGATTGTTGAGTGCTCTCAGCGACGAGAGCATCCCTCAGTCGGCAGATCGAGATCAGTTGGCAAAGCTCTACGGCCGGGCGATGCAGACGCTGATCGATCAGTACTGAGCGATGACCTCGTCGGCAAACCGTCGAATGGAGTCGAGTCTTCCCTGACGATCACCGGCATCAACTCCGTAGCGATACCACGGCGACACTCTGATTTCCGTGACTCCGAGAGTCTCGAGTTCGCGATATCCGTCCAGATCACGAACATCAGTCGGCGAGACGTTGACGCCGAAAGGAATATCGGCACGACCGTACTCGACCCGCAATTCCATGAGGCGATCGATGGCGGAGGCCAATTCGGCTTTGGTCGTGTTCACCGACATCCAACCGTCGGCCAGCCTGGCTGCGCGGCGCAATCCCGGTTCACTGTGCCCACCGATGTAGATCGGAACCGCAATCTCCGGAGCAGGACTGATCATCAGAGCGTCGAACTCGTAGTGCTTGCCGTGGTATTCGATCCATTCGGGTCCACGTCCCGCACACACGGCCTTGATGATCTCGATGGCTTCGTCGGTACGCGCACCGCGGGTGCGCATCTCGGTCCCGGTAAAGGTGAATTCCTCGGGGATCCAGGACAAACCGATGCCGAGTGCGATGCGATTTCGCGACATCACTGCCATGGTCGAGACCTGCTTTGCCGTCAACAAAGGATCACGCAGTGGGAGTTTGAACACGTTGGTGTAAAACTGAATTCGCGACGTGACGGCCGCCATTGCCGTCATCGCAATGAACGGATCAGGCATCGGAGTCTCGGGCGCCCACATCCGCTTCCCGTCAGCGGTGTACGGATACGGCGCCGACACCTGCTCGGGATAGAACACGGAATCCGGCATCGCGATACCGTCGAACCCCACCTCTTCTGCAACCTGGGCCAATTCGCACAGTTCCAGAGCGTCGATCATCGCGCCCGCCAACGACCACTTCATCGTTCCACCATTTCGCCGCTACACCATTTCGTCATTCGCACGTCGAAACACCCTTCCGTTCAGAGGAACTCACTTCGACGACATCCAGGCTTCGTCGAAGAACATGATGTCGGTGATATTGCGTTCGACGCCGTGAATATTGCCGTCCCATGCGGTCAACACCGATGCGGGACCCCAGATCACGTAAGGAACAGTCACATTGGCGTACTCCTGCACCTTGCTGATCGCATCACGGACAGCGTCGTCCGACGGTGCAGTCTGCACAGCCGTGATCAGTGCGTCCATCTCCGGGTCCGCAAAGCCCGACGGGTTGTTCTTCGAATCACTGGCCATACTGTTGTACACATTGAGGTACGGCGCTTCTTCGCCGACTGGAGCGCCACCTCTGGTCATGTCGAAATCGTGGTCCTTGTATACCCGTCGGACCAGGTCGGTCACATCGGTGGCGTAGTCGATGGTGACGTCGAAACCGATCGCGTTCAGCGACGCCTGAACCGTCAGTGCCGTCGCCTGCTGGCTCGGCTCCGAGGTGGTGAGGTAGCGGAGTTTCCCGTCGTACCCGTCGGACTTCGCTTGATCGAGCAGCGCCTTTGCCTTCACGTGATCGAACGGGATGCCTGCGGTGTTGTTGAACCAACGTGATGTCTGCGGGACCAGTTCGGAACTGGCGGTGCCCAATCCGTTGTTCGCACGGGTATTGATCGCCGCCGGATCCACCCCGTAGGCGATCGCCTGACGAATGCGCACATCGGCTCCGGGCTTGCCCGCCCGGTTGTTGATCGTGCCGATCCCGTTCTGTCCGGTCGGACTGAGGTAGCCGGAGTATCCGTCATCGAGAGCTTGGTTGATGACGGCCTCGTCGCGAAGAATGTACGTCATGTCGATCTGACCGCTCTTCAGCGATTCGTACTGAGACTGTGCACCCGAGGTAGGGACAAACCGCAGTGTGTCCAGTGGCGGTTTGCCGCCCTGATAATCCGTGCGTGCGGCGAGTACCAGTTCTTCGTGCGGCGCGAACTTGGCCAAGGTGAACGGGCCCGCCCCGATCGGAGTGAACGTTTTTTCCCCTCCCACGGTCTCTGCGTCGGAACTTCGCGCAACGATCATTCCGGGGCCGAGCGACAACAGTGCCGGGAATTGTCGCCAGGGCCGCTCGAGCACAAATTCGACAGTGGTGGCGTCGGGTGTCTCGATCCGCTCCACGATGTTGAGCCAGGTCTGCGATACATCACCCTTACCTGCCACGAATCGTTCGATACTCCACTTCACCGCTTCCGCGTCGAGCGGGCTTCCGTCACTGAAGGTCAGACCATCAGCCAAAGTGACGGTGTACGAGGTGAAGTCGCTGTTGCCCGACAGTGACTTCGCAAGTTTCGGCACGAAGCTCCCGCTGGCGGAGTCGCTGCGCACCAGCGTGTCGTAAATCGCGGCCATTTCGGTTCCGCCGGTCGAACCGGCGGCTTGAGTTCTAGTGGGGTCCAGTGAGGAAGGGAACGAATAAGACCCGAAGGTGAGAAGACCTCCGTCGATCCGCTCCCCAGTATCTCGAGCTCCCACGAAACCCGCTGCGCCGCTACTGCCCGGTGAATCCGATCCTGCGGTGCCCCCACTGCTGGAGGCGCACCCGGCCAACAACAGGGCACCGGCAAGCCCGAGCGCGACAAATCGAGGGACGAACCGATTCTTCTTGGTGTACATACGTTCCCAATCTCGGCAGCGGGTCAGATCTTGACTACCTTCGACGTCGGGATCGGGTGCGAGTCCGCCTTGATCCAGCGCAGCGCCCAAGTCCCCTCGGCGTGCGAATCGGTGTCGATCCAGTTGCCGTAGCCCGGATCCTTCGCCGCCACGACAATCGTCATGGTGCCGTCGTCGTTGAGCTTCGCGGTGTGGTTGTTGATGTAGATGTTCGTGCGGTTGTAGTCGAGAGACTCGACCCAGAAGTTCTGCAGCACGAAGTTGAAGTACTCGCAGTTCGGAACCTCGGTCTCGATGACCCACGCCTCGTCCTCGGCGAGCTTCCAGTAGCCGTGGAAGTAGAAGATCGTCGGATCGCCGCCGGCGTCCTGGAAGTAGTCCTGTCCCCAGTCGAAGATCTCGTTGGTGTGCGGCTGGAATTTGCGCGACCATTCCAGGAAGGTCTCCGCCATCCCCTTCACGATCCCGACGGACTTGGTGAGGCGCTCGCCGATCTCTTCCGGAGTCAGCGGGACGAACTCCCCGTCCGGGTTCAGGCATTCGATGGTCAGATCACCGATGACCTCGTTGCGCCGATCCTTGTAAGTTTGCCGAACGGAGATGAGGTTGCTGTCGGGCGCCAAAGGCAGCCAAGCCCCCTCAGCGGGCTTGTCGACGCTCGCGATGAACTCGAAACGGCCGTTCTCGTCGACCTCGAGGTCCTGGATATGCAGATCGCCGGTCTGCAGCATGGTGCCGTCGATGTGGTACCGATTGACGCGCGAGCCGAAGGTGATCAACGGGACGGTGCCTCGGGTGCCGATGATCCGGTAGTTGTACTGACCGGAAATGTTGGCGCGCATGTAGACGTTGTCCGGGTTGTCGGCACCGATCTTCGTCATCATGTTCGGGTTCGGAGCCGACGAGAACTGTGGCCAGCGTGGATCGGTGTACTCGACACAGTTGATCGTGCCGTACCGAAGCAACCGACTCAGATAGCGGACGCCCTCGGCCTGGGTCAGCGGGTCCTGAGGGACGATCTCGTCTTCCAGGACCTTTCCGACCTCGAGCAGATCTGCGCAGAACTTTTCCCAAACAGCATTCATGTGAATCTCCTTGTTTCGGTCAGGGCTTCAGGGTGTGGTGGCGAACTTCGCTTCGACGTCGGCAGCGCTCACGCCGAACTCCTCGAGCGAATAGCGGTGCGACGGACGACGATGCTCGGCAAGGCTCGCCTGGTGTGACGCCTCCACCGCGGCGCGAGCCTCGTCCGTGAAGGGCAGGGCGAACTGTGCATAGATCTTCTCGACGGTGCCGACTGCATCGGAGATGAAGTCCTTGTAGTCGACGTCGATGAAGTGATCGGAGTTGTAACGGCTACGGGCACTGTTGAAGTTCGCATTCCCTCTCGCCCACAGGTCGAGTTGGGTGCGCCCGATAGCCGGACGGTCGAAGGCCTTCGACATGTCGTGTCCGCCCTGCTCGGCAAGGCTGAAGGTGGACGCCATCGACGTCAACGGGTCCCGGAAGGTCCGAACGAACAGTGCATCCGGATAAACCGACATGATCTCGTCGATCGCGAATACATGGCTCGGGCTCTTGAGCACCCACCGTCGGTCCTGGTCGTGCAGCCCGATCAACTGCAGGTTCTTCTTGTGCCGCGCATATGTTTCGGTCCAGTCCTGCTCCGCCAGCCACCGGGTGTAACTCGGCACGTACGCCACCGTCTCGACCGCGGTCGAGAGCATCGTCTGCTGCAGCAGACGCCAACATTCCTCGACCTCTTCTGCCCCCATGAAATGCACCTTCATCAGGTCCGCCTCGTTGCGCTGGCGCGCACGGTAGAAGGCGTCGGAACGAACGTAGTCTGCGTTCTCCGACCACTTGTCGCGCTCGGGGCGAGGCTGCGGCGACTCGGCGAGCCACATCTCGGCGCCCTGATGCGCCGGGTCGGCACCGAGCAAGCGGTGCAGCGCGGTGCTGCCGGTGCGGGTCAACCCGACCACGAAGATCGGGCGTTCGATCGGAACGTCTACGTGCTCTGGATATTTCGCGAATCCGGCCTCACTGGTCAGGCGACCCGCGAGCGCTCCGACGATCATCTTGCGAGCGATCACCTTGCCGTGAGGAGTGAGGTCGGCCTCCTTCCGGAACGCTTCGAGCAGCACTCGAAGTCCTTCGAGATAGCCTTCGCTGCCGAAGTTTTTGTACCCGGCCGCCTCGCGCGCAGCCTGGTGCAGGTCATCGATGGAACCGATGCCGTCGTAATCCTGTGTCATCTGTAATTCCTTGGGGGATGGGTTCAGTGGTGGGTGTGACCGCAGTTGACGTCGAGACATTGCCCGGCGATGGCTCTGGCCGCATCGGACAGGAGGAAGACGACGGCATTGGCGATGTCGTCGGGTTCTGGTAGCCGGCGTAGATCGGCGCCCGCTGCGATCTCGTCGTAGATCATCTTGGGGTCGACTCCTGCTGCCGCCGCCTTTTTCTCGAACATGTTCTTGACCGAGTCCGCCCAGATGTAGCCGGGCGCAACCGAGTTCACTCGAATCCCCTTGGGTCCGAGATCGATCGACAAACTTCGCGCCATTGCCAGGAGGCCGGCTTTCATGATGCGGTACGCCCCGAACCCGGGAAGCTGATTGCGCAGCACCATGGACGTCACCATCACGACGGACCCCTGTGCCTCGGTCAATGCGGGCACAAACGCGCGTGTGACATTCAACGCCGCAAGCAGGTTGATGTCGATACCCGACTGGATGGACGCCAAATCAGCGTCGAGGAGCGGGACCTGGGCCGGTTGGACGAATGCATTGTTCACAAGGCAGTCCACGGCACCGAACTCGGCGACCGCTGTCTCCGCCAGCGACGTGATCGAGTCGACGTCGGTGAGATCGGTCGGAACGGCCAGTGCAATTCCGCCGCGATCACGGATCTCGGTTGCCACCGATTCCAAGCGCTCGGGTGTACGGGCAGCCAGGACAACTTTCGCTCCGGCCACCGCACTCTGCAGCGCAATCGAGCGACCCAGCGCCGGGCCCACTCCCGAGACGACGACCACCTTGTCTGCCAGCAGGCCGTGACAGGTTAGCACAGCGCCTGCGGATCGAGAACCACGCTCAGAGAGGTGATCTTGCAGTTCTCGTCGAACTCGAACAGGTCGGTGGCAGCGAAGTCGGGGATACCGACTCGCTGCACCCGAAGTTGCATGGCCGCGTAGTTTCCCGTCACCGAAATCGGGCCGAGCAGACTCACTGTGAAGTCGACCTGCGCGTTCGCGGTATCGAATGCGCGAATCTCGTCGATCCCGCGGTAGGTCTGGACCCCGAGCGGTTCGTGTTGAACTGCGTCGGGTGCAAACAGCGCAACCAGGCCGTCGACGTCGTGACTTCCGAGATACTTGACGTAATCTTCTACAGCAGAAACTATTTCAGCTCTGTCAGGCATGGAATTTCCTCGTGGTCAGTCGGATCAAGAGATGGTTCCGCGGGCGCGGAGGTAATCGATGATCGCGATCGCAGCGTCCTCGGTCGTCGTGACACTGGTGTCGATGTGAATGTCAGGGTTCTGCGGCGCTTCGTACGGCGAATCGATTCCGGTGAAGTTCACCAACTCCCCACGTCGAGCTTTCTTGTACAGACCTTTGGGATCTCGCTCCTCTGCGACGGCAAGAGCGGTGTCGACGAAGATTTCGACGAACTGGTCGTCGCCGATCAATTCACGGGCGGCATGACGCTCGGCCTCGAACGGTGAAATGAAGGACGCGAGGACGATCAGACCCGCGTCCGCCATCAGGCGGGTGACCTCGGTGACGCGGCGGATGTTCTCGACGCGGTCGGCTTCGGTGAATCCGAGGTCTCGATTCAACCCGTGACGGACGTTGTCTCCGTCGAGGAGGTAGGTGTGCGCGCCGAGTGCGTGCAGTTGACGCTCGACGTCGTTGGCGATAGTCGACTTACCCGAACCGGAAAGACCGGTGAACCACAGAACTGCGGGTTGGTGTCCCTTGAGCCTGGTGTGCGCGGCCTCGTCGACGTCGACGGATTGCCAGTGAATGTTGTCCGATCGACGCAGCGAGTGCGTGATCATGCCCGCACCGACAGTGCCGTTGGTAAGACGGTCGATGAGGATGAAGCTACCGGTGTCGCGGTTGCCCACGTACGGATCGAACGGGACGGGCCGATCGAAACTGATGTTGCACACACCGATTTCGTTGAGCTCGAGAGTAGTCGTTGCGGTCTTTTCGAGTGTGTTGACGTTGATCTTGTGTTTCGGTTTGGTGATGCGTGCGGTGAGAGTGACGGTACCGATCTGGCACAGGAACGGCCGTTCAGGCAGCATGGGAGCCTCACCCATCCAGACGATGCAGGCCTCGAACTGATCGGCGACGGCCGGCGGATTGTCACCGATGGAGAGCACGTCGCCGCGGCTGATGTCGATCTCGTCGGTGAGCGTGATGGTGACGGAGCGGCCGGCACCGGCAACGTCGAGGTCGCCACCCATGGTCACGATGCGCTCGACGGTGGACGTCTTTCCACTGGGGAGCACGCGGATGGGGTCCCCGGGAGATACTGTGCCGGAAACGATCTGGCCGGAGAATCCCCGGAAGTCGAGGTCTGGCCGGTTGACCCACTGCACCGGCATCCGGAACGGAGCCGCGGCGGCAGCATCGTCGATGTCCACGCTTTCGAGATGCTCGATCAGGCTGGGCCCGGAGTACCACGGGGTATTTGCACTGCGCTCGGTGAGATTGTCACCCATGTATGCCGACATCGGAATGGCGACGAATCCGTCCAGCCCGATCTCGTGAGCGAAGGCCGTGTAGTCCGCGGTAATGGCATCGAAGACCTCTTGCGAGTAGTCGACGAGGTCGAGCTTGTTCACGGCAAGAACCACGTGCTTGATCCCGAGCAACGACACGAGATACGAGTGCCGACGGGTCTGAGTCAGAATGCCTTTGCGGGAGTCGACAAGGATCACCGCGAGATCGGCGGTCGACGCGCCGGTCACCATGTTTCGGGTGTACTGCTCGTGCCCCGGAGTATCGGCGACGACGAACTTGCGTCGCTCGGTCGTGAAGTAGCGGTAGGCGACGTCGATCGTGATGCCCTGCTCACGTTCGGCAGCGAGACCGTCGACCAGGAGCGCGAAATCGAGCCCCTCCCCCTGGGTGCCGCTCTTGCGTGAATCCGCTTCGAGCGCCGTCAACTGGTCGTCGAAGACGAGCTTCGATTCGTAGAGCAGACGGCCGATCAGGGTGCTCTTGCCGTCGTCGACGCTGCCACAGGTGATGAATCGCAGCATGCTCTTGTTCGCGTGACGCTCGAGGTATGTCTCGATGTCGTCAGCGATCAGATCCGAGGAAACAGTCATCAGAAGTACCCCTCTTGCTTCTTCTTTTCCATCGACGCACTGGAGTCGTGGTCGATGACCCGTCCCTGGCGTTCGGAAGTGGTGGTGAGCAACATTTCCGAGATGATCTCGGTCAAGCTGGTGGCGGTCGACTCGACAGCGCCGGTCAGCGGATAGCAGCCGAGGGTGCGGAAACGAACACTCTTGAGTTCCGGAGTTTCTCCCGGCAGCAACGGCATCCGGTCGTCGTCGACCATGATGAGTGCGCCATCGCGTTCGACGACGGGACGCTTGTCGGCAAAGTACAGCGGAACGATCGGAATCTCTTCCTGGCGTATGTATTCCCACACATCCAGCTCGGTCCAGTTCGAGAGCGGGAAGACGCGCAGGCTTTCACCCGGCGCTTTGCGGACGTTGTACATCCGCCACAACTCCGGTCGCTGCTGCTTGGGATCCCAGCGGTGCGCAGCCGATCGGATCGAGAAGATCCGTTCCTTGGCGCGGGATTTTTCTTCGTCACGGCGGGCGCCGCCGAATGCCGCGTCGAACTTGTAGTGATCGAGGGCTTGTTTGAGGCCCTCGGTCTTCCACATGTCGGTGTGCACCGCGGATCCGTGAGTGAACGGGTTGATCCCCTGCTTCACGCAGTCCGGATTGGTGTGGACGATCAGATCGAGATCGCCTGCAGCAGCGGTACTGTCACGAAGTTTGTACATTTCTCGGAACTTCCACGTGGTGTCGACGTGCAGAAGCGGAAACGGCAGCTTCGACGGATAGAAGGCCTTGCGCGCCAGATGCAGCATCACGGCGGAGTCCTTGCCCACCGAGTACAACATCACCGGGTTCTCGCTCTGCGCAACAGCTTCACGCATGATGTGGATGCTCTCGGCTTCGAGCCGTTCGAGATGAGTCAGTGTCGTGGTCATCGGCCCAGTTCCTCCAGTGCTTTCGGGGCGAGTTCTGGTCGGCAGATCAGCAGATCCGGCAACCACGGGTTTTCCTGGTTGTAGCGAAGTTCGCTGCCATCGATACGTGAAACATGCAGTCCCGCAGCGCGTGCGACAGCGACCGGCGCCGCCGAATCCCACTCGTACTGCCCGCCCGCATGGGCATAGATGTCCGCGTCACCCGAGACGACCGCCATTGCTTTGGCTCCGGCGGATCCCATTTCGATCAACTCCGCGCCCATCGAGTCGGCCATGCGCATGACCGGTTCCGGACGACGCGTCCGCGATACGACGACTCGAACCGGCGTCGCGGCATCCCGCCCGGTTCGATCATCGCTGCTCGAATAGGTGACACCGAGGGCAGGCATTGCGACCGCACCCGCTGTGAGGACACCGTTTTCGGTCAGTGCGACATGAACGGCCCAGTCCGATCGGCCGGCTTCACCGAATTCACGGGTGCCGTCGAGCGGGTCGACGATCCACACTCGATCCGCAGCCAGCCTCGCGAGGTCGTCGGCGCCTTCCTCCGACAGCACTGCATCCGCAGGAAAGCGTCGGGCAAGTTCGGCGACGATGAATTCGTGACTGAGCCGATCGGCGGCGTTCTTGAAAGTCGCGGCATCACCGTCGTTTTCGCCGAGAGATTTCCGGTGTTCGAGCAGAAGTTCTCCCGCCGCAGTGGCGATGTCGATCGCCGCGCGTTCATCGTTGGTGCGTGTCATAGGTACTCCACAACTGTGTAGACCTCCCGATCGATACGGGAAGAAAGGTCAGGCCGACCGCAGAGTGTCCAGCGCTTTGCACTGGCCTCGATGTGGTCTGCGCCATACCGTAACACCAGAATGAACGATGTTCATTCTATTTCGAACAATGTTCATTCTATGATCTACATCACATTCAATTGAGTGCGGCGTTCGACAACGAACAGTGTTCGATGTGAATTGAGGATGCCGCCCACCGCGACTACGGTGATCAAATGAGCAGTACCAGCAGCAAGTCGATCTACGGCGACGCCGAAGTGCGTCGGCGCCGAACACTCGACGCGGCGATCTCGCTACTGGACGAGGGTGGCTACTCCGCGCTCACGATCCGCGCGGTCGCCAAACGAGCCGGCACCAGCACTGGGCTGATCTACCAGTACTTCGTCGACAAGCAGGACATCTTCGCAGCCCTCTTGAGCGAAAGTCAGCTGGAAATGGCTGATTTCGTGAACTCGCTCCCCCGCGAGCAGGGACTGAGCGCATTGCTCGCGTCCATGATTTCCGAGTTTGCTCGGCACTGGGCACGGGTGGGTCGACTCACCACCACCTGGCGCGACATCGAAGGCATGGCCGGATCCGACCGAGAGAGCATGCGGGAACTTCACGCATCCGTCGCGGTCTTCAACTCGGCGTTGATTCGAGCGCTCACCGAAGCTGCTGCAGCCGAAGGAAGTCGGCTGATCGACGACCCTGCGCTGATCCACGTCGTGCTCTCCGGGCTCAAAGGTCTGTCGGACACCATCGTCGTCAACATCGCCAAGGAAATCACGCCCGAGCATTTCGTGAACTTCTCCGCCCGGGCGCTCGCGCGGTCCATCACACAGTGACGGACCGGCACCTTACGAACGAACGAGACGAGCGATAGCCGCCTGTGCTTCCTTGATCTTGACGTCCGCTTCCGGACCACCCTGCTTGGCAGCTTCGACGACGCAACCTGCGAGGTGGGCGTCGAGAAGCTTCAGGGATACCGACTGCAGCGCGCTCGTCGCAGCGGACACCTGGGTGAGCACGTCGATGCAGTACCGGTCGTCTGCGACCATGCGCGAGATTCCGGCTACCTGACCTTCGATACGACGAAGGCGCTTGAGCAGATCGTCCTGCTCGGGGCTGTAACTACTCATACCGCAACTATACCCCCTACCCGTATGAGGGCTAGCGGGATGCGACGAAGCCCACCCGGACCCGGCGCACGACATCGATGGCCATCAGCCCCGCAACCAGAATCGACAGCCCGGCACCCGAGATCCAGAGGCCGTCGTAGTGCGTGCTCTCGAACGGCGGAGCGCCCTCCAAGATCGGGCCGAAGTCGGTAGTCGTCGTACCCGACCGCCAGCACACGATCGCCAGAATCGTGGCGGCGACGATGCCGAGGACACCGATCCACGTCTTCACGTCGACAAGCGGAGATGGCTGCGACTCAGTCATCGGCAGACCCGTCCGGTTCGACACCAACCGTGACAACCTGGCTCAACGCCTCGCGAAGTGCCCGATCGTCTTTCGCCCACGCCCGCACCAATCCCCCGGTGGTCAGACGCAAGCCGATACCGTGCCGACGCCTCGGCACTCCGGACAGCTCACCGAGTGCACGTGCCGTTTCCCACGGTTCCATTTCGTCCTCGTAGGCCGCGTCGTCGGACTCTGGGAACACCTCGGCGATCTCGGTGATCGGCACCTCTTCGGTTCCCTGACGCAAAGTAGTCGCGGTCAGAAGTACGCTCGCATGCCGGCGCGCGGCAATCACCTGCACGTACACCAATCCGGTGAGAATCACAGCGAACATCGCCAGACCGAACCAATGCACGACAGGGCCGGTGAACAGTTCGATGACCAAGGCGATCAGGCAGAAGATCGGACCGAACGCGACGGCCCACCACCGCGAACCCGGCTCGTAGTAGAGAACGTCCGGGCCGCCTTCAGGAGCACGGTCAGCCACGGGCAAACCAACTTCTTGTGGTGTCTCGGTAGATCGCAATGCAGGCACAGATCAACATGACGGGAACGACAAGCGCGAGCACGGTACTGATCCCGGCCACCACCAGCGCGATCTGCAGCACCGCGAACACTCCCGAGACGATCACCAGGATTCGTCGACAGAGAGGCTTTCCGGCGCGCGTGGGACCGGCGAGGCCGCCGATCGCGAGACCGGTCAACAGCAGAACCAGCCCGGATACCCGCACGAAGGTGACGTAGATGTCGATGTTTCCGGCCGATATGCCTTGATCGGTGAACTGCTCACGCAGCGAATACGACGCGCTGGTGACGTTGATCAGGCCGAAGAGTATGAGTAGGAACGCGCTGGCGATCCACAGCCAAAATGCTGCCTCGACGGCTGTCGGGCGCCTGACCTTCGTAGAGATACTCACGGGTTCAAGTGTGCGCTATCCGCTGACGATGCCCGGAATCATGAGCACCAGGAGTGTCACCAGAACCGAGGCTCCGAGGATCGCGAACAAGATCACTTCGGTGCGTGAACCACGTTGGCGCAGTGGCGCGTCGTGGGTGCTTTCTGTGCGCAGGGCTTCCTGAGAACTCATCGCGTGCGACCTCTCCCCTACTACTGCAGTGACCCGTTTCACAGTACCCCGAGCTACCTACCGGTTCCCCGTCGGGGGGAAACGAAGAAAGTACGGATTGGACTCTTTTCGGTGCATCATCACAATCGCGCCGACAGCAGCGACTGCCTGCAGGATTTCCGCTCCGCCGAACAGCAGCGTGGCCGCGCCGCCGTCGCCGCCGAGCCCGAAGATCACCGGGATCGCGGAGACCAGCATGAAGACACCACAGAATGTCAGCAACATTCGAGCCCAGTTCTTGCCGCGACTCATCGAGCGCACAAACAGAAGGAACACCGCGGTGACGATCACGACCAGCACCGCGGAAAACACGATGACCAGTGGGAACATACCGTCCACGTCGGAACGCGTCAGGCCCGCGTCGACAGCCGCTTGGTTTTTGAGCATCTCGTCGACGAACATCGACTTCTGCCCGAGCAGCATCCAGATCATCGCGCCGCCCTGGACCAACCCCAGCGCCGTCACAGCCCACCACAACTGAATCGCAGTCACGACGTCCGTCGGCGGCTCGGGTTTCGGCGTAAGTCCTGGGTATCCGTTGTAACCGGGGCCGTATCCCGGGATCTGACCGGTTGGCATCGGTCCGAGTTCGCGGTACGGCTGGTTCTCGAACGGCTGGTTCTCGAACGGCTGGTTCTCGTAGGGAGGTTCCCGGCGGGGCGGTTCCTGGCGCGACGGCGGCCACTGCTCGGTCATGACACCAGCGTATCGGTCGATACGGGCGCAGCCACCATGTGCGGCACCGTCACAGACAACATGCGTGACACCGTCACAGCCATCCGGCAACTTCCGACGCCCAGTACGTGAGGACCACGTCGGCACCGGCGCGGCGAATGCTGGTGAGCGATTCGAGAATCGCAGCATCCCGATCGATCCACCCGTTCTGCGCGGCGGCCGTGATCATCGAGTACTCCCCCGAGATCTGGTACGCCGCGACGGGAACCGGAGACCGGTCTGCTGTCTCACGCAGAATGTCGAGGTAGGACATCGCAGGCTTGACCATCACCATGTCGGCGCCCTCGGCGATGTCGAGGTCTACTTCGCGCATCGACTCGCGGCGATTGGCACCGTCCTGCTGATACGTACGACGGTCACCTTGCAACGAGGACCCGACTGCTTCACGGAACGGACCGTAGAACGCTGACGCATATTTCGCGGCATAGGCGAGCTGGCCGACCTCGACATACCCGGATGCGTCGAGCGCACCTCGAATTGCAGCCACCTGGCCGTCCATCATGCCGCTGGGTCCGAGCAGGTGAGCACCCGATTCAGCTTGTGCGAGAGCCATTTCGACGTATCGGATCAAGGTCGCGTCGTTGTCGACGGCACCGTCGGCAGAGAGCACACCGCAGTGGCCGTGATCAGTGAACTCGTCGAGGCAGGTATCGGCCATGATGACCGTCGAATCACCGAGTTCGTCTGCCAGAGCGCGCAATCCGACGTTGAGGATGCCGTCGGGATCGGAGGCACCGGAACCTTGTGGATCCTTGTCCTCCGCTTTGGGGACACCGAAGAGCATCAGGCCACCGACGCCGGCTTCCACCGCTTCCACCGCGGCGGACCGCAACGAATCGAGGGTGTGCTGGAAAACGCCTGGCATGGAACTGATCTCACGCGGAGCGTCGATGCCGTCGGCGACGAACATCGGCAACACGAGGTGCCGGGGTTCGAGCGAGGTCTCTGCCACGAGCCGCCGGAGCGCAGGCGTACGCCGGAGCCGGCGAGGGCGATGAGTGGGAAACACGGAAGGGGCCTCCTTCGTCGGGACCTGTGAGTGGTTGAGGAGCCCACAGACTCCTCAACCACTCACGGGTGCGCTAGCGCCTTCGAGACTTCTTACGCGGGGGTGGCAAAGCACCTTCGGCGCGCAGACGAGCTGCGTGCTCGGCGAGAGCCTCCACCAGCGGTCCCACCTGCGAGGTCTCGGGCTGCACGTCGACGCGCAGACCGAACTCGATAGCGGTTTCGGCCGTCTTCGGGCCGATGCACGCGACCAACGTGCGGGCGTGCGGCTTGCCGGCGATGCCGACGAGGTTGCGCACGGTCGAGGACGAGGTGAAGCAGACGGCGTCGAATCCGCCGGTCTTGATCATCTCGCGGGTCTCGGCCGGCGGCGGCGCTGCCCGGACGGTGCGGTAGGCGGTGACGTCGTCGATCTCCCAACCGCGTTCGCGCAGGCCCTCGGCAAGGGTTTCGGTCGCAATGTCCGCGCGCGGCAACAGAACTCGGTTGACCGGATCGAAAACGTCGTCGTAGGGCGCGAATTCGGCCAGCAGGCCCTCGCTGGACTGCTCACCGGTCGGGATCAGCTCGGGGTTGATGCCGAACGAGCGAACCTTGGCTGCGGTTGCTTCGCCGATGCAGGCGATCTTCACACCGGAGAAGGCGCGAGCGTCGAGACCGAACTCTTCGAACTTCTCCCACACTGCGCGAACAGCATTGGTGGAAGTGAAGACGACCCACTGGTAACGACCGTCGACGAGACCCTTGACCGAACGCTCCATCTGAGCCGGGCTGCGAGGTGGCTCGACGGCGATGGTCGGAACCTCGATCGGGATGGCTCCGTGAGTGACCAGACGGTCGCTCATCTCGCCGGCCTGATCCTTGGTGCGCGGCACGAGAACGGTCCAGCCGTACAGAGCGCGCGATTCCCACCACGACATCTTGTTGCGCTGCGCGACAACCTTGCCGACGGTGACGATCAGCGAGCCCACCAGTTCGGATCCGGCTTCGTTGAGCGTCGCGAGAGTTGCCTCGACGGTTCGCTGCTGACGAGTGGTGCCGCGGACGGTGATGGCAGCGGGGGTCTGCGGAGCCAAACCGTTCTCGACCAGCGCGCTGGCGGTCTCGGCAAGATGTCCGGACGTCGCGTGCAGAACCAACGGTCCCGGCGCAGCGGCCAGAGCAGCCCAGTCGACTTCACCGCGAACGTCGGCCTCGGTGTGACCCGAGCCGAGCGCCATGCCGGCGTAGCTCGGCACTGCCGAACCGGACGGAAGACCGGGGAGGACCTCGAACTGAACCTGCGTGCGAGCGACCGCGGTGACTTCTGCAATCACGGAATCCGTGGTCAGCGGGTCACCGGAGACCAGACGCACGACGTCGTGGCCGTTCTTGGCCTCGTGCACCAATGTCTTTGCGACCTCGGCCGGCTCACCGAGTGCCGGACGCACGTCCGCGATCAGCTCGCCGGTCTCCTCGTCGCGACCCATGTCGATGCCGACGAGCGCGACGACGCCCTTGTCGACGTCCGGATCGGTGAATGCCATTGCGGCGCCGGTGAGGACGTCACGTGCGCGAACGGTGAGCAGGGCGGGGTCGCCCGGTCCCGATCCCACGAACAGGATCCGTCCGGGAGTGTTCTTTCGGACTCGGGTCATCGGTGATTCTCCAGTGCGCTGTATCGAAATGGGAACTTGGTGCAAGTGCAAAGTGGGGCGTCAAACATCGGCTGCCTCGCCTGTAGTCACGTTCATCAACTCTCGGGCGCCGAGTTCGAGTAACTCGCGCGCTACCGCTCGGCCGAGTTCCTCGGCCTTGTCCGGCGCACCGACGGCGCCGGTACGGATGACGTCCGAGCCGTCGATGGCGGCTGCGCAGCCGCGTACCGACAGTTCGTCGAAGATTCTGCCGTCGTCGTCGAGGGATTCGACGATTTCCGCGATCGCACCGACCGGCGCGGTGCAGCCGGCTTCCAACTCGGCGAGAAGTGCACGCTCGGCAGTGACTGCCGCTCGGGTACCCGCGTCGTCCTGCTCGGCCAGAATTGCTGCCAACTCCGTATTGGCAGAAAGGCATTCGACGGCCAAAGCGCCCTGCGCCGGAGCGGGGAGCATCTGTACGGGCTCGATGTTCTCGGTGATGAGATCGAGCAGGCCGATCCGGGACAGGCCGGCGCGGGCGAGGATCACGGCGTCGAGTTCACCGGATTCGACCTTGCCGAGGCGACGCTGCAGGTTGCCCCGCAGCGGCACGATGTCGAGGCCGAGCCCGAGTGCCTTCAGCTGTGAAACCCGTCGCGGCGCCGAGGTTCCCACCTTGGAACCGGCCGGAAGCTCGCCGAGGACCAGACCGTCGCGGGCGACGAGCGCGTCGCGCGGATCTTCACGCGGCGGAATCGCAGCGATGACAAAACGTGGATCCTGCGCGGTCGGCAGATCCTTGTAGGAATGCACTGCGACGTCGACGCGGTTGTCCAGCAAGGCTTCTCGAAGCTCAGCGGTGAACACTCCGACGCCGATCTTCTGGACGGGATCGGTGGACTGATCGCCCTTGGTCTTGATGATGACCAACTCGGCGGGATGTCCGGCTGCAATGAGCGCATCGCGCACGGTTCCGGCCTGGGTGGTCGCGAGAAGACTTCCGCGAGTGCCGATCCGCAGCGGGCTCCCCGATTGCGGGGTGGTGACGCTCATGCCTGCAGGTCCCTTCCAGTGCGGTCGCCGTCCACCAGATCGGTGGGTGTGGCCACGGCCGCGGGAGATCCGGGGCTGAGTTCGAAGAGTTCGCGCAGCGCTGCTGCGTAGGAGTCGCCGCCGGGGGCCGACGCCAGTTGCTTGACGCGCACAGTCGGGGCGTGGAGAAGCTTGTCCACGACGCGGCGCACGGTGCGCGCAACCTCGTCGCGCTGCGGATCGTCCAGGCCGGGCAGACGCGAATCGAGCCGCATCAGTTCGGCTTCGACGACGTCGGCGGCGCGCTGACGCAAAGCCGTGACGGTCGGAGTGACCTCGGCGAGACGCTGTCCCGCGAGGTACGTCGCAAGCTCACCGGCAACGATGGTGCGTGCGGCATCTGCGTCGGAAGCGGCGGCGCCTGCCGCCGGATCACGCTGCAGCGTCTCCATGTCGAGGACGGTGACACCCGGCAGGCCGGCGACGGCGGGATCGATGTCGCGCGGCAGCCCGAGGTCGCAGATGACCAGGTGCTTGGTGTTGTCGCGATCGGGCTCGGCGAGTGCGAGGTGCACATCCGCCAGGGTGACCACTGCCCCGACCGCGCCGGTACAGGTGACCATGACATCGGCCTGCGCCATCGCGGCCGAAAGCTGATCGAAGGCAACACCGTCGGCGTCGACGCCGTTGGAGCGTGCCGTCTCGGCGAGGTGCTCGGCACGTTCCTGTGTCCGGTTGACGACCACGATGCGTTCGATTCCGGCGCGGGTGAGGTGCGCGACGGACAGGCCGCCCATCGAGCCTGCCCCGACGACCACGGCAGTGCGGCCGACCAGGCCGCCCTCGCCGATGATGCCGGCTGCACGATCGAGAGCCACGGACACGACTGACGCTCCGGCGGAGTCGATTCCGGTTTCGGAATGCACTCGCTTACCGACGCGCAGTGCCTGCTGAGCCAGTTCGTGGACGACGCGTCCAGCGGCCTGCTGCGCATCCGAAGATGCGTAGGCCGAACGGATCTGGCCGAGAATCTGCTGTTCGCCGATCACCATCGAGTCGAGGCCACTGGCCACCGCGAAGAGGTGTTCGACCGCTGCTTCGCTGTAGCGGACGTAAGCGTGAGCGTGCAGCGCTGTCAGGTCGAGACCCGAATGGTCGGCCAGGATTTCACCGACTTCGGTGAGAGCACCGTGGAATGCGTCCACCACCGCGTAGACCTCCACCCGGTTGCAGGTGGAGACGATCATCGCTTCGGAGATGTGCGAGGACGCCAGAAGCTTGTCGATCAGCTTCGGACGATCGGTGTCGGTCACAGCTACTCGCTCGAGCACCGGGACGGGCGCGGTTCGATGCGAGACCCCGACAAGCAGAACACTCACGGCGCGATCACTGATCCGTTTCTTGTCGAACCTGCTCCGACCGGAGCGGGTGAACTGGTGGATGGAACTGACGAAGCGGATGCGGCGTGAGCCACGCGTACTCGCGGCGCGCTGGATGCCTGATCGGCATTGCGCGCACTGTTGAAGGAGAGAACCTGCATCTCGACGGCCAGATCGACGCGCCGCAGTTCCACGTGATCAGGAACGTCGAGGGCGATCGGCGAGAAACTCATGATGCAGCGCAGCCCGGCGCTGACGAACTGGTCGCACACGCCCTGCGCTGCCTCGTCCGGTGTGGAGATGACGCCGATGGTCGCGTTCAGTTCGCGGCAGGCGACAGTCAGTTCCTCGGTGCTGCGCACGACGAGATCGCCGACTCTGCTTCCGATTCGATCTGCGTCACTGTCGAAGAGTCCGACCATCTCGAAACCGCGGCGGCTGAATCCGCCGTAGCCGACCAGCGCCTTGCCGAGGTTTCCGACGCCGACGAGAACGACCTTGTGCCCACGATCGAGTCCGAGTGCACGCTCGATGCGGATGCGGAGCCTGTTGACGTCGTACCCGACGCCGCGGACGCCGTTGGGCCCGAGGAACGACAGATCCTTACGCAATTTCGCTGATCCGACGCCTGACGCCTGGGCTAGTTCCTCGCTCGAGACGATGGAGGTACCCCGGTCGGACATCACTCCGAGGACCCGCAGGTATGCGGCCAAGCGCGTCACCGTAGCCTGGGGGATGACGCGATCCTGAGCGATCGGGTCGGTGACCGAGGCGCTGGCAGCGTCGGTGACAGAAGAGCCCGCAGCGCCGGTGACGCGCTGAGCCACAGGCTCATGCGTCTGGTGCGGTTCGGTCACGTCGCTGGCTCCTCGTCCGGTCGACACGACTGTCGACCTCCACGATGCTCCGGGGGGAATGTTCACACCACGGTAACCGCTTGTGAACCCATGCACAAAGTTGCTCGAGACGGGTGCGATGTGCCGTTCACCTGCAAAGCGGCTCCGCGCACAACTTTGAGGGTTGCCTTACTTGCGTAAATCGTCGCGAAGGCGTTCTTCGTCAACTTCCCAGTAACCGTGCTCGCGTCCGTCGAGAAGAATGACCGGCAATCTGTCTCCGTACTCCGCTCTCAGCTCTGGATCGGTCGCGGCAGCTTCGTCTACGTCGATGCACGTCAATTCCAGCTCGAACTCGGAACAGACCCGTCGTAGTACCTCCGCCGCGCCGACGCAGGACGCGCATCCTGCGCGTGTCAACAGGGTTACTTCATGCGTAGCTGCAGTCATCGACGCATACCTTTCTTCTGCTGGGATGCCATCTACTTGATCGGTCGAGTGTGCCTCCAGAGCCCCACTCGATACCAAATCGGCGGAGAGGAACGTCACACACCACAGGGAAGGTCGCCATCCAACCCATCGGGCCTCATCGCGGAGGATAGGCTGACTCGAAGAGTTCTCTGCTCGAGAGTGCAACACGGGAGGTGCGGGTGCCTGCGCGATCACTACCGAACGGCTCCGGATTCGGATCAGGGCTGGCCGGGGTCATACTCCCCGGGCGTCGCCATGTGAAGAATCCGCTGGGCCCGAGTGAGTCGGAAGTTCGAGCCAATCTCGCCGGCGAAGCGAGTGCCGATGCAGCCCTGGCGTTGCACGAAGCTGCCAACCCCACAGAACCCGAAACCGGCGAAGAGCCGCCGACTGTTCCGCGCGACCTCACGGCCGCTGCATTCTTCGACGTCGACAACACCATGGTGCAGGGTGCATCGATCATCCACTTCGCCCGGGGTCTCGCTGCTCGCAAGTATCTCAAGACCTCGGATCTGGTCGATTTCGCGTGGAAGCAGATCAAGTTCCGAGTTACCGGCAGAGAAAGCAGTGACGACGTCGCGGAAGGCCGCGAGAAAGCACTGTCCTTCGTGGCCGGCCGATCCACCGCCGAACTCGCCCGCCTCGGCGAGGAGATCTACGACGAGGTCATCGCCGACAAGATCTGGCCAGGCACGAGGGCGTTGGCTCAGATGCACCTCGACGCCGGACAGCAGGTGTGGTTGGTGACGGCGACTCCGGTCGAACTGGCTCAGGTCATCGCCGAGAAACTGGGACTGACCGGCGCCTTGGGCACCGTCGCCGAGAGTGAGGACGGCGTCTTCACCGGCCGACTCGTCGGCGACATCCTGCACGGCATGGGCAAGGCTCACGCCGTGCGGACATTGGCCGTACGTGAAGGACTCAATCTCAAGCGCTGTTCCGCCTACTCCGACAGCCACAACGACGTTCCGATGCTCTCGTTGGTGGGGACGCCTGTGGCGATCAATCCCGACGCAGATCTTCGTGAACTCGCGAAGAACCGCGGTTGGGAAGTTCGCGATTTCCGCACCGGACGAAAGGCCGCCAAGATCGGCGTACCGACGGCGCTGGTGCTCGGAGCGGTCGGTGGGGCGCTCGCGGCAATTCTTGCCAGGCGCAAAGAACAGAACGCCTGAGCGGGTTCGGTCCGGATCGCCTGGCGATCCGGACCGAACTCAGCCGAGAAAGACGTTGCGACGCTTGGCCAACAGCCGATACAGCGTCTGCTGAATCGTCTCTCGAACGTGGTCCGTGACCTCGAACAGGACCATCGGATCGTCGGCGGCACCGCTCTCGAAAGTGTCGGTGACGATGGGCTTTCCGAACTCGATGTACCACTTCGACGGCAACGGAACCAGGCCGAGCGGCCCAAAGTGCGGGAACAGTGGTGTCACCGGAAAATACGGCAACCCGAGAACACGCGCGAGTGTGGTCAGATCACCGATTTTCGGATAGATCTCCTCCGAACCCACGATCGAGCACGGAATGATCGGAACACCGGTACGCATTGCGGCCGACACGAAGCCACCGCGCCCGAACCGCTGCAACTTGTACCGCTCACTGAACGGCTTCCCGATCCCCTTGAATCCCTCCGGGAACACCGCCGCGACTTCACCGTCGTTGAGCAGACGCTCGGCGTCGGGGTTGCACGCCAACGTGTGACCGGCCTTGCGCGCCAGACCGCCCACCACCGGCATCTCGAAAGCCATGTCCGCAGCCAACATTCGCAGCGGGCGATGCGCCGGATGATGATCGTGCACTGCGACCGACGTCATCAGACCGTCGAGCGGAATCACGCCGGCGTGATTGGCAACCACCAGTGCTCCCCCGGTGAGGGGAATGTTCTCGATCCCACTGACCTCGACGCGGAACCACTTCTCGAACAACGGCCGCAACATCGGCATGACGACGTTGTCCGCGAAATGCGGATCGAATCCGAACTCGTCGACCTCGTAGTCACCGGACACCCGACGTCGGAAAAATTCTGCCGCCGAGCCGATCTGGTCGACGATCGCGGACCTGGCCGCATCGACGAATGTGCTCTCACCGCCGTGGTCGGCCGCCGAGGACGCTCCGGACGGATGCCGACGCTCACTTTGTTCACGGATGTCACGCTCCGTGCCCGTGACGGACTCACGCGAGCGCGAGGTTGCCGACTTTCCGGTGTGAGTTGCGCTGGGTCTCAGGGGAATTACCTTCGCCACGTCAGTCACCCCTTCACCGCACTTTGCCGCGACAACGGCATGTGCATCACGTCTGCACTTGCGCTCGCCGCGGCGGCGTCACCGCCGAGGATCGTGGTCAACGCATTCTCGGCCCGATCGATCCACTCGGACTTGATGATCCGGCGGGTCTGCATCGCACGCATGAAATCGTCGAGTGCCTGCATGGTGGTCCATCGCGGCTCGAACCCCAATTCGCTGCGCATGCGAGTGGTGTCGAGTCCGCAGCCGAACCGGAAGTATTCGAGTTGCTCGTCGGTGTACAGCCTCATGGACGATCCCACCAACGCGCTCCCGACACTGCGGAACAGCGCGAGCGGCATCGGAACTTCGACCCTTCCTGCCCGGCGGATCGCCTGCGACATCATCACCACTCCGTCGCCGGCGATGTTGTACGTACCCGAGGCGTGTCCGATGGTCGCCTTCTCCAACGCTGCGAGGGCATCCTCGACGTGGAGCAATTGCAGACGCGCGTTCCGCCCGACGATGGTCGGCACGAGCGGGGCGGTGACGTAATGCCCGACAGTTGCCGTCAGTTGAGGTCCGATCAGCGGCGCCAACCGCAGAATCCCGACCGAGATGTCGGGACGCCGACGCCCCATCCCGCGGAGGTATCCCTCGATCTCGAGACTGTCGCGGGCATATCCGCCCGGCGGCCGGCGGCGCGCACTCATTTCTTCGGTGAACTGAGCGGGGTCCTTGGCACTGCACCCGTAAACGACCGAGGCCGAGCGCAGAACCACCTTGCGAACCGTCGGAGCTTTCTGGCAGACCGCGAACAGTTGCATGGCGCCGATGACGTTCATGTCCTTCATCGCGGCGCGGCTGCCGGCTTTGGGGGCTTTCTGAAGCGTCGACGCATGCACGACGGTGTCGACCTCGGCGTTTCGGATCACTTTGCCGATCAGCGGATTGCGGATGTCTGCTCGCACGAATTCCGCGCGGCCCATTCTGCGCATCATGTCCTTGCTCGGACTGACCGCGTCGACGGCGATGACACGCTCGATCGACGGATTCTGCGCAAGCCTGGTAACCAGGTAGCCGCCGAGGAATCTGCTCGCCCCGGTCACCAGTACGACGCGAGGCGCCGTGCCCCCTGAAGTGTTGTCACCTTCAACCACCAAGTACCCCCATATCCAGTAGAAACGCGCTCTGCCGAAGCGTCCCTCCCGCGATTTTCCCCCACTTTACGGGCAGAGGGGGTCCCGCGCTGACTACCCAGATTTCGGTCATTCAAGACAAACCGCCCAGACAATGAGACGGCCGACACATCTCTCCCCGGAGATACGTCGCCCCTCCCCTAAAATACGTCGATGCCCGCCACCCCGGAAGGGGCGGCGGGCATCAACAGGTATTGCTTATTTACCGAGTTTCCTGCGCTGTACTCGGGTACGACGAAGCAGCTTGCGGTGCTTCTTCTTCGACATGCGCTTGCGACGCTTCTTGATCACTGAACCCATAGCGGGTGTCCCTCACGTTCTTCTCTAGCGTTCCTGCGCACGCCGGTCACGTACGCCTGCGCCAAGCAATTGGCGCCTGGCCCTCGTTCTTAACTAGCTCAGCGCCTTACGACACCAGCTTGCTGGTACGACAGTGACTCATCGTACCGGTGTGGACTCACTCGGCATAAACCGAGCCTCCGGCACAGCAACCGCTGTGCCCGCGACTCGGCTCACGCCGAGGTCATCCGCTTCGAACCGACTGGTCAGCCGGCATCGAAGTACGAGGTTTCGAGGTAATCGTGCACTGCCTTCGCATGTACACGGAACGAACGGCCCACTCGTACAGCGGGCAATTCGCCACTGTGTACCAACCGGTACACAGTCATTTTCGACACCCTCATCAAAGTTGCTACCTCAGCAACAGTGAGGAATTGCGTGCCGGCCACTGCCGGCTTTCCGTCGTGGGACGAACCCATGGACGGCTTGTTTGCAGACACCATTAATCCACATACCTCCAGCACGACTCGCGCCGCCGGCTTCCCCTCCGGCGGAACAGACACGTACGTACTAAGTCGAGCTTAGCTGTACTGGTGGGGTTAAAGCGACGGGTGTGGCTAAACGGACGTCTATTCCGCAGCTGCACCCATCGCGGCCGAGCGCGTCTTTGCCGCATCCAAGGCATCGAAGAACGCCGTCCGCAGGCCGCCCGCTTCGAGCTGACGCAGCGCTGCAGCCGTCGTTCCGCCCGGTGACGTCACCGCGGCGCGAAGATCCGTTGCGCTGTCGCCGGTGCGATCGAGCATCGCTGCGGAACCGACCATCGTCTGCACCACCAATTCGGTAGCGACCGGGCGCGTCAGGCCGAGACCGACCCCCGCGTCGATCATCGCTTCGGCAACCAAGAAGAAGTAGGCCGGCCCGGAACCCGAGACAGCCGTGACCGCGTCGATCTGCGATTCGGGAACTGTGACTACCTTGCCGACGCTGCCGAGGATGCCGCGTACAAGCTCGAGATGCTCGGCCTTGACGTGGCGTCCGGGTGACAAAACGCTCACGCCCTCCCCCACCAACATGGGGGTGTTCGGCATGACGCGGACGACCGGGAACCCTGCCGGCAGACGCGTTTCGAAGAACCCGGTGGGGATTCCCGCCGCAAGGGAAACGATCAACTGCTCGAGGTCACCGTCCAGGTCGACCTTCGTCAACGCGGTGAGCGCTGATTCGACGTCGCTGGGCTTGACCGCGATGACGATGACGTCTGCACCCTCCGCAGCATCGGCGACCGTGCTGACGCGGATGGAGTATTCGGCAATCAATTCGTCTGCGCGAGGCTGATACTGCTCAGCGACAACCAGATCCTTGATGGCGTGGCCGGCCTGCAACAGCCCGGAGATCAGCGCCTCGCCGATCTTGCCGCCACCGATAATCGCAATTCTTGTCATGGCGAACAGCCTGCCACGACCGCAGCGATCGACCCTAGCGGGGCATCATCGCCAGCTGACGGCTCTGTACGACAACCGCTCCCGCCGAATCGAGGACTGCGTGGTCCTCTTCGAACCACGTGCTGCCCAGAACATCCGAACTTGCTCGCACACGAAGCCATCCCGGTGTCGGCAGTCGGCGCAGGTACGTCGTCAACTGCACTGTCGGCGCCCACCCGAACAAGCCGCGGTTCATCGTCACCGGCGCGCTGATGTCACCTGCCATGATGGCGAACAGCACAGCGGTGTCGAGATCGTTCTCGTCCTCGGGCCGGGGGCGGACCCACATCCTGACCTCGGCCTCGCCTTGGCTCCCTGTCAGGAAGTGCGCCGAGGTGGTGTCGATTCGCATGTCGCAGCCCTGCCCGACGTGCACGACCTGAGCCATCGGATGATCACCGATGACTGCCACCGCATTCTCCGGCGGTTCCGGTGACATGTCGTCGATCGACGAGGCAGTGACAAATGTCGGGTCGCCGTCGTCCGGGAATCCGAGCGTGACCGCCGCGCGAACAGCGCTGCGACCGGCCTGGCTCAATTCGACGTCGAACAACGCGACCTGCCGTCCCTGCTTGCGGACCGTCACTTCCAAGTCGACTTCACCGGGGTCGGGGGCGGAGAGATAGTTGGCGCTCACCGCGAGTGGCTGCATCTTCAGAAGCGAGTCGTTCTCACCTGCGCCGTCTCGCAGACATTGACGCGCCGCAGCAGCACACACGGCCATCATGGAGCCGCCGTGCACTTTCGGCCCGATGGTCCAGATCGGGTCGATCGTTGCGGTGTACCGCCCGTCGCCGAGCGAGGTGAGGCGATTGAGATCTTGAAAGGGGCTGGTGCTCATCGATTTTCCTGTTCAATGCTTTCTCGGTGTTGCGGGAAATGTCGTGCGGCCAAGTCTTGGTGCGCCAAGCGTCGCAAAGCTGTCAGGACGGGTTCGTACATGGCGGTTCCGAGGACCGCATAGCGAATGCCGTCCTCGGTCGAACTGGTAGGCATCAGCTCGATTTCCACTTCGGCGATCCCTCGGATGTGCTCGCCGTAGGCGCGCAATCGCTCGTCCGAGAGGCTCAGTCCGGCATCCTCGAGGCCGATCAGTGCCCGCTCGAGGTGCGCGACCGCCACGTACCTCGGCTCGAAGACCTGACCGAGAAACTCCAGAACCTTGCGAGCTCTGGGGAACTCTGGATCCGGTTCAAGTTCGACGTACGGAGGTAGTTGCGCGATTGCGCGGCCGAAAGTCTCGAATTCGGATCGCTCGTCACTGTCCACCAGTTCGAGCACCGCGCGAATCCGTGGAATCGCGAGTCCCGCCCCGGCCAGGGCCCTGATCAACGCGAGTCGCCGGACGTGCTGTTCGCCGTACCTCGCTCCCGTTGCGCTGGTCGGCTCACCAGGCATCAGCAGACCTTCACGGAGGTAGTACTTGATCGTGGCCAGAGCCACGCCGGACTGTGCGGCCAGTTCGGAAACCTTCACCGCTCCTCCGTCCAATTCGCTCGGCCCATTACTGGATAGTGATGCTATCCAATGGTGGCCGAGCATCGGTAAGGAGGACACGCCTTGCGCTAGGGTTGAACCTTCTTTGCGCACACCACCAGAAATTTCCGAACGGAGCGAACAGGCGGAATGACGGATTTGCAGTCGGAGGCTCAGCCCGACGAACAGTGGCGCATCGTCGAACCACTGGCGCTGACTCCCCTGCTCACCGCCGCACTCGAGGTGTTCCACGAACTCGGCTACCACGGAGCATCGGTTCGCGACATTGCCAAACGCGCCGGCGTCACCGTGCCGACACTGTATTACCACCACGGCAACAAACAAGGCATCCTCGTCGCACTGATGGAACCGGGAATCGAGAACGTCACCGCGCGCGCGAGCGCTGCCGTCGACGCTGCCGGCCCGTCACCGACGACACAGTTCGGCAATCTCATCGAGGCCTGCGTCCTGCACATGACCAGTCGCTCCGACATAGCTTTCCTCGATTCCGAACTCCGATACCTCGAGGACGCGGAACGAAAGAGCTACGCGGCCAAGCGAAAGAAGCTCGAGAACCTACTCGTCGACGTACTGACGGCAGGCGTCGAGAGCGGTGAGTTCACGGTCCCCGACATCACCGGAACGGGCCGCGCACTGCTGGGCATGTGTCAGTCCGTCGTCCTCTGGTATCGACTCGACGGACCGCAGACTCCACGCGAAGTCAGTGTCCTCTACCGCGAGATAGCCCTGAAAGCCGTCGGCGTCACTTCTTGATCACTGATCTTCCCGGCATGTCCGATTAGCCCTTAACTGACGAACGTCACACCTCCCGGCTGACACCGAAACCGGGACGCGCCCACGGTCGCGGGTCCACACTTAGAAGCAGAGATGCGCGGGGTGGATCCGCAGACCGAGGGAGTTCTTGACGTATGGCCAACAGCAATCCATTTGTTCCTCCTAGCGCGGTCGACGTCGACCTTTCCGCGGTCGCCTGGGGGGCGAACCGCACGATGTCCGACTTCGAGACTGGAATGTGGCGGATGGAAGAGGCGCAGCCGCAACTGCGCTCACCGATCGTTGCGGTAGAGGTTCTCGATCGTGCCCCGGACTGGGCCCGTCTGCTCGACGCAGTCGAGTGGGCATCGCACGTGGTTCCGCGCATTCGTATGCGAGCGGTGGAACCGGCGATGCAGTTGGGTAATCCGGTGTGGTCCGTTGATCCGGAGTTCGACATCGGCTATCACCTACGACGGGTTCGCTTGCCTGCACCCGCGGATTTCGATCACGCGCTGCGCATGTGTCGCCACCTAGCCACCGAACCTTTCGACAAGGCTCGGCCGCCGTGGAGCGCGCTGCTCATCGAAGGTCTCGACGACGGTCGCGCCGTGTTCGTGGTCAAGACTCACCACTCCATCACCGACGGCATGGGTGGCATCCAGATGATGACGCTCCTGCACAGCAGGCGCCCGGATCCCACCCCGAACAAGCCCGACCGCACGCCGCCGGCTCCTGAGCACCTGTCTTCGGTAGGCGCCTTCGGCGAGGAGGTCGTCAGCGAGATCCGGCGGGCGCCCTCGCGTATCGCCAAGCTGGTCCGCGGCGCTACCAATGTTGCGACCACGGCGATCTCGAGTCCGATCACGACGGCTTCCGAGGTCCTCGGTTACGCCAATTCACTCCGCAAGATCGTCACTCCCCCGGCTCGTTCCGGTTCCCCACTGCTCCACGATCGTGGTCTCGGACGGTGGTTCGGAACTCTCGAGGTGGGTGTTCCCGAGCTCAAGGCCGGGGCGAAAGCTGCCGGCGGTTCACTCAACGACGCGTACGTTGCTGCCCTGCTCGGCGGGTTCCGTCGCTACCACGAATCGTTCGGGCAATCCGTCGACAGCATTCCGATGGGTATGCCGATCAGTATGCGTACCGGCGCGGATGCCAACGGCGGCAACCGGTTTGCAGCAGTCCGCTTCAACGGCCCGGTCGCCGAGACCGATCCGGCCAAACGCATCAGGCAGGTACGAGAAATCGTCCTGGGTCTGCGTGAGGAACCGGCGTTGGACGCTCTCGACGTCGCTGCCCCGATCCTCGCCCGCCTGCCAAATTATCTGCTCGCGAACTGGTATCTGTCCCAGTCGACTGGACTGGACCTGCAAGCGAGCAACGTCGCCGGCGTACCGGTGCCGGTGTATCTCGCCGGAGCGAAGATCGAGCGTATGTTCCCGTTCGGGCCGGCGCCCGGTTGCGCGGCAATGGCAACGCTGGTCTCCCATGTCGGAGTCTGCTGCATCGGAATCAATCTCGACACCGCTGCGATCACGAAACCCGCCTTGCTGATGCAGTGCCTGCAGGAGAGCCTGGACGAGATCGTGGCTCTCGGAGTTCCAACGGAAGGTGCGTGAGTCATGAGCGAAAACACGACCAACCCGCGCGTGTACCTCACCGAAACCATGACAGAGGCCGAGGCCGGTGTACTGCGAAAGTGGCTTGCCGACAAGGCAACCGCATCCGAAACGCGGCCGGTCACCGTCAACATCACCGACAAGACCCTGGCCGAACTGGCGGCGCGGACCGACGACCCGATGCTCGCGCCGCTTCGCGTGGTGTGGATCCCGGACACCCATACCAAACACAACGTCGCGGTGCGGGTGCGCGATGCACTGGCACCACGCGACCCCCTCCACCCCGGACGCGGCGCGCAGCGCAGAACCCTGCGCACCGACCCGTCGCGGTGCCAGGTCATCGAAGGTGAACCCGCGCCACTGAGCGATCTCGAGCGTCGCCTCGAAAAGAGCGGTGGCGGTTCGCTACCCGAGTTCATCCGTCGTCAGGCCGCACTGGCGCTCGAGCGCGCCGAGTTGGGCCTACTGGGTGGCCAGTACAAGGTGTCGCGGTTCGTCGTCGACGAGATCACCGACACTCGCCGGTTCGCCACCGAGGTCATGGCTTTGGCCGACCGGTTGAACATCGCCGTCGCCGACGTCGATCGTCGTGCGCGTGAAGCTCTCGAAGAAATGGTTGCCACCCAGAGTCGCCAAGCCATCGCGGTGTGGGATCGCCTGGGCCGCTACTTCGCTCGCGCCTACAAGCTGGACGTGGACACGAGCCGCTTCGAGGAACTCCGTGAGCTGAACAAGGAACACTCACTGGTCTTCCTCCCCAGTCACCGTTCGTATCTCGATCCCCTCGTCCTGCGTCCGGCGTTGATCGCGAACGGCTTGCCGCTCAATCACGTCATGGGCGGACTCAACATCAGCTTCTGGCCCATGGGCTCGATCCTCAAACGCAGCGGCACCGTCTTCATTCGTCGAAGCATCGGCAACGACGAGGTCTACAAGTGGTCGATGCACGAGTACATGCGCTACCTGCTGACCAAGCGCTTCAATCTGGAGTGGTACATCGAGGGTGGACGCGGGCGCACCGGGAAACTACGCCCGCCGCGCTTCGGTCTCCTGACCTACCTGACCAAGGCCTTTCAGGTCAGCGGCGCATCCGACGTGTACCTCGTCCCGGTCGCGCTGAGCTACGACCAACTCTACGAAGTCGGGGCCATGGCGGCCGAGGCGCTCGGCGCCGAGAAGACACCGGAAGGCCTACGCTGGATGGTGGGTTACGTACGTGCACAGGGCAAGCGCAACGGCGTCGCGCACGTGACCATCGGCAGGCCGCTCTCACTCGCGGACGCACTCAGCCAGGAAACCGACCAGCGCCTCGCCATTCAAAAGGCCGGAATCGAGGTGTGTCACCGAATCAACGAGGTCACGCCGGTGACCGTGTCTTCGCTGGCGATGTTGGCGTTCCTCGGAATCGAAGACCGGGCGTTGACCGTTCGCGAACTCACGGCGATCCTCACGCCGCTGTTCGGGTACATCACCGCGCGCAACCTTCCGATCGCCGGCGACGTCGAACTGTCCGATCCGCGTGTCATCGAGAAGGCGTTGCAGACACACGTCGAGTCCGGTGTGCTCGAGCGCTTCGATCGCGGCGGCGAGCAGGTCTTCTACCTCGGCAAGGACCAGCATCTTGTCGCTGCCTTCTACCGCAACAACACGATTCACTTTCTTGTCGTGCGTGCCATCACCGAACTGGTACTCCAGGCAGCCGTCGAAGAGCGGTTCGAGGATCCCATCGGGGACGGGTGGGCCGAGGCCAAGCGCATCCGAGATTTGTTGAAATTCGAGTTCTTCTTCAGCGACCGGGACACATTCGAGCAGGAGATGCGGACCGAGCTGACGTTGATCGACCCCGAGTGGGAAACCGTCATGGCCGACGACAAACGAACCGAGCACATGATCGAGACGGTTCGCCCGTACCTCGCGCACCGCGTGCTCCAACCGTTCCTCGAGGCGTACCAGGTTGTCGCCGATCAGCTTGTGCTCGCGCCGATTTCGACGTCGTTCGACGAGAAGTCGTTCATCAGCAACTGTATCGACGTCGCACATCAGCGTCGACTGCGGCAGCAGATCGCCAGCAACGAATCCGTCTCCGGCGAATTGTTCGCCACCGCACTGAATTTGGCGCGCAACCGTAACTTGATCGAAGTCGACGACGACGGAGTCCGGGCCCGGCGCCTGGCATTCGCTGCCGAGATCAAGGTTCAGGTCGAGCGCCTGCGTCACCTTCGCGCACTCGCGCATGCGCGACTCGATCAGGTGGCGATGCCGGTACCGGACGCCGCTGCGGTAGTGACCATTCCAGAAGCAAACCGAGCGCCCGCCGCGAACGAGGAAGTAGGACTGTGACCGGACTCGAGCGTCTGCACTCCGCCATCGAAGCCGCCCCGCCCGGACCGGGAACGATCGCCGCCTTCGATCTCGACGGCACCTTGATCAGCGGGTACTCGGCCAGCGTTGTGTACCGAGACCGCCTGCGACGCTTGGACATCAGCGTCGGTGAACTGTTGCGCACCACCGGTGCCGCGATCGACACGCAGTTCCGTGGCGCTGATGTCGGAGCACTGATGGACATCGGCGTTCGCGCCCTGGGCGGCCGGACCGTCGAGGAACTGAACGACTGGGGCCGACGGTTGTTCAAGCAGGAGATCGCCGCGATGATCTACCCGGAAGCACGCGGGCTTCTGGCTGCGCACCGGCGCGCCGGCCACACCATCGTGATGGCCACGTCGGCGACTCCGTTCCAGGCCAAATACGTCGCCGAAGATCTCGACATCGAAGACGTGCTGTGCACCGAACCCGAAGTCGTCGACGGCATGCTGACCGGCGAACTGTCCTCACCCGCTCTGTGGGGTCCGGCCAAAGCCAATGCCCTTGCGGGATATGCCGAGACGATGGGCGCCGACTTGAAGAACGCGTTTGCGTACTCCAACGGCGTCGAAGATGTTTTCATGCTCGAGGCCGTCGGGCGACCTGTCGCACTGAATCCCGACCGTGGTCTGGCCAAGATCGCATTGCGCAATCACTGGCCCTCGGTCAGCCTGCGTAAACCGCAACGTGGCGCAACACCGATCTCCACGATCCGAACGGCGACGGCCATGGGCGCGCTTGCAGCAACCGCCGCCCTCGGTGCGTCGGCAGGCATTGTCACCGGGAACCGTCAACTGGGAGCGAACCTGGTCGGCACGTACGGCCCCGACATCTCGCTCTCACTGCTGGGCATCGACGTCGAGATCGACGGCGAGCACAACGTGTGGGATCACCGTCCGGCGGTATTCATGTTCAATCATCAGAGTTCCCTGGACATGTTGGTCCTGGGCACCGTGATCAAGCGTGACGTGACCGGCGTCGCGAAGAAGGAAGCGGCAAGCGATCCGCGGTTCATGCCCGTCGGCGCACTGCTCGACGTCGCCTACATCGACCGCACGGACACCACCAAGGCGAAGGCCGCATTGCAGCCGGCGGTCGACAAGCTGAAGAACGGCGTCTCGATAGTCATCGCTCCGGAGGGCACCCGTTCTCCGACACCACGCCTGGGCCCGTTCAAGAAAGGTGGATTCCACTTGGCGATCCAGGCCGGTGTGCCGATCGTGCCCGTGGTGATTCACAACGCGGGCGAAAGAATGTGGCGCAATTCGCTTGTCGCCCATCCGGGCCCGGTCTACGTCTCGGTGCTCGATCCCATCTCGACCGAAGGCTGGGAGACCAAGGACCTCGACGCGCACGTCGAGAAGGTACGCGCGCAGTTCGAAGCTGCGCTACTTGCCGGCCACCGCTGAACGTGCCAGGTGCTCGCGTGCAAACGCGAGCGCCTGCGCCAGCATCGACGACCGCTCCCGCCTGGTACGCGCGTTCTGAGTGTTGATCTCGATGACGGCCTGGCCGCTGAATTCGCTCGCGGCCAACTGCTGACACAACTCCGCGCACGGCTGTGAACCATGCCCGGGGATCAAGTGCTCGTCCATCGACGCCCCGCGACCGTCGGCCAGGTGCAGATGCTCGAGTCCCCTACCCATCCGGGAGGCCAACTCCAAGGCATCCATGCCCGCCGTCGCGGTGTGCGACAGGTCGAGTGTGTAGTGAGCGTGATCGGAATCGGTCGGGTCGTACGACGGGCTGAATGCCGACAGCGCCGCGCCCGGACCGCCACGTTTGCGTAGACGCTCCGCAGACTTGTCTTTACCGCCGAAGAAGCTGTCCGCGCGCATGGGGAACATGTTCTCCACCGCCACGACGACGCTGCTCTTCGATTCGAGGTCGACAACCTGTTCGGCGAAGCCTTCGGCGTACTTGCGCTGCCACCGGAACGGTGGGTGGACGACCACCGTCGTCGCACCCAAGGTTTCGGCGGTGCGAACCGAACGCTCGAGTTTCTCGACCGGATCGGATCCCCACACGCGCTGCGAAATCAGCAGACACGGCGCATGCACAGCCTGCACCGGGATCGCATATTTGCGAACGAGGGCAGCAACAGCACCGACATCCTGGCTGACGGATTCGGCCCACACCATCAGTTCGACACCGTCGTATCCGAGATCGGCGGCGTAACGAAATGCTGCTTCCGTGTTCTCCGGATACACCGAAGCCGTCGACAAGCCGACGGCTATCGGCCGACGAATTCTGCGCTGCGATCCCCCGATCATCGTCCGATCAACCCGAAGTCAACAAGAACGCCAATGGACCGAGCGTCACGATCATGCCGACGACCACCGCGATCACAAAACTCGTGATGTCGTCCGTCTTGCGCAGAACCCGCACGACGGCCACCAGGCCGACGATCACGATCAGCGCGAGCACCAACGCCACCCACGGCAGCATGTCCCACAGCTTCTCGAAGCCCTTGAACATCGCGCCGCCGACGATCAGTGCGACGACGACCTGACCGGCAAGCACTGCCCATTCACGGATCGAGTTACGTTCGCCGGCCTCTTCCGCGGCCGGTTCGGCTTCGACATCAGTCTCGGGCTCAGCGACGGCAGTGGACTTTTTTGCACTGTCAGTGACTGCCGGCGCCTTGACCAGATCGACCACTGCGGTCGATTCGGCCTCGCTGGAATCCGCTTCTGCGATCTTGTCGATCAGTTCGGTGCTGTCGTCCGGGGCGGCCGGAGCAGGTGTCTTGGCGACGGGAGTGGGGACACGCGGCGGCAGGATCGGCGGACGCAACGACGGTGACTGGGTTGCGGCACGTTCCTGACGCATCAGGTCACCTGCCAGGGTCTGACCCGACAGCAGTGCCGGTTCCTGCGTTACCTGCGTCGGCGACGAGGAGTTGAGCGGTGCCCGGCTCACCCACTGTCCTGGCGAGGACTTCGAGGTCTGTCCCGGCGAAGGTGTGGAAGTCGGCTTCGGAGTCGTGGTCGGCGGCGCGGCAACCGGCTTCGACTCGGCCTTGGGTGCCTGCGGCTCGTCGTCATCGTCGTCGTCGAAGGAAACGGCGAAAGCGGCAGTGCGGTCGGCGGGAACCTTCGGTGCCGGCGCGGTGGGCTTCGCGGTTTCCGCAACAGCCTCGGCCGGTGCAGCAGTTTCAGGCGCTGCGGTTGCCGGCTCGGACGCTGCTGGTTCGGCCGACTCGGGCTCGGCTGCCGCGCGCGATCCCGACTGGCGAACGATCGGGATCTCACCCGTCAGTTCGGCGACGGAGATGCCACCGGCTACGCCGCGCCGGCGTCGTCCACCTCGGGATTCGACGCTCTGACCGTTCCGCTTGAGCAGTTCCGCTACGGAAATCTGCTGACTGTCCTCGGTCATCAAGCACTCACCACCAATTCACCGCCCATTTCTGTGTCGAGCTTTCGCAGAATCAGACCCTCACGCAGTGCCCAGGGACAAATTTCCAGTTCGTCCACTCCGAGCGCCCGCATGGTTGCCTCTGCGATGAGCGCGCCGGCCACAATCTGCTGTGACCGATCCGAGCTCACTCCTTCCAATTCTGCACGGTCCGCCGCCGTCATCCTGGATATGAAGGCTATGAGTTGCCTGAGTCCGCTGGAAGTCAGGGTCCGTTTGGCCCGGGGGCCTGCGGCAGAAGGGGCCGCGCCGGTGAGCCGAGCCAGCGATCGGAAGGTCTTCGACGTCCCGACCGTGCGGTCCCAGTCGCCGGCGGCGCGCAGTTCCTTGGCTGGTCCGACCAGCTCCGCGTCCAGCCAGTCACGCAGGACTGCGACCCGGCGCTTGCCCGGCGGATCGGCCTGAAGCCAGTCGCGCGTCAACCGTCCCGCACCGAGTTGCAGTGAGAAGGCGACGTCCGGATCCTCGTCACCACCTGCGGTGAGTTCGAGCGAGCCGCCGCCGATGTCCAGGTTCAGGATGCGTCCGGCGCTCCAGCCGTACCAGCGGCGCACTGCCAGAAAGGTCAAACGGGCTTCGTCGACCCCGGAGAGAACCTCGAGATTGACTCCGGTCTCTGCGCGAACGCGGGCGAGCACGGCTTCGGAATTGTTGGCGTCACGGACGGCGGAAGTGGCAAATGCCATCATTTCCTCACATCCGGACGTCTTGGCGATACCGGCGAATTCGGAGACCGTCGAGACCAACCGATCGGCTCCTGACGTGGTGATATCGCCGCGGTCGTCGGTGTTCTCCGCCAGCCTCAACGTGGACTTGGTCGAGCTCATGGGTGTTGGGTGGCCGCCCCGATGGGCGTCCACAACCAATAGATGGACGGTATTGCTTCCGACGTCGAGTACCCCTAGTCGCACATCGCCACGTTACTGGGTCTACCGTCGGCCCTTGTGACAGCAGGTAACCCAGACCGGTCCCACAAGATGACTCCGAGCCCCGAGGTCGATCTCGATTTCCCGCGCGAATGGGTCGAATTTGTCGATCCGGAGAACTCCGAGCACCTCATTTCCGCTGATATGACGTGGTTGCTCTCGCATTGGACCTGCGTGTTCGGCACGCCGGCGTGTCAGGGCATCATCGGCGACCGCCCGGACGACGGCTGCTGCTCGCACGGCGCTTTCCTCTCCGATCAGGAGGATCAGGACAAGCTCGATGCGTCAGTGAAAATGCTCACAGCCGAAGACTGGCAGTACATGGAAAAGGGCCTCGGCAAGAAGGGCTACGTCGAAGAAGACGACCTCGAGGACGAGCCCGCGCTGCGCACCCGCCGCTACAAAGGAGCGTGCATCTTCCTCAACCGGCCGGGTTTTGCCGGCGGCGAGGGCTGCGCACTGCATTCCATGGCGCTCAAGAAGGGCATCGAGCCGCTCGAGGTCAAGCCCGACGTGTGCTGGCAGCTACCCATCCGCCGCACTCAGGACTGGGTCGACCGGCCGGACGGCGTACAGATCCTCAAGACCACGATCACCGAGTACGACCGCCGCGGCTGGGGTGAGGGCGGCGACGACCTCGCCTGGTACTGCTCCGGCTCCCCCGACGCTCACGTCGGGGAGCGGCAAGTCTGGCAGTCCTACGGGCCGGAACTGACGGAGCTTCTCGGAAAGCGCGCGTACGACGAGCTGGCTCGCCTCTGCAGGCGTCGCGCCGGCCTCGGCCTCATAGCGGTCCACCCGGCGACCACGATCGCTCAGAACAACGCTCAGGGCTGACTCCACGTAAACCAAAAGATTTCGGCCGCTCACACGATTGTGTGAGCGGCCGAAATCTTTCTTCTTCTGAGGTCGATCACGCTTCGAGCTTGTAGCCCAACCCGCGGACGGTGACCAGGTGTTCCGGCTTGGCCGGATCGGATTCGATCTTCGAACGCAACCGCTTCACGTGTACGTCAAGGGTTTTGGTGTCACCGACGTAGTCGGCTCCCCAGACGCGGTCGATCAGCTGTCCGCGGGTCAGCACCCGGCCGGAGTTGCGGAGCAGGTACTCGAGAAGGTCGAACTCCTTGAGCGGCAACGTCACCGGGTTACCGGCCACCTGCACGACGTGACGTTCGACGTCCATCCGTACCGGTCCGGCCTCGAGCACACCGTTGTCGGAGGCGAGGTCTGCCTCGTTCTCCACCCCGCGGCGCAGCACCGCACGGATGCGGGCGATCAACTCGCGCGCCGAATACGGTTTGGTCACATAGTCGTCCGCACCGAGTTCCAGGCCGACGACCTTGTCGATCTCACTGTCGCGCGCCGTCACCATGATGACGGGAACGCCGGAGCGCGATCGCAGCGCCTTGCAGACGTCCGTACCACTCATGCCGGGCAGCATGAGGTCGAGCAAGACGATGTCCGCGCCGGAGCGGTCGAATTCCGCCAACGCCGACGGTCCGTCGTTGACGATGGTGGTCTCGAAGCCTTCCTTGCGGAGCAGGAACGCCAGCGGGTCCGCCAAGGACTCCTCGTCCTCCACGATCAGCACACTCGTCATCGTTTGGCCTCCATGCCGTTTTCTCTACTGCCTTGTTCTCGTCTGCCGATCCGCGTGGAACCGGCGGTTCCCGCGTCGTCAGAGTCGATGTCGTCGTCCGACTCCACGTGTGCCGGTATCTGCAACGTGAAGGTAGACCCTGTTCCCGGTTTGCTCCACAGTTCGATGGAGCCGTTGTGATTGGCCGCGACGTGTTTGACGATCGCCAGCCCCAGACCGGTTCCACCGGTCTGCCGTGACCGCGCCTTGTCCACGCGGAAGAATCTCTCGAACACTCGCTCCTGATCCGATTTCGCGATGCCCTCACCTCGGTCGGTGACCGCGATCGCGACATTGTCGCCGCGCACCGACCGACTGACGGACACCGGAGAACCTTTGGGCGAGTATGCAATAGCGTTCTCGATGAGGTTGGACAGTGCAGTTACGAGGAGGGTCTGATCCCCGAGCACCTCCAGCCCGCTCGGATGGTCGGTGGTGACGGTGATCCCGGCGGCCTCGGCCGACAGATTCGACCGCGACAGCGCCTCGGACACCACCGTGTCGACGTCGACCACGTCGAGATCGGGCAGCTTCTCGGCACCTTGCAAGCGCGAGAGTGCGATCAATTCGGTGACCATCTTGCCCAGACGAATCGACTCACCGAGCACCCGTTCACCGAAGTGGCGCACGGACTCCGGATCGTCAGCGGATTCGAGCAGTGCCTCCGCGAGCAAACTCATCGCGCCGACCGGAGTCTTCAGTTCGTGGCTGACGTTCGCGACGAAATCGCGTCGAGTCGCCTCCATGCGGACCTGCTCGGAATCGTCGTCGGCGAACAGGACCACGAAGTTGCGGTCGTCCTTGCTGAGCAGCCGAGCGGTGCCACGAACGGCAATCTTGTCGCGGCCGCGCTGCGCGGTCTGCGCTGTCAGATCCACCTCGACGGTGTGACCTGTCCGCAGGACTTCCTGCGCTGCCCGCCACGCTCGCTCGTCGACCAGACGATTCTTGACCAGGCCGAGTTCTTCGGCGCGAGGGTTGAAGAGCACGACGTCATGGAAACCGTCGACGACGGCGATACCGCTTTCCGAAGCCAACACGATGAGGTCGAGAACCTGGGACATCGTGAGCCCGGTCTGTTCGTCCGAGCGCTGACTCTGGCGCGACGACAGCCTTGGCACCAGCACCCCGCCGACGAGGTAGCCGACCAAGCCGGCGACCACGACCAGCAGCACTGCAATCACGACACTCACGGCGCAATCGTACGTTCGCGCGAAGTGTCGGTTACGGCGGGTTCGGACGTTCCCACCCGTGTAATCCGCCAGGTGGACGGCGTTGGTTCGTCGTTCATCTGTTGTTGGCCGAGGCCCCCCGAAAACACTGTTCGGGGGGCCTCGACGCACATCATCGGGTTGCTACTTTCCGCCCTGATTCGCCACCGCGGCGGCGCCGGCAGCGGCGGCCTCCGGATCCAGGTAGGTGCCGCCAGGATTGAGCGGCTTCAGGTTCTCGTCGAGGTCGTACCGCAGCGGGATTCCGGTCGGGATGTTCAGGCCCGCGATGTCCTCGTCCGAGATGCCGTCGAGGTGCTTGACCAATGCACGCAGCGAGTTGCCGTGCGCGGTGACCAGCACGTTCCGGCCGGCGAGCAGCTCCTGCGAGATGGTGTCCTCCCAGTACGGGATCAGGCGCTTGACGACGTCGAGCAGGCACTCGGTCAAGGGAACCTCGTCGAGGTTCGCGTACCGAGGATCGGTGTCCTGGCTGTACTCGCTGCCGGCTTCGATGGCGGGCGGCGGGGTGTCGTAGCTACGACGCCAGAGCATGAACTGCTCGTTTCCGTACTCTTCCTTGGTCTGAGCCTTGTTCTTGCCCTGCAGAGCGCCGTAGTGGCGCTCGTTGAGGCGCCAGTCGCGAACTACCGGGATCCAGTGGCGATCGGCCGCATCGAGCGCGAGATTAGCGGTGCTGATCGCGCGGCGGAGGAGAGACGTGTAGAGAACGTCGGGCAACAGGTTGTGCTCGGCGAGCAGTTCGCCGGCGCGCTTGCCTTCGGCCATGCCCTTGTCTGTCAGGTGTACGTCCACCCAGCCGGTGAACAGATTGAGTGCATTCCATTCGCTCTCGCCGTGGCGGAGCAGGACCAGGGTTCCGATACTCATGGCGTTCATCCTGGCACGAGTACCGGAACCCTTCTTGGTCAACCCTGTCTGGAAATCAGCTCGGGGCTACTTCCGCAGTTCGCAGATCCTTGCGGAGGATCTTCCCGGCCGCGGATTTCGGCACGGTGCTGATGAACGAAACCTGGCGGACCTTCTTGTGCGGCGAGACGCGCTCGGCGACAAACGAGATCACGTCGGCTTCGGTCAACTCGGCGCCGTCCTGGAGAACGACGAATGCCTTCGGAACCTCTTCGCCCTCGGCGTCGAGCACACCGATCACGGCGGCGTCGGCGATCTGCGGATGCGTCAGCAGCAAAGCCTCGAGTTCGGCCGGGGGAACCTGGTAGCCCTTGTACTTGATCAGTTCCTTGAGGCGATCGACGATCTTGACGACGCCGTCTCCGTCGACGGTCGCGATGTCACCGGTGTGCAGGTAACCGTCGTCGTCGAGGGTGTCCTTGGTGGCCTGGTCGTTGCCGAGGTAGCCGAGCATGATGTTCGGGCCCTTGCACCACAGTTCGCCGGGCTCGCTGACGCCGTCCGAGCCGAGAGCCGGGTACGCGACCTCTTCGCCCGTTCCGGGGTCGACGAGCTTGCATTCCATGTTGGCGATGGTGGGACCGCAGGTATCGAGGGCGATGTCGTCACGATCGAACGGGATCGCGTGCGAGACGGGGCTCATCTCGGACATGCCGTAGCCCTGGCGGACGTGGCAGTTCAACCGGTCTGCGACGGCCTTGCCGAGCGCCGCGTCGAGCGGGGCCGCACCGGAGAAGATGGTGTGCACGCTCGAGAGGTCGTACTGGTCGATCAACGGATGCTTGGCCAGTGCGACGGCAACCGGCGGCGCGACGAAAATGTACGTCGACTTCTGCTCGGCGACGATCCGCAGGAACTCCACGAGATCGAACTTCGGCATCGTGATGAGGCTCGCGCGGCGGTACAGCGCGGCGTTGAGCAGCACCGTCATGCCGTAGATGTGGAAGAACGGCAGGACCGCGAGGATCTTGTCGTCGGTCTCGATCCCCATCCGCGGGATGATCTGGCAGACGTTGGCCACGAGGTTGCGATGGGTGAGCATGACGCCCTTGGGCCGGCCGGTGGTGCCCGACGAGTACGGCAGCACCGCGAGTTGGGTGGCCGGGTCGAACGAAACCTCGGGCGCCGCTGCGCCCTCGCCGAGCAGATCTCGCAGCGACAGATGGCCTTCGGCGCCGTCGAGCACGAACACGTTCTCAGCGGGGATGCCGACCTGATCGGCGGCTGCCTTGGCCTGCGGGAGCAACGGCGAGACGGTGAAGAGGAACTTGGCCTTGGAATCGGTGAGCTGCTTGGCGATGTCCTCGGCGGTGTAGAGAGCGTTGATCGTGGTCGCGACACCACCGGCACGAAGGATGCCGTGGAAGACGGAACCGAAGGCCGGGACGTTGGGCGAATGCAGCCCGACCACGTCTCCGACGGCAAGTCCACGCGCAGCGAGAGCGCCTGCAACGCCGTTGATCTGTGCGATCAGCGAAGCGTATGTGGTGACCGCGCCGGAACTGCCTTCGACAAATGCCGTCTTGTCGAGATCTGCGGGGTCGGTGTTTCCGAACAGGAAGTCGTAGACGCTGAGGTTGGGGATTTCAACGTCGGGGAACGGACTCTTGAAGCTCACTGTGCTCCTCGAAAAGTTGCGCGGCAGGGTGGTGTGACCAACTTACTGTGACTCACGGGAACAGTATTATTCCGTGACGACAGTCACAAGTAAAGGTCACTTTACGTGACACATCAGCGATGTGTCTCACCCCGCTCGTTCAGCTTTGCGCGGGCTCCTCCTCGATGAGGTGCTTGAACGGTTCGAGATTCGCCAGCGACTCACCTCGCGACACCCGCCACGCCCACTCACGCTTGATCGACGAAGAGAAACCGAGTTCGAGGATGACGTTGAAATCACCGTCGGCGGCTTCGAGAACCTGACCGAGCACTCGATCGAGTTCATCGCCGGTCACGGCATGCTCGGCGATCTTGCCGACCAGGTAGATGTCCCCGACCTTGTCGAGTGTGTACGCCACCCCGTACAGACGGCGGTTGCGCTTGAGCAGGAACTTGTAGACGCCTTCGAAGTTCTCGTCCACCTTGCGGCACACGAAGGCCTCGACCCGCACGCCGTGATTGCCGACGGTGAGCAGAGTCGACGTCTTGAGTTTGTGCTCGCCGGGAAGTTCGACGATGAAATGCGCGTCGTCTTTTCTGGAGAACTCGAGTTCGCGCTCGGTGAGGGCCTGCTCGATAGTGTCCGAAATGCTGCTCATGTACGCACTCCCCCGGTCCGGCGCAGACGCCACAGACCCCGCGCACGGCGGGGCGAGAAGTCGCTGGGACCGGTTCCGTTGTTGTAGTTGACTGCGGCTTTGCGATAGCTCTCGAGCAAACCGTCCGCGGTGTGTTCCCACGAGAAATTCTCGGCGTGACGCGGTGCCTGTGCGGCGAGTTCGGCCAGGCGCGTCGGGGCCGCCACCAAAGATTCGAGGGCGCCGGCCCAGTCTTCGGTGCGGTGTCCTTGAACCAGCAGGCCCGTCTCACCGTTGCGTACGGCCACTCCCAGTCCGCCGACGTCGGCGGCGATCACCGGGGTTCCGCAGGCTTGAGCTTCGATGGCCACCAACCCGAAGGACTCCGAATAGCTCGGCACCGCAACCAGATCCGAAGCACGGTAGACATCGGCGAGACGCTCCGGCGCCTGCGGCGGCAAGAACGTCACTTGCGCCGTGATGCCGAGCGAACGTGCCAGTTCGATCAACACGTCCGGCCGCGCGAGACCGGTTCCCGACGGCCCACCGACGACAAGGATGCGCAACGGCAACTCGGGGCGACGGCTGATCACTTCGGCGGCAGCACGCAGCAGCACGTCCGGTGCTTTGAGAGGTTGGATCCGGCCGACGAATGTCACGACCACTTCGCCGGGGTTCAATCCCAACAACTCGCGGGCAGCATCGCGGTCACCCGGTCGATAGCGGGTGAGGTCGGCGCCCGGGGCAACAACATCGATACGCGTGGGATCTGCGCCGTACAACTCGTGCAGCGCTTTGGCTTCGTCGGTGGTGTTGGCGACCAGCCGATCGGATTCGGCGACAACTTGCTGCTCGCCGATCTGGCGTGCTGCGGGCTCGGGGGTGTCCCCCTCGGCCAGCGAAAGATTCTTCACTGCCGCGAGAGTGTGGGCGGTATGGACGAGGGGCACGCCCCAGCGGTCGCGGGCCAGCCAGCCGACCTGACCGGACAACCAGTAGTGCGAGTGAATCAGGCTGTAGTACCCGGGTTCGCGGCGCGCTTCCTCCCGCAGAACTCCCGCGACGAAGGCACACAGTTGAGTCGGCAGATCCGCCTTGTCCAGTCCTTCGAAGGGACCGGCCGCAATGTTCCGAACCCGCACTCCGGGAGCGGCGTCCACCACGGGCGCGTCGGCCGAGGACGTCGCGCGGGTGAATATCTCCACCTCGACGCCACGTTTGGCGAGCTGAATGGCGGATTGCAGAACGTAGACATTCATCCCACCCGCGTCACCGGTGCCGGGTTGCGCCAATGGCGAGGTGTGGACCGAGAGAACGGCCACCCGGCGAGGGCGCGAAATGTGCATGGGCGTCACGACTCCATACTGCCCCCTCACCGGGCGCGAACTCTAACCGAGGCTCGAGATGAAGGTTCGCACTTCGGACACGAATCGTGTCGGATCCTCCACGAACGGGCCGTGATTGCAGCCTTCCCAGTACGACGCCTGCGACTTGGGAATCAATTCCTCGGCGTGCTTACCTGCACTCACGTCGACGACGGAGTCCTCGGTTCCGTGCAGAACGAGGACCGGGATGTCCAAGTTGCGGAGCAGGTCATCGTGACCGACGGCACGGTTGAACAGTGCTGCGCGCACCCGCGGACGCGTCGAGAGGCTGTACCCGAACAAGGCCTGCGACGCTGCGCCCTTGCCCTCGGGTGGGCCGGTGAGCGCGTTGCCGAAAGCGCCGAGTGCCCGGATTGCCTCGCGGGGATCTTCGGACATAGCGCCGGGAACCGCACTCCGCATTGCCGAGCCGACCTTGCCGCCCTTCTCACCGCGCCCGATGCTGGTGATCGCACCGACCAGAACCGCACCCGCCACCGCGCCGGTTCCGTGTGCTGCCAGGTAATCGCAGATCACCAGACCGCCGTACGACCAGCCGAGTAGGATCGCGTTCTCGGTGACGCCTTCGGCCGCGAGAACGGCCGCGACGTCGCCGGCCCAGTTCGCGGAATCGTCGTATCCGGATTCGGGCGCATCGGAGTAACCGTGGCCGCGCAGATCGACGGCGATCAAGCGGTAGTCCGCTGCCAGGTCCGCGAGGACCTGCTCGCCCCAGCACTGTGACGACTGAGCCCAGCCGTGCAGCAGCACCAGCGGGGTCCCAGCCGGATTTCCGGTTACTCGATAGACGATGGACGTGCCGTCGACGCTGACGGCTTCGCGAATAGACATGCCGTCACGATAGAGGCTGCGACTGCAGCGCCGACGGCGAGCATGTAGGCCGACGGGACGCCGTAGCGATCGATCAGCTGTCCGGCCAGCGCAGACCCGAGCGCCACGCCGACGCCGAGTCCGGTGACCGTCAGGGTCATTCCCTCGGTGAGCTTTTCCGGCGGGACGATCTGTTCGACCAGGGCTGTCGCGATGATGAGCGTCGGTGCGATGGTCGCGCCGGCCAGGACGTACGCGCCAGCAAGTGCGGCCACGTTTCCGACCAGGAGAAGCGGGACACTGAGAAGGGCCACCGCTGCGGACGCGATCATCAATTGCCCACGCAGCGATCGCGCCGGGTGCATCGATCCGAAGATCAGTCCCGCGATTCCCGAACCGCCGGCGAACAGCGCGAGGACCAGCGTCGCGGAGCCAGGTGAATTCTGTTCCTTGGTAAACGCGATGGCGCCGACGTCGATGACACCGAAGATCGTTCCGAGCATCACCATGATCACGATGACGATCCACATCACGTGGTTACCGAGTACCGACCGTCCGCGGCCGGGTCGACGCGGATGCACCTTCGGCTCTGTTCCGCGCTGGATCACCAGCAGCAAGGTCCCCGTGACCAGCAGAATCAACCCTGCAAGTGGTCCGGCCTCGGGGAAGAGTCCGATGCTCAGACCCACCGAGATGACCGGGCCCGCCACGAAGCAGAGCTCGTCCACCACCGATTCGAAGGCGAAGGCAGTGCGCAGCTGCGGTTTTCCGACGTAGATCGCGACCCACCTGGCGCGAATCATCGCCCCGATCGTCGGGGTGGCGCCGCCGGGAATTACCAGGACGAAAAGCAGCCAGTCGGGGGCTTCCATCCGGACTGCGAGCAAGAGTGCCCCGATCGCGGTGACGCTGACAGCCGCGGCAATCGGCAGGACCGCCCTCTGTCCGAAGCGGTCGACCGCGCGCGAGACCGCTGGCGCGATGATCGCCGACGAGAGCGCAAAAACCGCGGCGAGCGCCCCGGCGAGCGCGTAGTCACCACGAAGTTGCGAGATCATCGTCACGATTCCGATGCCGATCATCGCTATCGGCAGCCTTGCGACAAATCCGGCGGCCGAGAAGGCAACCGATCCCGGGGCCGAGAATATCTCGCGGTAGGCGCTCAGCAGGCCTTTGTTGGTGGATTCGCTCATGTCAGCTTCTCGTGCACTGAACAAGGTTCACAGAGCCGAGGCCGACTCGACAAATCGTTTTCACTGTGCGCTCGGGTTGACCTGTCGGTAACTTGCCTTACGATTGCGCGAATGAGTGTCCTGGTGTGTTTCCACGCCCATCCCGATGACGAAGTTTTCACTACGGGCGGCGTGATGAGAATGGCCGCCGACGCAGGTCACCGCGTCGTAGTCGTCACCGCTACCGACGGTGCTCTCGGTGAATTCCCCGACGGACTGTTGGACGAATACGAGACGTTGGCTCAGCGCCGCAGCCGTGAACTCGAGGCGTCCACCGACGCGTTGGGTGCCAATCGCGTCGTGTCACTGCACTACCCGGATTCGGGGATGGTGGGTACGCCCGAGAACGAGAATCCGGAAGCGTTCTGCAACGTCGACGTCGAGAAGGCCGCCGAGCGTCTGGCCGAGGTTCTTCGTGAAGAGAACGCCGATGTCCTGACCATCTACGACCCCAACGGCGGATACGGCCACCCGGATCACATCCAGGTCCACCATGTCGGCGTTCGTGCTGCAGAACTCGCGGGCACGCCGTTCGTTTACGAGGCGTCCACCAACCGCGATCACATGAAGATGCTGATGCAGGCCAACCCCGAGTGGACCGAGGAGGCGCAGCCGCCGGACATCGAATCGTTCGGGCTTCCGGCTGACCAACTCACCACCGCAGTCGACGTGAGTTCGGTGATCTCGTCCAAGCGCGCGGCCATGTACGCGCACGCAACGCAGGTCGGCGATTTCGGCCCGTTCCTCGAAATGCCGACGGAGCAGCTCGCCGCGGCATTCGGCACCGAGTGGTTCCGTCGCCGAAACGCGCCGGAGGGACTGTCGGAAACCGCCCTGCCCCTCTGAGTCACCGCTCTCGATAAACCGAAGTCCCGACGGAGGTTTCGGCGGCTCGTTACCATCGGTAGGCATGGACCTCGAACAACTTGTCGCGAGCATGCCTTTTGCAGTTCACACCGGAATTCAGTTGGACAGCGCGGCACCCGAACAGGTTGTCGGCCATCTGGATTGGGACAGCCACCGCACCACCGCCGGCAACGGAATGCACGGCGGCGCCTTGATGACGCTGGCAGACAGCGTCGGCGCCGTCTGTGCATTCCTCAATCTTCCGCCCGGCGCAAGTACGTCCACCACCAGTTCGTCGACCGTGTTCACCCGCGGGGTTCGTAAAGGCACGGTCACCGCAACTGCCCGTCCATTGCACGCGGGACGCAGCACCGTCGCGGTCGTGACCGAGATTCGTGACGACGAGGGCCGTCTCGTCGCTCAGGTCACCGCATCACAGGCAGTGCTGGGACCGTGAAGCTTCCCTCGTACCGCGCCTCCGGTGCCACCCTTCCTTTCGGCAATCTGCTTGCCTCCCATGACGTTGCGATGGAGGGTTACTTCTGGCGTTTCACGATGCCGGAGAGCGGGCGGGTGGTGATCGCGCTCGCCGGAATCAACAAGTCCGATGGTGGCAACTGGTCGACGCTCGGTCTCGCGGCGCATCCGGGCGGATTCCTCCGGACCGCCGAGCACCCGAGCGGATCGGCCGATTCCCGCATCCTGGGGGCATACGCCGACAACGCTTTCCGCGGCAATGCTGATCGACTACAGGTCGATTTCGGCGACAGCCATCTCGATGTGCGGATCAGTAATCAGCGATTCTGGCCGCACCGCCGCTTCGGGGGATCGAGTTACTTCCAATCAGTTCCCGCACTCAATCAGTACTGGCATCCGTGGCTGCTCGGCGGCCGGGTCGAGGGAAGCGCCGTCATCGACGGACAGAGCTGGGATCTCTGCGGAGCACAGGTGTACGGCGAGAAGAACTGGGGAAAGGGAGGATTCCCGGATTCCTGGTGGTGGGGACAGGCCCAGGGATTCACCGATCCGCGGGCCTGCGTGGCGTTTGCCGGCGGCCAGGTCAGCGCCGGGCCTCTGCGCACCGAAGTCACCGCCGTGGTGGTCGCCTTGCCAGACGGCACAGTGTTGCGTCTGGGCAATCCGCTGACGTCACAGGTGGAGACGACCGTGTCCGACGATCGTTGGACGCTTCGAGGTTACAGCCGAAAGTGGAGCGTCGACATCGACGGGACCGCACCCATCGCCGACGCGCACATACTTCCGGTTCCCATTCCCGCCGAGCGTCGAAACGTACCCGGAGCGCTCGAGCATCTCGGTGGAACCATGTCGGTTATCGTCCGGCGACGCGGCACCATAGTCTGGAAGGACAGATCACGATTGGCCGCCCTAGAGCACGGCGGATTGGATCGGGCGCAGGCCGAACTCACTCGGCGGGAACAGCTCTCGCGAGATCGATGAGAGCGGATGCCGCCGGGTTCTTGCCGCCCGACGAACGCCAGACCAATTCCAACCGGGATCGAGCTTCCGGTTCGAGATCGATCCGATGCAACTCCCCCACTGTCGACTCGGGAAGCACAGCGATTCCCAACCCCTGTGCGGCCAACGAAACGATGATGCCGAGGTTGCTTGCCTCGAGCGCAACCGTCGCCTTCGTGCCGGCCGCGGCGCACGCGAAGTCCAGACACGTCCTGATACCGGTTCCCTCCGGAAGACAGATGACCGATCGCGTGGCGAGTTCGGCAAACGGCAGAGACGACAACGCGGCCAGCGGATGATCCGCCGCCACTGCGGCCACCAGTCGTTCGTCGGTGATCACCCTCGATTCGAGGCCTTCCGGCAGCTCGCCCGCAACTCCGATGACGGCTATGTCGAAGGTTCCGTCCACCACTCCGGCAAGCAGGCTGCGCGAATCGTCCTCGGCCAGCGAAATGTCCAAACCTGGGTGTCTGGTGTGTAGACGACTGAGCAGATCGGTCAGATCGGCGGAAGCGCAGGCGGTGACCATCCCGACCGAAACCGAGCCCCGAACCAGTCCGTTCAAGGCGTCGACAACGTCGCGACTGCTCTGCACGGAAGCAAGTGCAGCGCGGGCGTGTGGGAGGACGGCTCGCCCGGCATCGGTCAGACGAACGGTTCGACCACTACGATCGAGCAACTCCTGCCCCAGCTCACGTTCCAGTCTTTTGACCTGCGCACTCACACCCGGCTGTGCTACGTGAAGCCGCTCGGCGGCGCGAGTGAAATTGGCTTCCTCCGCTACCGTGACGAAGTATTCCAGCTGCCGGAGTTCCATAACTGTTGATTCTAGCTTTGAGACAAACTAGATCTTGGACTTATCGAAAGTGTGCTTGCACGATGGAAACATGACAACAACACATGAAGTTCAGAAGGCCGCAACCCCCGAAGATATTGCCCGACTCTTCGTCCAGTTCGCGAACGCCGGAAACGCAGACGCTGTCGCCGGACTGTACGAGGAAAACGCTGTGATGGCGTTTCCACCCGGATCCCTCACGATCGGCCGTCAGGCCATCCGCGAAGTGATTTCTCAGATGCTCGCAGCAGCACCGACATTCACCGTCGAGGAAACCCTACCAACGGTGATCAGCGACGACCTCGCCATGACCTCGACCAAACCTTCCGACGGAACCGGCGGACGCACACAGGTGGCGCGCCGCCAGCCCGACGGTTCGTGGTTGCGGGTGCTCGATCGACCGGAACTCTGACTGCCCTCTTCGCAGTCAGACGGCCGACGCACGCCGCATTGCCGCCGCCGGATCGGCGAACAGCGAGCTCAGTGACACGACCGTCGAGGCGTATTCCTGAACGCGATTGCCGAAACCGGTGATTCGAATATCCTTGCGCTCCAAGGAGGATGCCGACGAGAAAGCCTCGGCGACGTGCGGCACGCCGGCCGGATAGTCGGTGAACGCCTGGCCACCGAGGATCACCCGATCCGGGTTGAACAGGTCACGCAACATCGCCACTGTCCGGCCGAGCACGCGCGCCCGGTCGACCAGAAGTTCGTGAGCCGGAATGGAACCCGCCGACGCAGCACGATAGACATCGGCGATCGTGACACGCTCACTGCCCTGGATCACTGCGCCCGAAGACAGCGCCTGCGCGACGACCGCGCGGTCGCTGATCGTCGCTTCCAAGCAACCCACCGCGCCGCAGGTGCACCGCGCCGACGAGCCGGTGGGCAGGTGCGCGATCGAACCGGGCCCGCTGGACGGAGTGTGCACTCGCCCTTCGAAAGTGATTGCGATACCAGCGGTTTCACGGGCGTAGAAGTACAGTCCGGTGGTTCCCGGCGTTGGCGCCTCGGCGCGGTCGTTGCTGAGCAGAAGTTCCGACGCGGCCATCGCTTCGACGTGGGCGGCGACCGAAACGGGGAGGTCCAAGCCGGCTCCGATGATGGACCCGACCTTGGCGCCCTTCCACCCCAGGCGCGGGTGATCGACTACTCCGGTCGCTGAATCGACGCGACCGCCGATGGCCACGCCGACGGCGAGCGGGCGACGCTTGTGCCACCGTGAGGCAAACGATTTGGCCGACCGCGCAATGGTGGCAAGTGCGACAGCGGAATTGGTGGCGGGCGTCGGAATCTCGACGGCGCCGAGCACCTTGCCACGAATGTCGCTGGCGATGATGCTGGTGACTACGGCACCGATGTGGATGCCGACGGTCAGGTACGGCTCGTGATTGACCTCGAACGGAACCCGCGGACGCCCGATGGCGCCGGAGGCTGTCAGGTCTGCGCGTTCGCGCAGGATTCCGAGGTCGAGCAGGCTCGTGACCTGCCGGTTCACGGTGGCAATACTCAGTCCGGACGCTTTCGCGGCGGTATCGCGAGAGAGCGGTCCGCGGGATCGAGCAATGCGCAACACAGTCGCGGACGGACCGTCGGCAATGCGCAGTTCGGGCGCAACAATCTGGGTACGGGTCCGGGTTCCCGAGAGCGCGGTTCGCGATCGGATGTTCGGAATGGCAGAGATGGTGGGTGTCGACATGGCTGTCCCTTGCAGAAGGAGGAGAAGGCGCATATCTCTGTCGACCGAGAAATCAGCGTTTCCACTGGTCACACGAAGAAGTAGACAGAAAAGGCGCAGAAATTAGCTGCAGAAAGAACGGCGGCGACAACACAGCTCTCGCGCCAGAGGCAGACGCGAACCAAGCGCAGCGGTCACATAGGTGACCCGCAAAGCGGCAGGCTGGTCGGTCGACATGGCTCCAAAAGTAGCAGCTTCACCGAGATTCACAAATCAGGTGCGGTAACGATCACACTGAACGCAACCCTGTCGTGGCGAAATCTCGCGTGTTTGGGTGGGCACACTCCCCACGAAAGGTGCACCATGTCTACAGCTTTCGCCAAGCCGACCCTCACCAATGCGGCGTCGACGAACGGAGCGGCTGCTGACGCCGCTCGCGGCACTGTCACCGCCCTCGGCGCGCATATCGGCGCCCGCATCGACGGAATCACCCTCGGCGGGCACCTCGACCCGGCGACGATCTCGCTCATCCGACAGGCACTTCTCGAACACAAGGTGATCTTCTTCCGCGGGCAAGACCACCTCGACAACGATTCGCAGTACGAGTTCGCCCAGCTGCTGGGCACCCCGACCACTGCCCACCCAACGGTGAAGTCGCACGGCGCAAAAGTCCTCCCCATCGATTCGGACCTGGGCAAGGCCAACAGTTGGCACACCGACGTCACCTTCGTCGATCGCATCCCCAAGGCGTCGATCCTGCGCGCGGTGCAGCTACCCGAATACGGCGGTTCCACGACGTGGGCGTCAGGGGTAGCCGCCTACAACGGACTCCCGGATCCGCTCAAGGCGCTCGCGGAGAACCTCTGGGCCCGCCACACGAACGTCTACGACTACGCGGCCACCAGCGCCGAGCGGCTCACCGAAGATCGCACGGCCGCCTACCGCGAAGAGTTCCAGTCCACGTACTTCGAGACGGAACACCCGGTGGTGCGTGTCCACCCCGAAACCGGAGAACGCACGCTCGTCCTCGGACACTTTGTCAAGAACTTCGTCGGGTTGAGCACCGAACAGTCGAACGGTGTGTTCAAGCTCCTGCAGGATCACGCCATCAAGCTCGAGTACACGACGCGCTGGAACTGGGCGGCGGGTGATGTCGCCCTCTGGGACAACCGCGCCACCCAGCACTACGCGATCGCCGACTACGACGATCAGTACCGCCGTCTGGAGCGCATCACACTTGCCGGTGACATTCCGGTCAACATCCACGGGGAACGAAGCAGCAGCATCGCCGGCGACGCTTCCGAATACTCGATTATCGAAGGTGCCTCGACTCTCCCATGACTTCACCGGATTCCATCCTTCCTCCGCATGCCCGCGGTTACGAAGGCTTCGAGGGCCGAATCGGCCGCACCGCAGCCGATTCGGCCCCGTCGTGGCCCACCGCCTCGACCCCGACTCCCGGATCACCCAACATCGTCGTGGTTCTGATCGACGACATGGGATACAGCGACATCGGGCCTTTCGGCTCCGAGATCGAGACTCCGACCCTCGATCGGCTTGCCGCACAGGGTGTTCGGTTGACCAACTATCACACGACACCCCTCTGCTCACCCTCACGCGCCGCACTTCTCACCGGCCTCAATCCGCACCGCGCCGGGTACGGATTTGTCGCCAACGCCGATCCGGGATACCCCGGGCTGCGCCTGGAATTGGCCGACGACGTACAGACACTCCCCGAAATCCTGCGCGGCGCAGGCTATGCAACCTATGCGGTGGGCAAGTGGCATCTCGTGCGCGACGCAAACCTCGCCCCGGGCCGAAGTCGCGATTCCTGGCCGACGCAGCGCGGTTTCGATCGATACTACGGCTCGCTCGAAGGCCTCAATTCCTTCTACTATCCCAATCAGTTGATCTCCGACAATTCGGTGGTCGACGTCGACGAGTATCCCGAGGGCTACTACCTCACCGACGATCTGACCGACAAGGCCGTCGGGTACATCAAGGATCTGCGCGCCCACGATCAGGACAAGCCGTTCTTCCTCTACTTCGCGCACGTCGCGATGCACGGACCTTTGCAGGCCAAGCCGGCCGATCAGGCAAAATACCGCGGTCGCTACGACGAGGGCTGGGATCGAATCCGAGAGTCTCGGTTCGCCTCTCAGCTCCTGCAAGGACTCTTTCCGGACGGAACACGGCAGGCTCCGCGAAACTCCGAACCCGGCTTCGACGTCCCCGAATGGCATTCGCTCACACCGGAAGTACAGTCTCGGTTCGCCCGCTACATGGAGGTGTACGCGGCGATGGTCGACTCGATCGATCAGAGCGTCGGACGCATCGTCGACACCCTGGACGAGCTGGGCGAGCTCGACAACACGATCATCGTCTTCACCTCGGACAACGGCGGCACCGCCGAGGGCGGTTCGGACGGAACCCGAAGCTACTTCGCACAATTCGCGCATATCCAGGATCCGGACTGGGTCGGCGATGTCCCCCACGACGAATCCCTGATCGGCGGACCGGAGTTGGGCGTCCACTATCCACGTGGATGGGGGCAGACGTCCAACACCCCCTTCCGGTTCTACAAAGGGCAGTCCTTCGCGGGGGGAATTCGTGTTCCCTTCGTCCTGTCGTGGCCCGCGGGATTGAAACCCGGAGCAGACGACAACGGGATTCGCGACCAGTTCGCGTACGTCACCGACCTGACCCCCACGCTGCTGGACCTGGCCGGAATCGACGCACCGAGCGTACGCAACGGGCTTCCGGTGAAGGAGTTCGACGGTGTCTCGACCGCACCGGTTCTGCGATCGTCCACCGCTCCGAGCACTCACACCGAGCAGTACACCGAGATGACCGGCAACCGCGGCTACTACAAGGACGGTTGGAAACTGCTGGCCCTGGCGCCGGACGACATCGACAAGCCACACTGGCAATTGTTCGACGTCCGCACCGACCCGACCGAACTTGACGACCTCGCATCACGGTTTCCCGACAAGGTCCGCGAACTCGCCGAGGCCTGGGACCACTCGGCGTGGGCGAACACCGTCTTTCCACTGCTCGGCAACTCGGTGGGCGCAGTCCGGCGGCCGGCGGAGGAAGCACTCTCGCGCCCGGTCCGTCTGCTTGCCGGAACACCTCCACTGGAGCGCTACCGGTCGAGCAAACTGATCGGGTTCCGCGACTTCGACATCACCGTCGAACTCGACGGTTACCGAGCAGGTGACGCCGGTGTTCTTGTCGCTCACGGTGATCCACAGGGCGGATATCTTCTCTACGTCGAGGACGGGCACCTGCATCTCGGATACAACGCATTCGGTTCCTACTCCGTGGTCGATGCAGGCCCGTTGGCGATCGGCAGCAAGCGCATCGACGTGTCCGTGACGGTGGTACCTCGGCTGCGTTGGGATCTCCACGTCAGTGTCGACGGAATCCATGCGGGTCAACTACTCGGGCAGGTACAACTGGTCGGGATGGCGCCGTGGACCGGCATTTCAGTCGGCGTCGACGCGAGAGGGCCGGTGTCGTGGGATGTGCGCCGACGCCACGGACCGTTCCGGTACAGCGGCTCTCTGCGCGCCGTCACCTACACACCCGGCCGGATACAGGTACCGCGTCGTCACATCGAATCCATCGAACGGGAAGCAGAGTATGCCGCCGACTAGCCCTACGATTGCATCATGACCATTTCTTCCGATGCCCGTATCGCCGTAGTCACCGGAGCCAGCTCCGGAATCGGTGAGGCCACCGCTCGCACCCTGGCAGCTCAGGGATTCCACGTCGTGATCGGTGCTCGCCGCGTCGATCGTCTCGAGAAGATCGCCGAGGAAATCGGTGGTACTGCTCTCGAACTCGACGTCACCGACGAGGATTCCGTCGACGCGTTCGCTGCGGTGGTCCCCCGTGTCGACGTGTTGGTCAACAACGCGGGTGGCGCAAAGGGTCTGGCGACGGTCCTGGACGCCGATCTGGACGACTGGCGGTGGATGTGGGAGACCAATGTCCTGGGCACGTTGCGTGTGACGAAGGCACTGCTGCCCAAGCTGATCGATTCGGGCGATGGTCTGGTCGTGACCATCACCTCGGTGGCCGCGCTGGAGGCATACGACAACGGCTCGGGCTACACCACCGCCAAGCACGCTCAAGCCGTCCTTCACCGGACATTGCGCGGTGAACTGTTGGGCAAGCCCGTTCGTCTGACCGAAATCGCGCCGGGAGCCGTCGAGACGGAGTTCTCACTCGTCCGGTTCGAAGGTGATCAGGACAAGGCAGACAAGGTGTACGAGGGAATCACACCGTTGGTGGCGCAGGACATCGCCGAGATCATCGGTTTTGTCGCCTCGCGGCCGTCGCACGTGAACCTCGATCAGATCGTCGTCAAGCCGAGGGATCAGGCAAGCCCCGGCCGGTTCCACCGCACCACCAACTAGTTCGAGTCGTTCTGACTAACCAGTGCGAATCGCCCGGTGTAGGACGAGGCCGAGATTGCGTGCAATCTCGGCCTCCGTCATTTCCGCGGAAGCGCCGCGGGCACTGACGGTTTCACCCGCGGTGATGATGTACCGACCGTCATCGCCATAGTCGTACCAGTGGAACGTTATTCCGTCGTCGGTCGGTCTGCTGTCGACGGCTCCGCCTGGGTATGCGGTGACTTCACCGATCGAGGTCCGTGCTCGGCCGAAGAACCTGCGCACTTCCTCGCTCCCGCGTGCACTGCCGGCGCTGCTCAGAAAGCTCTGTCCCCCGGCAGGTTTCGATCTCTCGATGCTCACACCACGCTCCGATCCGGCGGAGCAGGCGGGCAGCCGATCGACCAGCATCCGCGGAATTGCCGACGGATGCGCCACGCTCAGAACCACATCGGAGCCACAGTCCGAGGTCCTGCCGGGCAGTTGGGTTGCGAGCACGCCCAGATCGCCGGCAACAACGCCGTGCAATCGCGTCACTGTACTCATGTTCGGCCCGTGAAAACCGGAAACCTCGACGCGCGCAGCGGGATTCGCAAGTGCCCCGAGAACGTGATGCAGCCGATCGTCAAGCATGGAAGACAGGCGCGCTCCCGCTCGACGGCGCTCCGCTGTCAGCTCGTTCATGGTTTCGGCCGTCGAACGAAACCGAAGCGGGTACGGGAGGCGGTCACGTCCGACCGCTTCCCAGAGGATCGAGAATTCGAGGCCGGTGAATTGCCACTGCTTGGTGGTCATTCGCCCAACACCGCCGGGGAGACCATGGGTAGGTCGCCGATCAGGGCGTTGCCGTTCTCGACCGTGACGAGGTAGCCGGGGGTGTCGTGAACGTTGTCTTCGTCTTGTCCTTGTCCGCGTCCCGGTGCCATGCCGCCGACGCCACCCATCGCGCCTCGACCGCTCTGCGCGCCCGTCGCCGAGGTACCGCCAGTTCCGTTGACGCCCCCACGCCCGCCATTGGCGAGGCCGCTAGGGCCGAGAGCGCCACCGGCGAGGCCGCCAGGTCCGAGAGCGCCACCTCCGGTTCCGCCTGGCCCGAAGCCGCCGGTACCGATTCCACCTGCGGAACCACCACCCGAACCGCTACCCATGAGGCCTGAAGGCACTCCGGAACCGAGCTGAGCACCATTCGGAGTTGCACCTGCCAGGGCACCTGGCGCTGCACCGGCCGGCAGTGGGCCGGCATGTGCCGCGGTAGTCCCGGCCGGGCCGGAATCGTTTGCGAACCGGGCAGCATCGGCACCCGAATTCCCTTGGGCATCAACGCCGCTACGGTTGTCACCATCTACGGAACTGGTTCCGGATGCGTTCTGACCGGAACCGTCTCCTGCCGGGTTTGCACCGCCGGAGTTTCCACCGTCCGCTCCTCCACCAACTCCGCCACCCGATGTAGGTGGCGTGCCGAGCCCGTTCCCCGAACCCGAAGTGTTCCCGCCGCCGGAACCACCGCCACCGAATGCGCCGCCCCCAGACCCTCCACTGCCTGACCCTCCACTGCCTGACCCTCCACTGCCGGTGACCGGATTGAACGCGGCCGGGAGGATCGGCACCTGGTCGTCCGCGCGCTTCATGTACGGCAGATACACGTCCTTCATCACCTGACGCGCTTGACGTTCGGCTTCTTCCGCTTCGTATTGGGCCTGCTTCCACGTAGCCCCGGGAACCACGCTGAGGATCATCTCGACCGTCGAGGCGCCGTCGGGTGCCGGAATCGAGCGTTTGGCCTCGTGGAGTGCGATCTTCGCCTCCTCGATCTTGTTCGAGATCAGATCGACCCGCACCTTCAGCTCACCCGCATCTGCCGAGTAGGCCAGCACGGCTTCCAACGCAGCAGAGCCGCCCCGCCCCTGCCATCCTTCGGTGATCGCGCCGTTCACATCGTTCTGGAACTTCCCGATGCCGGCTTCCACCCGGCCGGCAATTGCCTTCCAGGCCTCGCCGATTGCGCTCAGGGTTGCCGGATCCATCTCGTTGACGTGATCGAAGATTTCGGAGTGCGACATCGCGTCGAACGGATCGTCGTCCACGATTGCATGTTCGCTGTACTCCAGCGACGAGGTCTGAGCGGTGAGGGCATCGCGCTCACCCCAGGCTCGTGCGCGTTCTGAATCGGCGTCCGCAGTCGCAGCAGCCATCTCGCCGTCGAACGCGCCGCGGTCGTCGGTCACGGATTGAACCAGAGCAGATGTAGCGATTGCGCTCGCGACGGGAATACCGACAACTGGCAATGCCGCCACGCCGGAAGGGACGGCCTGCGTCGCTTCGGAAATTCTGCTCAGCACGTCTTCCAGAAATGGAATGCCCACTGCCGTCCCCCTGACGTCGAAACCTCCGTCAGACTCCCCCGAGCCGACAGCACTTACCTGTACTGACGCACGCAACGCCCGGATGGTTCCGAACTTCCCCAGATTGCTCGGTTCACAGCAACAAATCGGTTTACGGCAGTGCGGACATCGACTTCCAGGTCGGCAGATCGATCGCCCAGTCGTAGATGTCGCCGTCCGCAGGAGACAGGTCGATCGACGTGCCGGTCACCTCGACGGGGTCACCGTAGAGGGCCGTTCCGAAGTACTCCTGCGCGTCGGACGTCGACAGGTTGATGCAACCGTTCGTGACGTTCGACGAGCCCTGCACCCCGGTGGTTTCAGGATTGGCGTGGATGAATTCGCCGTTGTTGGAGATGCGCACCGCCCAACGCTCGCGCACGTTCTCGTAGAACGGCGGGTTGGACATCATGAAGTCTTCGTACTTCTCGGTCACCATGTGAATGCCACTGCGCGTGACGTTTCGGGGTTCGTTGCCCTCGCCGTAGCTGACGGGAATGTCCATGATCGTCTGGCCGTCGCGCACCACCTGCATGCGGTGGCTCGGTGCATTCGCCTTCACGATCTGGCTGCGACCGATCGTGAAATCGAGGGTGAGATCCTGGTCGCCGTAGGCGCCACCGCCGTAGTTCAAACCGTAGAGCTTGGCATCCAGATGGACAGCCGTTCCTGGCACCCAGTAATCGGCCGGGCGCCAATGAGCCCGAGATCCGCCGTTGTCGTCAGCCAGCCAAGCCCACGATCCGGCGGTGGGAGGCACGGTGGTCACGACAAGCGCTTTCTCGACGGCCGCCTTGTCGACTACAGAGTTGTCGAACTGCACGGTGATCGGTGCCGCGATGCCAACTTCCTGGCCGTCGGCGATGTTGAGGGTGGCGCCGGTGGTCGACTCCGGGGCAACCGTCGTAAAGCTCCCTTGGACCGGCACGGATTTACCGTCGGTTCCGGTTGCCGAGCCCGACCACGAATACGTGGTGCCGTAGCCGAGTGCCTCACTGACGGCGAACGATGTCTTGTCGGGCGACAGTTGTCCGGCGACGGCTTTACCGGCCGCGTTGCTGAGGTTGACGTCGGACAGCGTTCCCTGGGTCACTGCTACCGAGACGGGGGCGACCGGGCTGACATCTTTGGTACCGGGCGCCGGCGTCGACACCACGGTCGCCACCGGTGCTGGTTCGGCGGCCGCCGCGCCGCCCTGTCCGTCCTTGCCGCCGATCGTGCAGCCGACGACGGCCACCATCACAGCGAGCAATACAGCTACCAACGCAACAAGACGCGAACGACTTCTCCGACCACCCAGCTCATGCACTTCAACAGGCTACCTGCGGGCTCTGTCAGGAATCAGACGGTGCAGCCCACAGTTACCGGTTCCGGTTCCAGGCGGACGCCGAACGCGGCCTCGACCCCGTCGCGCACTGCCCGCGCGAGCGAGACCACATCCGCACTCGTTGCGGACCCTCTGTTGGTCAACGCCAAGGTGTGTTTGGTCGACAGCCTGGCCGGTGCATCTTCGCCGGGGTAACCCTTCGAGAATCCGGCCCGTTCGATCAACCATCCGGCCGAGAGCTTCGTCCCACCACTGCCGGAGAACTGCGGCACGGTGACGTCGCCGAGCTGTTCGGCGATGGCTGCGAGCACGGCAGGCAGCTTGTCGCCCGGCACCACGGGGTTGGTGAAGAACGAACCCGCGCTCCAGGTGTCGTGATCGTACGGATCGAGGACCATCGCCTTGCCTGTCCGAAGTCCCAGAACTGCCTCACGGACCTGCGACGCAGGCAACCGCGCGCCTTCTTCTGCTCCCAGCGCGGTGAACAGTTCGCGGTACGCGAGCGGGGCGCTCAATCCGTCGGTCGACGCGTCGAATTCGACGGCGAGAACCAGTGCTGCGTCCGAATGCTTGAGGACGCTCGACCGGTAACCCAATTCGAGTTTCGACGGTTCGACCCACGACACTTCGCCATTGCGCCGGTCGAGCAATTGAACTCGCCGGAGTCGCGAGCCCACCTCGACGCCGTACGCGCCGACGTTCTGTACCGGCGTCGCACCCGTGGAGCCCGGAATCCCGGAGAGACACTCGAGGCCACCCAACTCCGCGGCGACGGATTGGCCGACTACTTCGTCCCACACCGCACCCGCTTCGGCAACGACGCGGTCCGTGTCGAGGCTCACGGTGGTGTTGGCCACACGAACGACAACTCCGTCGAATCCCTCGTCGGAAATCACGAGATTCGATCCGCCGGCGAGAATCAGCGTCGGGATCTGCTCGCGATCGAGCAGCGTCACGACGTCGATCAACGACTGCGTCGTCGGGCATTCTGCGAGCAGCCGCGCCGGTCCCCCGATTCGCAGCGTCGTCAATCCTGACAAGTCAACGTTCTCGGACACGAAAGCGCCTGATTCCACGACGCGTCTGCCAATGGTTACGTCCCACACATCGATAAACGGTAGCCTCCACAATCGTGAGCCGTCGCATCGAGCATTCGTCGAAGTACACAGTCCCCGCCGAGAAGGTCCATGAGGCGGTGACCTCCGAGCAGTACTGGCGCGACCGAATCGTCGCTGTCGGTGGTCCCGGCGCAACGATCGAAGAGCTGACCGTCCGCGACGAGACCGTTGCGGCCACGATGTCGCAGATCATTGCCGCCGAGCACCTCCCGAGCATGGTGTCGAAGGTCGTCAACGGCGACATCGTCATCAAGCGCAGTGAAACGATGGCCCCGTTCAAGGACGGCAGGGCTACCGGAACCTTCTCCGCCCACGTCGACGGTGTTCCCGCCCGTATCGAGGGCACCCAGGTTCTGACTGGTGACGAGGACTCCGCCACTCTCGAGGTCGACGGTGAGGTCGAGGTCAAGATCCCGTTCCTCGGCGGAAAGATCGAGAGCGCGATAGTCGACGAGGTTGTCCGACTCATCCAGGCTGAACAGGACTTCACCCGGGAGTGGATCGCGAAGTAAAACCCTGCGGGCGGCGACAGTTGTGGATACGGCCAATTTGGCTTGTCACAGCGGGTAACAGGTATTCTTTCCGATCATGGCTCGCCGCATCGACTACTCCGCCCGCTATCAGCACTCCCCCGAGCAGGTCTACGCGGCGCTGGCGGACCGCTCGTACTGGGAGGCCCGCGTCGAGGAGATGCGCAAGCACTCCGAGAACCATGTGGAACATTTCGAGGTCACCGATACCGGAATCGATCTCGTGCTCCACCACATTCTTCCGCGCACCGATTTGCCAGACATTGCTCAGACGGTGATGAAGAAGGATCTTGTCATCACTCGCAAGGAGTCCTACGGCGCCTTCGGTGACACCGTGACCGGAACGTATGAGGCTTCGATCCCCGCCGGGCCGGGAAGTCTGTCCGGAACCATGGAGTTGTTCGCTACCGATACCGGGTCCACACTGCGAACCACGTCCGAGGCCAAGGTATTCATCCCGTTCATCGGCGCGAAGTTGGAACAGCTCATGCTGATCAACCTCGTAGATCTGTTCCGCACCGAGGCACAGGTCACCGCGACCTGGCTCGCCGCTCGCTGAAGCCGGCGTGAAGAAGGCTCCACCCCCGAAGATCGAGGGGGTCATCACCCGTGGCACGACGGGGATCAACAGACTGCGACGAAGTGACCGGTGGATTGTCCACAACCGCACGATCGCGCACGCCCTGAACAACGCAGCCGATCCGTTGATAGTCGACCTCGGCTACGGGGCGAGGCCGGATACCACCTTCGAGATGGCAAGCCGCCTCACCGCTGTCCGGCGGGACCGACGCGTCATCGGACTCGAGATCGACCCCGCCCGCGTGGTCGAGAGTCGTGACGGTGTCAGCTTCGCCCGCGGTGGATTCGAACTGGCCGGTCTCACACCCGTCTTCGTACGCGCCTTCAACGTGCTCCGGCAGTACCCGGAGGAGGCTGTGGACTCTGCGTGGTCACACATTCAGTCCGGTCTCGCACCGGGCGGACTGTTACTCGACGGCACCTGCGACGAACTCGGGAGACGTTGCGCCTGGGTACTTCTCGACGCCGATCGTCCGCTGACGCTGACATTGGCTTGGGACCCCTTCGACATCGAGCGACCGTCCGACATCGCGGAACGACTGCCGAAGGCTCTCATCCATCGCAATGTTCCGGGCGAGCCGATCCATGCGTTGCTGAGCGCTGCCGATCGAGCCTGGGCCACCGCTGCGCCCCACGCCTCGTTCGGCCCTCGCCACCGGTGGGCCGCCGCCTTGGAAATTCTTCGGGCACAGGGAATTCCCGTCCAACCCGCGCGTCGACGTCTTCGTGACTGCATCTTGACCGTGCCCTGGCACGTCGTAGCGCCGAATCCCTGAACTCACAGACGGGAAACGCCCCGCCGCGGAGGTGTTCTCCGCGGCGAGGCGTCTTTGTGCCGGCGTCGGGCTAGGACCCGAAGGTGTTTTCCAGGCTTCCCAGCGAACCGGTCGAACTGCCGCCGTTGCCGGGATCGCCGCCGTCAGACTCTGCCGTGACCTTGACGGTGACTACAGCCTGGGTCTCGGAACCGAGGTAGCCGTCAGTTCCGCTGAACACCGCGGTGATTCGACGATCGCCGAGTTCGGTGAAAGTATGTGAGAGCGTGGCCTTGCCGTTCACCACGGTAACCGATCCACCGATCGGGGTGGCTCCATCCATGAACTGGACCGTTCCTGCGCTGAGCGTAGGTACAACTGCCGCAACAAGATCGGCCTTCGCGCCATTGACCGCTGATGCCGGGACGCTCACGGTGATGGACATTTCCTGATCCTCCGCGGCCGGAGCCGGAACCGAAACCGCCCGCGCGGCCGAGGTAGAGGTGAGGAATCCTGTGGCACCCGAGTAGACGGCCGTGATGTCATGCGTGCCGACGCTCGCGAACTCGTGCATGATCGACGCCTTGCCGTCGACGACCGACACCGGCGAGCCGAGATTGCCCGAGCCGTCCTTGAACTGCACCGTGCCGCCTACGGGAGTCGGCGTGACGGCTACGGAGAGACCAACTGCCGTACCGGTTTTCGCATTCGCCGGAACGGTCAAGGTCGTTTGGGTCTGCTGGTCGGTGGGAGCCGGCGCCTTGACGTTCACGGGAATCGGTGAGCCCAGATCCCTGCCGCCTTGCTTGAACTGCACGGTTCCGCCTGCAGCACCGGTCGAGACGGAGTCAGTGAACGACTACCGGAGCGACCGTCAACGCATGCGGCGCGGACGTCGAGGCCTGGTACACACCGGAACCGGAGTACACCGCCACCGCACTTGCGGGACCGGTGATCGTGGTGGCAGTGCTCTTGTCGTCTTCGGAGACGACGACGTCGACAGCCGAAGACGTCGAGGTCGATACCTTCGCATTGCCGAGATATTTGGCCGTCACGCTGTGCGTTCGGACGTCGGCCGGTGTCCAGGCAAGTGTTGCAGCACCATTGGCGAGCGTGCCCGCACCGATCCTGGTGGCGCCGTCGAAGAACTCGACCGAATCACCGTCGGCACCACCGGTCACTGCCGCCTTCAGCTCAACGGACTGCCCTACCTTTACAGCGCACAATCCGCACCAACGCGATACTGGAACTCGAACGTCTTCACGTCGCCGCCCCACATCGGCCATTCCGTAAGTCCCGCACTCATCTCTGATATGGGCGTCATATTCGATTTGGGACGTGATGCCAGAAGCTCGCAGAAGTATAAAAATTCAATCTCGATTACAGGCTTGCGGCGAGCGCCAACTCCACTCGAACAGCAACATCCACACTCGCGTTCTCACACGAGAGATACAACTCGTGCGCATCGAGTCGACCGATCGCCACCGCATCGGCGACTACTTCGTTGAGTAGGACTTGGGAAATTCCACCGGAAGCGAGGTCGTGCACGGTGCGCAAAGGCGTGGTGATGCGGATGGGCCCGATCTGTTCACACTCGTCGTCCGCGAGCGGCAGTCGATGCAGTGCGACCTGGCGGGTCGGCGCCGCGAGAGGATGCGCAACGGAGAGATGAATGAAACGAGGTTGCAGGTGCCCGAGGCCATGCAGATCTGCGGCACTGTAGTGCGAGACGGTGGCGCTACCGGCGAACCACGTGCACCACTTCGCAAACTCGTCCAAGGCAGTATGTCTGACGCGTTCGAGGCGAAAAAGTCCGCGACACTCACACGTCCAAGCTCCGGATTCCGTCATCTCGTCCATCAGGGCCAGACCGAAACCCAGTTCGGATGCCTGGAGAGCCGTGACAAATCCACACTGTCGTAGCGCCAGCAGCTCGAGTGACTCGTAGTCCGAAGCCATGACCACCTCCGGTGACCGTCGAAAACGCCGTTTCGAACAGACTACGGGCGACTGTGTCGCGCATCACAGGAATGAGGAAGTGCGTATTCACAGAGTTCGTTCAGACTCGTCGGGAAGAATCTGGCGAATGACTGTCGCAGCGAACAACCCTCGTCCGCGCAACCGAGTGCTCATCATCCTTCTCGTGGTGATCGCCGTACTCGTCGCGGCACTCGTCGGTGGAGAACTGTACGTACGCAACCAGGTGAAGACCTGCATGGCCGACCAGTTCCAGAGCGAACTGGGATCCCAGGTCGATGTCGGGTTGAGCTGGAAGCCAGTACTCCTGCAGGCAGTCGACAAGAAGGTGCCGTACATCAGCATCGACAGTGACGACTCGTCGTTCGGCCCCGCAACGGGAATGCAGGTTCACGCGAAGGTGAACGACATCAACCTGCAGCCCTCGGCGGGTAACAGCGGCACCATCGGCAGCTCCAGCGCCGACGTCAACTGGTCTACCGCAGGCATTCTCGCCACCTTGCAGGAACAGACCTTCGGCGGGCTCGTCTCCGGCGTCACCGCCGACTCGAGCGCCGGAACACTCGCGTTCGACGTCGGACCGGTCGGGCTCGCGAAGCTCACGGTCAAGCCCACCGTCACCAACGGTGTGGTCGACGTCCAGACCGTCGGCGCCGAGATTCTCGGATTGGGTCTGCCGACCGACCTGGTCGACGGCATCGTCCAGACACTCACCGACAGCCTGCAGACGTACCCGCTGGACATGAAGCCCACCAAGCTGACCGTCACCGACGACGCTATCGAGATCTCGCTCGAGGGTGGCGCCTACGCCATGCCCGTCGCCGACGCGAACAACCAGAACACCTCGGCGGTGCCGGACAGCTGCGGCCTGCTGACCTAGTCGGCCAGTCCGTCCAGTACTGCTCGGGTTCCGGACAATCCGAGGCGGGTGGCACCGGCCGCGATCATGTCGAGTGCTGCCTGCGTCGTACGTATTCCGCCACTGGCCTTGACTCCCACGCCCGGGCCGACCGTCTGCGCCATCAGTGCGACGGCCTCGACCGTCGCTCCGCCCGCGGGGTGGAAGCCGGTGGAGGTCTTGACGAAGTTCGCCCCGGCACGCACAGCTGCGCGGCAACATTCGACGATGGCCTCATCGGACAGCGCTGCGGTTTCGAGGATCACCTTGAGGATCGCACTCTCCCCCATCGCCTCGCGGACGGTGAGGATGTCTGCCAACACCGCGCTGTAGTCGCCGGCGACCGCCGCTCCTACGTCGATTACCATGTCGATCTCGGCTGCGCCTTGATCGACGGCCAGTCGCGCTTCAGCGCCCTTGACCAGTGAATGATGCTTCCCCGACGGGAATCCGACGACGGCCGCCGTCACCAGTCCGTCGGCGCGAATCGGCAACATCGACGGCGAGACGCAGACCGCGAGCACACCGAGGCTGCGTGCTTCGTCGATCAAGGCGGTGACATCGGCCGCGGTGGCTTCGGGTTTGAGCAGAGTGTGGTCCACCATCGCGGCAACCTGGGAACGAGTGAGTGCAGCTTCAGACATGGTGGAAAGCTTGGCACACCACCACGCGACCGTCGCCGCAGCCGCACCTGAGAGACTAGGCCGCATGACCGCTGCACCTTCGATCGACGATCGTCGCTATGTTCTGTCCCTCGGCTGCCCCGACACCACGGGCATCGTCGCACGCATCTCGACCTTTCTCACCGACGTCGGTGGATGGATCGTGGAAGCTGCGTATCACGCCGATGCCGACACCGGCTGGTTCTTCACGCGGCAGGCGGTCCGTGCGTCTTCGGTGAGCATGAGCATCGACGAGCTTCGTGAACGGTTCAAAGCTGTTGCAGCCGAGATCGGTCCGGAAACCGAGTGGACCCTTCACGACTCGGGTGCTCCCAAGAAGATCGTGCTGCTCGTGAGCAAGGAAGGCCACTGCTTGCATGACCTCCTGGGCCGCGCTGCGGGCGGGGAACTCCCGGCTGAAATCAGCGCCGTCATCGGCAATCACGAGGATCTGCGCAGTGTCACCGAGCGCCACGGGATCGACTTTCACCACGTTCCGTTCGCCAAGGACCCGGCCGAACGGGGACCGTCCTTCGAGAAGGTCCGCGCCCTGGTCGACGCTCACAACCCCGACGCCGTTGTTCTTGCACGCTTCATGCAGGTGCTGCCCGAATCACTGTGCGAGCACTGGGCCGGCCGCGCGATCAACATCCACCACAGCTTCTTGCCGTCGTTCATCGGCGCCCGCCCCTATCACCAGGCGTTCGCGCGCGGCGTGAAACTGATCGGCGCCACCTGCCACTATGTCACCGCCGAACTCGACGCAGGCCCGATCATCGAGCAGGACGTGATCCGCGTCGACCATGCCGACGATGTCGCCGACATGGTCCGTCAGGGTCGAGACATCGAAAAGCTCGTACTCTCACGCGGACTGCGCTGGCACCTCGAGGATCGTGTTCTGGTCCACGGGCGCAAGACGGTTGTCTTCAGCTAGAGCAGCGTTGCGCTAGAGGTTGCGCAATCGCACGATTTCCTTGTCGAACTCGTCGATGTTCTCGATCGACGACATATGCCCGACGCCCGGCAACACGATCAACCGTTCGAGGTTGCCGGCGTCGTCGAGGACCTGCGCAAGCTTGCGCGCATGGACCGGCGGAGTGAGCCGATCAAGCGAGCCGACGAGCACGGTGGTCGGCACTTCGAGATTGTCGAGTCCCTCGTGAATGTCCAGGGTGCTCAGCGCTGCTCCCCAACCGCCACGGATGCGGGGCTTGCACTCGCGAACGATGTTCTCGCAGAACTGAATCTCGGCCTTGGTCGCGTTCGGTGACATCGAGACGTATTGGATCGCCTTCGTCATCGCGCCCGAGGAGACGAACGGAACGGGCGAGCTGAGGATGGCGCGGCCCACCGGGACCGGCACCCGAGGAAAACGATTGGGCAGTGGGATGACCGTGGTCTCCGCGATCAACCTTTCACTCGCGGTGCTCGCGAGCATGACCGCCGATGCGTACTTCTTGACCTCGTCGGGGTGGCGACCAGCCCAGGCGATGATGCTCATCCCGCCCATGCTGTGACCGACGATGACGGCCTTCTTGTCCTCGCGAACCGTGGCCGCCAGCACGGCAGAGAGGTCGTCGGCAAGGACATCCGGGCCGAGAGGAAGATTGCCCACGGTGCTGCGGCCGTGACCGCGCTGGTCGTAGGTGATGACGCGATATTCGCCGGCCAGCGCATTGACCTGCGGGTACCAGAATTCGGTGGAGCACGTCCAGCCATGACTGAGAACGATCGGATCGCCGTCGACGGGACCGTAAGCTCGGACATTGATGATCGCACCGTCGTCGGTGGTCAGTTCGCTGATGTCAGCTTTGAGCGTCGGAGTCTTCAGGAGTGCATTGGGCTCGACGTCACTCGAGAGGGTCAACCCACGCGTGGATCGCCGATGCCGGATCCCCGCGACAGCCGCGACGAGTGCTCCCACTCCGACGGCGCCTGCCAGTACTCGAAGCTCTGTGGTGCGCGAACGACTGGACATGCATTTACCCCTGACTGCTGCTGACGACAGACGGACGCAATCTATGTGTGACTGCCGTTAACCGACACTATCACTCGAACAACGCCTGTTGTCAGCGTTGGAGCGAAGAGTGGGGCAGCACACGATGAGCGGGAACCGCAGCACACTACCAGCGAGAACCGCCGCGCTGAATGTCGTCGACCCGAGGTCGTACGTCGACGAGGTACACGCACACTGCCACCACCGCGATCAGTCCCGGTATGTCAACCGGGAGGAAATAGAGCAGTGCCAATCCGGAGGCAATCAAGATTCCGAGCCAGATGGGTTTCGTCAACTTGTTGACTGCCGTGAATGCGTCCGGTCGCTGCCTCACGACGTGCACGATTGCAAATACTGCTCCAGCCAGCGCAACAAGTTGCAGAGCACGGAATATCAGTTCGACTATGCCATCCACAGCTACGACCACAACTACATCCTAAGTTCTCATCCGGTTCCCGACGAACACGAAGGCTCCCACACTCGGCTGAGCGCGGGAGCCTTCGTCAGGTGGGGCTGGGCAAATCAGGCCTTCTTGGCCGGAGCAGCCTTCTTGGCCGGAGCCGGCGCGGTGGCCTTGGCCGGTGCAGCCTTCGCGGGAGCAGCCTTGGCCGGAGCGGCCTTCTTGGCGGCGGTGGTTGCGCGCTCCTGGACGTCGGAAGCAGCAGCGGTCACGCGAGCGGCAGCTTCCTTGGAAGCCTCGTCAGCCTGGTCACCGAGGTCGAGGACCTTCAGTGCGGCCTCGTCGCCTGCGTCGGCAATCTTCTCGCCGGCGTCAGAGATCTTCTCGCCGACCTCTTCTGCGGTGTCGGAGATGCGTCCGGCAGCGCGGCCGGCCAGCTTGGCAGCCTGCTCGCCCACGGCGCGCGTCTGACGAGCAACGGTTCCGAGTGCGTCTTCGGTCAGCTCGACGGCGTCGCCGAGTGCCGACTCTGCAGCAGCGATGCCCTCTTCGACTGCGGGCTGCTTGCGGATGCGCTCGACTGCGTCTTCGCCGCGCTCTGCGAGGGAGTTGTACAGATCGCCGGCAACCTTGAGGTATGCCTCGGCGACCTTGCGGAGCTCCTCGGGTGCGAACTTCTCGCGCAGCTCGGCGAGCTCTTCGGGCAGCTCGGACGGCAGGCCGGCGAGACGCTCACGCAGTGCCTCGACGCTCTCGGCGACGTCACCCTGGACGGAAGCGAGCTTCTCGCGGGCACCGTCGACACGGCCGTTGACGTCACCCTGGGTGTTCTCGGCGCGTTCACGAACCTGAGCAACAACGTCGGCTACGGCCTGGACGACGAGGTCGCCTGCACCGACGGCGGCGTAGAGCGAGGTCTTGACGCTGTCGATGGCGTTCTTGTCAGTCATCTTTTTCTCCTAGTGAAGTCTCGGTGTCTGGAATTGCGGCCGATTCAGCAAAATCGGGCGCTGCGGCTGGTCTGGACGACTCGTTCTCGCGACAGAACGAGTCGTAGATTTCGAGCAGTACTTGCTTCTGCCGTTCGTTGATGGCCGTCTCGGCCAACACCGCGTCCCTGATGGGACTGTGCGGGCGTTGTTCGAGATATCCCGCTTGGACGTACAGGACTTCCGAGGAGACTCGAAGGCCCTTGGCAATTTGCGCCAGTACGTCTGCCGACGGTTTGCGCAATCCGCGTTCGATCTGACTCAGATACGGATTGCTGACGCCGGCGAGTTGAGCAAGTTGGCGCATCGAAACTTGGGCGGCTTCCCGCTGTGCACGAATGAACCCCCCGATGTCGTGTGCCGCAGAGCTGACGACGCGAGCTGCCAAGTCGCTTGCTCCGGCTGCGGCACCGGATGATTCACGATCTCCGTCATCGGAGTTCGTCGACTTCGCTGGCATTGCGTCCTCCCTTTCCAGTGGACATTTCCCAGGATAGGAGAGGGTGCTAACTATTGCAAGCACTACTGCTAGCACTCGTGGTGGACGTCACATACCGGACAGTTCAGCCGAAGATGAGCGTCGAGATCGTATAGATCAGCAGACCGGCGATCGACCCGACGACGGTGCCGTTGATACGGATGAACTGAAGGTCTCGACCGACCTGCAACTCGATCTTCTGGCTCGCTTCGTCGGCGTCCCACCGCTCGACGGTGTCACTGATGACTCCAGTGATCTCGTCGGTGTAGTTCTCCGCGATGTACTTGGTGCCCTGCACCAGCCAGCCGTCGACCTTCTCACGCATGGACTCGTCGTCACGCAGCCTGACTCCGAAGCCGGCGACGTTCTCGGCGACCTTGGTCCGCAGGGTGCTGTTCGGATCGTCGACGGACTCCATGATGAGCCGCTTGGCAACCTGCCATGTCGACGACGCCAGACCCGTCACTTCCTCGCGACCCATGATCTCGGCCTTGATCCCCTCGGCCTTCTTGATGGTCTCCGGGTCGTTCTGCAGATCATCGGCGAAGTCGATCAGGAAGCGGTTGGCGGCGAGGCGTACCTCGTGTTCGGGGTTGGAACGGACCTTCCAGGTGAACTCGACGAGTTCCTTGTATATCTTCTCCCCCAGCATGGCGTCGACGAACTTCGGCGACCACGCGGGCGAATCGCGAACGATCACACGATCGATCGTCTCCTGGCTGCCGAGCGCCCACTGATGTGCCCGCTCGGCAAGCAATTCGATGATCGGCAGTTGCTTGTTGTCCTTGAGAAGTTCACCGAGCACTCGGCCGATCGGCGGTCCCCACATGGGCTCGGCCAGACGCTTCACGATCGTGTTGTCGATGATCTGGGCGATGTCCTCGTCGCGAAGAACCTCGACCATGCCGCGCAAGACCGTCGACGTCTCGGCGGCGACGCGAGCGGCGTTGGCAGGTTCGGCCATCCACGTACCGAGGCGGAGCGGAATCTGCGCCTGCTGCACCTTGGCCGACACAACTTCGGGAGCCAGGAAGTTTTGACCGACGAATGAGCTCAGGCTGGCTCCGAGCTGGTCTTTCTTACGCTTGATGATGGCAGTGTGCGGGATGGGAAGGCCCATCGGATGACGGAAGAGCGCGGTGACGGCAAACCAGTCGGCAAGCGCGCCGACCATGCCTGCCTCGGACGCGGCCCGGACGTACCCGACCCACTCTCCGGCGCCGCGGGATTCCTGCCACCGGCAGAAGATGTAGACCACCGTCGCGAAGCCCAGAAGGCCAGTAGCGAAGACCTTCATCTTGCGAAGGTCCCGACGCTTGGCGGCGTCGTCGAAGGCGGAGAGGCTCAGTTGCTGCACCCTCGCCATTGTGCCGAAAGGTGTGACGCGGCGTAGCGCGAGCGACACGAAGTCCGATTCTGCAGGACCTAATCCCCCGAACTGCGGATGTGAGTGCCCGAGATAAAGGCGCGGACATTAAGCTGGACCGGAAAGTAGACCGATCGGACGTGGCTCGCACCACAGATATGAGATGACTCGTGGCCAAGAATGCCGTGCAGGACAACGAGCAGGTAGACGGCCCAGTCGTTGCTGATGCGAAGCCCGAGAAATCCGACGGTCGTAAGCGTCGTTGGCGTGAGCACAAGATCGCTCGCCGCGAGGAACTCGTCGACGGCACCATCGCCGCCATCCGCGCGCGCGGGCGTGAGATCGGCATGGACGAGATCGCATCCGAGATCGGTGTCTCCAAGACGGTCCTCTACCGCTACTTCGCCGACAAGAGCGACCTCACCACCGCCACGATGATGCGGTACGTCGAGACCATCCTCTCGCCGCGTATCTACGAAGCGATCAGCGGCGATCTCGACGATTTCGAACTCACTCAGGCCAGCATCACCGCGTACGTCGAGACGGTGGCATCCGACCCGGACATCTACCTCTACGTGATGGCCAACGGCGCCGGCGCCAACCGCGACGTCGTTGCCGACTCCGAGCGCATGATCGCCGAGTTGCTCTCCACGGTGTTGGGCAATCGTCTTCGCGAGATGGAGATGGATTCCGGCGGCTCCCTGCCGTGGGCATTCGGGATCGTCGGCGGAATTCAGCTCGCGACGCACTGGTGGATCTCGAACAAGTCGATGTCCGCTGAATCGCTGATCGACTACCTCACGATGATGACGTGGGGCGGCATCACCGGCATTGCGGCGGTCAACGGATCACCGGCCAAGTTCAAGTCGGTTCCGCATCCCCTCGTCAAGCCTGCCGAGGACTGACTCGCCCGAGACCGAACTTTCGGGCCGTAGGGGGCGATCCTGTGGCACTCTTTCGGCATGGCACAAGACTCGCTGTGGGAAACACCGGCCGCCAAGACCTTGCGGGCAGAGCCCGGGTTCGAAATCGATCAACTCGATCGCAACAGCACTCCGGGATTCACCGGAAACAAAGCTGACGGCGAACGTCTGCTCGAGGAGCGCGGCGCGGTACTGTCCGACCTGCAGGAGTTGCTGTACGCCAACGGCCGGTCCGGGGACAGCCGCTCGATTCTGCTGGTCCTGCAAGGAATGGACACCGCAGGCAAGGGCGGCATGGTCCGGCACGTGATCGGCCACGTGGATCCTTCGGGAGTGCAGCACGCAGCCTTCGGTGTCCCGACCGAAGAGGAAAAGCAACACCACTACCTCTGGCGGATCAAGAAGGAACTGCCCCGCGGCGGCTATCTCGGTGTGTTCGATCGCTCCCACTACGAGGACGTCCTGGTCGTGCGCGTTCACGATCTTGTCCCGGAGGATGTCTGGAGCACGCGCTACGACGAGATCAACCAGTTCGAGAAGGAACTCGTCGACGCCGGAACCACGATCGTGAAGGTCGCGATGTTCGTCTCGCTCGACGAGCAGAAGAAGCGACTGGAAGAACGTCTCGACCGTCCGGACAAGTACTGGAAGTACAACCCGGGCGACGTGACCGAGCGCGGTTTGTGGCCGGCGTATCAGCAGGCGTATCAGGCAATGCTCGACAAGACGTCGACCGAGCACGCGCCGTGGTACGTCGTGCCGTGTGATCGCAAGTGGTACAGCCGAATTGCGGTCACGGAGCTACTGATCGACGCTCTGGAAAAGCTCGATCTCGACTGGCCGCCTGCCAACTTCGACATCGAGGCGGAGAAGGCGCGACTCGCACAGTCCTGATCAGAAGCATTCCCGATCAGAACAGGTGTGGGGATTCGCGGTGCACTTTGTGGTCGTGACGCACAGTGCTGGCGTACAGGGCTACCGCGAGGCCGATGGACGCGACGCCGGCGAGTCCGGCGATCAATGCCCAACCGCCCTGACCTGAGCCTGCCGCCACCAGGAAACTGCCGAGGCAGACCACTGTGGCCAATACCAGGAAATACGACGCCCACGCCGCAAAGAGATTGAGCTTCATCGTTCGCTCCTCCGGTCGGATCTCTTTCGTTTCGACCGTACGCCGGAGCATGACGGTCGACAAGACACTGCCGTCGCGAGGTTTCCCGACGTCTACGCCGGGTAGCCGAATTACATGGACATCGGAACTCTTTATCGCGGAATCGAATCCGCTCGCGGACTGGACGGTCCGTCCACTGGCCTCAGGCGCAGAATCCTCGAGATCACGGAGCGATCCGACCGATCGCGCACTGTCGCCGCACTTCTCCGCGGCGCCGCCGTCGGGCATCCCATCCATCCTGCCCTCGTGACCATTCCCGCGGGCGCGTGGACGGCTTCGTTGGTCTTCGATGTTCTAGGCGATCCGCAGACTGCACGACGGCTGATCGGGCTCGGATTGGTTTCGACTCCGCCGGCTTTGCTGACGGGATGGCTGGACTGGTCCGAACGTGGCGACGTCGCACGCCGAGTGGGGCTGGTGCACGCGGCGTCGAATGCAGTGGGGATCTGGTCTTTTGCGGCGTCGTACAGGCTACGCGGAAAGGACTCACTCGCACTGGCGCGAGTGCTGTCGGTGCTGGGGCTCACCGCGGTCGGTGTCGGTGGCGCGCTCGGTGGTCACATCGTTTTCAAGCTCATGGACGATCCGGCCGTGGAGGCTGCAGCGACTCCGGTTCTCGATCCCATCCTGGATGCAGTCAACTGAGCCGATCGGACCTCGATACTGTTCAGGCGTAAGCACTTCCGGAGTAGCTCCGCAGTTCTCGCGCGGTCTCGTCCGAATCCGCCAATGGTCTGTTCATGACCCAGTGTGGGCTGCGCGTGCCCAGTGTCGCGGCAAAATCGGCGACGGCGTCCGGGGTCGGCACTGCGTGTTCGCCCAGATATCCGAGAACGATGAGGTCCTCCCCTGATCTGGTCTCCACGGCCAGGGCCCAACCGCACGTCTCCTCCCACAGCAAAGCCACCTCGCGCCCGGGGAAACGCGGCACAGTTCGGTCCAATGCGATGTAAGCCTCCAGAGGGTGCTCGCGCCTGCAACACCACTGCTCGATGCCGGCCCCCACACCGACCGCCACCCGTTGTACGTACCGCTCGAACCCGAGTCCGACGGTTGCGTCGACCAGCATTTGTTCTGTCATCGAACCTCACTCCTCGCCATCGTGTTTGGAATGTGCCCAGCGCTGACCGCGTCGAAACCCGGTTCAGATCACGGACTCCGGGTATCCCCAGACGAACCGATCAAGTGGAGAGGGGACCCGATGAAGTACTCGCCCGCTATGGCTCCCGGACGAATGCTGAAGATCTCCATGGTGTCGGTGAACGCCGATCCACTCGCACCGGTGGGCTGCTCGGCAGCCGGTGCACAGAACCTGCACGTCGACGAACTGTCTGCCGCCTTGGTTCGTGCCGGACACGACGTCACCGTCTTCACCAGGCGTGCCCACGTCGGTGGGCCGGACCGCGTTCGCGCCCGCGCCGGGTACTCCGTCGACTATCTCGAGGCCGGCCCGACGCAGGCTCTTCCGGATGCCGACATCCTCCCTCACCTGGGAACCTTTGCCAGCATTCTGCGCGCTCAGTGGAGTACCGACCGACCCGATGTGGTGCACTCGCACTTCTGGATGTCCGGTGTGGCAACGGAACTCGCGACCCGATCGCTCGGCATCCCCGTACTTCAGACATTCCATTCCCTGGGATCTGCGGCGCACCGCCACCTAGGAGCAGCCGACGACAGCCCCTCGGAGCGGACTCACCTGGAACCGTTGATCGCCAGGGGCGCAACCCATGTCATCGCGACCAGTTCGGACGAAATCTTCGATCTGGTCCGGCAGGGATCACCGCGATCACGGACCACGATGGTGCCCTCGGGCGTGGACACCGAAACATTCACCCCGGAGGGACCCGCCGCGAAGAAAACCGCACCGCATCGATTGATCTGCGTCGGAAGACTGGTGGAGCAGAAGGGCTTCGATGTTGCCGTCGCCGCGCTGGCTTCGCTGCCGGATACGGAGTTGGTGGTGATCGGCGGGCCACCCGTCGCGCAACTGAGCACCGACGAAGTGGCGATCCGCTTGGTCAAGCTCGCCGAGCGCCTCGGCGTCGCAGATCGAGTCCAACTGTTGGGACGGGTTCCGCACCGCCAACTACCGAAACTGATGCGATCGGCCGACGCCCTCGTGTGCACCCCTCGATACGAACCGTTCGGAATCGCGGCACTGGAAGCAATGGCGTGCGGAGTTCCCGTAGTCGCGACTCCTGTTGGCGGACTGCGGGATACGGTGATCGACGGACTCACCGGGCGTCGGGTCCCGGTCAACAACCCGGTGGAAACCGCGCGCGCAGTCCGCCATCTTCTCGACGACGAGGACGAAGGCGCGGCGTTTGCACGGCAGAGCCGGGCCCGAGCGTGCGAATCGTATTCGTGGGATCACGTCGCCACCGAAGTGGTCCGCACCTACGGCCGCTGCGTCACAGCACCGCCGAGAGCCCGCCAACACAAGGGCACTCACCGAAGTGAAGTGCACTGACGCTGACGGGCTCTACGAAACTGAATTTCACGAAGCTTGGACTGAAACTGCGTGATCAAGCGGGGAAACGTCGGGTCTCTTCGAGTCCGATTGCATGATCGAGCGACTCGTAGCAGGCAAACATCGACTCCTGACCAGCTGCTTTGAGCAACCTTTGCACCGGGCGGGCGCAGACGAGCGCGAGTGTGCCGCCCACGTCGCGTGATCGCGTCGACAGGACCGACAGTACGGACAAGCCGCACGTCCCCATGAATTCGAGTTCGGATAGATCGACGACCAGCGTCCGGTCCGCGGCCACGTGGTACGTCAAGAAGTCACGAAAAGCATTGGCGCTCATCAGATCGATCTCACCACGAACTTTGATCACAGCGGTGTGTGCACTGATGCGGTGCGCGTGAAACGATGCGGTCGCTGTCCCGGTCGCGGGAGGTCCGTAGTCTACCGATCCCTTCGCCGCGTTCGTAAAGCCTGAAATAGATGATCCTGGAACAACAGTCATGGTTCTCCCATCCCGCAACGGTTTACACTCTGCAAAAGAGAAGGGACCTCCGAAGGAGACGCACGATGAACGGGTCTCCAGAAATACGGATAAATCCCTCATCGGCTGTGTGCTCAACCTCGGTTTGAAACAGTACGCCAGCATGACCGACGTCACAAGTGCGTTGCGACCATTCGTTTCGGTGCTCCGAACAAAAATGTGGTTTGGTCTGCGGTTCCGCGAGGTAATCCGATGTTGCGACTGCCAACGGTCGTGAGCAGAACTGTGTCGATTACCCCGGCACCACCATCGACGAAATTTCGTGTTCGGGGGTCACGGTGAAGGTCGAGATGGGTATCGTTCTCGGCACCAGACTTCACGGCGACCCCTGGTACGACGATCCGGAGAACTTATGGCACACCTCAGCGCACTCGAGCCCGATCAGGATCAGACTCAACCAGTCGTGGAGTTGAGGATTCAAGCGACTCTCGATCAGCTGTCGATTTTGCGTGCACTGGCTGCCACCGTTGCCATTCAGGAAAACTTCGACCTCGACGCCATCGCCGACATCAAGCTGGCCATGGACGAAATCTGTACGCATCTGATTGTTCGTGCTGCCCCTGATTCGGTTCTGGTGTGTCGGTTCGTCTTCACTCCCCCACAACTGCACGTGTCCGTTTCGACGACCACCACGGAGTACGAGGACGGCAGTCAGCGCTCGTTCGGGTGGCACATCCTCACCGAACTGACGGATTCGATTTCGCTCGACCAGGAAGAGAACCTCGGCGGTGCCGGCTACATCACGACCATGAAGTTCACCAAGGCCCTCAGCGGGCGCCTGTGACCGCTTCCGCAGACGGCCCGTCACGCCCGCGTCGGCGGTCCACCGACGAATATCGGGACGTCATACCAGTTTTCGAGGAAATGCGGACCCTCGAACCCCACAGCCCCGAGTACGAACGAGTGCGCACTGCACTCATCACCAGGTGCCTACCGTTGGCCGAGCACATTGCCAGGCGATTCGACGGGCGCGGTGAGGCGCACGACGATTTGGTTCAGGTGGCACGGCTCGGTCTGGTCAACGCCGTCGACCGTTTCGATTCCACGCGCGGCTCCGATTTCGTCTCGTTCGCAGTTCCCACCGTGATGGGTGAAGTTCGGCGACACTTCCGTGACACCGGTTGGGCGCTACGCGTTCCGCGTCGGATGAAGGAGTTGCATTTCCAACTCGGGCAGGCGATCAGTGAGCTGTCTCAGCAACTCGGGCACGCCCCGACCGTCGACGAGTTGGCCGAGACGTTAGGGATAGAACGCGAAGAAGTCGCCCAGGCGTTGATCGCCGGCAACGCGTACCAGACCGTCTCGGTCGACGGTGCCGCGTCCAATCACACCGATGATCTCCCGCTCGTGGAAACACTCGGTGACTACGACGCAGCACTCGAGAACGTCGAGAATCACGAGGCGTTACGCCCGCTTCTCGACAAGCTTCCCGAACGAGAGCGGACGGTGTTGATGCTCAGATTCTTCGGAAACCTGACGCAGACACAGATCGCCGAGAAAGTCGGCGTATCCCAGATGCACGTGTCGAGATTGCTCGCGAAGACACTGAGTAATCTTCGCGAGCAACTCGACTGAGCGGGTCAGATCGTTGCGGTGTCGATCACGAATCGGTATCGCACATCGCTCTTGATCACGCGCTCGTAAGCATCGTTGATGTCGCTCGCCGGGATCAGTTCGATTTCTGCACCGATGCCGTGCTCGGCGCAGAAGTCGAGCATCTCCTGTGTCTGCGGGATACCACCCACCATGGAGCCGGCGAGACTACGACGGTTTGCGGCGAGCGAGAATGCCCGAACTTCGATCGGCTTCTCCGGCAGGCCGAGTTCGACGAGAGTGCCGTTGATGGCGAGCAGGGACATGTAGGCGTCGATGTCGAGATTGACCGAGACCGTGTTGAGGATCAGGTCGAACTCGCCGCGAAGAGCCTTGAACGTCTCACGGTCGTTGGTCGCGTAGTAGTGATCGGCGCCGAGGCGAAGACCATCTTCCTTCTTGCCGAGCGTCTGACTCAGGACGGTGACTTCCGCTCCGAGCGCCTTGGCGATCTTCACACCGACGTGACCGAGGCCGCCGAAACCGATGATGGCGACCTTCTTGCCGGGGCCGGCGTTCCAGTGCCGCAGCGGTGAGTACAAGGTGATGCCTGCGCACAGGAGCGGCGCGGCAACGTCGAGTTCGATGCCCTCCGGGATCGAGAGAACAAAATGCTCGGTGACGACGATGTGCGTCGAGTAGCCACCTTGAGTGCGCTCGCCGTCGCGTCCGGTGGCGTTGTACGTACCGGTCACACCCTTGCGGCAGTACTGCTCTTCGCCGGCGGTGCAGGCGTCGCACTCTCCGCACGAGTCGACGAAGCAGCCGACGCCGACGCGGTCGCCGACCTTGTGCTTGGTGACATCGGAACCCACGGCGGCGACGACGCCGGCGATTTCGTGTCCGGGGACGATCGGGTACTTGGCTCCGCCCCACTCGTTGCGAGCGGTGTGGATGTCGGAATGGCAGATGCCGGCAAATTTGATGTCGATGAGAATGTCCAGTGGACCGAGCTCGCGGCGTTCGACGGTGGTCTTCTCGAGCGGACCGTCAGCAGACGTCGCGGCATAAGCAGCAGCAGTAACCATGCAGACATGCCTACCCGTGCATGGAGGGACCTGCAACTCGCAGGCCCCTCCATGACTAGTTCTTTACGTGACTTACTCGGGGTCGCGCTCGGCTTGCTCGGCGCGACGACGCAAGCGCCTCGCGGCCGCAACCATGTTGCGCAGCGAAGGCTCGAGCTGCCACGGATGGCGGGTCTTGAGGCCACCGTCCGGGTTTGCCCACAAACGATCGAGAGAGATCGATTCGCTTGCCTCGGTAAGCAATTCGTCGAGCTCGTCGATGTCGGGAATCCGAGCCGAACGAGATTCGTAGACGCCGGGGCCGACGCCGTGTGTGAGCGCGCCTTCCTTGAGTGCTTCGAGAACCCACGTGATGGAGCGGGTCGCGACGATAGCCGTCACATCGGCGTCCAACCGTTCGATGGCGTCGACCACCGACGACCGAGCGGAGTACGTCAGATGTGTGTGGATCTGTGTTTCCGGCTTCGCTCCACCCGTTGCCAGACGGAACGCGTCGACGGCCCACTCCAGGTAGGCCTCCCGGCCGTCCTCACGCAGTGGCAGCAGTTCACGAATTGCCGGCTCGTCCACCTGGATGATGGCGATTCCGGCGGCTTCGAGATCCGCGATTTCGTCTCGAATGACAAGTGCCAGTTGCTCTGCCGTTTCGTAGAGCGGCTGATCCTGACGCACGAACGAACGAGCGATCATGGTGACCGGACCCGTCAGCATGCCCTTGACCGGCTTGTCGGTCAGCGACTGCGCGTACGCAATCCACTCGACCGTCATCGGCTTCGGACGTGCGATGTCTCCGTAGAGAATCGGCGGACGCGTACAACGAGATCCGTAGGCCTGAACCCAACCGTTGTGCGTGAAGGCATAGCCCTCGAGCAGTTCGGCGAAGTACTGGACCATGTCGTTGCGCTCGTGCTCGCCGTGCACGAAAACATCGAGACCGATGTCCTCTTGCAGACGGATTGTGCGCTCGATCTCTTCCTGGATGCGCTTGTAGTAGTCGTCCCACTCCAAGCGCCCCTGGCCGAGTTCGTAACGAGCCTGGCGAATCGCGTCGGTCTGCGGGAACGAACCCAGTGTCTGAGCCGGAACCAAAGGCAGGTTCAACCGTTCCTGCTGAGCTTTGCGACGCTCCTCGTACGGTGCACGCACACGATCTTCGGGCTTGATCGCGTTGACCCGAGCACGGACTGCGTGCTTGAGCTTGAAGTGCACCTTCGTCGGACGCTTACGCCACTTGTCCGAAGGACCTTCGGTGAGCGCCTTCGCCAGTGAGACGACCTCGCCGACCTTCTGCTTCGCAAAAGCCAAACGGTCTGCGACGTCTCCCGGAATGTCGTACTCGGAGAGCACGTCGTACGGCACGTGCAGCAGCGACGACGACGTGGAGACGACGAGGTCAGGCACGACGTCCTTGAGTTCGTTCAGGTACGTCAACGTGTTGAACCGGTCGACGCGCCACACGTTACGACCGTCGACGACGCCTGCGTAGATGCGCTTGCGCTTGATGTTCGGCACCGCGGCCAGTTCCTCGGCCGTGATCTTGCCGTGCACCAAGTCCAGACCGAAGGCCTCGATCTTGGTGGGCGCCAAGATGTTGAGGGCTTCGCCGAACTTGCCGTACGGACCCGTCACCAACAGGCGCGGGCGCAGCGGAGCCGTCGAAAGTTTCTCGTATGCGCGTCCCAGAGCGGCGAGCTCGTCGGCGGTGCGGTCCTCGGTCACCGAAGGCTCGTCCAACTGAACACAGGTGGCACCGGCCTTGGCGAGCTGCTCGAAGAGCTTCTCGTACTCGGGCAGGATTGCGTCCAACAGATCGAGTGGGGTGAAGTTCGGATCGGACTTCTCGGTGGCAGGCCCGACCTTCGAGAGCAGAAGCAGCGAAACCGGTCCCATGATGACGGGGCGCAATTCGATGCCGCGCGCCTTCGCACGTTCGAACTCGTCGAGCAGTGCTTCCGAGTTGAGCGAGAACACCGTGTTCGCGTCGATCTCGGGCTGACGGTAGTAGTAGTTCGTGCCGAAGAAGCGCACCAGCTCGAGAGGCGGGAAGTCGGGGCGACCGCGGGCCATCGTGAAGTAGAAATCGAGCGGATCGAGTGCGCCCTCGAGCGGCTTGAACCGCTCCGGCACTGCGCCGAAAAGCAGCGCATTGTCGAGCACGTGATCGTAGAAGGAGAAGGTGTTGCCGGGAACCTGGCTCAATCCCGTCGCAGCCAATTCGCTCCAGGTCGATTCCTGGAGTTCCTTGGCGACCGCGAGGAGTGCGTCCTTGTCCGAAGTGCCGTGCCAGTAGGACTCGAGGGCGCGCTTGAGCTCACGGCGCGGCCCGATGCGCGGATACCCCAGGACGCTGGAGCCGAATGCTGCAGTGCTGCTGGACATGCGGTCGACCTTTCTAACCGAGGGGCGCGAGCGCCCTGTGCGCGTTTATGGAGTCTCTACACTCCACAAACGCGCACAGGGGGCTTTGGGCCTTAGCTTGCCTGCTTGGTGGAGCGACCGTTGTCGGCGTATTCGTAGAAGCCCGCGCCGGACTTCTTGCCGGTCAATCCGGCTTCGACCATACGCAGGAGCAGCGGCGGAGCGGAGTACAGCGGCTCCTTGAACTCTTCGTACATGGAGTCGGCGATGGACTTGACGGTGTCGAGGCCGACCAGGTCCGTCAGCGCCAGCGGACCCATGGGGTGCGCGAGGCCCAGAACCGTTGCCTTGTCGATGTCTTCCTTCGTTGCGAAGCCCGACTCGACCATGCGGATCGCCGAGAGCAGGTACGGCACCAGGAGTGCGTTGACGACGAAGCCGGAGCGGTCGGCACTGCGGACGACCTGCTTGCCGAGGATGTCGCTGGCAAAAGCCTCGGCGCGCTGCGAGACGGAGGCACTGGTCTTGAGCGTCGTCACCAATTCGACGAGCGGCAGAACCGGCACCGGGTTGAAGAAGTGCATACCGATGACTCGCTCGGGACGCTTGGTCGAGATGCCGAGCTTCATGATCGGGATCGACGACGTGTTGGACGCGAGAACCGCATCCGGGTCCGTCACGACCGCGTCGAGCTCGGCGAAGATTTCGCTCTTGATCTTCTCGTCTTCGACGACGGCCTCCACGACGAGCTGGCGGTCCGCGAAATCTCCCAGATCGGAGGTGAAACGCAGACGCCATGCGGCCTGCTCACGCTCGCGTTCTGTGATCTTTCCGCTGCTCACGCCGCGGTCGAGCGAACGCAGGATGCGTGAACGCCCGGCTGCTGCAAGCTCGCGAGTCTGCTCGAAGACCAGAACATCGACATGTGCGCGGGCGCACACCTCGGCGATTCCGGCACCCATGATTCCGGCGCCGATAACGCCGACGCGCTGAATTTTTTCGCTGGTCACGTCAGCTCCTTGTTTGTCTCGTGGAGTTTGTCTGGTGAAGGTTTTGCAGTCTGAAGGTGTTGCAAAGAAAGCACTTCGAACTGCGTCGACGCTGGTGGCCGATGCAATTGGAACTGCCTTGAAGACGAGAGAAAGTAGATCGGTGATACAAGCAGGGGAGAGACCCGAACCCGAGCCTCTCCCCCACCCGAAGTCAGTTCTTAGTGGAACTGGCCCTCTTCGGTGGAGCCCTTGAGAGCTGCCGTCGAGGTGTTGGGGTCAACGGTGGTGGCGATGGTGTCGAAGTAGCCGGCGCCAACCTCACGCTGGTGCTTGATGGCGGTGAAGCCACGCTCTTCAGCAGCCTTGAACTCACGCTCCTGCAGGTCGACGAATGCCGTCATGCCTTCGCGGGCGTAGCCGTAGGCCAGGTCGAACATGCCGTAGTTGAGCGAGTGGAAGCCGGCCAGCGTGATGAACTGGAACTTGAAGCCCATTGCGCCGAGCTCCTTCTGGAACTTCGCGATGGTGGCGTCGTCCAGGTGCGCCTTCCAGTTGAAGGAAGGGGAGCAGTTGTAGGCCAGGAGCTGGTCCGGGAATTCGCTGCGAACGGACTCGGCGAACTTCTTTGCAACCTCGAGATCCGGCACGCCGGTCTCCATCCAGATGAGGTCTGCGTACGGTGCGTAAGCCTTGGCGCGAGCGATGCAGGGCTCGATGCCGTTCTTGACGCCGTAGAAGCCCTCAGCCGTGCGGGTTCCGTCGAGGAACGGGCGGTCACGCTCGTCCACGTCGGAGGTGATGAGGGTTGCGGCCTCAGCGTCGGTGCGGGCGATGATGACGGACGGAACGTCCGCGACGTCGGAAGCCAGGCGAGCCGAGGTCAGGGTGCGGATGTGCTGCTGCGTGGGGATGAGCACCTTGCCGCCGAGGTGGCCGCACTTCTTCTCCGAAGCGAGCTGATCCTCCCAGTGGACACCGGCAGCGCCGGCGCCGATCATGGCCTTCTGCAGCTCGTAAGCGTTGAGAGCGCCACCGAAGCCGGCTTCGGCGTCGGCAACGATCGGAGCGAGCCAGTTGCTGACGGAGGTGTCACCCTCCGTCTTGGCGATCTCGTCGGCGCGCAGGAGTGCGTTGTTGATGCGACGGACGACGGCCGGAACCGAGTTGGCCGGGTAGAGGCTCTGGTCCGGGTAGGTGTGGCCCGAGAGGTTCGCGTCGCCGGCAACCTGCCAACCGGAGAGGTAGATGGCCTTCAGGCCGGCGCGAACCTGCTGCACAGCCATGTTGCCGGTAAGTGCACCGAGGGAGTTGATGTAGTCCTCGTTGTTCACGAGATCCCACAGGATCTCGGATCCGCGACGAGCGAGGGTCTGCTCCTCGACGACGGTGCCCTGGAGCTTGACGACCTGATCGGCCGTGTAGTTACGAGTAACGCCCTTCCAGCGAGGGTTGGTGTCCCAATCCTGCTGGAGCTCAGCTGCGGTCTTCGGGGTGCCGGTGGTCGACATCAAGACTCCATCTCTTTGATCTGCTGGTCCGGCCTGTTGTGAGCAGTACGTGCGTACTACTTCACATACTTGCCAGGCCCTTCTTGTGTACTTACCGAGAATGGCACATCGAAAAAGTGCCGTCTACCTGTTGCTAATGCCAATCTTCGCTACCTTTTCAACACACTTTGCTAAGTCTGTGAAGATTCCTACACGGCGAGCACTGCCCATTCGGACAGGTTCCGTACTGGCGAGTAGTAATGAAACCGCAGGCTGTGAACGAAATGCACTCAACTCCGCCACTGGTGAATTACGCCTGTTCGCGCAGCGCACGGAACGGGCCTGTCCGCTACTTCGGAGTCAACTTCATTGCCCGCAAGTGACCGCAATCACTTCGTCGCAACGGCATTCGCGCGAGCACTTTCCCGAGATCGAGGTCTCGCAAAGCCCCCGACAACCCGTTCGCCGGCCATATGCTGTCGAACCATGACTTGTCGTTCGACGCCCTCGACACCACTGAACGGGCGATAAAGCTGTGCCGGACAACTATCAGCAGCCACCGAACAACCAGGCATGGTCGCAATCCGGGCCTCAACCGCCGCAGTTGGGATACCGGGCCGCGCCGCAGTCCTATCCCCCACCGCAGGGATTCCCGCCTGGTCCGCCACGTGGAAATCCGCCGCCACGACGACCCGGCTGGGTGATTCCGGTATCGATCATCGGTGTCGTCACCGTGTTGGCTCTCTTCGGCGGGCTTGCATGGGTTCTGTGGCCGAAGGACGTCCCCAACTCGACGGCCGGTGGAGCCGCCCACTCCACCACCGCCGCCGCGAACACACCCGGCACCGCCGGTGCCACGACAACTGCTCCCAGTACGACATCCCCGACGACCACACGCGCCGCGAACTTCCCGGCAGGCGCGTCCACCTGCCCCGGCGGGCAGCCGGCCGGAAGTTACAAGGAATCCGCGACCAGTGGGGGCAAAACTTCGTGCGAGTTTGCCGAGGCAGTTCGGATCGCCTACGGAAACTCCGGTGCCGCCGGTCGATCCAGCACGATTTCCGCACGTAGTCCGGTGACCGGCAAGGAGTACACGATGGCGTGCAAGGTGGCCTCCGGCATCGTCACCTGCACCGGCGGAGACAACGCGGTTGTGTACTTGCGCTGACGTTCGCACTTGCGGCGGCAGCAACCCGGCGCTTGTCGTTCCAGTGTCGCCCTCGTCGTTCCAGTGTCGCCCTGGTCGTTCCAGTGTCGCACTGACGGATCCTCCGATAGCGTGACCGCATGCCCCTGTACGAGTTTCGCTGTACCGGCTGCGGCCCGCTCGAGCGGTCGTTTGCGATGGCCGAAGTGCCCCAGTCGATCAGTTGCCCCCAGTGCAGTCTCGAGTCCAAGCGAGTGGTCTCGTCACCCCGGTTAAGTCACGCATCGTCGGCCGCGATGGGTCTGTTGGACACCACGGCTCGATCGGCTCACGAGCCTGCCGTGGTCAGTGGGTCACTACCCGGCGGCGGCCGAAAAACTGCCCCGACCACATCCAATCCGTTGCACCGCAAGCTACCTCGCCCCTGAGCACCCTCACAGCGAGTCACGATCCGACACGAAAGTCCTGCCGCCACGAGTTTTCCGTTTCTTCGAGAATGAGGAGTGCATATGCCCGAACTGCTGTTTCCACTCGATTCCGCCAAGAAATTCAACGACCAGGCGATCGTCGGCCACAATCGGTGGCACCCGGACATCCCGGCAGCGGTGACGGTGAAACCCGGTGATGCGTTTCGTGTCCATTGCCGCGAATGGTTCGACGGCGCAATCCACAACGACGACTCCGCCGACGACATTCTCAATGCACCACTGACCACGGTCCACACGCTGTCCGGCCCCTTTTCCATCGAAGGCGCGAAGCCCGGCGACCTGCTGATCGTCGACATCTTGGATATCGGTCCTATCCCCCAAGAGGATTCGGGTCCGTTGGCCGGCCAAGGCTGGGGGTACACCGGCATCTTCCCTCGGAACAACGGCGGCGGATTCCTCACCGAACAGTTCCCCGACGCGTACAAGGCTGTCTGGGATTTCTCCGGACAAACGGCGACGTCGCGCCACATCCCGCACGTCTCGTTCACAGGCATCGTCCACCCGGGACTCATGGGCACGGCTCCGTCGGCAGCCCTGCTCGCCAAGTGGAATGCCCGCGAGGGCGCCCTGATTGCCACCGACCCCAATCGGGTTCCCCCGCTTGCGCTTCCGCCCGAGCCCCGCGATGCCGTTCTGGGAACCTTGACCGGTGACGAGTACACACGCGTGGCCGGCGAGGCGGCTCGCACCGCTCCCCCGCGCGAGAACGGCGGAAACCAGGACATCAAGAACCTCACCAAGGGCAGCCGAATCTTCTATCCGGTGTTCGTGGACGGTGCGAATCTGTCGGTCGGCGATCTTCACTTCTCCCAGGGCGACGGCGAGATCACGTTCTGCGGTGCCATCGAGATGGGCGGCTTCATCGACCTTCGTGTGGACATCATCAAGGGCGGCATGGATACCTACGGCGTTTCCGAGAACGCGATCTTCATGCCGGGCAACACAGATCCGCAGTATTCCGAGTGGCTTGCATTCTCGGGCACTTCTGTCACGTTGGACGGCGAACAGAAGTACCTGGATTCACATCTGTCGTACCAGCGTGCGTGCCTGCATGCGATCGAATACCTGACCAAGTTCGGCTACGCACCGGAGCAGGCGTACCTGCTACTCGGTGCGGCGCCGATCGAGGGTCGTCTGTCGGGCGTCGTGGATATCCCCAACTCGTGTTCGACGGTGTATCTCCCGACAGCGATCTTCGACTTCCCGCTCGCACCGTCGTCGAGCGGACCGTTCCAGATCGATCCCGGAATTGGCGCCCCGCGTTCGGAAAACAGGGTCTAGGCCTCCGGCCCGTGAGTGGTTAGGGAGTGCCGAGGCTCCTCAACCACTCACGGGGGCGGAGCCCCGGTGCGAAGACTGCGAACCCACCTTTGCGAAGCCGGACCGACGCTCGTATCCTGGGAAAATGTCGAAAACCTTTGTCGGTGTCCGGCTCCGCCAACTGCGGACCGAGCGCGGGTTGAGTCAGGCTTCGCTGGCCAAGACGCTGGAGATCTCGGCAAGCTATCTCAATCAGATCGAGCACGACGTCCGGCCACTCACCGTGCCGGTCCTCCTGCGCATCAGCGAAGTGTTCGGTGTCGACACCACCTTCTTCTCCCCGCAGGACGACACGCGCCTGATCGCGGAAATGCGTGAAGTTGCCCTCGATCAGGAGATGGGTATCGACGCCGACGCCCACGAAATCGCAGAGATGGTCTCCACGCACCCGGGCCTCGCCAAGGCGATGGTGAACATGCATCGCCGCTTCCGCAACACGACGGCCCAGCTCGCCGCAGCCACAGAGGACCGTTTCTCGGACGGCAGTGGCAGCGGTTCGATCACCATGCCGCACGAGGAAGTGCGCGACTACTTCTATCAGCGACAGAACTACATCCACGATCTCGACACCGCAGCCGAAGAACTCACTGCCCGGATGCGCTTTCACCGCGGCGACGTCGCCGGCGAGATCGCCAGACGCCTCGAATCCGTCCATGACGTGCAGATCGTTCGACGAGTCGATCTGGGCGAGAACATACTTCATCGCTACGACCCGGACACCAGGGTCTTGGAAATCTCCGCAAGGCTCTCGGGCGGGCAACAGGTCTTCAAGTTCGCGACAGAACTCGCGTACCTCGAGCACGGCGACCTGCTCGACTCGTTGGTGGCCGAGGGCAACTTCACCAGCGAAGCGTCGGTCTCCCTGGCCAAGCTTGGCTTGGCCAACTATTTCGCGGCGGCCACCGTGCTGCCCTACAGCCAGTTTCACGAGGTTGCCGAGGACTTCCGCTACGACATCGAGCGCATGTCTGCCTTCTATTCCGCGAGCTACGAGACGATCTGCCATCGCCTCTCGACCCTGCAGCGCCCCAAACTTCGCGGGGTTCCGTTCATGTTCGTGCGTGTCGATCGTGCCGGAAACATGTCGAAGCGTCAGTCCGCCACCGGATTCCACTTCTCCACCAGCGGCGGTACGTGCCCGCTGTGGAACGTCTACGAGACGTTCTCTTATCCGGGCAAGATCATGCCGCAGATCGCGCAGATGCCCGACGGTCGTCGATACCTCTGGGTTGCGCGCACCGTCGAACGCCGAGCTGCTCGGTACGGACAGCCCGCGAAGATCTTCGCCATCGGATTGGGATGCGAGATTCGCCACGCTCATCGACTCGTCTACAGCGACGGTCTGGATCTGGACGAGTCGAATCCAGGAACGCCGATCGGCTCGGGCTGCCGCGTCTGCGAACGCCTCAACTGTCCGCAGCGCGCCTTCCCTCCCTTGGGTAAAGACCTCGACATCAGCGAGCACCGGAGTTCGATTTCGCCGTACGTGATTCGCTGACCGCGTTAACGCACGTGGTCGCGCAGGAACGCGACTGTGCGGTCGAACGCGATCATCGCGTCCACGGTGTCGAGGTCGAACTGATATTCGTGGTCGAGTGCAGGCTCGTGATCGTCGGGGTAGAACAGTGCATCGACCTCGACGCCCAGATCGGCGAGCCGTTCTGCCATGGGTTTCGACTGGCTGGCGGTCAGTGGGTCGACATTTCCGCCGGTGATGAACGTCGCTGAAAAGTCCGAGGTCACATGACCCAGTGTCGACATCTGACCCACTGCAGTCGACCCGTCGAAGTCCCTCGTTCCGAGGTAGCCCCACAGTGATTGCTTGTCGACGCTCCATCCGAAGTACTTCCCCTGTGACAGCAGCGGTTTCAGATCGAAGACCCCGCAGTCGAGGACAACTCCGCGTATCTGCTCGGGTCGTAATGCCGGCTCCACACCCATTTCCGACGCGTAGTCAGGGCTGGTCATGACGGTCGCCAACTGACTGGACAACTGCGCGCCTGCCGAATCTCCCGCAAGAAAGAGATTGTTCGAATCGACATGCAACCTGTCCGCATTGCTCACGATGAATCGATACGCGTCGTTCAGTTGATTCACTGCGGTGGGGTAATACGCTTCCGGCCCCAGTGAATAGTCCACCGAAATCACAGTGAAACCTTGATCTGCCAAAAGTTTGTAGTAACCGGCGGCATCAGTTCTCGATCCCGCTATCCAGCCACCGCCGTGCACCCAGACCACCGTCGGTAGCGCTGACGTGGACTCCGACGGGTAGTACACGTCCAGTCGTGCGTCGTCGTCGCCGTCGCGGTACGGCTGATCGAGGACCGAGACGATTCCTGGCGGTGCGTGTTTGTCGAGTTGTGCGTGAGTCGCTTCGGACCCACCCGCTGACATCCACCGTACGAGGAGAACTCCTGGCCACGGACTGAACAGCGCGGCGGTTATGCCGAACAGAATGACGACGAACGCCGCCATGCTTCCGACAACGAGTCTTCGCCGTCTGTCGGGGGAAGACGCTCGCACAACAACTCCTGGTGTCGGATCGGATCTCCCCAGGCTAGACCAAAAGGACTAGCTGGGAATTCCCTCCGAACACACCCTCGGAGCTTTGCCCGAAATGACCATTTTCCCGGTGGTTCAACACAATCCGGTAACTAGCCGGTATGAGCGTCGAGAAACTGAACCGTCCGATCGAGCGCCGTGAGACCGTCGGCATTGTCCAGATCGAACTGATACTCGTGACCGAGCGCCGGAACGTGATCGGCCGGATAGAACAGTGTGTCGACCGCAATTCCCAACCCCGATAATTTGTCAGCCAACGGTTTCGACTGAGAATCGGTCAACGGATCCGCGTTTCCACCGCTGATGTAAGCAGGCGGAAATCGATCGGTGACGTAGTTCAAGGTCGACATCTGATCCGCTGCATCGGTACTCATGAAGTCACGCACCCCGGTATACGCCCAGAGGGACCGATCAACTCCCCAACCGATGATGCCGGGTCCGCCGACCATGTTCCCGACGTCGTAGATTCCACAGTTCAGGATCACTCCGCGTAGCTGATCCGGCCGCAACGACGGGTTCACGCCCACGCGGTCCGCATACGCGGGATCAGTGACGAGAGTGGCGAGCTGACTCGTGAGTTGCGCTCCCGCAGAATCACCGGCGAGAACGATCTTCGTCGGATCAACATGCAGCCGTTCTGCATTCGCGACGACGTACGCGTGCGCGTCGTTGAGCTGTCGCACCGCTGTCGGGTAGTGATGCTCGGGCCCGAGTGAGTAGTCCAGGGACACAACGGTGTACCCGCGAGAAGCCAGCAATTCGTAGTACGGCGCGTAGTTGGATTTGCTTCCCGAGATCCAGGCACCGCCATGAGTCCAGATCACCGTGGGCAACGCTGAAGTCGTCGCTGCAGGAAAGTAGACGTCCAGATATGCGTCGTCGTCATCGGCGCGATAGTGCTGGTCCTTGATCGAGTCGACGCCACCTGGAGCATGCTTCTCGAGCGCCTCGGTGACTTTCACAGCATCACGATCGAAGACCCAGCGCACGGTGAGCGCGCCGGGTCGCGGACTCAGCACAAAAGCCAGAACCACGGCTCCGACAAGGACTATCACTGTCCCGAGAGTCCACAGCGCTCGCTTACGCCATCGGTGCGGTGAAGGGTTCGTCATCGGGTTTCCCTCACTCTCGGCACAATGTCCGGATCAGCGTAACGCGAAGCCGGTACCGCCAGGCGCGATCAGCTGAGTTCCGCGATCCGCCTCTGCGCGAGCGCCTTGACTTCACCCTTGGCTACCTTGCCCCCGGCCGCCATCGGCAATTCGGCGACCGTCGTCACGTACTCGGGTATGTACTCGCGGGTCACTCCTCGGCTCTGCAGCCAGGCCGTCAAGTCCTCCGAACTCAGATCGTCATCAGCGGACACGACGACCGCACAGACCTTCTCACCGAACAGCGGATCGTCGACTCCCACTACGGCGACCAGTTCCACCGAAGGGTGCGCGCGTACATACTCCTCGACTTCGACCGCGGAAATGTTCTTGCCGCCTCGAATGATGATGTCGGCTTTGCGTCCGACCACCCGCACCCGTCCTGTCTCGTCGATCTCGACGATGTCACCGAGAAGCATCCAACCTTCGTCGGTGTACAACTCGTCGTTCGCATCGACGTCGCCCCAATAACCCTGGCACATCAGAGGGCCGTTGACCGCAGGCTGACCGCGACGGACGGAGCCCGTCACTTCCTTTGCCGCATCGTCGAATACACGAACTTGCATGCGATCGATGACGTGACCGCACGTCTTCAGTCGGGTATCGGAACCGTCCGAAACCGTCGTTACCGAGACGGCGCCGGTTTCGTTCGATCCGTAGAACTGCAGGACAGCCGCTCCGGTACGTTGCTCGAAAGCCAGTGCCTCCGAATACGGCACGGCTTCACCACCGGTGAACATGAAACGAAGCGACGAGAGGTCGGCCGATTCCGCGGCCTCCGAGCGCAACAGCATCTTGAATTGTGTACTCACACAATTCAAAGCAGTTACCCGTTCGCGCTCGATCAACTCGATCATCACCGATACGTCGAAGCGTTCCATGACGACATTACGAGCACCGAGTAGTGCGGGCAGGAAATGCGAAGTCCAGAGACCGAATCCGAAAGGGGCCGGAACCGCGCCGAGGAACACCTCGTCTGCACCGATCGCCGCCGCCTCGGCGGCAATCTCGGAGAAGGCAACCCAACGATCCTCGGTTTGTGTCACCAGCTTGGGCAGGCCCGTCGTGCCGGAGGTTGAGTTCAACATCGAAACGCCCGACGTGACAAAACACGGGCTGGTTGCGGGGAAACGCTTGATTTCGACCGGCAACGAAGTGAATTCGCCACCTGCGCCCGCGCGTTCGAAAATCACATCGGCGCGTTCGTCGGCGAAGACCACGTCCAGTCCGGGATGCTCGGCCCGCAGACTCGCCACGAGTTCGGCGGTGTCGACGCCTCGCAGCGTGCGCGCGGTGACCAGAACGGATGCTTCGGAGCGGGCGATCAGATGAGAGATCTCGCGAATGCCCGAGCGCGAACCGATTCCGACGGCAACGCGGCCGGTCCGAAATGCTGCGCAGAGAGCCGCATGGAAGACAGCGGTGTCGGGAAGCAACACGGCCACATGCCCGTATCCCTCACCCGCTAGGTCCAGCGCCGACGCGATGGCATCGGCAGCGGCGTCGTACTGTTTCCACGAGACCCTCGATTCCGGGGTGACAAAGGCGGTTTCGTCCGGGATGGTCTCAGACCAATGCCTGACCATCTCGCTGATGCTGATGCCGGCGAACCGGGCCGGATTCGTGGCGAATTCACCGACGGTGAAGTCGAGTGTCTTCGTTTCAAGCATGATCGTCGATCATCTCCCGTCGGCGCTGAGTACGCCCATCGATTGTTTGTACGCGTTGTCCAGTGTCGCTGCGGAATCGCATTCGCGGACGAGTTCGCCGCGTTGCATGACATATCCGCGGTCGACAACCGACTTCAGTGCAGCCAGAGCCGGTTCCGTCACGACGACGGTCACTCCCTCGGCGGCCAGATCGCCGACCAACGCTCGCAGTTCCGCGACGATTTTCGGTGCCAGCCCGGTCATCATCTCGTCGAGGAGCAACACCTTCGGAGTTTCCAGAAGGGCCCGCCCCAGAACCAACATCTGCTGTTCACCACCGCTGAGAACCCCGGCATAACTTTCCGAGCGTTCGCGCAGGATCGGAAACCTCTCGAAAGCTGTTTCCACGGCCTCGGCCTTCAAACCCATCAGGTCGGCGCCGACGCGTAGGTTCTCGCGAACGGACATACGCATGAACAGTTGCCTGCCCTGGGGGACATAGGCAAATCCGCTACGGACTCGGGCGAGAGCCGATAATTTCTGGATCTCTCGACCATCGAATTTGATTGTCCCGGTGGCGGGAACCGAGCCGTAGATTCCTCCGATCAAGCTGGTCTTGCCGGCACCGTTCGGTCCCACAATTGCGGTCACTTGACCGGCCGGGGCGGTGAGGGAGACGTTCCTGACGGCAACCGCGGAGCCGTATCGAACTGTGACTCTGTCGAGTTCGAGCATCGTCAGGCACCTTCCTCGTATTCGGAACCGAAATAGACTTCGCGCATCGCATCGCTGGCCAGGCACTCCTGCGGCGGTCCGTAGAACGCCACCGATCCGAAATTGAGCAGAACGATCTTGGTTGCGAGCGCCGCGATGAGATCGACGTTGTGATCGACCAGAACCACTCCCTTGCCCTGTGCAGCAATCGATCGAACAGCACCGGAAATCGCGGCGATACCGTCGTGATCCGCACCGGCAAACGGTTCGTCCAACAGGAGGACTTCAGGTTCGCTCGACATCGCCCGCGCTACCTCGACCAGGCGCTGCGCACCCAAACTGAGATCCCCGCAGGCACTTTCGACATCGGTAACCGAGTACCGGGCGGCGATCTCCCGGGCCCGCTGCGCTGCGCGATCCCAGTTCTCGAAGGGCCCTTTGATCGCCCACCACAGCGAGTGCAGCGGTGAGGTGATCTTGTGCCCGTACAGTCCCGGAATGATGTTGTCGACGGCGTCGAGTTCCGCCGCGAGCTGTGGATGCTGGAACGTACGCGAGAGCCCTTGCCGTGCACGGCGCTCCGACGGCCCGGTCAGAGCAACACCGGCGAGCGTGACCGCTCCGGAATCTGCTTGCTGTGTGCCGAAGATGCAGTCCACGAGTGTGGTCTTGCCTGCACCGTTCGGACCGACCAGGCCGACCACCTCACCCGGTCCGACGCTGAACGAGACGTCGCTGACAGCGCGGACCCCGCCGTAGGACTTGTGGAGCCCGCTCACTTCGAGTAGCCGAGTCATCGGTTGCCACGCTCCTTGTACAGACGGTTCATTCGGCCCAGAACGTTCTGGCTCCATCCGATCACCCCGCCAGGCGCGACGATGAGGATCACCAGGACGGCTCCGGCGAGCAGCAGTTCACCGCTTCCCTGGTACCCGGGCATGTTCAGCGTCACGATCACCACGATCAGTGCACCGAGCGGAGCACCCCACGCGGAACCGCGACCACCGATGATCGGCATGAAGATCGCGAGGAAAACAATACTGAGAGTGAATGTTTCAGGAGTGACAGCTTGCACCGACACGGTGAACAGCGATCCGCCGGTCGACGCGACGGCGGCACCGATCGCCAGCGCCACCACGGTCAGGTGAGCGGGATTGACGCCGGAAGACCGTGCGACATTGCGATTGTCGCGGGCAGCTTGCAACATCAGACCCCACACGGATTTCCGAAGCCGATCGACAGCGACCGCGATCAGACACACGAACAGGATCGCGAACACGACCAACGCGTAACGCGGTGGCTCCCAACCGAACATCGTCGCAGTCTCGACACCCGAGATCCCGGCCGAACCTCCGGTGAAGCTCGGCCCGTCGATCAGCCAGTGCTCGAAGGCGATACCGAACAACAAGGTGACCGCGGCGAGGTAGAACCCGGAGAGTTTCTGCGTCGCCAAGCTGAGGAGCACTGCGACCGCTGCGGCGGCGAGGGCGCCGAGAATCCATCCCCACCACATCGACAACCCGGTCCGAACAGAGATCAGCGCAACCGCGTACGCACCGATCGCGGCGTACGCGCTGTACGCCATCGACAGTGATCCCGCGAGCACGAATGGCACGTACATTCCGAGAGCGATCAACGAATAGGTCGCAGCGAGGAACACCAGATCCTGCCGATACAGACTCGGCCCCATCCACAGCAGCACGGCGGCAACCACTGCCACGGTGATCAGAGCTTCCCGTGACACGGCAAGCATTCTCGTCCGGGAACCGCCACCTGAAGTGGGCGGACGTGACGTGAGCGGACTGGTAGAAAGCGAGGCCATCAGACGCGAACCTTCCTCGAGAGCAGGCCTTCCGGACGGAAAGCGAAGAACACCAGTGCAATCAGCAGAATCGCGGTTTGAGCAGCACTCGCACCGAAGTAGTACGGGGCGAATACCTGGACGACGCCCAACACCATTCCGCCGATCAGCGGAGCCCAACTCCGGCCGGTACCGCCGATGACAAGCGCGATGAAGGCGGTCAGGGTCCACGACAGGCCGCTCGTGAACTGAACACCGGCCTTGGGAGCGAACAGAAGTCCGGCAACGGCGGCGATCACACCGGCGAGGGTGAACGCGATGAGCCGGACCCGGTCCACCGGCAAACCCAGGACACGGGCGGCATCCGGACTGTCGCCGACGGCGCGAAGCAGACGGCCTGAGGTGGACCGGTTCAGCCACAATCCGATACCGACGAAGATCAGAGCAGTTCCGACGACGAGTACTACGGTCGAACTGTCAACGGTGGCGCCGAGCACCGATATCGGATCGAAGTCGAAAATCTTCTGTCCGGGAAGCGGTGTGCGGCCGAAGACCGTGCCGGCGAGCTGCTGGATCCCGAACAGGACCGCGGTCACAGCCACCAACGCCGGTAGTTCCCCCCGACCCGAGCGCTTCTGAACCTGCTTGACCACAAGCTTTTCCGTCAGAATCGACAGCGCCACTGCCACCGCGATCCCCAGCGGCATGGCAATCCAGAGAGCGAGCCCGTAATTGATCGCGACCCAACTCGACGCCATGGCCGCAGCCATCGCGTACGGGCCCATCGCAAAGTTGAAGAAGTCGGCTCCGACCACCACGAGATACATTCCGAGGGCTATCAGCGAGAAAAATGCACCGATCTCGATGGCTGCGAGCCACAGTTGTGCGTCTGTCATGTCAAGGCTCCTCGGTTATCCGCACGGGGGTTGGTAGGAATCCCACGGATGGGCCGGCTTGTTGTCCTCACCGAATTCGATGAGCACCAGTCCGCAGAGGCTGTCCGGAGCCAGATGATCCTGTGGGGAGAACGACAGTGTCAGTCCGTCCTGGCCGAAGCTGGCGGGAAGTGCCGAAACCTGTTGAAGTGCATCACGAACGGCCGTCCGATCTCGGTGATCGCCGGCAATTTCGATGGCCTCGGCCAACATCATGACGGCGTCGTACGCCTGTGCGTCGTAGGCAGTCAGTTGATAATCAGGCCCCTTCACCGCCTGCACCTTGCGACGCAGTTCGGCGGTTCTCGGGTTGTTCTCACTGAGCGAGCCCATGTACACCATGCCGCTCAACGCCTTCGGGTCCGCCAAAGCCCAAGATGCGGGCTGGTTTCCGATGGAAGCGAGTGAGAAGCGTTGCGTCTGCGGGGCGATCTTCGACAAGGTGTTGTGCGCGAGAATCTCGAAGTGCCCGCCGATACTGGCGACCAGAATCGCGTCCGGTTCGGTTTCCGCGAGACGTGAGACCTGTGCGGTGATGTCCGCGGCATCCACCGGAGCCTTTTCGACGCCCGTCACTCTTGCGCACTTCTCGAGCGCCGGCCGCAGGGTCTTGATGATTCCGTCGATGGACGCACTCGCGTCACCGAGAATTCCCAGGGACTTGTACCCCATCTTCTCGAAAGCGCCGCAGTACACCTGGGCGTACTGCTTCAACGAATTCGGAATCATGAACGAGTAGTCGTTGTCGGGCGCCGAGGCAAAGGCGTCGCTGAGAACGACCGGAGCGATCGCAGGAATCTTCGACTGCTGGAGAATCGACTTGGCCTGCAGCACCGACCCGCTGCCCGTGGCGAGGATGACCGCACTTGATCCGTGATCGACCAACTTCCGAATGATCGACGGGGTCTTGGTGGGACTGCTCTCGTCGTTCTCGACAACCAATTCGACCTGCTTACCGTTGATTCCGCCCGCCTGGTTGATCAGGTCGACGGTCATCCGCACGGTCTTGCCGGCGATCGTGCTGTATGACGCACCGGGCCCGGTGGAGTCCTCGTCCAAACCGATGACGATGGTGTCTTCGGGAATGACACCGGCAGATGCGCACGCGCTCGCCCCGAGGACCACTGCCGCGCAGACGGCGATCGCCTTTCCGAGTCTCACATCGAACTCCCGTCCAAACTATGCTTGGTAAATCAAACAAGCGCTTGATTTACGAGTGTGGACAGAAGTATGCACTGGGTCACACTGATAGTCAAAATCCGAACTACACGCGCAGGAACTGCGGTGTTACGGTTTCTGCAGCTGCCGGATCGAGGAGCTGAGTTCGCGAATGACGGACTTCAATTCGTCGACATCAGAGCGGAGTTCGGCAAATTCAGAGTCGGGGGATTCGGTTTGCGCATCCTTCTTCGCGGTGCGCCGCGCAATGCGTGCCACCGGATCTCCGTCGCCGGAACGTGCGGCGAAGCCGTCCAGGAATACCGAGATCAGATTGCGCTGCAGATCGTCGGCCAACTCGGAAAGCTGCGGGCGATACTGCGCGACGGTGGACCAGACGGATTCACGCAGGAGCCGATGAAACTGCTCGGGATCGATGTCCTCCCGAAACTCCCCGTCGGCAATTCCGCGCGCGATGGCCGATCGCCAGTAACTGTGGGCCTTCTGCACCAGGACCGTGATGGGAGCGTCAGCCGGTTGCGACGAAAGTATGGCTTCTCCCTGATAGACCTCCGTGGCATACGGGTGATCCACCGCCGAGGCAAAAGAGACCGACACCATCGTGGCCAGCCGATTTCGAGCCGAACCTTCCGGTTCGATCGAGTCCTCGTACCGGACGTTGAGATCTTCGAGGAACCGGACGACGATCTCGTTGGCTATCGCATCCTTGGAGTCGAAGTAGTGATAGAGGCTGCCGGAGAGGATCCCGACTTCGTCGGCGATGTCTCGCACCGTCGTCGCGGCGATTCCCCGCTCACTGAACAGCTTGGCCGCATGAGCGAGTATTTCGTCCCGTCGGGTCGAGCGCACGAGAAGATCCTTCCGACGTTCCGATCGTCAAGCGAGTGCTTGATCAATTTCTCGTCGATGCTAACACCGCACCCTCGCTGACCTGCGGTGTGAGGTCCTGGACACCCAATCGAAACACCGGACACACACTTGTCACCGACAGTCATTCCACCGCAACAACTTCCACCTACTCTGTGCACTCGACGAATACAGCGTTGTATACGCACTCCGGATACAGATCTGTCAGAGCCATTGTCTGCCAGAGCCATCGACACGAAAGGCCCGTACATGCGAACCTTCTCGAAGCGCACCCTTGCCGCGCCGGCCGCTCTCGCCGCGCTGGGCTTGGTTCTCACCGGCTGCGGAAGCAAGGCAACAGACACCGCATCGGGAGATTCGACGGCTACGTCGTGCGTCGACACCTCGGGGGACACGATCAAGGTCGGTTCCCTGAATTCACTCTCGGGCACCATGGCCATCAGTGAAGTGACGGTCCGCGACTCCATCTCGTTGGCGGTGCAGGAGATCAACGATTCCGGCGGTGTGCTGGGCAAGAAGATTCAGATCGTGGCAGAGGACGGCGCGTCGGAGCCGACGGTGTTCGCCGAGAAGGCCGAGAAGCTGATCAGCAGCGATTGCGTCGCAGCAGTTTTCGGCGGCTGGACCTCCTCGAGCCGTAAGGCCATGCTGCCGGTGTTCGAGGACAACAACTCTTTGCTCTACTACCCGGTCCAGTATGAGGGACTCGAAGATTCCAAGAACATCTTCTACACGGGTGCAACGACCAACCAGCAGATCATCCCGGCTCTGGACTACCTGAAGGAGAAGGGCGTCAAGTCGCTGTATCTGGTCGGCAGCGACTACGTGTTCCCGCAGACCGCCAACCGCATCATCAAGGCGTACGCGGCAGCGAACGGCATCGAGATCAAGGGTGAGGACTACACGCCATTGGGCTCGACCGACTTCTCCACCATCGTGAACAAGGTGCGCACCGCCGACGCGGATGCCGTGTTCAACACACTCAATGGTGATTCCAACGTCGCGTTCTTCCGTGAATACTCGAATGTCGGCCTGAAGCCTGCCGACATGCCTGTCGTCTCCGTTTCCATCGCGGAAGAAGAGGTCGGTGGTATCGGTGTCCAAAACGTCGAAGGCCAGCTGACGGCGTGGAACTACTACCAGACCATCGACTCCCCCGAGAACAAGAAGTTCGTCGCGGCGTACAAGGCGAAGTTCGGCCAGGACAAGCCCACGTCCGATCCGATGGAAGCGGCATACACCTCCGTCTACCTCTGGAAGAACACCGTCGAGAAGGCCAACTCGTTTGCGGTCAAGGATATTCAGGACAACGCCGACGGCGTGACCTTCCAGGCACCCGAAGGACTCGTCACCATCGACGGCGACAACCACCACATCACCAAGACTGCTCGGATCGGCGAAATCCGTTCCGACGGACTCATCTACACGGTCTGGGATTCGGGACAGCCGATCGAGCCGGATCCGTACTTGAAGAACTACCCCTGGGCCGAGGGACTCGGCAGCTGATCGAGGAAAGGCGGAATTGACGGAATCGACGAGTAGAGAGGTGGAGCGTCTGTCATGGATGTTGTGATCGGACAGTTGTTCACGGGTTTGAGTATCGGATCGATTCTCCTGTTGGCAGCGTTGGGATTGTCTCTCACGTTCGGGCAGATGGGTGTCATCAACATGGCACACGGCGAGTTCATCATGGCCGGCTCTTACACCGCATACGTAGTGCAGCAGGTGATCTCGAATGCAACGGGATCGTTGATCATTTCTCTCCTCGTCGGTTTTGTCGTCGGCGGACTGATGGGTGTCGTACTCGAAGTGGTCCTGGTATCGCGGATGTACCACCGACCCCTCGACACCCTGTTGGTGACGTTCGGCGTCGGATTGATCCTTCAGCAGTTGGCACGAGACATCTTCGGGGCGCCGGCAGTCAATGTTTCGGCACCGACCTGGCTCTCGGGTGGGGTCGACATCTTCGGCGCCGTGGTCCCGAAGACCCGCATCTTCATTCTGGTATTGGCGATCGCTGCGGTGATCGCGCTTTCGGTCGCGCTGAAGCAGTCGTCGATGGGTAGACGCATCCGCGCCGTCGTACAGAATCGCGATCTGGCCGAGACGAGCGGAATCTCTTCTCGTCGTACGGACATCACGACCTTCTTCCTCGGATCCGGGCTCGCCGGCGTAGCGGGTGTCGCGTTGACGCTCATCGGTTCCACCAGCCCGACCATCGGTCAGTCCTATCTGATCGACGCCTTCCTGGTTGTTGTCGTCGGCGGTCTCGGTCAGATGAAGGGAGCTGTGATCGCAGCCTTCGCCCTCGGCATCTTGAACTCGTTCATCGAGTACTCGACGACGGCGTCGATCGCGAAGGTGATCGTGTTCGTCATCATCGTCGTCTTCCTTCAAGTCCGGCCACAGGGCCTGTTCGCAGTCAAGACGAGGAGCCTCGTATGAGCATCCTGAACAATTCCCGAATTCGGGTGTGGGGCGGTTTTGCACTCGCCGCGATCGTGCTGTTCGCCATCGCTCCGGCTGTACTCTCGGACTTCAGGCTGTCACTGTTGGCCAAATTCCTGTGCTTCGCCATAGTCGCTGTCGGCATCGGTTTGGCTTGGGGCAGAGGCGGAATGCTCACGCTCGGCCAGGGCGTGTTCTTCGGAATCGGCGCATACGTGATGGCAATGCACCTCAAGATCGCCGATGCCGAACTCAAGGGCGACGCTGTCCCGGACTTCATGTCCATCGCCGGCAAGACCGAACTGCCGGGGTACTGGCAACCGTTCGCCTCGCCATTCGTGGCGATCTTCGCCATCCTTTTCCTGCCGGCCGCTGTTGCCTTTCTCCTCGGACTCGGTGTGTTCAAGCGGAGGGTCAAGGGCGCGTACTTCGCGATCCTCTCGCAAGCACTCGCCGCAGCTTTTGCGATCCTCTTGATCGGACAACAATCGATCGGTGGCAGCAACGGCCTCAACCGCTTTCGCACGTTCTTCGGTTTCAACCTCAATGATCCGGCGAACAAGCAGATGTTGTTCTTCATCGCCGCCGGAGTTCTTCTCGCGTCGGTAGCTCTGATTCGCCAGCTGATGAACTCCCGATACGGCGAACTGCTCGTCGCGGTCCGCGATCAAGAGGAGCGCGTGCGTTTCCTCGGATACGATCCGGCGAACATCAAACTGGTCGCCTACGTGACCGCGGCGTTCCTCGCCGGTATCGCCGGCGCGCTCTTCGTTCCGATCGTGGGCATCATCTCCCCCGCCGACGTCGGGATCGTGCCGTCCATCGCCTTCCTCATCGGAGTTGCGATCGGCGGCCGCGCAACGCTTCTGGGTCCGGTACTGGGTGCGATCGGCGTCGCATGGGCGCAGTCGACATTCTCGGAAAAACTCCCTTCGGGATGGATCTACGCACAAGGGTTGATGTTCATCGTCGTGGTCGGGTTCTTCCCGGCAGGTGTGGCCGGATTGTTCGCCCTGATGCGCCACCGCAAGAAGCGTGAGACCCCGGCCGACCCGCCGGTCAAGGTCTCCCAACCCGAACCAGTGGAGGTGTCGTCATGACCAACACAACCGCCACCAGCGAACCCACACCGGCACTGGGCGGCAACGCCGGAATGTCGTCCGAGTACCTCGAAGTACGGAACCTTTCGGTCAGCTTCGACGGTTTCAAGGCCGTCGACGGCGTCGACTTGACCCTCATGCAGGGCGACCTCAGGTTTCTCATCGGCCCGAACGGGGCTGGAAAGACAACGTTGGTCGACGCCATCACCGGGCTGGTTCCCGCTACCGGTTCCATCACGAAGTCCGGCGAGCAACTGCTCGGCAAGAAAGTTCACAAGATCGCCCGTCTCGGGGTCGGGCGAACCTTCCAGACGGCAAGCGTCTTCGAAGAGCTCTCGGTGCTGCAGAACCTCGACATCGCGGCCGGAGCCGGCCGATCACCGTGGAACCTGCTCAGAAAACGCAAAGGTGTGCTTCCCGAGATCGAAGAAGCACTGGAGACAACCGGTTTGGAACACCTCAGGGACACTCCCGCGGGCATTCTCGCGCACGGCCAGAAGCAGTGGCTCGAAATCGGAATGTTGTTGGTACAGAACTGTTCCGTGCTTCTGCTCGACGAGCCCGTCGCAGGTATGAGCCTCGAGGAGCGCGAGGAGACCGGGAACCTTCTGCGGCGCATCGGCGGTGCGCGAACCGTCGTCGTCGTCGAGCACGACATGGACTTCATGCGATCCTTCGCCACGTCCGTCACGGTGCTCGCCGCTGGGAAAGTGCTCGCCGAAGGGACCGTGGCCGAGGTCCAAGCCGACCCCAAGGTGCAAGAGGTCTATCTCGGCACAGCCGCTGCCGGAACCGATCTCGGCGCCGACACCGAACCGACCCCGGAGGACTGAATCATGCTCGAACTCGTCGACATCCGCGCCGGCTACGGACGTACCGAAGTGATCCACGGCGTTTCCCTACTGGTTCCCAGCGACGGGGTTGCGGCAGTCATGGGTCACAACGGTGCGGGCAAAACCACCTTGCTGCGCGCCGCCGTCGGACTGATCAAACCCACGCGCGGAAAGGTACTTCTGAACGGTGAGGACATCACCGGTCTGCGGCCCAGCGCCCGTGTCGCTCGCGGACTTGCCTACGTACCCCAGGGTCAGCAGTCGTTCGGACAACTGACAACTGCCGAGAATCTTCGAGTGGTCGCCGACGGGCGCAAACGCGGAAAAGCACTCATCGCAGAGGCATTGGATCTGTTTCCGGCACTCACCACGCTGCTCGATCGACGGGCCGGGCTTCTCTCCGGTGGGCAGCGACAGCAGCTTGCCATCGCTCGCGCACTGATCACCGAACCCAAGATCCTCATCCTGGACGAGCCGACCGAGGGCATTCAGCCCAACGTGGTCGCCGAAATCGAAAGGACCGTCATGGAACTCACCGAGCGAGGCGATCTCGGTGTCCTCCTCGTGGAGCAACACATCGGTTTCGCGCTCCAATCTGCGCAGCATTACAGCATTCTCGCGGCCGGACACGTGACCTCGACCGGTGAGGGTGGCACCACGTCCACCGACGCGGTTCGTCGAGCGATGGCAATCTGACATGAGTGTGCGGCCGCCGCTGCGCGAGCAGGTCTACCGGTCGATCCGGAACGATCTGATGTCGGGTCAGATCGCGCCATCCGAACGACTCGGTGAGGAACGGTTGGCTCATCTCTACGGCGTCTCGCGAACACCGGTCCGCGAGGCGCTCGCAAAGTTGGAATCCGACGGGCTCGTCGAACGCGACGAACACGGCCTCTTTCCGTACCGACCGCACCTCGACGAGTTGGGTGGCCTCTACGAGCTGCGCGTACTCCTCGAGGTGCACGGGCTTCGGCGGGTACTCGACGGTGAAGCCCCCGTCCATGACAAAGACGCGCTCGGTTCCGAACTGGACCGGTGGTACGCGTTTCGCAAACAGATGCCATCGCCGGATGCCGGTTTCGTGACCCTCGACGAAGAGTTTCACATTGCGCTCCTCGCCTCGTCCGGCAACCACGCACTGGTCGACGCTCTTCAGGCCGTCAACTCGAAGCTGCGCCCCGTGCGGATGTTCGACTACCTGACTCCCGACCGTATGAAGGCCACCGTGGAGGAACATATCTCCGTCGTCGAACTGGTTCTGGACGGCAAGATTCCGCAGGCGCACGAGGCACTGGTATCGCACATCGACATCTCTCGCACGGTCGTCCTCGACCGCGCCCGCCAAGCCCTCTCGTTGGCCGCTATGGCCAACGCTGTACGGAACTGATCGAGCGGGAGTCACCGACCCTCAGAAAATCGCACTTGCTCAGGGTGGGAAGGCTCTCGGAAATAGGAAAGCCTGCCAGATGGTTGCACCTTCCAACGACGCTTGCGTTCTATTCGCTGAGAAAGGCACCACATTCATGGCCGTCCCACTTTCCATCCTCGATCTCGCCCACATCGGCGACAACGAAACCGCCAAAGACAGCTTCGACGCCAGCGTGACCTTGGCGCAGCGTGCCGAGGAGTGGGGCTACAAGCGAATCTGGTACGCCGAGCACCACAACATGGGTTCCATCGCGTCTTCGGCTACGAGTGTTCTGATCAGCCACGTCGCCGCGCACACCAGCAAAATCCGCCTCGGCGCCGGTGGGATCATGCTCCCCAACCACGCGCCGCTGACGATCGCCGAGCAGTTCGGCACCCTCGAGACTCTGCACCCGGGTCGCATCGATCTCGGTCTCGGTCGCGCGCCCGGTAGTGATCAGAAGACGATGCAGGCTTTGCGACGCGACCCGAGTTCTTCGGACAGCTTCCCGCAGGACGTACTCGAACTTCAGGGCTACCTCGGCGACACTTCGCGCGTCCCCGGAATCAATGCCGTTCCCGGTAAGGGCACTCACGTTCCGCTCTACATTCTCGGATCGTCACTGTTCGGAGCCAAGCTCGCCGCGATGCTCGGCCTGCCGTATGCATTTGCCTCGCACTTCGCCCCCAACGCCCTGCGCGACGCCGTCGCGATCTATCGACGCGAGTTCAAGCCGTCGGAGCAGTTGGCGGAGCCGTACGTCATCGCGGGCGTCAACGTCATCGCCGCCGACACCCATGAGCAGGCTCAGCAGGACTTCCTCGCGGCCAAGCGTTCGCGCGTCAGCCTTCTTCTCGGACGCGGACGCAAGTTCACGGACGACGAAGCGGACATGCTGCTCGACTCCCCCGCGGGTCAGCAGGTTCTGCAGATGACCAAGTACAGCGCCATCGGCACGCCCACGGAGGTCCGCGCCTACCTCGACGAGTTCACCGAGCATGCGCAGGCCGACGAGCTGATCACGGTGTCGACCGGCACCAACCGCGAGGCATGGTTGCGTACGTTCGAACTCCTCGCCGACGTGAGCGATCTGGTGCCCGCATAAGCTGCCGGTATGGGCGATCCTTCCCGTCGCGGGTTCATCTCGGTACTGGCCGTTCTGCTTTCGATGGGTTGGGCCGCCAACCACTTTGCCTCGCTCATCCCGGTTCTCCGGGTGGACGAGGGCCTCTCGCACACCGTGCTCGACGGTGTTTTCGGCATCTACGCGCTCGGGCTGCTGCCCGGCCTGTTGACCGGTGGAGCTGTGTCGGACCGCGTCGGTCGAGCTGTCGTTGTCCTGCCCGGTGCGCTCATAGCCTCGCTCGGAACCTTGATTCTTCTTCTCTGGCACGACGCGCCGGGACTCATGGTCGGACGCCTTGTCGTCGGTATCGGTGCCGGTCTGGCGATCGGCGCCGGTACCGCGTGGGCGGCCGACCTTCGCGGCAAGTCCGGCACCGTCATGGCGGGCGTCGTACTTACCTCGGGTTTTGCACTGGGACCGCTGTTTTCGGGTCTGTTGGCGGAATTTGCCGCTTTCCCGCTCGCCACGCCGTTTGTCGTCTCAGCCGTCTTGTCGGTGGGTTCGGTTGCCGCGGCGGCCGTGTGGAGTCGTACTCCTGCTCCCACCAAAGCTGCGACCTTCACGCCGGTTCCCGACCCTGCAAAGCAGTCGGGAACCGGCGTGAAGGTTGCACTGTTCTGGGCACTTCCGTTGGCTCCGTGGGTGTTCGCCAGTGCAACAGTCTCTTTCGTGACCATGACGGCCAGGCTCGGTGACCGCTACTCCGGGCCGCTCCTTCCTGGTTTCGCGGCGGCGTTGACTCTCGGTGCCGGGATTCTGGTTCAAACCGCTGCGCGTCATCGTAATTGGGGTCCCCAGGCCGGCACGGTCGGCGCCGCACTGGCGGCACTCGGATACTGCCTGGTCGCCGTCGGCGGTGCACACCCCACGCTCGGGTTGTTCATCGTCTGCGCGCTCGTCCTCGGTACGGCCTACGGACTGTGCCTGCGTGAAGGCCTGCTCGATCTCGAGTCGCTGGCTCCCCCGGCCTCGCGAGGCGCGTTGACCGGGATCTTCTACGTCGGCACCTATCTCGGATTCGGACTGCCGGTGCTGCTGGTCGTCATCGAACCCACGATGGGTCCGTCACTGCCGTTGGTGATCCTCGCGGCTGTTGCCGCCGTCGTTGCCGTGGTCCGATTCCGCCGATTGCGGTCGACACAGGCTTCCGCGTCACATCCGCGTCTCGAAGCCGCATCGGTCTGAGCGTCCATCCGGACGGAGTTGGCGGTACTTGCAGTCGCAGCTACCCGGCGGTGTTAGCGTCGGAGGACCAGAAGGTCACTGCGTAGGGACACAGCAATGGGCAAGAGCGAGGCGGGCAAGGCCGAATCGGCCAAGAGTGGTGCGGACGACCTGACGGGTCGGCGCATCCTGATCACCGGCGCCGCCCGCAATATCGGTTCTTCGCTGGCCAGACGCCTCTACGACCGCGGTGCATCCGTCGGGCTCCTCGGACTCGAGCCGGAACTTCTCGAACAAGTCGCCACCTCCTGCGGCCGCGCGCCCTGGCAGTTGTGCGATGTCGCCGACCTCGCGCAGCTATCTCGCGGCGTCGACTACATAGCCGAGAAGCTGGGCGGCATCGACGTCGTCGTCGCCAATGCCGGTGTCGAGGCGAACTCGTCGATCCTCGGCGGCGACCCTGCGGACATGCGCCGCGCCGTCGAAGTCAATCTCATGGGCACGTACTACACCCTGCGCGCATCCGGTCCGCACATCAGTCACGAAAACGGTTACGCCCTGGTGGTCACCTCGGCTCACGGCGCCGCCAAGCATCCGCTTCGCGGACCGTTCGGTGCTTCGCGCGCCGGCGTCGAAGCCTTGGGAGACGCATTGCGCCTGGAGATGAAACACCTCGGCACCAAGGTGGGCGTCGCGTACATCGGCGACATCGACACCGACACCACCGCTTTGTCGTTCGACGGAGCACGCGGAACCCTCGCCAGCGTCGGCACCACCACCGTCGCTGACGCCGTCGACGCGTTCGAGCGCGGTATCGTCGGCCGAAAGTCACGCGTACACGCGCCCCGCCGCAGCGCCGCGGTCCGCCACATCGCGCAACGAGCTATCGACCTCCGTCCCTCTCACATCCGTGGAGTCGCATGAACCCCCGCATCCCGCCCGGCCGATTCAAGGACCTCGGTCCGATCAACTGGGGAATCTGGCGTGTCCTGTCGAAGGCTGCCGGAGCACCCGATGCGCATCTGTTCAGCACCTTGGGGCGCACGGGCGGACTCTTCCGCGGTTGGCTGCACTACTCCGGCTCACTCATGCCCGGCGGCAAGATCTCTCGCCACGACACCGAACTGATCATCCTGCGAGTCGCGCACCTGCGGGACTGCGGTTACGAGATGGATCACCACATCAGGCTCGGCCGCAAAGCCGGAATCGACGCAGAAGAACTGGCCCGAATCATCGAGGGCCCTGGCGCTTCCGAATTGAGTCCGCGTCACCGTGCGATCTTGACTGCGGTCGACGAGCTGGTCACCACCAAGGACGTCACCGACACCACGTGGGGAACGCTTTCACAGCATCTCGACGATCGTCGGTTGATCGAATTCACCTTGCTGGTTACCCAGTACGACGGCCTGGCCACCACGATCGGAACCTTGCGGGTTCAGCGCGACTTCTCCTGAAGTTCCGCGGCGGCCGTAACTCAGCTCTAACCCGAAGACATCTGGACGAAACACCTGATCAATAGCGTATACAGGTATGTCGACAGGGATGAATACGGCGCCGGAGCCACTGCGTGAGGTGGTCTACCGGGAACTACGCACCGAACTGGTCAACGGGACTATCGGGTTCGATCAGCGCCTGACGGAACCGAAACTCTCCGCGCGTTTCGGCATTTCTCGCACACCAGTACGGGAAGCGTTGACGATGCTGTGCGCCGATGGACTCCTGCGCCGGGAAGAGTACGGGTTCTCCGCCGTGCGCCCGAGCATCCCGCGGATCCGAGATCTGTATGAACTCCGAATCACTCTGGAACTACAAGGAATTACCCGGGCGATTGCAGATCCGACGATCCGGCACGACCGAACAATCCTCGACGACGAATTGGTGCGGTGGCGTGCCCTGGCTCTCGATCCGCCCGCTCAGGAACCGGGGTTCGTCGAACTGGACGAGGAATTCCACGTCGCCGTACTGAGGGCGTCGGGAAACAATGAACTGGTCGCGTCACTGCTGTCCGTGAACTCCCGTATCCGGCACGTTCGGATGTACGACTTCATGGTCAACGGCCGCATCGACACCTCGATCGCGGAGCACATTCGCATCCTCGAACAACTACTTGCCGGCAACCTGCCCGAGGCCCGCACTCTTTTGCACCAACACATCGGCGAGTCTCTCGACGTCGTTCTCGACCGGGTGACCCGTGCGATCACCGCGCTCTCACTCGCCCACATCACGGACTGATCGGAGCAGTACACACATGACCATCGCAGCAGAAGTTTTCACCCCGACAGCCCGGGTCGAGCAGGCATTCCAGCGGATCGAGGAAGTAGATCGCCCCGAAGTCTGGATCACGTTGCGCAGCAAGGACGATGTGCTTGCCGACGCCGCCTCGGTCGAGGCCAGACTCGCCGCAGGCGAACAGCTTCCCCTGGCCGGGAGTCTGATCGCCGTCAAGGACAACGTCGACGTCGTCGGTCTGTCGACCACAGCGGCGTGCCCCGAATTCGCGTATGCGCCGGATGAAACAGCCAGTGCCGTTGCGCGGTTGATCGAGCGCGGCGCTGTTGTTCTGGGGAAGACCAATCTGGACCAGTTCGCCACCGGACTGGTCGGAACGCGGAGCCCGTACGGAGCCGTTCGCTGCGCCTGGAACGAAGAGTTGATCTCGGGTGGTAGTAGTTCCGGATCCGCCGTCGCTGTCGCACTGGGGATTGCAGACATCGGAATCGGCACCGACACTGCCGGTTCCGGCCGAGTCCCGGCAGCGTTCCACGGGATCTACGGACTCAAGCTTTCGCTCGGCGTCATCCCCGTCCACGGAGTCGTACCCGCCTGCGTCGACTACGACGCTTTGACCGTGTTCGCCGGCGACCTCGAATCGGCAACCGCGGCAGCGGCAATCATGGTCGGCCACGAACCGCGCGATCCCCGCAGCCGAGTCTGGCCTTCGGATGTTCGTCTCGCAGCAGCGCCGAATCCCCGTGTCGCCGTGCCCCGAATCGAAGATCTGGCGCAACTGAGCCCGTCGTATCTGGCAGCGTTCCAGGACACCGTGGGGGCTCTGGTAGCCGGCGGCGCCGAGACCGAGACCGTCGACATCTCCGGACTGCTCGACGCGGCCCGATTGCTCTACGACGGCGCCGTGGTGGCGCAGCGATATGCAGCGGCCGGCGAGTTCCTCGAAACTCGTCCTGCCGGAGCAGATCCCGCGGTGTCCGACATCGTGCTCGGCGCGAAGCACCCCACCGGATACCAGCTAGTCGACGATCTCGATGCTCTCACCCGCGCCAAGGCCGCTGCCCGGGCACTCCTCGCCGGGTTCGACGCCCTACTGCTTCCGACCACCACCGAACATCCGACCATCGCCGCCGTGACCGAGGATCCGATCGGAATCAACCGCCGGATGGGAACTTTCACAAACTTCTGCAACCTGCTCGACATGGCAGCTGTGGCGGCGCCCGGGCACCGCACTGCCGAAGACCACCCGTTCGGCGTCATGTTCGTCGTACCCGCTTTCGACGACCAGATCGCCATCGACCTCGCTGCGCGACTCGGCGGTGTGCCTTCGCCTACCCTCGTGGACACCGGAATCGACCTCGCAGTGTTCGGCGCTCACCTGCGCGGGCAACCCCTCAACACACAGTTGGTCGACCTCGGTGCGCGGTACGTCGAAACCGTCACCACCTCGGATGCCTACCGGCTCTTCGCTCTCGACACAACGCCACCGAAGCCCGGCCTGGTGCGCCGCGGTCCTGACCTCGGAGCGCCAGTCGTCGGCGAGATATTCCGAATCTCACCGGCAGGTCTGGGAACGTTCCTCGCTGCACTGCCTGCGCCGATGGCGCTCACGAGCGTCGAGTTATCCGACGGCAGAACGACTGTCGGTTTCAGCTGCACCCATGACGCCGTAAATGGCGCAGCTGACATCACCGGCTACGGCGGTTGGGCCGCGTACCTCGCTCGCTGACAGCTAGGGCTTGCAGATTCGAGTGACCGCCTCACGCACCACTTCGCGTCGGCGCGCAATCTCGTCGGCGTCGACGTTCTGGTTGTCAGCCACACCGGGTGCCACCACCCAGCCGAACACGAGGCCGAACAGCATTGTGATCAAGTCCTGGGGATCCCAATGCTTCGAGATGATGCCGTCGTCCTGTGCCTTGCGGATCGTGGCCATTCGCGGAACCCAACTGGAATGTTCCTCGGCCAGCTTCTTCATCCGTGGCGCCTCACCCTGCAGTTGACCCCAGATCATCATCCGTTGAATCTGCGGTTTGCCGAGCATCGCGTCGAACAGTTCGACGGCATGCGCGGGCATGTCTTCACCGGTGAACTCGACAGACTCCATTGCCTGCTCGAAGTCGACGTCGAGCACCGCGTGGAACAACGCGACCTTGTCGCCGAAATAGGCGTAGAGGCGCTCCTTACTGGCGTTTCCGTTCTTCGCAATCCGATCGATGCGCGCACCGGCAAGCCCGTAGGTGCCGAATTCTTCTTGCGCAGCGTCGAGGATTCGCTGTTTTGTCGCGGTCACATCAGTGGGAGCCATAGTGATGATGGTAACCGAACGAACTATTTCGTTTGACTCACCCGAGAAGGCTGGAATACCTTTTTCCAATGACCACCACGTCCCACGTCGACGGCGGCACTCTGCCACCGACCCCGGCTGTCTCCGAGAATCCGAATCATCAACGTCGCTGGCTGGTGCTCTGCATCGTCGCGTTCGCTCAACTCATGGTGGTGCTCGACGGCACCATCGTCTCCATCGCCCTACCGGCGGCCCAGGAGGAACTGGGTATCAGCGACCTGGACCGCGCGTGGGTGGTCACGTCGTACGCCTTGGCGTTCGGTGCGCTGTTGCTCCTCGGCGGCCGAATCGCCGACTACTGGGGCCGCAAGCGCTCCTTCATCGTCGGCATGGCGGGCTTCGCGGTTGCCTCCGGCATCGGCGGCATCGCGCAGAGCGGTATCGAACTGTTCATCGCCCGCGCCGGCCAGGGCGTCTTCGCAGCACTACTCGCGCCCGCAGCACTCTCGATGCTCACCACCACCTTTATCGGAGAGAAGGAGCGCGCCAAGGCTTTTGCCGTTTACGGCGCGATCTCCGGCGGTGGCGCTGCCATCGGCCTGCTCCTCGGCGGAGTGCTGACGCAGTACGTCGACTGGCGCTGGTGCCTGCTCGTCAACATCCCGATCGCGCTGATCGCCATCGCTGCGGCCGTCCCGATCGTCAAGGAAACCAAGGCACACGGCGACACGAGCTACGACCTTCCCGGTGCGATTCTCATCGCACTCGGCCTCGGTTCACTGGTGTACGGGTTCACGCGCGCCGAGCACGGCTGGGGTCAGGCGGACACTTTGCTGTTCATCGCACTGGGCCTGGTCTTCCTCGCGATCTTCGTGGTCGTCGAGAGCCGCAGCAAGAATCCGCTTCTGCCGCTGAGTGTTCCGTGGCATCGTGATCGCGGCGCCGCTCTGATCGGCTCCATGTTGGTGGGCGCTGCCCTGCTCGGCGGCACGTTGTACCTGACGTTCTACCTACAGATCGTGCTCGGATTCAGCCCGGTCATGGCCGGCGTCGGATCGCTGCCGATGGCGTTCTTCATCGTCTTGGCGTCGACCATCGCAGCGCAGTTGTCCACCAAGATCGGCCCCAAGCCGCTCATGGTCGCCGGCCCGCTGGTGGCAGCAGTAGGACTGCTCATGCTGACCCAGATCGAGGTACACAGCTCCTACTGGACGCACGTGTTCCCCGGCCTCGCGATCTTCGGCTTCGGACTGGGTCTGCTGATGGTGCCGATGCAGAACCTCGCACTGATCGGTGTCCCCGACCACGACGCCGGCGCTGCCAGTGCCCTGGTCAACGCCACCCTGCAGATCGGCGGCGCACTCGGAACCGCACTGTTCACCACGATCTACGCTTCGGCAAAGTCGGCCTTCACCGCCGACAACGCGGCGCCGATCCCGCCGGAAGGCATTCCTGTCGACATGTCGAACGCGACCATCCCGACCGGCGATCAATTGGCACTACTCCCCCAGCCGGTGCAGGACTTCGTCGCCTCGATGACGGACTACTTCTTCGGCGCCGAGGTATCCGGATACTCGGCCGCATTCGGTTGGGCGGCAATCCTGTTGGCGATCATCGCACCGGTAGTGCTGGTTCTGGTCCGCGCCAAGAAGGGTGATCTGCCCGCCGAGGGTGCAGTCCACATGGGGTAACCCCCTGTGCGCCTTTATTAACCGCCCGCGGTTAATAAAGGCGCACAGCAGGTTAGGCCTGCTTCAACACCTCAGCCACCGGAGTGCTGCTGCGTCCGATCAACTTCTGCAGGTCACCCGACTCGGTGTCCAACGCCCCCTTGGCAATTGCAGCATCGGAATCGGCGAGGATCTGCGCAACCGGTGCGGGCAGTCCGACACTCTCGAGAATGCCTTCGTATGCCTGCTCGTCCACGAACTGATACACGACGGGCTTACCCGCGAATTCGCTGATCTTCTCGGCAAATTCGGCGTAGGTGAGCCTCTCGTCACCGCCCAACTCGTACACTGCGCCTTCGTGGCCATCGGTGGTCGCGACTACTGCTGCGGCGTCGGCGTAATCCGCACGCGCCGCAGCCGCGATCTTGCCTTCCGCTCCCGCACCGACCAGTGCGCCGCGTTCGATCACACCGGCCAGGTCGTTGGTGAAGTTCTCCCAGTACCAACCGTTGCGCAACAGCGCGAACGGAATACCGCTCCGAGTGAGCACGTCCTCGGTCGCCTTGTGCTCGGCAGCAAGCTTCATCGGCGTGTCCTGAGCATTCAAGATGCTCGTGTAGACGATGAATCCGACACCGGCAGCCTTCGCCGCGTCGATGATGTTGGTGTGTTGCGCGAGCCGTGACCCCACTTCACTTCCCGAGATCAGCACCAGCTTGTCGACGCCCGCCAATGCGGTTTCCAACGCCGAGGCATCGGCATAGTCCGCTTGACGTACAACTACTCCGCGCGCCGCGAGGCTTTCCGCCTTCTGTGGATTGCGGACCACTGCGACGATGTCGGACGCGGCGGCTCCCCGCTCGATCAACGACTCGACTACCAGTTGTCCGAGGTTTCCGGTTGCGCCGGTGACTGCAATGCTCATGCGAACTCCCGATCCAGGTTGAAGCGTAAATGCGTTCCGCAACCATCATGCACTTATTTTTCGTAAGTGCAACACGGCGAGTTAGCGCTATCGGATCGTGCAGTAGTAGCCTGGGTTCATGACCAGCACCGACTCACCTTCACGTGCTGCCCAGACTCCTGATCCGAATGCCGACGTCGTGGACCCAACCCTCGAGGCTGACGTCTTCGCTCGCGGATGCAACTCTCGGGCGGCATTGCAGAATGCAACCGGACGCTGGGGCGCACTCGCGCTGGCGGCATTGAACGAGGGCCCGTACCGGTTCAGTGCCCTGCGCCGACGCGTCGACGGAGTCAGCGAGCGCATGCTCTCGCAGACCCTGCAAACACTCGAGCGGGATGGCCTCGTGCACCGTGAGGTACTCGAAACCATCCCGCCCAAAGTGGAATACAGCCTGACCGAACTCGGCGCCGACGTCGCCGCAAAGATCACGGCCCTGATCGAACTACTCGAGTCGCAGGTTCCGAAAATCGTTGCGTCACAAGCGTCGTACGACGCTCGGAATCAGCTCAACTTGTCCGAAAGCTGAGCGATGAACTCGTCGAATGCGTAGGGAACGCTCAGCACCGTCGGAGCGGACGTAGCCATCGCGTAGTCCATTCCGACCAGACGAACCAGACGGCCGTTCGACACCGAGGTCATGTTCGCGAACGGACCGAAGGACATCAGCTTGTCCAGGTTGGTGCCGTCGGCGTCGACGAGAATGAAGACGTCGGCGTCGAGTGTGTCGATGGATTCCATGCCCACGGACACCGAACTGTCGCCGGAAGTGCACACTGCGTCGACACCGGGCGAGGTCTTCACCCCGAGCTGGCCGAGAAGACGGATCCGCGGGTCGGTGCCGCAGAAGACGATCAGGCCCTCGTCGGTGCGCATTGCATACGTTGCGGTTTTGCCCTGGAACTGTGGGTGATCAGCGGCCTGCTTCTCGAAGTACGCCCCGGTCTCGTCGATCAGCGTCTGAGCCTGCTCCGGCTGTCCGAGCGCTGCACCGATCATGCTCATCTGCTTGTCCCACGCCGTATCCCACGGCTGGTCGGGGAACGCGACGGTCGGCGCGATGTCACTGAGACGCTTGTACTCGCCCTCGTCGATGCCCGAGTAGACGGCAAGGATCACGTCGGGATCGAGCCCGAGAATCTGCTCGAACGGGATATCGGGATTGGTCGTCATGAGAACAGGCTTGGCACCGTTCAGACGCGAAGCGTCCCAGGGCAGGATGTTGTTCTCGATGCCGTCGCCGGAGAAGCTCTCCATCGCGACTGGGACCTTGTTCAGTGCAATCACCGAATCCTGGCCACTCCATCCGATGGTCACGATGCGCATAGGCTCCGCGTCGATCGTCGTCGAACCGTAGGCGTGGTCGACGGTCACGGGGAACGCCCCCGCCTCGGCGGCACCCGAAGCTTCGGCGTCCGATCCGGAATCACCTGAGGTTCCACAGGCGGAGAGCGTCAGCGCGACGCAAGCCGCGAGCAGTACGGAACGAGTTTTCATGAGTGGTCCTTCGAAAGCCGGATGGTCGACTCGGGACGCTAATGCGTTGCGCGCCTATACCCCGACTCGAAGGCCTCAGATGGCGGTTTCGCAACACAACTCGACACAAAAGACGAAAAACCCCGTGCGCCTTTCCGGTAGTGCGAACTACCGAAAAGGCGCACGGGGCCGAAGGCCCTGCCGTCAGAAGTTGATCATGTGGCCTGCGAGGCCGTGGATCGCTTCCTGCAGTGCCTCACTGAGCGTGGGGTGGGTGTGGACGTTGCGTGCCAACTCGTTGACCGTGAGGTCCCACTTCTGGGCCAAGGTCAGCTCGGGCAGCAGTTCCGACACGTCCGGTCCGATGAGGTGCCCGCCGAGCAGTTCGCCGTACTTCTTGTCGGCGATCAGCTTGACGAAACCGGTCGGGTCACCGAGACCGTGTGCCTTGCCGTTGGCAGCGAACGGGAAGTTCGCGACCTTGACGTCGTAGCCCTCGGCCTTGGCCTGCTCCTCGGTCAACCCGAACGAGGCGACCTGCGGCTGGCAGAACGTCGCACGCGGCATCATCCGGTAGTCACCGAGTGTCTGCGTCTCCGCCCCGCCGATGGTCTCGGCAGCGACGACAGCCTGAGCTTCTGCGACGTGCGCGAGCTGCAGCTTGGCGGTGACGTCACCGATGGCGAAGATGTGCGGGACGTTGGTGCGCATGTAGTCGTCGATCGCGATGGCGCCGCGATCGGTCAACGCGACACCGGTGTTCTCGAGACCGAAGCCCTCCACACGCGGTGCGAAGCCGACGGACTGCAGAACCTTGTCGACGACCACGGTCTCGATCTCGCCGGACTTGTTGTCCTTGATCGAGACGGTGACCTTGCTGCCGTCGTCGCTGATGGACTGCACAGCGGCACCGGTCTTGATGGTGACGCCGAGCTTCTTGTACTGCTTGGCGATTTCCTTCGAGACGTCGGCGTCCTCATTGGGCAGTGCCCGATCGAGGAACTCGACGATCGTGACGTCGACGCCGTAGTTCTTGAGGACGTAACCGAACTCCATGCCGATCGCGCCGGCACCGACGATCAGGATCGAACCCGGAAGGTCACGGGTGAGGATCTGCTCTTCGTAGGTCACGACGTTCTCGCTCAGCGAGGTGCCGGGCAGCAGCTTGGTGTACGAACCCGTCGCGATGATCGCGTTGTCGAACGTGATCGTCTCGGTGCCACCCTTGCTCAGCTCCACGCTGATGGTGTTGGCGTCGACGAACGTGCCCTTGCCGTCGTACTCCGGGATCTTGTTCTTCTTCATCAAGAAGTGAATGCCCTTGACTCGCCCGTCCGCGACCTTGCGGCTGCGATCGAAAGCGGAGCCGAAATCGAAGGACACGTCTCCGGACATGCCGAACGTCTTCGCTTCTTTCGTGAAGATGTGCGCGAGTTCGGCGTTACGGAGAAGCGCCTTGGACGGAATGCAGCCGACATTCAGGCATACACCGCCCCAGTACTTCTGCTCGATGATGGCGGTGCTCAGGCCCAGTTGTGCCGCGCGGATAGCAGCGACGTACCCACCGGGGCCGGCTCCGAGGACAACGACGTCATAGTGTGAGGTCACGATTCACCAGGGTAGTCCTGCATCGTTTCGCTGTCCCCAGATGGTCGCATTACCCGTCGGTAGCCCACACTTCTCGGGCAACTCGGGCGAAATTTCCGCCGTACACGGCCTCGATCGACGGCTCGTCGAAGCCCCGGTCACGCAATACCTGATCAAGTGTCAGCACGTCCTCCGGAGGAGTCCACTGCAGTGGCCCCCACGCGGTGTACGCCTCGGAGAACGACGACGGGTTCTGCTCGATCTCTTCGCGGAAGTCGTCGGCGTCGAAGGAGAAGTCGGAGCCGATCCCGACATGATCGATGCCGACGAGTCCCACAGCCTCTTCGATGTGGTCGGCCATCGCGGACAGCCGAGCCTGGTCGTCATCCGGTCCGTTGACGCCGAGGAAAATGCCGACGCCGTTGATCCCGATGACGCCGCCGGTCTCCGCACACGCTCTGGCCTGATCGTCGGTGATGTTGCGCGGATGCTCCCACAACCTTCGGAGGTTCGAGTGGCTGTAGATCATTGCTCGCTGGGTGATAGCTGAGATGTCCAACCCCGTCTGTACCGAACAATGTGAGCCGTCGACCGTCATTCCGACGCGATTCATCTCGGCAACCAGGTCACGGCCGTATCCACTCAACCCCGTGTCCGCCAGGTCCAAGCAGCCGCAGCCGGCAGCGTTCATGTAGTTATACGTCGGCAACATCGAGCGGACTCCGAGGTCGTAGAAGTACGAGACGTTGGCCAGGTCTCCCTCCAGCGGATTCGAGTCCTCCAGGTCGAAGGCCAGGGCGATTCCGCCGGACTCCTGAATCTCGACGACGCCGTCGACGGTGAAGACAGGGGTTATCTCCGGGAACTCGACCCGCGCCTGCCACGCGAAACTCTTGGCGATTGCCGTCGAGTCCGCGCGAGTCTGCGGCGAGTAACCGACGTTCACCGAAACGTAACTCCCCGCTGGGCGCTGATATCGGAGAAGATCTTCGACAGACGCGTTCGACTGCAGAGGTAGGCAACAATGTTGTTCCCATAGTGGATATGTCCGGTTCACTCACTAATCCCGTCGATGATCAGGGAAATTCACCTGAAACTGGTCGTACGTTCAGCAAATCTCTGGTTCACTGGCGGATAACGCACCGATGCGGTAGAACTTACAAGACTCACACGCCCTGTACCTATCGACAGAGCATGTACCCAGCATGAATTCCCGTACGGGAACAGCAACAAAGGACCGTTCACTCCTGGGCGGATTCGAAGGAATTTTAGGTGGAGGTTTCTGAACGTATGCGTGCTCGCACTTTCAAGCGTGGCCGTCTGGTCGCCGCTGTAGCCGCAGTATCCGTGCTGCCGATGCTGATCAGCCCTGCAGTGTCGTCCGCAGGCGGAGATCCGTCGACCACCACGGCAACTGTTGCCAAGGCAAACACAACGGGTTCCAAGCTCTCGAGCCGCACGGACAACGGGCGCATCGCCACCATCAAGGTGTACTCCCCTTCCATGGAACGCGATATTCCGCTCGAGGTCATCCTCCCGGCAGACGGCAGCGAACCCCGCCCGACCCTCTACCTGCTCAACGGTGCAGGCGGCGGCGAAGACCGGGCGACGTGGCAGCGTCAGACCGACGTCAACGAGTTCTTCGCTGACAAGAACGTCAACGTCGTCACCCCGCTCGAAGGTGCATTCAGCTACTACACCGACTGGGTGAACGACGACCCGTCCCTCGGCCGTCAGAAGTGGCAGACGTTCCTGACCCAGGAACTCCCGCCCGTCATCGACGCCGAGTTCAACACCAACGGCGTCCAGTCGATCTCCGCGATCTCGATGACCGCGACCTCGGTCCTCAACCTCGCCATCGCAGCTCCGGGCCTCTACAAGGGCGTCGGTGCATACAGCGGATGCGCCGAGACCAGCACACCGGTCGGCCAGTCCTCCATCGAACTGGTTGTGGGCATGCGCGGCGACGCTGACGTGACCAACATGTGGGGCCCCCTCGACGGCCAGGGCTGGATCGACAACGACCCCGTCGTCAACGCCGAGAAGCTCCGCGGCACCGAGCTCTTCATCTCCACCGGCTCCGGACTCCCCGGCCCGCACGACACCCTGAACAACGAGGCGATCAACGGACAGGTCGGCACACTCGCCAACCAGGTGATCGTCGGCGGCGTCATCGAGGCAGCAGTCAACTACTGCACCCACAACCTCGCCTACCGCCTCAACGATCTCAAGATCCCGGCCACCTTCGACTTCAAGCCGACCGGCACCCACTCGTGGGGCTACTGGGAAGACGATCTCCACAACTCCTGGCCGATGCTCGCTCGTTCGATGGGCATCTGACCGAAATCGTTCCGACTCGACCCCGCTCCCTGCACTTCCGGGAGCGGGGTCGAGTGCTTGTCTGGGCCGATTCGGGGGTTAATTCCGGGGTTAATTCCGGGGCCAATTCAATTGTCAGGCAATCGAATCGCGTCACTTTCTGCGCCCGCTCTGCTTTACTGACACATAACAAAAAGTGAACCTGTTCCAGTAAGGGCTCACAGGCACTTCGATCCGTTCCGGATCCGAAGACATTCAGGTGGAGGATCCGAACGTATGCGTGCTCGAATTTTCAAGCGTGGCAGTGTGATCGCAGCTCTCGCAGTGGCCACGGTGCTGCCGATGCTGATCAGTCCGGCGACAGCTTCTGCGGGCGGTGACACGTCCGGATCGCACGTTGTGAGCAACACCAAGACCGGCGACCGCAAGGTCACCATCTCGGTCTTCTCCCCGGCGATGGATCGCAACATCCCGCTCGAGGTCATCCTCCCAGCAGACAACAGCGAACCCCGCCCGACGCTCTACCTGCTCAACGGTGCAGGCGGCGGCGAAGACTCGGCGACCTGGCAACGCAAGACCGACGTCATGAACTTCTTCCAGGACAAGAACGTCAACGTCGTCACTCCACTCGAAGGCGCGTTCAGCTATTACACCGACTGGGTGAACGACGATCCGGTTCTCGGTCGCCAGAAGTGGCAGACGTTCCTCACCAAGGAACTCCCGCCCGTCATCGACGCCGAGTTCAACACCAACAAGGTCCAGTCGATCTCCGCGATCTCCATGACCGCGACCTCGGTCCTCAACCTCGCCATCGCGGCTCCCGGCCTCTACAAGGGCGTCGGCGCGTACAGCGGATGCGCTGAGACCAGCACCCCCGTCGGTCAGAGTGCGATCGAACTTGTCACAGGTACCCGCGGCGGAGCTGACATCACCAACATGTGGGGCCCGCTCGACGGTCAGGGATGGAAGGACAACGATCCGGTCCTCAACGCCGAGAAGCTCCGCGGCACCGAGCTCTACGTCTCCACCGGCTCGGGACTCCCCGGCCCACACGACACTCTCGCCAATCCCGCGATCAACGGTCAGGTCGGTGCGCTCGCCAACCAGGCGATCGTCGGCGGCGTCATCGAGGCAGCGGTCAACTACTGCACCCACAACCTCGCCTACCGCCTGAGCGACCTGAAGATCCCGGCCACCTTCGACTTCAAGCCGACAGGCACCCACTCGTGGGGCTACTGGCAGGACGATCTCCACAACTCCTGGCCGATGCTCGCTCACTCCCTGGGCGTCTGACTCGATTCGTACTCGACCCCGCTCCGGTGTTTCGGGAGCGGGGTCGAGTGCTGTCGGGAGCGAGCAGTAAGAATGGACGTATGACTTCCGATCAGCAGCCCACCACCGGCGACGACCCCTACCTCTGGCTCGAAGACGTGACCGGTGAGTCTGCACTCGATTGGGTCCGTCAGCACAATGCCGTGACCGAGGAGCAGCTCACCGACAACGAGCGCTTCGATCGACTGCAGAGCGACGTGCGCGAGATCCTCGACACCGACGCGCGAATCCCCTACGTTCGCCGTCGCGGTGAGTTCCTCTACAACTTCTGGCGAGACAGCACCCACGTTCGCGGATTGTGGCGACGCACGACGTTCGATCAGTACGTCACCGACGACCCGGAATGGGACGTCCTCGTCGACCTCGACGCCCTGGCCGAGGCCGAGGGCGAGAACTGGGTCTGGAAGGGCACGCAACTTCTGCGCCCACACCGCAACCGTGCATTGATCAGCCTCTCCCGCGGTGGGGCAGACGCGGCGGTCGTTCGCGAGTTCGACATCGAGAAGCGCGAGTTCCTCGCTCCCGAGGGCGAGAATCCCGGCTTCTACCTTCCCGAGGCCAAGACCGACATCGACTGGATCGACATCGATACCGTCTACGTCGGAACGGATATCGGACCAGGATCGCTCACCGATTCCGGATACCCCCGTCTGGCCCAACGGTGGAAGCGCGGCACTCCCCTCTCCAGCGCCGAGACCGTCTACGAGGGCCAGGCCACGGACGTGGCCGTCTCGGCTTCGCACGATCCGACGCCCGGGTTCGAACGAGACTTCGTCACTCGCTCGGTCGATTTCTACAACTCTCAGCATTTCGAAGTTCGCCCCGACGGTGAACTGGTGCTCGTGGACGTCCCCGAGGACGCCGGGATCTCGATTCACCACGAGTGGTTGTTGATCCGCACCAAGTCCGTGTGGGCCGTCGAGGACACCGAATATCCGACCGGCGCACTGCTTGCCATCCGTTACGACGATTTCCTTGCCGGCTCACGAGCACTGACATCGATCTTCGAACCCGACGCACATTCCTCGCTCGAGCACTACACCTGGACACGCGATCATCCGATTCTGGTGGTCCTGACCGACGTGCGCACGACGCTGCGAATCCTGACGCCGGGCGAAAACGGCTGGGAGGATCGACCTTTCGAAGGGCTTCCAGAACTGACCAGTATCGAAATTCTCGACACCGACCCCGATGTCAGCAATGAATACTTCGTCAATTCGAGTGGATACACCTCCCCTGCAACTCTTTTGCACGGCGTGATCGGCGAAACCGAACCCACTGCCCTCAAGCAGGCTCCCGCGTTCTTCGACGCCGAGGGCATCACCACGGAGCAGTTCTTCGCCACCTCTGCCGACGGCACCCAAGTTCCGTACTTCGTGGTGCGCAGTCCGCGTAGCGAGCCCGGCCCCACCCTGCTCTACGGGTACGGCGGATTCGAGATCTCGCTGACACCGTCGTACAGTGGTTCTCTGGGCCGCGCCTGGCTGACGCAGGGCGGAACCTATGTGGTTGCGAATATTCGCGGTGGCGGCGAGTACGGACCCGGTTGGCACACACAGGTTCTCAAGGCCGGGCGCCACAAGGTGCACGAAGACTTCGCTGCCGTCGCGAGAGACCTCGTCGAACGCGGAATCACGACCCCGGATCTTCTGGCAGCTCAGGGCGGAAGCAACGGCGGCCTGCTGATGGGCATCATGCTGACCAAATACCCCGAACTCTTCGGCGCCATCGTCTGCCAGGTCCCGCTGCTGGACATGCGCCGATTCCATCTCCTGCTGGCCGGCGCGTCCTGGATGGCCGAATACGGTGACCCCGATGTCCCGGAGGAGTGGGCATTCATCTCGGAGTACTCGCCGTATCAGAACATCGACGCCGCCGCGTCGTACCCGCCGATCCTGATCGCGACATCCACCCGCGACGACCGCGTCCACCCCGCGCATGCCCGCAAGATGGCCGCACGGCTGGAAGAGCTGGGCAAGCCGGTGCTGTATTTCGAGAACATCGAGGGTGGCCACGGCGGCGCCGCGGACAATGCTCAGCTGGCCTTCAAGACCGCGCTGACCTACGAGTTCCTCTGGCAGAAACTCGGCTGATCTTTCAGCGGTCGCGTAACCACGCGACGACGCGCTCGCTCACAGCGGTGGGATTGCGTATCCAACCGTTGTGACCGAGTGGTTCGTCGATGTGCGTCATCGTCACTTGGGCCCCGGAGAGCTTGTCCACCAGGTTCTTTGCCGACCGGCGTGGAGCGAGATCGTCCCCTTCGATCGTGATCGACAGAACCGGCAAGGTCAGGCGAGCGATCCGCTCCTCGTAGTCGATATCCCCACCGACGGGTTCCATGCGACCGGTCCTGGCGAACCGTGCCCAATCGGTGATCAGTACTTTCGACTGTCGACCGAAGCCGCCGACGTTGACCCGGTCTCCCGGCCAGAAGCCGGCAATGTTGGCTGTCACCGACATCGCGGACGAACCCAGATAGAGTCCGGGCGCACGGATTCCGGGGAATCCGCGGTGATACGGCGATCCGGAGGCAACCAGGATCAGTCCGCCGAGCCGGCCCCGAATCCTCGACGCGTACATCACCCCGATCTGGCCGCCCATGCTGTGCCCCATCAGAAATGGTGCGCTGGCCGGGAACCGCTCGCGCACTACCTCGAACGTCGCCGGACAATCGATCGAGACCAGTTCCTGATATCCGAAAGCACTCGACGCGCTCGGGCGCGGTTTGCTGTCACCTTGGCCGCGCAGTTCACCGATGGCCGCGTTGAAGCCGGCTTCGACCAGGGCCTGCGCCACCGGATCGTAGAACCCGGCGGGAACTCCGAGCCCGGGCAACATCACCACCACGGGTGCGTCGTCGTTCGGTCCGGGAAACAGACGGATCGGGGTCACGGTGCCGTCGGGGAGTTGGATCGGTACGGTCTCCATTCAACTCACACTAACCACCCACGCCGCGGATGGGCAGAGCACACGCGCCGACTATTCGAGGCTGCCCACGATCAGCGGATCCGGAGTACCCACGATCTCGTAATCCTTGTTGTCGTAATCGAACTGACTGAGCACGTGACGCATCGCGTTTATCCGCGCGCGTTTCTTGTCGTTGCTCTTGATGACGGTCCACGGAGCGGTGGCGGTATCGGTGAACCGGATCATCTCTTCCTTCGCCGCCGTGTACGCATCCCACTTGTCCAGAGAAGCGATGTCCATCGGCGAAAGCTTCCACTGCCGCACGGGATCGACCTGTCTGATCGCGAACCGCGTGCGCTGCTCCAGCGGTGAAACCGAGAACCAGAACTTGATCAAGCTGATGCCGTCGTCGACGAGCATCTGCTCGAACAACGGCACCTGGCGCAGAAATCGCTCATGCTCCTCGTCGGTGCAGAAACCCATGACCCGCTCGACCCCGGCCCGGTTGTACCAAGATCGATCGAACATCACCAGTTCCCCGGCGGCGGGAAGGTGCTGCACGTAGCGCTGGAAGTACCACTGCGTCGACTCGCGAGCCGACGGCTTCTCCAGCGCGACGACGCGAGCGCCACGAGGATTGAGGTGCTCCATGAATCGTTTGATCGTTCCGCCCTTGCCGGCAGCGTCGCGTCCTTCGAACACGATGGCGTGCCGTGCGCCGGTTTCTTTCGACCAGTTCTGCAGCTTGAGGAGTTCGATCTGCAGCAGACGCTTGGACATTTCGTACTCGTCCCGAGGCATCCGTGCGTCGTACGGGTAGCCCTCCCGCCAGGTGTCGACCTCGAAACCGTCCGGCGACGTCAGCAGCACCGGATCGTCGTCGTCATTGTCGTCGACGGTGAAGGCGGCGGTGTCGGCCAGATCGACGGCGGTCGAGAGATCCGCGAAGGCGCTGAGGAACGGTCGGCGTTCTGCTAAATCGGTCACCGCCGACAAGGTAGTCTCCCGCAGCAACCGTTCGGTGAAGCTGGGATGAACTACCGGGGTATGACACGACGGGCTCAAAAGATCAGGGTGCAGATGGGGGTCGTCCCCGATGGTGCCTGATGCGATCTCGCTTCAGAATTGAAGCATGACATTCGAAAGCAACACACCTCGCCCCTTCACCCGTTCCAACGACAAGAAAATGTTCGCCGGAGTGTGCGGCGGAATTGCAGATTACTTCGGCGCCGACGTCAATCTTGTCCGTCTACTCGCCGTTATCGCCGCTATTTGCACGGGTGGAACCGCGGCATTGGTATATCTCGCCGCCTGGATGCTCATGCCATTAGGGTGAGAATTCCGGCAATTGACATGGCGAGAATTACGCGCCGACAAAAAGTATTTCGGGGCCTACGCGCCAACACGAGCAGGCCCCGAAATCGACAATCTACTTGGCGGCCTTCAACTCTCCACCGCTGAGCGCAGCGAGGGCCTCGAGACCCTTGACGGCCAGGCCACTGACGCTGCCCAACCCCTGACCGATGATCGCACCGACTGAGCCGGCAGCGTCCATGACAGATCCTTCAAGCATGACGTTCTCCTTTAGATGTTCAGTGGTTCACTTGGGACGAGCAAATGACGCCGATCAGAAAACTCAGGGAACGACAGGCGGCGCAAAGCTGAGGGTGTCGAGAGATCCGAAGATTCCACCGGCGGTGTCAGCCAGTGAACCGAAGAGGTTTGCACCGACATTGTCCAATCCCAGCAGCATTGTCAGCAAAGCCTGCATCGGTGCACCGTCCCCATTCGGACCACCGAGAATATCCATCAACGAACCCATGTTCAGCTCCTCGCGTAGGTGATTCTTTTTACCGTCGGTGACGATTATCGAACCAGTCCGGCGGTAGACACTCGACGTGTCGACAGTCACATTAATCCGCGAGATAACGACTCGACACCACTACGGACAATTACCTTAATTAGGACGAATTCGACAGAAATTTCCCGAACACAAATCGTCGATTCACAACAAGTTCCGACGCAAGTTGCTCTTTATCGTTCGACTACCTCACGATTTTGTTCAGAAACTGCCTGCAGAAGCGTCGTGAACCCCACCCGCAACAATTCGACATAGTGCTCGATATCCGGCATCGTCTCTCGCGAGACGATGACATTGAGCGTCAGAGAACCTCCACGCGCGGCAATGAGGAAGTGGCGCAGAATGTCTCCGTCGACCGGCGCCTGCCCGCCGAGAACTGCCACCGCCGGCGCACCTTCGAAAACATTGCCGTCGACCGATACCGGGACATTGCTGATCGTCGTGTTCTGAATGACCTTGTGCGAAGGGTCCAGCTTGTTGAGCCGACGCGAGAGACCGGTGAGTCTGAGCAGAGCCGCAGGCGAGGTTTCGATGCGTGTGCCGTAACGACGGACGGCTGGGTGCGCACTCCGCCCCTTTGCCATCAGCGCCGAATCCCTGATCAGTGTCAGCCGCTCGACCGGATCTTCGACGTCCGTGTGCAGATCGACCGTCAACAGCGCCAGTTGGTTGGCCGATTCCCATTCGGCTATTTGCCGCATCGATCGGGGAACCATCGCCGCCAACCCACTGGCCGACTTCTCGCCCTTCTCCGACAGGTAGGCGTCGAGAGCACCGGCGACGACGGTCAGGAAGATGTCGTTGACCGTCACGTCCGGAACGGCCGCTCGGATCGCTTTGATGTCTGCGCCGTCCAGCGTCAGGAAATCGATCGTGATGTCTCCACCCAGCACGCCGTTGAATCGGGTCGGTAGGCGGTCGGCCGAGTACGTAGGTAGCTCTCCGGCCTCTTCCGCCTCCCGAACCGTCTCGGCCGCAACCTTTGTCACGGACAGACCCCGGCCGAAACGGATCGCCTGGCCGGGCAAACCCACGACCGTGCGCCCGATCAAATCCAGCGACGAAAGCCCCGAACCGGCACGCTTCGTCTCCGGTTTCGGCGGACCGGAGAACAGAAGGTTGGTCAGATCGCGGATCGCCAGACCGTCACCGGCCCCGTGGTGGGTCTTGAGCATGATCAGCGTCAGATTGCCCGGTAGCTCGTCGATCCCGTGCACGCCGGTCATGACGTGCAACTCCCAGGGCGGCCGGGACAGGTCCATCGGCTCCCCGAGCGAGCGCCCGAGCAATTCACGAACCGGGGCCCACCCGGCAACAGGGGCACGATGGACGTGCACATGATCATCGACGTCGAAATCGGCCGGGACCCAATAGGGATAATCCAGATCCAGCGGAACTCGCTGGAGTCGACTCGTGAACAGTGGCCAGTACCCGAATCTTTCGGTGATCCACCGAACCGCGTCGTCGTGCGTCATCTCTGCGAGCGGATGGCCCGTCGTGTCGAAGAAGTAGGCGCAGACCATGTGGCTCAGATGTCCACCGGACTCGTTGTAGACGAACTCCGCGTCTCGCGGTCCCATCTGAGATACCGCGGCTGGCAACGAGTTCCGAAAGATCATGCATGCCCCTCAATTCCGACGCTGAACGAATGTCCGAATTGTAGCGAGCTGACATGCAGATCCTCTGGGTTCTGCTCGGAATCGTTGGGTATCACCGGATCCAGCAATCAGAGAAGGTGCCTGCGATTCCGATCGATCAGGAGGCAACCTCTTGGTTAGGTGAATCCGCAGTCTGCATCGCGGCTGCCGCCGCCAAATCATCGAAACTTGCTCGCAGTAGTTCGATGTAATGGTGGAGATCGGGCATGGTCGCGGTATCCGCGATGACGTTGAGGGTCAGTCCCCCACCTGCTGCGGCGACCATGAAATGCCGTAGCCCGTCGCCGTCAACCGGGGGCTGGGTTGCCAGCACGGCTGCACCCGGTGCACCGTTCAATGTCAGCCCTTCAACAGAGAGCGGAATATTGCTCACCATTGTGTGCTGGTAGCGGGGACGAGTGACATCGTGGGAATTCCTACTTCTCGCAAAAGCAATGAATCTCAGCAGGAATGCCGGCGCCGTTTCGATCGCGGCATCCACACGGCGAGTGGCAGGGTGGGAAGTACGTACCTTCTCCGAACGCGAGGATTCCGCGATGAGTGCCAATCGTTCCAGCGGCGCCGCAACGGACGTGTGCATATCGACTGACAAGGTCACCAGTTGATTGGCAGACTGCCACTCCTCGACCTTGCGCATCGAGCGAGGCACCATTGCCACCAAGGATCCCCCTGGCGGCTCACCATTTTCTGTCAGATACCGCGACAGCGCACCACCGACGATCGCCAGGAGAACATCGTTGACAGTGGCGCCTGGAACCGCGTGTTTGACCCCACCGATTACGGCACCGGGAAGGGTTAATTGCTGCAGCGTTCCCGATCCGCTGACTTTGCCGTTGAACCTGGTAGCCGGACGTTCGTTGAGGCTCTCGACCCATTCACCGGCCGATTGGGCCGCGTTCGCACTTCGTTGAGCAGCGCGATTCCCTGGAACGCTCCGGGCGAATCTGAACATCTGGCTGGGAATGCTCGCCAACGATTCGAGGAGTACACGCACCTTCAATAGTCGAGGTACTGGAACGTGTCGGGCGGCTCGCTCTTCGCCCGAGAAGATGGATTCCCCCAACATCCGGATTGCTATCCCATCCGCTGCGCTGTGGTGGGACTTGAGCACTACGGCGGTCAGCCTCCCGTCCAGATCGTCGAGACCTTCGATTCCGTTGAAGAAGTGCAACTCCCATGGCGGACGGGTCAAGTCCATCCGGGAAGTCATCAAAGCACTCAAAGGCTTCTCGAGTGACGCCCAACCAGGCTCCGCAAGGTCTGTGACGTGTACGTGGTCACGGATGTCGAAGTCATTGACTGGCATCCAGTACGGATGATCGAGTCCGAGCGGGATACGACCTACCTTGTGGGTGAACATGCGATGGTGGCCGAGCCGTGCGGTCACCCATTCGACTGCTTGCTCGCGCGAGAACTCCGACTCAGGGCGCTGAGAAGTATCGAAGAAATACACCCCTATCAAATGCCCCAGATGGCCGTCCGCCTCGTTGTAGATGAAATCGGCATCACGCGGGCTCAACCGCGCCAACTGCACCGCAAATTTGCTGGGCAATCGCATCGACACTACCTCGTCTCACTGCATCGGTAATCGTGACCGGAACTCGAAACCGAATGATCCCCGAGGCCTACGTCAGCCTCGGGGATCATTCGGACTCGGTGGCGTATTCCAATTCAGACTCCACCAAGAATTTCCTACTTCGGATTCTGAAGCATCTTGCTTCCGGCGGAGGTGAGGCCCGCTGTGTCGATAACCCATTGCACGATCGAAGTCAGGTATCTTTCAAGCATTGTGCATTTCCTTTCATCACACTGGGAAGGACGAAAGCGCGTTCAGGTATTTCCCGATCGTGCCCACGAGATCAACCGACCCGAAACTGACGAGATCGGACAGGTACGTCAATGATCCGTTCAACATTTCTTTCTCCTCTTCGGATTAGGTGCCGGCTATGGAGCCGAGGCCGGATTGGATCGATCCGGCTGACGCAGCGGATCCTGTGACACCCAGTTCAATGAAAGAAGAGATAGCTGCGAAAACTCCCTCGATAATTCCCTTGAGAGCCGCCAAAGGCAACTGGACCGAGTTCGCGTCAATACTGCCGACCGCGTCGATCAAACTTGCTGTATCCACTGTACTTCCACACTCCTTGGAATTCGTTCGTTCGGGTTTTGAAAAGAAAAACAGCGGAGTCCATCAGATCTGCGTGGCCGTTATCCAAACACGCGGGTCTTGACGATTCCGAATTACGGCAGAGGGGGAACCTGCCACCCCAGGTCGATCGACGACATTATCGGCGCGAAAATGATGCCCGCAATGACCGACTTGATCAACCCTCCCATTTCGCCTTCGAGCACATCAGCGACCGATCCCAAACTACCCATCATTCACTCCCACTGTCAGAAAGATCCTCGGAAATTGAAACTATCGATCAGCTGAGTTCGATAGCGGATACCAACGAGCCTGTGCCGGCCTCTACGCCCGGCAGCATCGACCCGCTCCATGTGTTGCCCAGCAGATCGGTGAACAATTGCGCAGTCGCCTGGAGGAACATGACGATCATACTGATTCCCACCCTTTCGTAGGTCTTGGATTACTCATAGGACGTTTACATCGGACCGCTTGCAGTAGCCCACAAAGAACTGGTCCGAGCAGCAAAGAGAAAGATTTTGCAAACCAGGTAACCGATATTCTTCGGGGCGTACGCGCCCTTTCCGCGGCTGTGGGGTGACATCAAGGTAGTGCAGAAGAGCCCGATTTGGGGAACTTTCGGCTAAACATTTTGAAGCTTTCTGAAACCTGTTCCATTTTTGCAGGTCGCGGGCCCGAGTCGGCCACAATTTCTACTGAAATCCATCAACACACCGCACTCAATAGCTTCGGCAACGCGGCACCACACACTGCAACGTATCTGCCGACGAGTGCAATCGATCTGCCCACCAATACTTTTCGACGGCAACGCACTGCAGTCGACGCAGAGCAAAAGTACTAGTACTCGAGGAGGTACCCCTCCCGAAATACCGCCGAAAGTGCTAGCGCCCGTGTAGATCTCACAAGGAACAGATATGAACATGCCCATGCGTCCGATCACCCCTGGGCATGCAGACCCTCCCAGCCAAATTGCCCTAGGGCGCGCTCCCACCTCACCTGAGAGCCGGAAGCGCCACATCGGTTGCGCGCACCCGATATTCAACTTCCTCCACAATATGGTTACCTTCATCCAGAAATTGAATGAAGGTAACCATTTCATTGGTATGTACTAATACTGTCGATCACCAATCTTCGTTCAGGGGTGCAGGTCCCCACCCAAATCGTTAGTTGCCAACACACTTCCGATATCGGAGTCGGAGCGAGCACTGACATCAGTAGCGAGACACATTGTCGCGGCTTTTTGCTCGAAACCAAGGAAAGTTGCGACCGACGTGAAGGTCAGGAAGTTCTTCGAATTGGCATACTTTCCTGCATCGCCATCACGGTTGATCTCCAGGTACAGATCGGCATCGTCAGTCTGATTGATCGTGATCCCGGGCTGAACGAAAGACGTTGTCGCTCCCGCTACCGCAGGCACGGTGATTCCACTCAAGAGCAGATAGGACCCCGTCGCGCTGGGCGAGAGGGTAGCGTCAACACGAGTGACGGCGGGCGTCCCGGTGTAGCCGCTTCCTGCAGTACCCACCGCGGCCGACACAAACTTGGACGTGTTGGTGATCTTGTACACCATTCGCACATTTTCAAGTCGCTTCATGGCAAAGGGGGTGGAGTTGTTGAAGACCTGCGTGCCTGGCTGCACATGAAAAGTGTTTGCCGTGGGATGCGTGACATTTTCAGTGAACGCGACCAAACTCTGGTGAACATTCGCAATTCCGGACGCTACCGGATCACCCATGCACGCCATGTTATCCGTGGTGGCAACCGTGTGAGCCGATGCGGGCGAAACTGCAGCAAGCACCAGCCCTATCGCAGCTGCGGGTATTGCGACACTGGTAGCAATTTGACGAACAGCTGAATGACGCATCTTCTTCATCGTTCCTTCATCTCTCTCGAATTTAATTCCAGATTTCATCATGAAGTAATCCCCAATAAAGGGGATAGACGAATGAAGCAGTTGAAGGTATCAGGATATCTTCAACTACCGAAAGCATGCTTCACTCTCTCCGCAGCACACAATCACTGCTATCGAGAAGCGAGCATGTGCATCAAACATTCGAAGAAACTGAATCAGAACCGCGCGCACCGTTCTGTTCGAATTTTGACGCCCGATCCGCGTTGCCCGAAGCGTCGACTCTGGGGGCTATGCGGCATTTGCGAGCGTAGACCATACTTCTGAAACGTGTACCAGTTTTCCTGGAGCAGCTCTGAACTCCCGAATTCTCGACAACATTAGCGAAAGCAAGGGTATCCGATTAGCTAGACTTAAGTAGCAAGAAAATTCGCCGTCAAGGCCCAAAATATCCTACAAAAGTACGAACCTGAGGGCATTTATCGTAGCCTTACTACTTTTGTACGAACTTGAAATTGATCCGGAATCGGTGGACAGCCAAACAGCGCAATCGCGTCGCAGTAGTCGACAAAATGCCCGCATTTATCTCCAGACAAGCAAAAGCCCGGCCCACCAAACGGTGGGCCGGGCTCTAGGAGCTAGGTGGAGATGGACTCAGAAGTCCATGCCGCCCATGCCGCCGGTCGGATCGCCTGCAGGCGCTCCGGCCTTCTCGGGCTTGTCAGCGACAACGGCTTCGGTCGTCAGGAACAGAGCCGCGATGGACGCTGCGTTCTGCAGTGCCGAGCGGGTGACCTTGACCGGGTCGTTGATGCCTGCAGCGAGCAGGTCGCCGTACTCGTTGGTCGCAGCGTTGAGGCCGTGACCTGCGGGCAGGTTGGAGACCTTGTCCGCAACAACGCCGGGCTCGAGGCCTGCGTTGAATGCGATCTGCTTGAGCGGAGCGGACAGTGCAACGCGAACGATGTTCGCGCCGGTTGCCTCGTCACCTTCGAGCTTGAGGTCGTCCAGTGCGGGAGCTGCCTGGAGAAGTGCAACGCCACCGCCGGCGACGATGCCCTCTTCGACAGCTGCCTTTGCGTTACGCACTGCATCTTCGATGCGGTGCTTGCGCTCCTTGAGCTCGACCTCGGTAGCAGCGCCGGCCTTGATGACTGCAACGCCGCCGGCCAGCTTGGCCAGACGTTCCTGCAGCTTCTCACGGTCGTAATCCGAGTCGCTGTTCTCGATCTCGGCGCGGATCTGGCTGACACGACCGGCGATTGCGTCGGCGTCGCCGGCACCCTCGACGATGGTGGTCTCGTCCTTGGTGATGACGACCTTGCGTGCCTGGCCGAGGAGCTCGAGGCCTGCGGTCTCCAAGGAGAGTCCGACCTCTTCGCTGATGACCTCGCCACCGGTGAGGATGGCGATGTCGGCGAGCTGAGCCTTACGACGGTCACCGAAGCCGGGAGCCTTGACGGCAACAGACTTGAAGGTGCCACGGATCTTGTTGACCACGAGGGTGGAGAGAGCTTCGCCCTCGACGTCCTCGGCGATGATCAGGAGCGGCTTGCCGGACTGGATGACCTTCTCCAGCAGGGGCAGCAGGTCCTTGACCGTGGAGATCTTGGAGCTGACGAGCAGGATGTACGCGTCTTCGAGGACGGCTTCCTGACGCTCTGCATCGGTGGCGAAGTACGCCGAGATGTAGCCCTTGTCGAAGCGCATGCCCTCGGTGAGCTCGAGCTGCAGGCCGAAGGTGTTGGACTCCTCGACCGTGATGACGCCTTCCTTGCCGACCTTGTCCATAGCCTCGGCGATGAGCTCACCGATGGACGGGTCGCCGGCGGAAATACCGGCGGTAGCAGCGATCTGCTCCTTGGTATCGATCTCCTTGGCGGTCTCGAGCAGGCGAGCTGTGACAGCCTCGACAGCCTTCTCGATGCCGCGCTTGAGGCCGAGCGGGTTCGCGCCGGCTGCGACGTTGCGCAGGCCTTCACGGACCAGAGCCTGTGCGAGAACGGTAGCGGTGGTGGTGCCGTCGCCAGCGACGTCGTCAGTCTTCTTGGCGACCTCCTTGACGAGCTCGGCGCCGATCTTCTCGTACGGGTCGTCGAGTTCGATCTCCTTGGCGATGGAAACACCATCGTTGGTGATCGTGGGGGCGCCCCACTTCTTTTCGAGAACGACGTTGCGACCCTTGGGGCCCAACGTCACCTTGACAGCGTCGGCGAGGGCGTTGAGGCCTCGCTCGAGGCCACGACGTGCCTCTTCGTCGAACGCGATGATCTTTGCCATTGCGAAGTGATCCTCCGGATAGGGGGTGACACACAAGGTGACCGCTCGTCGGGTCACCTCATCGGCACAAGGCGACCGTTTGACCAGTCACCTCATTACACGGGCGACCGATTTGCCTGGTCACCCATCTACGCCTGTGGTCTAGTCAGTGCCCGCGACGGACGACCGGGGGTGTCTATGGTTCCCGGTCTCACTGCCTCGACCTGGCACTCACGGTTCGCGAGTGCCAACTGCATTTTTAGCACTCGAGCGTGCCGAGTGCAAGGTTGAGCCTCAGCCCGCGATGCAGAACTGTCCGTTACTCAAATTGACCGCAAACGAGAGCACTCCGACGCAGTCGACGCCGTTGGCATCAGCCGTAGCGCCCGCTCCGTAACCGGCGATAGCGAAAGTGACGTTTCCGTCAGCCGCCCCGGCCCGCGCGATACCGCCGCCGAGCGCAAATGCCTGCGCCTGACCGTTACCGCGAGAAGCCCCCAGCGCGGTTCCGAAGCCGTTTGCATATGAATTGGAGTAGCCGTTGTCGGCGGCGACGCTCACAGCGGTACCGCTCTCGGCAGCACCGGCCTGCGAACGGCCGGCTCCGACGGACTGCGCGCCGCAGCTCGCGGTCTCGGAGACCTGAATGTCATTGGCCGACGGCGGCGAGACACACGTGACGGGGGCTGCCGAAGCAGCTCCCGCACCGGTCAGCGCCAGCCCGGCGGCGAGCCCCATACCTACAGTCATCACAGCCCCTGTTCTCGCCAGGCGGCCCCCCAACCGACTACTGGAAATTCCGCTGACTCGAGAGGATGAGCGACGGAACCAGACTGACGAGATCAAGGGCATAGAAAACTCCTTCGTGGAACAGGTTCATTGGATTCGGGCGCGAGAGTACCCGCTCGAGTGAAGTCCGTCACCCCCGGCTGGTCAAGCCTCGAGGACGACCCCGAGAAGGGCCGGAAGATCGGCGACCGAATCGATGACGTGGTCGGGCTTCTGAACCGAGAGGTCGAGCACTGTTTGCCGAAACTTGCCTGTGCGCACCAGAACTCCGGTCAAACCGACTCGTTGTGAGGAAAGGACGTCCCCGATCAGATCGTCCCCGACCATCACCGTCGCCTCCGGTTCGACATGCATCAGCTCCGTGGCTGTCAGGAACCCCGTGAGAGACGGTTTACCCACTGCGGCGATATTTACACCTGCCACTTCCTCGAAGCCCGGCAAGTACGTTCCGGTGTCGATCCGAAGGCCGTCTACGGTTTCCCACATCATCCCGCGGTGCATCGCGACGACGGGCACACCGGCGAGCAGAAGTTCGAGCACTCGGCTCAGCGCCTCGTGGGTGAACTCCGGGCCGGCGCCGCCGAGAATCACGACCTCAGGATCGGCGTCGTCGAATTCGATTCCCTCGAGATCGGCAGACACGTCACCGTGATTGAGGACCCACGCCCGCGCGTCCGAGTACGTCGCCCGCACGTACTCCCCCGTGAGCCTGGCGGCAGTAACTATCTGGCTCGCCTCGACCTCGATACCGGCGTCGCACAACCCCTGCGCGATGAGCGTCGAACTGCGCGAGGTGGTGTTGGTCAGAAACCCACAGGCCAATCCCCGCCGCCGAACTTCGCGTACTGCTTCTCCTGCTCCCTCGATCGGCTGCCAGGACGTGAGCAGGACTCCGTCGATATCGAACAGAACACCTTCGATGTCGGCCATTGCACCAGCCTATATTCGCCATCGAGGTCCTGCCGAGGCGTCGTAACCCGAAATCCGTCGATCGCTCAGTAGGCTCCCACCCATGGACCTGCGCGACGACGACCTCTTCTCCGTTGCCGGTTCTCTGGCCGAATTACTCGGCGCTCCCGTCACGATCGAGGACGAGAACTCGACTGTCCTCGCGTACTCCGGCGGCGAGCAGGCCGTGGACGAAGCTCGCATCGGCACGATCCTCGGCCGGCAGGTACCCAGCCGATTCCGCCAATTACTCTCCGACGCAGGAGTATTCGATCGCCTCCACCGAGAGAGCGATCCCATCTACGTCGACCTCGAAGACCCTGCGATCACGCCGCGACTGGTCATCGCAGTTCGCGAGAACGATCACCCCGTCGGCTCGATCTGGGTCGCACTCGCCGGAACACCGACGCCCACACAGGAATCGATACTTCGTTCCGCGGTATCCGTCGTGGCCGAGAGAATCGCCTCGGAGCGTGACCGGGTCGACAGCACACGCCGTCGCCAATCCCAGCGCGTCCAAGCTCTGATCGGCGGTGGTGAACCGGCTTTCCGCGCCGCAGACGACTTGCGGTTGGCAGGCCCGCTCACCGTCGTCGCCGTCGGAACAGTCGCGGGACCACTGCCGGCGGGGTTGGTCGCGTCCTTGAGCCTGTACCTCGACACTCTGGCCGTCGACGCCGTTGCCGCTCAACTGTCCGAGACCATCTACCTTGTCATCGCGGCCGACGAGACCAACGCTCGCCGATTGTCCGCCGACTTCCTCACCCGCGCCCGTGGCCGCGAATTCCTGGCAGTAGCCGTCGGCCGGACAGTGAAGTCTGCAAGCGAATCACATCTTTCACGTTCGGACGCCGACCATGTTCTCGGAGCGCTTCGGCATGGCCGGTCCGGCGGAACCGTCGCGGGAATGAGGGACACGTTGGCCTCCGTACTCGCCCTGCACGTCGCCGACATCATCGACGGACTCGGCGACGCCACACCACTCGGAAGCCTCGAACGTCACGACTCTCAGCACGGCAGCGATCTGGTCGCGACGGCAAAGGCCTTTCTCGAGCACGGCGGTGACGTAGCGAATTCTTCTGCCGCACTGCATGTTCACCCCAACACGCTCCGCAACCGCTTGCGTCGAGGCAAGGAGATGTGCGGCGTCGACCTGACCGACGCCGACACCCGCTTGATTCTGATGCTGCAGTTCAAACTCGCTCGCTGAGCAGGCGCGGCGGCGCGTTGTGCGAATCCACAACGAGGTAGCTCCGACGATGGCCGAACGGCCAGTCCTTTTGCCCGCCCCGCGATTCATGCTTGAGACAGACCCGGATGTGACCGGCGTCTCGGTTCGAGCAGAGTCTGTAGAAGGAGTGCGTCATGGGAACTCGTCAGAGCCCCGATCGTGTGGTCGTGGTCGGTGCGGGTGTTGTCGGATTGTCGACGGCCTGGTTCTTGCAGGAACGTGGAGTCGAGGTCACCGTCGTCGATCGCGACGGCGTCGCAGCCGACGCGAGCTGGGGCAACGCCGGTTGGCTAGCACCCGCATTGACGCTTCCGCTGCCCGAACCCGCAGTGCTCCAATACGGCTTGCGCGCGATGCTCAGCCCGTCGTCCCCGGTGTACGTGCCACTGACCACCGATCTGAAGCTGATTCGGTTCCTGGTCGGGTTCGCGCGCCACTGCACGCCGTCGAAGTGGCAGGAAGCGATGTCGGTCTACACCGAGGTCAACCGAACAGCCTTGGGCGCGTACGACGAACTCGCCGACGGTGGCGTCCGAGAGCTGACGCGCCTGGCCGATCCTTTCCTTGCCGCGTTTGCGTCCGAGAAGGACCGACAGACTTTGGTGGACGAGTTCCATCACGTCGAAGCTGCCGGCGGCGAAGTCGACTTCGACCTCCTCGACTACGACGCGATTCATTCGCTCGAGCCTTCACTCGGCCAGGGCGTGAAAGCCGGTTTGCGTCTGCGCAATCAGCGTTTCATCGATCCCCCGTTGTTCGTGAACTCGTTGGCGGACGCAGTCCGTGAACGCGGCGGAGAAATCGTCAGCGGTTTCGACGTCACGCAGATCGACGATCGGGTCGGCGGAGTCAGTGTTCGCAGTGCACACGGTGATTCACGCGACGGTGACGCCGTGGTCATCTCGAGCGGTGCCCGCTTGAACAAGCTCGCCGCACCGTTCGGTGTGCGCAAACTGGTGCAGGCCGGACGCGGCTACAGCTTCAGCGTCAAGCCCGAGCACCTCCCTAAGAATCCTGTGTATTTCCCCACCCAGCGCGTTGCGTGCACTCCGTTGCACGATCGCTTCCGAGTGGCCGGGATGATGGAATTCCGCAGCCCCGACGCGCCGTTGGATCCGCGCCGCGTGCAGGCGATCATCGATGCGGCCAAGCCGATGCTCAGCGGCATCGACTGGACTGCGCGGGAAGAGGAATGGGTGGGCTCACGACCGTGCACTACCGACGGCTTGCCGTTGATCGGAGCCACGCGCTCGCCGCGCGTGCACGTCGCCGGTGGTCACGGGATGTGGGGAATCGCCCTGGGTCCGTTGACCGGAAAGATGGTGGCCGACTCGATGACCGGCGCTCAGACGCCAACCGTCATGCGTCACTTCGATCCGCTGCGCTGACAGCCGGTTTCACCCACTTGTAGTACGCGCCCGTCAGCAGAACCAGCCATCCGGCACCGACGAGCAGCGCAACTCGGGTATCGGCGATGACGCCGAGCAACACGATGACAAAAGCCAGGAACACGATCGCGAAGATCTGACCGTACGGCCACAGCGGCACTGGAAACTTCAGTGCCGCTGTTTCGTCTGCACTCATCTGAGCGCGGGAACGGAACTGCGAGAGCAGGATCATGATCCAGACGAAAATGGTGGCGAAGGTCGCCAGCGAGGCGATGACGAGGAACACCTGGTCCGGGATCAGGTAGTTGAGCAGTACTCCCACCAACAGGGCACCGGTCATGATGACAACGGTCATCCACGGAACACCGTTGGCGGAGACTCTCTTCATCACCTGCGGGGCCTGGCCGGCATGCGACATTCCGAACATCATGCGACCCGCACCGAAAACGTCGCTGTTGATGGCGGACAGGGCCGCGGTGATGACGACGATGTTGAGGATCGATGCGGCCGTTCCCAATCCGAGGTTCTCGAAGATCTGGACGAACGGGCTGTTGTCGGAGTTGATGGTCTGCCACGGAATGATCGCCATGATGACGGCGAGGGTGCAGATGTAGAAGAGAATGATGCGCACCGGGACCGTGTTGACGGCTTTCCTGATGGTCTGCGCCGGATCCTCGGCTTCGCCCGCGGTGATACCGATGATCTCGGTGCCACCGAACGCAAACATCACGATCGCAAAGCACGCGACGAATCCGCCGAAGCCCGTCGCGAAGAACCCGCCGTCCGACCAGAGGTGGCTGATTCCGGCATCGGTGTCGTGAACGCCGAATCCGAACACGATGATCGCGATGCCACCGGCGATCATCGCAATGATGGCAGTGATCTTCACGAGCGTGAACCAGAATTCCAGTTCACCGAAAACCTTGACGCTCAACAGGTTTATCGCACCGATGAAGAAGACGACAGCCAGAACCCAGATCCATCTCGGTACGTCCGGGAACCAGAACTGCATGTAAAGGCCGAAGGCCGTGACGTCGGCGAGGCACACGATCACCATCTCGAACGTGTACGTCCACCCGGTCATGAAACCGGCGAGTGGTCCGAGGTGCTTGTTCGCGTACTCGCTGAACGAACCCGAGACCGGGTTGCGGACCGCCATCTCGCCGAGCGCTCGCAACACCAGGTAGACCGCGATACCGCCGATCAGGTAGGCCAGGAGCACCGACGGGCCGGCTCGTTTGATGGCCTCGGCGCTGCCGTAGAACAGTCCGGTTCCGATGGCTGATCCGAGGGCGATGAAGCGGATATGGCGCGCTGTCAGCCCTCGCTTGAGGCCATCCTGCGTCGCGGCGTCGCTGTTCACTTCTCGGTACTCCAGTCGGATGGATCGTCATACGTGCGCGAACCATTCTCCGCTACCACCGCGCGTGTTCCCGCACGACCCTGTTGGACGGCCGTACAGTGACCTGACACACATGGTCCATTGACGGATCGCTTACGATCGACAAAAGTGTTTGTAACTTTACGTAGCATCAACTCGACTGGAGAGACTGTGTCCAACACGCTCGAAGCAAGCATCGACATCGACGCATCACCGCAGGACGTGTGGGCAATCGTCGCCGACCTGCAGCGCATGGGCGAATGGAGCCCCCAGTGCAAGGTGATGAAGGTAATCGGCGGGACCGTGCGTGAGGGTGCCAAGACGATCAACGTCAACCGCAAGGGCCTGCTGGTCTGGCCGACGTCGTCGAAGGTCGTTCGCTTCGAACCCAACAAGTCGGTGGCGTTCCGCATCGCCGAGAACCGCACGATCTGGTCCTACGAACTCGAGCCGACCGCTACCGGCACCAAAGTGACCGAGCGTCGCGAGGCTCCCACCGGAACGTCGAAGGTCTCGCAGTTCCTCGTCAAGACCGTCCTGGGCGGAAACGCCGACTTCGAGGTCGAACTCGTCGAAGGCATGAACGCCACCTTGAAGCGTGTGAAGAGCGAAGCCGAGGCGGCTGCACGCACCTCCGCTTGACCCTCGACCAGGTCGAGGCATCAGGATCCGTTCCATGGATCCCGTGATGACACAGATAGCGCAGGCACAAGAATTGGCGAGCTCCGGCAATCGAGCCGGGGCTCGCTCTGCGTTCGAGAAGATGTGGGAAGAGATCAGCGCCGCCCCCGATGCGCTCCACATCGTCTCCCTCGCGCACTACATGGCCGAGTTCAAGACGATCCCGCTCAGGAGCTCTGCTGGGACCTGCGCGCCCTCGACGCTGCCGATTCGTTGACCGACGCGCGAGCCCAGGAACACCATGCGTCACTGCAGGTTGCCGGTTTCTATCCGTCCCTGCACCTCAACCTGGCTGCCGACTACCGCAAACTCGGGCGCGACGCCGAGGCCGTCGAGCATCTGACGAAGGCCGAGGCGTCGGTCGGCACACTCGCCGACGACGGCTACGGCCGGATGATCAGGGGCGGTATCGAGCGACTGCGGGCAGAATTGATCCGTGACCACTAGTTCCGCCCTCCTGACGATCGGTGAGATGTCCCGAGCGTCGGCGCTCCCGATCAGCGCGCTGCGGTTCTACGACAAGGAAGGCGTGCTCGTCCCGCATTCCGTCGACCCGCACACCGGTTACCGCTGGTACACCGACGACCAGCTCCGCGACGCCCGCATGATCGCCGGTATGCGACGCGTCGGTGTTCCGATCCGCGACATGATGGCCGTCCTGACCGGACCGGAACCTCATTCGTGCCTGAACGCCCATCTGCGCAATCTCGAGGACGGCCTCGCCGACGCCCGCGCCGAACTGGGGCGAATTCACCGCCTGATCGACTCGCTACCTGCCTCCGGCGGCGTGGACATCGACTCGTGGGATCTACGACGCGCACTCGACGCCGTGATGTTCGCCGTGAACGAGGAATCGGAGTTCCCGATACTTCGCGGCGTCCACCTCGACATTCACGACGGCGTCGCTGCGTTTGTCACCACTGATCAGTTCCGGCTCGCGGTCGCCGAGGTGAAAGTTCACTCCGCTCTGGCAGTGTCCGCCGTCGTTCCCGTGGCCTTCGCGCGATTGTTACGCGATGTCGCCGGCGTCGTGACGCTGACTTTCTCCGCGCGCACGGTGACTGCGTCGTATCCAGGAGGCGCGGTGTCCAGTCCCCTGATCGAGGACGGAGAGTTCCCCGATCACCGAATCCTGCGCGAGCACAACGACGCCGTCGAACTGAGCGGCGACCACCTTGCCGCCCTGCTCAACGGCACCGAGGACAGTGCCGTCGTCAGCGTCGGCGAAGACGGTGGTGCCCGGGTGGATCCGGGTGGAATGGATCCCCGTGAGAGGTTCCGCGTACTGGTCGACCGGCAGCGACTGCGCGACGCCGCCGCAGCCCAACCGGGGCGGCAACTGGTGATCCGAGTAAGCGGTGCGACGCTCCCGCTGGCGATACGCACCGGCGACTGTGTCGGGTACTACTCGTACTTGATGCCACTACAGCCTGTAGGAGAGAAGGCGTTCACGTAATCTATGGATGCTCTACCACCCCGTACTGTCAGTGCGACCAGCAGAAGACCTACCGAGTAGTTAGAGGAGCCTGTGGCACGCCGACCCACACCCCCCGGAACCCCGCAACCCACCGGGATCGGACATATCGTCGATCTGGTTCGCCATGCGATTCCGCCACTTCATCCCGCCGGCCTGCCGTTCGTGCTGGCCCCGCTGGGAGTTGCAGCACTGGGCCGCAACCGTAAGTGGGTGCGCCGAGCCGGTCTGACCACCGCCGCCGCATGCGCCACGTTCTTCCGTCACCCGCACCGGGTGCCGCCCAACCGCATCGGCGTCGTCGTCGCACCCGCCGACGGCGAGGTGGCTCTGGTCGACAACGCCGTTCCGCCCGCCGAGCTCAATCTCGGAAGCGAACCGCGCCCGCGCGTCAGCATCTTCCTGTCGGTTCTCGACGTGCATGTCCAGCGCAGCCCTGTCGGTGGAACGGTCAAAGAGGTCGTTCACCAGGCAGGCAAGTTCCTCTCCGCAGATCTCGCCGATGCCAGCGAGGTCAACGAGCGCAACAGCATGCTCATCGAAACCGCCGACGGTCACGACGTGGCAGTTGTCCAGATCGCGGGACTGCTCGCGCGCCGCATCGTCTGCTACGCCGGTGTCGGTGACGTACTGCCGATCGGCGACACGTACGGACTGATCCGTTTCGGCTCACGCGTCGACACGTATTTCCCCGCCGGAACCACTCTCCTGGTCGAGCCGGGACAACGCACGATCGGTGCTGAAACAGTTATCGCGCAACTGCCGTGAAGACGCCGAAGATGAAGTCAGCCGTGAAGAAGCCGGGAGCAGCCCAACCCGGCGCGAAGATGCCCAAACGCACCCAGGCGGTGCGGTTGCTGCCGTCCGTCATCACCATCCTGGCGCTGTGCGCCGGGCTGTCCGCCGTCAAGTTCGCTCTCGACGGTCAGCCCGGTACCTCGCTCGCGATGATCGGCGCCGCAGCCGTCCTCGATTCACTCGACGGCCGCATCGCGCGACTGCTCGACGCCACCAGCAAGATCGGCGCCGAACTCGACTCACTGGCCGACTCCATCTCCTTCGGCGTCGCCCCGGCCCTGGTCCTGTACGTGACCTTGCTGGACGGCACCAGCATCGGCTGGATCATCGCGTTGATCTACGCGGTCAGCATCGTGTTGCGACTCGCACGTTTCAACACCCTGCTCGACGACGACGACGTCCCCGCGTACGCACGTGAGTACTTCGTCGGCGTGCCGGCTCCGGCCGGCGCACTCATCGCCCTCACTCCCCTGGCCGCGACGGCTCAGTGGGGTGACGGCTGGTGGTCTTCGCACTTCGTCGTCATCGTGTGGACGCTCTTCTCGGCTGCACTGATCGTCAGCCGCATCCCGACGCTGGCGATGAAGTCGGTATCCGTGCCGCCGCACATGGCGGCCGGCCTGCTCGTCCTGGTGACGTTGGCTGCGGCCGCACTGATCACCTACCCGTACATCCTGCTGATCGTTCTCATCGCGATCTACCTGGTGCACATCCCGTTTGCCGTGCACTCGAAGCGGTGGGTGGCAGCACGTCCCGAAACCTGGGACATCAAGCCTTCCGAACGCCGCGCGATCCGACGCCAACCCAACGTCGGTGGCCGCCGCTCGGCCGCTCGTCTCGGATTGCGGCGACCCCGCTAGTCCACGACGTACTCTCGAGAGGTGACTTCGCCGGAACTCGCCCTCACCGTTCGACTCAACACCTCTGCCGCCGACCTACGCCGCGGGGTCGTGCGCTTGCACCCCGAAGCGTTGGCGGCGTTGGGCATCCGCGAATGGGATGCCATCGCACTCATGGGAGCCCGCGGCACCGCGACCGTCGCGGGCCGTGCGCCCACCGGAACCCCGGCAGGCACGATCCTTCTCGACGACGTCACCATGTCGAACGTCGGCTTGACCGAGAACTCTTCCGTCGTGGTCGGTCCGGTGACGGTGTACGGAGCGCGATCCGTCTCCGTCACCGGCTCGTCCATGGCGACAAATTCGATCAGCTCGACGGTTCTGCGACAAGCCCTTCTGGGCAAGGTCGTCAGCGTCGGCGACACGGTCTCGCTCCTCCCCCGCGATCTCGGTCCGGGTACGAGCACTTCCGAAGCCACCCAAGCGCTTTCCCGTACCTTCGGCGTCGCGTGGACATCCGAACTGCTCACCGTCACGGCCGTCGAACCTGCCGGTGGTCCGGTCAGCGTCCAGCCGAATTCGGCAGTCAACTGGGGTGCCGGCTCAGCGGGTTCGCTGATGCCTAGTGCGCTTGTTTCCAGTTCCGCTGCCGTCGCGATCGAACCCGCACCGTCGGTTCCGCTGGATCACCTCGTCGGCGCGCAGGCGCAGGCAGCCAAGCTGACCGAGTGGCTCGGCCTGGCACTCGACGAACCAGAACTGCTCCGTACGCTCGGCGCCTCACCGCACCTCGGCGTCCTCATCACGGGCCCCGCCGGCGTGGGCAAAGCCACGTTGGCCCGCTCGGTCCTGTCCTCGCGCAAACTTGTCGAACTCGACGGCCCGGGAGTCGGTGCCACCGAGGCGAATACCCGCCTGCAGCGAATCGTCGACGCCGTTGCTGCCGTGCGCGGCGGTGGCGTACTGCTGATCAGTGACATCGACGCTCTGCTTCCGGCCACCGCGGAACCGGTGTCCGCACTGATCCTCGAACAATTGCGCAGCGCCGTCGCAACCCCGGGCGTGGCATTCGTCGCGACCTCCGCCCATCCGGAGACCGTCGACGCGCGCCTTCGCGGCCAGGATCTCTGCGATCGAGAACTCGCACTTACCCTGCCGGACGGCGCAACTCGAAAGGCATTGCTCGAACTCCTGCTCCGCCGAGTGCCCACCGGAACCCTCGAACTCGACGCCATCGCCTCGCGCGCACCCGGATTCGTGGTCGCCGACCTCGCGGCGCTCTGCCGTGAAGCTGCTTTGCGAGCGGCGACGCGGGCCTCCAAATCCGGTGATTCTCCGGAGATCACGCAGGAAGATCTTGTCGGTGCCCTCGAAGTGATTCGGCCACTGTCTCGTTCGAGTACCGAAGAACTGTCGATCGGCAGCGTCACCCTCGACGACGTCGGCGACATGGTCGAAACCAAACAGGCGCTCACCGAGGCGGTCCTGTGGCCGCTGCAGCACCCCGACTCCTTCGCACGCCTCGGTGTCGACCCACCCCGCGGCGTGCTCCTCTACGGCCCTCCCGGCTGCGGTAAGACGTATCTCGTTCGTGCCCTTGCCAGCTCAGGTCACCTCAGCGTCCACGCCGTCAAAGGGGCTGAGCTGATGGACAAGTGGGTCGGCGCCTCCGAAAAGGCCGTACGCGAGTTGTTCCAGCGCGCACGCGATTCGGCGCCCTCGTTGATCTTCCTCGACGAAATCGACGCCCTTGCCCCGCGTCGCGGTCAAAGTTCCGACTCGGGGGTGTCGGATCGCGTCGTAGCCGCGTTGTTGACCGAACTCGACGGCGTCGAGCCGCTACGCGACGTCGTGGTGTTGGGCGCCACCAACCGACCGGATCTGATCGACCCGGCTCTCCTGCGCCCCGGCAGACTCGAACGACTCGTATTCGTACCCCCGCCGGATGCGGAGGCTCGCAAAGCAATTCTGCGTGCTTCCGGAAAGTCGGTACCGCTCGCCGAAGATGTCGATTTGGACATTCTGGCCGTCGATCTCGAGGGATACTCGGCAGCAGACTGCTCGGCTCTCCTGCGTGAGGCTGCACTCGCCGCCATGCGTCGGAGCATGGACGCGGCCGACGTGACGGCCGCGGACGTGGCAACCGCCCGTGAGAAGGTACGTCCCTCACTCGATCCCGAGCAGGTGGCACACCTACAGGCGTACGCGGACAACCGATAAGGACTGACCATGGCTGCTGATCTGGTTCTGTACGGCGATATCGTGACCATGCACGAGGACTCAACACGCGGCCAGGCACTCGCCGTGACGGGAGGCCGGATCACAGCCGTCGGCGCGCGCACGGACGTCGAGAAACTGGTGGGGCCGGACACCCGCGTCGTCGACGTCGGAGGTGCCGCTGTTCTGCCGGGGTTCATCGAGCCGCACGGTCACCCTTTGGAAGAAGCGATCGTGCTCGGGCCTGACGTCGTCGACATCCGCCCTGTGACGATCGCCGAGGCAGACTCAGTAGTTGCGGCCGTCGTCGACACGGTTCGTTCGCGAGGCGCTGCCGGTGCTTCTCTGAACGGTTGGGACCCGTTGCTGCAGAAGGGCCTACCCGACCCGACCATCGCCTGGCTGGACTCCGTCGCGCCAGAGCACCCGCTCGTGATCATGCACAACTCGGGCCACGTCGCGTATTTCAACACGGCGGCAGCAGTGCAGGCCGGCATCACCCGCGATACCCCCGATCCGATCGGCGGATCGTACGGCCACGACACGACGGGCGCACTCGACGGATCCGCGTACGAAATGCCTGCCGTGTTTGCAGTCGCAGGCCACGCAGTCACCATCGGCGACGACTTCCCCGCATTGGTGGCGGCCGAATGCGCCCGGCTGAACGCTGCCGGAATCACCACCATCGCCGAATTGTCGTTCGACCCCAAGATGCGGCCCGCCCTGGCCGCGATAGCCGACGCCGGACTGCTCACCACCCGCTTGCGGCTCTACGAAATGTCCAACGAAGCACGCACTACCGAGGCATCGCCGGGCGACGGAAACGACCTGGTGCGCCAGATCGGGATCAAGGTCTGGTCCGACGGTTCGCCGTGGGTCGGCAACATCGCCACCAGTTTCCCGTATCTCGATACCGAAGCCACCCGCGCGCTCGGGATCGCCTGCACACACGGGCATGCCAACTACACCGGCGAACAGATCCACGACATCAGTTCCGCTTACTTCGCCAACGGGTGGCAGATGGCGTGCCACGCCCACGGTGACGACGCGATCACCATGGTTCTCGACGCGTGGGAGCAGCTTCTGAAGGAGCACCCCCGGCCCGATCACCGGTTGCGTCTCGAACACGTCGGCGCAATGCGTCCGGATCAGTTCGTCCGCGCAGCGGAACTGGGCGTCACGGTCAGCATCTTCATCGACCACCTGCACTACTGGGGTGACGTTCTGGTGGATGACCTGTTCGGCCCCGAATACGGATCCGATTGGGCCGCAGCAGGATCTGCACTCGCGGCCGGACAACGGTTCACCTTCCACAACGACGGACCCGTCACCCCTGCCAATCCGCTACGGAACATGCAGGATGCCGTCACCAGACTTTCACCCAGCGGCCGCGTCGTGGCGCCCCAGGAGCGGATCCCCGTGGACGCCGCTGTTCGCGCCCACACGGTCAACGCCGCATGGCAGCTGTTCAGCGAAGATCACATCGGGTCCATCTTTCCCGGCGCCTACGCGGATCTTGTTGTGCTGTCGGCGAATCCCCTCGTCGTCGAGCCGACCAGGCTGGCCGAAATCACGGTGCTCGCCACCGTCCTGGAGGGCCGGACGGTGTACGGGGACCTGAGCGCGATCGGCTGATCTCGAACTCAAAAGTCGTCCGATATGTCCCTGGTTATCGAAAGTATGTTCGATTAAACTTTGAGCATGGACAGTCGGGAAGCGTGGCAGCTGGATGGCGAGGACCTCAAGAATGAGGTTCTGGATCTGGTGCGCGTCCGGCACGAGTTGCAGTCGCGCATGGTGCTGCTGATCGTGGAAATGTTTTCCCGGGAAACTGTGGTCGGGAAGGGTTTTCGGGCGATCGCGCAATGGCTGCACGGTTCGACGAATTTGGAGATCGGTGAGTGCAGCCTGCTGGTCAGCTTGGCTCGGTTGCTTCTGCTCGAACCTGTAGTCGCGGATGCTTTTCACCGGGGCGATGTGGATGCGTTGAAGGCCCGTCAGGTGGCGTCGTTTTGTCAGCATCCACCCAAGAACATGACCCCGGCGGACGTCGACAAGGCCCGCGGGATCCTGTTGGGGTTGGCGTCGAAGAACATTGCCGATTGTGATGCGGTGCGGGCGGCGATCCGGCGGATCGAGAAGCAGTACGGCAAACGCGAGGACGGTGTCCCGGTCGGGGAGGATTCGGAGCGCAACGAGTTCTACGCCTCGAAAGGCCTGTACGGCAGAGTAACTGTGAAGGGTGATCTGGATGCGGTCAACGGGGCCCGTCTGATCACGTTGCTGTCGAGCCTGTCCGCTCCGACGCCGGAGAAAGACGGCGTCAAAGACACCCGCACTCCGGCGCTACGACGGGCGGACGGGTTCTGCGAACTGTTGCGACGGTACGAGCGGGCGGGACTGGGTCCGATCGAGGGTGGAGTGAAACCGCACATCACGGTCACCGCGTCGGCGAAAGACATGACCGACCTCAAAACATTGAAGGATTTACTGCCGTCAACCGAGGAACTCGGGTTCGCGTGGACGGATTGGATAGGTCCGATCAGTATCGACACCGCCCGGATGCTGGCGTGCGATTGCACGGTCACCCGAATCCTCCTGGACGAGAATGGTGTTCCGCTCGACTGCGGCAAGGAAGCAAGAACCGCGACGGTACCCCAACGGCGAGCGTTGGCCGTCCGTGATGGTGGGTGTGCGTTTCCGGGGTGCGGGACACCGTCGGGGTGGTGCGATGCCCACCATATCGTTCACTGGAATGATGGTGGCCCAACGGATCTCGACAATCTGATCTTGTTGTGCGGTCACCATCATCGGACGATGCACCACACCGAATGGCGAGTCGAGATCGGCCCCGACCGGAAAACGGTGTTCTATCCGCCGATGTCGATCGACCCGTTCCAGCATCCGATCGGTGGGAACAGTCCACCAACAGCGGCGTGAACCGCGACAACTGAAGACGCGAGCACCGGGGCACCGCCATGCCTCGGTGCTCGTGCTGCGTTCCGACATCTTCGCGGAGACGTACGGCTTACCAGCGGTTCCGAACCTCCTCGGCAAATCCGAGGAGATCTCGAACCACCAGAGGCGAACCGTCATCGAGGATCACTGTGCCGGTGAACTTTCCGAACACCTGATGCTGAATCGAACGCAACACCCCGACATCGAAAGTCGCGGCACGGTCGATAATCGGCTCGAAAGTCATCTCGAAGCGACCATCGTTGCTCGAGAAGGTCCACGGGGCGCCGTCGTACGTTCCCTGCGGGATATCGAAGTCGATCCTGTCCAGTTTGTGCGCCCGCCCGCCGACAAACACGATGTTCTCACTGGCCGCCGTAGTGTCCCCGAAGCCGTAACCGATGTTGAATCCGAACCGCTCGCCGCTCACCAGTCCGGATGCAGAACCCCAGTACCAGGTGTTGTCGTAAGTCCAGACTCCCCTGCCCCAATCGAGAACGCCGAACGAGTCTTCCGAGTGAAATGAGAAGTCGTCGCTCCCGATTCGCACGGCCCCGGCTGCGGGAAGGCAGTTGATCTTCTGGTTGTAATAGAACGATCGGGGCGCCTTCGGAAACGGCGTGGCGATCACCATCCGGTCATCGGCAGGACTCGCCAGAAACAAATCGGCATGTAGACCTCGTCCACCGTCGAAAGCCGGATAGTCGACGATCAGGTGTCGCCCGGCGTCTACATGGCGAAACTCGAACCGAGCCTTACCTTTCGACACCACCACATCACCGTCGTCCGCACTTTCGGGCAGACCGAGCCTTCCCATCGGGAACGGCAGCATCACGTTTTCGGTGATCTCGTGCGGCGTTCGGAAATCGAGCCAGGAAACCCCGAGCAAGCCCATGTACCCGTTGTCGGCGACGGTCAGCGCGATGCCGTAATCCGCCGTGGGAACGCAGTAGTAATCCCACTCCTTGATCCGGAACTTCGGGGCGGTGATCGCAGAGCGTCGATACTTGCGAATCTCCGATGAAGCCCAACCCGTCTCGACCAGATGTCCGCGATCGTCGAGAAGCGGGCCGGGCGACATCAGTGTCTGCATTCTTACTTCCAGCGTCCCAAGATCTCGTTTGCGCGGTTGGCCAAGGCCATCTGGAAGAACGGACCGAAGCTCACACGCGCCACTCCGAGCGGACCGAAACTTGCCGGGTCGTCCTGATCCGGGATTCCGATCGCATTGATCGGAAGTGGGAGTTCGGACGTCAAGCGGCGCTGGGTCGCGTCGTCGTGACGCCCGACGGGGTAGAGAACATCGGCACCGGCATCGGCTGCCAACTTGAGGCGTGCAATGGCGCGATCGACGCGATCGGACTCGTCACCGACCTGCTTCACGAACAGGTCGGTACGTGCGTTGACGACAACGTGAACTCCGGCGGCGTCGGCGGCCTGGCGAAGCCCACCCACGAAGTCGGCGTGCTCTTGCGCCTCTCGCAAGCGTCCGCCTTCACTGTGAACGGTGTCCTCGATGTTGAGTCCGACAGCGCCGGCATCGATCAGCCCGTCGATGAGAACTGCCGGCTCGAGCCCGTAGCCACCCTCGATGTCCACCGAGATCGGGGCGTCGACCGCACCGGTGATCTGCTTGATCCGGTGCAGAAGTTCGTCGAAGGTAATGCCTTCGTTGTCCGGCTTGCCGATGGAATCGGAAACCGGGTGGCTGCCCACCGTCAGGGCTGCAAAACCTGCAGCCACCGCAAGATTCGCCGACCACGCGTCCCAGACCGTCGGGAGAATGACCGGGTTACCTGGCTGGTGCAACGCCAGTAGAGCTGTTGCCTTGTCGTTGATCGAAGTCATGCGGTGGCTCCTCGAGATCGTGGGGTGTACCTCTCACCTACCGACTCTAGTGAGCGACCGGGCAGCCTGTGCTCTTGTAATCGACCTGGAACTCCTTGATGCCGTTGATCCAACCCGAACGCAGACGGCGCGGATCACCGATCTTGGTGATGTCCGGGACGTTGTCGGCAATCGCGTTGAACATCAAGTCGATCTCCATGCGAGCGAGGTTGGCACCGATGCAGAAGTGCGCGCCCGTTCCACCGAAGCCCAAGTGCGGATTGGGGTTACGAGTGATGTCGAACGTCATCGGGTTCTCGAACACGTCCTCGTCGAAGTTCGCGGAGCTGTACAGCATCACCACGCGCTGCCCCTTCTTGATCGATACTCCTGCCAATTCCGTGTCCTCGAGCGCGGTGCGCTGGAATGCGGTGACGGGTGTCGCCCAACGAACGATCTCGTCGGCGGTCGTCTTGGGACGTTCCTTCTTGTACAGCTCCCACTGCTCGGGGTTGTCCAGGAACGCGATCATTCCGTGCGTGATGGCGTTGCGGGTGGTCTCGTTGCCCGCCACCGCCAGGATCAACACGAAGAACCCGAACTCTTCCGGGCTCAAAGAGTCGCCGTCGATATCCGCCTGGACCAGTGTGGTGACGATGTCGTCTGCCGGGCAGGTACGACGCGCGTCTGCCATTTGGTACGCGTATCCGAGGACCTCGGTGGACGCGACTGCCGGATCACCCTGGTATTCCGGGTCGTCGTAGCCCATCATCTCGTTGGACCACTTGAACAGCTTGTCTCGATCGTCCTGCGGCACACCGATCAGATCCGCGATCGCCTGGAGCGGCAGCTCGCTGGCAACCTGCTTCACGAAGTCGCCCGGGCCCTCGCTCACAGCGGTGTCGACGATGCTCCGCGCACGACGATCCAACTCGTCGCGCATGCCGTTGATAGCGCGAGGCGTGAACAGCTTCGAAATCAGCTTGCGGAGCTTGGTGTGCTCCGGCGCATCCTTGTTGAGCAGAAGATGGCGGAGCATCTCGACGGCCTCGCGGGGCATGTCGTCGGCGAAACGCGCGATCGCGGTGTTCTCCCAGCTCGAGAACACATCGCTGCGCTGGCTGACCTCTTTGACGTCAGCGTGACGCGAGACCACCCAGTAACCCTCGTCCTGGAATCCGCCGACCGTCGGCGGCTGCTCACACCACCACACGGGTGCGTTGCGACGCAGTTCGGCGAACTCCTCGAAAGGGATCCGCTCCCCGAGGACAGCAGGATCGGTGACGTCGAATCCGGCCGGCAGGTCAGGCGTGCGTGTTGTATCCGAGATGGTCATGGCGTCCTCTGATCGGTCGAATGTGCGCTACACCACAGAGTAGCTTTCACTAACGGCCTGTCAAGTGAAAGACGGGGAGTCTCGTGCAACCGTCCCGCAAGAGCCCCCGCGGCACTAGGATCCCGGTAATGACAGATACCTCCGGCAGACTGACTCTGCGAGAGAAGCAGAAGCAGCGAACCCGCGCAGACCTCGTGGACGCCGCCGGTGCGCTCTTCACCGAACGCGGATACGCGGCTGTCACCGTGGAAGACATCGCGGGCCGGGTCGGCTGCAGCCGAGCCACCTTCTACCTGCACTTTCCCGGAAAGATCGACATTCTCAAGGCCCTCGGCTCGAACACTGTCGTATCCAGCACCCTCGCCATATTCCAGGATCTCGACCATGTACTCGATTCCGGTTCGCGCGAAGAATTCGCCGGCTGGATCAACCGCGCTCTCGACTGGTGCCGCGATCACCACCACATGATGCGGGCGTGGGACGAGGCCATGGTCCTCGAACCAGAGTTCCGCACACTGGCCCGCGAAGGCATCTCCGCACTGCCCAACGCGATGCCGTCGTACCTGGCCCGGTGGCCGCAGGACCGACATGACGAAGCAAAACTCCGAGTAGAGCTCCTGCTCACACAAATCGAGCGTTTCTTCATTCGCTGGGCCGAGCAGGGCGCAATCACCGCGGGTGCGGACGTCGCAGCAGACGTTCTCACCGACATCTGGTTTCCGGCACTCACGCCGCCCGCTACCGATGTTGCGGCGCCGCGATAGGTTGGCCCGATGCCACTCGATCTTCGAGCGATCCTCACCACCGTCGCTGCGCTCCTGTCCGCGATACTCGCTGCGCTGGCCCTGACCAATCCGGTTCTTCGTGACTGGGCCATCGTCGCCTCCCCATCGGAAGTGGATCGCTGGATCAGCAGTGGACCCACTGCTGTCGGACTCGGCGCCGTAGTTGCCGTGCTTGCCTGCGCCCTTTCACAGCGTCGCGGGTCCCGTCGGGCAGCCTGGATCGCGATCGCTGTCGGGGTCGCCGTCATCGCGATCATTCGTGCAGTCGTACCCGAGGTTGCGTCACTGGACCTGCTGATCGCCTTGATCATCGTCAAAAGTGTTGCAGCCGGCACTATTCTGGGCTGTGTGGTTGCCGTCAGTTGGGACCGCACTGCCACGAAGAACGCGACACTACTCGGAGTACTCGCCACCTTCCTCGCGATCCGCACGTTCGCCGGTGGGACAGCCAGGATGACGACGTCTTCGGTGGGTGAGCCGTCATGGTGGCTGATCGGCGCCACGGCCGCAGCAGCAATCGCCTGCGCAGTGACCGCGCAGGCCGGCTTCCGAATCCGCAAGCCCGACGCGGGCGAAATCCGCATCGCGCTTGTGGTGATCGCCGCGCTGGCGATCGGGCATCGCGTGCTCGGCGCCGTGATCGACCGCCAGCAATACGCGTCCGAGGCAACCGCCTGGATCGTCATGGTTTTGGCGGCAGGTGCTGCGCTCGCGTTGACGTGGATCGCCGCCTACCGTCTCGGCGACACCTCCGGCACTGGTGGCAAGTTCCTCTGGGCGGCAACCGCGTTGGCAGCTGCTTCGGCTCCGCTGTTCGTCGACATCGCGAAGGGTTCCGGTCACTGGGGAGACCTGAAGTCCCTTTGGGTACTGGTGCTTTTCGCAGCCCTGCCGGTCGCCGTCGGATTGAGACTGCACAAGCAGGTGCCAAACCTCGTTCCCATCGCCGTTCTCGTTGCGGTACCACTGTCAGAACTACTGCCCTTCGACTCTGCGCACGGTGTCTGGTCAATCGCGCTGAAGATCGCCGCACTGGGATTCGCCGCCGGATTGCTGTTCGGTTCCCTGGCTCCCGGCAGCTTGGTCGACGCCACACTCGGACTCGCCATTCCCTTTGCCGCGATGACCTTCTCGTCGATCGCCATCCTTACCGATCAGCTCTCTTTCCCACCGATGATGACGTCGATATACATCCAAGGCCAGCTCGACATCGACGCGGTCTCTCCCCACGGCGACGGAGGATTATTCGGACGCGGCATCGGCATCACCGTCGACTACGTCACCGCTCAGACCGTCGGCGCAGCGGTACTCTTCACCCTGATCATCGGCTTCTGCGGCGCGGCGATCCTCCGACGACCTTCACATCCGCCCGTCGAGGTACCGGAACCCACCGAGACCGCCTGATCAGGACAGACCGATGACCATCGACGTCAGATCAACCACCGGCGCCCTTGCGGCCTTTCTCGCGGGAATCCTTGCCGCCGTGGCGCTGACGAACCCGGTGCGAATGAGATGGCCTGTTACCGAACCGCAGTCGAAGATCGACCAATGGATCAGCAGCCAATCCACCAGCGTCGTGGTCGGCGCCATCGTCGCGGTGGCGGCCTGCGCCTATCTCCAGCACCGCGGTTCCCGCAGGCGCGCGTGGGCATTTGTGTACGTGGGCGTCGTCGTGCTGATTCTGATCAGATACGTCGTCCCCGAAGAACTTGGTCTTGATCTGCTGAGCGTTCTGGGTTTTGCCAAAACCATTGCAGCAGGACTCATCCTGGGTGGCGCGGTCGCCGCCTCGTGGGACAGTCGCATCGGTCGCAACCTGCTGATCGTGGGCTTGGTGTCGACGTGGTTGGCCGCGCAATCGTCCACCGGAGATTTGATACCCATCAGCACGTCGTCCATCGGTGAACCCGCCTGGGCACTTCTGTGGCTGACGTCGATCTGCGCAGTAGCGTGCGCCATCACGGTTGACTCCGAATCTCGGCTAGGTGAAAGCGAACCGGGCGTTGCCGCAGCCACTCTGGCGGTTGTCACCGGGCTCGCCGTCACTCAACGGATTCTGAGTTCGGTCGTCGACCGGCAAGAGCGCCCGTCGACGTATTCGGGTTGGCTGGTCATGATCGCGTCCACCGTCGCAGTCCTCACCCTGACCTGGTTCTGTACGAGGAAACTCGACGCAACTTCAGACAGCGGCGGATTCCTCTGGGCTGCAACCGCCGTTGCTGCCGCCGCCGCGACGGTGTTCGCCGATCTGACTGACCGCTTCTTTCTCGACGGTGACCGAACCTCGCCGTTGGTGATCACTGCCCTCGCGATCATCGCAGTTGTCTTCGGGTTGACGCGTTCCCGACACCGAGATCGCACGATTTCAGGTCTGGCACTGCTGGCCGCGATCCCGTTGTCGGAGTGGATCTTCGACGGCGAACACGAACTTGCTCTACTGCTCCGCATTGTCGCGCTAGGCGTCGGGTCGGGATTGCTGCTCGGATCCGTCTTGCCCTCGAATCCCGTCATCGGGGCGCTGGGGTTGACCATTCCTTTCACTGCCCTGGTCTTCATGTCGATCGGGCAGCACGACATCGAGACTGTGTCGTCAACGTACCTCCGGCCCGATCCACCCTCGACGTACTTCCAGCAGGACTCCGCACTGCGCGGCTACATCGACGCGATCGAACCCGGCGCAGCGTATCGGGCAGAAGCCTCGACGATTGCCTACGCGTACGAGGCGCCACCTCGTTCCGTCGGTACCGCACTCCTGATGTGTGTAGTTGTCGTCGCCACCGGTATCGCGCTCCGCCGCCGCAACCGCGTTGACACACCGTCACCGGACTGAGACCTCCTATTGCGGTGCAACTGGTACCGGATTGACTATTTTGGAGCAGTGCCCATCGCCCGCAGGACGCTGCTCGTCGCACTGAGTGGTGTGACGGCATTCGTCGTCACCGTCGTCGCTTTGGCGCCCTTCGTCAACAGCCAGTCGACGTCGATTTCGACCGGCGACCGATTCTGGTCGATTTCGACCATCGGCGCCGGCGTCTTGGCTGTCGTCGCGGTCGGGACAGCCGCGATGATGGCCCGTTGCCGGTTACGGACCGCTGCCATGACGGCATTCGGTGGGCTCCTCCTCGAACTGCCCGGACTCTACGATCACAACTTCGAGGCACTCTCGCCCGTCGGGGCGGGAGTCGCTGTCGGCGCGGTCACGGTTGCTGCCGCTCCCCGGGTCCGAGCCGCTTCGGTCGCGGGAACGATTGTTGCCGTACATGTCTCGGATTCGCTCCTGGACGAGGATGCAATTCCTCGGCGGTACGCGGACTACATCGCCGACAACACCAACCAGTTTCAACCACCAGTGCTGGCGGCAACACTGATCGCACTGGCATTGACCGCCGCATGTGTCGCCGCGTTCTGGTTCCACGATTTCGACAAGGACCACCCCAAGGAACGGATGGCCGTTCGGCCGGTGACGATCGCAGCGGTGCTCACCCTCTTCGGCGTCGCGGCAAATTGGTGGTTCGACATCACCACCGTCACGGCGGCGGTGCCCCTGCTACTCGTCGCGCTGGTGATCACGGTGATCTGTGCGCGGGTGTTGGGCGACGGCAGTCGGATCCTGCTGATGTGTACCGCTGCCGTCGCAACTCTGGCGGCGGTCTCGGCGAATCGTCCGGCAACCGAGGCGATGGAGTGGTCGAAAACCCCGGCCTCGACCGCCGTCGTGATCGGCGTCGTCATCGTTGCCGCGGCAGCCGTCGGCGCTCTCGCACCGTCCCGCGTCGTCGGCTACGGATTGCTCCTGACGGTGACGGTCGCCGGGATCGTCAGCTATGCCACGTCGCCTTCGCCGAAGATCGGTGACCTTCTCACGATCAGCGATCTTCTTGTCGCCCTGACCGCAGCGGTCGTCACCTACGCGATCGCCAGCGCGATGTACCGGGAACCACCGCGGACCGGAGCGTCACGAGCCCTCGTCGGACTCGGTGTCATCTTCGGCCCGACGGCGCTGGCCCTGCTCGTCTATCCGCAGTTCGACTACGGATGGACGGCGTACACCCCGCTGGACGAGAACAAGCCCTTCAACGGCATCACTACGGTCGGCCCGTTCGAGATCTCGACCGACATCCTGATACTCGACGCCGTCGCGCTGATCATCGTGGCCGTCTGCGCCTACACAAGTCTGCGATTGGGCCGGATAACACGATCCGTTCCTCCGTCGATCAGTCGATCAGATCCATCGACGCCAGGCGATGGAACACTTTGAGCGATCCCGGCGCCACCTCGTCCATCGCCGCGTACTCGGAGAGCGTGAAGTATCGGAACTCGGCGATCTCACTGGTCGGGTGCGGGTCTCCGGCCATCTCCGCCAGATAGCAACTCATGTGCAGCCCGGTGTCCGCGGAATGACCGAAAGCGTGAGCCTCGAAGACGTCGAGGAACTTCACCGTTCCGTCGACCAGATCGACGTCGAGTTCCTCCCGAATTTCGCGGTGCAGCGCCTGCTCGGGTGTCTCACCCGGGTCGATCTTTCCGCCGGCCATGTAGAACGCGGTCTTGCCCACGGAGCGGGTCTGGATCAGCTTGCGATCGCGAATGTGCGCGAGGGCAGCGGTACGGATGATCGTGGAGGGAGTGGACGAATTCACGTCGTCCAACCTACGTGTATCAGCGAGTGCTGAAGATGTCCGAATCGACTCGCTGCACATCGAAACTGCCACGCCCGGTAATATGTACGCAAAGACAACCTCTCCGACAAGGTGAATTGTCTCGTTAATCCGATAGGTTCGATTTTGTTCGGACACCCCGCCGCCCGCTGACAACACGACGGAGTGCCTTTTGCTCGCTATCTTGCTTGCCCATGCCGTTGCCGCCCTCTTGGCTCCGCTTGTGGTGCGCAGGTTAGGGCGAAACGGCTTCTTCCCCCTCGCGATAGTCCCCCTCGCCGGCCTCGGCTGGGTCATCGACAAATGGGGCACCGTCGAGACGCTGCACATCACCTGGGTTCCAGGGCTGTCGATGGACATCGACTTCAGGTTCGACGCGCTTTCGGCCATCATGGCCGTGCTCGTCCTGGGTGTCGGCACGCTCATCCTGGTCTACTGCGCCCGCTATTTCACCGACGACGAACCTCGACTCGGTATCTTCGCCGCCGAGATGGTCGCCTTCGCGGGTGCCATGTTCGGGCTAGTGACCAGCGACAACATGCTGCTTCTCTACGTGTTCTGGGAACTGACGACGGTCCTGTCGTTCCTGCTCGTGGGTCACTACGCCGAACGCGCCACCAGCCGCCGCGCCGCGACCCAGGCACTGCTGGTCACCACCGCGGGTGGTCTGGCGATGTTGGTCGGCATGATCATCCTCGGCCAGGTCGGCGGCAGCTACAACCTGTCCGAACTGGTCGCGAACCCGCCGACGGGGTGGCTCCCGTCCGTCGCGATCGTCCTGATCCTGATCGGTGCGCTCTCCAAATCGGCAATCGTGCCCCTGCACTTCTGGCTTCCCGGTGCAATGGCCGCGCCAACCCCTGTCAGCGGTTATCTTCACGCTGCTGCAATGGTCAAGGCCGGTATCTACCTCGTCGCGCGCCTGGCTCCCGGGTACGCCGATTCGCCGCCGTGGCGCATCACCATCATCAGTTTGGGTCTGCTGTCGATGATCCTCGCCGGTTGGCGAGCCATGCGCGCGTACGACCTCAAACTCGTCCTCGCCTTCGGAACGGTCAGCCAACTCGGCTTCATGATGGTCCTGGTCGGCATCGGCACGCGTGACGCCGCCCTGGCCGGCATGACGATGGTCGTGGCGCACGCGATGTTCAAGGCCGCACTCTTCATGGTCGTTGGCATCATCGATCACACGACCGGCACCCGTGACCTGCGCAAACTTGCTCACCTGGGTAAAGCGGCACCCGCTCTCGCGATCATCGCGAGCCTCGCTGCCGCCAGCATGGCCGGTCTGCCACCACTCCTCGGATTCGTCGGCAAGGAAGCCGCACTCGAATCGGTGCTCGAAACGAACGCGCTCGGCCACTGGTCGTCCATCGCCGTCGTCACGGTGATCGTGTTGGGCTCGATCCTGACGGTCGGCTACAGCGTCCGCTTCATCTGGGGCGCCTTCGGACGCAAGACCCTGAGCAAGCCAAGTCCGGCCGTGAGCAAGATGCACAAGCCTGGTTGGCTGTTCTTGTTCGCGCCCGGCCTGCTCGCTGTTCTCGGTCTGGCCGCAGGCATTCTCTCGCCCCAACTCGAGAAGCTGCTGACGCCGTACTCCACCACGCTGGCTCCCGGACCGCACGCCGATTACCACCTCGCGCTGTGGCACGGATTCAACACTCCGCTGCTGCTCACCTGCATCGTCATCGCCGGCGGTGTCGCGCTCTACATCGCGCAGCGTCAGATCAGCCGACTGCACTTCGAGCACCCGCCGCTCGGCAACGCCGACCGTATCTACGACGCGACCCTGCGCGGCATGGACACGATCTCGATGCGCCTGACCGGCGCCACTCAGCGTGGTTCGCTCCCCCGCACGCAGTCGACGATTCTCGCGACGCTGGTCGTGGTGCCGCTGTTCCTGCTGATCATCGACACCAAGGGTGGCGGAGTCGACCTTCGGATGTGGGATTCGCCCATCCAGTTCACGATCGCGCTGATGATGATCTCGGCCGCCATCGCCGCGACGCTGATGCGCAACCGCCTCGCCAGCGTCATCCTGGTCGGACTCACCGGTTACGGCTGCGGCGTGTTGTTCGCGCTGCACGGTGCACCCGACCTCGCGCTGACCCAGTTCCTCGTCGAGACGCTGACACTGGTGATCTTCGTGCTCGTGCTCCGGAAGTTCCCCGCCGAAGTCGACGAGAGCAAGGCGATCGGCTTCAAGTGGCCGCGTGCCGCACTCGCCGTCGCCGTCGGTATCACCGTCACCACCATCGCGGCCTTCGCGACCAATGCCCGAAACACTCGTCCGATCTACGAACTGCTTCCCGACGCGGCCTACGACCTGGGCAACGGCAAGAACGTCGTCAACGTCCTACTCGTCGACATCCGCGCATGGGACACCCTCGGTGAGATCTCGGTGCTGCTGGTCGCGGCAACCGGCGTCGCCAGCCTCGTGTTCCGCAACCGCCGCTTCGGCATTGCGCCTCGCGTCGCAGACGCACCCTCCGTCATCGTCGACAAGGCGGCCGCCAACTCTGACACGACGTGGTTGCGCGGCGGAGACCTGATCGATCCGCGACACCGTTCGCTGGTTCTGGAGGTCACCACGAGGTTGATCTTCCCGACCATCATGGTGTTGTCGATCTACTTCTTCTTCTCCGGCCACAATGCCCCCGGCGGCGGTTTCGCCGGCGGCCTGACGGCGGGCCTGGCACTGGTACTTCGCTACCTCGCCGGTGGCCGCTACGAACTCGGTGAAGCCGTACCCATCGACGCGGGCAAGATTCTCGGCCTCGGTTTGGCGCTGGCCGCGGGCACCGCCCTGGTGTCGCTGTTCCTCGGCGCCCCGGCACTCTCGTCGGCCGTCTTCGAGTTCACCCTCCCGCTCATCGGCCACGTCAAACTGGTCACCGCACTGTTCTTCGACCTGGGCGTCTACCTCATCGTGGTCGGCCTGGTCCTGGACGTACTCCGAAGTCTCGGCGCCCGCCTCGACGCAGAAATCGAGGTGAAAGCACCATGAGCGCAAACATCGGAATGCTGATCCTGATCGGCGTCCTCACGTCGGCCGGTGTCTACCTCCTGATCGAACGAAGCATCACCCGGATGCTCCTCGGCTTGCTCCTGTTCGGTAACGCCATCAACCTCTTGATCCTGACCGTCGGTGGATCGGACGGGAATCCGCCCATCGTCGGCCGAGATTCGGTCCACGAGGAGATAGCGGATCCGCTCGCCCAGGGCATGATCCTGACGGCGATCGTGATCACGATGGGTATCGCCGGCTTCGTTCTGGCACTGGCGTACCGGTCTTACAAGATCAACACCGCCGACGCCGTCGAGGACGATCCCGAGGACACCAAGGTTCTCAAGCGTCGCCTGCCCGCCGACGCTCCCGACCACGACCGCTCCGACGACCCGCTCACCGGTGCCCCGAGCATCGGCGGCGACGCATTCGACAAGGACGGCAACCCCATTCCCCTCGAACAACTGGTCAACCTCGAGGACATCGAATGCTACGACGACCTCCACGACGGCGACTTCGAGGACGAACCGGTACCCGACTGGGCCACCGACCTTGCTCGTAAGAAGGAATCCGAGAAGCGGCGCAAAGACGCTCGCCAGACCAAGATCGAGGGAGGTGGAGGCGCATGACCATCTCGGACAACCTGATGGGAGCCCTTGCGCCCCTGCCTGTCCTGATCCCGATGCTGGCCGCAGCCGCGACGCTGGTCGTCGGCCGACGCCCGCGCTTCCAGCGTGTGATCACACTGATCGCGCTCGTCGGCGTCGTCGCGGTGTCGGGCCTGCTTCTCTACCTCGCAGACCGCGACGGTACGACCGCGGTTCAGGTCGGCGGCTGGGATTCGCCCATCGGCATCACACTCGTGGTCGACCGTCTCTCGGCGATGATGCTCGTGGTCTCGTCGGTGGTACTGCTCGCCGTCATGATCTACGCGATCGGTCAGGGTATTCGCGACGGCAGCGAGGCCCAGCCGGTCTCGATCTTCCTGCCGACCTATCTGGCGTTGACTGCTGGTATCTCCAACGCGTTCCTCGCCGGTGACCTCTTCAACCTGTACGTCGGTTTCGAGGTCCTGCTCGCCGCGAGTTTCGTTCTCCTGACGCTCGGTGCCAGCGCCGACCGCGTCCGGGCCGGCATCTCGTACGTGATGGTCTCGATGGTGTCTTCGCTGATCTTCCTGGCAGGCATCGCCTTCGCCTACGCGGCGACCGGCACCCTCAACATGGCCGACATGGCCCTGCGCTTCGACAACATTCCGCCAGGAACACGCACCGCCATCTTCGGTGTCCTCCTCGTGGCGTTCGGCATCAAGGCTGCGGTCTTCCCGCTGTCGGCGTGGCTCCCGGACTCGTATCCGACCGCGCCCGCACCGATTACCGCCGTCTTCGCGGGGTTGCTCACCAAGGTCGGTGTGTACGCGATCATCCGGGCGCACTCGCTGCTGTTCCCGCAAGGAGAACTCGACAACGTATTGATGGTGTGTGGCCTGCTGACGATGGTGGTCGGCATCATGGGTGCCATCGCGCAGAGCGACATCAAACGTCTGCTCTCGTTCACCCTGGTCAGCCATATCGGTTACATGATCTTCGGTATCGCGTTGTCCACGACGTCCGGGCTGTCCGGCGCGATCTACTACGTCGCCCACCACATCATCGTGCAGACGACGCTCTTCCTCGTGGTGGGTCTGATCGAACGACAAGCCGGGTCGTCGTCGCTGCGTCGTCTCGGTGGTCTCGCGGCGGCCAGCCCGATCCTCGCAATCGTCTTCCTGATCCCGGCCCTGAACCTCGGTGGTATCCCACCGTTCTCGGGCTTCATCGGCAAGGTCGCACTCCTGCAAGCCGGTGCGTCCGACGCGAGCGCGCTGGCCTGGATCCTCGTCGCCGGCGGCACGATCACCAGCTTGCTGACGCTCTACGCGGTCGCCCGCGTGTGGACAAAGGCATTCTGGCGAGCCCGCGCCGACGCGCCCGAAGGTGACCTCGCCGACGTCAGCCCGTCAGCGTTGATCGACGAATCCGAAGAGGACATCGCGTTCGTCGACCGCGAAGACGTCGGCAAGATTCCGATCTTCATGCTGATTCCGACGGTCGGGCTCGTCATCGTCGGCCTGGGGCTGACTGTGTTCGCGGGCCGGATCATCGACATCAGCGACCGAGCGGCGAAGGATCTGCAGGACCGGTCCATCTACATCGACGCGGTTCTCGGCAACCACCGACCCGTTCCGGTCGACGAAGCCCCCGTCGCTGCAGACGACCCGGCAAAAGCGCCCAGTACCGATGCCCCGAACACCGAGGCCCCGAACACCGAGGAGGCTCCGCGATGAAACGCGAACAGGTACTCCGCGTCGGGATCCTGCTGTGGCTGATGGTCGTGTGGATCCTGTTGTGGGGCAACATCAGCTTCGGCAACATCTTCGGCGGACTCGCCGTCGGCCTGATCATCATGGTCCTGCTTCCCCTCCCCCGCGTACCGGTGGAGGGCCGGGTCCATCTGCTCTCGATCCTGCGTCTGCTGTGGATGATCGTGTACTACGCGATCCAGTCGAGTATCCAGGTCGCCTGGCTGGCGATCCGTCCGTCGCCGCCGCCGGTCACCGGAGTTCTGCGGTACCAACTCGGGATCAAGTCGGACCTGGTTCTCACGCTGTGCATCGACGTTCTGAACCTGATCCCGGGCACGATGGTTCTCGAGATCGACCAGAACCGGCGCATCGTCTACGTCCACGTGCTCGACGTCGGTTCGCAGAAAGCCGTCAGCGCGTTCTACCGCTCGGTGGAGGATCTCGAGCGGTTGTTCATCGCGTCGTTCGAACGTGATTCGGACTGGCAGCCCAGCCCGTGGCACCAGCGCGACTACGAATTCGATGCACCCCGGCAGGAGGACCGACCATGAACGGGTTCATCACCACGATCTTGATCATTTCGGGAGTGATTCTCCTGATCGCCGCCGTACTGACCACGTTCCGATTGCTCGACGGGCCGAGCTCACTCGACCGCCTCGTCGCCCTGGACACGATCATTGCGGTCTCGATGTGTGGGCTCGCGGTCTGGGCCGCGTACAGCAAAGACACGACCATCGTTCCCGCGATCGTCGCGCTGGCACTGGTCGGCTTCATCGGTTCGGTGTCCGTTGCACGCTTCCGGGTGAGTGACCAGTGATCGGCAACATCCTCGACACGATCGGGGCAATCTCCATCTTCCTGGGCGCGCTGCTCGCGCTGACCGCCGCAGTGGGAATCGTTCGCTTCCCCGACACCCTGCGCCGTATGCACGCGGCCACCAAGCCTCAGGTGGTCGGGCTCATCCTTGTTCTGATGGGTGCCGTGTTCCTGCTTCGTGGGAGCGTCGACATCTGGATGCTGGTACTGGTCGGCATCTTCACGTTGCTGACCGCGCCGGTCATCGCACACAGCGTCGGACGGGTCGCCTACCGCGAACAGCGCGAGGAGGACGACCTCATGAAGATCAACGAACTGGAAGACCCGGACTCTCTCCGGTAGCGACATCCCACCCATCGTCGCGCTCGCCCCACACTGCAAGAGCGGTGCCGGGGCGGGCGAAGAAGGTGGCGAAGTACGCCACCGACATGAGAACCAGAACGGCGAGCAGGAGCGGACCGAAGATCGCCGGGTACTCGGCCATCTGCACCGAAGCGAATCTGTAGGAGAGCAACAACCCCGCGAGCAGTGCCGAGCCACCGAGCAACAGACGTACTCGGAACCAACCCCAGCCGCGCTCCGGATCCCGCAGCGCCGCATCGAGGGTCAAGCACAGAACCGCACCGGCAATGAGGTCGACGCCGTAGTGGAATCCGAAACCGAGCGTCGCCGTCAGGGTCGCGACGAGCCAGAACGATCCCAGGCTGCGAATCCACCACGGCCCGCTGCGAGAGTGGATGAACAACGCGACTGCCCACGCGGTGTGCAGGCTCGGCATGCAGTTTCGTGGCGCGGCGTCGTCGAACGGCAGCGACGACGGTGACGCGAAGTCGAAGTTGGGCACGATGTTCGGCCAGTAGTCACCGATCTGGAATCCGAAACCACGCGGACCGAAGGCGAACACCGGACCGACCACCGGGAACAGGACGTAGAAGATCGGGCCGATCAACCCGATGAGCAGGAACGTACGCAGCAGGTGATGCGACGGCCATCCCTTGCGTACTTGATAGAGCGCGACCACGATCACCGCTACCGGCAGTTCGACGTAGATCCAGTCGAGCGCTGCGGCGCCGACGGGGCCCATGGCGTCGACGATCTGGCCCATCACCCACGACGGGTTCCCGAGAGCCTGGTCTGCGAGGAAGACGTACTCGTCCCACACATCGGTGCCGACGAGAATGGTGATCTCCAGCCACGTCTCGGCAACCTTGGCCGCGATGATGAGCAACGCGCCCAGCGCAACGCCGTGCAGAACGCTGAGTCGACGCTCACCGGACAACTTCCACACCGCGTACACCGCGATGGCCGTCAGCACCCAGGTGCCGCCGGTGCCCATCGTCAGCGGCCCACCGGAGAACCAGCGGATCGCGCCGACGACCACGTCGATCACGACGGCCGCGGATACCGCGTAGATGCGCTCCTTGTTGTTCAGTCCGACCAGTGCGAGAGCGAGGCCAACCCAGGGCATCGTCGCGGAGCGGGGAACGAGGAAGTAGTCACCGAACAGGCTTTCCACCGGACCGAGATAGCCCTTGTACGACGCGAACGCCTGCACGCCCAGGACCAGCACGGTCAATGCTGCTGTGCCGATCAGAAGGACTCGATGAGAACTCGACCACGAACGATCCGACTGTCCGGGTGCGTCCCCTCGTTGGGACCAACTGTCTATCAACACCGGACAATAGTAAACGGCGTGTGAACCGAATATGGACACCCACTGGACAAACGGTTGGTATGCCCGAATTTCCAGCCCACGAAACAGCCCCTCGCGCGTTGAGCCTGCTAGGTGCCCAACTCTGCGACCAGGGCGTCGACGACCGCCACCAGATCGCCGCCCGTCGCTTCCGCGACACGGCGTTGACGCTGGTAGGACGCGCCACGACGGGGAATGTCCGCTACCGACGCCAGCTCGTCCGCGCACCCGAGTGAGACCGCAATCGGCGCCAGGTCGTCGAGCAGGCGATCCAGATCGTCAGTGACGAGGCACTCGTTCGCGTCGGAGTCGAGGATGATCTCGGCGTCCAGCCCGTATCTCGCTGCGCGCCACTTGTTTTCCTTGACGTGCCACGGCTGCATGTTCGGCAGAGTCTCACCGGCGCTCAGTCTGCGGTCCAGGTCGACGATGAGGCAGTGGACCAGAGCAACCAGTGCACCCAGTTCTGCGCGCGTCGAGACGCCGTCAAACACCCGGACCTCGATGGTTCCCCACTTCGGTGCGGGGCGGATGTCCCAGTGCATGCCACCGATCTTGGTGATCACACCGGTCTTCATCTGGTCGTCGATGAACGACTCGTATTCGGCCCAGTTCTCGAACTGGTACGGAAGGCCTGCGGTGGGCAGCTGCTGGAACATCAATGCGCGATTGGACGCATATCCCGTATCCACACCGGCCCACATCGGCGAGGAAGCCGACAGTGCCAGCAGGTGCGGATAGCGCTGCAGCAGTGCGTTGATGATGGGGAACACGCGGTCCGCGGACGAGACACCCACGTGAACGTGCACGCCCCAGATCAGCATCTGCCGGCCCCACCACTGCGTGCGTTCGATGAGTTCGTCGTAGTCGGGCGTCCGCGTGACCAACTGCGTCGACCATTGCGCGAACGGGTGCGTGCCCGCACTGATGAGGTCGACGCCGAGCGGATTCGCCGCGCGACGCAGCAGATCCAGTGACCTGTCGAGATCACTCATCGCCTCGCCGACCGTCGAGTGAATACCCGTGACGAGTTCGACGGTATTTCGCAGTAGTTCCTTGGTGATGTGCGGGGTCTCGGAGCCGGCAAGCTCTTCGACCGCCGAAAACACCTCGGCTGCTGTATTGGAGAGATCTCTGGTCTTGCGATCGACCAGCGCGATCTCCCACTCCACGCCCAGCGTCGGGCGCGGCGAACCTGGAAATGGAACTACCACGCAGAGAATCCAATCACAGTGTCGGTAAAAACACCGTGCTGGCTACTGCGTGGTAGTCGCCGGAAGTGATGCAAAACTCAGGTGAGTTGTTCAGCTCTTGGTGATGACACCGCAAGCAACGCGTCCGCCTGCGTCACCGGTGTCGAGGGTCTGCTGATCCGGTGCCGGCGCGTAACGCGTCGGGATGTTGCCGAAGTTGTCCGCACCGGCATGGATCATGACGGAAGTTCCGCCGTTCGCGATCAGTTCGTCGACGGTGAATGCGTCTGTCGTGGTGACCAGCGTGGCAGTGCCGTCTTCGAGGACCTGAACCGAAGTGAGGTCGCCGCTGGCCGGATGGCCCGTGTGGCCCTCGGCCTGGAAGTGTCCGCCTGCCGAGAGGAAGTTACCCGGCTCTCCACCGCTGGGAGCTACGGAATTGGTCTCGCACTTGGCAACCTGGTGGACGTGGAATCCGTGGAACCCGGGGGTCAGGCCCTTGGCGTCGAGGGTGACCTTGACGTCGCTACCTTCCTGCGCGAACGTGACCGTTCCGACCTTGGCGCCGTCGGTGCCGTTCAGCGTTGCGGTGACCGTCTCGGCAGACGCGCCGGCGTGAGCCGTCTCGGAACCGTGGCCGCCCGCGCTTTCGTGCGCGCTGGGATCGGCTGCACCGGTCCACACCGGAGGAGTCGTGCCGGGGACGCTGCTGGGCTCTTCGCTGTTACTGCAAGCGGTCAAGCCGAAAGCGGCAATCGCGACTACAGGGGCAACGACGCGCCAGGACATACGCCGGGTGCTGCTGGGGGCCATCGAACCGCTCCTTTGAGGTGGCGAGAAAGTGCTTCTGATCATAACGGCGCGTGTAGTAGCTGGAACCGACGGGTCAGTTCCACCTTCACGACCGGTCAGTTGGAGGTCACGATCACGATCACGCCAGGTGACGCGTTCGCGATGCCGGCGAATCGAGGTTCTGCGGTGACTCCGAGTTCAGCTGCGATCTTCTGCGCCGCTGCCTTCTCCGCCGCGGACGATCCGTAGTACACCGTCGTCGTACTGACGGTGCCCTCGCTGTAGTTACCCGTCTCCTCGACGTTCCAACCTGCTGCCGTCAACTCCTCGGCAGTGCCTGCTGCCAGACCGGAGACGGTGCTGTTGTTGAGAACTCGCACGCTGACATTCGACGTGTCGGTGCCGCTCGCGGAGCCGGAAGTCGTGGTCGTCGCAGTTCCCGAAGGTCGCGACGTGGTGGTGGTATCGCCCGAAGCGGGTTGCGTCGTCGCTGCCGGCTTGGAGGTGGCAGGGGCCGCCGCGGGAGCACTCGTCGTGGCAGGCGCCGAAGATTCGGTCTGCTCTGCTGCAGTGTTCTCGTCGCCCGATCCACCGTCGCCCGATCCACCGAGCGAGGCTGCTCCGAGACCGATGAACACGATCGCGAGAGCGATCAACACCATGGCGATTGCGCGAAGCGGAGGTCCGGACGGCTGCTCTTTCGGGGTACTCACGATGTCGACCTTATCGCCAGTACGTGGACAGCCCGCTCATATGTGCGCGTGATTCAGGTGACCTCGAAGCCGAGGCGACGGGCGGCCCTGGCCTTCTGACGGCTGGCACGCAGACGACGCAAGCGCTTGACCAGCATGGGATCAGCCGCCAAGGATTCGGGGCGATCGACCAAGGCATTGAGAACCTGGTAGTAGCGGGTTGCCGACATGTCGAACAACTCCTTGATGGCCTCTTCCTTCGCACCGGCGTACTTCCACCACTGGCGCTCGAAGGAGAGGATGTCGTGTTCCCGGCGGGTGAGGCCGTCGTCGCCGACCTCGTGCATGCCTGCTGTATCTACTACCGAATCGTCGGCGCCAGTGCCTTCGGACTGGTTCCGACTACGCGCGGTTGCGCCGTCCATGTCACTCCTCGACTGCTGTGCTCGGCGTCAGCGAGACTCGTATGCCCGGTGTTCTTTTTCTGACCGAATTCTCGCGGCCGTGAGTTTCCCGGTCCCCTGGCCCGAAGGTAACTCACAATTTCCCCCGCGGCCCACGTTCCGACCGAGCAACGAATTACATCGCTGTTCTTCAGCAACCATTGAACCATGATCGAGTGTGCGGGCCGTGATAACTACGCGGGCGCGCCGCACTATCCTTGTCCGCATGGCTATCCTCCCCATCCGAATCGTCGGCGACCCGGTACTGCACAAGGCGACAGAGCCGGTCACTCAGTCCCCGGCCGAGATCGCCGAACTGATCGCAGACATGTACGAGACGATGGACGCCGCCAACGGCGTCGGTCTGGCGGCCAATCAGGTCGGTGTTTCACTCCGAGTCTTCGTCTACGACTGCCCCGGTGACGACCGCACCAGCGAGCGTCGACGCGGTGTCGTCGTCAATCCGGTACTCGAGACCTCCGAAATCCCCCAGACGATGCCCGACCCGGACGAAGACTTCGAGGGTTGCCTGTCCGTCCCCGGCGAGCAGTTCCCGACGGGCCGCGCCGATTGGGCGAAGGTCACCGGCACCGACGCCGACGGCAACCCGATCGAGGTCGAGGGCACCGGATTCTTCGCACGGATGCTCCAACACGAGACGGGCCATCTCGACGGCTTCCTCTACACAGACGTGCTGATCGGCCGCAACGCGCGCGCCGCCAAGAAGATCATCAAGCGTTCCGGTTGGGGCAAGCCCGGTCTGACGTGGACGCCGGGGACCGTCGACGATCCGTTCGGTCACGACGACGACGATTACGAAGACTGAGAATTCTGCTCTGAACGGCAACATTTCGATCGGTAGCCGGGTGGTTTTGCGATACAAGCTCCCACCCGGCTATTCGCATCCCATGACCGACGTCATCGGCATCCTCGAGGGCGCCGATCCCATCGCCGTCCGCGCCGGCGACGGTCGGCTGGTCCAGGTCTCCGCCGATCAGGTGATCGCGCTCAAGAGTCTCTCGGCCCGCCCGATTCGCATCGGCGAGATTCGAAACCTCGAAACGGCTGCTGCGGCGGCGTGGCCGGGGGTCGAGCAGGCGTGGATCGACGGTTGGTTGCTGCGCGCCGGTCACGGTGTCACCGGCCGCGCCAATTCCGCTTTGCCGCTCGGCGGTGCGGGGGCGGTTGCCGGCTTCGACGCGAGCACAATCGAGCGGATACGCCAGTGGTTCGGTGACCGCGGACTGCCGACCCTGCTGCTCCTCCCCGATCGACTCGGCACCGCTCCGGACGGGTGGACCAGCGAGAAGGAAACCATCGTGATGGCCGCCGATCTGGGCAATGTCACGCTGCCGCTCGGTCCTCCGGTCACCTCGTTCGCCGACCGCCCCGACCACATCTGGCTGTCGATTCACGACGCCCACGGCAACCCGGCGTACGTCGAGGCGGTCCTCACGGCTGTCGTGGGCACTGCAACTTTCGGCGCGATCGGAAACACAGACACCACGCTTGCCATCGGGCGCGCTGCGCTCACCGAGGCACCCGACCACAGACGCTGGGTAGGGCTGACCGGCATTCACGTCGCCCCTGAACACCGTCGTCACGGAATCGGGTCGCTGATCTGCGGGGATCTACTCTCCTGGGGTCGCGAGAACGGTGCGACGCACGCGTACCTTCAGGTTTCGGCCGGGAACTCCGCGGCGATCGCGCTCTACGAGCGGCTCGGGTTCGTCGAACACCACCGCTACCGATACGCCACCGATCCTGTCGGCGGCTGACGCTAGGCTTGCCCTCGTGCGCATCGCTACTTGGAACGTCAACTCCGTCCGTGCCCGTACCGACCGGATCATCGACTGGCTCGGTCGATCCGACGTCGACGTCCTGGCAATGCAGGAAACCAAGTGCAAGGACGAGCAGTTTCCGTACGAGCGTTTCAAGGAGATCGGCTACGAGGTCGCCCACGTCGGGTTGAGCCAGTGGAACGGTGTCGCGATCGCTTCCCGCGTCGGCCTGGAAGACGTGCAGATCGGCTTCGAGGATCAGCCCGGCTTCGACAAGGACCCGGAGGCCGATCCGGTCCGCGAGGCACGTGCGATCGGTGCGACCTGCGGCGGTGTGCGGGTGTGGAGCCTGTACGTCCCCAACGGCCGTGAGCTCGAAGACCCGCATTACGCCTACAAGCTGGATTGGCTGGCCAAGCTGCGCGACGACGCGGAGGGCTGGCTCAAGCAGGATCCCGACGCGCAAATCGCCCTGGTCGGCGACTGGAACGTCGCTCCCACGGACGACGACGTGTGGGATCCCGCTTTCTTCGAGGGCAAGACCCACACGTCGGAGCCGGAACGAGCTGCGTTCACCGCCTTCACCGAGTCCGGGTTCGCGGACGTAGTCCGCCCGTACACCCCCGGCCCCGGTGTGTACACGTACTGGGACTACACGCAGCTTCGCTTCCCGAAGAAGCAGGGCATGCGCATCGACTTCATCCTCGGTTCACCGGCATTCGCAGCGCGCGTCGAGGCGGCCGAGATCGATCGGAACGAGCGAAAAGGCAAGGGCGCCAGCGATCACGCTCCGGTGATCGTAAATCTCGGGTAAGCGTCGATCTCGGAGCCTGATCGTCTGTACGTAGTTGCCGGCGGTCAGTCTTCGACGAGCAGTTCCAGATACTCGGGATGCTCGCCGAGGTACCGCTGAACGTAGGTGCACACGGGCCGTACCGACCATTCACGGTCACGGGCACAGTCCATCGCGAACTGCACGAGTACCGCTGCCAGCCCCTGCCCGCCGTACTCTTCCTTGACCACGGTGTGCATGTACGCGACCACGTCGCCGGCTTCGGCTCCGTTGCCCGAAATCTCGTCCTCGTCGCGGTATCCGAGGATGCCGACCAACTCGTCACCGGAGAGCAGTTCGAATCGATCGTGCGACGGATTGTCCACGAGCGTCACTTCCGGTGAGGTTCCGGTTTTCGAGTTTTCGATGTCGTTCATTGCGGCGACCTCCACGGCACGATGTGCACCTGCGCGATCGGCGACAGCTGCGTTCGCACGCTCTCCATAACTGTGATCCATGCCACTCATAGAATCAGCTACCGACGACGCTGTCCCGGATTCGACCAATTTTTGCACCGGAAGCGACCGGATGGCAATCGCAGTTCGCGCGGCCGTTCGTGCGGTCGTTTGTACCGTCGTTCGTGCAAGGGGTGGACCGAGCTGCCGTTTCCCCAGGTCCGATCGGTAGGCTCGTCGTCGTGAAGCTGCTGCCCCTGACCCCCGCCGGACAGACCCCGATTCGGGCATTGACCATCGCCGGAACCGACTCCGGTGGCGGAGCCGGCATTCAAGCCGATTCCCGCACGATGGCGATGTGCGGAGTGCACGCCTGCGTGGCCGTCGCCGCTGTGACGGTCCAGAATTCGGTGGGCGTCAGCGGTTTCCACGAGATTCCGCCCGAGATCGTCGCCGACCAGGTACGCGTCGTGGTCTCGGACATCGGTGTCGGCGCGGCGAAGACGGGAATGCTGGCATCGACGACGATCATCGAAGCCGTGGCCGCGGTGGCCGCCGAGGTGGGGATCGGGCGCGATCGACCGATTCCGCTCGTGGTCGACCCGGTGTGCGCATCGATGCACGGCGATCCGCTGCTGCACGAAGAAGCGCTCGACGCGGTCCGCAACACCTTGATTCCGGCCGCCACTGTGGTCACTCCGAACCTCGACGAGGTCCGCTTGATCACTGGTATCGAGGTCGTCGACGACAAGAGCGCCCGCCAGGCGGCAGAAGCGCTGCATGCCCTCGGCGCTCAGTGGTCCATCGTCAAGGGCGGTCACCTTCGTACGTCGGAGTTGTCCACCGACCTGCTGTTCGACGGCGACCGTTTCCTCGAATTCAGCAGTGCCCGGATCGACACCGGCAACGATCACGGCGGTGGCGACACACTGGCTGCTGCGATCACTTGCGCACTCGCACACGGCTATTCCGTTCCGGATGCAGTGGCATTCGGCAAGGAGTGGGTGACCAAGTGCCTCGAGGCGTCGTACGACCTGGGCGCCGGCCACGGTCCGGTGTCCCCTCTCTGGCGACTCCAGGTCTAGCCTTCGAGGTTTAGCTAGTTCCGTCGTACGCGCCAGATTCCCAGATCGACGGGAACTCCGTTGGGCGTGGTGGCGAAAAACCCTCGCCGCCACGGCCGGATCGTGAGATCGAGATCCTCGAGGGTGCCGGCTTCGAGTTCCTCGAGGGTGGTCGCCGACATCATGATGTTGCCGTCGCCGCCCAAGCCCATCATCCGGGCGGCAATGGTTACGTCGACACCGAGCCAGTCGTCGCCGATCTGACGCGGAGTTCCCGTGTGGAGGCCGACGCGCATGCGTGGGGTGTATCCGTCGAGATCGACTCCCGCGAGCGCGTCCTGTGCGTTGAACACCGCTTTCAAGGCCGCATCCGGGCGAATGAACACCGCCATCAGGCCGTCGCCCATCCGTTTGACGACGTGTCCGCCGTTGTCGGTGATCGGGGTTTCCACGGCCTGCGCCACCGCGCGCAGAAGTGTCAGCGTGGCGCCGTCACCGGCTTCGAGCGACCACGTGGAGAAGCCGACCAGATCGGTGAAGACGATGGTCAGTTCTTGATCTCCGCGGCCGCGGCCCATCTTTTCCAGCGCTGCCTGCCATACCTGCAGTGCTCCGAGGCTCACTTCGCGAGTGGCTGCCGGCTTCTGATCGAGCAATCTGTCAGCGACGCGGGCCACGGCGCGAGCACCACCTGGGCCGGCGAGCGAGAGCGGATCCCCGAACCCCGGATCGCCGGGTAATGCCCGCCTGAGCCGCCGTAGCGCGTCGATGAGCTGCTGCCGACGGTTCAGTTCTGCCGCAGAGTTCAAGACGACGTCGACGACGCCTCGAACCGAGGAGGAAGAAGCACCTGTCGTGTCGGTGCTCTCCGGGGACAGATCAGCCATAACTCAAGCGTAACTCAGAGTTACAGACAGTGTGCTGCCGCGGTTCTCGCACAGTGGCCTCCTGGTCGCTCGCGCAATCGAGTAGTCGATCATTCGGTCAGTCGATCATTCGGTTCTGGCCTGTGTCCGGGCATCGCCGACGGGCACTCCGTTGGGCCCGCTCAAGTCCTGGGCATACGTCGCAACTCCGAAGGCTACTGCAGAAGCATTGGCAGCGAGCGCTTCGCGATCGATGTTCGCGAGGTTGTCCTGGGCACTGTGGTAATTCGGGTCGAAGGTCTCCTCCGCTTCTCCGCCCCACTTCTCCGCCTGTGCCGGCGTCTTGCGCTCGTCGGCGCCGCTGAACACTCCACCCGCCGGGATCCCGATCTCGATGAACGGGCCGTAGTCGGAGCGCCCGTCGAAGTCCGTTCCGTCCGCCGCAATCCCCCGCCCGGCGAGAAAATCGACGAAAGTGCGCTCAATGCCTGCCGAGCCCTCGGGCCCGGGCCCCTCCCCCACGGCATCCGAGTTGTCGCCGTCGTAAGCCAGGTATCCGGCGTTGGGCGAACCGAGCATGTCGAAATTCAGGTACAGGGCGATGTCGGCCCGTTCCTGATCGCTCAGGCCCTCGACGTAGCGAGTGGAGCCGACCAATCCCACTTCTTCCGCTCCCCAGAATGCGAAGCGCACGGCATTTTCGATGCTCGGTGAGCTGCCCATCTGCAACGCGGTTTCCAGTACGGCTGCGGTACCGCTTCCGTTGTCGTTGATTCCGGGACCTTCCGGCACGCTGTCGAGGTGGGCGCCCACGACAACCACGTTGTCGGTCGCGCCGGTCTTGGTCTGCGCAATCACGTTGCGCGACTTCGTCGTTTCCGTCGACGTGTCGAGAATCAGCGTGAGGTCTCCGGGCGCTGCGGCAAGAGCCTCGCCCGACGCCTTACTCACCCCGCCCGTCGGGATGCGGGCGTCTTCGGGTTCACCCAAGGTAGCCCCGCCCAGCATTGCGTCCTCGTTGTTCGCAACCAGCAACGCTGCCGCGCCGCGCTCTGCGGCGATCTTCTGCTTGTCGCCGAACGGGCACACTCCACGGGTGACCAGCACGATGGCACCGTTCACGTCGCGGCCGTCGTAGTCGGTGGCCTCGCAACCGGGGGTCTCGTCGGCGGGAATCGCCACCAGACGCGCCGTGATTCCGGTCGGTCCCGTGGACGTCGAATACGTCAACGCCCGCACCGGAACATCGGAGCCGTCAGCGGCTTTCAGGGATTCGGTCCCGGGATCGAAGGAGCTGAAATCGAATTCCGGGGTGCTGACGTCGAAACCCTTGTCTTCGAGCAGGTTTGCCACGTAGTCGACACTGGCGTCGTAACCGGGGGTTCCGGCCGATCGATTGCCGTCGTTGTTAGCGGCGATCTTCTCGAGTTGCTCCAGATGCCCGGTCACGGCGTCGACCGTGACGGTCTCGGAGAATGCGACCGGGTCTGTCGGGACGGCCGCTTCACTTCCCGACGAGCATCCACTCACCACGAGTGCTCCAGCCATTGCGACCACAACCACACCGAAGAGTCTCATCTTCGGAGGATATCGGCCGAAGCACAGGAAAGGGACCCAGTACGAATGGTTTTTCGTACTGGGTCCCTACTCTGCTGTCACTCCTGGTTCTCGGTAGGTCTCCCGACAACACCTACCGAGGGAGCGACAAGATCAGGCGTCGCGACGATTCACGATGACGATACTTGCTCCGAAAATCACCAGAACGAAGGCCGCGAAGTAAATCAGGCTGCCCCAGGGTCCCCAGTGGAAATCAAGGCTTCCGCCGCCAGGGCTGAGGAAGTGGTTTGCATTCGCGAACGGCAGGAACGGAGTGATCTTCTCGCCGACACTGCCGAACAGTCCGAACAGGCTCTCGATGAGCAGCGGCCAGAGCAGGAGCAACGCAATAGCGCCGGCCGACTGACGGATGATCGATCCGACGCCGACGGCGAGGATCACACACAGGAAGGCGTAAACCGGGATGCCGTAGATCGCACGCCAGTCATCGCCGGTCGACAGGGTCAGACCCGTGCTGGCCTCGGAACCGGCCATGGCCTTGGCCACCGCGTAGGACCCGAAAGCGAGGACAAACGTCAGCACCGCCCCGAAGGCACCGATGAGGCCGGCTTTGGCGATGAGCACCGAGGCGCGGTTCGGAACTGCCTGGAAGGTGGTGCGGATGGTCCCGAAGCGGTACTCACTGGTGACCGCGAGGGCCGCCATGATCATGAGAACCATGATTCCGAAACCGGAGATGCCGGCCGTGGCGACGGCGGTGTCGAGGTCGGGTGCCCCCTGGACGTCCGAAGACGTCAGAGCCGACTTGGCAACGGCGCCCATGATGGCCGCGAAGCCGAGAGCGAGCACGATGATGATGACCGAGCACCACAGCGGCGACTTGGTCGTGGTGATCTTGATTCGTTCAGCACTGAGAACAGCCATTACAGTGCACCTCCCATAGCCTGCTGTGTGTTTGCCTGGTGTGCATTTGCTTGGTGGGCTCCAGCGCCCGGATCGATACCGGACGCGTGGTATTGGACATCGTCTCCGGTCAACTTCATGAACGCATCCTCGAGCGACCCCTGCTGAGACGCCAACTCGTACAACACGATTCCCTGTGAACCAGCCAAACCACCGATCACATCAGTGGTCGAATCCACCACCACCAATGCCGGCGCAACACCGGAACCGTCTTCACGCACCGTCAGCCCCTGCGAGAGCAACACACTGCGCAACGCATCGAGCTGAGGACTACGCACCCGCACCGTCGACTCCGACGAACGATCCACGAACTCCGCCACCGTCGAATCCGAAATCAACCGACCCCGACCGATCACCACCAACTGCTCCGCCGTCAACGCCATCTCCGACAGAAGGTGACTCGACACCAGCACCGTGCGGCCCTCCGCCGCCAACCGCTGCATGAACTTACGAATCCAGACGATGCCCTCCGGATCGAGACCGTTGACCGGCTCGTCGAACAACAACACCTTCGGATCACCCAACAACGCTCCCGCCAACCCGAGACGCTGCGACATACCGAGCGAGAACCCGCCGGCCTTCTTGCCCGCCACCTCGGACAACCCGACCAACCCGAGCACCTCGTCGACGCGGGACTTCGGGATCCCGTTCGAGGCAGCCATCCACTGCAGATGCGCCCGCGCACTGCGATTGGGGTGCACCCACTTCGCATCCAGCAACGCGCCCACCGTCCGCAACGGCGTCTTGAGCTCGCGGTACGGCTTGCCGTCGATCAACGCCGCACCCGACGTCGGCTGATCCAAACCCAGGATCATCCGCATCGTCGTCGACTTGCCCGCACCGTTCGGGCCCAGAAAGCCCGTCACGATGCCCGGCTTGACCGTGAACGACAAATCGTCCACCGCTTTCGTCGGTCCGTAAACCTTGGTCAATCCCCTCAGTTCAATCATGAGGAGAACTTTGCCCTACCGGCAATGACCAGCACATCGGCCACAGGTCTAGTTCCGAGTGGTACTCAGGTAGGACACCAAGCCAGACAATCCGGGCATAACCCTGAGAAAACACCCGGAAATGGTCCGTCAGGACGATGCTTGGGCCCAGAACCGCTTGGGAATCCGGCCGGCGTGACGCGCCTCGAAACCGGCTACAACTGCGTGCCGCATCGCCGACGCCATCAGTGCGGGATTCTTGGCGCGCGTCACTGCTGTCGCAAGTAGGACTGCGTCGCAGCCCAACTCCATGGCAAGGGTGGCGTCGCTGGCCGTTCCGATTCCGGCGTCGAGGATGACGGGCACGCCGGCGCGCTCGACGATCATCTCGATGTTGTGCGGATTCGCGATACCAAGCCCGGTGCCGATGGGTGAACCGAGCGGCATGACTGCCGCGCAGCCGACCTCTTCGAGGCGAAGCGCCAGAACCGGATCGTCCGTGGTGTACGGCAGGACGGTGAAGCCGTCGTCCACCAATTGTTCTGCGGCGGAGACCAGTTCGATCGCATCGGGCAGCAGGGTCCGCTCGTCGGCGATGACTTCGAGTTTCACCCAGTTCGTCTCGAGCGCTTCCCGTGCCAGCTGCGCCGTCAGCACTGCTTCGGCGGCGCCGCGACAACCGGCGGTGTTCGGGAGCGGTTCGATTCCGAGGCGGCGGAGCAGGTCCAGTACCCCGGTGCCGCCGGCCGCGTCGACTCGCCGCATCGCGACGGTGGTCAGTTCGGTGCCCGAGGCCACCAGAGCTTCTTCGAGCACCGCGAGGTTGGCGGCGCCACCTGTGCCGGTGATGAGCCGGGAACCGAAACTACGGCCCGCAATGGTGAGAAGATCCTGCTCAGCCACCCTGCACCGCCGTGAGGATCTCGATTTCCCAACCACGTCCGACGGATTCGTCCCAACGCCCGCGCGGAAACAGTGCACCGTCGACGGCGACGGCGATGCCCTTGCTGGGCAACTCGAGGTGCGTCAGTAGTTCGGTCACCGTGACTGCTCGATCGAACTCGAGATCTTCGCCGTTGACGGTGATCCCGATCGGGATCTGCTCACTCATGAATTTTCCTTAACTACTGCGAACCGCTCGGGTTCGGTTCCTTTTACCTCGACCAAAGATGTGCCGTTCAACAACGCGAGCGTTGCATCGGCGGTGACGGGCGTCAGTAGAACGCCGTTGCGGCCGTGCCCGGTGGAGACGACAACACGATCGGACACGCGCCCGATCAACGGCAGGTTGTCCGGCGTCATCGGACGCAGACCTGCCGCGCATTCATAGAGTTCGTATTCGCCGATCGCGGGCATCAGCGCCTCGGCGTCGTTGATCAGGTCCCGCACTCCCGCCATGGTGACCTGTGTGTCTTCACCGGACTCGTATTGTGTTGCGCCGACAACGATTCCGTCGCCGCGCGGGACGAGATACGCGGGTCGCCCGTGGACGCTTCCGCGGATTGTGCGACTGGGCGCCGGGGTGACTCCCGGCCTGCCGCGCAGGCGAAGGATCTCACCCTTGACCGGCCGCACCGGCAGTCCGGGCCACAGCTTGGGTGACGCGATACCGGCGGTGAGCACTATCTGATCGGTATCGAGTTCGGCAAGGTCGTCGACGGCACGCGCGATCAATTCGACGCCGGATTCCGCACAAGCCTTCTGCAAGGCCTCCAGCAGAAGTCTGTTGTCGACGGCGGACTCACCGACAGCCATGAGTCCCGACCGGATGCCGCGGCCGAGCATCGGTTCGAGTTCACGGATGCGGGCGCGACCGAGGATTTCGAGTTCATGGCCCTGCGAGCTCACCCATTCGGCGATGGTCTGCAGGTCCTGCGCGTCGGCAGCATCGAGAGCGACCGTCAGCGAGCTGTCCGCAGTGAAGACCGAGGGACCGAATTTTCCGAGCTCTTCACCGAACGTCGGCCACCGCTCCAGGGAGGCCGCGCCGACGGTCAACGCTGTTTCCTCGCCCGGCCAGCCTTCGGACATTGGGGCAAGCATTCCGCCCGCCACCCACGAAGCCCCTGATCCGATGGACGGGTCGTACAACCGAACAGTCCAACCGTCGCGGGCTGCGCGCCACGCTATGGCGAGACCGATGACACCGCCGCCGACCACCGACACCGTACGAGCGTGTGTATTCACGAAACTCCACCTCCACTTCCTGCGCCGGCATGATCCGGGTCAGGTCTGACGGTCGGGATCTGGTCGCGATCCCCTCTCAGCCCTACGAACCTCGCAGTCACGACAAAAAGTGACGACGACGTTTCAGGACTCCCGTGTCGAACCTTGCTCCCTAGAGGCTACCGTTTGCTCCGTGCACCCCACACATCCCAGTAACGTCATCGACCGGCGCGAGCGCCTGGCAGCAGCACGGCTGTACCTGTGCACCGACGCGCGCCGCGAGAAAGGCGACCTCGCGCAGTTCGCCGAGGCAGCATTGTCCGGCGGAGTCGACATCATCCAATTGCGCGACAAGGGCTCTGCCGGTGAGCGCGAGTTCGGCCCGCTCGAGGCCAAAGACGAACTGGTAGCGCTGGGCATTCTCGCAACTGCAGCGCGGCGTCACGGCGCATTGTTGGCCGTCAACGACCGCGCGGATCTCGCAATGGCTTCCGGTGCCGACATCCTCCACCTCGGCCAGAACGACATCCCCGTCCCCTACGCGCGAACTGTCGTCGGCGAAGACGTCGTCATCGGCCGTTCGACGAGCAGCCGCGCGCAGGCGAGTCTTGCCGCCATCGAAGAGGGCGTCGACTACTTCTGCACCGGGCCGGTCTGGGCTACACCGACCAAACCGAATCGAAGTGCTTCCGGCCTGGAACTTGTTCGATCGACTGCCGACGCCGCACCGCCGCGACCCTGGTTCGCGATCGGCGGCATCGACGAGGAACGCCTGCCAGAGCTTCTCGATGCCGGTGCCACTCGCATCGTCGTCGTGCGTGCAATCACGCAAGCATCGGATCCCCAGGCCGCCGCGCAACGCCTTGCCGCGGCCGTCGCCGGGCGCTGAAAACCGGTAACTGGCGACCGTCGACTGTTAGCCGGGCCGTTCCCACACAGTTACGGGTCAGCACGCCTGACGCGAAACGTGAATGGAAGTTGTCCAATTAGACAACAAATCCCCAGTTCCTAGGTGCGATTGGATGTCCGAAAAGTCGGATTAAGTGATCTTCATCACAGTTAGTTCGATTGCGTGTCGCATCCCATTCGGTTTGTTGTAGTTTACTCCCAGTTACTAACTGAAACCTAGGAGCACTAAATGGGATCCCTCGACACCGGCTCGCTCAGCACCGAATCGCTCGAAGACCTGAATCTCGGCAAGATCAGCGAGCTGCTCAAGCTCGGTATCACCGCGGTCAGCTTCATCACGGCGCTGAACTCGCTCAGCTGAGCCTCGTTTCGGTCGACGACCGAAACACAGAAGGGCCGGACTCCCGAGGAGTCCGGCCCTTCTGCTGTGTACGAACTGTCAATACTCGAGTTGTTACGACTGGGTACTGCTCGCCGTCCTGCTCGCCTCGGACAGGTTCTGGTCGCTGTCTTCGTGGGCGCTGTCTTCGGGGGAACTACCCGACAACCATCCGAATCCGCCGTCCTCGAGCACGACGGTGTGCGGATCGGCGTCCACCGACACAACCGGCGCAGTCCGGAGTTCGGGCCACGAGGAACCGAATCCCGGATGCAGTGGCAGCGAGTCGACGTCGGCTTCACGGACCCACCGCAACTCGGTGCTCTCACCGTTGGCAACCGTCGAGAGTGGATGCGCCGCGTCAGCTACGACGGTGGTGTAAGTCCACCCGCTCTCGGCGCGCATGGTGACTACCTCTCCGCGAACGCGGACGGCGTCCTCGGCGATACCTGCTTCTTCGTGAGCCTCCCGGACCGCGGCGTGCGTCGTGCTCTCGTGTGAGTCCCGCGCTCCGCCGGGCAGTGCCCACGTTCCGCCCTGATGGCTCCACGCCGCACGATGCTGCAGCAGGACCATGGGCGATCCGTCCGAATCGGGGGCGCGCAAGAGCAGCCCGGCGGCACCGTGTTTACCCCAATGCCGCGTACCGTCCGACCCGATGGACCAACCGTCACCGTCACCACGCATCGACTACCTCGCTCCGCCTGCTCTCGCCGTTGTCCCACACTAACCGTTTCAATCTGCTCCAGGTGTAGGTGATGCTTATATGCTCGCGAAGATGCCCTGAATCATTTCTCGGCGACATCATTTCTCGGTAGCCCGCGTACAGCAGCGAAGTGAGGTGCTCGATGGTCGACCGTGTCGTCCCGTCCATCGAACCCCGGTCGCTGCCGCCCTCCGAGGCCACGACAGTGTCGGCGGAGGACGAGCGGGCACTTCTGCGGCGCGAACTCCAGGCATTCATGTCGTCCACACCTGGTCGGCTGACCGTCGTCGGACTGATCCTGATCGCGATCACCCTGATCGCCGGACTTCTCGCCACTGCAGCGATCGAGAACCGTCAGGCAAATCTCGACCTCCTCCTCGTCGAAACCGAACCTCTCGCCAACTCTGCCCAGAATCTCTACAGCGCGCTGTCGTTGGCAGACGCCGCCGCGGCCACTGCCTTCATCTCCGGCGGCCTCGAACCCGCCGACGTACGTGACCGATACACGCAGTCGATCGGTGAAGCGTCGGCGGAGATCGTGCAGGCATCGGCCGGCCTCGACTCGACGGATCTTGCCGGCCACAGCGCGTTGACCACCATCTCGACCGACCTGTCCGTCTACACCGGGCTGGTCGAAACCGCACGGGCAAACAATCGTGTCGGAAACCCCGTCGGGGCAGCGTATTTGAGCGAGGCCTCGCAGTTGATGCAAACCTCGTTGTTGCCGATGGCTCAGCAACTGCACGCGTCGCAGGAGACTTTGGTTTCCCAGGTACAGCGCGATTTCGAGACTCCACCGTGGTGGCCGATCGTGGCGTTCGTCCTTGTCCTGTGTGCGTTGGTCGCGGTGCAGGTGTACTTCTCCCGCAAGAGTCGCCGACGCTTCAATCTCGGGTTGATCCTCGCCTCGCTCGCGGTCGCGGCAGCGCTGCTGTGGCTGCTCACAGTCGGACTGGTCTCCGCGCTGGCAACCGGGCGCGCTCTCGACGCGGGCGCCGAGCCACTGCACGAACTGACCGAAGCACGAATCATGGCGCAGCAAGCACGCACCGTCGAAACTCTCACCTTGGCGAGGCGGGATTCAACCGCCGAGGACAACGTGACGTTCACCCGCAAGGTCGACGCTTTGCGCGACATTCTCGAGCGCCTGCAAGACGATGATCGCGCCCGAGTGAACAGCGAAGTGCTGACCGCCGCACTCGACTCGCGCCAGCAGTGGGTGGCTGCGCACACGCGCATGTACGACCGTCTCGGAAACGGCGACTTCACGTCCGCCGCAGCCATCACCATCGGCGCCGGAGAACAGGATTCGGCCGCGGAGTACGGAAGGCTCGACCACGAACTCTGGCAGGGAATCGTGGATTCGCGTACAAATCTTCGATCGGACGTCTCGTACGCCTCACGTGTGTTGGCGGCCTCCGCACCGGGCATGACTGTATTGGCAGTTCTCGGTGTAGCCGGAATTTTCATCGGATTCTGGCCCCGACTGCGGGAGTACCAGTGACTGGAAGAACAGGGTTACAGCGGAAGCACTCGGTTGCGTGCATCGCGATGCTCGCGGCGGCCGTGCTGCTCCTCGCTGGGTGCGGTGCGGGACGAGTCGAAGACCTGAACAACGCAGCCGTGACGTCGTACACGGAACCGCCGCTACCCGCCGAAGCCACGATCGCTCCCAGTCCGACGCCGACGACCACCACCTCGTGCACCAACCTCACCGCAAGCCTGCGGCCGACCCCCGCGGACGCATCTCCGCGGCCACCCACCCCGAGCCTCGACGCCATCCGAGCGCGCGGACGTCTGATCGTGGGCCTGGACACCGGCTCCAATCTCATGAGCTTTCGCGATCCGGCCACCGGACGCCTCGAAGGTTTCGACGTCGACATCGCCCGCGAGATCGCCCGTGATCTGCTCGGCGACCCGGAGAAGATCGAGTATCGGATCCTGACGTCGGACGACCGGATCGCTGCGCTGCAGGAATCGATGGTCGACGTGGTCGTCAAAACCATGACCATCACGTGTGACCGGCGCGAGAAGGTCGACTTCTCGACGCAGTACTTCTCCGCTGAACAACGAATTCAGGTCTTGCAGGGGTCTCCCGTCCGCGGCATCGACGACCTCGCAGGCAAACGGGTCTGCGCTGCCCGGGGAACGACGTCGGCCACTCGCATCCAGCAACTCCAACCGGAAGCCACCGTCGTGACCGTCCCGATGTGGTCCGACTGCCTGGTCGTCCTGCAGCAGGGGCAGGTGGACGCGATCAGCACCGACGACACGATTCTCGCCGGGCTCGCCTCGCAAGATCCCTACCTGATGATGGTCGGCGGATCACTGGGCGTCGAACCCTACGGAATCGGCGTCAACAAGGACAACCCCGATCTGGTCCGATTCGTCAACGGAACACTGGATCGGATCAGGGGCGACGGGACCTGGAACCGCATCTACGACCGCTGGCTCAGTGTCCTCGGTCCGTCACCCGGTCCCCCGCCGGCCGTCTACCGGGATTGAGGCCGACATGACCGAAGAAACCGGCCCCGAGCCCGACGCCACCCAGGCGGCCCTACGTCCCGAGCCCGAAGCCACCGGCGCCTACGAGCGTCCCGAACCTGAAGCCACCGGCGCCTACGAGCGCCTAGAACCGACGTCGGCGCAGATACGGGGAACCACGCCGTCCGCGTCCTCCTCCCCCACCGGCCGCTCCACTCGATCCCGCCGCAGCAGGTCGGGGCGCAAGCTGCGCCTCGGCGGCGGCCTGGTCGAGGTTCCCCCCGTCCCGCAGATCGACCCGGCATCCGCGGTGATGAGTGACCCGACGGTCCCCGAGCGCAAACGCTTCTGTTGGAAGTGCAACGAGCCGGTCGGCCGTAAGAGTGCAAGCACCAAGGCAACTCAGCACGGAACCTGCCCGAAGTGTGGTTCCACCTTCGACTTCCGCCCACTGCTCGAAGAGGGCGAACTGGTGTCGGGTCAGTACGAGGTCCAGGGACCGATCGCGCACGGCGGCCTGGGATGGATCTACCTCGCGATCGATCGCAATGTCAGCGACAGGTGGGTTGTTCTCAAGGGACTCTTGCATTTCGGTGATTCCGAAGCGCAAGCCGTCGCGGTGGCCGAGCGTCAGTTCCTCGCCGAGGTCGCCAACCCCAGCATCGTCAAGATCTTCAATTTCGTCGAGCATCCGCGCCCGGACGGGACACCCATGGGGTACATCGTCATGGAGTACGTGGGTGGGCGATCGTTGCGCGAGGTGCTGGCCGAATTCCCGGACGGCAAGCACATGCCGATCGAGCAGGCGATCGGCTACGTGTTGGAAATCCTTCCGGCGCTGAGCTATCTGCATTCCACCGGCCTGGCGTACAACGACCTCAAACCCGAGAACGTGATGGTCACAGAGGATCAGTTGAAGCTGATCGACCTCGGCGCCGTGTCCGGAATCGAAGACTACGGATACCTGTACGGCACTGCCGGATATCAAGCACCGGAGATCATCGAGACCGGTCCGACCATCGCGTCCGACATCTTCACCGTCGGAAGAACACTCGCGGTTCTCACCCTCGACATGCCCGCGAAGCACGGACGGTATCTCGACGGCCTCCCCGAACCCGAGGACGAACCACTGCTCCGAGACCACGAGTTCTTCCATCGCCTACTGTTGCGCGCCACCGACCCGGACCCGAAGAAGCGATTTCAGTCCGCCGAGGAGATCGCGGGCCAGCTCACCGGCGTTCTGCGAGAAATCCTCGCGGAACAGACCGGGCAGGAGAACCCCGGACTCTCGCTCGTGTTCAGCAGGCAGCGAACGTCTTTCGGCACTGACGAGTTGGTCGGGCAAACCGATGTGTACGTCGACGGCGTCAGCCACGACGCCGCTCTCGATCCGCGCGAAGTCGCGCATGCACTTCCTATTCCGCTGGTGGACCCCACCGATCCCAGTGCGCCGTTGTTGGCGGCAGCCGTTCACAGTGAGCCGTCGCAGACTCTCGATGCGTTGAAACACGCCCGTGAGAACGGAATCGACCGAACATCGGGCACACCCGCGGCCTCCGTCTCGGGCGAGGTTCGACTGGCGGAGGCCAAGGCTCATCTCGATCTCGGTGATCCGGAAACCGCACTGACAGTTCTGGGCGAACTCCAGCAGAACATCGGGGACCACTGGAAGATCGAGTGGTATCGAGGACTTGCGGCGTTGCAATCAGGCCGATTCGAGCCCGCTTTCAGTCACTTCGAGACAGTTCTCACCGCACTGCCCGGCGAGGCTGCCCCCAAGCTGGCGTTGGCAGCGACGGCTGAACTGATTCTCCAGCACTGGGAGAGCGACGACCCGGACCAATGGTGCCGCTTCTCCGAGAAGTACTACCGCACCGTCTGGCGGACCGAACGGAACTACGTGAGCGCAGCATTCGGGCTCGCTCGCCAACTCGCCGATCACGGCAACAAGAAGGCCGCCATCGCCGCCCTCGACGAAGTGCCCACATCCTCCCGGCACTACAACGTCGCACGGATGTCGAGCGCGTTGACGATGCTGTCCGGCGTTCCGATCGCCGAACTCGACGAATCGACTCTGCGGGAAGCCGCCCGTCGCGTTCGGGCGCTACCGGCCGAGGAGAGCCGAAGCCTGCAAATGCGAACGCTGGTGTTGGGCACGGCACTCGACTGGATTCGCTACGGCAACCGCTCGCACACCGAACTCGAACCCATCCTCGATCTACCCTTCACCGAGCAGGGTCTGCGTACGGGAGCCGAGGCCTGCCTTCGCGCCCTTGCCCGCGCAACGACTTCCCGCACGCACCGCTACGCCCTCGTGGACCGGGCGAATGCGGTACGTCCACGCAGCAATTTCTGACGGACGCCCAAGAATTACAGTGCGGCCACCAAAGCCTTTGCCGCACGGGCGATCGCCAATTCCTCGTTCGTGGGAACCACGAGTACCTCGACGGCCGAGGACGATGCGGAGATACGACGCTCGTTGCGACTCTTCGCCTCGTTGAGAGCCGTGTCGACCTCGATACCGAGACGGGAAAGGCCGGCCAGGCTGTCGCGTCGCACGTCGATGTTGTTCTCCCCGACGCCGCCGGTGAAAGTGATGACGTCGACGCCGCCGAGTTGAACGATGAAGGCACCGATGTACTTACGGAGCATGTGCACGTAGACGTCGTACGCGAGTTTTGCGTCTTCGTCGCCGCCCTCGATCAGTGCGAGCAGAGCGCGGAAATCGTTGACTCCGGAGAGTCCCTTCAAACCGGAACGACGGTTGAGGAGGTCGTCGATCTCGTCGACCTTCATTCCCGAGTTGCGGTTGAGGTGCAAGATGATGCCTGGATCGATGTCGCCGCTGCGAGTGCCCATGACAAGACCCTCGAGCGGGGTGAGGCCCATCGTGGTGTCGATCGCCTTGCCGCCCTTGATCGCCGAGGCCGAAGCGCCGTTTCCGAGGTGCAGAACTATCTGATTCAGTTCGGCCGGATCCTTGCCGAGGAAGTCCGCGACGCGGCCCGACACGTATTCGTGTGAGGTCCCGTGGAAGCCGTACCGGCGAATCTGGTTGGCCTTGGCCACGTCCCGATCGATCGCGTAGGTCGATGCTGCCGCGGGCAGCGTATGGAAGAACGCGGTGTCGAAGACGGCTACGTGCGGAACGTCGGGCAGTTCTTCGCGTGCCACCTCGATACCGATCACGTTGGCCGGATTGTGCAGCGGCGCAAGGTTCGACAGATCCGCGATAGCTTTCACGACGCCGTCGTCGATGAGCGTCGGCGAATAGAAGATGTCACCACCGTGCACGACGCGGTGACCGACGGCGATGATTCCGGCCTCGCTGAGCGGCCGCCCGACCTCGGCGACGATGTCGAGCACCATCTTCAGGCCCGCGCGGTGATCGGCGATGGGAAGGCTTCGATCTTCGACTCCGGTGCGGTGGTTGTAGACGATGTGTCCGTCGGGTTCACCGATGCGTTCGATCAGGCCATGCGCCACCGATTCCGCGGTATCCGGATGCACGAGTTGAAATTTGATGGATGACGAGCCGGAATTGATGACCAGTACGGTGCCGTCGCTCACTCTTACGCTCCCTGTGCCTGAATTGCCGTGATAGCCACGGTGTTGACGATGTCCTGGACCAACGCTCCACGCGAGAGGTCGTTGACCGGCTTGTTCAGTCCCTGCAGTACCGGGCCGACGGCGATAGCACCGGCGCTGCGCTGCACTGCCTTGTAGGTGTTGTTGCCGGTGTTCAGGTCCGGGAACACGAACACCGTGGCTTTGCCCGCCACCAACGAATCCGGCATCTTCTTGTCGGCGACACTCTGCTCGACAGCGGCGTCGTACTGAATGGGACCTTCCACCAACAGGTCCGGGCGACGCTCGCGCACCAGCGCCGTCGCGCTACGAACCTTGTCGACGTCTGCTCCGCTGCCCGAATCGCCGGTGGAGTACGAGAGCATCGCGATACGAGGATCGATCCCGAACTGCGACGCCGTCTGCGCCGACGAGATCGCGATGTCCGCCAACTGCTCCGACGTCGGATCCGGAACCACGGCGCAGTCGCCGTAGGAGAGAACGCGGTCGGCCAGGCACATCAGGAAGATGCTCGAGACCGTCGAGACGCCGGGGGCAGTCTTGATGATTTCGAAGGAGGGTCGGATCGTGTGTGCGGTGGTGTGGGCGGCGCCGGAGACCATGCCGTCGGCAATACCCAAGTGCACCATCATCGTTCCGAAGTACGAGATGTCGGCGATCACCTCGCGGGCTCGCTCGATGGTCATGCCCTTGTGTGCACGCAGCGCGGTGTATTCCTGTGCGAATCGCTCGGTGTACTCGGACTGCGCCGGTGCGAGTACCTGTGCGCCGCTGATGTCCACACCGAGTTCCGCTGCGCGTCGACGCACACTGGGTTCGTCGCCGAGGATCGTCAGGTCGGCAACCTGGCGTTGCAGCAGTCGACCGGCAGCGCGCAGGATCCGGTCGTCGTCACCCTCCGGGAGGACGATGTGCTTGCGGTCGCGTCGAGCGCGGTCGATCAGCTTGTACTCGAACATCTGTGGGGTCACGACCGACGGGATCGGCAGCGCCAGTCGGTCCATCAGGACGTCGGCGTCAACGCGCTGTTCCATCAAGCTCAGGGCAGTGTCGACCTTGCGCTGCGAACCGACTGCCACGCGTCCGCGGGTTTGGGCTGCAGCGCTTGCTGTGTCGAAAGTTCCGAGGGTTGTCGTCAAGATCGGAAGACGCTGTTTGAGGCCGGCCATCAACGCCGCGATGGCCGGGTGCGGTGTGATCCCGCCGTTCATGATGATGCCCGCGAGCGACGGAAAACCCTCCGCCTCATGAGCATTGAGCAACGCGAGCAGGACGTCCGAGCGGTCACCCGGTGCGATCACGACCATGCCCTCGACGAGACGCTCGAGGATGTGCTCGGCGGTCATGCCGCCCACCATCACCTTCAGTGCCTCACGGTGCAGCAGTTCCGGGTCACCCGAATACAACTCGCCGCCGGTGGCTTCCATCAACTCGGCCATCGTGGGTGAGACGAGTAGCGGAATCTCCGGCAGGCTCCACGTCGGAACACCGATGTCGGACAGCGCTGCGGTGACCTGGTCGAGCTTGTCGGGATCGCAACGGTTGGCGACGACGGCGAGCAGATGAGCGTGGTTGGCGGCCAACTCGGCGGCGCACAGGTGCGCGAGCTGAGCGACCTCCTCGACGCTGCGCCGGGCGCCGCGTACCGCCAATAGAACCGGGGCGCCGAGGTTCACGGCGATGCGGGCGTTGAAGCTCAGTTCGCTGGGGCTGGCGACGTCGGTGTAGTCACTGCCGATGATGACGACGGCGTCGCACTGCTCTGCCACGGTGTGGTACTTCGCGACGATGTCGGCCAGCGCGGCTTCAGGGTCGGCGTGAACCTGCTCGTAGGTGACGCCGAGTGCGTCGGCGTAGGAGAGATCGGCAGTGGTGTGCTCGAGCAGCAGTTCGAGGATGTAGTCGGTTTCCTCGGTCGAGCGAGCAATCGGGCGGAAGACACCGACCCGAGCAACGGTCGCGCACAGCATCTGCAGCACGCCGAGCGCGATGGTGGATTTTCCGGTGTCACCTTCAGGAGAGGCGACGTAGACACTCGACACGGCAGCGGGCGCTTCTGGCATGCCCAACAGCCTAGTGTGGGCCGCCGCCCACCTTGCCACTGATCGTGGCCACGCTCACGCTCGTGCCGATAACCGGCAGCTACGAGAAAGTCGAACGGTGCCTGCCACACGTCGAGTGGCAGACACCGTTCAGTTGATCTCGAGGATCAGCCCAGAGCGCGCAGGCGCGGCGCGAGGTCGCGCTCGAACAGTTCGAGGAACCGGCGCTGATCATGGCCCGGTGCGTGGAACACCAGGTGGTTCAGGCCGGCGTCGACGTAGGCCTTGACCTGCTCGACAGCGTCGTCGGGATCGGAAGCGACGATCCAGCGCTTGGCCACCTGCTCGATGGGCAGAGCGTCGGCAGCAGCTTCCATTTCGATCGGATCTTCGATGCTGTGCTTCTGCTCCGGAGTCAGGGACAGCGGCGCCCAGAAGCGCGTGTTCTCGAGCGCAGCCTCCGGATCGGTGTCGTAGCTGATCTTGATCTCGATCATCTTGTCGATGTCTGCGACGTCGCGCTCGGCCTTGGCTGCACCCTCGGCGACCGCCGGAAGCAGCTTCTCGGTGTAGAGCTCCATGCCCTTGCCCGAGGTGCAGATGAAGCCGTCGCCGGCCCGTCCCGCGTACCGGGCGACAACCGGTCCACCGGCCGCGATGTAGACGGGAATCCCACCCTCGGGAACGTCGTAGATCGAGGCGCCGCGAGTGGTGAAGTATTCACCTTCGAAGTCGACGCGATCGCCGAGCCACAGCTCACGCATCAACCGCACGGACTCACGCAGGCGCGCGAACCGTTCCTTGAACTCGGGCCACTCACCCTGGAAGCCGGTCGCGATCTCGTTGAGTGCCTCGCCGCTGCCGACGCCGAGCATGATGCGGCCCGGGTAGAGACATCCCATCGTCGCGAACGCCTGAGCGATGACCGCCGGGTTGTAGCGGAACGTCGGCGTCATCACGGACGTGCCGATCTGCACGCGCTCGGTGCGCTCACCGACGGCCGTCATCCAGGCGAGCGAGAACGGCGCGTGTCCACCGTTGTGGCGCCACGGCTGGAAATGATCGCTCACCGCAACGGAATCCATGCCGTGCTGCTCTGCCAGAACTGCCAGCTCTACCAGTTCGCGAGGGCCGAATTGCTCAGCCGAAGCCTTGTATCCGAGCTTGAGTTCCTGCGCCACCGTGCACTCCCTTGTCGTCTGTTTCGTTTACTTCTCTGACATGCTTCTCGTTCTTTGCAGACTATCCAGACACCGCAAGGACTTCTCTGCGTATCTCAGCGAGCGAGGCTGGTGACCACCGTCGCGATACCGGCTGCCACGGCAACCCCCGCCAATGCCAGGGCAAACAGCCACAGTGCGTGCGGTTCCGGCATCGCGGCTCCGTCCTCGAGCGCCTTCTTCACCTGTAGCCAGCGTCGCATACCTACCAGTGCGGCTGCCGCCGAGAGTGCGATCAAGATCAGACCGAGCGCCGTGCGGACCCACCCTGTGCTCCACTCCGGCACCAACTGGACGACGGCGATGCCGCCCGCCAGCAAGGCAAGTGAGCTGCGCATCCAGGCGAGAAAGGTGCGTTCACTGGCGAGAGTGAAGCGCTCGTCCGGGCGGTTGGGTTCGCTCATGCGTGCTCACCTCCGTGCGGTGCCACCAGATCCGGGTCCTGACGCCAGTCGTAGACGACCTCGGTGCGTAGAACGATGTCCTGCAACGATCGTCGTCGTCGATCGACCGCCGACCACAGCAACCCGAAGGCGAAGAGTACGCAGAGCACCGCGCGGACGAACGCCAACGGCCAGCGCACGAGGCGATGCCCGGACGTGATCACCCTGAGCCCCATCACGAGGGAGCCGACGGTTCGACCGGTGGTCGCCCAGCAGGCAGTCAGATACGCCACCGAGACACCGAGAAATGCCGTCGTGGACAGAAAGATTCCCGGTTCCGCGAACGTGAAACTCTGCGGTGAGAAGAGCAGTCGGACGAAGGCGAAGCCCACGTACACGGAACCCATCAGGAGCAGGACGACGCCCAGATCGATCAGTCCGGCAAGTCCACGGGTGACGATGCCGGCGGGGCCGGAACTCTCCTGGGCCACTAGCGTTCGCCTGCGTTCGTGTCCGGATCGGTCTCTGGTGACGGTTTTTCTGGTGACGGCTTTTCTGGTGACGGTGCGTTATCGCGGCCGAAAAGTCGCCCGACGAACCCGGCTACGGCGTCGTCCGCCTGCATGCCCTGCACCCGAGCTCCGTGCACGGCTTCCGTGGAGAGTGAGCCGGTCGATTCGCGAATCATCTGTGGGAGGTCGACGCCCTCGATGACCTGGTCGGCGATCTTGACGAGGTCGATGCGGTTGACCTGGCGTTCGAGGTCGACGGTGTCGACTATCCCGTCGAGATCGAGGCGATCGATCACCGCTTTGACGTCGAGGCGACTTGCGATCTCGTCCACGTCGACCCGGTCGATGATCGGTTCGAGCGAGACCCGCTCGGCAATCTTGTCCACGTCGATGTTTTCGGCGATCTTGTCGATGTCCACGTGGTCGACGACGATTTTCGTGATGTCGACTTCGGCCAGAGCAGCGTCGACGACAGCTTTGATCACCGTCCGCAGGGTGGAGTCGGCGAACTCCGCGGTCGAGCGAATCGCGTCCGTGCCGCGGGTGGTGACCTGGGTGATCGCATCGTCGAGAGTGCCACCGACTACGGGGATCCGCTGCACCGAATCAAGGGCGAGACCAGCGGTTCTGCGCGCCGCACCGGCCGTGATCGCAGCCAGCCCGAAGGCCAGCCGAATCACGTCGGATTCGGGGTGGTGCGACTGCGATCCCACGCAATTGTCTCCATCTTCTTATCGGACTGTTACCCGGACATTCGTCACTCTTCTTCGCATTGTGCCACTGTTGGAAGGCACGAATACGCTGTCCGGCTTGCGCCTGGGGGGAAATATGAAGACACGTCGTTTCACGGTTCGGCTGACGATGGCGGTGGCAATGGCTGCCGGCTTTCTCGGCCTCAGTGCGCCGACTGCGAGCGCGGATTCCGTGGTCAGTCGCATCGACGTCTACTCACCCTCGATGGACCGTTGGATCGCCAACGACGTGATCTCCCCGGCCGGCGGCGGCGCTGCCCCGACGTTCTATCTGTTGACCGGCGTCGGCGGCGGTGAGGACGGAATCTCGTGGTTCAACAACACCGGAGTCCGTGACTTCTTCAACGACAAGCACGTCAACGTGGTCATGCCGGTCGGCGGCAAGTTCAGCATGTACACCGACTGGAACGCCGACGATCCGGTACTCGGGCGCAACAAATGGCAGACGTACCTCACCAAGGAACTACCGGCTGCAGTCAACGCTCGGTACAACACGACCGGCGTCAACGCGCTCGGTGGTGTGTCGATGGCTGGTGGGCCGGTCCTGGACCTCGCGATCCAGTCGCCCGGCACCTACCGCGCCGTCGGCTCGTACAGCGGCTGCCCGCGCGCCGGCGACCCGCTCGGTCAGGCAGCGGTGCGTTCGATGGTCGAGATCCTCGGCGGCGGAAACGCAGGCAACATGTGGGGGCCGTGGGGTAGCCCGCAGTGGGCTGCGCACGACCCGCTGATCAACGCCGAGAAACTGCGCGGCACAGCACTGTTCGTCTCGACCGGCAACGGACTTCCCGGCCCGGTCGACGGAATCAACTCACTGGCGATGGCTGCCGGGGTCGTTCCCGGCGCTGTGCTCGAAGGCATCACCAACATGTGCACTGCCGCATTGCAGGGTCGATTCAACCAACTCGGCATTCCCGCGACGTTCAGCTTCCGCCCCGAGGGCACCCACACCTGGGGACTCTTCGAAGCTGACATGCGTGCATCGTGGCCGATGATCGCGGGCGCTATCGGGGCGTGAGCCTCACGGCGCTCCTTACAAGCCATGGCGTCAGGTGAGACTGCGCGCCCAGTCCCGCATCCCGGCGGGGCCGGTGCCGGTGGCGTATTCAGCGAACAGATTTCGCGCTTCGTCACGGCGGATGCCGCCGAGGACTTCACGCGGCTTACAGAAAAACGGAAGCTCCACAGGCGGCGCCCACAGCTGCACGAGTTCCGCCGCACCGTCGTTCGGGGATTCGAGAGCGAACCACACCCGAGTCACACCGAGCGTGATCGCGGCACCCATACACATGAGACATGGTTCGAGATTGACCGCCAATGTCAAATTCACCCGACGCTCGAGCGAACCCGAGAGCCTCGTCGGCCTGCAAGAGCGCTTGAAGGTCCGCATGGACTACCCGTCGGCCGAGTGCCCGTTCTTGCGTATACGCCCGCCCGAGCACACGGTCGTCGTCGAACACGACTGCGCCGATCGGCATCTCCCCGAGCTCCATGCCCTCACGCGCTACGTCAAGAGCAACCGCAAGCGCATCTCGAGGTGCAAACATCACTCGACACTAATGGACCAAGGCAACCTCACGCTGCCAGTAGTGCGGGTAGTCCCCATTCCTTGGCGAGCAGTTCGTACGAGTGCAGACGATCCTCGTGTCGATAGGTCACTCCGGTGATCACCAATTCGTCTGCCCCGGTGAGCTTCTGCAGACTGTCGAGCCTGTCGGCGACGGTGGTGGGCGAACCGACGAACTGCGTGATCAGCCGATCCTCCACCACTGCTTTGTCGGCGTCGGAAAGTGGGAGCGCCGTCTCCGGATCGGGATACGGGATTGCTCCGTGCCCGCTGCGGATGCTGTGCGTCCAGTGCCCGAACGTCGACGCCAACTCCCTGGCCGTCGCATCGTCCTCCGCGGCAACAACATCCGCGGACACGACGACGTACGGCTCGGAGAGAACTGCCGACGGCCGGAATGCCGCACGGTAAGCCTCGACCGCGTCGAGCGTACTCGACGGCGCCACATGGTAATTCGCACCGAACGGCAATCCGAGTCGTCCGGCGAGTTCGGCACTGGGGCCCGCGCTGCTTCCGAACACCCACAGTTCGACGTCGGCATTCTCGCCGGGACTGGCGTGCAATTCGATACCGTCGCGGGTGCGGTGGGTTCCGTTCAGGAGCGAGCGTATGTCGTCGACCTGCTGCTCGAAATCGGGCGCCTGCGCTCCCGGAAACGCCAAGGCCTCGAACGACGCCTGCAATCTCGGTGACGTGAGGAACCCGGTCGGATCGAAGGGCGCCGGGATCACCACACCGTCGCGTACGACGTTCTCCCGCTTCGATTCCGCGGGGGCAGTCGTCCCGGCAGCGACGGCACGAAGTGCCTCCACCCGGCGCTGACCACTGCGCCCGATACCCAGATCGATTCGACCCGGATACAAAGCTTCGACGGTGCCGAAGGCTTCCACCACCTGAGCTGCCGTGTTGTTGCCCAGCAGCACGGCGGCCGAACCGACACGAATGGTGTTGGTGGCGGCCGCGATCAGCCCGACAAGCACTGCTGGTGACGAAGAGGCGACACCGACGAAGTGGTGTTCGGCGACCCAGTATCTCTTGTATCCCCATGCTTCGGCAGAACGAGCGAGGTCCAGCGAGTTCCGCAAAGCCTGGCGGGCCGTTCCGCCCTCACTGATCGGCGAGAGGTCGAGTACGGACAGCGGCGCGCTCACCTCGGTGCGCTTTCGGAGCGGCTGTCAGGTGTCTTTTCGCCGACTTCCACCGCGAACGCCAGGCGGTTCTCGGCGGGGGCCACGGGGCACGTCGCGTAATCGGTGAAGGCGCAGGGCAGGTTCGACGCCCGATTGAAATCGAGGACTACCGCGCCACCGGGTTCCGGTGCGCTCACGTGCAACGAGCGTGCGGCCGGGTAGGTGGACACCCCGCTGGTCGCGTCGGTGAACAGGATGTGAAAGCCGTTGTCCTTGCCCGCGAACGCAATCAGCGTATGCGTTGCACCGTCGTGTTCGAAGCTGATGGTTCCGCGAGCGTCGTGATGATGCTCGAGGCGCTCGACGACCGCACCGGTCGTCACCGTGCGAGCCTCCTCGAAAGCTGTGAAGACACCGTCGATGCGCCACTGCGGGTTCGGCTCGAAGGTCGGGATACCACTGAACTGCGCCAATGCCGGGGCTGCCGAATCGTGGATCCGCAGGGCTACCTCGCCGGTGCGGCGGATGACCTCGACCAGACGTTCGCCCTGCTTGACGATCAGGCCCGGCGCCCCCTCGATCGGATTCAGGGTGGACGAACCGTCCACTGCGACACCGTCGATCGAGAGATCGTCTGCCGCCGTTGCGGTGACGACCACGGCATTCGCGTCGGCGCGCCATGCACCCGGAAGGTCTGCGAACGTGGAATCGGTGTCCACCAGCCAATGCAACGCAGTCAGGCTCAGCCAGCCGAGTGGTTCGCTGAAGGTCGCGTCGCGCGAGGCGTGCCAGGCATTCCAATCGCCGGTGAAGGTGCTGGTGGACGTGTCGGTAACGGTCATGATGCGCGGACTCCTTCAGCCTGCTCGTGCGGGTGGCGCAGCCCGAGATGGCTGCGCAGGGTGGTTCCTGAGTATTCGGTCCGGAAACTGCCGCGGTCCTGCAGTTCCGGTACGACGGTGTCGATGAACTCGTCCAGTCCCGCGGGGGTGAGGTGGGGAACGAGGATGAAGCCGTCGCTCGCGTCGCCCTGGACGTAGCTGTCGATCTCGGCAGCCACCTCGGCGGCACTGCCCACGAACTGTTGGCGGGCAGTCACTTCGATGATGAGTTCACGGATGCTGAGGTTTTCGGCCTCTGCCTTCGCTCGCCACTGATCGGCGACCGCTCGCGGATCCTTGACGTGACGGACGCGTCCGCGAGTGATGTTGACGTCGTCCGACGGATCTTCCTTCGGCAACGGGCCGTCGGCGTCGTACTGCGAAAGGTCTCTGCCCCAAACCTGTTCGAGAAAAGCGATGGCAGTCTGAGGTCCGACCTGCTGCCGCCGGATGTGATACGCCTTCTCCTGTGCATCCGCTGCGTTGTCACCGAGGACAAAGGTGGCGGCGGGGAGAATCTTGAGGTCTGCGTGCGTGCGTCCGTACTTGGCCAGGCGCCCCTTCACGTCTGCGTAGAAGGCCTTGCCCGCTTCGAGGGTTCCGTGCCCGGTGAAGATGGCATCGGCCTTGGCGGCGCCGAACTCGCGTCCTTCGTCGGAGTCACCGGCCTGCAACAGAACTGGGTGCCCTTGCGGACTCCGCGGCACTTCGAAGCGTCCGGCGATGTCGAACTGCTTGCCGGAGTGCTGGAACTGGCCTACCTGCTGGTCGGTGGCAAAAACACCGCGTTCACGGTCGACGATCGGACGGCCGATGCGCCAACTGTCCCACAGTGTCCGTACTGCGTCGACCAACTCGTTGGCGCGTGCGTACCGCTCGGAATGCTCCAGGTAGCCACCGCGGCGGAAATTCTCGCCGGTGAAGGCGTCCGAGGAGGTGACCAGGTTCCAGGCGGCGCGGCCGTCGGAGAGATGATCGAGCGTCGAGAACTGCTTGGCCAACTCGTACGGTTCGTTGAACGTGGTGTTGATCGTCCCGGCCAGGCCGAGATGCGTTGTCACACCGGCAACCGCGTTGAGAATGCTGAAGGTGTCCGGGCGACCGACCACGTCGAGGTCGTGAATTTTGCCCTGATGCTCGCGTAGGCGCAAACCCTCTGCGAGGAAGAAGAAGTCGAACAATCCGCGTTCGGCACTGCGTGCGAGATGCTCGAAGGAGCTGAACTCGATCTGGCTCTTCGACGCCGGATCGGTCCACACCGTGGTGTTGTTCACGCCGGGGAAATGAGCGCCCAGATGAACTTGCTTGCGAATCCTGTTCTGTGTCATCGGTGTTCCTGTTCTCTACTCGCGCTACGCGAACTGATTGACGGGCAACTCGAAGCCCAACCGCTCGCGCAGAGTCGGGGCCGTACTCGGTCGCGGATTGAGAATTGGCACCACGTCCGTCGCGATCTTGTCCACTCCGGCGGCCAGCGCCAGGGGACGCAGAACCACACCGTCGATCCCGGCAAGCCCACCGATCTCACGCAGCAACGCAGTCAAACCCGCACTGTCACCGCGATAGAACAGCGAGTGCGGTACATACGGCACTCCCGCCCATTCCTCGAGTTCTGCCAAAGCGTCGTCGGCGGCACCGCGATCGGCTCCGAGAAGCACGTCGACATCGAGGAGCACTCTGACGCTGCGCCCGAGGGCAGCTGCACTCGTGTGGACCAGCTTGGCCGTAGCTTTGGCCTCGCCGAGGTCGGTTGCCGAAATCCGAATCAGATCTCCGCGCGCAACGGCGAGTTCGCGGGCCTCCGGTCGACTCGCGTCGACGGAGATCAGCGGCTGCCCCTGAGGCGAGCGCGGGGTGATGGACGGGCCCTTGACGGAAAAGTTCTTTCCCTCGAAATCGATGTAGTGCAGCTTGTCCCGATCGATGAATCGTCCGCTCGCAGCATCACGTATCTCGGCGTCGTCCTCCCAGCTGTCCCACAGCCGACTGATCACCTCGACCGCCTCGGACGCTTCCTCCCACGCGGACTCCGGACCCTGCACTGCCTTTCGGCCGAACAACGCTGCCTGCTCGGTGGTGTCGGACACCGCGACCTGCCAACCGGCCCGCCCAGCAGACGAGTAGTCGATGCTCGCAATGGCCTTGGAAATGTGGAACGGTTCGGTGTGCGTGACCGTCGCAGTGGGGATCAGGCCGATGCGCGAGGTGACAGCACTCAGCCTCGCCGCAGTTGCCACGGCCTCCAACCTCCCCCGCACAGCGTGCTGGCCTTCGGATTGGAGCCCGAAAGAATCGGGGAGGAACGCCAGATCCACCCCACCCCGATCCGCGGCGGTCACCAGGTCCACCCAGTACGACGGCGTGAACAGATCTTCGGCGCGCGAATCCTCGCGTCGCCAGGAGTACGGATGAGCTCCGGTGCCCTCGAATTCGAGGCCGACCAGGAATGCTCCGGAACTACGCTCGGACATGTTCGGCCTTTCCTGTCGAATGATCCCGCCCGGGGATCGCGTCGAGAAGTGTGCGTGTGTACTCGTTTCGGGGATTGTCGAAAATCTCGGCGGTAGTGCCGATTTCGAGCAATCGCCCAGCTTGCATGACGCCGACTACGTCGCTGATCTGGCGAACTACCGCCAGATCGTGGGAGATGAAGAGATAGGTCAGGCCCAGTTCTCGCTGCAAATCGTCGAGTAGCGCCAGGATCTGCGCTTGAACCGAGACGTCGAGAGCGGATACCGGCTCGTCGAGAACGAGTAGATCCGGCTTCAGAGCGAGCGCGCGAGCGATCGCCACCCGCTGACGCTGGCCGCCCGAGAGTTCGGCCGGCTTGCGGCCCAGGAACTGCTCGGGCAGTGCAACCTGATCGAGCAGCTCGGCGGCACGGCTCTGCTGCTGGCTGCGTCCTCCAACCTTGAAGGCCCGCAGCGGCTCTGCCACGATGTCTTGGACGGACAATTTCGGGTCGAGTGACGCGTAAGGGTTCTGATACACGAGCTGAATCTTTCGACGCAGCTCGCGCAGGCCGCTGCCCTTGACCTTCGTGATGTCCTGTCCGTCGAAGGTGATGGTGCCGGCGTCCGCCTGCTCCAATCGCACGGCAATGCGGGCGGTGGTCGACTTGCCGGAACCTGACTCCCCCACCAGTGACACCGTCTGGCCCCTCGGAACAGTCAGCGATACTTCGTTCACCGCGGTGATCGAACTCCCGCGGCCGACGTTGAAACGCTTGGTGATTCCGGTCAGCGTCAGCAGCGGGCTCGTGTCCTGACGGACTGGGCGATCGACCGGTCCCGAGGACAGGCTTGGCGCAGAGTTCAGCAGCTTCTTCGTGTACTCGTCTCGCGGATCTCCCAGAATATCTGCGGTGCGGCCGGATTCGACGATTCTGCCCCCCTGCATCACCAGGATCCGGTCCGCGCGGTCTGCGGCCACACCCAGGTCATGCGTGATCAGAAGCACGGCGGCACCGGATTCGGCGATTCGCTCGTCGAGATGGTCGAGAATGCGTCGTTGAACCGTGACGTCCAGAGCACTGGTCGGCTCGTCGGCGATGATGAGGGCCGGGTTCGCCACAAGAGCGATACCGATCAGAACTCGTTGCCGCATACCGCCGGACAGCTCGTGTGGATACTGGCGTGCCCGGATCTCCGGGCGATCGATACCCGCGCGCTCGAGCACGGCGACGGCGTCCAACCGCGCTGTGCGCCGGTCGGCGAGGCCGTGGATCCGCAGGACTTCTGCAACCTGGTCGCCGATCCGAGTCACCGGGTTGAGCGAGGTCGTCGGATCCTGCGGCACCAGACCGATACGAGCGCCGCGGATTCTCTGCCACGCGCGGTCGGGGTACGAATCGATTCTGTCGCCTTCGAACTCGACGCTTCCGCCCGTGACGTGGCCGCTACCGGCGAGCAGGCCCAGTATCGCGTGGGCCGTCGTCGACTTTCCCGAACCCGACTCCCCCACCACCGCAACCACTTCGCCGCGGCCGACGGTGAAACTCACACCGGACACCGCGGGCTCGTTGCCGTAGGAGATCTGCAGGTCGGTGACGGAAAGCAACTGTTCCTCTGTCGCGCTCATCGCCGGTTGCTCCTTTCGATCTCGTGGCCGATACGGTGCGCCGAGATGACCACGGCGACAATCGCGAGACCGGGAAGTGTTGTCATCCACCAGGCATTGGCGAGGAAGTTGCGCCCCTCGGACACCAGCGATCCCCATTCCGGGGTAGGCGGAACCGCGCCGAATCCCAAGAAGCTCAGTGCCGACACTGCAAGAACTGCCTGCCCGAACTCGACTGCGGAAAGCGCGACCACGGGCGCGTACGAGTTGGGCAGCACGTGCCGACGCAGGACACCGAGCCACTGCACGCCCGAACTGAACGCGGCCTCGACGTACTGAGCGCCGCGCACCCGCATCACTTCGGCACGCATCACTCGCGCAAAATTGGCGACCATACTGACGCCGACAGCGATGGCGACGTTGATGGTGCCGAAGCCGAGCGCGGTCACCAATGCCAACGAGAGCAGTAGCGCCGGAATGGACAGCAGGACATCGACGATGCGCATCAGAACTGCGTCGACGACTCCGCCGACAAATCCCGCAAGCAAACCGATGATCGATCCTGCCACCAACGCGATTCCCACCGCTACCAAAGTCGCGGTCAGGGACAGCGCGGCGCCGTGTACGAAGCGTGTGTACAGATCACGCCCGAGGTTGTCGGTTCCGAACCAGTGAGCCAAGCTCGGTCCCTGCAGTTTGTCCGCCGGGACGCCGGACAACGGATCACCGCTGGCGAAAAACCCAGGCGCGACGGCAAAGCCGATGGCAAGCAGCACGATCAGCACCGGAATGACCAGACCGGGCTTACGGATCAAACCGACGGCAGTCGACCTTCGGCGCGAAACGACTGGTGCCTTGGCCTCGACGCGTGGATCGAGGAGTAAGGGTTCGATCAATGTGTCAGACATGGGCCGGCTCCAGATCGGTCGAGCTTTCGGTATTCGAGTTTTCGGCATGTGTCTTCTTCGCCTGAATGATTCGTGGATCGATCAGGGGGTAGAAGAGGTCGACCGCGAGGTTGACGAGCACGAAGACCAGGGAGGCGAACACAACGACGCCCTGTACCACCGGGATGTCCTGCGCCATCACCGACGTCTGGGTCAGACGGCCGACGCCCGCGCGGGAGAACACCGTTTCCACGACCACCGAACCAGCAAGCAAAGTTCCGACCAGCACTCCGGCAATGGTGAATGCCGGAATGCTCGCCAGTCGCAACGCGTGACGGGTCTGCACGCGCCAACGGCTGGCGCCCTTGGCATAGGCGGTCTCCACGTGCGGCGAACGCAGCGTCGACTGCAGGCTGGTCGTGAGGACCTGCGCGATCACCGCGCCGGTCGGGATCGCCAGCGTGAACGCCGGGAGAACTACCGTTGCGAATCCCTTGTCCCCGAATGCCGGGAAGATGTGCAGACGGAACGAGAAGAGTTGCAGGAGGATCAGACCCACCCAGAAGGTGGGCACAGCCACTCCCAGAGGCGGCAGCGAGAACAACAGGTTCGCCAGCCACCGCTTGCGGGTGTAGGTAGCGAAGAACGCGATCGCCACTCCGAACAGCACGGCGAGAACCAAAGCCGTGGTTGCCAGCACCAGGGTGCTCGGCAATGCCGAGAAGATGGCATCCGTTACCGACTGACCGGTGGAGATTGACGTACCGAAATCGCCGCGAAGAGCATTGGTCAGCGACGTCCAGTACTGCACCCACACCGACTGGTCCAAGCCGTATCGTGCCCGAAGCTGATCGAGCGCAGCCTGATCCACTGCAACACCCTGCCCGGACGAGTCCGCAGCCATGCTGACCGGATCGCTCGGCAGGAGGAACAGAATCACGAACGAGATAGTGAAGGCGGCCCACAGGACAACCGCGGCCTGGCCCAGTCGGGTGAGTACGTATCGAGTCATGATTACTTACCCGACAACCATGCGTCGTAGAACTGCAGGCGTGACGAGGCTTCGAAGTTCAGATCCTGAACACTCGATCCGGCGCCGATGGCCTGCGAGAGCTCGATCGTGGGGATGGAGAGCCCACGGTCGAGGATCAATTCCTGAGCGGTGGAGACCAGTTCGCCGCGCTGACCGTTGTCCGTGGCTGCGAGCTGGTCGGTGAGAACCTTGTCGAGCTCCGGATCTGCGCCGCGACGATTGAGGTTGCGGCCCTCGGTGCTGAACGACGCCCGCAGGATGTCGGCGTCGGCCCGAGTGCTGTTGTAGTACAGCGAATCGTAGTCACCCGACACCCCCTTCTCGGTCCATTCACCGTTCGAGACCAGATTGAGCTGCAGGTCGACGCCGACCTTCTTGAGCTGCTGCTGCACGAGCTCGAGAATGGCCTGATTACCCGAGAACACCGGGCTGAACGTGACGCTGAACGTGAGCTTCTGCCCGTCCTTCTCGCGGATACCGTCGCTTCCGGCCTTCCAACCGGCTGCGTCGAGAAGCTTCGCCGACTTGTCCGCGTCGTAGGTCACGACACTGGATTCGTCGCTGTAGAGCGGAGTGGTGTGAGCCAACGGGCTCGTTGCCGGGAAGAACGACGGATCAAGAACGGTGTCGACGAGTTCTTGGCGGTTGATCGCCGGAATGATGGCCTGGCGGACGGCCTGATCAGCGAGTACTCCACGACTGACATTGGGCTGGAAGAAGAAGCTCACGCCCGGGTTGGGCCGGGTGAGGATGCGTCCACCGGCGCCCTCGATCTGCGGTGCGTCCTGTGGAAGCGCGTCGCTGACCGCATCGAGCTGGCCGGAAGCCACACTGCCCGCGCGCACGCCGGATTCGGGGACCACGGTGAAATCGACGCCGTCGAGGTAGGCCTCGCCCTGATGCGCGACTGCGTCCGACGCCCAGTTGTATCCCGCACGCTTGGCGATCTTGACGCTCTTGTCCTGCTGCCAGTCGGTGTACACGAATGGACCGGAGGCGATCACCGCTGCACCGGGGCAGCGCTGCTCGGATGCCAGTGCGGTGGTGGAATCGGCGAGGATTCCGAGCTGCGGCGTCGAAGTTGCTTGCAGGAACTGAACATTGGGCCCGGAGAAATTGATCTTCGCCGTGTGGGCGTCGACGACGTCGGTACCCGTGTAGGAGGACAGGTAGCTCTTCGCCAACGACGCGTTCGGTCCGAGGTTTTTGACCGAGTCGAAGGTCTTCTTGACCGAATCCGCCGTCACCGGTGTGCCGTCACTGAAAGTGACATCATCGCGAAGGACGAACGTGAAGCTCGCGGCATCGGGGCTGATCTCCCAACTCTTGGCGAGCCACGGGGTGATCTCGCCGGAGTCGGGATTTTGATCGGTCAGCGAATCCACCACGGTGCGAGTGACATACACGGTCTGGTTGCTGCCGGCCTGGGCCGGATCGGCGCACGTCGGCGCCTGCGAGAGGCCGTAACGAAGGGTTCCGCCGGACTGCGCGGGACCCGCGTCGGCACCGCTGCCGCTTCCGTCGCTGCTGCAGCCGGCGAGGACGGTCCCGAGAACCGAGACAGCACCGATACCGGCAATGACGGTCGCGCGTTTGCGGGCACCGAATGAGGGCGAAGACACCAAGAACTCCTAAAGAGGCATGCCGAAGAGCGCACCCATCGCCGTGAAGCAAGAAGCTCCGAGAAGGCGATCGAGCGCGAATCACTTGTGCAGAGAAGAGAAAACAGACTTGTCGACGACTCGCCTGAGTGTGAATGACTGACCGAGGTCAGTTGGTACAGAAAGATCCCGCGGTGCGGCACAGGTCTACGTGACGACGCGACCAGGCGGTATCGAAACCGCCTTCGACTGCCTTCATTTCGTGTTCCTCCATCGGTCCTGGCGGTAGCACCCGCACCCGATCACTCGGGGGGTTGCTGCGACTTCAATGAGCCAGGTCTCTCGGTCGCTCTGGATGGTCGTTCGCAAGTGTACGAGGCTAAACCCGGGTGTTGTCAACCCGGTCGGTAGGAATTGCTGCTCGGGTCACATTTTCGAGCACCCGAAGTTGTTTCTCGAACGGGTGGACGCCCACTTCTTCGGGCGAGAGTGAAGCGTCGTAGAGCGGTGTGTATCCACTGGACAGGTACAGCGCGACAGCCTCCGGTTGCCGAGGGCCCGTCGTCAGGAACACCCGGTTGTATCCGCGAAGCTCGATCTCTCGTTCCAACTCGCGAACGACGACCTTGCCGAGACCACGCTTCCGATAGTCGACCGATGTCCAGATTCTCTTCAATTCGGCAGTGGTGGAATCGAATTGGCGAAATGCACCACCGGCAATCGGCACATCCTCGTGGGTGAGCACCAGGAGCGCCCCCTGCGGGTACGCAAATTCTTCTGCCGGGTACGTGGTGAGATCCGCGAGCATCGCTTCGCGAGTTCCGCCGTATCGCGAGCTGTATTCGAGCGCCAATTCCGCGATCAGTGGAGCCGCCAAGGGATCGTCCTGCGATACCGAGTAGACCTCTACCGCGCCGATGCCCTCGACCTGACGGGTCCCGAGCTCCAGTGCCACAACACTTTCCTCCATGAATCTGGTCAACGCTCCCCCAGCCGAAAAACTTCCGGAGCGAGAGCGGTTCCCTCGACGAGGTTCGATACAAGTTCCCCCAGGGCCGGACCGAATTTGAATCCATGACCCGAGAATCCCGCCGCGACCGTGACGGCGCCGACTCGGTCGATGACGAAGTTACTGTCCGGCGTGCTCGTGTACAGGCACGTGATCGACTCGACCTGGGTGGAATCAACGCCGGGCAACCACGACTCGGCGTACTCGACCAATCGTTGCTCTCCGTCGACATCAGGGGTGTAGTCGCGGGTCTGTGGAGTCACGACCGGCCCGGTCGCGTGTTCGCCGATCTTGATGCCGTCCTCGGAACCGAGTCCGTAGATCCCCGCGGTCTCCAACTGCGCACCCGTGTGGTGAACGAAACTCGGCCACTCGACTCCCGGGTCCAGCGGTGCAAAGTGGGCCGGTTGTTCCTGCGTCGTGCGCAGCGTCGGGAGCACGATCTCGGAACCGAGTCCGCTGTCTGCGATCAGGTCCACAGTCCACGCCCCAGCCGCGATCACGACCTGACGAGCCGCGAGCGTTCCGCCGTCCGTCACCACGTCCACGCCGTACGACGCTCGCGCGAGTGCCAATACCCGAACGTCGTGACGGACCTCGGCACCGGCGAACACCGCTCCCGCTCTCAGCGCGGTCACGGCGCGGTCCGCGTGCAACCGGCCTGCATCGGGGTGATGGAGCACGGTGGTGTCGAATCGCAACCCCGGCCAGCGGGCGGACGCCTCTGTAGGAGTGAGGATCTCACCCTTGATGCCGGCCTCGACCAATATCTGCGCCTTGGACTGCACTGCCTGCGGCAGACCGTGATCGACGGCACCGGTCAGTTCCAGGAACCCGATGTCCGTGGTGGACTCCAACTCCCGCCACAGTGGCAGCGCGTCGGCCGCCAATCCTGTGTACAGGTGATTGTCGTAGGCCTGACGGTAGATGCGCGAAGTACCGTGCGATGCACCGTGCTTGTGCCCCGGCCCGAACTGTTCCAGCTGTACGACGCTGTGTCCGCGCGCCGCGAGCCGCCATGCGGCGGAGGACCCGACGAGTCCTCCGCCGATGACGATCACATCGAGAATCTCACTCATGGACGAGAGCTCACTTGGTCTTGGGAAGGCCGGGCGGGTTGATCAGAGACTTGTCGACGGCTTCGCTGGTGATGTTCCAACGCTCGAGGATCTGCTGGTACGTACCGTTCTCGATCGTGTGGTTGATCGCGTCGTTGACGGCCTTGATCAACCCGTTGTCCTTCTTCACCAGCACCGCGATCTGTCCTTGCAAAGTGTCGCCGGCACCGGAGAACTCACCGACAACCTCGGTTTCACCCGACTGCTTGGCGTGGAACTGCGACGACGGGTTCGGGCCGAAGTAGGCGTCGATTCGGCCGGACTGCAAGGGGAGGTAGTAGTCGGTGGTGTTCTGGTAGTAGGAGATGTCGGTGGGCGCCAGGCCGGCCGCGACGTTCTGCTCACTCCACTTGACCAGCAGCGCTTCCTGATTGGTACCAGAGGAGACGGCGATCTTCTTGCCGGCGACGTCCTTGGGTTCCTTGATGGAGATCCCGGCGCCCTTCTTCGCTTCGAAGGCCAGGGTGTCGAGTCGGTAGGTGGCGAAGTCGTACTTCTCCTTACGCTCCTCTGTGACAGTCACGTTGGAGAGGAAAGCGTCGGCTTCCCCGGAGTCGATGCGGACGAAGTTCTGTGCCCAGTCTGCTGTCTGCAGATCGACCTTCAAACCGAGAACGTCACCGATCAGGTAGGCGAAGTCGGTCTCGGAGCCGATGAGGGTGGTGTCGTCGTCGGCGTAGAAGCGAAGCGGCGGAGCGGAACCGGCACTACCGGTGACTCGCAGCGTGCCGCGATCACGAATGTCCTGAGGAACCTCGGCGGCGATGGCATCCACCTTGTCGGTGGTGATGCGATTCTGGTCGGCGGTGAGGTTGTAACCCGCGGCCGCGGTGACCTGGGCGCCGTCGGACTCGGCGTCAGCGCTGCTGCACGCAGCGCTGAGCAGTCCGACGGTGGCAAGAGCCGAGATCAGAAATGTCGCGCGACGGGATGGGGAGAACATCAATTTTTCCTTCCGGGAATGAGTCTGGGTCGCGTCAGAGGACGCGGGAGAGAAACGCTTTGGTCCGTTCGTGGACCGGATTGTCGATCACCTGCGACGGCGGGCCCTGTTCGACGATGACGCCGCCGTCCATGAAGACCGCGGTGTCCGCCACCTCCCGAGCAAATCCGACCTCGTGCGTGACGATCACCAAGGTGGCGCCGTCGCGGGCAAGCTGGGCAAGAACTTCGAGGACTTCGCCGACCAACTCGGGATCGAGCGCCGACGTCGGTTCGTCGAAGAGAATCACAGCCGGACGCAGTGCCAACGCTCGCGCTATCGCTACGCGCTGTTGCTGGCCACCGGAGAGTTGGCGGGGATACTCGTCTGCCTTGTCTCCCACTCCCACTCGCTCGAGCAGAGCGCGGGCTTCGCGGTAGACCTCGTCACGGTCTCGTTTCTGGGCCGAGAGCGGTGCTTCCACCACGTTCTCCAGCGCGGTCAGGTGCGGAAACAGGTTGAAGTTCTGGAACACGAATCCGATATGTGAACGCTGCTTCAGGATCTCGCGGTCACGCAGTTCGTGAAGTCGATTTCCCTTGCGCCGGTATCCGATCAGTTCTCCGTCGATCCGTACGGTCCCGCGGTCGACCTTCTCGAGGTGATTGAGGGTGCGCAGCAAGGTGGACTTACCGGAACCGGACGGTCCGAGAATGACGGTCACTTCGCCCTTGCGAACCAGGAGATCAACGCCGGCAAGTACTTCCAGCGTGCCGAACGACTTGTGGATTCCGCGCGCTTCGACGGCGTACACCGTCTCTTCGGCCAATTCTGCGGTCATCGGGTCGCACCTCTCGGAATATCGAGACGCGCGTCACGAATCTCTTCGAACTTCTTGCGCGCCTTCTGGATCGGAGTCAACGGAAGGGCGCGAGCGGATCCCCGTGCATAGTGGCGCTCAACGTAGTACTGACCGATCGAGAGCAACGTCGTGAGGATGATGTACCAGATTGTGGCGACCATCAGCAGGGGCACAACTCGCCCGTTGCGGCCGAAGATGACCTGCACCTGGTAGAACAGTTCGGCGATCGCCATGGTGGAGACGATGGACGTTCCCTTGAAGAGTCCGATGACCTCGTTGGCGGCATTGGGGAGGATCGCCCGCATCGCCTGCGGGAGAATGATCTTGAAGAACTGGCGACTGCGCGGAATACCGAGCGAGTGAGCTGCTTCGATCTGACCGTGATCCACCGAGATAATTCCGGAGCGGATGATCTCGGCCGAGTACGCGGCCTGGTGCAGTGCCAAACCGATGACTGCTGCAGTGAATCCGCCGATCACACCGCTGACCTGGAAGGTGAAGAACTCCGGTCCGAAAGGTATTCCAAGAGAAAGGGTCTGGTACAGGTACGTGATGTTGAACCAGAAGAGCAGCTGCACGATGAGCGGAATCGAGCGGAAGGCCCAGATGTAGGTCCAGGCGATCACCTGCAGGACCGGGTTCTTCGACAACCGGCCGAGTGCCAGGAAAACACCGAGCCCGAATCCGAGGATCGTCCCCCACAGGGTCAGTTTGATCGTCATCCACAACGCGGCAAGCACCGATTTCGCGGTGAAGTACTGCGCGAACGTCGGCCAGTCCCAGCCGGGGTTGACGACGAGTCCGTGAATGAATTGAGCAAGCAAAACCAGCACGACCGCGCTGATCACCCAGCGCAACGGGTGCCAGGTACGAGCAACGACAAGTTCCGAGTCGGGAAGCTGCGGCTCGGCCACCGACTTTTCGGGGCGGACATCGGTGGGCGCGCTCACGGCGCACTACCTGACGGAGTGGACATCACGAATAGACCTTTCGGGGAATGGGAACGCAGCTGTGTTCTCGAGGTGGCGTACTCGAGTTGCGAAGACGACGACAGTTCGGTCGGTGACAGTGAGGTCAGAGACAGTGACACGAAGCGGTGCGGCACAGATCGATGTGACGACGCCTGTGCGCAGCGTGCGAAGTGGAACCCATGTGATGCCTTCCATCGGTCCTGGCGGTAGCACCCGCTCCCGATCACTCGGGGGGTTGCTGCGACGTCGACGAGCCAGGTCTCTCGGTCGCTCTGGATGGTGAGCAAAGACTAGACGCGAAATCTCGAGTCGTCAAATGTTGTATTTCCCTGCACTGCAAGGGAAATGAAGGTTGCTTCATGTTGAAATCGCACTGATTTCAACGGTGTCCGAAACCTTGGTCGCCGTGTTCAATGGAGTGTTCGAATCGAGACCGGGACCGCCGTCCGGACTGACTTTTCCTCTGCCGTACCGTCTGCGGAGTGAGTGGAATCGACGCTTTCTTCATCTTGTTGGCCGGCATCGGTGCGGGCGCGATCAATGCCGTCGTCGGCAGTGGAACGCTGATCACGTTTCCCACCCTGGTCGCCTTCGGGATGCCGCCGGTGACCGCGACCATGTCCAACGCAGTCGGGCTCGTCGCCGGCGGGGTTTCGGGCACGTGGGGATACCGGCGTGAGTTGTCCGGGCAGTGGGATCGTTTGAAGTGGCAGATTCCCGCGTCGCTCGCCGGCGCACTCCTTGGTTCGTGGTTGCTCATGCACCTACCCGAGAAACTGTTCGAGACCATCGTTCCGGTGCTGCTGATCCTGGCTCTCGCACTTGTCCTCCTCCAGCCACGTATCCAGGCGTGGGCGAAGAAGCGTTCCACCGAAGAGACGACGCTGTCCACCAAGAGGCTGATGCTCCTGACCGCGGGCACCTTTGCCGTCGGCATCTACGGCGGCTACTTCACCGCCGCGCAGGGCATCCTCCTCATCGGTGTGATGGGTGCCATCCTCCCGGAAACCCTCCAGCGCATGAACGGCGCGAAGAACCTGCTCTCACTGCTCGTCAACATCGTCGCGGCCGGAATGTACATCACCCTGGCCTTCGACCAGATCAATTGGGCAGCAGCAGGTTTGATCGCTGTCGGCTCACTCGGTGGCGGCGTTCTCGGCGCCCGCTACGGACGACGCCTGTCCCCCACTGCACTGCGATACACGATTGTCGTCGTCGGCCTGATCGGCTTGTGGCGTCTTCTCGCTTGACCGCCCACATCGGGCGGCACCCGCACATACTGGAGATATGACCAGAACAGACGATCAGACCGGTTGGACCTACCTCATGGACATGGACGGGGTTCTCGTCCACGAGGAGCACTTGATACCCGGAGCAGACACGTTCCTGGCAGAACTGGCGTCGAACGACATTCCGTACATGGTGCTCACCAACAACTCCATCCGCACCCCGCGTGACCTGCGAGCACGCCTCCTCAATTCGGGACTCGACATCCCGGAGAAGTCGATCTGGACGTCAGCGCTCGCTACCGCGACCTTCCTGGCCAACCAGCGTCCGGGCGGCAGCGCCTACGTGGTCGGTGAATCGGGCCTGACCACTGCACTGCACGACATCGGCTACGTCCTGACGGACAGCGACCCCGACTACGTCGTCCTCGGCGAGACGCGCACGTACTCCTTCGAGGCGATCACCACGGCCATTCGCCTGGTCGAGCGTGGATCGCGGTTCATCGCCACCAACCCCGACGCCACCGGACCGTCGCGCGACGGCTCTCTCCCGGCCACGGGCTCGGTCGCCGCTCTCATCACCAAGGCAACCGGGCGCGATCCCTACTACGTCGGCAAGCCCAACGCCTTGATGATGCGGTCCGCCCTGCGGTCCATCGGCGCACATTCGGCCAACACGTTGATGATCGGCGACCGCATGGACACCGACATCGTCTGCGGCCTCGAAGCCGGACTGCAGACGATTCTGGTGATGACCGGAATCTCGACCCGCGCGTCGGTGGAGCTCTACCCGTACCGCCCGACCATCGTCCTCGAGTCGGTCGCGGATTTGGTCGGAATGACAACCGATCCATTCCGTAGCAACGCAAACAATTGAAGGAATTGTCAAAAGAATGGAAAGTTGGTAATTAACTGGTAAAAACAGCGAGTTTGCCAGGATCCGACTCGTCCCGTTTGTCCAACTGGACAAACAAACGGTTTTCTTCGCACCAAAATTACATACTGATAGTTATCCGCAGGTCAGAGCCACTTTCAATTCCCCGGACAATGTGGATCACAGTCGAAAAAGAAATTTTGGAAAAGTAGTAACGAATCGTTTGCCATGGCTGATACTCATGTCTGAACGACCCATTTCGGGTCCCAGACATGAAATGAGATTTTCATGAAGAAGCAGACCAAGGGCGCGATCGCTGCTGCGGCGGCCGGTGCCCTCCTCCTCGGTGGAGCGGGCTCGCTCGCAATGTGGAGTGACAGCGAAGTAGTCGGCGGCGGCGGCGCTGTCACAGCGGGCACGTTGCAGCTCGCTCCCTGCGCCCCGGTATCCGGAACGGGATGGCAGTCCACGAACCCCACGGTGAAGCCGATCACGGATATCACCGCATGGCGAATTGTGCCGACAGAAGTGCTCACGTTCGACTGCACAACTTCGATCACCGCAGACGGCGATCGCCTCGCCGCCACTATCGCGGCGGACACGAGCACCATCACAGCCGGCACGACGGCAGCTCCAGGAGCCACCGCGAATCAACTCAAAGACAACATCACGGCAACCACGGTGGTGACCGTAGGCGGCACCGTAGTCACGGCTGCATCCCCATTGACCGAAGCCGACAACGGCAAACCTGTGACGGTGAAGGTCACATTGACCTTCGCTGACGTTCAGCTTCTTGTGGCTCAGGGCGCGTCGGTCAACTTGTCGAACCTCGCCATCAAGCTGCAACAGCAAGCCATCCCGGCATAAACGATCGATGAAGGGGAGAGCTTGGGGAGCCCTTGCGGGCGCGTCGGTGATTGTGTTGATGTTCGCATCAGCGCAAGGCACCGGCGCGCTTTGGAAGTCCGCTGCCCCGATCAGCAACGACGTACTGACCGCCGGTGGTAGCACGTTCGCACTCAAGGTGGGTTCTACGGCTGCCAACGCCGCCAGTACCTACACCTGGAGCACGTTCGCGGGGACTGGGATGACGTCTACAACCGCCGTGCAGATGCCGCTGACCATCCTGAACCCGGCAACCAACGCTTCCGGTCTGAGATTCAGATTGGCTTCCGTGACTGCCACCAACACAAATCCTGTTCTCGACCTCAAGATATCGACCGTGTTGAGCACCACGGATTGCCCGAACAACGTATCAACAGGCTCACCCGTTGCCGGAACCTCTGTCTATTCGGGACCGGCAACAAGCGCCGTATATCCGGTGCCCGCGAACCCCGGGATCTCGTTGGCCAATGGCAGTTCCACGGTCTGGTGCATGCGCGCGTCGGTGAACATGACAGGAACCACAGCGGGCGGGGTGTCGACCAAGCTCGTTTTCACCTTCACAGCAGTTCAGGTGTAGGACTCGATCAAGATGACAGGCGACAAGCGAATGAACACGAAACACTCCCATCGACGTGAACGGACCGGCCCGCTGTGGTGGGTCAGCTCGGTTGTGACCTGGGTTTTGCTGTTCGCTCTGTGCGCGGTCATCGTCGTCACGATCGTGATACCGATCGTCACAGGCTCACATCGATTTACGATCCTCACGGGCTCGATGCGTCCTACCTACGAACCGGGCACACTCATCATTGTCAAACCTGTGGACGAGGGCGATCTGACCGTCGGAATGCCCATCACCTACCAACTCGAATCAGGCCAGCCGACTGTTGTCACGCATCGGATCATTTCGATGAGCATCAACACCAAAGGCGAACGCACGTTCATCACGCAGGGCGACGCCAACAACACCCCCGACGAGAAGCCGGTGCTCCCGGTACAGATTCGCGGCAAGGTGTGGTATTCGGTCCCCTATCTTGGTCACGTCAACAGTTGGCTGACCGGCGACCAGCGCAAGGTCATCCTCACCGTTACGGTCGGCACGCTGGGGGTGTACGCGTTGTACATGATCGCCAGCGGGACACGTGAAAGTGTGCGCTCTCGCAACAAGAATCGGAGCGAGTCACAAGGATCCGCACCAGACGATTCAGCTGACACCGCAAATCCGGAAACAACTAGGTCGACGAAAGATGGTGTGCACCATGGCGGGCAATGAGAGCTCGTTGCGTCAGCGTTTTTCCGGAGCCCGAAGCACTCGTATTCGGGCGCTGCTCTCACTCGGTATGGTGCTCGGAGTCGGCACGTTGAGCACCATGGCGGCCTGGGGTGCAACAGCCACATCCACGTCAGGAGACTTCTCCGCGGGAACCGTCAACCTGGTCGCATCGAGCACTGGTGTGACCGAGGCAAAGAACATCACCATCAGCCTGTCGTCGAGCGCCATGACATCCACAACCGCTGTGACACAGAGTCTGACCGTGAAGAACACCGGGTCCTTCAGTGCCTCTCTCGGCATCACGGCCCAGTCTCCCGCATCGACTCCGCCGAGTTTCGCTGCGGCGCTGAAAATCTCGGTGTATCTGGATAGCACATCCTCTGGATCGGCGTGCTCCGGCACTGCGCAAAAGGCAGAGCTCGCGCTGGTCGGCGGTGGCAGTACAGCGGCGCTCCTCGCAAACCCGATAACGCTGGCCGCTGGGGCCAGCAGGATTCTGTGCGTGAAAATGACTCTGGCCGCAGGTACTCCGGGAGGCGGAAACCTCCCCTATACGCAACTCAACATCGCGGGAACGGCGGTCTGAATCGATATGTCACATCCCAACCGCCCGGACGCGATCAATCGCTTCAAGCAAGCTGCTCTGACCACAGGCGCCGTCCTCGGAGTTCTGTGCATCGTCGCCACAGCACTGTCATTGGCACTCGGCATCAAACCCGTCGTCTTTCGATCCGGCTCGATGTCTCCCGCAATACCGACGGGCTCGTTGGCATTTGTGAAATCCCAACCGGTATCCGAATTGTCGGTTGGCGACGTCGTCAGTGTCACCACCAGCGGTGGCGAGAGACTCACTCACCGCGTGTACGGAATCGATCAGCTGGACAACAATCTGTCGTCGCTGACACTCAAAGGTGACGCCAACGATGCCCCCGATACAGAAACATACGCGGTAGCCGACGCAGACCTGGTTGTATTCAGCATGAGTCGAGTCGGCTACGTACTGGCGTGGCTGTCCGGTCCGATCGGAATCTTCGCCGGCGGGTTGTTTGCCGGATCCCTGTTGATGATCGCATTTCGTCCGGCGCCACGCGGCGAAGGTCCACCGAACGGCGGCATGCCTGCTACCGACATACCCGATGGCGCTCCGACTGCACCCGAGCATAACTCGCCTCGTTCGAGTTGGACGCAGGTCTCGTCACGCATCCTCACAGCACCCTGGCGGCGAAGGGAAATGATCCTCGTTACAGCTTCGGGACTGGGCGCACTGCTGGCGATGTCACCGATCGGCAACACCGCCGCCACGATCACCGACACCGCAACCGCAAAGACCGGCCAGTTCGCCACAGTCCAGACCTTCACATGCGAGAACTATTCACCGAGCCTTCTTGCCTCCAGTGCTCGAATTACGTGGACGGCGCCTGGACCGGGAACCTACACCTATCGTGTTCTGGTGCTCAAGCCCGACGGCACCACCTATAGCGATAACACGCAGAGCGCCACCACCGTTGACATCACTCTCCCACCCGCACTTCTAGATCTGAGCGGCACCTCTACAGTACGGATTTACTCGATTGAAAGCGGACTGACGGCCCCTACATGGACGGGTTTCACGCTGACCAAAGGCCTTCTCTTCGGTGGAACATATTGCGGCTCCACGATTTCTGGAACCGGCGCCGCCACCAGAGTGGCTGCCAGTGCTCCCACACCAACATCGACTCAGTCGACCGCAACCACGGCTCCGGCAACAACAACACCGACGGCAACCACCACCACAGGTACCACCGAACCGACTCCATCAACGTCCGCGTCGACCACAACGACACCGACCACAACCATCAGCACAACACCGAAAATCAGTACCACTACCGAGATCACCACGACAACAACTGCCCCCCCGACTGAAACACAGGTCGGATCCGACCTCGTCTCAACAGGTCGGGACTCATACACCGCCCGCAAAATCCATAGCGACACAGGTATTTTCCTTGACGTGTACGACGCGCTCGGAACTCGGATCTATCGCACGTCCATCGAATCGACCGATGTACTGCACTGGCTCTCAGGTACCAACCAGTTGTGGATCATCGACACGAAAGGCGCTGAGTTCGTGGAATTCACAGCAGGAACGGGGTTGCGACAGAGCGCACCGGGCGACCTTCCGGCCGAGATCGAGGATTTGGTGCCCTGATGCAGAGGCAGATAAAGGGCGCGCTCGCAGCGACTGTCGCGCTGGTGGTCATGCTCGGTGGGGGGAACTCACTCGCGAAATGGGTCGACCAGGAAACACTGTCGGGCGCGAAGGTCACGGCAGGCACGCTGTCACTTGGGGCGTGTATCAAAGATGGCGCGAGCGGGTGGTCCGAAAGAGTCTCTGCCCCAGAACCCAACCCGAACCCCTATATCCCGATTGCCGATATTGCTTCGTTCAGGCTTCGAACCGGCTACGACTACGTCTATTACTGCCATTCACCGGTTTCGGCTACCGGCCCTCGGTTGCGAGCATCGGTGACCGCGGACCCATCACTTGCCGGCGGCACTCTGCCATCTACCGTCAACGCATTCAGAACTTACGTAACAACGCAGGCGAACGTCGACTTGTACGACAGCACACTGACTCCCAAGATTCGCAGTGACCTCACCTCTGCACAGAACGGCCAAGACGTCTTGGTAACCGTGGCGTTCACCATCCTTCCGAACGACCCACTCAGTGCAGGCGGAACCCTGACCATGGCCGGCCTCAGCCTGGTCACCCAACAATTGGCGCCAACCTGAGCGGAGAGTTCCGATGGCAATGCCATCGGAAGTCTCCGCGGTTGCGGCGCGACTAGCCCAGCGCGCGCTTCAGATCAGCCAACAGATCGGCAGTGTCCTCGAGCCCCACGGACAAGCGCACGACGCCATCCGTAATACCCACTGCTGCGCGGCCTTCCGGCCCCATGGCCCGGTGCGTCGTCGTGGCTGGATGGGTGATCAAGGACTTGGAGTCACCGAGGTTGTTGGAGATGTCGATGACGCGCAGGCCGTTGAGAACCTCGAATGCCCGCTTCTTGCCCTCACAGTCGGGGGCGTTGAGCTCGAACGTGACAACGGTTCCACCGCCGCTCATTTGAGACTTCGCGAGCTCGTGCTGTGGGTGCGAAGTCAGGTACGGGTACTTGACCCACTTGACGCCGGAGTGCCCTTCGAGGAATTCTGCGATCTCGAGGGCCGAAGCCACGGAGTGCCGAATGCGGACCGGCATCGTCTCGAGACCCTTGAGTAGCGTCCAGGCGTTGAACGGGCTGAGCGCAGGTCCGGTGTGCCGCATCAGTTCTCGAACGGGACCGCTGATGTACTCCTCGGTTCCGAGGATCGCGCCGCCGAGCACGCGGCCCTGACCGTCGATGTGCTTGGTACCGGAGTACACAACGACGTCGGCGCCCAAATCGAGGCTACGCTGCAGCAGCGGTGTGGCGAAGACGTTGTCCAGCACTACCTTTGCCCCGGCTGCATGAGCAAGCTCCGACACCCGCCGAACGTCGACGAGGGACTGCATCGGGTTGGACGGCGTCTCGAAGAACACCGCCGTGGTGGGCACGGACAGCGCCTCTTCCCACTGCGCGTTGTCCTCGCCGTCGACAAAAACGACCTCGACGCCCCAGCGCGGGAGGATCTCGTTGCACACCACGAAGCAGGATCCGAAAAGGCTGCGCGCGGCAACCAGTCGGTCGCCGTTGCCCAACAGCGCACCCAACGCCGTGAAGACGGCCGACATTCCGCTGGCCGTCGCAAAGCAGGCTTCCGCGCCTTCGATCAGACGCAGACGTTCTTCGAACATCTTGACCGTCGGGTTGCCGTAGCGGGAGTAGACAAAGTGATCCACCTCGCCGGTGAAGGCTTGTTCGGCGGCTTCTGCACTCTCGTAAACGAATCCGGAGTTGAGGAACAGCGCTTCGGACGTCTCCTCGAACCCGGTACGCATCAGTCCGCCGCGAACACCGAGAGTGCCGAGACCGACGTCGTCCGGCAGCGCTCGTTGAAATGCGCCACCCTGGGGAATTCCGCTCACTGCTGCCTCCACGGCAGACCGATGGCCCGCCAACCTACAAGTCCGCGATGTCCGTCGGCACCCAATGCGCCTTCGAACCCGTCGAGCACGTTGAACGACGGGCCGATGCCCGCCGCAGTCGCAGCTTCCGCCGCACCGATGGAACGCTGTCCGGATCGACACAGGAAGATCACCGGACGCTCCGACCCGGAGGAATCGGCGGTGATGCCGGCTTCCTTCAACTGGTCGACGAAGTTGTCATTGCGCGCGCCGGTCGGGTGGCTCACCCATTCGATCAGTGCGGCCTGCTTGCCGAGGGAGGAAACATCGGGGACACCGACGTACTTCCACTCCGCATCGGTCCGCACGTCGACCAGCACGGCGTCGGGGTTTTCGCGGAGCAGCTCCCAGGCTTGCTCCGGCGTCAGATCGCCTGCGTAACTCACGTAGTCCATGTTTTCACAAGACTGCCGTGAGCGCCTGAGTGGGCCGTCAGTTACAGACGACCCAGCGGTTGCCGTCACGGGTCAGTGCCCAAGTCGAGACTCGATCGCCCGCTCCGCCACCGGTGATTGTCACGTCGGCCCTGCCGCGATCGCCGTTGACCTCGACCTTGTCCACACCTTTGAGTTCGACGGTCCCGTCCACGCCGGCCAGCGGACCAGTGCTCGAATTGAAGCTCGCGCAGGTCAGGGTCTTGATCGTTTCCGCATCATCTCGGTTCTCGGCATCGACGTAGTCGGTGACGGAACGGCTGACACGGTCGGACTCGGTGACGTTCTCCTCCGCCGGCGAAATCCACGACGCGACAAAGATGCCACCCAGAATCAAGGCGACGATGGCGACAGCCAAGAGAAATGGCCCCGCAGACGCCTTCTTGCCATCGATGTTGTCGGATTCGCGAAGCTCGTCACTCATAGTGCCAATACTCCCCCACAACTTGGAATTGTGGCCCGCCAAGGATCAGGCCCCTACCCCGAATACCCGAGACAACGGGAGAATGGGAAGAAAGAATAGGTTTACCCACAACCGATCGAGTGAGAGTGTGGATCCGTTCGGCCGCAACCGAGGCACTGTGCTTAGGTTCGGCTAAATTGGATACTTGTCGATATGTTGTCCGAACTTCGAAGAAGGTAGCTGTCCTCACGATGACTGACTCCAACCGCCCACTCCGGGTCGCGATCGTCGGCGCCGGCCCCGCCGGCATCTACGCCGCCGACGCCCTCATGAAATCCGACACCGCAGTCTCCGGCCGCGGCGTCAGCATCGACCTCTTCGAGCGCATGCCCGCGCCCTTCGGCCTGATTCGTTACGGCGTTGCGCCCGATCATCCGCGCATCAAGGGCATCATCACCGCCCTGCACAAGGTGCTCGACAAGCCTCAGGTACGCCTGCTCGGCAACATCGACTACGGCACCGACATCACCCTCGACGACCTGCAGTCGTTCTACGACGCAGTCATCTTCTCCACCGGCGCCAACGCCGACCGCGCACTCGGCATCCCGGGTATCGAACTCGACGGCAGCTACGGCGCGGCCGACTTCGTCTCCTGGTACGACGGCCACCCCGACGTACCGCGTACGTGGCCGCTCGAAGCCGAGAAGGTCGCCGTCCTCGGCGTGGGCAACGTTGCACTCGACATCGCCCGCGTCCTCGCCAAGACCGGCGACGAACTGCTGCCCACTGAGATCCCCGCGAACGTCTACGAGGGCCTCAAGAACAACAAGGCCGTCGAGGTTCACGTCTTCGGACGCCGCGGCCCGGCCCAGGCCAAGTTCACTCCTCTCGAACTGCGCGAACTCGACCACTCGCCGACCATCGAGGTCATCGTCGACCCCGAGGACATCGACTACGACGAGGGTTCCGAGCAGGCTCGCCGCAACTCCAAGCAGGTCGACATGGTTGCGAACACCCTGCAGGACTGGGCAATTCGCGACGTCGGAGCCCGCCCCCACAAGCTGTTCCTGCACTTCTTCGAATCTCCGACCGAGATCCTCGGCGAAGACGGCAAGGTCGTAGGCCTGCGCACCGAGCGCACCCAGCTCGACGGCACCGGCAACGTCAAGGGCACCGGCACGTACAAGGACTGGGACGTCCAGGCCGTGTACCGCGCCGTCGGTTACCTCTCACAGAACGTCACACAGTTGCCGTTCGACGATCAGGCAGGCACCGTTCCCAACGACGCCGGCCGCGTCGTCGCCGACGACAACGCCGAAGGCGCCGCCCGGTTCATGCCGGCCACGTACGTCACCGGCTGGATCAAGCGCGGCCCCGTCGGCCTCATCGGCCACACCAAGGGTGACGCCAACGAAACCGTCGCGAACCTCCTCGAGGATTCCGTCAACTTCGCCGGCGCCGCGAACCCCGACGAGAACGCAGTCATCGAGTTCCTCGAAGGCAAGCAGGTGCCGTACACGACGTGGCAGGGCTGGTACCGCCTCGACGCCCATGAGCGCAGCCTGGGTGAGCCCGAGGGCCGTGAGCGCATCAAGGTCGTCGAGCGTCACGACATGCTGAAGGCTTCCGAGCCCGACCGCACCAACTGAGTGCACAGAAGTAACTGAACACAAGCCATCCACCGGCCCGACGCGACCCAGGTCACATCGGGCCGGTGGTGTGTGCAGGGACCCAAGACAACAGGGCAAAATAGACTCCGTGTTTGACGCCCATGTGCATATCATCGACCCGCGCTTCCCGCTGGTCGAGAATCACGGGTACCTGCCTGAGCCCTTCACCGTGGCCGATTACCGGGCACGAGTTGCCTCTCTGAAGGGTCTGAGTGTGGACGGCGGGGCTGTCGTGACGGCGTCGTACCAGGGTAATGACCAGGAATACCTGAAGGCCGCACTGTCCGAACTGGGCGAAGGCTGGGTGGGCGTCACTGCTTTACCACTCGATGCGACGGACGAAGACATCGTCGCCCTGGACGCACTGGGGGTGCGCGCCGTCCGGTTCAACCTGCGCCGCGGCGCCACCGACCTGCGTCTGCTCGCCGATCTTGCCAACCGCGCATTCGATCTGGTCGGCTGGCACGCCGAGTTCTACGTCGATGCCACACTGTTGCTGTCGTTGGAACCTGTTTTCGCCAAATTGCCCGCGGTGAGCATCGACCACTTGGGAATGTCCACCCGGGGACTACCGTATCTCCTCAACCTCGTCGACCGAGGCGTACGCGTCAAAGCCACCGGGTTCGGCCGCACCACTATCTCGGACGTCAGCGACGTGCTGCGCCAGATCCACGCGGTCAACCCCGCTGCGCTGATGTTCGGTACCGATCTACCCGGTACACGGGCACGTCGAGCTTTCGAGGTTCATGACCTGGACGTGATCGCCGACGCTGTCGGCGACGACCTGGACGCGGTCATGTGCGACAACGCCCGCTCCTGGTACCGCTGCGGTCAGGTGAACGCGACGGCGCCCAGCCACAGCCCCGCGGCGATCAGTGCTCCGAACAGTTCCACCAGCATCGACAATCCGACTGCCTTCACCGCGTGAAGCGTCGACGACCAAGCGATGTCGTAGCGGCGCAGCCGCGCTAGTTCCGCGAAATACGTTCCGACGATGAATCCGAGGAACAACCCCACCACCGGGATCACGAAGAACCCGATGATGCCGACGACGCCGCCGACCACCACCGACAGGTTGGGCACTCCCCCGGACTTCATCCGCTTGCCGGGCCACGTGTACTTCACGATCCCGGTGACCACCAGCGCCAGCGTGGCCAATGCGAACACCGTCCACGCCGTCGCGCCACCGGTCATGATCGCCCACACCAGAATTGCGCCGAAAACGAGGAGTGTCCCCGGGAGGATCGGAACGACGACTCCGATCAGGCCGACCAGGATGACCAGCCCGACGAGGACCTCGGCCACTGGACTCATCCGACGGGACGCACTTTCGACGCGGCTTCGCGGGCACGGGCGCGTGCGGTCGGGACATCAGCGGCCGTCGACACCGCAACACCCATGCGACGACGCGTGAAGCTCTCCGGCTTGCCGAAGAGCCGCAGGTCCGTCTCGGGAACCGCGAGAGCCTCTGCGACACCGTCGAATCCGATCCCCTTTGCCTCCACACCGCCGTAGATCACCGCCGACGCTCCTGGAGTCGTGAGTGTCGTGTCGACCGGCAGGCCCAGGATCGCGCGGGCGTGCAGTTCGAACTCGGAAAGTCGCTGCGTACGCAGAGTCACCAATCCGGTGTCATGCGGCCGTGGGCTCACTTCGGAGAAGAAGACGTCGTCGCCCTTCACGAAAAGTTCGACGCCGAAGATACCTCGCCCGCCCAACGCTGTGGTCACCTTCTCGGCGACGTCTCGGGCCGAGGTGAGGGCAACCGCGGACATCTGCTGCGGCTGCCACGATTCGATGTAGTCGCCGGCCTCCTGCAGGTGCCCGATAGGCTCGCAGAACGATGTCTCGACCTGACCGCTGTCGCCGACGGCACGAACCGTCAATTGGGTTATCTCGTAATCGAAATCGACAAAACCCTCGACGATCACCCGGCCGTGATTCACACGGCCTCCGGCCATCGCGTAATCCCAGGCCGCGCCGAGATCTTCGGCGGATCGAACAGTCGACTGCCCCTTCCCTGACGAGGACATGACGGGCTTGACGACGCACGGGAAACCGATTCGGTCTGTCGCTGCCTGTACTTCGGCAAGCGAGTCCGCGAAAGCGTACGGCGAAGTGGGCAGGCCCAGCTCCTCGGCTGCGAGCCGGCGAATCCCCTCACGATTCATCGTGAGCTGAGTGGCCCTCGCAGTGGGAATGACCACTGCGCCTCCACGCTGTTCGACAAGTGCAAGCGCATCCGTCGCGATGGCCTCGATCTCGGGAACGACGAAGTGAGGCTTTTCCAACTCGATGACGGCAAGCAGCGCTTCCGGATCGGTCATGTCGACGGTATGAGCGCGATGAGCCACCTGGTGCCCAGGGGCGTCGGGATACCGATCCACCGCAATCACTTCGACGCCCAGACGCTGCAACGCGATGACAACTTCCTTGCCCAACTCGCCTGATCCCAACATCATCACGCGGATGGAGTTCTCGGTCAGTGGAGTCCCGAATCGGAGTGGAAGTGTCGGCAGGTGCGAAGGCGTCGAATCAAGCTGCATGGGTGCGACTATATGCCAATCCCGATGCAGGTCAGCGCAGTTATCGGCCGTCCACCACGCCTTCGCGGTGAAAACCTTGCCTGATCGTTCGTGGTACGGCAGGTTTGCGATAGGTGCGGGTGACCGTGTCCGGCTCGGAATTCTGTTGCGGCAATGCGTCGTTGCCGACCTGGCGCACTTTCACGAGGTTGCGCCCGCCACGCTTGGCGTCGTACAGAGCCTCGTCCGCGACGCTCATGAGGATGGTCAACGTCGGCGTCGCATGATCGACCCACGCGACTCCGACACTGACGGTGCTCGTCACGTCTGATTCGGCCGAGTACTCGACTTGCGCGCCGCGGACGGCCTCGGCGACGTCGACTGCTCGCGTGAAGCTGCAGTCCGGAAGCAGAATGGCGAACTCCTCGCCGCCGAGCCTTCCGATCAGATCTCCGTCGGACAATCGGGCAGCGGCCCGTTCGGCGAAGTTCGCGAGAACGCTGTCACCGGTCATATGTCCGTGAGTGTCGTTGATGCTCTTGAAGTGGTCCAGGTCAAGCATCAGCAGGCCGACCGGAGACTGTGTGCGGGCCGCATCGGCAAGTTCCGATTCCGCATGTCCGAGAAAGGCACCCCGCGAGAGCACCCCGGTCAAGTGGTCGAATTCGACCGCGAGAAATAGTTCGCGCTCGGCAGCACGACGTTCCTCGGTCGCGCAGGCCACCGCGATCGGCCCCAACGCGATCAAGGTGACCGCAATGGACGTGATGACGTCCTCGTTCCAGCTCGAGGTGGCTTGGTCGCCGATGTCGAGTCGACCGCTACCCGCCATCATCAGCGACCACACCGACCAGACCACGGAAACGAACGCCGTGCTCGGAACCGAGATACGGGTCGCGCACCAAAGTAGAGCTGGGATAGGCAGGACCAGCGCGATCGGTCCTTCGATGTTGAGTGCGATCGGCACGCAGGCAGCGGTGGCCAGCAGGGGAACGCTCATCGTGGCCACGGTTTCGACAGTCAGTGTGCGGCGGAACTCGGCAAGGCTCGCGGGGATCGTGAAAGTGAGGATGAGTGGAAGAACGAGCAGGTACGCCATCACCTCCGTACTGCCCCAGTGCACAAAGGTGTAGGTGAACGACTGCCCACCCAGCACTTGGCCCAAGGCGCCCGCTGTGGCTGCGGTTGTAGTCGCCGCCGCGAACGAGACGAAAACCATCCACACCAGCGACTGCGAATCGACCAAGCGGAACGGAGTGCGTTTCAGGTAATGCAGAACAAGGACTCCGACCGTGACTCCGGCAAGATTCGCCCCGTTCAACTGCAGTGCGAGCGACAGGGAGTTGCCGGTTACCAGGTCAGCGCAGACGTATCCGACCGCCGCGGCGATCCACGTCGGCCACTCGATCAAAACCGGCCATCTGACCATCATCCCCAGCAGAATGGCGTTCGCGCACCAGAACGTCGCGAGCAAACCCGGTGGGCGTGTGAGGATTCCGATCAACGAAGCCACAAGCACGACGGCCAGCACGAGGAGCAGGCGCAGAAAGCGACTTTTCCTTGCCATGCGTCACCTCGCGGTCGGCTACCTCGAAAGACAGGAGCACTGGACGTCGCGACACGTTTGCATGCCGTCGACGGTATGTCTGTATGTCGTCGAACCATCGTACGCAGGTGCCCTCACCCGCTGGCCTTCGTTCAATCGCCGAAACACCAACTACGAAAGCCCCCGCAAATACGGGTGCCCTCCGACCACGAGAGTGGACAGAGGGCACCTGCAATGCAATCCGGAGTGCAGAGCCGATTGGACCTGCCGGAAAGGGACGACTATTCGGCGGATCCGCTGGAGAGACCCGAAAGCGAACCGGTGGACGAGCCCGAGCCCTTGCCCTCGCCGGACAGCGATTCGGTGGGAACGGACTTGAGGAAAGCTCCGAGCGCGGTGAGCAGGGGTCCGAGGGTGCTGAGTGATCCGAACATAGGAGTTTCTCCTGTATGTGAGGTGGTGTGATGTTCCAGCGCCAGACCGGCCGCAGGCGGTGACCGGAATGATTCGGGAACTCCTGCCGCACGGAAAGCGGAACCGCCCCCGAACAACATCCCGAGCTGTGATGTAGCGCACTACCTTGGCGCTGTGTGCATTTATAGACGGCCTACTCGCGCTTGTCTAGCTATCAGATAGCTACTCTCGTAAACTCTCCGTAACACCTTTCGATATAAGTGCAGTTCAGCAGGCAAATCAGCAAATCAGATCGATTCGAAATGTGATCTAGCTCACATTGTTTACGGAAAAAGTGTGGCCCGCAGACAACTACGAGCCACACTTTCGGACAAACGGGACTTACTTGTCAGCTGCCGATCCGGCCCCGGGGGTGAGTGAGCCACCACCGAGAGCCGTGAACAGGTCCTTGAGGACCGGAATGAACGTCTTGACGACGCCGCTGAAGTCTTCGAGTGAACCCATGTCGGGTCTCCTTTTCTCGGGATGCAGTTGAAAGGGTTGGGGACCGAGAACTACTAGGCGGCAGAACCGGCCGAACCTGAGGAATCTGCCGATCCGGCATTGAGCTTGGTCACGAACGCGAGGACGCTTTTGAGGAAGGCGTCGAGATTCTGGATCGAGGTCATGCGATTACTCCTGTGCTTGTTTCGAAGATGCCGGTGTTCGAACGTCAGATAGTCGAACGTCAGGAGTTCGAACTGGCCGAATCCAGCCCCTGGATGGTCTTGAGCATGTTGACCAGGGGAAGAAGCTGGAGAAGGCCCCAGCCCATGCCGTTGGCCTTGAGAAGGTTTCCGAGGGATCCCATGTGTGACTCCTTGCATGAATATCTATGACGCGGCGCACGTTTTGTTCGCTCCGCCCCTTTTTAGCGAAGCTAAATACGTACGTCCAGTTTGTTTCTGTTCAAACAAGAACGTGACACATTGGGCCAGTATGTAAATCCGCAGTTCAGGCGATGTGACCTGAATCCGATCTCGAACTCAAGTGTGTTCGACATCACAGTCAATTAGGACAAAAGGATGCAATCGTCAGAGTCGGTGCCGACCTCGACCGCGATCTGTCATACCGTGTGCGTGTGATCAATCGCGAACGAGCGGCAACCCACGCAACTCACCGGGAACCGTCGTGTTAGCAAAACTCCTCAAGGCGTACCTACCGCCGTACCGCTGGTTGCTTGCCGGAGTCCTCGCACTTCAACTCTTCGGGGCCATCGCGTCGTTGGTCCTCCCCACGCTCAACGCGCGGATCATCGACGACGGCGTCGCCCGCGGCGATACCGGATTCATCATGTCCACCGGCGGGATCATGCTTCTGGTCTCGCTTGCGTCGATCATCGCGTCGGTCGCGTCGACCTATCTGGCCGCAAAATCGTCGATGGGCTTCGGCCACGACGTTCGAGGCGCCTTCTACAAGGCCGTCGGCAGTTTCTCGGATCGCGAATTCAACAGCTTCGGTGCGCCGACGCTGATCACACGAAACACCAACGACGTCCTGCAGATCCAGGCCCTGGTCATGCTGACGTCGTCGATGCTCGTCAGTGCCCCACTGATGTGTATCGGCGGCATCATCATGGCGCTGCGCGAGAACCTGCAGATGTCCTGGCTCCTGACGATTTCGGTCCCACTGCTCGGCATCACCGTCTCGGTCGTGGTCGCCAAGCTGATCCCGCACTTCCGGACGATGCAGACGCGGATCGACAACATCAATCGATCACTGCGTGAACAGCTCACCGGTATGCGTGTCATTCGCGCTTTCGTACGCGAACCTGACGAGACGATCCGCTTCGACAAAGCCAACAAAGAACTGACCGACACCTCGCTCCTCATCGGTCGATACCAGGCGGTTCTGCTGCCCACCGTCATGTTGATCGCTAACCTGTCGAGCGTCGCGGTGCTGTGGTTCGGCGCGCACCTGGTCGACACCGGAGACATGCAGATCGGGCAGATCAGCGCCTTCCTCGCCTACGTCATGCAGATCCTGATGTCCGTGATCATGGCAACCATGTTGGCCGTCGTGATTCCGCGCGCGGCCGTGTGCGCCGACCGCATCACGGAGGTGCTCGACACCGAGCCGACCGTGCCTGCGCCCGCCCAGCCTCTGCGCCCCACCAGTCCCTATGGTGTTGTCGAGTTCGGTGGAGCCGGATTCACGTATCCGGGAGCAGAAACGCCGGTCCTGTCGAATGTTTCGATGCGATGCATGCCAGGCACGGTCACCGCGATCGTGGGCAGTACCGGCAGTGGCAAATCGACCCTTGTCTCACTCATCCCCCGGCTCTTCGACGTCACGGCCGGCGCTGTCCTGGTCGACGGCTTGGACGTCCGCGGCTGGGACCAGGACGAACTCTTCGCAAACTTCGGATACGTGCCGCAGAAGGCCTACCTGTTCGCCGGCACGATCGCGAGCAATATCCGTTACGGAAACCCGACCGCCACCGACGAAGACATCTGGGCAGCCCTCGCCATAGCTCAAGCGGACGACTTCGTCCGGGAACTTTCCGACGGCCTCGAGTCTCCGATCGCCCAGGGCGGCGGCAATCTCTCGGGCGGACAACGCCAACGTCTCGCCATCGCCAGAGCTGTGGTCCGCAGACCCCGGATCTTCGTGTTCGACGATTCGTTCTCCGCACTCGACATGCACACCGACGCTGCAGTCCGGCGCGAACTTCGCACGGTGTCGACTCATTCGACGGTCATCATCGTCGCGCAACGCGTCGCGTCCATCATCGATGCCGACCAGATCATGGTTCTAGAGGACGGCGCTCCGGTCGGGCTCGGCGACCATCAGTTCCTCTTGGCCAACTGTCCGACGTACCAGGAGATCGTGGCTTCCCAGATTCCCGCGGAGATGAGCGCATGACCAGCCCGCAGGACCCGACATGGGGTAGTCCCAACAGCCAGTACTTCGACGATGCGCCGACGGTGGTGTTCGCCAAGATCCCGAGCGAACCGGAATCCACAGACGGCGAGGCGAAGTCGAGCAACCCGGAGAATCCCGACAAAGAGCCGAAGCCCGCGCTGACCGCGACGGACACCAAGCCACGCCACTTCAAGGCGACGATGAAGCGGCTTCTCTCACTTCTGCAGCCGCACAAGTTTGCGGTCTTCTGTGTCGTCGTTGCGACAATCGCCAGCATCGCACTTTCCGTCGCAGTGCCGAAGATCCTCGGTCACGCTACGGACCTCATCTTCGCCGGGTTCATCGGCAAGAGCCTGCCCGCCGGACTGACCCGCGATCAGGCAGCAGAGGCGATCCGGGCATCGGGAAATTCGACGTTCGCCGACCTCGTCGCCAACTCGACCGACGTCGTTCCCGGCGTAGGTCTTAACTTCGACGCCATCGGCAACGTCGTCATGCTCGCGATCGGCGTGTATTTGCTCTCGTCGCTGCTGGCCTGGTTGGAAGCATTCCTCCTCAACATCATCGTCCAGAAGACCATCTACAACCTGCGCGCCTCGGTCGAGGCGAAGCTTCACCGTCTCCCCCTCCCGTACTTCGACAAGACGCCCCGCGGCGAGATCCTCAGCCGCGTCACCAATGACATCGACAACATCTCGTCGACGTTGTCGTCGACGTTGACCTCGCTCCTGACGTCGGTGCTCACCGTCCTCGGTGTCCTGACGATGATGTTCGTCATTTCTCCGATGCTCGCCCTGATCGCGCTGATCGCCGTGCCGATATCGGTACTGCTCGTCGCCAGGGTCGCCAAGCGCGCACAGGTCTTGTACAAGGCTCAGTGGACCGAGACGGGCAAGATCAACGCACAGATCGAGGAGAACTACAGCGGTCGCGATCTGGTTCGCGTGTACGGACACCAGGCCGAAGCCGAGCGTGAATTCGCCGAGCAGAACAAGAAACTGCTCGACGCGTCGTTCGGCGCACAGTTCCTCTCCAGCCTGATCATGCCGGTCATGAACTTCGTCGGAAACATCACCTACGTGCTGCTCGCGGTGGTCGGCGCGCTCAAGGTCGCCAGCGGCAACATGTCGCTCGGTGACGTTCAGGCGTTCATCGTCTACTCACGTCAGTTCAGTCAGCCGCTCACGCAGATCGCGTCCATGTCGACGAGTCTGCAGTCCGGAGCAGCCTCGGCCGAGCGGGTCTTCGAGCTGCTCGACGAGCCCGAGCAGTCACCCGACATCGACGTGCCGCTACTCCCCGAGCCTGCCGGACGCCATCGCAATGTCGGTCACATCGAGTTCGAGAACGTCTCGTTCCGTTACGAGCCGGACAAGCCGCTGATCGAGAACGTGTACTTGACGGCTCGGCCCGGGCAGATGGTCGCCATCGTCGGACCGACCGGCGCCGGCAAGACCACCCTGGTCAACCTGCTCATGCGCTTCTACGAAGTCGACTCGGGCCGAATCACTCTCGACGACGTCGACATCTCGCACATGCGTCGCGCAGACCTGCGCAAGCACGTCGGCATGGTTCTGCAGGACACGTGGCTCTTCGGCGGCACGATCCGCGACAACATCGCGTACGGCCGACTCGACGCCAGCGAGTACGAGATCCACGAAGCTGCACGTGCTGCCTTCGTCGACCGCTTCATCCACACGCTCCCGGACGGGTACGACACCGTGCTGGACGAGGAAGCGTCGAACATCAGTTCCGGCGAGAAGCAGCTCATCACGATTGCCCGAGCCTTCCTGTCGGAGCCGTCGCTGCTGATCCTCGACGAGGCGACCAGCTCGGTCGACACACGTACGGAACAACTTGTGCAGCAAGCAATGTCCGCATTGCGCGTCGGGCGTACCAGCTTCATCATCGCGCACCGACTGTCCACTATCCGCAACGCCGATCTGATCGTCGTGATGGAGGCGGGCAAGATCGTCGAGCAGGGCACACACGACGAACTCATCGCAGCAGCGGGCGCGTACTTCCGTCTCTACAACGCCCAGTTCGAGGGTGCCGCCGTCTAGTGATCGGCGCCTCCCTCGGCGGACACAGTGCCCCGGAGCACACCTGATCGATCCGACAGGTTACCGTCGGGTCAGAAGTGTTGTCACCGTCTGAATTGGGAGTGCGTGTGTCTGCAGAAGCTGTGGAGAAGAAGGGCCCGCTCGCGGGCATTCGGATCGTTGAATTCGCTGGACTGGGACCGGGCCCGCACGCCGCGACGCTGTTGGCGGACATGGGCGCCGACATCGTCATCGTGCAGCGCGCAGGGCAGATCCCGCAGGACTCGAACGCAACCGACCAGATCAAGCGCGGCCGCCGCATCGTCGAGGCCAACCTGAAGGACCCGGCAGACGTCGCCAAGGTGCTCGATCTCCTGGGCCGCGCCGACGTGTTGATCGAAGGCTTCCGCCCCGGCGTCATGGAACGTATGGGACTCGGACCCGACGTGGTGTCGGAGCGCAATCCGCGTCTCGTCTACGGCCGCATGACGGGCTGGGGCCAGGAAGGCCCGCTCGCCAACGCAGCAGGTCACGACATCAATTACATCTCACTGACGGGTGTCCTCAACGCCATCGGACGCAAGGGTGAACGCCCCGTTCCGCCGCTCAACATGGTCGGCGATTTCGGCGGCGGCTCCATGTTCCTGATCTTCGGCATTCTGTCGGCTCTCGTCGAGCGCTCGACTTCCGGTAAGGGCCAGGTCGTCGACGCGGCGATGGTCGACGGCACCCTGGCGCTCTCACACATGATGTGGGCATTCCGCGGTCGCGGCGTCTGGTCCGACGAGCGCGGCGTCAACCTCCTCGACACCGGCGCCCCGTTCTACGACACCTACGAGACCTCCGACGGCAAGTACATGGCCGTCGGATCCATCGAACCGCAGTTCTACGCACTGCTGCTCGAGGGCCTCGAACTCGATCCCGCGACGCTCCCCCACCAGATGGACACGTCCAAGTGGGACGACATGAAGAAGCTCTTCACCGAAAAGTTCCTGTCCAAGACACGCGACGAGTGGGCCAAGATCTTCCTCGGCACGGACGCCTGCGTCTCGCCGGTCCTGACGTTCGCCGAGGCACCGTCGAACGAACACATCGCGGCTCGTGGTTCGCTCATCGAGCTCGACGGCGTCACCCAGCACGCACCGGCGCCGCGCTTCTCGCGCACGCCCACCACGACGCCCGCCGCCCCGGCGCGTGAGGCGACGGATATCGACACGGTCTGGACCTAGGGCCTTCGGCCCCGTGCGCGGTTAAGGAGTCCCCAGGCTCCCTAACCGCGCACGGGCGTCAGCCCAACCGGTAGAACCTGAACATCTCGTGCTCGATCGGCAGCACGTCCACCCGCTCGAAACCTGCTGCCTTGGCATAGCTTTCGAGTGTCGAGTGCCTCATGACCGTCCCGGTGCCAATGCTCCCCGGATGCGAAAGACTGTCCGGCAAGCAACAGGTCAGCGAAAAGCCGTACAGCAATTGCTCGATCGGGCCCGCCTCGGGATCGAACGCATCCGCCGTTCGTTCGTCCATCACGATCACCGGAGCGCCCGGCTGGGCGATCGCCCGAGCCGTGGACAGAAATCCCACCGGATCCGGTACGTCGTGCAGGCACTCGAAAGCAAAGACGGCATCGTAGGTCCCGGCATCGGCTCGGCCCGTCTCGGGAACTTGGCCGGCAACGTCGACCAAAGAGAAATGCACGCGGTCCTCCACCCCACGATCGTGGGCGTTACGACGGGCGGCGTTCACCGAAGCCGCGTCGACGTCGAAGCCGTGCACCTCGATCTTCGGGTAGCCGAGGGCGAGCGCGATCGACGACCAGCCCTCCCCCATTCCGAGATCGGCGACCCGCCCGCCGTCCGAAAGAACGGCATGCAAGTCGGTGACTACCGGCAGGAACTGCTGACAGAGCTGCTGCAGATACATCGGCCGGTTCAGCAGTGCCTGACCCTCGCGAGCGTCGGGTCCCATCGATTCCCACGTCACTCCGCCGCCGTGGCGATAGGCATCCAGTAGACGTGGCATCGACCCCGTCGTCGCGACGAACAGCCTCGCCAACGGTGTCAGGAACAGCAGGTTTTCATCATCGACCAACACTTCGGCGTGGGCTGGCGACAGGCTGTACCGGCGATTGGCATCTGAATTGACGTCCACATATCCGGCCACGGCCTGCTGCTCGAGCCACTCCCGCGCATATCTTTCGACCGTCCCTGTCCGGTCCGCCAGTTCCGTCGACGTGAGCGGACCGTGATCGCTCAGCGCGCGGTACCAGCCCAGCCGGTCGCCCAGATACACAGCCTGCAGTTCCGACGCGCCGAGTGTAGCCGCGAACAATCGTTCTGCCAGCGCCTCCGCCGCACTCGTTCCCGCAGCGCCTGTGCCGTCTACGACCGTCATGCCTGACCTCCTGGTTACACACCTCTTTCAGTGTGTGTACCCAGTTCTCAGACGACGACCATTCGTTGGTCGGCCGCGTCGCGATCCGTCGCGAGAGTGTCGTATGCAGCGGCGATGGACGCAACGCCGCGAACGAGGTCCTCAGGAGAACGCGCGTACGGCACGCGGATGAATCGTTCGAACGCGCCTTCGACGCCGAAGCGGGGGCCGGCAGCGAGGAGCACTCCGAAGTTGGGTGCCACCGCCGCCAACGCCGTCGAGACGGGCGCAGACATACGCATCCAGACCGACATTCCGCCGGAGCCGATGGTGGGGAGCCAGTCCGGCAGACGCTCCGCCACTGCACCAAGGAGTACTGCGCGCTGTTCACGCAGAACTTCGCGACGCTGTTCGAGGAGCGAGCGATCGTCGGCGAGCAGGTAGGCGGCCGCAAGCTGATCCATGACGGGAGTACCGAGATCGATCGCGGCACGCGCTCCGACCAACTGTGTGATGAGGGCGGCGTCGGCGCGAATCCAGCCGACACGCAGTCCACCCCACAGCGACTTCGCCGTCGAACCGAGCGTCACCACTTCGGTTTTCGCGGAGCCTCGCCCGTGCGAGGCGACCGGCGCCGGCGGTGGTGCGTCGAGCCACAGGTCCACCATCGTCTCGTCGACGACCAGAGTCATCCGCGTTTCGTGCGCGATCTTCGCAAGTTCGGCGCGCCCGGCAGAATCCATGCAGAGTCCGGTCGGGTTGTGGAAATCGGGAATCAGGTACGCCATTCTGGCAGCGGTTTGCCTTGCTGCACTTCGAATCCCGTCGAGGTCCCAGGCTCCGGCTGCCGCGAATTCCGGCCGCACCGGCACCGGGACCGGTCGAGCGCCGTTTCGCCGAATTGCTTCCAGCGCATTGGGATACGTCGGATGATCGACCAGCACTCGCTCGCCGGGCGAGGTGAGCACCGAGAGCAGCAACCGAAGCGCGTGCTGCGCGCCCGAGGTCACCATGATCTGTTCGGCGGTGGTGGGCAGACCTCGCGCTGTGTAACGCTGCGCGATCACGTCACGCAAGTCGCCGATTCCGACCGGTTCCATCCCGTGCGTGGGTAGGAAATTCGGAAGTTCTCGCAGCGCAGACGCATACGCAAGTTCGACTTGAGCCGCGGGAGCTGCCATCGCGGCATAGCTGAGATCGACGACGGGTCCACTGGGCCCCGGTTGATGGGAGCGGAACATCAACCCGTTGGGCTGAGCACCGGCCGGTAAGGCCACCGTGCTCCGCGAACCCTGCCGGCTGATCAGGTACCCCTCGTCGCGCAACACCGAGTAGGACGACGTGATCGTGGTTCGGCTGAGTTCGAGCACCGTCGCAAGTTCGCGCTCACTGGGCAGCGCGACGCCGAGCGGAACGCGACCGTCGTGCACGAGCAGGCGGATACCGTCGGCAAGCGCACGGTACGCCGGCCTGCGTCCGGACTCCTCCTGCCAGGATCCGAGATCACGCGCGAGCGAACGGGCACCAAGAACTCGGGTCATCATGCAGTCCAGTATCGACAACTTGGCTATGTATTTCAATACCAGTCGAGTTGATCATATGTCCATGACTACCTTCGCAACCCTCATCGGCATCGGACTCTTCGTGGCACTCGTCTACTTCTTCGCGCCCGCTGAAGGTGAAGGTACCTACATTCGCGTCGAGCAGTTTCGCCTGGCAGCACCCCTCGGCGGTATCTTCCACGACGCGACTGCAGACTGCGAGAACATCCCTGTCAGACCTCTATGCGATTGTGATCAAGGGGAAGAATTCACTGATCTCAGTCCAGTTCCATAAAACTGGACTCTTTGCGTACCCAGAGTGTCTCCGGCGAGGCGCCGCATATCTTTTCTCGGATGGACCCACTCGACGGTGCCATCGACGCCTACCACCAATTGGCGCAGCAGTTCGACACCTACATCCTCTCGACAGCGCCGTGGAAGACCGTTACCGCACACCTGTCGAAGTTGGCTTGAAACACGAAATCCCCGCTCTTGCTTGCAGGAACGGGGATTTCGACGAAGCGAACTAGCGGACGATCTCGCGCCGGACGATCGTCTCGTCGCGGCCGGGGCCGACACCGATGCAGGAAATGAACGCACCCGAAAGCTCTTCGAGTCGAAGCACGTAGTTCTGCGCATTCTGCGGCAGTTCCTCGAAGGTGCGAGCCTCCGAGATGTCTTCCCACCAGCCAGGCATCTCTTCGTAGATGGGCTTGGCGTGGTGAATGTCGCTCTGCGACATCGGCATTTCGTCGTGACGGACACCGTCCACCTCGTATGCGACACAAATCGGCACGGTGTCGAGGCTGCTCAGCACGTCCAGCTTGGTGAGGAAGTAGTCGGTGATGCCGTTGACGCGCGTCGCGTAACGCGCGATGACAGCGTCGAACCATCCCGTGCGACGAGCGCGTCCGGTCGTGACGCCGACCTCGCCGCCCTGCTTGGCCAGGTATGCGCCGTGATCGTCGAACAGCTCCGTCGGGAACGGACCGGAACCGACACGCGTCGTGTACGCCTTCAGAATTCCGAGGACCGTGGTGATCTTGGTGGGACCAATTCCCGAACCGACTGCCGCGCCACCCGAAGTGGGGTTGGACGAGGTCACGTACGGGTACGTGCCGTGGTCGACGTCCAGCAGAGTGCCCTGCGAACCTTCGAGCAGAACAGTCTCACCGCGCTCGAGGGCGAGGTTGAGTTCCAGGCGCGTGTCCGAGATGCGGTGCTTGAAGCCCTCGGCCTGCGTCAGTACCTCTTCGACGACCTGCTGCGGGTCGAGTGCCTTGCGGTTGTAGATCTTGACCAGCACCTGGTTCTTGAATTCGAGTGCTGCCTCGACCTTCTGGGTCAGGATTTTCTCGTCCAGGACGTCCGCGGCGCGGACACCGACACGGGCGATCTTGTCCTGGTAGCACGGGCCGATACCGCGGCCGGTCGTGCCGATCTTCTTCGCTCCCAGGAAGCGTTCGGTGACCTTGTCGATGGCCACGTGGTACGGCATGATCAGGTGCGCATCAGCAGAAAGCAGCAGGCGGGACGTGTCCACGCCGCGCTCTTCCAGGCCTGCCAATTCGGTCAACAACACACCCGGGTCGACGACGACACCGTTACCGATGACGTTGTTGACGGCGGGGGTGAGGATTCCGGACGGGATGAGGTGCAGTGCGAACTTGTCACCGTTCGGCAGAACCACGGTGTGTCCGGCGTTGTTACCGCCCTGGTATCGCACGACCCACTGAAGCTGCTCGCCCAGTAGATCTGTAGCTTTGCCCTTACCTTCGTCGCCCCACTGGGCGCCGATCAGGACGATTGCCGGCATGACGTTGTCTCCTACGGTCGACGTGCAGCAGTTGTCCCGCCGCATTGGTACTGCCTGGCTTCCGCGCACATGATGCAGCGCCGAACTGTTGCAGTGACCGAAGGAGCAGTCTAGCCCAGAGCACCAGAGCAGACCTGACGGTCCAGAATTTGGCCGGTGACCATCACGATTGCGAGCCGACACAGACACTCGCACTAAGATCGTCGGCAGTGATTCGGACGGCCATTTCGGGGAAGGGTGGCGAGGTCCCACTACCCGAGAAGAAGTCTGATCGAGCTAGGAGTGGCTTTGACCCCTGTGGTGCTCAAATGTGGCGATTCGCCGGTTCCACTCCCCCTGGGTGAACTCACGTCGTTCACTGTCCCCGAGCTTCCGGAGAAGCAAGACTTCGACGAGGCACTGTCCCAACTGCAGGTCGTGACGGAGCCGCGCTTGATCGTCGTGGGTAACGACGGCGCGTTTGCCGCGGCATTGACGCGGTTGATGCGACTCGAGCGACTCAACGTCGAACTCGCCTACGTCACCGAGAACAGGTCCGATGCAACCGACGCGTACAAACTTGCGACCGGTGCACGGGCTGCGCGCACGGCGTTGAAAGGCACAGTCCACACCGTGCCGCTCATTCGTGACGACGCCGGAATCGCGCTGGTCGGTGCAGCAACCGTCACGGGTCCAACCGATGCCGACGAACTGATCGGCGAGGCCTACGTCGACGACAACAAACTGTTCTCCGGCACAGTCCCTGGCATCCGGATAGTGCCGAGCCCCAAGCTCCCCGGCATCAAGGCATCTGTCGATCGTAAGAGTCGATGGAGCGGACGACGCTGGCTGGAAGGCCGAGCGATTCAGCTGGGATCGCCCGCAGCTCGCCTGGTTCGCGACGGTGTCCCCAACCCGCGCGATCTCAAGCGTTCGACCTTCTACCGGCACGACAAGACTTGGTTGTTGGTCAGGTGAGAACCGGAGCAGCACGGTCGGCGGTTAGACCCAGCCCCGTCTTCCTCGGCGTAGTTGCCGTCACCGTCATCGCCGGAGTCGTCGCTTGGAACTCGACGTGGGGTTCCATCGCGGGCCGCGCGGGTGTCTTTGTCCTCGTGGTTGCCGGCTGGGTGGTCACGCTGTGCTTGCACGAGTTCGCCCATGCGTATCTGGCGTGGCGTCACGGAGACACCGACGTCGAGGCTCGTGGCTACCTGACGCTCAACCCGCTCAAGTACAGCCATCCGATGCTCTCGATCGGACTGCCGGTGCTGTTCATCGCGTTGGGCGGCATCGGGCTTCCCGGCGGCGCCGTGTACCTGCGCACCGGGATGTTCCCGCCCAAGGTGCAGGCCCGAATATCGCTCGCCGGTCCGTTCACGAACGCCGTCGCCGCGGTGATCCTCCTCGTGGTCATACGTACGTACGGCTCATCGGCCGAGCATCTGACGTTCTGGGCCGGCCTCAGTTTCCTGGCCTTCTTGCAGGTCATGGCAACAGTTTTGAACCTGCTACCAGTCCCCGGTCTGGACGGTTACAACGCACTGGAGCCCTACCTCGCACCCAACACACGGCACCAACTCGACCAGTTCAAGCCGTACGGGCTGCTCCTGTTGGTTGCGCTCCTGTTTGTCCCGCAGATCAATGTCGTCTTCTTCGACGCGATCTACTGGATCTTCGAATTGAGCGGGGTGTCCGACTACTACGCCATGCTCGGTAACGCCCTCATGCGTTTCTGGACGTGATCGAGTGCGCTGGAGGAGACTCGTGAGAGTCTGACATTTCAGACATTCATTCTTCTTCAGGGGAGCATCGATGATTGCGACGTCATTTCAGTCCGGCGGAGTGGAATACACCCTCACGCGGGCCGAGATTCGACACGTGGAAGCACTGATCGACTTGCTCGCCGACGACCCGATCGGGAGCACCCGGGAGACGACCAACCCCGAAGCCCGAACGATCTACGAAGACGCCTTCAAACGAATCGACGAGGATCCGGCGCAACTCCTCGTCACCGTTCTGGTCGGCGACGCTGTAATCGGCACAATGCAATTGACCTTCATTCCGGGTATGAGCCGGATGGGCGCGACTCGCCTGCAGATCGAAGCCGTTCGCGTGCACGAGGACTTCCGCAGCAAGGGCATCGGCAGTTCGATGATCCGATGGGCCTGCGAAGAAGGTGCCCGGCGCGGCGCCTTCTTGGCGCAGCTCACCTCGGATCAAACTCGCAAGGAAGCTCACGACTTCTACGAGCGACTCGGATTTGTCGCCTCCCATGTCGGGTTCAAGAAGTCACTGAGCTGAGGCCCAGCCACCAAGACTCCAGAACGCAGGCTCGAGCACCGCGGCATGATTGTGCCCCGGTGCTCGCGTCTTGATTTGTCGCGGTTCAGGCTGCTGTCGGTGGACTGTTCCCGCCGATCGGATGCTGGAACGGATCGATCGACATCGGCGGATAGAACACAGTCTTCCGATCCGGGCCGATCTCGACTCGCCATTCGGTGTGGTGCAGTGTCCGATGATGATGACCGCACAACAGAATCAGGTTGTCGAGATCTGTTGGGCCGCCATCATTCCAGTGAACGATATGGTGAGCATCGCACCACCCCGGCGGTGTCCCGCACCCCGGAAACGCACACCCACCATCACGGACGGCCAACGCTCGCCCCTGCGGAACCGTCGCGGTCCTCGCTTCTTTGCCACATTCGAGCGGAACCCCGTTCTCATCCAACAAAATCCGGGTGACCGTGCAATCGCACGCCAACATCCGTGCAGTGTCGATGCTGATCGGGCCCACCCAATCCGTCCACGCGAACCCGAGTTCCTGAGTGGACGGCAGTAGATCCTTCAAGGCTTTGAGGTCGGTCATGTCTTTTGCGCTGGCCGTGACCGTGATGTGCGGTTTCACCCCACCCTCGATCGGACCCAACCCCGCCCGCTCGTACCGCCGCAACAACTCGCAAAACCCGTCCGCCCGCCGCAACGCCGGAGTACGGGCGTCTTTGACTCCGTCTTTCTCCGGCGTCGGCGCCGACAAACTCGACAACAACGTGATCAGACGGGCACCGTTCACGGCATCCAGATCACCTTTCACCGACACCCGCCCGTACAAGCCTTTCGAGGCATAGAACTCATTACGCTCCGAATCCTCCCCCACCGGAACACCGTCCTCGCGTTTTCCGTACTGCTTCTCGATCCGCCGAATCGCCGCCCGCACCGCATCACAATCCGCAATGTTCTTCGACGCCAGGTCAAGCAGAATCCCGAGGGCCTTGTCCACATCCGCCGGCGTCATGTTCTTCGGCGGATGCTGACAAAACGACGCCACCTGACGCGCCTTCAACGCATCCACATCGCCGCGGTGAAAAGCATCCGCCACAACAGGTTCGAGCAACAGCAACCGCGCCAAGCTGACCAGCAGACTGCACTCACCGATCTCCAAATTCGTCGAACCATGCAACCACTGCGCAATCGCCCGAAAACCCTTCCCGCCGAGAACCTCACGGGAAAACATCTCCACGATCAACAACACCATCCGCGACTGCAACTCATGCCGGACACGCACCAGATCCAGAACCTCACTCTTGAGGCCCTCACCATCCAGCTGCCACGCATCCCGACTGTCCATACCCAAAGTTTAATCGAACATACTTTCGATAACCAGAGACATAACGGACAACTTCAAAAGCAAAGAACACTCGAGACCCGTTGAAGTACATGAATATTCGAGCGCGCCAAAAGCTATCGCCCGCGCGATTTGTTGACAGATACCCGCAACTCCCCCAAAGGCACTTCACGTCCCGACTCACTGCGCACCTCGACGCGAACGCGCTCGCCGGTGGCGTCGTCCGCCACCTCCAACGGTCCACCTTTTCCGCCGTGCAGGTACTTGTCCCCCCACTGCATCAGCGCCAGAACTGCCGGCAGCAGGTCACGACCCTTCTCAGTGAGCACGTACTCGTGCCGCGTCCGCTTTCCAGGTTCCTTGTACGGCACACGCTCGAAGAGGCCCGCCTCAGTGAGTTCTTTCAGCCTCGCCGACGCGACCGCCTCGGTGATGCCGACTCGCGACGCGAAGTCGTCGAATCGCTTTGTGCCGTAATAGGCCTCTCGCAGAATCAGCATTGCCGAGCGAGTGCCGACCACTTCCATGGCCCGCCCGATCGAACAGTGCGTGGCCCGCCAGGCGTCGCGATCTTCGAGCACTCCGGTCAGTCGTACAGCGTCCATGCAATTCACCATACCCCCTGGCTTGCCATAACCATAGCCAGAGTCTAGATTGCTGACTATGGAACTTCATAGCCAGCCGGTGCGGACCGGACCCCTCCTCGCCATACTGTCGGGGGCGCCGTTTGTCGCCAGCCTCGATCTTTTTGTGGTCAACGTGGCCTTCGGCGACATCGCCAAGAGCTACCCGGGTCACTCGCTCGGCGAGTTCAGCTGGATCCTCAACAGCTACGCGATCGTCTACGCCGCACTGTTGATACCCCTCGGACGCTGGGCGGACAGGATCGGGCACAAGCGCGCCTTCATCGCCGGCCTCGCGCTGTTCACCCTCGCCAGCGCCGCCTGCGCTTTCAGTCCGTCATTGTGGGCACTGGTGGCATTCCGCATCGTCCAGGCAGTCGGCGCCGCAGCGCTCACCCCGGCCAGCCTCGGCCTCTTGATCAGCGCACTTCCGGCTGCGAAACGCCAATCCGGCGTGCGCATCTGGGCGGCGGCCGGTGCGGCAGCAGCGGCATTCGGCCCTGTCGTCGGCGGGATTCTCGTCGAAGCGTCGTGGCGCTGGGTCTTCCTGATCAACGTTCCGGTGGGGATCGTATTGCTTTACTTGGCAGTCCGACTCGTCCCGGATACGACACACAAAGAACCCGATGCCGGAATCGACTTCGTCGGCGCCGCCCTACTCACAGTCGGAATCGGCTCTCTTGCACTCGCTCTCGTCCAGGGTCCGGACTGGGGATGGACCGACAGCCGCGTTCTGATAGCCTTCGCCGTCGCCGCCGTCACCCTACTCTCGTTCTGGTGGAGCAACTCTCGCCATCGCACTCCGTTGATTGCTCCCGACCTTTTGAAGATCCGCTCATTTGCCTGGTCCAACGTCACCGCCATCTTGTTCAGTGCGGCATTTGCTGCCGGCCTGCTCTCGAACATCCTCTGGCTGCAAGAAGTTTGGGGATACTCGGCATTGCGAACCGGCTTCGCCGTCTCGCCGGGTCCACTTCTGGTTCCACTGTTCGCGATCGCCGGAGGGTCGCTTTCGCGCAGGTACTCGGCCGGACGCGTCGCCGCACTCGGCAGCATTCTGTGGGCTGTCGGAACGGTGTTGGTCCTCGTCTCGGTCGATTCAACGCCCAACTACGCGACCGGACTCTTGCCGGGCTGGATCATCGCCGGAATCGGCGTCGGCCTTGCCCTCCCGACCATTCTGTCCCAGGCCACCGCAGATCTGGCGCCGGCTCGATCAGCCACCGGTAGCGCAATCATCAGCATGAGCCGACAGATCGGAACCGTTCTCGGCGTGAGCGTTCTGATCGCGGTTCTCGGCTCCTCCGTCGCCCCTGACACTTTCCGTCAGGCCTGGTGGGTGATTTTCGCTGTCGCGCTTGCCTCTGCACTGGCATCACTGGGAATGACCCCGGCTACTGCACCCTCCCCAGTTGTCTCCGCTGAATCCGCCATCCCTGAAAGGAATTTGTCATGAGAGACGCAGTTATCGTCGAAGCCGTTCGCACTCCGATCGGCAAGGGAAAGGCCAACGGCGCACTGCACGGCATCAATGCCGTCGACCTGCTCGCCCACAGCCTGAAAGCGGTGGTCGAGCGAACCGGAATCGATGCCGCACTGATCGACGACGTCATCGGCGGTGCGGTCAGTCAAGTCGGCGAGCAAAGCCAGAATGTCACTCGCACTGCACTTCTTGCCGCCGGCTACCCCGAGTCGGTTCCGGGGACCACGGTCGACCGACAGTGTGGAAGTAGCCAACAAGCGGTTCATTTTGCCGCTCAGGGTGTCATCGCCGGGGCATACGACATCGTCGTCGCTGCCGGAGTCGAGTCGATGAGCCGAGTGCCGATGGGCTCGAGCAGCGTCGGGCGCGAGTCACTCGGGGTAGGTTTCGAAGAGCGTTACCCGGACGGTCTGGTTCCGCAGGGCATCAGCGCCGAATTGATCGCCGCCAAGTGGGGACTGAGCCGTACCCAACTGGACGAGTTCTCGGCGTCGAGTCATCGGAAAGCTGCGCTGGCAACCGAGAGTGGGTACTTCACCAAGGAACTCGCTACGCTCCCGCAGCTGTCGGTCGACGAAGCGATCCGCCCCGGCACCACGGTCGAGACCCTTGGCGGCCTACGGACCGCCTTCGAATCCGACTACTACGCACAGCGATTCCCGCAGATCGACTGGTCCATCACCGCGGGCAACAGCAGCCCGCTTTCGGACGGCAGTTCGGCGGTGATGATCACGACCAGTGAGATCGCCGCGAAACTCGGCCTCACCCCGAAGGCACGGTTGCACAGCTTCGCCGTCGCCGGCGACGATCCGCTATACATGCTCACCGCGGTGATCCCGGCTACGCAGAAGGTCCTGGCCCGTGCGGGGTTGACGGTTTCGGACATCGACCTGTTCGAGGTCAACGAGGCCTTTGCCCCAGTGGTCCTCTCGTGGGCAGCGGACACCGGCGTCGACCTGTCCAAGGTGAACGTCCACGGCGGCGCCATCGCACTCGGTCACCCGCTGGGCGGCAGTGGAACGCGGATCATGACCACCCTGGTCAATGCGATGGAACAGCGCGGCGCGCGCTACGGGCTCCAGACCATGTGTGAGGCAGGTGGGTTGGCCAACGCGACCATCCTGGAGCGCCTGGGCTGAGCAAACTCCATGGACGGTGCTCGGACGTCAGTGACCGAGCGCCGTCCATTCGGGATCCGGCTTCCGCGCCACCACCCGAAACACGATTCCGCCCCGTCCGCTGCGCTGCACCTCGTCGATCAGGAAGCCTGCGTTTTCGAGGTATCCGACCGGTTCGCGGGTGAGGTGATCAGCACCGAACCGTACGAAAAGCGGTTCCACGGCCTTCATCAATGTGCGCGCAACAATGTTCTTGCTCGGCCCGTGCTCCGCGAGAACGAACCGACCTCCAGGCACCAGGACCCGAAATGCTTCGCTCGCAACTCGGTCCGGATCGGGGATCGTGCAAAAGGCGTACGTGGACACCAACGTGTCCACGCACTCGTCGGGAACATCGAGTGCTTGCACGTCGCCGAGACGTAGGTCGACTTCGGTCTTCACCCCCTCGGAGACTTTCATCCTGGCCTGATCGAGCATCGCACTCGAGATATCCACGCCGATGACGTAATCGACGTCATCCCCGTAGAGAGGCAGGTTCAGCCCGGTTCCCACGGCGATCTCGACCACGCGCCCATGGGCCTGGTCCACAGCCCATTTCCGGGCGTCACCGAGCACAAAGCGTTCGAAGCGCCCGATCTGTCGGTCGTAGTGCGCCGCCATTGCGTCGAAAGTCTTGGCGACCTGTGCAGTGTCTGGTTCACGCATAGTGCCCCGTTTCGATCGATCTTCTGTGCAGTCTTACATGCGAGCACCGGGTCGGGAAGACCTTTCGTGACGAAGGGCAATCGACCGAGCGAGGTCGTCCCTGACGGATGCCCCCGGTATCGTTCCAGGTGACCTGACCTCACCTACGACGACCATGGATAGAGACCTCGTGCGATCAAGTAATTGCGTCACCGGTTCGGTCCGGCCACCTTTTTCCACTGATTCCACTGGAGGTCTGTGATGGCCGGCGGACTCTTCGCCCTGCTCGACGACGTGGCAGCCCTGGCTCGTATGGCAGCCGCCTCGATCGACGACGTCGCCGCCGCAACCGGTAAGGCGACCGCCAAAGCTGCGGGCGTAGTCATCGACGACGCAGCCGTCACACCGCAGTATGTCCGCGGGCTCGCGGCCGAACGCGAATTACCGATCATCAAGCGCATCGCCATCGGATCGCTGCGCAACAAGCTGCTGATCATTCTGCCGATCGCTCTGTTGCTGAGTCAGTTCCTTCCCTGGCTGCTGACTCCCCTGTTGATGGTCGGCGGCTGTTACCTCAGCTACGAAGCAGTGCACAAGATCTGGGGTGCAATCTTCGGCCACGGTGACCACCACGAAACGGCCGGCGAGCATCCGCGCGACGAAGAGGCTGTGGTTTCGGGCGCCGTGCGCACCGACCTGATCCTGTCCGCCGAGATCATGGTGATTGCACTCAACACCATCGCGGGCGAAGGTTTCTGGAGCCGGTTGGTAATTCTCGCCGTCGTCGCCGTGGTCATCACCGTGGTCGTCTACGGCGTCGTCGGACTGATCGTGAAGATGGACGACATCGGCTTGAAAATCGCCGAGACGTCATCGGGCTTCACCCACAAGGTCGGCCGAGGCCTGGTTCGCGGCATGCCTCACGTGATGTCAGTGCTCTCGGTGGTGGGTACCGCCGCGATGCTGTGGGTCGGTGGCCACATCTTGTTGGTCGGCATCGACGAACTGGGCTTCCACCCGCTCTACGATGCCGTTCATCATGGCGAAGAAGCAGTCAGTGACATCGCCGGAGTCGGCGGTGTATTGGCGTGGATCGTCAACACACTTGCGTCGGCAGCGCTTGGCCTGGTGGTTGGTGCGATCATCGTTGCAGCTCAACTAGGTATTACCCGTCTGCTGGCAAAGCGTTCTGCGACGGCCTGATCACCTACCCGTGGCGGAGAAGCATCCGCTCCGCCACGGTGCGCATCCCGTCACGCAAGGACGAGGGTTCGAGCACCTCGACGTCTACGCCCAGCCCGATCAACTGTGAGAGCGCGACATCCTCGCTCTCGAGTTTCAGCTCGGCACTCACCCATCCGTCGTTGTCCTCTGGTCCCACTTCGACAGCAGCGGCAAGCTCGCCCACCACATCGGGGAGCCGGCGCCTTCCCTCAGGCGACACCCGCACTCGGCAGTGGAAACGGAGCAGCGACCGGTCGAACTCGGCCATCGACGCCGCCCACCACGACGCCAGGTCGAAATCCAACGGCCGGGCGAACGAATCATCTTCGACCACGGCGTTTTTGATGCGGCCTACCCGGAACGAGAGGGTACGTCCGTTCAAACCCGCCACGAGGTACCAAACGCCGGCTTTGATGACCAACCCCAGCGGTTCGACCGTCCGCTCCCGATCGCGATAGATGAACCGCAGCCGACGCGAGTCGAGCACGGCAGATGTGACGATCGGAAGCGCGGAGATGTCGTCGACGCCGCCGAACCAGCCTGGGACGTCGACCAGGATTCGGTCCTGCCACAGGCGCGCGCTCTCGCGCAGCGGTCCGGGCAGGGTGCGGAGCAGTTTGGCCCCCGCCGAACCGACGGCGTCGGATCGCCCGAGATCCGCGGCGATGGACGGCACACCCAACAGCATGAGCGCGGACGTCTCGTCGTCCGTCATACCGGAGAGTTTGGACTGCCAACCGTCGAGCAGACGGACGCCACCGCCCGGTCCGCTCTCGGTCCAGATCGGCACTCCGGCAGCCGACAACGAGGCCACGTCGCGGTAGATCGTCCGCACCGATACACCGAACTCGTCGGCCAACTGATCGGCAACGACGCCACGACTGCCCTGCAAACGCAACATGAGTTGGAGCAACCGCGCGGATCTCATGACGCGAACATTACCGAGAATCACTGACAGAAGTTGTCAGGAATAGGGGTGCACAATGACCGTCATGGTCACCTGGAAGCAGTTCTCCGAAGAAGTTCCCACCCTCGCCGACGCGGTCCAAGCGCGATTCGAGGCCCACAAGCATCATGTCCTCGCAACGCTGCGCAAGGACGGTTCACCGAGGGCAAGCGGCACCGAAGTCGAAATCCTCGACGGGCGTCTGGTGCTCGGTTCGATGTTCGGCGCGCTCAAGGCGAAGGACCTCATCCGCGACGGGCGCTACGCCCTCCACAGCAATCCCGGCGAGCACACGATGGAAGGCGGCGATGCGAAGATCGCCGGAATCGCACGCGAGGTGACCGGCGACGAGTTCGAAGCCGTGCTGGCAAGCTACACCTACGAGGTTCCGAAGCCCCTGCACCTCTTCGTTCTCGACATCGACGAGGTGGTGCACACGACTGTCGACGACGAGCACATGTACGTAGACCTCTGGAAGCCGGGCAAGGAGATCACCCGCTTCACCAAGTGACGTTCTTCTCGCAGTGCTCGCCGTTGGCACACGATTCCACCTGGACGGTGGCGTGGGAAAGACCGTGACTCTCGAGGACGGTGCGCGCGGATTCCAGAACGTTCGACGAATTCGCGTCACTGGTCAGGTGGACCGTGGCGACATCCATGCCGGTGGTGAGAGTCCAGACATGTAGGTCGTGAACACCCATCACGCTCGGCAGCGCGGCCAGGTCGGCCTCGACCGCTTCGACGTCGACGTCGGCCGGCGACGCCTGTGTCAGAATGCGCAGCGATGCTGCGGCCAGTTTGATCGCACGCGGCACCACCCACAGCGAGATGAGAACACCGACGACGACGTCCGCCCACGTCCAGTTGAACAGCAGGACAAGGCCACCGGCGATCAGAACACCGACGCTACCGACGGCGTCGGCAAGCACTTCGAGGTAGGCGCCGCGCACGGCCAGGCTGTCCTTGGAGTCGCCGCGCAGCATCAGCATCACGACGATGTTCGCGGCCAGACCGGCAGCCGCAGTGATGATCAGGGCGCCGCCCGGGATCTCGGGTTCGTTTCCGATCCGACCGATTGCCTCGTAGAAGACCCAGGCCGCGACGGCCAGCAGCATCACCGCGTTGGCCATGGCGGTCAACACTTCGGCGCGATGCCAACCGAAGGTCCTGGCCGCGGTGGTGCTGCCCTTCTTCGCAAGTAGCAACGCGGTCAGTCCCATGGCCATACCCACCACGTCGGTAAGCATGTGACCGGCGTCGGCAAGCAGAGCCAACGAGTTGATCAGGATGCCGACCGTGGCTTCGAGCACGAGGAACGCGACGAGGATCGCAAGTGCGATCGCCATTTTTCTGATGCGCTGCGGTGACGGTCCTACGCCGACCGAATCTGCCGCCGAGTGGCCATGCGAATGGCCGTGCCCTGCTCCCATTTGTCCTGTTCCCTCCCAAGTCCTTCTCAGAGCATATGCATACATTCGCATACATACAATGAGTTGCTCAGTGAGCGGGAAAGGGCAGAGGTCAGTGATCCGGCTCGTACGCCGGGTGCGGCACAGTCGGCGGCAGTGTGGCGATCGACGAGATGCGCTTCATGCCCGCGACCTGCAGGAGGTCGACCACCAACGATCGAATCTGGGCGAACACCACAGTCGAGGACAGGCCCGCGTTCTCGACAATCGCAGGTTTCAGTTCCTTGGCCACCGAGCGCAGGACACGCGCTGCCTCGGCTTGATCGGGCTGCTCCCCCGGCTCCGCCAGGATCATGTCTTTCAGCACTTCAACGGCTTTCGACAAGCGCTCGACCTGAGCCACCAAACGGGGATCGAGAATCTCGTCATCTCTGACCAACGTCAACGAACGACGCGCGAGCACTCGAATGTTGCGCAACGCGTTGTCGATGGGATCGGCTGTTGCCATGAGCCTTTCGAGGCGAGGTCGACTGTTCCAGTACAGCGGGGAGATTCGGCTGATCTCGCGCCCGCCGAGAAGATTACTGCGCAACCCGTCGATGGCGCCTTGAGTTGCGCGCGCCTTCTGCAGTGCCTTCACGATCGGGTCCGGGTCATTCGCGACGAGGCCGTCTGCCACCAATTGCAGTACCTCGGAAGCTGTTCCGAGGATCGATGCTGCATCCTTGCGTGCGCGTCGTACCGGGTGGGTGGGGATGATCGCGACCACCGCGATGCCCACCAGACCACCGACCAGGGCATCGATCATGCGATCCGGACCGCCGCTGCCACCCGGCGGGATGAGCGTCGCCACCAGCACAGCCGAGTTTCCCGCCTGCATGGAGAAAATCGGCCCGCTGTTGAGAAGCACCGCGACGGACATCGCCAGCACGACGACCAAACTGATCTGCCACGGTCCGCTCCCGATACCGGAGATGATCAGATCGCCGATTCCGATGCCGACCGTGACGCCCGCAACCAACTCGAACGAGCGTCGTAGTCGTGCACCCAGCGACAGACCGAGCGAGACCACGGCAGCAATCGGCGCGAAGAACGGCGCATGGTGCCCGATCACCGTGGTGGCAACCCACCACGCTAATCCGGCCGCCAAGGCACATTGAATGATCGGTAGCGCCGACGTCTGAAGCCGACGCACCGATTTGCGAGCCCGGTCCTTGATGCCGGCCCGGCTCGGGCGGAAACTGCTAACCGAGGCCAAGCGCTTCGGCGGCGTTGGGATCGCAGTCTTCGAGCAGATCGAGGCAACGCGCGTACTCGTCGGCTTCACCGATCGTCTTCGCAGCCTTCGCCAAGACTGCGACGCAACGCAGGAAGCCACGGTTCGGTTCATGGCTGTAGGGCACGGGACCGAAACCCTTCCAACCGTTACGACGCAGTTGGTCGAGTCCACGGTGGTAGCCGGTACGCGCGTAGGCGTAGGCAGTGATGGTTTCGCCCTTGTCCAGGGAAGCCTCGGCGAGGTAGGCCCACGCGATGGAGGCAGTGGGATGGTCGGCCGCGACCTGGGCCGGGTCAGCGTGGTTGAGCAGTGCCGATTCCGCGTCGTCGTCGCCGGGAAGCAGAGTGGGCTTGGGTCCGAGCAGGTCACCGAATTGGGTCATGCGCTCATTGTGCCCGCTACGCCTTTCCGCCACAGGACCGCCTCGCCGACGGTCGGAGTTATGCCGGGTACATACCGGTCGTTACCCTGACATGGTCATTGCCGCATAAGACCGAAGGGTTACCCGTGCCGGACTCGAAAGACGACAACTCGAAAAAGAGCGCAGCCCCGAACGGTGCGCCGGAGAAGTCGGCCCCGGTCGAACCTGCGACTGTGGCGATTCAGAAGGCAGGCACGGGCTCGAAGGCGGACGGCGACGCCAAAGCCGCCAGCGCACCAACCGTCGCGATCCCCAAGGCAACTCAGGCACCCACGGCAACACCGACACCGGCACCGGCACCCAAGCCCAAGCCGGAACCGGCAACCGTCGCCATTCCCAAGGTGGCGCCCCCGACGGGGCAGCAGGCCCCCACACCACCGCCGCAGCGCGCCGCGCCTCAACCGCAGCAGCGCGCCGCGCCTCAACCGCAGCAGCGCGCCGCGCCTCAACCGCAGCAGCGCGCCGCGCCTCAACGGGTGGGCGTCGCGCCAACCCCGCCTCCGGCCCAGCCGATGCCGACTCGCATCGAGCCTGCCGCGCCGGAAAAGACCAAGCGCAGCGGCAAGGGCTGGTACATCGCGGCGGCTGCGGCCGGCGTCGCCGTCCTCGCGGCAATCGGCATCGCAGTCTTCGTCTCGTCCAACAGCGGTAGCGGCGAAAGCTCACCCGAGGCGCAGGTTCAGACCGCCATCTCGACGTACGTCGACGCTCTGCAGACCGGCGATCTGGCGACTCTGCGAACGTCGACGTGTGGAGCGCTGGGCGAGTACTACCGGACCATTCCCGACGCGGCGTTCGCTCAGGTCCACGACAATGCCGTCGCACAGAAGACGATCCCGCAGGTCGGAGCCGTCGACGCTGTTCGCATCACCGACGACACCGCGATCGCTCAGGTTCAGGCAAGTTTGCCGAGCACCGGCGAGCAGTCGTGGCGCACGTTCGACCTCGAACGCCAGGACGGCACGTGGAAGGTTTGCGACCCCAGCAAGTAAGCACCTGAACAGAAAA
>NZ_JBHTTG010000007.1:0-452063 GCF_042794655.1 Rhodococcus sp. NPDC056516 | reverse complement strand
ACGCCCGGTCCCATTCCGAACCCGGAAGCTAAGCCCTTCAGCGCCGATGGTACTGCACTCGACAGGGTGTGGGAGAGTAGGACACCGCCGAACACACATTAGAGAAGCCCCCCAACCATTCGTGGTTGGGGGGCTTTCTCGTACCCAAAACAAGCCCAAAACCATCTCCCCAACCCGCCCCCGGCATCGAGCGAACGGCACTTCCGTCGCCTCCAGCGAGATGAACGTACCGTTCACCCCGTACACGGCACCCCGGCCGCCAGTCGGCTCACCACCACCACCCCGGGATCGAGTGAACGACACTCTCACCCTCTTAGACGAGGGGAACGGTACGTTCACACCATCAGGGGCGGGAGCACGACTGAGGACGACAGGCGCTTTGCCCGGATCAGTCGAAGCCGTCGGCGGTGGCGGTTGCATACTTCGGCCGGCCGGTAGGCAGATACCGCTGAATCGTCACACCCTTTGGAGTGGCCCGCGATTCGGCCAGCTCGAGTGCGATGTCCGGTCCGGAGTCGGGAAAGAGTCGCGTGCCCTGGCCTAGGACCACCGGGGCGATCAGCAGGATCATCTCGTCGACGAGATTGTTCGCGAGAAGCCAGCGGCACAAGTTGCCACTGCCGTGCACCTGAATCTCACCGCCGGGTCTGGCTTTCAGTTCGCCGATCGCGGTGGCGGTGTCACCTGTGAGCGCGGTCGTGTTCTTCCATTGTGGATCGGTCAGCGTCGTCGACGCCAAATACTTCGGCCGCGAATTCAAGGCGCTGGCAATGGGGTTGACCTCCGGATTCTCGAACGCGCCCCAATAGTCGGCGAAGATGTCGTACGTGCGTCGGCCGAACAGGAACGCGTCAGCACGCTGGTAGACCTGGACGAGGAAAGTCATCGCTTCGGTGTCCACCAACGGCGCGGACCACCCGCCGCGCTCGAATCCACCACGCCGATCTTCGTCCGGCCCACCGAGTCCTTGCATCACCCCGTCGAGAGTGACGATGGTAAAGGTCGTCAGTTTCATAGTCGTACCCATCTCCCAGGCGTCGTCGGATTTCCGCTGTTCCGATATAGACCGACGAGAAGTGGGAAAGTCATCGAGCGAACGTGGCGTTCGTCGCCTTGGATCGACCGAAAGTGCCGTTCGCTCAGGGCAGGGCAGGGCAGGGCAGGGCAGGGCAGGGCAGGGCAGGGCAGGGGTTGGAGGTCAGGGCTGGACGGGGACCGAATCTGCCGGAGCGGCCTCGGACTCCAGGGCGTCGCAAGGAATCGCGAGCTCGGTCTGTTCGAGACGGCCACGAAGGGTGATGTTCTCGGTGATCGACCAGTGGGCAGCTTCGGCGCTGTCAGCGGCAGCCACAGCCCTTCCTGAAGCGGCGAGGTTACCCGGAACCGTCTTGGCGACCTCCGACAGGCGCGCTGCCTCGTTGACCGGATCACCGATGACGGTGTACTCGAATCTTTCTCGCGCACCGACGTTTCCGGCCACGGCAATACCCGCAGCGACGCCGATTCCCGCGCTTACTTCCGGAACTTCGGCACGCAGGCGCTGTTGAATCTTGCGGGCGGCGGCAAGTGCACTGCCGGCGTGATCGTCGAGTGTTGTCGGCGCTCCGAAGATCGCCAGCGCTGCGTCGCCCTCGAACTTGTTGACGAATCCACCGTGAGCATCGACCTCGTCGACGATGACGTCGAAGAATCGGTTGAGTAGAGCGACCACCGCGGTCGGGGAGTTGGTGGCCGCGATGGTGGTCGAACCGATGACGTCGACGAAGAGAACGGCAACGTCACGTTCTTCCCCGCCGAGCTCCGGGTTGCGGCGGACCGCGTTTGCGGCAACCTCGTGTCCGACGTGGCGCCCGAAGAGGTCGCGAATTCGCTCTCGTTCGCGCAGGCCCTCGGCCATGCGATTGAAGCCGGTCTGCAGCAGCCCCAGCTCGGTTCCGTCGTACACGACGACGGACGCGGTGAGGTCACCACGGGTGACTTGTTCCATGCCTCGTCGCACAGACCGAATGGGAGCCGCGGCGGACCGAATGTTGATGTACGTCAGCCCGAGTCCGACGCACAGTGTGATCCCGCCGATGACGAGGATCGCGGTCGCGAGTGCTTGCCACGAAGCGGGTCGGATGAAGCTGAAGACCGCTACGAGCATCAAGCCGGTGACGGGGACTCCGCTTCCGAGCAGCCAGACGAGGATTGTCCGGCCGGTCAGTCCGAGAACGGCAGCCTTGCGGGGTGCTCCGGATTCGAGTGCACGCGCAGCAATCGGGCGGAGTGCGAACTCGCTGAGCAGGTAGCAGAAGGCACATGTGGTGATACCGCTGAAAGCCACGGTGAACAGAACTTTCGGAATGGTGTCGGGGTCGACGATTCCGTACATGGTTGTGAAGGTGATGAGCGCGGCCGTCCACAGGACGGCTTGCACTCGGGTCAGTCTCCACGGCCCGCGCAGCGCCGCGCGTTGATTCTGCTCTGTCGGTGGGTGATCCTCGGTGGCCCACCGAAGATCCCGCATCAGCCGTTTGGTGCCCCACAGAAGTCCGATGAGAAAGACACACCCGATGAAGACGGGCACGGCAATGAAGTTGATCCACGCGAATTCGGGGTGGATGATCTCGGGTCCGGGAACCACGAATCCGACGAGCACGATCGCCAGTACCGCTCCGATCAGGTTGGTGACCAGGAGAGGGGCGGTCAGTAGTGCCTGGACGCGGATTCGGCGGCGCCTGGGGCTTTCGTCGGTGGATCCGAGCAGCCACGACCCCAGGGGCGCACTCGGGACACGGCTTCGCTGCATAGTGTGTCGAGAGTAGTCGTAATGATCGCTTAGGGTGGTCCGGTGCGCCTAGTTATTGCTCGTTGCCGTGTCGACTATGTGGGACGCCTGACCTCCCACCTCCCTACCGCAAGACGACTGCTGTTGGTCAAGGCCGACGGCTCGGTCAGCATTCATGCCGACGATCGGGCGTACAAGCCGCTCAACTGGATGAGTCCGCCGTGCTGGTTGGTCGAGACCACCGGAGACGGCGACGATGTCCTGTGGGTCGTCACCAACAAGGCAGGCGAGGAACTTCGGATCACTCTCGAAGAGGTCGAGCACGATTCGTCGTATGAACTCGGTCTCGATCCGGGTTTGATCAAGGACGGTGTCGAGGCACACCTTCAAGAACTTTTGGCGGAGCATGTCGAGACGCTCGGCCCCGGATACACCCTGGTGCGACGCGAGTACATGACGGCCATCGGGCCGGTCGACCTTCTGGTCCGTGACGCGGACGGCGCCTCGGTGGCGGTGGAGATCAAGCGGCGCGGCGAGATCGACGGTGTCGAGCAGTTGACGCGCTACCTGGAGTTGCTCAACCGCGATCCGCTCCTCGCACCGGTCACGGGAGTTTTTGCAGCGCAACAGATCAAGCCGCAGGCAAAGACTTTGGCGAACGATCGTGGAATCCGCTGCCTGGTCCTGGACTACGAGGCCTTGCGCGGCACCGAAAGCACCGAGTTCCGACTCTTCTGACGCTGTTTAGACTCGAACCATGCCGCGCCGCAAACCTTCGCCGAAGCAAACCCGTCGAACGGATCCTCGGCGTACTCAGAACTCGAGCGCTGAGTCGGCGTCACCTAGCGGTGTGTTGTTCGGCGGCGCGCTGGTCCGGGAGGAGCCAGGGCCGGGCGGTGAAATGTACATGGTGCGGCCGATACCCGGCTCCAACGCGACGAAGTTCTATCGGTGCCCCGGCTGTGATCACGACATCAGGCCGGGAGTCGCACACGTGGTGACCTGGCCTTCGGAACCGGGCGGCGCGAACGAGCGTCGGCACTGGCACACCGGGTGCTGGTCAGGCCGCGGAACTCGCAGCCTGACCAGAAGGTGGTCCTGAGCGCCGATCAGTTCCTGGACTGGGCTCGCTGCTCAACGGCGCGGGTGTCGATCTCGGCGGTGTTCGTCTCGTCCGAGTCCTCGAGAACGTCGTTTTCGTCGATACTCGGTTCTGCGTCGACCTTATCTGCGTCGGCCTTCTTGTCTTCGATCTCGAGATCTTCCTCGGCTTCGACGATGACCGGAGCAGGCGGTGAATCGAGAAGTTCGCTCTCGCGATTGACCGATGCGAGCATGGCCGGAACCGAATCGAGTTGTCCGCGAATTCCCAAGAGCTGGGCCAGGATTCGGCCGCGGAGAACGCGCAGTTCTTCGGTGAGTTCCTTCGCGTGAGCGATCTTGCGCTCGGATTGATCCGTCGCGGCTTGCAGCCTGCGCTGAGCTTCGTGTGACGCATCGGCGAGTCGACGCTCGGCCTCTGCCTTGCTCGACGACTCCAATTCATTGACGGCGGCGACGACCTTGGCGCGGCGCTCCGACATCGAGATGTCGAAGTCTTCGCGGATCTGGGTGCGCTTGGCCTCGGACTCGGCAGCCAGTCGATCCCGCTCGGCCTGTGCAGCTTCGACGATCCGGGCGGCTTCGGTACGGGCCTGCGCCATGGTCTGCTCGTGCATGGTTTCCATCGCGTTGCGACGGTCCTCGAGTTCGGCGATCAACGACTCGTAGTGTCCACGTAGGCGGGCGCCGTCCTGTTCGGCGATGGAGGTCATCTCGGCTGCGTCGGCCTCGGCCTTCGCGCGAACCTCCGAAGCTTCGTCGGAGGCAAGGCGGAGCATGCGGCTGATGCGATCGCTCATGCCCTCCGCAGTGGTGGGTGGAACGGAGAGACGGTCGACGTCCTTGCGGAGGTCGTCGATGTCGTCGCGTGCATCGTCGAGCTGCTTGGCAAGATCACGGGCCTGCGCGGCGGCAGCATCACGATCGGCTGCGGTAACGCGCAGCTCCGCGTCGAATCGCTCGAAGTAGTTACGTACCTCGTCACGGTCGTATCCCTTCCGTGCGATCTGGAACGGAAGTTGGATCGAACCGCGGTCCTGCTCGTATGCCATGGCGACAATCTACCTGGCATACGAGCTGGAGTCGGGTCTGCTAGTGGCTCGCGTCGGGTTCGACCAGTTCCACGAGGACGCCGCCGGCGTCCTTCGGGTGAATGAAGTTGATGCGCGAGTTGGCCGTACCGCGTCGGGGAGCGTCGTACAGCAACCGAACACCGCGGTCGCGAAGCTCGGCGGAGATCGCGTCGATGTCGGTGACTCGGTAGGCGAGCTGCTGGAGTCCGGGGCCGCTTCGGTCGATGAACTTGGCGATGGTCGAGTTCTCGTCCAGCGGCGCGAGCAGCTGAACGGCAGTGGATCCGGCGGGGGAGCCGACGACGGAGAGCATGGCCTCACGGACGCCCTGCGATTCGTTGATTTCCTCGTGGGTCGACACCATGCCCAGGTGCTGCGTGTACCACGCGATTGCCACGTCGAGATCGGGCACCGCGATTCCGACGTGATCGATCGCGACGACGAGGTCGGAGGACAAAGGCGCGAGTGCAGAACTGGGGGAGGTCTGTGTCATACCTTTCACGGTAGCGCTACCGTTTGAGGAGTACACGTCGGGATGTGACTTGGCTCTTAAGCCGCACGGAACCGACGACTATGTCTCTTTTGCAGCCGGAGGAAATCGTGACCAGTTCTGTGATTGTTGCGGGAGCTCGTACCCCGATGGGTCGACTCCTCGGATCGTTGAAGGACCTCTCCGGGTCCGACCTCGGCGGCATCGCCATCAAGGGCGCCCTCGACAAGTCCTCAGTCGCACCCGAGCAGGTCGAGTACGTCATCATGGGACAGGTCCTCACCGCCGGCGCCGGCCAGATGCCCGCCCGCCAAGCCGCCGTCGCCGCCGGCATCCCCATGAACGTGCCTGCCCTGAGCATCAACAAGGTGTGCCTGTCCGGCATCGACGCCATCGCCCTCGCCGACCAACTCATCCGCGCCGGCGAATTCGACATCGTCGTCGCCGGCGGGCAGGAATCGATGTCCCGCGCACCCCACATGCTCGAAAAAAGCCGCGAAGGCTTCAAATACGGCGACGTCACGATGCGCGACCACATGGCCTACGACGGCCTCCACGACATCTTCACCGACCAGGCCATGGGCCTGCTCACCGAACAGGTCAACCAACAAGAAACCGCCCACATCACCCGCGCCGAGCAGGACGCCTTCGCCGCCGCCTCACACCAGAACGCGGCCCGCGCCTGGAAAGACGGCTACTTCGACAACGAAGTCGTCCCCGTCTCCATCCCCCAACGCAAGGGCGACCCCATCGTCTTCGCCCAGGACGAAGGCATCCGCGCCGACACCACCACCGAATCCCTCGGCACACTGCGTCCCGCGTTCAGCAAGGACGGCACCATCACCGCCGGCTCCGCCTCCCCGATCTCCGACGGCGCCGCCGCCGTCGTGGTGATGAGCAAAACCAAAGCCGAAGAACTCGGCCTGACCTGGATCGCGGAAATCGGTGCCCACGGCGTCGTCGCCGGACCCGACTCCACCCTCCAGTCCCAGCCCGCCCGGGCCATCGCGAAGGCCTGCGCCAAGGAAGGTATCGACCCCACCGATCTCGACCTCGTCGAAATCAACGAAGCATTCGCCGCCGTCGGGATCGCCTCCACCCGCGAACTGGGCCTCGACCCCGCCAAGGTCAACGTCAACGGCGGCGCCATCGCCGTCGGACACCCCCTGGGCATGTCCGGTGCCCGCATCGCCCTGCACCTCGCCCTCGAACTGCAGCGCCGCGGCGGCGGCATCGGCGCAGCCGCACTCTGCGGCGGCGGCGGACAAGGCGACGCACTCATCGTCCGCGTCCCCAAGGCATAGGCACCCCCGGCACAAGCGTCACCCTAAATACACCCGAACGAACGCTCTCGCTCTGCGACGCCCCGTGGTTTTCCTCACACAACTACGGGGCGTCGTAGTTGTTCGGGCACAATGGCCTCATGGCGAACATCTTTGACGTATCCACTCCCGCGAAACGCTTCCGTCTGGTGGCGTGGTGGGAAGCTGTGACCTGGGCGGCCTTGCTGGTTGCCATGTTCTTCAAGTGGGTTCTCGGACACGAAGAAGCGATTCGCATCCCCGGAATGGTCCACGGCACCGCTGGCTTCCTGGTATTCATCGTTGTTGCGCTGCTGACCGCGTGGTCGCTCAAGTGGGACATCAAGACCACGATCCTTGCGCTGATCTCGAGCGTTCCGCCGTTCGGCACCGTCATCTTCGAACGCTGGGCAGTGCGAAACGGCAAGCTCGGTGAGCTGTCCACGGAGTTCGAGGCTGCCAAGGGCAACGCGGCGCTCGTCTGAGTGCTGCATCCCTCTACGTAGCTTCGCGCAACTCGTGACAAACTGGGAGTCGTGACTCGACCAGGTTCCAGGCCCCCCGCGCGTTCGTCCGCAGTTGCTGCCGCCATGAGCGGCGCAGTCGACTTGTCCGCCTTCAAAGAGCGGGCCACGGCCCCACCACCGCCGCGTAACACCAGCGGCGACGGGGCCGTTTCTGCTGTCTCCGGGGCAGTGATCGAGGTGACCGAGGAGAACTTCGAAAGCGAAGTCCTGCTCAAGTCGAGCCAGGTCCCGGTCATCGTCAACATCGGTGGCCGCGCATACGAGCCCTCGGTTGTCTTCACCGAAGTTCTCGAATCGTTTGCAGCGCGTGCCGGCGGCAAGTGGATTCTTGCCAACGTCGACGTCGACGTGAGTCCTCGCATCGCGCAGGCTTTCGGCGTCCAGTCGGTGCCGACGGTTGTTGCCGTCGCGGCCGGTCAGCCGTTGGCCGATTTCCAGGGCGCTCAGCCGGAGGCGCAGTTGAGCCAGTGGTTCGACGCAGTGCTCCAAGCTGTCGAGGGCAAGTTGAGCGGTCCTGTCCCCGAGGGTGACGAACCGGTGGAGGAGGTCGAGGATCCTCGATTCGTGGCCGCTGAAACCGCGCTCGACGAGGGTGATCTCGACAGTGCCATCGCCGCGTACCAGGTGATTCTCGACGCCGAACCCAACAATGCGGAGGCCAAAAGCGCTGTCCGCCAGGTGAAGTTCATGGCTCGGGTTCAGGGCGTCGATCCCGAGTCGATTGCGGCCGCGGATGCTGATCCGTCCAATCTCGAACTGCAGTTCGCAGCGGCCGATCTGGAAATGTTCGCGCAACAACCCGAGGCGTCGTTCGCCCGCTTGATCTCGGTGGTCTCGCGAACTGCCGGCGATGACAAGGCCGCAGCTCGCACGCACCTGCTCGAACTGTTCGAACTGTTCGACCCGGCAGAACCGATCGTCATCGCGGCCCGCCGTAAGTTGGCTTCCGCGCTCTACTGACGTGTGAACCGGCAGCCGCTACTCCGTGTAGCGGCTGTCGCACACTTCCCGGCCACCGAGTACGCCGGTCCGGAACGCGTCGACGCGCGCAAACCCGCTCGGAACCGTCTCGCCGTTGACGTCACTTGCGGCGAGGCCGTCGGTCAGCAGTCCTGATACGGCTTCGTCGAGGTCGCCAGGGGAGAGCGTGACCTGAGCTCCGGACGACGCGGCGTTGGTGGGGCTGAGCGCTGCGGTGATGACGCCGGACAGGCACGCGGCGCGCAAGGCAGTCTGCGGGGTGTCGAGTGATTGGCCGTTCTCCTTCTGCATCGCGAGGGTGTATCGCGACGCGAGCAGGACGTAGGCGTTGTAGTCGCCGGTGATGTTGGTTTGGATCAACTCGCGTCGTCCGACGCGGCCCGGCGTGCCGCGCTCGGCCAGTTCGTCGACGCTGATTCCGATGGTGTTCGTCGACGGGCAGTACGAGACAGGTTCGGTTGCAACAGCGTCGCTGCACCCGGTGTCCGCGCCGGAGAACACGACCTTCGGCGGCTCGGGTAGATCGAAGATCGCTTGGAAGGTCTTCACGAACTCGTCGAGGGTTGCCTCGGTGACCGGCAGTTCTCCGGAATCGTTGCCTTCGGCGAACTGCTGCGGTAGGTCTGCGCGTCGTGACTCGATCTCGTCGGCGTCCATCTTCGCGCAGGCGCCGGCGCCGTCGGTGAATCCGATCTGAGTGGCGGTGACGCGCTCGAAAGCCGAACCATGGTGGCTCTCAGGATCATTGGGGTCTTCGTCGCGGATGGCGACGGCCGAGGCCAACACCTTGTTGAGACCGTCGGAGGTGTTCATGGTGAAGTGTGCGGCCTTGTCCTCGGCGACGTGCCGCAAGAACGCCCCACCGAAACAGTCGGCTTGTTGTTCGCGCACCAGGGCGGCATCTCGTTTACCGCCGACGATCCCGGCTTTGCGCTGAACGGCATGGCCGTACTCGTGCGCGAAGATGAAGGCAACGGCCACTTCACCGAACTTCTCGCGTACCTCGGGCAGCAGCAGTTCGCGATCCCAACCGATGGTGTGATCGATGCTGCAATACCCGGCGTTGATGAGTTCTGCGGTGGTCTCCTCACAGAAGTCCGGGCCGTTCGATTCGGTGGGGTCCCACGAGATCAGCTCGTCCACCGGTTCGAAGGGCTTGTCGAACAGAGACGGGTACTCGGCGGACCAGTAGGTTTCGATGTCGGTGATTGCGTTGGCCGCCAGGGCGTCGATGTCCCCGCCGTCGGTGCCGGTGATTGCTCGGTCGGCGTTGGGGGCTCCTGGGCGCAACCCACTCGGTCCTGCCGTTGCGTCGAGTCCGGCGACGCGGAACGGATCGTGATAAATCGAGACGGCGTGGCCACTCGTTCCCTGGGCACAACCGGCGAGCAGTGCGGCCACTGCCAACAGTGACGACGTGACAATGACTACTCGCCGGCCGACCATCAACGCTCCAGACTTATCCAAATCGCTCCAGCAGCTGGCAGCGCCACCTGTGCGGAGGCTGGCCGACCGTGCCACGAACGCGACGTTGCCGTGACCGCTCCGAGGTTCCCGACTCCGGAGCCGCCGTACACCTCGGCATCGGTGTTGAGAATTTCCACCCATCGGCCGGGCTCTGGTAGCCCGACGCGGTAGCTCGAGTGTTCGCTGCCCGAGAAGTTGAACAGGCAGGCGACAATCGAACCGTCAGTACCGTAACGCAGAAAACTGAGGACGTTGTTCTCGGTGTCGTTGGCGTCGATCCAGGAGTATCCGCCGGGGGAGGTGTCGAGGGTCCACATAGCCGGATGGCGTCGGTACGCAGAGTTGAGATCGCCGACCAGTCGCTGGACGCCGCGATGGAGAGTGCCTGTGTACTGGTCGTCGAGCTGCCACCAGTCGAGGCCGCGTTCTTCGGACCATTCCGCGCTCTGGCCGAACTCTTGTCCCATGAACAGCAGTTGCTTGCCAGGATGCGCCCACATGTACGCGAGCAGTGAGCGCAGGCCGGCTGCCTTGGCGAAGTCGTTGCCGGGCATCCTCGTCCACAGAGTTCCCTTGCCGTGCACCACTTCGTCATGGCTGATCGGTAGCAGGTAGTTCTCGCTCCATGCGTACATCAGTGAGAAAGTGATCTCGTGATGATGGTAAGTCCGGTGCACCGGGTCGTGACCGAGGAACCCGAGAGTGTCGTGCATCCACCCCATGTTCCACTTCATGTTGAACCCGAGGCCACCGACATTGGTCGCCCGTGTAACTCCGGGCCACGCCGTCGACTCCTCGGCGACGGTGACGACCCCTCGATGATTCTTGTGAACGGTGGCGTTCATCTCCTGCAGGAACGCAACGGCTTCGAGATTCTCGCGGCCACCGTGAATGTTGGGAGTCCATCCACCTTCCGGGCGTGAGTAGTCCAGGTACAGCATGGAGGCGACGGCGTCGACGCGCAGTCCGTCGATATGGAACTCCTCGAGCCAGAACAATGCGTTGGCGACGAGGAAGTTCCGGACCTCGCGACGTCCGAAGTCGAATACGTATGTGCCCCAGTCCAACTGCTCGCCGCGACGCGGATCGGCGTGCTCGTACAGGGGAGTTCCGTCGAAACGAGCCAGGGCCCATTCGTCTTTGGGGAAGTGTGCAGGCACCCAGTCGACGATGACGCCTATCCCTGCGGCGTGCAAGTGGTCGACGAACCAGCGGAAGTCATCCGGGGTGCCGAAGCGGGAGGTCGGTGCGTAGTACGAGGTGACCTGGTATCCCCACGATCCACCGAACGGATGCTCGGAGACGGGTAGCAGTTCGACGTGGGTGAATCCGGTCTCGGTGACGTAGACGGCGAGTTGCTCGGCCATCTGCCGATAGTCGAGTCCCGGACGCCACGATCCGAGGTGCACCTCGTACACGCTCATCGGGGACTGCGAAGGATCGACACCGGCGCGGGTTTCCAGCCAGGCCGCGTCGTTCCACACATGGGAACTGGTGGTCACCCGCGACGCCGTCGCCGGCGGGACCTCGGTACCGAACGCCATGGGATCGGCCTTGTCGCGAACCGAGCCGTCGTGACCGTGGACCCGGAACTTGTACAGCGAACCGACTGCGATGTCGGGCAGGAAAATTTCCCAGACTCCGGTGGAACCGAGGACTCGCATGGGGGCGAATTGCCCACTCCACCCGTCGAAGTCGCCGACGACGGTGACGCCGCGGGCGGCCGGAGCCCAGACGGCGAACGAGGTGCCGTCGACGGGTCCGTCCGGCGTCTCGTAAGAACGCGGATGTGCACCGAGGATGTCCCACAGTCGTTCGTGCCGACCTTCGCCGAACAGGTGAAGGTCGAGTTCACCGAGAGTCGGCAGGAACCGATAAGGGTCGGCTGCGAGAACCGTGTGTCCACCCGGGTACGTCACGGAATAGCGATAGTCGATCAGGTCGGGGTAGGGGACCAGAGCCGCAAAGATTCCGTTCGAAACATGTTCGAGAGGAAAGTTTTTGCCGCCGATGACGGCGCTGACGGACTCGGCGTTGGGACGCAACGCTCGCAGAACGGTGCCGTCGGCGTGGGGATGGGCGCCGAGGACACTGTGCGGATCGTGATGTTCACCGCGCGCCAACAGCTCCAGATCGTGATTGTCCGGTGCGATACCCGAAGGGAACTTCTCGGTTGACATCACTTGCCTCCACCTGCGCGGTGCGCATTGCGTGCTTGGTAGGCCAGAGAGATCCGGGCCGGATACGGAACGGGTGGGAGCGCGAGGATGTGCGCCACCGAACGCCAGGGCTCGAGGCGGACGAAATTGGCTTGGCCCCAATTGAACTGCTCACCGGTTACCTCGTCGAGCACGGTCATGTGGTCGTGCCATTCGCGTCCGAGCGCCGGCATGTCCAACCAGACGGTGCCCTCTTCTGCCGCGAACGGGTTGAGGTTGATCACCGTCAAGACGGCGTCGCCGGTCGCGGCGTCGAACTTCGAGTAGGCGATCAAAGCGTCGTTGTCGATGTGGTGAAAGTGCAGGTTCCGCAACTGCTGCAGAGCAGGATGCGCACGCCGGATGCGGTTGAGCGCGGTGATCCACGGCTCGAGAGATTCGCCTCGCGCTGCGGCTTCGGCGAAGCGGCGCGGACGAAGTTCGTACTTCTCGGAGTCGATGTACTCCTCGCTGCCGGGGCGGACCGCTTGATGCTCGTAGAGTTCGTAACCGGAGTAGACGCCCCAGGTCGGCGCCAGGGTGGCGGCGAGAGCTGCTCGTAGCGCGAACATTCCGGGCCCACCGTGCTGGAGGGACTCGTGCAGAATGTCCGGTGTGTTCACGAAGAGGTTCGGACGGGCTTCGTCGGCCTTTGCCGCCAGCTCGTTGCCGAATTCGGTGAGTTCCCACTTCGCCACTCGCCAGGTGAAGTACGTGTACGACTGGGTGAATCCGCGTCGCGCCAGACCGTACATGCGCGCCGGACGAGTGAATGCCTCAGCGAGGAACAGAACGTCGGGGTCGGTCTTCTTGACCTCCGAGATGAGCGTCTCCCAGAAGTTGGGCGGCTTGGTGTGCGGGTTGTCGACCCGAAAGATCTTGACACCGGCGCTGATCCAGTGTCGGACGACTCGCAGAATTTCCTTGTCCAGGCCGCGAGGATCGGTGTCGAAGTTGATCGGGTAGATGTCCTGATACTTCTTGGGTGGGTTCTCGGCATAGGCGATGGTGCCGTCGGGAAGGACGTTGAACCACTCCGGATGCTTCTTGGCCCACGGATGATCCGGGGCGCACTGCAGCGCGAGATCCAGTGCCACTTCGAGATCCAGCTTGCGGGCCGTGGCGACGAAGGCCTTGAAATCCTTGAGCGTGCCGAGTTGCGGATGGACTGCGTCGTGCCCGCCGTCGACCGAGCCGATGGCCCACGGCGAGCCGACGTCACCGGGTTCGGGGGTGAGGGTGTTGTTGCGTCCCTTGCGGTTGATCTCGCCGATGGGATGGATCGGCGGAAGGTAGACGACGTCGAAACCCATTGCGGCGATGCGAGGCAGATCCTCGGCCGACGTGCGGAACGTCCCGTGTTGAGGCACCCCGTTCTCGTCCCATCCACCGGTGGAACGGGGGAAGAACTCGTACCAGGATCCGAACAGCGCGCGGTTGCGATCGACGACGACGGGGTGAGACTCGCCCTTGGTGACCAGTTCACGGAGCGGTGTGGCGCGGAGCAGTTCGGCCACGTCGGAGGCGAAGGCCGGAGCGACGCGAGCAGTCAGCGCCTGATCGCTGCGCAGCGACGCGGTGACGGCTTCGAGCCTGGACCGGTTGCCCCGCGGCACCTCGTGCGCGGCCTGTTCGAACAGGCGCGCACCGATTTCCAGGTCGTTGGCCAACTCGGCGGCGCCTTGCCCGACAGCCAGTTTTGCTTCCACCGCGTGCTTCCAGGTGGCGATGGGATCGCTCCACGCCTCGATCCGGAACGACCACATGCCTTCGGCGGACGGAGTGAAGACTGCATCGACGGTGTCCGGTTCGGTGCCGGGATCCATCGGAATGCGCAGCGGCTTGGTACCGCGCGGACCACGCACGACAAGAGTGGCGGAAATGGCGTCGTGGCCTTCTCGCCACACGGTGGCGTGCACCGGGAAGACTTCACCGACCACGGCCTTTGCCGGATAGTTACCCGAGATCTCGGGTACCACGTCGTCGATACCGAGGCGTCCTGACACGGGAAGCTCCATTTCTGATGATGGATCGCGGTAAAACTTTCTTTCGCCGCGTTCAACCGTAGTGGGTGTGGCGCCGGAGTGCTGATAACGACGAATGCGGGTCTGTCGGTGGTCAGGTCGGGTCGGGCATCAAGTTCCACCAGACAGAGTCCGACGAACTCGACTAGGGTTCGCGGGGTGAAAGCCTTGCGTCGGTTCACTGTCCGAGCCCACCTTCCGGAGCGCCTTGCCGCGCTCGGCCCCCTGTCCACCAACCTCCGGTGGTCGTGGCATCCCGAGACACAGGATTTGTTCTCGCGACTCGACCCCGAACTCTGGCAAGCAGTCCAGTTCGATCCGGTCCGCATGCTCGGGGAAGTCGACCCCGCCCGGCTCGACGAACTCAGCAGTGACGAGGCATTCCTCGGTGACCTCGACACTGCAGCAGCCGATCTCGACGCCTACCTGAGCACACCGCGCTGGTATCAGTCCCAGCAGGCCAAGGGCACGTCGCTGGCTGGCGGAATTGCGTACTTCTCCATGGAGTTCGGCGTCAGTGAAGTTCTGCCCAACTACTCGGGCGGATTGGGCATCCTTGCCGGCGATCATCTCAAGGCCGCGTCCGACCTGGGTCTGCCGCTCATCGGCGTCGGATTGCTCTACCGATCCGGTTACTTCCGCCAGTCCCTGACTGCCGACGGTTGGCAGGCCGAGCATTACCCGCCCCATGATCCTCAAGGGTTGCCTCTTCGTTTGCTGACGGACGCAGGCCCGGCTTCCGACGACGGATCGCCGGTCGTCATTCACGTCGCGATGCCCGGTGGACGAGTCCTGCGTGCGCGAGTGTGGATTGCTCAGGTCGGACGAGTGCCGTTGCTGCTGCTCGATTCCGACATCGCCGAGAACGACGCGGACCTGCGCGGCGTCACGGACCGTCTCTACGGCGGGGACCAGGATCACCGCATCAAGCAGGAGATCCTTGCGGGTATCGGCGGCGTCCGCGCGGTGCGTGCCTACACCGCGGCCTACGGATTGCCCGATCCCGAGGTGTTCCACATGAACGAGGGGCACGCCGGATTCCTCGGCATCGAACGGATTCGGGAACTTGTCACCACCAGCGGTCTGGACTTCGATTCGGCTCTGGCCGCGGTTCGCGCCGGAACCGTCTTCACGACGCACACGCCCGTTCCCGCCGGAATCGACCGCTTCCCGGCGGATCTGGTCCGTCACTACTTCGGTGGCGCGAACGGCGAGAACGAATCGACCCTGCTTCCCGGTCTGACCGTCGACCGCATAGTCGGGATGGGGCGCGAATCCGATCCGTCGATCTTCAACATGGCGCACATGGGCCTTCGCCTGGGTCAGCGCGCCAACGGCGTCTCGAAGTTGCACGGCATCGTCAGCCGCGACATGTTCAACGGACTCTGGCCGGGCTTCGACGCCGACGAGGTGCCGATCGGTTCGGTCACCAACGGTGTTCACGCGCCGACGTGGGCGGCGCCGGAGTGGATGGACGTGGCCAGGCGGATCGTCGGTCAGGAGCAACTCGAAGAAGCACGCGGGTGGGAGCGCCTGCACGAGTTGTCGGCCGCCGAACTGTGGGAAACACGTAATGCGTTGCGCGGCAAGTTGGTCGACGAGGTGCGTCGTCGCGTCCGCGCGTCGTGGCTCGAGCGGGGCGCCACCGAAGCCGAACTCGGCTGGACCGCTGGAGTATTCGATCCGAACGTCTTGACCGTCGGCTTCGCCAGGCGCGTTCCGACGTACAAGCGGTTGACGCTGATGCTGCGTGATCCCGAGCGTCTGCGTGCGATGTTGCTCGACGAGAAGCGTCCGGTGCAGTTGGTCGTGGCCGGTAAGTCGCACCCCGCCGACGACGGTGGCAAGGCGCTCATCCAGCAGGTCGTGCGATTCGCCGACGAAGCGGATGTGCGTCATCGCATCGTCTTCCTGCCCGACTACGACATGTCGATGGCGCGGTACCTCTACTGGGGCTGCGACGTGTGGCTCAACAACCCCCTTCGACCACTCGAGGCGTGCGGTACTTCCGGTATGAAGTCCGCGCTCAACGGCGGCCTCAACCTCTCCATTCGCGACGGATGGTGGGACGAGATGTACGACGGCGAGAACGGGTGGGCCATTCCGACGGCCGACGGTGTCCTCGACGACGTGCGGCGTGACGATCTGGAAGCCAGCGCACTCTACGAACTTCTCGAGCATGCGGTACTGCCGACGTTCTACGACCGTGATGCTGCCGATCTGCCGACGCGCTGGGTCGAGAGGGTTCGCCATACCCTCGAGAATCTGGGCCCGAAGGTGTTGGCATCACGCATGGTTCGTGACTATGCGGTCGACTACTACGCCCCTTCGGCGGGATCAGCTCGCGCTGTGGTGGCCGACGATTTTGCCGGCGCCCGTGAGGTGGCCGAGTTCCGTCGCCGTATCGAATCGCAGTGGCCGTCGGTTGCGGTCGAGCAGGTGGACGGTTCCGGTTTGCCGGACACCCCGGAGATCGGTGCGACCATCTCGTTGAAGGCCAAGGTTCGCCTCGGCGGCCTGTCGGTCTCGGATGTCGAGGTCCAGGCGGTCCTCGGGCGCGTGAGCCCGGGTGAGGAACTCACCGACGTGGTGACGTTCCCGATGACGCACTTCGGCGCCGAGGACGGAATCGAGATCTTCGAAGCCGAGGTTGCGCTTCCGGTTTCGGGTTCCGTGGGCTACACCGTGCGGGTGTTGCCGCATCACCGGTTGTTGGTCAATGCGTCCGAACTCGGATTGGTGACCACTCCGAACGCCTGACGTAATACATTCTGCCCCGGTCCGTTCAGTCGGTACCGGGGCAGAACTGTGCCCGGGTGAAAACCGGGTCAGGGACGTGAGTCGCGGATGCGGGTGAGCGCCTTGCGGACGACTTCGGGGTTGGTCGTCTCCCAGAACGGAGGCAGTGATGCGCGAAGGTAACCCGCGTATCTGGCCGTTGCCAGACGTGGATCGAGCACGGCCACCACGCCCTTGTCGTCGGTGCTGCGAAGCAGACGGCCCACGCCCTGTGCCAGGAGCAGTGCGGCGTGATTGGCCGAGACGCTGAGAAAGCCGTTACCGCCATGGGATTCGATAGCTTGCTGACGAGCCATCAACAGTGGATCGTCCGGGCGCGGGAACGGAATGCGGTCCAAGATGACGAGGCTCAGCGAGGGCCCCGGGACGTCGACGCCCTGCCACAGGGACAACGTGCCGAACAGTGACGTGGGTTCGTCCTTGGCGAAGGCCTTGACGAGGGTGCCGGTGGCGTCGTCGCCCTGGCACAGGATGGGGGTGTCGAGGCGTTCGCGCATCGCCTCCGAGGCGGCTTTGGCGGCGCGCATCGACGAGAACAGGCCGAGGGTGCGTCCGCCCGCAGCCTCGACGAGTTCGGCGATCTCGTCGAGATAGACAGGGGAGAGGCCGTCGCGGCCGGGGGTGGGCAGGTGCCGGGCAATGTAGATGATACCGGCCTTGGCGTGGTCGAACGGTGACCCGACGTCGAGTGAGTTCCAGCGGAAAGCCGAAGCGTCAGAAGGGGCTTCGGTGCCGATGGCGGTACCCGAGTCGGGGCGCACCGACGATTCCGCGGGCAGACCCCAGTTGACGGCGAGCCCGTCGAACGATCCGCCGACGGTCAGTGTCGCAGAGGTGAGAACGACGGTCGATTCGGCGAACAGTCTCGAGCGCAGCAGACCGCCGACGGAAAGCGGAGCCATCCGGACCGAGCGCCGCACCGATCCGCGGAACTCGTCCGAGGACAGCCAGACGACGTCCTTTCGCTTGGCCGGGTCGGGTTCGTCGAAGGCTGTGAGGATGCGAACGGCGCTGTCGTGGACGTCGTCGACGGATGAGAGCGCGGCGTTGCGGGCGGCCGCAGCTTCGGGGTCTGCTGCTGCCATGCCAGGTTTGGCCGGGCCGATAGCGGTGCGCAGCGACCAGGCCGCGTCGCGGATTGCGGCCAGTGCGGGCGCCGCCCCGTCCGGGAGGCCTTCCCATCGACCTGGACGCAATTCCTCGAGGAGCCCCGCCCAACCCTCGCCGGCAGCTTCGAGTCGGTCGGCGTCCTGTTCTTCGGCGATCTTGCCGCAACGCCTGGCCGCCGCACTGATCGAAGAGGCCGTGAGATCCGCCGTCGCCAGGCCGGTGACGCGGTCGACCAACTCGTGAGCTTCGTCGATCACCACGACGTCATGGTCGGGCAGAATCTGAATGCCGGTGATGGCGTCGATGGCGAGCAGTGCGTGGTTGGTGACGACTACGTCGGCCTTCGACGCCTCGACGCGGGCGCGCTCGGCGAAGCAGTCCTCACCGACGGGGCACTGGTTCTTGCCGATGCATTCGCGGGAGGTGACGCTGACCTGCCGCCACGCCTGATCGGACACACCTGGCACCAATTCGTCACGATCACCGGTTTCGGTGTCGGAGGACCATTCGGTGAGGCGGACAACCTCCCGGCCGAGACGCGAGACCGTGAACGGATCGAACAGCTCGTCCTCGGGCGGCTGCTCGGACGCACCCGTGTGAATCTTGTTCATGCACAGGTAGTTGTTGCGGCCCTTGAGGATTGCGAACTCTGCGCGTCGGCCGAGTGGTTTCTTCAGGGCATCGGCGAGCCGTGGCAGGTCTCGATCGACGAGCTGACGCTGAAGCGCGATGGTAGCGGTGGACACGACGACGGTGCGCCCCGATTCGACCGCGTGGCGCAGGCTCGGAACGAGGTAGGCGAGTGACTTACCGGTACCGGTGCCGGCCTGAACGGCCAGATGCTCGCCCGTGTCGATCGAGTGCGCCACGGCCGACGCCATCGTCAGCTGGCTGGTTCGTTCGGCACCGCCGAGCGACCGCACCGCTGTCTGGAGCAGTTCGGGAACGTTCGGGAGTTGATCGGCCACCCACGAAGGTTAATGGATCCCTACGTCAGAAACGTCCACGGATGATTCCCGGGGTAGTCCCCCGGCAATCGAGTCTTCTTCCGACGCGGCCTCGTCTCGCCCGATCAGCTGCACTCCCGCCTCCCGCATCTGCACCAATGCCGACTCGATCGTGGCGGTCGACACACCAGCGGTGAAGGGGAGAAGGACTGTCGTGCCGAATCCTGCGCGCGCCGCATCGATGGCCGTGGCCTTGACGCAGTGATCGGTGGCAATGCCGATCACGTCGACGTCGGTGATCTCGTGGGAGCGGAGCCAGTCCTCGAGCGTCGTGCCGTCCTCGGCTGCTCCTTCGAAACCGGAGTAAGCCGCGCTGTAGGCGCCCTTGGAAAAGATCGCCGAACCGGCGACGGAGGCGTCGAATGCCGGATGGAACTCGGCGCCGGCAGTCCCGACGACGCAGTGAACCGGCCAACTGTCGACGAAGTCGGGAGTCTCGGAGAAATGCGCCCCCGGGTCGATGTGGAAATCGCGGGTCGCGACTACAGCGTCGTACTCGTGCGAGTTCACGAAATCGTTGACGGCCGCCGCAACCGCAGCGCCGCCGTCGACTGCGAGGGCGCCACCTTCACAGAAATCGTTCTGAACGTCGACGACGATCAGTGCTTTTGCGCTCACCGGTGCTCACCTCCGGAGAATCGAACGGGCACAGCCGAGTCTCCGCGTGAAAGCTTGAGCCCTTCCCACGGCAGGCTCACGAGCCCGGCTTTCAGAACTGCGCGGCTCTCTTCGAGTGTCGGTGCGCTCTCGACGACCTTGCCTTCACGAACCAGCGGGATCAACAGTTCGGTCGCGCCGTCCGCTTCGGAAACCGGTGACGGTGAGCCGGCGGGGTAGATGACTTCTTCGACGATCGTTCCGGTCGGGCGCACTACGCGCAGTGCTTTCTTGGCGCCGCCGCGAGATGCCTTGTTGGTACTTCTCTTCTCGACGGCAATCCCGTCGACCTCGACAAGTTTGTAGACCATGCCGGCGGTGGGGGCTCCTGATCCGGTGACCAGTGAAGTACCGACGCCGTACGAGTCGACGGGTTCGGCGCGCAGGGCTGCGATGGCGTACTCGTCCAGGTCGCCGGAGACGACGATGCGCGTCTTGGTGGCCCCGAGGTCGTCGAGTTGTTGGCGTACCTGGCGAGCAAGGACGCCGAGGTCACCGGAATCGATGCGCACTCCGCCCAGTTCGGGACCGGCAACGGCGACAGCCGTTTTCACACCCTCGGTGATGTCGTAGGTGTCGACCAACAACGTGGTGGACACGCCGAGAGCGGCGACCTGACCGCGGAATGCCGCCGCCTCGTCCGGACCGTCTTCGGTGGTGTGCAGCAGGGTGAAGGCGTGTGCACTCGTTCCCGCGCTGGGCACGTCGTGACGCCGCGCGGCTTCGAGGTTGGAGGTGGCGTCGAAACCGGCAATATACGCGGCACGTGAAGCGGCAACCGCTGCCTGTTCGTGTGTACGACGCGAGCCCATCTCGATCATTCGTCGACCGCCCGCTGCGCTGACCATCCGGGCTGCGGCCGAAGCGATCGCGCTGTCGTGGTTGAGGATCGAGAGAATCAAGGTTTCGAGGATGACGCACTCGGCGAACGTTCCGCGGACCGAGAGGATCGGTGATCCGGGGAAGTAGAAGTCGCCCTCACGGTAACCGTCGATGTCGCCGGAGAATCGGTAGTTGCGCAGCCACTCGACGGTCGTGTCGTCGAGGAATTTCGCAACGATCGCCAGTTCCGGTTCACCGAATCGGAACTGCTCGAGCGCGTCGAGTAAGCGCTCGGTACCGGCGACGACGCCGTAGCGACGACCGTCTGGCAGCCGCCGTGCGAATACCTCGAAACTGCAGTTGCGGAAGGCAGATCCGTCGGCGAGAGCCGCCGAGAGCATGGTCAGTTCGTACTGATCGGTGAGCAGTGCGGTGCTGGCACCGGCGTCGCGGATGTCGGAAATTTGCGTAGGCACGCACACAACTCTATGCGCGAGACGACGTGGGTGGGTGTTGTCGCCTCTCGTCGCGCCGTACCCTGGATACATGGTTTTCGGCGGCGCGACCGTGTCCGACACTTACTCGGCGAACGTAACGATGAGAGGCGCTACGGCTTCTTCTCCTCAAGCCACGCCCGAGCAGTCGGAGGCTGTTGCGACCATCGAAGCCGCCGATCGGCCCTGGGTGACCATCGTCTGGGACGACCCGGTCAATCTCATGCACTACGTGACTTACGTGTTCCAGAAGCTGTTCGGCTACAGCAAAGCCAAGGCCACCGATCTGATGATGCAGGTTCATTCGGAGGGCAAGGCCGTCGTCTCGAGCGGTTCGCGAGACAAGATGGAAGCCGATGTGCGTCGCCTCCACGCGGCCGGTCTCTGGGCCACCATGCAACGCGACGACACCTGAGAACCATTATTTCGACCGAATTGTTCGCCCAACTCGTAGACGGGAGTCCGACGCGTGCGGACGTGGAGTAGGAAGAGTTCACTCGGCGGAGTGAAGTTCAAGTCCGAGATGGACGGTCACGAAGCGGCGGTTCTACGCTCCCTCGTGGAGTCGGTGACCGGGCTTCTCGACGAGCGTGCGTCTTCGGCGCCGCAAGACGAGCTCGCCGCGCTGACCGGCCTTCGGACCGGCAATTCCGAGACACCCGACAATCCGGTGTTGGCGCGGCTGCTTCCCGACTTCCAGCGCACCGACCCGGACAAGGTCACCCCGAACAGTGACGATCTCGACGACGCGGGTGCCAATGTCAATGGTGCCCTGCGCAGTCTGCACGAGCCCGAGATCATCGACGCCAAACGCGAGTCCGCCCGTACGTTGTTGGCCTCGCTTCCCGAGGCCGGCGGCAAGGTCGTTCTCACGCAGGAACAGGCCGATGCCTGGTTGTCCTCGCTCAACGACGTCCGTCTCGCGCTCGGAACCAATCTCGGCATCGACGCCGACACCCCGGAGAGCCTCGAACCCGACGACCCGCGTGCCCCGCATCTCGACGTCTATCACTGGTTGACATGGATGCAGGACTCCCTCGTCCAGGCGCTCATGCCATGACTACGACGCGGACCGGGCCCACTGATTCACTGACAGATGTCGCCGGCCTCGCAGTCGGCCATCACCACAAGCTCGACGATGCCGTCACCCTCGGAAGCGGCGCAGCCACCGGCTGCACAGTCGTGCTCGCGTCGGCCGGTGTGGTTGCCGGAGTCGACGTCCGGGGCGGCGGGCCTGGTACCCGAGAGACCGACCTTCTCGACCCGAGCCATTCGGTTCAGCAGGTCAACGCGGTGCTGTTGACCGGCGGTAGCGCGTACGGATTGGCCGCGGCCGACGGCGTGATGCGCTGGCTCGAGGAACACGATCACGGGATCGCGATGGGGGCTCCCGGTCAGGTGGTACCGATCGTCCCCGGCGCTGTGATCTTCGATCTGCCGGTGGGGGACTGGACCGTTCGTCCGACCGGAGACTTCGGATTCCTCGCAGCCGACACCGCTTCGCGCGAATTCGCCACGGGCACGGTCGGTGCCGGAGTAGGCGCGAGAGCCGGAGCGCTCAAGGGTGGGGTGGGAACGGCGAGCGTCGTGATCGCCGACGGCCCCGCCGAGGGCACGACGGTCTCCGCTGTGATCGTGGCGAACCCGGTGGGTTCGGTCTTCGACCCTCGAACAGGTTTGCCGTGGGGCGTCGGCTCGGACGGGGCGGAGTCGTTCGGCCTCAGGGTTCCCGACGCGTCCGAACTTGCGGCGGCCAATGCCGTCGCAGCCAAGGGCACCGTCCTCAACACCACGATCGGCGTCGTCGCCACCGACGCCGCCCTGACCAAAGCCGGGTGCCGACGCGTCGCTGTCGCCGGTCACGACGGTCTGGCGCGAGCGATTCGGCCCGCACATTCACCGCTCGACGGTGACACGATCTTCGCGCTCGCCACCGGTGATCACACTCCGAATTCGGAGATCGCGGTTCCGGCAGCTTTCCCGAGCGATCTGCCGATACTCGACGCGGTATGCGCGGCTTCGGCGCAGGTGGTCGAACGGGCGATCGTGAAGGCGATTCTGGACGCCACGTCGGTTGCCGGAATCCCGAGCTACCGCGAACTCTTTCCGTCGGCATTTCTCTAGGCAGCGCTCCTGGAATCGGCGGTAACCTCGAATTGAGCCTGGTTGGAAGTGACCGATCAGAAAACCGGATCGACGGTGGAGGACGCACACGATGACGATGGATTTCAACAATCCGGATTTCGGCACGCGAACGCCGGCACCGAAATCCGGTCCGCCTTCGGTGTGGAAGCAGTCGGCCGTGTTGGTGGGCGGCTTCGCGATCATGCTCTACGTGATCGAGATCGTGGATGTCATCTCCGGTCAGAACGTCCAGAATGCCGGCGTCACCCCGCGCACGCTCGACGGGCTGTGGGGAATCCTGTTCGCCCCGGTGCTTCACGACGACTGGGGTCACCTGATCGCCAACACCATTCCGGTGCTGATCCTCGGTTACCTCGTGCTGGTGTCGGGAATCGCGCGCGGACTCGCAGCTACCGGCATCATCTGGGTGATCGGCGGTGTCGGAACCTGGTTGTTCGCCGGTTCGAACTCGAATCACGTCGGTGCGTCCGTGCTGATCTTCGGCTGGGTGACCTACCTGTTGGTGCGCGGATTCTTCACGCGAAGTTTCACGCAGATCCTGATCGGTGTTGCTGTCTTCGTCGTGTACGGCGGAGTGCTGTGGGGCGTTCTGCCGAGCGATCCTCGCGTTTCCTGGCAGGGACATCTGTTCGGAGCGATCGGCGGCGTCGTGGCCGCATGGGCACTGACGTCGGGGGAGAGGGCGAAGCGCTCAGGTTCGGCACCGGCCGTTCGACCACCCAGTTTCTGAACGGACGTGGGTCACACCCACACTGCGGTGTGACTTCGACGCGCCAAAACGACCAAGAGCTTTTTCCCAGACGGGTAGACGTGGCAGCATGACCGGTATGCGCATGACCGTCCTGGGGTGTTCCGGCAGCGTCACGGGTCCGGATTCACCGGCTTCGGGATACCTGCTCACGGCACCGGGAACTCCGCCGCTCGTGATCGACTTCGGCCCGGGAGTTCTGGGGGCGTTGCAGCGATACGCCGATCCGGGCGAAGTGACGATTCTTCTTTCGCACCTTCATGCGGACCACTGTCTCGACATGCCCGGCCTGCTCGTCTGGCGTCGCTATCACCCCAACCCGCCGGTTGGCCGTGCTCTGGTCTACGGCCCCACCGACACCGCCTGCCGCATCGGAGTGTCCTCCGCCGAGTGTGCCGGCGAGATGGACGACATCTCCGACACCATCGACGTCCGGCTCTGGGCCGAGAACGAGCCGGTGACGTTCGGAGAACTGAGCGTCGTCGCGCGTCGGATGAATCACCCGCCCGAGGCTTACGGTTTCCGGATCACCGGCGCCGACGGCCGCGTGCTCGTCTATACCGGCGACACCGGCATGTGTGACAACGTCGTCGAACTCGCGCGCGATGCGGACGTGTTGCTCTCCGAAGCGTCGTGGACCGACAGTCCCGATCGCCCCGAGGGGGTTCATCTCTCCGGCAAGGAAGCCGGCCGAGTGGCCGCGCTCGCCGGCGTCAAGGAACTTCTCCTCACGCATATCCCGCCGTGGACGTCCCGTGAAGACGTGATCGCCGAGGCGAAATCCGAATTCTCCGGACCGGTCCATGCTGTCTCCGCCGGAAGCGTCTACGACATCTGATTCCCCTCACATTCGATGCAGCGCCGAGCGGGCGACCGCTAGGCTCACGAAGGTGACTACACGAGAAGACGGTAGGGCGGACGACGAGCTCCGCACGGTCAAGATCACCCGCGGGTTCACCAGTCATCCGGCTGGATCCGTTCTGGTCGAGTTCGGGAACACGCGCGTCATGTGCACGGCCAGCGTCGAAGAGGGTGTTCCCCGCTGGCGCAAGGGTTCCGGTTTGGGTTGGCTGACAGCCGAATACGCGATGCTTCCCGCCGCCACGCACACACGTAGTGGCCGCGAATCGGTCAAGGGCAAGGTCGGCGGCCGCACTCAGGAGATCAGTCGACTCATCGGCCGATCACTTCGAGCGTGCATCGACCTCGCGGCAATCGGCGAGAACACCATCGCGCTCGACTGTGACGTTCTCCAAGCCGACGGCGGCACTCGCACCGCGGCAGTGACGGGGGCGTACGTGGCCCTGGTCGACGCCGTGACGTACCTGCGCGCTGCCGATCTGCTCTCCGACCCGCAGCCCATCTCGTGTGGCATCGCGGCCGTCAGCGTCGGCGTCGTGGACGGGCGAGTGCGTCTCGATCTTCCGTACGAAGAGGATTCGCGTGCCGAGGTCGATATGAACGTCGTGGCCACCGATACCGGCACTCTGGTGGAAATCCAGGGAACCGGTGAGGGTGCCACGTTCCCACGCTCGACGCTGGACAAGCTGCTCGACTCCGCGCTCGCAGGTTGCGAGCAACTTTTCGAGATCCAGCGTCAGGCGTTGGCCGAGCCGTATCCCGGGGTGCTCCCCGAACCGAAGAATCCGGAACCCAAGAAGAAGTTCGGTGCTTGAGCTGTGAGCGTACGAGTATTGGTTGCAAGCCGAAACGCCAAGAAGCTGAAGGAACTTCACCGAGTTCTCGACGCAGCCGGAGTGAACGGAATCGAGCTGGTCGGCCTCGACGAGGTTCCGCCGTTCCCCGAGGCTCCCGAGACCGGCGCGACATTCGAGGAGAATGCGCTCGCCAAGGCGCGTGACGGCGCTGCGGCAACCGGAATGCCGTGCATTGCAGACGATTCCGGTGTCGAGATCGATGCACTGAACGGTATGCCGGGTGTGCTGTCCGCGCGGTGGTCGGGCACTCACGGAAACGACGGCGCGAATACCGCCCTGGTGCTGGCTCAGCTGGGAGACGTGCCAGACGAGCGGCGCGGTGCGGCCTTCGTCTCCGCCTGTGCACTCGTGATTCCTGGTGGCGACGAGATCGTGGTGCGCGGCGAATGGCGTGGGGTGATCGGCCGCGAACCGGCCGGAGACGGCGGTTTCGGATACGACCCCATCTTCCGTCCGGACGGTGACACCCGCTCTGCCGCAGAACTCACCCCGGTCGAGAAGGACGCGGCGTCACATCGGGGGAGAGCGCTCGTGCAGCTCGTTCCGGCGTTGGCCGCACTTGCCGGCTGATCCGAATCCGAAAAGTACAGCCCTGAACGCGACTGCGTTCAGGGCTGTACTTTGTCGAAACTCTCAGAGGTGGTAAGCCTGCTTCACCTGGGCGGTTCGCTTGTGCTCGAACACGAACGACAGGAACGGAATCGTGCCGGCCAGCGCGGTGGCAACCGTCGTACCGGGCTTCCACCGGGCCTTGATCGCGAGGTCGATCGTGAAGACCAGGTAGAGCATGTAGAACAGACCGTGGATCTGGCCGATGTAGAACAACCACGCCGGTGCATCCGCAGAATTGTCCAGAATCAGGTACTTGTAGACCATCTCACCGGTCAGGAACAGCAGCCACAGACCGGTGATCCAGGCGAGAACGCGGTATCGGACGAGCGCCGACGCAACCTTCTTCTGCTTCTCTGCGTTGACTGCGGGGGTAGCGATGCTCGCTTCCGAACCGGTACTCACGTCGTGCTCCTATCGGACTCGCGAGCGGCGAGCTGCGCAAGGTAGTCGTTGTATTCGAGCATTTGGCGGGCTTCGGGATCGTCGACGTCGAGGTTCACATCGTCGAACTCGGCCTGCGGGCGTTGCGGCAAGAGGTCGGCGGGAATCTCACGCGGCTCCGCGGTGGCTTCCTCGGCTTCGGCCTCTTCCGGGTCCACGTCTTCGAGCTGAACGAACTTGCGATACGCGTACACGACAAACGCCGCGAACAGCGGCCACTGGAACGCGTACCCAAGATTCTGTCCCGAGCCTCCGACGGCTTCGAAGCGCTCCCACTGCCACCAGCCGAGCGCGAGGCAGCCGGCGGCTGACACGATGACCAGCAGAATCAGCGCAGGTCGGCGTTTAGTAGCGTTCTTGGACACACTAAGACGGTACCTGAGAGCTATAGTGCCTCGCCCTGCGATCTCCGACACGGTGTCGTAGAAGCCGTGCCACGGCGTGTCGTAGGAGCCCTGCCACGGCGCCTGTGCGCTATGCCCATCCTCACCCGCGACGCCAGGCACTGACCACATTCTCCCAGCAGTACTGCATCGATAACCTTGGGCAGATCCGACAACAGGGGAGTGTTCATGCACATCAGAGTGATTCGTCCGGTCATCGACACCACACTCACGCCTGCTGTTACAGCCGAGGTGGAGCACTGGGCAGCGCCCGGTACGACGGTCGACGTCGTTTCGCTGCGCTCCGGCACGGCGAGCATCGAGAGTGAGTACGACGAGGCCCTTGCCGGTCCCGGGATCGTGCAGAGGGTCGAAGAAGCGGCAGTCGACGGCGTGGACGGTGTGTTCATCACATGTTTCGCCGATCCCGGAGTGCATGCCGCCCGCGAGATCATCGACGCACCGGTGGTCGGCGGGTTCGAGCCGTCATTTCTGACAGCGATGGGTCTGGGCGATCGGGTCGGTGTCGTGACCATCTTGCCGAACGTCGTGCCGATGCTCCGATCGCTCACTCGGCGGTACGGGTTGGACAATCGGCTGGGCAGTATTCGAGTCGTGGACATGCCGGTGCTCGGACTAACCGATCGCGAGGTGCTGATCGATCGACTGGCCGATCAGGCGTCTGCAGCAGTGGAGAACGGCGAGGCCGACTCCGTCGTTCTCGGTTGCACCGGCATGCTCGGTGTTACCGGCGCGGTCCGAGACAGGCTGCATGGCAAAGGGATTCATGTTCCGGTGGTGGATCCGACGGCAGCGGCGATCACGTGGTTGGAGAGCTCGGTCCGTCTGGGGCTGACGCCTAGTCGGACGACGTACATGACTCCACCGGACAAGGATCGAAAGCGCTGAGAACTGGAAAGGCCCCGCCGGATCAGATCCGGCGGGGCTCTTCGTTGTGCGCGAGGGGGGACTTGAACCCCCACGTCCTGAGACACTGGAACCTAAATCCAGCGCGTCTGCCAATTCCGCCACTCGCGCGCGGAATTCAAAGGATACGCGAGTGGAATCGCTCGCGGGAACACCACCCTGGTCGGGATGAGCCCGCCTGCTCTCAGGCCGATTCGCCGAGTGGATCCGCTGCCGCCGGGGTGGTGGTTTTCTTCGACCGGCGCGGTTGCTCAGCCGTCCGTTGATACCGCCACGCAGCGTGGGTGAGTGTCCGAACATCGACGTCGAGGTGTTCCGACACCGCAACAAGCAATTCAGCCGCGTCGGTGCTCGACAACAATTCCTCGCTGCTGCTCGCCTCGGTGGCGAACCGCGCAAGCAGGTCTAACGAGGTTGCCGTCAACTTCCCGGACAGGAACACCAGCGTCTCGAAGGTCCTTGGGCCGAGGCCCGGAACGGAGACGACTGCCGAGCGGAGGCATTCGGTGTCCTCGACGTCGGCACTGGACCGGCAACCGGCGTCGACGAGCGCTTTGGCTGCGCGAGCTACACCTTCGGCTTTGGTGGAGTAGTTGCCAGGCACGCGCTGGCGATTGCCGAGAACCGTTGCGAGTTCGTCGCCCCGGTCGGTGAAGGCGGCGAGAGCGGACAGGCTGTCGAGGTGTTCGCCGGCCTCCACCGACCGGTGCGTGCGCCAACGGTCGACGACGGCGCGGACTCCGGTCTTCGGCGTTCCGTACGCGGCGCGTGACGAGAAGATCGCGTCGAGAAGGGCCGCTTCGGACTCGAGCGGCCAGCCTTGATTCCAATGCGGCCACGCCTCGCGCGGAAGTTCGGCGCCGATGAATTCGACGGCTCTGACTATGTCTGTGTCTTCCATGATTTCTCCCCCCGAGAAGTTGTCCGGTGTGGACGCGCTGAACGTAGCGAGGGGGTCCGACAGATTGTGGCCGCAAACGCACGGGATCGACCGTCCGTCAAGGAGGTCACGAATTGGTAACAATAAATATGAGGGGTTCCTCAGGTTTCTGAAAATCCCGGTAACAGTCCCAGGCAGGGCGTTCGCGACCTACTCGCGAGTCACTTTCTCGAACTCTCGTGAGGAAGATCACGGCCCTGAAAGTCCAGATTTTGAAGGCGTCGACAAACGTGAGGAAATCCTCATGATTCTGTGTAAACCTTGTCTTGCACGAACGCCCTGACTCCGTCGATTCTCTCGACGAATTCGCGAGCACTTCAGCCGGGCAGCACACCGCAAATCCCACCTCGCCGCAGAGGTGACCAGGAGAGGACGTACGCGTGACGATCGATGACACGACACCTACAGGAAACGGACGCGACTCGAAGGGTGGACGCCGTTTCGGCGTCGATGGGGGACAGTCCCGCACGACCAGCAAAGGTGCCCTCGTCGATTCGCTGAACAACGGCGTTTCCTACGCAATCGCTTTCGGTGGACAGGGCGCTCCCTGGCTCACCTCGCTCGAGGAGCTCAGCCGTGACAACGGCCTGGAACCCGTTCTGACCGATCTGGTCAATGATGCAGCCGCACGCCTTGCACCCGTCGCCCAGGATCTCCTCGTGGTGCGCCCGGTCGGATTCGATCCGATCGCGTGGATGCTCGAAGCCGAGATCGTCGACGAAGAAGAAGGTGAGAAGTCGGCGGGACCTTCCGCTGCAGCGCTCACCGCAGCCCCGGTGTCGCTACCCGGTGTCTTCCTCACGCAGCTTGCGGCGTTGCGTGCCCTCTCCGCTCAGGGTCTGGATGTGGCCGGCAACCCGCCTGCTGCTGTCATCGGCCACTCGCAGGGCCTTCTTGCCACGGCTGCCGTAGCCGCCCAGGGCAACGACGACGGTGAGCTCCTCGCTGTCGCACAGCTCGTCGGTGCTGCTGCCAGCTTGGTCGGCCGTCGCCGCGGCGTCATCGCAGGCGCCTCCGCGAAACCGATGGTTGCGGTCTCGGGTGTCGATCCCGAGCGTCTCGCTGCCATCGTCGCCGAGCTTGCCGAGGGTGTTGCGCCCGAGCGCGCAGCTGTTCTCGCCATCCGCAACGGCCGTCGCCGTGTCGTCCTTGCCGGACCGCCCGCTCAGTTGGCACGCGTGCAAGAGCGCTGCGAGCAGATCGAAGCCGAAGAAGCCCGCGAGCGTGAGGGCAAGAAGCGTGGCGGTTCCGTCTTCGCTCCGTCCTTCGATCCGCTCGACACCGAAATCGGCTTCCATCACCCGGCGTTGGCCGAGGCCGTCGAACTGGTCGGCAGCTGGGCAACCCGGTGCGGTCTCGACGCGGACCGTGCGCGCGAACTCGCGCAGGGTGTCCTCGTCGATCCGGTCGACTGGGTCGAGGCTGTCGACGGTGCAATTTCCGCCGGCGCCAAGTGGATTCTCGATCTCGGACCCAGCGATCAGCTGACCCGCATGACGTCCTCTTCGCTGCGTGGACAGGGCGTCGGCATCATCGCCGCAGCCACCCGCGGTGGACACCGCAATCTGCTCACTCCCGGTGCTGCGCCTGAGGTCTCACGTTCGTGGTCCGAATTCGCGCCGAAGCCCGTTGCGCTTCCCGGCGGCCGCATCGGCGTCGAGACCGCGTTCACGAAGCTGACCGGTCGTTCGCCGATCCTGCTCGCAGGCATGACGCCGACGACGGTCGACGCCAAGATCGTTGCCGCGGCAGCCAATGCCGGTCACTGGGCCGAGCTCGCCGGTGGCGGACAGGTCACCGAAGAGATCTTCGAAGACCGTGTCGCAGAACTGAAGATGCTGCTCGAGCCAGGCCGCGCGGTCCAGTTCAACTCCCTGTTCCTCGACCCGTACCTGTGGAAGCTGCAGCTCGGTGGCAAGCGCCTCGTGCAGCGTGCCCGTACTGCCGGTGCTCCCATCGACGGTGTCATCGTCACCGCCGGTATCCCGGAACTCGAAGAGGCTGTTGCCCTCATCGACGAGCTGTCCGAGATCGGCATCACCAACATCGCGTTCAAGCCCGGCACCGTGGCGCAGATCCGCTCCGTGATCCGCATTGCCAACGAGGTTCCGAACTTCCCGGTCATCGTCCACATCGAAGGCGGCCGCGCCGGCGGACACCACTCGTGGGAAGACCTCGACGACCTGCTCCTCGACACGTACGCCGAGTTGCGCACGCGTCCGAACCTGGTCATCTGCGTCGGCGGCGGCATCGGAACACCCGAGCGCGCAGCTGATTACCTGACCGGCCGCTGGTCTGCCGCAGCCGGTTTCCCGGCCATGCCCGTCGACGGCATCCTGGTCGGCACTGCAGCCATGGCGACTCTCGAGGCCACCACCTCTCCCGAGGTCAAGCAGCTTCTCGTCGACACACCCGGTACGCCGGACTGGGTTGGTGCCGGTACTGCTGAAGGCGGAATGGCCTCTGGCCGTAGCCAGCTCGGTGCCGACATCCACGAGATCGACAACGCGGCTTCGCGTACCGGACGCCTCCTCGACGAGGTTGCCGGCGATTCCGAGGCAGTGGCCGAGCGCCGCGACGAGATCATCGCCGCCCTCGACGTCACCGCCAAGCCGTACTTCGGCGACGTCGAGACCATGACGTACGCCCAGTGGCTGCGTCGTTACCTCGAGCTGACCGTCGGGATCGACGCCGCCAAGGAATTCGACTGCGGCGCAGATATTCAGGACGCCATCGTCGAGGCGACCTCGAGCCCGTGGCTCGACATCACCTGGCGTGCTCGCTTCGGCGAGATGCTCCAGCGCGCCGAGGCACGTCTGCACCCGGTCGACCGCGGTCCCATCCCCACCCTGTTCGGCGATGCCGAGACCCTCGAGCGTCCCGAGGCTGCGATCTGCGCACTGCAGGCGTCGTACCCGGACTACTCGACGACCGTTCTGCATCCCGCCGACGTTTCGTTCTTCATCTCGCTCTGCAAGACACCGGGCAAGCCGGTCAACTTCGTTCCCGTTGTCGACGGTGACGTGCGTCGCTGGTGGCGCAGCGACTCCCTGTGGCAGGCACACGATCCTCGCTACACCGCAGATCAGGTCTGTGTCATCCCCGGCACCGTTGCCGTCGCCGGCATCACCCGTGTCGACGAGCCGGTCGGCGACCTGCTCGATCGTTTCGAGAAGGCCACCTACGACGAATTGGTTGCTGCCGGAACCACTCCGGTTGCACTTGCGAGCCGTCGCCACCAGGATTCCGCACCCGGACTTCTCGACGCCGTCCTCTCGGCTCCTGACCTCCAGTGGGCCGGCCGCCTGACCCAGAACCCCGTCCGTCGTCTCGGCGACCTCGAGGAGTGGAGTGCGGAGTCTGCCGACAAGGCAGTACACGGCACCACCGGGTCCAGCCTGACCGTCGTCGATTCCTCGCACGTGCTGCTCTCGGTTCCGTTGGTGGCAGACAAGTCCGTCGACATCACGATCACCATCCCCGAGTCCGTGATCGACGGCGGCGCTCCGGTTGTCACCGAGGCAGACGCCGAAGGTGCGATGTCCGCGCTGCTGGCAGTTGCTGCCGGACAGGAACTTCCGACAGTCAAGAACGGCAAGGCCCGACTCAACGTCGCGTGGGTTCCCGATCGCATCGCCGATCACGCCGGTGTCACCGGTTCCGGCCTGCCCGCCACGCTCAGTGTCAGCGGCAAGGCTGTTCCGGACGTCGTCGTCGGAGCATGCTGGCCCGCGGTCTTCGCAGTCCTCGGCGCAGCCAAGCTCGACAGTCTTTCCGTCATCGAAGGCATGCTCGACCTGGTCCACCTCGACCACACCGTCGACTTCGTCGGTGAGCTTCCCTCCGAGACAAGCATTCTCGTTGTCAACGCCGAGGTCGCCTCGGTTCTCGACACCGACCTCGGGCGCGTCGTCGAGGTCAAGGTCGAGGTCGGTGCCATGCTCGGCGAGGGCCTCGACGCCCCCGCAGTCGTCACCATGACCGAGCGTTTCGCGATCCGCGGACGCACCGGTGCAGGAGAACTCGCCGACCCGGCTCGCGCCGGTGGATCGATCAGCGATGCGGCTGTCGACACCTCGCGTCGTCGTCGCCGTGACGCGAAGATCCTCGCGCCGGTCAGCATGGGCGCATTCGCTCAGGTTTCCGGTGACCACAACCCGATTCACACCTCCGACAACGCCGCTCTGCTGGCCGGCCTCGGAACCCCGATCGTGCACGGCATGTGGCTCTCCGCCGCAGCGCAGCAGGTTGTCACCGCAGTCGACCCGGCCGAGACCCGCGTTCCGCCGCGCCGCCTGACCGCCTGGACCGCCCGCTTCCTCGGGATGGTTCGCCCCGGCGCCGAGATCGACGTCCGCGTCGATCGTGTCGGTATCGACCAGGGCGCTGAAATCGTCGAGGTCGGCTGCCGCATCGACGGCGAACTGGTCATGGTCGCCACCGGTCGCACCGCCGCACCCAAGACTGTCTACGCCTTCCCCGGCCAGGGCATCCAGCGCCCGGGCATGGGCCTCGACGCCCGCGCCCGCTCCAAGGCCGCGCGCGACGTCTGGGAGCGTGCCGACAAGCACACTCGCAAGGCGCTCGGATTCTCGATCCTCGCTGTCGTGCGCGACAACCCGGTGACCGTCAAGGCGCGCGGTGTCGAGCACAAGCATCCCGACGGTGTCCTGCACCTGACGCAGTTCACCCAGGTGGCCATGGCCGTTCTCGGTGTTGCTCAGGTTGCCGAGTTGCGCGAGTCCGGAACCTTCATCGAGGATTCGCTTCTGGCCGGTCACTCGGTCGGTGAGTACAACGCACTCGCCGCTGTTGCCGAGGTCTTCCCGCTCGAAGCACTTCTCGAGGTCGTCTTCCAGCGTGGCTCCGCGATGCACCAGCTCGTTCCCCGTGACGAAGCCGGACGCTCCGACTACCGCATGGCCGCTATTCGCCCGTCGCAGATCGGTGTCTCCGACGACGACGTGCAGGGCTTCGTTGCCGGTGTCGCCGAGGCTTCCGGTGAGTTCCTCGAAATCGTCAACCTGAACTTGCGTGGCAGCCAGTACGCCATCGCCGGTTCGGTGGCCGGTCTCGACGCACTCGAGATCGAAATCGACCGTCGCCGCGCAGAATTCGGTGGCAAGCGGGCATACATCCAGGTCCCCGGCATCGACGTTCCGTTCCACTCCACCGTGCTTCGCGGCGGCGTGGCGGACTTCCGCGTATGCCTGCAAGACTTGCTCCCGCACGACATCGACCCGGACATCCTGATCGGCCGCTACATCCCGAACCTGGTTCCGAAGCCGTTCTCGCTGCGTCGTGACTTCGTTCAGGAAATCGCCGACTTGGTGCCGTCCGAGCCGCTGCAGGAAGTCCTTGCGGACTTCGACAGCTACGCAACGCGTACCCACGAGTTGTCCCGCATCATCCTGATCGAGTTGCTGGCGTGGCAATTCGCCAGCCCGGTTCGCTGGATCGAGACGCAGGACCTGCTGTTCGGCGACGAGTCCGAAGGTGGACTCGGGGTCGAGCGCTTCGTCGAGATCGGTCTCGGCGCCGCCCCGACCGTCGCGAACCTGGCGTCGCAGACCCTCAAGCTGCCGGGCCGCTTCGGCTACCCGGTAGAGGTTCTCAACGTCGAGCGCGAAGCTGCGATCGTCTACGGCACCGACGTCGATCCGGCCGTCGATGACGACGACGAGATCGAAGCCCCTGCCGCGCAGGCTGCCCCGGTCGCCGCAGCTGCCGCTCCGGTCGCTGCTGCTCCCGCTGCACCTTCGGGCGGACCGCGTCCGGACGACCTCACCTTCAAGGCTCCCGACGCCACGAAGGTCCTGATCAGCCTGTGGACCAAGCTCCGTCCCGATCAGGTCGGCCCCGCCGACACGATCGAGGCACTGTGCGACGGCGTCTCCTCGCGTCGTAACCAGCTCTTGGTCGACCTCGGCTCCGAGCTGTCTCTCGGCGCCATCGACGGTGCCGCAGACGCCGACATGGGCTCCCTGGGGGCAACCGTCGACAAGCTCGCCCGTACGTACAAGCCGTTCGGACCGGTGCTCTCCGATTCGATCAACGATCACCTGCGCAAGGTCTTCGGCCCCTCTGGCAAGCGTCCCGGCTACATCGCCGACCGCGTCAAGAAGGTCTGGGAGCTGGGCGACGGCTGGGCACACCACGTCACCGCAGCAGTGGCTCTCGGTACCCGTGACGGCGCCAGCATCCGCGGCGGCGACCTCGGTGGCCTGAGCTCCGGCGCACTGGCCGACGCTGCAGCAGTGGACGCAGTCATCGACAGCGCAGTTGCCTCGGTCGGGTCTGCTCGCGGAGTCAGCGTCTCGTTGCCGGCTACCGGCGGCGGAAGCGGCGGAACCGTCGACGCAGCCGCTCTGGGTGAGTTCACCGAGAACATCACCGGTCGCAACGGCGTTCTGGCCTCGGCCGCACGCCTGGTACTCGAGCAGCTCGGACTGAACGAAGAAACGGCAGTCGCGACGGTCGAGGACACCGAACTTGTCGACCTGGTCTCGGCTGAACTCGGCTCCGACTGGCCGCGTCTGGTTGCTCCGGCATTCGACGCGCAGAAGGCCGTTCTGCTCGACGACCGCTGGGCAAGTGCGCGTGAGGATCTCGCTCGCATTTGGCTCGGTGACACCGCGTTGTCGGTCGAGAACTTCATCGGTGCCGGCTCCACCGTCGCCGCACAGGCGAAGTGGTGGGCCACCCGTGCGACCGACGAAGGCCGCACCGCACTCGCCGAGGTCTACACCCGCATCGTTGATGCGGCTGCTGCGGCAGAATCCGACGCACCCGAGTGGGCAGGCGAGGTCGCAGTAGTGACGGGCGCCAGCAAGGGTTCCATCGCGGCAGCGGTCACGGGCAAGCTCCTTGCCGGTGGCGCAACGGTATTCGTGACCACCTCGCGACTCGACGGTCAGCGTCTCGGCTTCTACCGCGACCTGTACCGCGAGAACGCTCGCGCAGGTGCCGCCCTCTGGGTGGTTCCCGCGAACATGGCGTCGTACACCGACGTCGACGCACTGATCGACTGGATCGGCAACGAGGCCACCGAGAACGCAGGCGGTGCAAAGAAGCTCATCAAGCCGGCCATGACGCCGACGATGCTCTTCCCGTTCGCAGCTCCCCGTGTCGGCGGCGAACTTTCCGACGCCGGCGCTCGCGCCGAAATGGAAATGCGCGTGTTGCTCTGGTCGGTGGAGCGCCTCATCGGCGGTCTGTCGAAGATCGGTTACGACAGCGACGTCGACACGCACTTGCACGTAGTGCTGCCCGGTTCGCCGAACCGCGGAACGTTCGGTGGTGACGGTGCTTACGGTGAGGCCAAGGCTTCGCTGATCGCCGTGGTGAACCGTTGGAAGGCCGAGCGCAACTGGGCCGAGCGGGTCACGTTGGCACACGCCGTCATCGGTTGGGTTCGCGGAACCGGACTCATGGGTCACAACGATCCGATCGTCGACGCGGTCGAAGCTGCTGGCGTCCGCACCTGGTCCACCCAGGAGATGGCGACCCAACTGCTGAAGACGGCAACGCGTGAGTCGCGTCGCGCTGCTGCAGAGGCTCCGCTCGAGGTCGACCTGACCGGCGGACTGTCCGAGGCCAACCTGGATCTGGGTGCTTTGGCCAAGGAAGCTGCCGAGGTTGCCGAGATCGCCGAAGCTGTCGACGAGGCAGTGGACGAGTCCAGCATCCTGGCACTGCCCGCGCCGGCTCGCATCGACGACTCGGTCAAGGCTCCGAGCTGGCCCGAACTGGACGTCACCCCCGCGGACCTCGTGGTCATCGTGGGCGCCGGAGAGCTCGGACCCTACGGTTCCTCGCGCACCCGCTTCGAGATGGAGGTCGACGAGCAGCTCTCTGCCGCAGGCGTTCTCGAATTGGCGTGGAACACCGGACTCATCGTCTGGGAGAACGACCCCAAGCCGGGTTGGTACGACGTCGAATCCGGTGACCTGGTACCCGAGGCGGAAATCGCCGACAAGTACCACGACGCAGTCGTCGAGCGTTGCGGCATCCGTCGCTACGCCGACGAGGGCGCGATGATCGACAACACCGCTCCGCTGCTCACCTCCGTGTTCCTGGACAAGGATCTGAGCTTCGTGGTCGGCAGTGAGGCAGAGGCTCAGGCCTTCGTCGAATCCGATCCGGAGAACACGACGGCCACGGTTTCCGCCGAGTCCGGAGACTGGACGGTCACCCGCCGCGCAGGCACGGAGATCCGCGTCCCGCGCAAGATGAAGCTGACTCGTAGTGTCGGCGGCCAGATCCCGACCAACTTCGACGTCACCAAGTGGGGCATCCCCGCGGACATGGCAGATTCGGTCGACCGTGTCGGTCTCTGGAACATCGTCGCAACGGTGGACGCCTTCCTCACGGGCGGCTTCACTCCGAGCGAACTGCTCCGCTGGGTACACCCGAGCCTGGTCGCCAACACGCAGGGCACCGGCATGGGCGGCATGACCTCCATGAGGAGCCTGTACATCGACACGCTGCTCGGCGAGAACCGCCCGAACGACATCCTGCAGGAAGCGCTGCCGAACGTCATTGCAGCGCACGTCGTTCAGTCGTACGTCGGCGGTTACGGCGCGATGGTTCACCCCGTCGCCGCCTGCGCCACGGCAGCAGTATCCGTCGAAGAAGGCGTCGACAAGATCCGACTCGGCAAGGCGCAGTTGGTTGTTGCCGGCGGGTTCGACGATCTGAGCACGGAAGGCATCATCGGCTTCGGCGACATGTCGGCTACTGCGAAGACCGAGGACATGCACGCCAAGGGCATCGAGGATCGCCGCTTCTCGCGGGCAAACGATCGTCGCCGCGGCGGATTCGTCGAGTCGGCCGGTGGCGGAACGATTCTGCTCGCTCGCGGTGACCTGGCACTCGAGATGGGTCTGCCCGTCCTCGGTGTGGTCGCCTGGGCCGGATCGTTCGCCGACGGTGTCCATACCTCGATCCCGGCACCGGGACTCGGAGCACTGGGCGCCGGACGTGGGGGAGCGGATTCACAGCTCGCACTCTCGCTCAACGCACTCGGAGTGAGCGCCGACGACATCGCCGTGATCTCCAAGCACGACACCTCCACTGCCGCCAACGATCCCAACGAGGCAGAGCTGCACGAGCGCCTCGCCGGGGCATTGGGACGCAGTGAAGGCGCGCCGATGTTCGTGGTCTCGCAAAAGAGCCTGACTGGTCACGCGAAGGGCGGTGCCGCAGCCTTCCAGCTGATCGGACTCTGCCAGGTACTGAGCCAGGGCATCGTCCCGCCGAACCGCAGCCTCGACTGCGTCGACGACAAGATGGCCGAGTTCGAGCACCTCGTGTGGGCGCGTCAGCCGCTCAAGTTCGGTGAGCAGCTTCCGCTGCGCGCCGGCCTGCTGACCAGCCTCGGCTTCGGTCACGTTTCCGGCTTGATCGCAGTCGTGCATCCGCAGGCATTCGTCGAGTCGGTTCCGGCCGACAAGCGCGCGGACTACGTTGCGGCGGCGCAGCAGCGGACGATCGACGGTCAGCGTCGTCTCACCAAGGCGATGTGCGGCGGCGACAGCCTCTACGAGCGTCCGGCGGATCGTCGCCTCGGCGCCGACGGAACGCCGGCGAAGGCGTCGCGTCAGCTCGAAGCGGACATGCTGCTGAGCGAGGACGCACGACTCGGCGCAGATCAGGTGTACCGCTCGAATCTGCCCGGCTGCAAGTAATAATCACGGTATGGGAGTTCTGGGTATCGGCTTCGACCTCGTGACGGTGTCGGAGTTCGCCGAGCAATTGAACAGGCCGGGAACGGCAATGCTCGACAACTTCACACCGGGCGAGCGTCGAGACGCCGCTACCCGGAGCTCCGAACCAGCACGACACTTCGCGGCGCGGTGGGCAGCGAAGGAAGCAGTGATCAAGGCTTGGTCGACTGCCATCTTCGCCAGCCCGCCGGTGCTGGGGGAGATGATCCACAATCAGATCGAAGTCGTCTCGGACGCCTGGGGCCGCCCCGGCATCCGCCTTCGCGGTGACGTGGCCAAACACCTCACCGGAGTGAAGATTCATATTTCACTCACTCACGACGGGGACATGGCCGGAGCTTTCGCGGTCATCGAATCCGAACCGGAGTAACACCGCCGGACACGAAAGAGCCGGTCTCCCAAGGGGAGACCGGCTCTTTGCCGTTCGACTAGTCCTTCGTGCGCGATTCCTTCTCGGCAACGAGGAGATACGCGACCATCAGCCTCTTCAGTTCGGCGACAGCGTCGGCATGCGACTGACCGTCCTGAACCGAAAAATTGAGCATCGAATACACCACGTGGACAAGGACTTCCGCCATCATCAGGCGACGATCTCGCCGCGTACGCGGCGTCAACGGGCCCAGCATATTCGCGACAGTCTCGGCGAACTGCTTCTCGTGAATGACGCCGGTGGCCCGCGTGGACGGTGTCGACTGCATCGCCAGCCAGACCTCGCGGCGCGACGGATCGGACGTCCACAGCCCGGCCATGTGATCAACGAAACTGTTCAGGAACCGCAGCCAGTCGAGCGAGGGCACTTCGCCGCCGAACTGGGCAAGCTCGTGTTGGACCCCGACGAGGTCCTGGCGGTTCAATTCGCAGACGATGACGTACTTGTTCGCGAAGAACTGGTAAAGCGTCCCAATCGGGACGTCAGCACGTGCCGCGACTTCTTCACAGGTGAACGACTCGAAACCGACATCGGTGAGGAGTTCCCGTGACGCCGCCAGGAGGGCGTCGAATTTACGCTGGCTGCGTTCTTGCGTCGGACGCTTGCGCGGCAGCAGTTCCTGCGGTTCTTCGAGGCTCTGGGGATTTTCCAGTGCTGGGTCGACTCGCCGCCGCGCGCGCTGACGAGTCGTGGGCTGCACATCTTCCAGGCTATCGGTGTTTTCTGTCGAATTTGGGACTTGTGCGTTATCCGGTGTCATCGGCCACCTACTTCGGCGGTCGTGATCGGTCGAAACGCACCGCGCAGGTGCGCGCACACGAGTCCCGATGCTGTAGCCACAACTCGATACTAGGTGACCACCTGTCCAGTAGCCGAAGAGGTTGCTGCACGGTGTGGCGCACCGGCGATCCTGCCGACTCCTTTCATCTGATTCGGGCAGACTGAGATTCTTCGGGCACACCGAGATTCGACGCCGAGGAGAGGGAGACGATGACGGAAGAACTGCGAACCGCGGTACGTGAACTCATGCCGCGTGCCCGTGAAGATCTGAGTGCACTTGTGGCGATGAAGTCCGTCGCCGATGCACGGCAGTACCCGCCGGAAGAATGCGCAGCCGCGGCACATTGGGTGCTGGAGGCATTCCGTGATCAGGGTTTCGCCGATATCGAGGCGATCGAGACCTCCGACGGTTCGGCAGCGGTCGTCGGGCGTCGACCAGGCCCGGCCGGTGCCCCGACCGTTCTGCTGTACTGCCACTACGACGTTCAGCCGTCCGGAAACGAAGAGCTCTGGGGCTCGCCGCCTTTCACGCTCACCGAGCGCGACGGACGGTGGTACGGACGCGGCGCTTCCGACTGCAAGGGCAACGTCGTCATGCATTTGACGGCGCTGCGAGCGCTTGCCGCTGCCGGTGTGGATCCGAGCGCGCATCTGACGATCGTCGCCGAGGGTTCGGAGGAGATGGGCACCGGCGGTCTCGAGGATCTGGTGCGCGAGCGGCCGGAACTCTTCGCGGCAGACATGATCCTGATCGCCGATACCGGCAACACGGAGGTCGGGGAGCCGACGATCACGACGTCACTACGCGGGATCGCCAACGTGGTGGTCCACGTGTCGACGCTCGAGGGTGAGATTCACTCCGGTGTCTTCGGTGGGCCGGCACCCGATGCGATCACCGCGCTGGTGCACATTCTGTCGACGTTGCACGACAGCGCCGGAAACACCACCGTCGAAGGCTTGACCAACGACCAGGAATGGGCCGGGGTCAGCTACGACGACGATCAGTTCCGCTCCGATGCGGGAGTACTCGACGGTGTGCAGCTGACGGGTTCCGGTTCGGTCGCCGAGCAGGTGTGGGCTCGTCCGGCGTTGACCATTCTGGGTATCGACTGCCCGCCGGTCGTGGGCTCGGCAGCGGCGATCACCCCACGCGCGTCCGCACGCCTGAATCTTCGCGTCCCGCCCGGCACGGATCCGGCGCAGGCACAGAAGTCGTTGACCGACCACCTCCTGGCAGCGGCGCCGTGGGGCGTCCACATCGAGGTCGTACCGGAATCGACGGGATCGCCGTTCTCGTCCTCGACGGAGGGGGCAGGTTTCGCGGAGCTGAAGTCCGCGCTCACCGATGCCTACGGCCGCGAAGTGGGATTTGCCGGACAAGGGGGATCGATACCGCTGTGCAGTGCACTGGCCGAGCAGTTCCCCGACGCGGAGATCGCATTGATCGGCGTCGAGGAACCGCAGTGCCGCATTCATGCACCTGACGAAAGCGTCGACCCGTCGGAGATCGAGAATCTCGCTTTCGCGGAAGCGCTGTTCTTGACCAGGTACGGGAGTTAGACCGACAGATCGCGTCGTAGCTTGGCGACGTGGCCGGTGGCCCGGACGTTGTACTGAGCCACCTCGATCTTGCCTTCCTCGTCGACGAGGAACGTCGAGCGGATGACGCCCTGGACCGTCTTGCCGTACATCTTCTTCTCACCGAACGCGCCCCAGGCTTCGAGCGTCGCCTTCTCGGGATCGGAGAGAAGCGGGAAGGTCAGCTCTTCGGTATCGCGGAACTTCGCGAGTTTGGCGGGCTTGTCCGGTGAGATTCCGATGACTTCGAGGCCGGCGCCGTTGAGTTCGGCGAGGCTGTCACGGAAGTCGCAGGCCTGCTTGGTACATCCCGGGGTGCTGGCCGCGGGGTAGAAGTACACGATGACCTTGCGGCCGCGGTAATCGTGGAGCGAAACCTCGTTGCCGTCGGCGTCGGGGAGCGTGAAATCCGGCGCGACGTCGCCGGCGGACAATCTACTGTTCTCGGTCACGGGAATCGAGGTTAGTCGAGAAATTGCGCGGCAGGTGGGCGCGAGGGCATTCTGCTCCTCTACGGTAGAGCGAAGTGTCGGCGCGCTGCGTCCGCACAGCAGACCCGCACACAGAGCAGCAGAACACAGACAAGTTGGAGGACACGTGCCCAGGGACACCGAGAGCATCGAGCGCGAGATCGAGAAGGCGCGTAACCAGCTCGCGAGCACACTCGACGAACTGACGGTCCGCACCAACCCGAAGCGGCTGGTCGAGAACACCAAGAAGACGGTGCTCGCCAAGCTCAACGAGCCGGCAGTGAAGTACGCGCTGATCGCAGTCGGTTCGGTGGTGGGACTACTCGTGGTCCGGAAGATCATTCGCTGACCCGAGTTTTCGTAGGCAGGACATGAAGAAGGCCCCCACCTCGTGAGGTGGGGGCCTTCGTGCAAGTGCGCCCACAGGGACTCGAACCCCGGACCCAGTGATTAAGAGTCACTTGCTCTACCAACTGAGCTATAGGCGCTCGCTCTTGCGAGACAGAACATTAGCCGACAGGCTCAGGAGTTTGCAAAACGCGTGTTCATCGTGGTGACGATGGTTACATAGCCTCTGCAATTCACGAGTGTGGCGGGCGCGAATCCGGCCAGCGGACGGTGCTTTCCAACTGCTGTGCGACGGCGAGAATCGTCGGTTCGCCACCGCTGCGCGCAACCAGTTGGACGCTCAGGGGGAGTCCGCGTTCGGAGAAGCCGGCGGGTACGGCGGCTGCCGGATTACCGCAGACATTCCAGATCGAACAGTAGGCCGCGATCGGCAACGCCTTACGGACTGCGGACAGAAGGCCGGTTCCTTCGAGCTGTCCGATCGGGCGCGGCAAGGCGGGCGTCGTCGGCATCAGGACCAGGTCGAAGGTGTCGAAGACCTGGTTGACCGTCGCTGCAATTCGCTCACCTTTGCGGTACGCGAATTTCCCGACGCGCTCGGGGGCGGCAATCCGGCCGATGGTTGCGAGTGCGCGCGTGCGCTTCTCGAGGAGCGCCGGATGATCGACGCGCAGTGCCTCGTCGCGGACGCCGCCGAGCACCTGGGGGAGAAATGCCGCAGTTGCATCCGGGTACTCGGGGTCGTGTTCTTCGACGTGATGTCCCAACGCGCTCAACATCTCTGCGATCGAGTGCACCGCGGCAATAACCTCCGGTGACGGGCGGACTCCCCGGACCGGACTCCGGGTGGACACCGCGATGCGAAGCGGCCCGGGAGCCGACGCGGCCGACTCGGCAAAGCTGGTGCCGAGCGTTTCGGCTGTGTAGTCGTCGGTCCCGGTGGTGCCGGTGATCGCGTCGTACACGAGTGCGCTGTCCTCGACGGAACGAGTGAGAGGGCCGAGCGTGCCGAGTCCGCGCCAGAGGTTTCGGTTCGGTGCGGTGCTCACCCGACCACGTTGCGGCTTCAGTCCGAACAGGCCGCAGAAAGCCGAAGGCAATCGAATGGAACCGCCGCCGTCGCCGCCTATCGCCGCCGCGACCATTCCCGAGGCGACGGCCGACGCAGATCCTCCGCTCGATCCGCCGGTGGATGCGCCAGTGTCCCAAGGGTTTCTGGTGTAGCCGTTTGCAGCAGTCTCCGTGAAGGGCCAGATGCCGAACTCGGGCATCGTCGTCTTGCCGACGATCACCGCGCCGGCCTCGCGCAAACGGCGCACGACCTCCGAGTCAGCGGAGGCGATGCGAGTTGCTGCCGCACCGCCGTACGTCGTCGGCGTTCCGGCGACGTCGTTCTCGTCTTTGATCGCGATCGGGACTCCGTGCAGTGGGCCCAGGCTGAGGCCGTCGGCCTGGCGCTGATCGAGCCGTGCCGCCTCGTCGAGCGCTTCGTCTGCGAGAACTCGCACGAAAGCATTGAGCGTCGAATCGAGGCGTTCGATACGGCGAAGTGTGTTCTCGGTGAGCTCGCGGGCGGACAATTCGCCGGACCGGATCAGAGCGGCCTGACCCGCAACCCCGGCGAATACCAGCTCGCTCCCCGGTGTGGTTTCGCGCTCGGTCATCAATCCTCCAGGCCGTGGTTCCGATAACTGTGAAGTCTATTCACCACAAACTGTTCACCACGACCTGTTCACCACGACACAACGAAAAATCCCCACCTTCCGAAGAAGGTGGGGACCTTTGCAAGTGCGCCCACAGGGACTCGAACCCCGGACCCAGTGATTAAGAGTCACTTGCTCTACCAACTGAGCTATAGGCGCTCGCTCTTGCGAGACAGAACATTAGCCGAATCGCCGGTTCGGGAGCAAATCGCCAGGTAGCAGGTTCACTGCCTTAGTCCGATCGGAGGAAATCCGCCTCGAACGGTAACAAAACGGACGGTTCGGAGCGATTGATACTTGAACGTTACTGACGGCGTGGCCCTTCATGACCATTGGTAACGAGCGCGCCTGGCATCATTGGTGCAGCGCAGTCATACCGCAAGTCCCACTTGCCTTCCGGTAAGTGGGATTCGCATGTGACGCGGAAGTTAGTCGGAGAAATTGTGAAGCGGAGTCGAACGATGAGTCGTCAAAGGTGGGGTCTGTCCGTGCGCGGGGGGAACGGTCGAGCGTCGAAGGGCGCGGCGATGATCGCGGTGTCACTCGGTGCGCTCGTTCTGATGACCGCGTGCACGTCGGGTGGCAAGGATGTCAGTACCGAGGGATCGGCGCCGATCGATTCCAATCCGCTCACCGAACTCATCAAGCCGAAGCTCACCTCGACTGCCGCCGACGGCGCTGTCGGCTTCTCGCCGGGAGACCCGGTCAAGATCAACGTCGCCGACGGCGCTCTGTCCGACGTGACGATGGTCAATCAGGACGGCAAGGCAGTTGCCGGCGCTATCACCGCCGACGGAGCGTCGTGGACGACCACCGAGCCGCTCGGATACAACCGCAAGTACAAGATCGAAGCCCGCGCGTACGGATTGGGCGGCGCCAGTACGACGGTCACGTCCTTCACCACCAGCGCACCCGGCAACGTCACCAAGCCATATGTCTTGCCGAACGAGGGCGACGTGGTCGGCATCGGTCAGCCCATCGCCGTGCAGTTCGACGAGAACATCCCCGATCGCAAGGCTGCCGAGGCGGCGATCACCGTCACCACGACTCCGGCCGTCGAAGGTGCGTTCTACTGGGTCAACAATCGTGAGGTCCGCTGGCGTCCGGAGAACTACTGGGCACCGGGCACCAAGGTCGACGTGAACGTCAACGTGTACGGGCGCAATCTCGGAAAGGGAGTCTTCGGGCAGGAAGACGCGAAGAGTTCCTTCACCATCGGTGACGCCGTCATCGCCACCGCGGACGACAACACCAAGCAGGTCACTTTCCAGGTCAACGGTGAGACTGTCATGACCATGCCCACCTCCATGGGCAAGGACAGCACTCCCACCGACAACGGCGTCTACATCATCGGTGACCGCTTCGCGAACATGATCATGGACTCGTCCACGTACGGCGTCCCGGTCACCTCGGCGCAGGGTTACAAGACTCCCGTCGACTGGGCGACCCGAATGTCCTACAGCGGCATCTTCTTCCACTCGGCGCCGTGGTCGGTCGGGCAGCAGGGCTACTCCAACACCAGCCATGGCTGCCTCAACCTGAGCCCGTCCAACGCCAAGTGGGTCTACGACAACACCAAGCGCGGAGACATTGTCGTGGTCAAGAACACCGTCGGCGGCACGCTCTCCGGCACCGACGGGCTCGGCGACTGGAACATCCCGTGGAGTGTCTGGAAGACCGGCAACGCGGACGTCTGAGCGCGCCGCTGAAGCACTGAACGTCAGAATGCCCCCGACCGTCCGGTTGGGGGCATTCTGCATCTGCACGCCTTGTGTGAGCGAAAGTGCCTCTCGGTCTATCTGAGGCGCTGAGAGGTGCGTTCGCTCTGCCCGGGCACGGGTTGCTCGGGTGTGCGCGATTTGTCGCGGTCGCCACCCCACCCACTTCGGGTGAACGTATCGCTGCCCCTGTCAGAAAAGGGGAGCGATACGTTCACCCGAAGTGGAGGGGGAGATTGGGGATGGGGTGGGGTGGGGGCACAAACCAAAAGAACCCCCGAAAATGTCTTTCGACATTCTCGGGGGTTCCGCTTGGGTGAGCGACGGGACTCGAACCCGCGACAGCCAGGATCACAACCTGGTGCTCTACCAACTGAACTACGCCCACCATTGCCTCGGCCACCGGTTTGGCCCGGCTGCTTTGACGAAAGAGATACTAGCGCGAAAGTCGGTCAGGATGCCAATCGGCAGGTCAGGCGGGACCCAAGCCCTCTACGACGGCTGCGATCTCCGCGCTCGACGGTCCGGGCGCCGCGACAAATGCAGTGCCGCGGTAGTACTTGAGTTCGCGGATGGATTCCTTGATGTCGGCGAGCGCTCGGTGGGCGAGACCTTTTTCGGGCTGACCGAAGTAGATTCGCGGGTACCAGCGGCGGGAGAGTTCCTTGATGGAGCTGACGTCGATCATCCGGTAGTGCAGGTAGGTGTCCAGCGCCGTCATGTCGCGTGAGATGAACCCGCGGTCGGTGGCGATGGAATTACCTGCCAAGGGCGCCGTACCGGCGACGGGAACGTGTTTGCGGATGTACGCGAGCACTTCTTTCTCCGCCTCGGCGAGGGTGACCGTCGACTTTCGGACCTCTTCGGTCAGTCCCGACTTTGCATGCATCTTCTTCACGACGTCGGGCATGGCAGCCAACGCGTCGTCGTCGGCGTGGATGACGATGTCCACACCTTCGCCCAAGATGTTCAAGTCGCTGTCGGTCACCAGAGCCGCAATCTCGATGAGTTTGTCGGACTCGAGTCGCAGCCCGGTCATTTCACAATCGATCCATACCAATTTGTCCTGCACCAGGAACACAGTAGTGCGCGTGGGCGCGGGATAAGGTCTGCGGTGGAAACTCGGGTGCGTGCAGGACTGCGCTCGGGTGATGACAAGAACTTCGCCGCATTGCAACGAGGAGGGCTTTCGATGACCGTGGATCCGAAGGACGGAGCCGCGCCGCTGACGCCGGCGGAGAAGGCGAAAGCTGCAAAGGCCGCCGCTGCCGAAGCCGCTCGGATTGCCGCTGAAGCTGCGGCAGCTGCTGAGGAAGCGGAGAAGGAAGCTGCTGCCGCTGAGGCCGAAGCATCCGCAGGAGCCACCCCCGACACCCCCGCTGCCGCGACGCCGTCGGGTGCTGCAGCTGAAATCGCGGCGGGCTACTCATCCGAGGGGCGGGCACTCGAGCTCGGCTCGGTGGTGATCGACGGAGTGGCAGATCCCTCCGCGCGGGTGCGGATTCCGTTGGCGACGATCAACCGTCACGGCCTGATCGCCGGTGCGACGGGTACCGGCAAGACCAAGACGCTGCAGGGCATTGCCGAGCAGCTGTCCGCCGCGGGTGTGCCGGTCGTGATGGCCGACGTCAAGGGCGACCTCTCGGGGCTGTCGAAGGCGGGGGAACCAAGCGAAAAGATGAAGGCTCGCGCAGTCGAGACGGGCGACGATTCGTGGACTCCCGCAGGGATGCCGGTCGAGTTCTTGTCGTTGGGTACTGACGGAATCGGTATCCCGGTGCGCGCGACGATCACCAGCTTCGGGCCGATCCTACTCAGTAAAGTGTTGGGCCTCAACGAGACACAGGAATCGACTCTCGGACTGATCTTCCACTGGGCCGACACTCAGGGCCTCGCACTGCTGGACCTCAAGGATCTGCGTTCGGTCATCGCCCACCTGACGAGTACTGAGGGCAAGGCGGATCTGAAGGGTATCGGCGGAGTTTCCTCGGCTACGGCAGGAGTGATTCTGCGCGCGTTGGTCAACCTCGAAGCCGATGGCGGTGACACCTTCTTCGGCGAACCGGAACTCGAAACCGAGGATCTGCTGCGGGTCGTCGGCGGTGCCGGTGTGATCACGCTGTTCGAACTCGGTGCCCAGGCGGCTCGCCCGGCGATGTTCTCCACCTTCCTGATGTGGGTGCTCGCGGATCTGTTCCAGACGCTGCCGGAAGAGGGAGATCTGGACAAGCCGAAGCTGGTGTTCATCTTCGACGAGGCGCACCTTCTGTTCGCGGACGCGTCGAAGGCCTTCCTGCAGCAGGTCGAACAGACGGTCAAGCTGATTCGCTCGAAGGGCGTCGGCGTGTTCTTCTGCACGCAGCTTCCGACCGATATTCCCAATTCGGTTCTGTCGCAGTTGGGTGCGCGCGTCCAGCACGCTCTTCGTGCGTTCACGCCCGACGACCAGAAGGCACTCAACAAGACTGTCCGCACCTACCCGAAGACCGAGCACTACGACTTGGAGAAGGCGCTGACTTCACTCGGCATCGGTGAAGCCATCGTGACCGTGCTCTCGGAGAAGGGTGCGCCGACGCCGGTGGCCTGGACCAAGATTCGTCCTCCGAGGTCGCTGATGGACACCATCGGCAACGACGCGATCAAGGCGGCTGCGTCGTCGAGTCCCCTCAATCAGAAGTACGGCCAGACGATCGACCGCGAGTCGGCGTACGAGAAGTTGACGGCGAAGGTGGCCGGTGCTCCGACGGCGGATCAGTCCCTGGATCTGCCGTCGCTACCGGACCTGCCACCACCGCCGCCGGCCGAACCGGAGGGCCCCAATATCGCCGAGCAGATCTTGGGCAACTCGGCCGTCAAGAGTTTCCTGCGCTCCGCGGCTTCGGCTGCGGGACGGGAGATTTCGAGAAACATTTTCGGGACCGGTAGCCGCCGCAAGCGCTGAGGGTTCGACGCCCGCGAGGTCAGATACCGACCTCGCGGGCCAGCAGGTCGTTGATCGATTCGCGCCTGATCAACGGCCGCGCAATACCGCCGAGCACAGCGACGACGGGCGGCCGGCCGACGCTGTTGTAGGTGGACGCCATGCTGTGGTGGTAGGCACCTGTACACGGCACTGCCAGCAGGTCGCCTTCGTGTAGGTCGGCGGGAAGCCTGGCGCCAACGGCGATTTCGTCGCCCGATTCGCAGTGCCGCCCGGCGACCGTGACCTCCTGGAGCGGTGCGCTCGAATGTCGGTTCACCAGTTCGACGTCGTAACGGCTGTTGTACAACGACACCCACGGATTGTCGCTCATCCCGCCGTCGACGGAAACGAAGGTCCGTCCGCCGCTGATCGACTTGATGTTCTGTACGCGATAGAGCGTGACTCCGGCGCGCGCAGCGATCGCCCGGCCAGGCTCGAGCACGATTTCGGGGCGAGGGAAGCGGTTTCGGGTGCAGGCGTCGTCGAGGGTATCGTCGATGACGTGAGCGAGGCGGGTCAGATCTAGTTGGGCATCTCCCGGTAGGTACGCGATCCCGTGGCCGCCACCGAGATCGAGTTCGGTGAGGATGATTCGGTGTGTGCGTCGAATGTCGTCCATCTGCGCGATCATCGTCTCGATCGCGGGTCGGAAGTGTTCGGGATCGGTGATCTGGGAGCCGAGATGGCAATGCAGGCCGATGAGTTGCAGGTGCGTCGCGGTGGCGACGACGGACACGGTACGTTCCAGTTCTTCGGAAAATGCTGGTAAACCGAACTTTTGGTCCAAGATGCCGGTGGACACTGCCTTGTGTCCGTGTATGTCGACGCCGGGTGTGACTCTGATCAGCACCTTCTGAGGGCGGGTGCACACCGACGCCAAGCGTACCGCTTCGCTGGGGGAGTCGAGGACGATCCGGCCGACACCGGCGTTGACCGCTGCTCTCAGTTCGGCAACCGATTTGGCGTTGCCGTGCAGGATGATTCGCTTCGGGTCCACGCCCGCGGCAAGAGCAATGGCAAGTTCGCCGGCCGAACAGACGTCTACCCCGAGGCCCTCGTCGGAGACCCAGCTAGCCATCGCACGGATCATCAGCGCCTTGCCGGCGTACACGATCTCCGAGTCGGGGAAGATCTCTCGATACGTGCGGCAGCGGTGCCGCACGTCCGCCTCGTCGACAACGTACGTCGGTGTGCCGTACTGGTCCGCGATCTCTTCGAGGGAGACGTCGCCGATGCAGACACGCCCGCTTTGATCGTGGCGAGTGCTGATGGGCCACAACGCAGGATCCATACGAGGCGTCATTGCGCCGCGTAGGGAGGGGAAGATTTCGAGTAGCGTCACGTCGATCTCCTGAAGGTGTCCCGCCGTGTTGCGGGCTACTTTCAGATCTACTCCCGACGATCGCCGGTGGGAGGAGTCTTGACGCTTACTTGACGCGCCGTCGAACGAGGTTGACGCGGCTCTGACGGCCTCGACTCACTGTTTCCCTCGCCGCTTCCATCCGAACCAGCCGAGCACCGCGAGTAATGCCACTGCCACGGTTCCGCCGATCACCGCCGATCTGTCGACGGATACGCCAACGGACTGAACTCCGCCGGCGCGTGGGGCGTAACCGGGGCCGTACACGGACTCGACCGCCGCTTGGATGTCGAACCCGGTTTCGGTGGCCGGTCCGCAGCTGTATCCCTCGTGTTCGGCGTCGACGTCGTACGGCGCCGAAACGAACATCAGTTGCTCGGTTCCGAGTACGTAGCTTGTGCCGCAACCGTTCCCGTTCGCGAGTGTCCCCACCGACGTCACCGACGCAAGATCGCCTTTGTAGACGCGGCTGACGTCGAACAGATAGGTGTCCTCGAACCCGTCCGAGGTTTTCTCCGTCGGAGTCCCCAGGAAGACAGTGCTGGAGACGCTCACTGCTTCTTCCGGTGAGGCCGATGACGCGCACGAGCACGCGTTCGCCGTCGCAGGCAGCAGTAAGGGCAACCCTCCGGTCACAAGAAGGATTGCCCCTACCGCCAGTGTTCGTCGCATCGCCATTAACCGACTATATGGTCTGCTATGGCGTGGTCTAAGAAGTTTGCGTGAATCAGCCGCCGAGCTTCTTGTAGAACGTGCCCACGATGGGCGCCACGACGGCGCGGGGGCTGTAGCCGCCGGCGACGGACATCGCCTTGCTCAAGATGCCCGGTACGACGCGCATCTTGTTCTCGGCCAGGCCGTCGAGCGAGACCTTGGCGGTGTACTCGCTCGAGATCCAGAAGAAGTCCGGAACGAGCTTGTCGACGATGGACGCTTCGGCCGGGTCCGGAGTTTCGGTCCGGACAGGGCCCGGGGCGAGGAGGGTCACGTTCACCCCGGTGCCCTTGAGTTCACCACGCAACGATTCCGCGAACGTGTTCACGAACGCCTTCGTGGCGGCGTACGTCGCGTTGTTGGGGATCGGCATGTTGCCGGCCGCGGAACCGACCATCAGGATCGCTCCGGACTTGCGGGCGAGCATGCCGGGCAGTACGGCCAGGGTGAGGTCGTGAACCGCGACGGCGTTGAGCTCGACCTGGTCACGCTCGTACGCGGGGTCCAGTTCGGCGATCGGGCCGAAGGTGGCGATCCCGGCGTTGTTGCACAGAATGCTGATGTCGCGGCCACCGAGTTCCTCGACGAGAACGGCACGCGCCGCGCTGTCGGAGAGGTCCGATGCACGGACTTCCACCTCGACGCCGTGTGCGGCGCGAAGCTTCTCGGCGAGGACCTCCATGACCTCGCCGCGACGGGCGACGAGGATCAGGGAGTGTCCGCGTGATGCCAGATCAGCGGCCAGTGCCTCTCCAATGCCGGAGGAGGCGCCGGTCACGACGGCGCGGGCTGTGGTTGTGGGTGTCGGCAGGCTCACGATCAGTCAGCGTAGCCGGTCAGATCTTCGCGGCCAGTCGTGTGCCCTGTTCGATGGCACGCTTGGCATCGAGTTCTCCTGCCACATCGGCGCCACCGATGATGTGGGTCACCACACCCGCGACGGTCAGTTCGTCCACGAGGTCGCGAACCGATTCCTGCCCGGCGCAGATGACGATGGTGTCGACCTCGAGGAGCCGGGGCTTCTCGTGCTTCTCACCGAACGTGATGTGCAGACCGGCGTCGTCGATGCGCTCGTAGTTGACGCCCGAGAGTTCGTGCACGCCCTTGTTCTTGAGGGCTGCCCGGTGGACCCAGCCCGTGGTCTTCGCGAGTCCGGCACCGATGCGTCCGGGCTTGCGCTGGAGGAGGTAGACCTCACGTTCGGAGAGTTCCGGTACCGGTGTGGTGAGCGCGCCCGGCGCCATCTCGGGTTCGGTGACGCCCCATTCCTGCTTCCACTCCTTCAGATGAAGGGTGGGGGAGGTCGGATGGGTGAGGAATTCACTGACGTCGACGCCGATGCCGCCGGCACCGATGACGGCGACGGACTTACCGACCGGCTTGCCCTCTCGGACGACCTCGGCGTAAGTCAGCACCTTCGGGTTGTCGATGCCGGGGATCTTGGGAACGCGCGGTGTCACTCCGGTGGCAACCACCACTTCGTCGAAAGAGCCGATGAGATCTGCTGGTGCGACGCGGGTTTCGAGCTTGACCGTCACTCCGGCCACGTCCAGCATTCGCGTGTAGTAGCGAATGGTTTCGGCGAACTCTTCTTTTCCGGGAATGAGCTGTGCGATCCCGAACTGTCCGCCGATCTTGTCCGAAGCCTCGAACAACGTGACCGAATGACCACGCTGAGCAAGATTGAGTGCCGCGGAAAGTCCGGCGGGGCCGGCGCCGACCACGGCGAGGTTCTTGGTCCGCCGAGTGGGGGAGAGGATCAGTGTGGTCTCGCGGCCCGCGCGCGGGTTGAGCAGGCAGGAGACCTGCTTGTGCACGAATGCGTGGTCGAGGCAGGCCTGGTTGCAGGCGATGCATGTGTTGATCTCGTCGGAGGCTCCGCGCTCGGCCTTGTTTACCCAGTCGGGATCGGCGAGCATCGGCCGGGCCATGGAAATCAATTGTGCGTCACCGCGGTTGAGGATCTCTTCCGCAGTCTCAGGCATGTTGATCCGGTTCGAGGCCGCTACCGGAATGTCGACGTGCTTCTCGAGCTTGCCGGTGATGTCCACGAAGGCTGCTCGGGGAACCGAGGTGACGATGGTGGGCACCCGTGACTCGTGCCACCCGATGTCGGTGTTGATGATCGTGGCGCCGGCAGCTTCGACTTCCTTTGCCAATGAGACGATTTCATCCCAGGTCTGACCACCCTCGACCAAGTCTGCCATGGACAACCGGAACACGATGATGAAGTTCGGGCCGACGGCCTTGCGTGTGCGTCGCACGATTTCGACAGCAAGGCGTCGACGGTTCTCGGAACTGCCGCCCCACTGGTCGGTGCGCTTGTTCGTGCGCTCGCAGAGGAACTGGTTGATGAAGTAGCCCTCACCGCCCATGATTTCGACGCCGTCGTAACCCGCGGACTTGGCCAGGCGCGCGCAGCGAATGTAGTTGCGAATCTGCCAACGCACCCCGCGGCCGGTCAGCTTGCGCGGACGGAACGGGTTGATGGGCGCCTTGATCGACGACGCGGAGACACTGAACGGCTGGTAGCTGTATCGGCCCGCGTGCAGGATCTGCATGGCGATCTTTCCGCCTGCGTCGTGAACCGCCTTGGTGATCCGGCGGTGACGACGCGCTTCGACGCGGTTGGTCAACTTGGCGCCGAACGGCAACAGCCAACCGGTGCGGTTCGGTGCGTAGCCGCCGGTGATGATCAGACCGACACCGCCACGTGCGCGTTCGGCGAAGTACTCGGCCAAGCGGTCGGTGTCCTTCGCGCGATCCTCGAGGCCGGTGTGGATTGATCCCATGACGACGCGGTTCTTCAGCGTCGTGAATCCGAGGTCGAGCGGTTCGAGCAGGCGGGGGAACTGTGTATCCGTCATGGCTGGGAAATTCCTTCCGTGGCGTTCTCGCCAGTGGGCAATGCGTCCAGAACTTCTTGGCACCAGTCGGTGAATCCTTCTTCGACGCGGATGCCGCCGCGAAGTACGAGGTACTGATGCAGCGAAGAGCCGGAAAGTGCTGCTGGATTGGGGAAGTCACGCTTCTCGATGAGTCGGTAGACGTCGAGGCGGGCGGCGTGGCCGTCGCGGTGGCGAGCGACTTCACGCCGTAGAGCGGGGAGATCGGCGTGCGCTGCGGCCCTGATCTTGATGGCCAACTCGTTGCGCAGGTGGTTCGGTTCGGACGGCTCGGCGATCCATCGGGTCAGTTCGGCGCGGCCGGCGTCGCTGACGCGGTACATCTTCTTGTCCGGGCGGCCGTCCTGCGCAATGGCCTCCACCTCCACCCAGCCGGCCTCGTCCATTCGCTTGAGGACTCGGTAGATCTGCTGGTGCGTCGCGCTGTGGAAGAAACCGATCGACTTGTCGAACCGGCGTGTGAGGTCGTATCCCGACGCATCCTGTTCGGAAAGGGAGACGAGCAACGCATGTTCGAGTGCCATGTAAAAAGTATCTATGCACTCAGGTGCGTATGCAACTAAGTGCGTACTAACTCGGGTGCATAGAACGCCCTGTATGTCGACCTCGGAGAGAGGCGCCGAGTCGCCTGCGCACAGTTAGGCTTCGCCGTATGAGCGCCGAGTCCACAAGCACGCAGGCCGAGCCACCCGCAGGCATCGGTGGTGCGGCCACGAAGAGTCAAGTGTTCGCGTGGGGGCTGTGGGATTGGGGATCGGCCGCATTCAACGCCGTGATCCTCACGTTCGTCTTCTCGGTCTATCTCACCGACGCGGTCGGCGACGACCTGCCCGGCACGATTTCGGCAACTACATGGCTTAGTTGGGCTCTCGGAATTGCCGGCTTCTTCATCGCCATACTCGCTCCGATCACCGGACAGCGTTTCGATGCGTCGGGCAAACGCAAACTCTCGCTCGCGATACTTACCGGCATCACCGTGCTCTCGATGGCGGGCCTCTACTTCGTCGAAGACAACTACCGTTACCTATGGCTCGGATTGGTACTGCTCGCAATCGGTTCGGTGATCTTCGAGCTTGCCGGCGTGCCGTACAACGCCATGATGCGGCAGGTGTCGACACCGGAGAATCTGGGTAGAGTCTCCGGCTTCGGCTGGGCTATGGGATATTTCGGCGGAATCGTGCTGCTGTTGCTGTGTTACTTCGGGTTCATCGTCGGCGACGGCGACACTCGGGGATTCCTGGGATTGACCACCGACGGCGGTATGAACATCCGGATGGTGGCACTGCTGGCCGCAGTATGGTTCGCGATTTTTGCGATCCCGGTATTCTTCAAGGTTCCCGAGTTGCCCAGCCCCGCGGTCGATCCGGGCGCGTCGAAGGCCGGATTCCTCGACTCCTATCGGGTGTTGTGGCGGGATCTGCGTGAACTCTGGAACGTCGACAGGCGCACGATCTGGTACCTGATCGCGAGCGCACTCTTCCGCGACGGACTCGCGGGTGTGTTCACCTTCGGAGCCGTGCTGGCCGTCAACGTCTACGGAATCAGCGCAGCAGACGTCCTGCTCTTCGGTGTTGCCGCCAACGTGATTTCCGCGATCGGCGCCCTGGTGGCCGGACGCTTCGACGATCGGATCGGACCCAAGCAGGTCATCACCGTCTCGCTCGCGTCGATGATCGTGGTCGGCGCGATATTGATCGCGGTGTCAGGGCCGGTGATGTTCTGGATCTTCGGACTCGCGCTCTGCCTGTTCGTCGGACCTGCTCAGTCGTCGGCACGAACGTTCTTGGCGCGCATCACCCCGCCCGGGCGTGAAGGTCAGATGTTCGGCCTGTATGCGACAACAGGCCGAGCAGTGTCGTTCCTCGCGCCGACACTGTTCGGCCTGTTCGCATGGCTCTTCGGCGCCGACCGCGCCGGCATCATCGGACTGCTGGTAGTGCTCGGTGTCGGCCTCGCCGCCCTGTCGATGGTCAAGGCGCCGGAAGGGGACAGTGCGGTGATTGTCAGTCCTTGAAGTAGACCAACTGGTGTGTCGTAGCGAGCAATGCGCCGTCACTGCCCCATATTTCGGCCGACTGATCGAAGTACCCGTTGCCGAACCGCTGAGTCCGCGCGGTGCCCAGGACTGAATTGTCCGCCTGTTCGGTCAGCGCCTGAGTGTCGGCGTGGAAGTAGATGGTCATCGAGACCGTTCCGGCCGGTGCCATCTTGCCTCGGCGCAGGAAAACTCGTGGGAAGAAGACATCGCACAGTGCGGTCAACGACGTGTAGTCGAGAGCGCGTGCCGGCTGATCGCGCACCCAGAGCGTCGTAGTCGAGTCGGGGTGCTCGCCCGACTCCAGGTCGGGGATCGCACCTTCGACAAACCGCATCTCGTAGTTCTGTGCCCAGGCGATGAACTCGGGGAACGGCAGCAGTGCAACGTCTTCGGCCGACGGAACCTCCGGCATCGTGATCTCGGTCGACGACCACGTCTCACGCCTCGTGCCGAACACTGCCGTGGCGGTCGTGGCGACGGTGCCGTCCTGAGACAGTTCGATCGACCAGTGCTGCGTCGAGCGGTTGGTGCGCACCGGGCGGGCGGAGATCTCGAAAGCGCCCTCGGTGATCGGACCGGCAAAGTTGACGGTCAACGACAGCGGATCGCCCAGTCGCTCGGGGTGCTTCAATACCGATTCGAGCAACGTGGCAGCAGTGACGCCGCCGAAAGGTCCGACCATGTTGTTGTACGCCGCATTGGTTTCGCCGGTCGACAAACCGGCGGTGAGCGACGTCAAGCCGACAGCAGCGTCAAAAGGATGGGGTGTTGCAGCGGTCTCGGTCATCGCAGAACTCCTGGTGGTGGAATCAATTCGGCTCTATGTATGACAACATACATAGAGCCGCATTCTTCGCTTCGGTCAGGATCCCGCACGTGCGAGGATGGCCTCGGCCAACTCTTCGGCTCGCTCTTCCGGGACCCAGTGACTCCCGCCTTCGAGGACGACGAACTCGTAGGGCGCGTCGACGAATTCACCGCAGCGTTCTGCGCCTGCCCGGCCGAGCGCCGAGTCGCCGGTGCTCCAGACGTACGTGGTCGGCACCGTGGTGCGATCGATGTCGCCGAAGTCGCGCGTCATCGCGCGGTACCAGTTCAAGGCGCCGGTCAGCGCGCCCGCCCCGCTCAGGACACGAATGTGCTCGTCGGCGAATTCAGGATCGATCTGGCCGTCGAACATGGCGCGCAGCCGGCGGAAGTTGTCCTCCGACAACACTTCCTCGGCTTTTCCTTCCTGCCGGAGAAGTCCGATGTACGACGAGCGTTGCTTCTGGTCCTCGTCCTCGCGTAGTGCCCAGCCGAAAGCTGTGGGGTGGGGGACCGAGATCGCGGTCAGGCTGCGGATCCGGTTCGGATGGCGACCGGCGACCTGCCAGGCGACCGCCGAACCCCAGTCGTGGCCGACAAGGTGTGCGTCTGGCAGACCGAGTGCGTCGAGCAATCCGACGACGTCGGCTACCAGGTGCTCAATGCGGTAGGCATCGACACCTTCCGGGCGTGCGCCCGCGGAGTATCCGCGCTGATTCGGTGCGATCACGCGGTATCCCGCAGCGGTCAGTTGCGGCGTGACCTTGCCCCAGGATGCGGCGCTCTCCGGGAATCCGTGCAGCGCTACCAGCGGAATACCGTCGTCCGGGCCCGAGATCAGTACGTCGAAGGTGAGGTCGCCAACGGGGATTTCGAATGTACTCGTGGAAGACATGGCTCTCACCGTACGTCGAAAAGGTGAACCCGAGGTCAGTTTCGAGGTGGATTCCAGGTGGCCATTCCGAGCATGATGATCCGCAGCTGCTTCTCTGCTCGTGTGATGACGGCGGCTTCGTCGCGATATCCGGCAGTCCCGGCGTCCAGGAGTTCGACGACGGCACCGAACATCGTCGAGACGATCAGATCGGCGGCCATTTCCAGATCGTCCGACGACCAGCTTTCGAGTCCGGGAATTCTGGACAGATCGAGGGTCAATTCGCTGACGAACAACCGCATTTCGGTGGCTATCGCGCGTCGCACCTCGCTGACGCCGCTGTAGCGTTCACGGCAGAGGAATCGAAACTGTCGTTCGTGTGTATGCACCTGTCGCACAAGGATACCCAGTGACGTAGTGGCGTCCTTCGTACTGGGGTTGCGCCTGGCGTCGCGCAGCATCTGACGCAACATGCGCATGCTTTCCTCGACGAGGACAACGCCGAGATCTTCCAGTGAAGCGAAGTGGCGATAGAACGCAGTCGGAACGATCCCGGCTTCCCTGGCGACCTCTCGCAAGCTGATTCCGGCGAAGCCTCGGTCGGCCGAGAGGTCCATTGCCGTGTCCAAGAGGGATTGGCGCGTGCGCTCCTTTTTGGCGGCACGGCTTTCCGGTTCCCTGTTGTCGGGTTCCCTGTTCTCTGGGCTCACCGGTCCGGCCTTCGTCACGACGTCGAGTGTAGGTACAGGCATCCCGGCTCCTTTCGGCAACTCGTGTAACTCGGGTCACATTCTTGTTGACATGTACTTGTGTGCACCTGTCACACTATCTTCGGTGAACATTTGTACACTGAATTCACGCAGTCGGGGGAAGCCAGCCCGGCAAACGATTTACCCGGCAATCGAAACACGAGGAGGGTCATGACAATCGCATCTGCTCCTGAGAACACGACACCGAAGCCCGCATCTCGGCGCGGACTGTCCTTGGTGGGACTGATCGAAGCCATGGCCGCCCCACATCAGATCGATCGCTACCTCGAGCTGATCAACCCGATGGCGACCGTTCGTGACATTCGCGCACAGGTTGTTTCCGTCGACCACCCGACCGCAGACTCCGTCACGCTGACGCTGCGTCCGACTCGCCAGTGGCGTGGATTTCAGGCGGGCCAGTTCGTGCAGTTGGGCGTGGTGATCGACGGTATTCGTCACACTCGGTGCTACTCGCCGGCCGGGGGCGCGTCTACGCGCAACGGGCTGATCGAGCTGACCGTGAAGGCTCATCCGGGTGGATTGGTGTCGCAGTATCTGTACGCCAACGCTGCGCCGGGACTTGTAGTCAGTCTTTCGCAGGCAGACGGGGTGTTCTCCCTCCCGGTCGACCGCCCGCGCCGGGTGTTGTTGATCAGTGGTGGCAGTGGAATCACCCCGGTGATGTCGATGCTGCGGACGCTCGTGGACGAGGATCATTCGGGCGAGATCGTGTTCGTGCACTACGCGAACACCGATGCCGACGTGGCATACACGCGCGCCCTGAAGACCATCGCCGAGCAGAACCCGAACGTGAAACTGGTACTCGTGTACACCGAAAGCGGTGGAGGTGATCTCGAAGGTTTCTTCGACCGCGCGCACCTCGACGCGGTGGCCCCGTGGATCGCTGATCCGGAAACGGTCGACGCCCAGGCTTACCTCTGTGGGCCTCCCGGACTGATGCGGGGAGTGCGCGAGGTGTTCCGTGAGGTCGACGTCGAGCACTTGCTCCATACCGAGGAGTTCGCACCCGCGGTGGCCGAGCCAGGTGAGGCCGGCGGCGAGGTGTCATTCACCAAAAGTGGAGTGGCAGCCGAGAACTCCGGCGAAACACTGCTCGAACAAGCAGAAGCTGCGGGCCTCAATCCCGAATACGGATGCCGGATGGGAATCTGCTTCTCCTGCACCTCCGTCAAGAAGGCGGGTCGTACCCGCAACGTGCGCACCGGTGAGACCGACGACGAGCCGGACAAGAAGATCCAGCTGTGCGTCAGCGCTCCCGTCGGCGACGTCACCGTCGACATCTGAAGTCCCATTTTTCTCACGACTGTCTGGAGACCGACATGTTTGGACTTTCACTTCCCACCCTCCCTTTCCTCGGCAACGGTTCCGATGCGAAGAACGACGCTCCTGTTGTCCTGACGTACGAGCAGGTTGAGGAGATCGGCCGCGAGTTGGACGCACTGCGTGATCGCACCGTCGCCTCACTCGGTGCTGAGGATCGGGAGTACATCTACAAGATCATCAAGGCGCAGCGTGGTTTCGAGGTCGCGGGTCGCGGCTTGATGTACCTCGGCTTCCTCCCCCCGGTATGGCTCGCGGCCGTCGGTGCATTGAGTGTGTCGAAGATTCTCGACAACATGGAGATCGGCCACAACGTCATGCACGGTCAATACGACTGGATGCGTGAACCCGGGCTCAATTCCGAAGTCTTCGAATGGGATACGGTGTGCCCGGCCGACCAGTGGCGCCACTCGCACAACTACATGCACCACACGTACACCAACATTCTCGGCAAAGACCGCGACATCGGATACGGCATCCTGCGTATCGACGACGCGCAGAAGTGGAACCCCTATTACCTCGGTAATCCGGTCTGGGCTTTTGCCTTGATGGTGCTCTTCGAGTGGGGCGTGATGATGCACGACCTCGAGATCGAGAACGTCATCCAAGGTAAACGCAAGTGGCACGACGTCAAGCCGTTACTCAAGGGTTGGTGGAACAAGGCAGGCAAGCAGGTCCTCAAGGACTACGTCATATTCCCGGTTCTCACGGGACCGCTGTTCGTGACCACTCTGGCGGGCAACGTCACCGCCAACCTGGTGCGAAACGTGTGGACCTACTCGATCATCTTCTGTGGCCATTTCCCCACCGGCGTCCAGAGCTTCACCGAGGACGAGACGGCCGACGAGACTCGCGGGCAGTGGTACGTGCGTCAGATGCTCGGCAGCGCCAACATCGAGGGAAGCCCGCTCTTCCACATCATGTCCGGCAACCTCTCGCACCAGATCGAGCACCACCTGTTCCCGGACTTGCCTGCGCATCGTTATCCGGAACTGGCTCCCGAGGTGAAAGAATTGTGTGTGAAGTACGGTTTGCCGTACAACACCGGTGGGTTCTTCAAGCAGATCGGTTCTGTGTGGGGCAAGATCTTCAAGCTCGCTCTGCCGCCCGGTTTGGTCAAGTCGAAGACCCCTCCCGGTGTTATCGTCGAGCGCCAGCGAACAGCAGCCTGAGAGGCACACTTTGATGGTCGGGAAATTCGAACGCCGCAAGGACACCGTCCAGGAGTTGACGGAAAGTGCAGCCAACCACGTCGGCTCCATCGCGATGATCATCGCCGGGGCAGTTCGAGACGTGACGCGCGAGATCGGTGACTGGGTGTCCGACGGTATCGAGATGCGTGAAGCGGCGAAAAAAGCTGCGGCCGACGATCGTTCGGAATCCGTGACTATCGAACACGACGACACCGATCCGCCTGAAGACTGGCGTTGATCCGACTGCGCCGTACCCGTTCGGCGTGACCGACGACGTTGCCCTCCGTCCTTTGTGGCGGAGGGCAACGTCGGTTTCATGGACTGCATACCGATCAATGGCGGTGAATCAGCCACTCATCAGCGGGAGATGCTAAGCAGCGCTCCCGAGACTCGCCGAGTCGAAGCTGCCGAGCCCGGTGCTACCGAGACCGCTGCTGCCGACCCCGCCCAAAGCGAGCGCGTTGCTGCTGCCCGCGCTCAGTAGCTGGACGATGATGTTGATGACGATGGGGTCGCCGGTGAGCGGGATTGTAGGCACAGGGAGACCTGCTTTCTGTTTCGAGATGTGGTGAGAATGTGAGCGGCGACGGGATCGTCGACGTAGTCAGGACGGCTTTTTCAGGCACTTCCGGTGCTGCCGAGCGACACGATCGAGCCGTTGCCGAAGCCGAGTGCCCTGGAGAGTGAGCCGAAGTCGATAACCAGGCTGCCCTGGGTGTGCGGGTTTATCACGGTGATTCCTGTCTGCGCCGCGACGTTTGTGGTGCGAGCGGGTAAGTCGATCAGGGAGCAGGCGTCGTGGGAGTTTCGCCGCCGCCGCCGATCGGAGAGTTGTCGGTGTAGAGGAAGCTGCTGCCCGCGTTGAACATCTGAAGGACGGTGTTCAAGACGACGGCCAAAGCGCCTGTGGTTGGTGCGGCGATCATGTGCTGGCTCCTGGTTTCAGCGATGGCGACATGGTGGTCACCGTGGTCACCGCCCTCACAGTGTCAGGCGGCTTGGAGCGGGCCCTGTGCGAGAGAATCTCGCACAGGGCCCGCGATTCGTCCTAGGAGACGCCGCCGCCATCCGTCGAGCCCGTGCCGGTGCTGCCCGCGTTGAAGAGCTGCAGGATGGTGTCGAAGAAGGCACCGAGGAGAGCGTTGTCCTGGCCGTTGATCATGTGGTTCCCCTTAATTGTTACTGGTTTGCGCGGTGATTCGCACCACACTTTTATAGCCCGGCTCGGTGCGGAAAAGTGGGGTCGAGGCCACCATTCGTGGAGAGCTAATAGCGAGGGTGTGAGTGTTCACACTTTCGCTGGACGGTTGTCCACATCAGTGCTGGCGAAAGAAAGCGAGATCATCGCAGCGCGCAGTTTGAGCAGCTCAGAGGGTAGAGCCGGATCCAATCCAGTCAGGGCGGCGATGCGCTTGATCCGGTTGTCGACGGTGTTCGTGTGCAGGCCCAGTGCCGACGCGGTGCGCTGGCGGTGCTGGCCGTTCGCGAGATGTATGGACAGTGTCTGCAACAGTTCCGGATTGCCGTGGAGTGGCTTGAGTAGGTTGATCAAGCTGTCGCGGCCCGCGCCGCTCCGCGTCAGTTGGTACTCGAGCGCGAGGTCCTCCATCCGGTATGACCGCGCCGGCAGTCTCAGGCGCCGCACGAGTTGCGCCAATTCATGTGTTGTTGCCTGGGCGGCGGCGATGTCTCCGACGGCGGCACTCTCACCGATGGCCGTGATCTCCACGCCGACCGTCGCGCGCGCATTTTGGATGACCTCGCACACCGATTTCCAGTCGGGAGTGCCCTCGATCAGGACCAGACCGCGTTGCGGTGCAGGCGCTTCGAGCAGTGCCGAGCCGAAGTGGGCCGCGATCTTTGCCTGAACCACCGTGAGATCGCGATAGGCCTGTATGCGCTGGTGCGTGCCGTTGCGGGCTCCTGTTCGCGTGGGCGGCAGGTTCACCATCAGTCGCAGGACGAGATAGCGGGGTGCGAGTTCAATGCCCATCTGGAGCGCGAGTTGGGTGGGATCGTCGCCGTCGAGCATGGCTTTCACGAGGGCGCCGGCGGAGTATTCGCCGAGTTGGGAACCGGCCGGAAGAGCCGCGAGATAGCTGATCGAGATGAACGAGTGAAGCCGCTGTGCCAGTGCAAACAAGAACTCGTTGAGATCGCCGAGATTGGCGGAGTCCCCGGCGTCGGCTCGACTGAGGATGAGGGTGCGAAAAGTGCTGATGCCCTCGTTCGTCAGGCTGAGAATTGCGCTGAGTGGCACGCCTTTCAGTGCTTGTTGGACGGTCATGGTGTGAATGCCGTCCAGGTCTTGGTCGGTGGGGAGTTTGCGGTGATCCAATAGCTGGATCCCTACTTGAAGCCCCTGCACGATTACCGCGATCAACTCCCGACGTACTGCCTCCGTTTGGAGGGAAGTCAACGTCGGGTTGGCGCGGGACAAGTGATCTACGAGATCGCTTGCCAGTGGGATGACGTCATTGACCGCTGTGGAGGCGGGCTTGCCTCCCAGCATGAGCGGTCCCGGGTTGTTCAGCAGCGCTGGGGACATGGGTGGCCTCCTCTAGACAGATGCGTCGCGCGGCACAGGCACCCGGAGGCTCGGCGCGTTACGAAGCGGGGTACACGCTGAGGCCTTGTTCGGGGGCATACTCGCCGCTGAAATCTGCGGATCGAATTGCGCCAGGCGTTGTGATTTCTACCACATGAACGAATGTCCAACTGTGAAATGGACAAATGTGAAGATAAGTCCATATGCCCCACGCGTCGCCGAACTAAACAATCGTCCATTTACGATGTTTTCCGACGTCAGAGCGGAAACGGATTCGGAGGACACCACGAGTTCCGTCTGGGATCATTGCCGTCGCCTGCGGGTACGTCGCGGGCGATTTGCTCAGATCACGGTCGAGGGCCCTGGGTCCGACGCTGTCGCGGACCCAGGGCCCTCGAGGCCTAGGTGTTGATTCGACCAGTCCGACGTAGGGGGACCGGTTCAGGCGGGAGGCACCCTTTTCTGTGCTGCCGTCTGTGTTGCGAAATCTCTAGATGACGCCCAGCGAAATCATGGCGTCGGCGACCTTCACGAAGCCGGCGATATTGGCGCCGTGAACGTAGTCGCCCGGCTTGCCGTACTCGGCAGCGGTGTTGATGGTGCGCTTGTGGATGCCGCGCATGATTCCGGCAAGGCGCTCGTCGGTGTACTCGAAGCTCCAGGAATCACGCGAAGCGTTCTGCTGCATTTCGAGAGCAGAGGTTGCAACGCCACCGGCGTTGGCTGCCTTGCCGGGGGCGAAGGCCACGTTCGCGTCACGGAAGAGCTGGATGCCGCCGGGGGTGGTGGGCATGTTCGCGCCTTCGGCAACGGCCTGAACGCCGTTGGCAATCAAGGTCTTTGCGGCATCTTCGTCGAGTTCGTTCTGAGTCGCGCAGGGGAGTGCGACGTCGCACGGCACGTCCCAGATGGACCCGTCGGCGATGAACTCGGCGTGCGGAACGGCGTCTGCGTACTCGCTGATGCGGCCGCGGCGTACTTCCTTGATCTCCTTGAGGAGGTCGAGATCGATGCCTTTCTTGTCCACGATGTATCCCGAGGAATCCGAGCATGCGATTGCGACGCCGCCGAGCTGGTGGATCTTCTGGATGGCGTAGATGGCGACGTTGCCGGATCCGGAGATCACGACGTTCTTGCCTTCGAGGCCTTCACCCTTCGCCTTGAGCATTTCGGCGACGAAGTACGCGACGCCGTAGCCGGTGGCCTCGGTGCGAACCTGCGATCCACCCCAGGTGATGCCCTTGCCGGTGAGGACGCCCGACTCGTACGTGTTGGTCAGCCGCTTGTACTGGCCGAACAGGTAGCCGATTTCGCGACCGCCGACTCCGATGTCGCCGGCCGGGACGTCGGTGTATTCACCGATGTGCCGCTGCAGTTCGGTCATGAAGGACTGACAGAAGCGCATGACCTCTGCGTCCGAGCAGCCCTTGGGATCGAAGTCGGAGCCACCCTTGCCGCCGCCGATAGGCAGGCCGGTGAGGGAGTTCTTGAAGATCTGCTCGAAGCCGAGGAACTTCACGATGCCCAGGTTGACGCTGGGGTGGAAACGCAGGCCGCCCTTGTAGGGGCCGAGTGCACTGTTGTACTGCACGCGGAAGCCACGGTTGACGTGAACGTTGCCCTGGTCGTCGGTCCACGGCACGCGGAAGATGATCTGGCGTTCCGGCTCGCAGAGCCGCTCGATGAGTCCGGCGTCGGCGTAGCGGGGGTGGCGTTCGAGCACTACGTGAAGAGACTCGAAGACCTCTGCGGCGGCCTGATGGAACTCGGGCTCTCCTGCATTGCGAACCAAAACCTGATCGTAAATCTGCGCTACGCGGTCACGTACGGACACCGCTCACCTACCTCGTTGTGAGAACTCTTTTACATTTCCGTTACATACTAGGCGCCTTTATTGCTGTATCGGACAACTGTCCTGTGAAGGTGAAATCGGACACAGCTGTCACTTGTGTCAGTTGAACGGGCGTTTTATAACAATTTGCTCAGCTTTCACTCTCTTAACACAGTCCAAATGGTTTGCTTCTGCAGTCGGGGGATCACTGTGCCCTGTGGTCCGAGCGTGAACGATCAGAGAGGCTGCATGTGCGTACGAAACACTCCATGTCGGCGATGTTGTCGATAGGCGTTGTCACGATTGCCGCGACGATTGCCGGGGCGCCGTCTGCTTCGGCGATCGGTGGACCGTGTGGTTCGGGAGGAAGCGGTTCCGCCGGATCGATGACAGGTTCGCTCGGCTCGCTGACCGGATCACTCGACAATGGTTCAGCTGGTACGGGATCCCTCGCCAACGCGTTGCCCTGGATCACCGGCGCCCCCAACGGCGCTCTACCGGTGCTGACCGGCCGGACCAAGGCGATAGAAATGGTCACTGGCCCAGGCAGTCCCAACAACACCATCGAGCGGTTCAACGTGTCGGGAACCGACCTCGGAATCATGTGGGACAACGGCCTTTCGGGGCCGGATCACGACGTGTTGATGGCCTTCGGCGATACAGTGGGCGACTGCGACATCCCGGGTGACGACTGGCGCAGCAACGTGTTGTTCCGCAGCAACGACACCGCCATCGCCGACGGTATGAAGATCGACAGTTCTCCGCTGGACGGCCCCAATCATTCCAAGGAGATCATTCCGGGATTCGGCATTCCGGGTGAGTTCACCACCATCCCGACCGCTGGAATCTCTTACGGTGGTGTGCAGTACATCAGATTCATGTCCGTTCGGTCGTGGGACGAACCCGGAGCTTGGACCACCAACTACTCGGCTCTGGCTTCCTCCACGGACAACGGTGAGAATTGGGAACTCGATCCGGCGACAGTTCGCGCCAATACCGAAGGACTCGGCATTCCGGGGATTCCGGCAGTATCGCCGATCAATTCCAACTTCCAGCAGAGCGCCTTCCTCGACGGACGCGACGGCTACATTTACGAATACGGAACTCCCTCAGGTCGTTTCGGTAAGGCGATCCTGGCGCGAGTTTCCGGCGCCGACATCAGAAACCTCGGCGCCTACGAGTACTGGGACGGCTCCGGTTGGAGTCCGCGAGATACCGATGCCGTTCAGGTCATCAAGGCACCGGTCAGTGAACTCGCAGTGCAGTGGAACGACTACCTGAACAAGTACGTTGCCATGTACACCAGTGCCGAGGGTAATCTGGTGATCCGTCAGGCCGACCAACCGCAAGGCCCGTGGAGCGGTACGCAGACCCTGTTGAGCGGAATCACGTTGCCCGCGTTGTACGGCGGATTCATGCACCCCTGGGCGAGCGGACAGTTCCTCGAATTCGTCGCCACCACGTGGGACCGTTACAACGTCATCTACATGCGGACCGATTTGAACGGACTCCAGATGGCGTCGTCGGATTCGCGCGATCGACCGGACCCCGCAACCACCGGTGAGGCTCGCGTCCTCGAAGTCACCATGCCGGAAGACCGCTAGCCCGAACAACGTTCGACAACTATGGCCTGCAACTCGATCGAGTTGCAGGCCATAGTTTCTGTGGGCACTGATATTTGGGTGATGATCAGAGAATGAAGAGCATTTCCTGATACGTCGGGAGTGGCCAGTGATCGTCGGCGACGATGGTTTCGAGGAAGTCGGCAGCGACGCGAACCTCGGCCATTGCGGGCAGGAGTGAGTCCTGTGCGTGCTTGGCCTGGTCGAATGGTGACTCGCCGGCGTCGGCGTCGATGGCGGCGCGCAGGGCAGCGAGCGCAGTTCGCAGGGCCGCAACTGGCGCCGACACTTCTTCGAGTGGAGCAGAATCCGGTTCGAGGCCGGCGGACTTCAGAGCGACGAAGTTTTGAGCAACTTCCGTCTGGTGGCGCACTGCCGCCGGAAGGATAAGCGTCGTACCGATTTCGGCGGCCAGGCGTGCCTCGACGCCGATGCTCAGTGCGTACTGTTCGAGTCCGACCTCGTAGCGGCTGTGCATCTCTCGGTGGTTGAAAACCTTGTACTTCTCGAAGAGTTCCATCGAGGACTCGGTGATCAGTTCTGGCAGAGCGTCCAGCGTCGTGCGAAGATTCGGCAGGCCGCGAGACTCGGCCTCGATCTGCCAGTTCTCGGAGTAGCCGTCGCCGTTGAAGACAACCGCACCGTGGTTGGTGATGATTTCGGTGAGCAGATTCTGGACGGCGGTGTCGAAATCGGCGCCGTCGGCGACTGCCGCCTCCAGTTCGGTGGCCATGTAGTCGAGAGCCTCGGCCATGATCGTGTTGATGGTGACCATCGGACCGTTGACTGTTTGCATCGATCCCGGCGCGCGGAACTCGAAACGGTTGCCGGTGAAGGCAAATGGGCTGGTGCGGTTGCGGTCGCCCGGATCGGTCGGCAGGACAGGAAGGGTGTCGGCGCCGATCATCATGGTGCCCTTGTCCTTCGACGACGTCGCCGCACCCTTGGCAATCTGCTCGAAGACGTCGGCAAGCTGATCGCCGAGGAAGATCGAGATGATCGCCGGGGGAGCCTCGTTGGCGCCGAGACGGTGATCGTTGGTGGCCGATGCGACCGAAGCGCGGAGGAGTCCCGCGTACTTGTGGACGGCCCGGATGACAGCGGCGCAGAAGACCAGGAACTGGGCATTGTCATGCGGATTGTCGCCAGGGACAAGCAAACTGCCGAGTTCGGAGTTGCCCAGCGAGAAGTTCACGTGCTTGCCGGAGCCGTTGACACCTTCGAACGGCTTCTCGTGGAAGAGACACTCCATGCCGTGCTTCTTGGCGATGGTTTTGAAGGTGGTCATCAGCAACTGCTGGTGGTCGGCGGCAATGTTCCCGCGCTCGAACATCGGGGCGATCTCGAACTGACCGGGCGCAACCTCGTTGTGCCGCGTCTTGGCAGGTATACCAAGTTTGAACAGTTCACGCTCGGTATCCATCATGAATCCGAGCACACGTTCCGGAATCGCCCCGAAGTAGTGGTCGTCGAACTCCTGGCCCTTGGGCGGCTTTGCGCCGAAGAGTGTTCGGCCGGCGTTGAGGAGGTCAGGGCGGGCGAGGAAGAAGTGGCGATCGATCAGGAAGTACTCCTGCTCGGGACCACAGAACGACACGATGTGCTCGGGGTCGGTGTGGCCGAACAACTTCAGGATTCGTTCGGCGTGGTAGCCCATTGCCTGCTGGGAACGCAGCAGGGGAGTCTTGTGGTCGAGCGCCTCGCCGGTCATCGAGACGAACACGGTCGGGATACACAGTGTGTTGCCGTTAGGGTTTTCGAGAACGTAGGCCGGGCTGGTGACATCCCAGCCGGTGTATCCGCGAGCCTCGAACGTGTTGCGCAGTCCGCCGTTCGGGAAACTCGAAGCGTCTGGTTCACCTTGGATCAAGGTCTTGCCGGCGAACTCCGCCAACGCGCTGCCGTCACCGACCGGTTCGAGGAAGCTGTCGTGCTTCTCGGCCGTCAAACCCGTCAGCGGATAGAAGACGTGGGCGTAGTGGGTCGCGCCCTTCTCCAGTGCCCAGTCCTTCATCGCGGACGCGACTGCGTCGGCGACCATGGGATCGAGCGGCTTGCCTTGTTCGATGGTCGCCATTACCGACTTGTAGACGAGCTTGGGCAGTCGCTTCTGCATGACCACCTTGTTGAAGACGTTGGCGCCGAACACTTGACCGGGCGTTTCCTCGGTCGTGAAACTGACCACCGGAGGTGTGTAGGCCTCGACGTCCTTGATCGCTTGCAAGCGAACTGCATTTCCACTCATGTGCTTACCCCTCGCCCGGGCCCAGGGCTGCGCTGCTGATTGCGAGCCCGACTTCGGCAAACCCTACGAACCTCCGGTATCGGGGGTGTTTCGTAGATATTGCGCCTGTCCGCAAACTTCGAGTCACAACGGAAATGTCGATCTGTCGGAGGTCTACGGCAGACTTCGAGCGGAGGGGTCAACGCGGGACAGTCGAATCGGAGAATCTTTGTGATCAGGGTTTTGGTGCCAACCACGGTGGAGCAGGGCGATCTCGCGGAAGTGCTTCGGTTGTACGACGAACTTGTCACCGAGACCCGAAAAGAGGACGGCTGCATCAATTACGAGTTACTGCAGCGCACCGACAATCCCTGCGAGCTCGTGTTGGCGGAGGAATGGAAATCGCAGGAGCACCTCGACGCCCACACCCATACCGAGCACTTCGTCAGGTTGGTCGCGGCGCTGGACAAGCTCGAGACGGCAGCGCCGGCCCAGATCTTCACGAAGGTTCTGTAGCGGCAAGGTCAGACCTCAGTGCCGCCTACCAACATTCAGGCACGAGCGAGCGTGCCGTCCGATGTGGGGGCCACGGTGCCGCAGTAAAAGCAGTGGGTTCGTCGAGGTATTGCACCCCGTGTCTTCCGCCGTGAAAAGAAGTTCGAATCGAATAACAGGCGGCTGTGACGTCGACTGCGAGAGAGCCGTCGACCACCGATATCACCCAGGTGTCGAATTCTTCGAGCAGTACCGCGGACCCCCTGTCGCATCCGTCGCACGTCACTCGAAGGTTCCAAAACGGTGTCGGCCCCGCCGGACTCCAAGGAACGGAGCGCCCATCGCACGGGCGATGCTTCTCGTGCCCAGCCGCGATCAAGAAGAACTCTTGTCCACGCTCGAGCTCTTGCGACCACGATCAGGAACTTCTCCGGATCGGTACAACGCTCGTACGACGCTTTGCCGAGTTGGGTGTCGTCGCTGAACGGGTCCGGCCAGCCAGGCGTCAGCGCGCCCGTGATGGCGAATGCGGCAGCGACGTCATCGAGTAGGTCGCACAATTCTTGCGAGAGCGTGGAATCGGCTCCACTCCAGCCATTTTCCTGGGTGGAGAGGACATTGTTGTTGTAAGTCTCCCACCACGGCGTCGGCGGGCCCGTATCCATGACGGCGACATTACAAACAGCCCCGACAATCAGTCGCCGATGTATCCGGTCTCCGGGTTGATCTTGCTGAGGAAGTCGCGGATCGACGCGCGGTGTTCCTCGATGGTCTCGGGCTGAATTTCGTTGGATGGGCTATTCGCTCGGTCGAGAACACTGTAGTAGGAAACACGCTGAAAACTGGAAAATCCGTACCCCTCGTTCGGCCCCGATTTCCAGTCGTAGTCGGACGCGCCCGGCTCCCCGGGGCGGACTGTCACCGTGAAGATTTCTCCATCGACTTCCAGCGTGAATGGCCCATCATCTGCGATCGAACGGCTTTCACCTATCGACTCGTCGTGTTCCTCGAACGTCATGTGTCGACCCTGTCACAAGGGAACGGCTACAACGATTGGTCGGGCCCGGTCAACGATGCGGGGCCGGTAGTCGGTTGGTGTGCGCCGGTGAACCGCTCGACGACGGATACCACGACGATCGCGAGTGCCAGGATTCCAACGGTCCGGGCGAGTGACTTCAGCGTCTTCGGAAGTGCCTTCTTCATGCGAGGCAGATTACTGCGGGCGACTCACGAATTGTGGCCTACGTTTTGGACCGTATCGCGATCGCTCTGCGTGGAGGTCGATCATCGACGCAGTGTGACCATCCGTGATGCAAATCTTTTGGTGCCCCCGGCAGGATTCGAACCTGATCACGCCACAGGGGATACGTGCAGGTAGGCACGCCAAAAAGTCATTCTGAGCAGCATGCAAAGCTCTCAGCCGATGTTGCAAGTAGGTACATAGGTATGCAGAGAACTACTCTCATAAGGGAACGCAGACGGAACGATCCAGGGGAGTGCAGCATGACGGTCAAGCGGCGTCGTAGCTGGGGAACGATCAAGAAACTGCCGAGCGGCAACCACCGTGCGAGCTATGTCGGCCCTGACGGGATCACCTACGCCGCGCCACAGACGTACAAAGCGAAGATCGACGCGGAGGGCTGGCTCGGCAACATCAAACGCACCATTGACCTGGAGACCTGGACGCCGCCTGGTGCGGAGAAGTCGCGCGGTCTGAGCCTGGCAGCGTATTCGGCGATATGGCTCTCTCATCGCACGCTCAAGCCGCGCACCCGCTCCCTCTACGACGATCTGCTGCGCCTGCACATCAATCCGAAGCTAGGGGATCTGAAGGTGTCGGCAGTCTCGCCTGCTGCTGTTCGGGTCTGGTATGCCGAACTAGCGACCGGACAGACTCGCAAGGCTCATGCCTACGCACTACTGCACGCGATTATGGCGACGGCTGTCTCGGACGAGGTGATCGACGCCAACCCTTGCCGTATCCGTTCGGCGATGCAGACCAAGAGGAAGCGCGATATCGGTCTACTGACGCCACAGGAGTTGTCTCGGCTCGCGGGGGAGATGCCCGAACCATTGGCCGTCGCGGTGTTGCTGCTCGGGTGGTGCGGTCTACGGTCTGGTGAGCTGAAGGAGCTACGGCGCAAGGATGTCGGCAAGGATGCGGCGACGTTGCGTGTCGAGCGGGCCGTGACGTATCGGTCCGGGGTTACCACTGTGGATACGCCGAAGACTGCTGCCGGTGTCCGTACCGTCGCGGTGCCTCCTCATATCCGTAGCGCGATCACTGCGCATCTGCACCGGATTCCGAAGCATCCCGAAGCCCTTCTCTTCGCTGCCGACGATGGTGGGCACATCACCGATTGGGAATTCCGTAAGCCATTCAAGAAAGCCGCTGCCGCGATCGGTAAGCCGGATCTGCGCGTGCACGATCTTCGCCACGTCGGCGCGGTGCTGGCTGCTCAAGCCGGTGCCACCACCGCCGAACTGATGTTGCGTATCGGGCACACCACCCCGGCCATGGCGATGAGATATCAATCGGTAGCGGCTGGACGTGACGCCGAATTAGCGGAGAAGTTATCGAAGATGATGGCGGAAGATAATTCAAAAGAATAGGGCTCGGCCACAGAAAGAATAGGCAGGAGTGGGCACTTCCTGTGGTGATCGGAGCTTTATCGGACCGCATTAGCGCTTGGCTGTCGGCCATTCTTCGATCCATTCTTTTGCCATTGTTTGGTGCCCAGGAATGGCGGTCGGCGGTGCCGGTTCTCGTCGTCCCATGGCGGATTCTCTTTCAGGCCCTGTTTCGGACCACATGCACGCCGCGAATAGTGCTCTGACCTGCCGTTATGTAAAGTAGTTGAAGAGAAAATTATAGAGGGAGAAGCGATCGGAGGCAGGGTCTCGCTAGGCATGTGGGAATCACGGCAAACGATTGCCCCCCACCCTCTGTCCACTGCGGCCTACCTACACCATCCTTTTTGTGCCGCTCGCGCTATTCTCGAATAGGTATTAGTGTCGAGTTATCGGTAAGGAATAACCTCATTCATTGCAGTGTTATTCATTCGGATATCACCAACTGGAAGAGGTGAGCGACCAATGACTACTACATCAGCGGTAGGCGATTGGACTGCATTAGTACGGCAGGAGCTACCGAGCGCAGCTGCGGCACAGCGGTTCGCATGGATGGCACTTCGAGCGTGCGTTGGTCTCACAGTCGTATCGTTCGCGGTCGCTGCTGCACTGCTGCTGGCTGTGCTGGTCGTCGTCGGCAACGTCGTGCGCAACGGACCAGCGATCGTGGGCAATGGAGTCGAGGCAGACTGTCGCAAGCTGAGGTACAGAAGAGGCATTGGTCATGCAGGGTTCAGCACACTAGGCAAGGCGCTGAGTTGGGCATACAGGTTCGTCGTAGGTGGCAAGGCATAGCATGCAGGGTGGTCATGCGTCAGTGCAGTGACAGAAGGTGCAAGACATCTTGAGGTGCAAGAGATCTGAGGCAGGCAAGGCATGCATGGTGTGCAGTAGGCAAGGCATGCAGTTGGTGTCAGTCAGTAGTGAAGCAATGTGTGTGATGTGAGATGCAGTGTGAATGGTTGTGCAGTGTGTTGGTGTGCAATGCAGTGAGATGCACTGTGGGCTACCAGATCTGGCTACCAGTCACGTCGTCGGGTCCAACAGGTTCCACAGGGATCGGCTGCGCTGCTACGGCCTTGGGCTTCGGTGTTGTACCTGGTGCTCGGCGTGCTCGGCGTCGGAAGGGCGCACGGTACGGATCAGTTGTCTTGCCTCCCAGTGTTCTACCTTCCCTCTTCCCTGAGTTACAACCCATGTGGGCAGCGGCAAGGTTGTTCAGATCGTAGAGTGATCCACCTCGGCTGGTAGGTGCGATGTGATCCACCGACAGTCCAAACTTGGTGCGACCAGAGGCATATGGATCAATTCGTTCGTTGCACAAGTGGCAGATGTATCCACCCTCCGGGGTGTTGTCAACGAAATACTTACGCACAGCGCGCCACTCGGGCGTTTTCAACCACCAGCTGTCGGACATTGCTCAGTCTCCAAGCGTTTCAATTTGTGTACTAGGTTTTGTAGTAGGGCGGTTGCATTTGTAAGATGCACCAAAGGCTCTGTCTCCCATTGTGAAAGAGACAGAGCCTTTGGTGGGTAGATGATGCCGCGCCCCTCGGCTGATTATGGAGACGATGAGCCGCCACTACCTATCCGGCGTTCTGCACCGGAACCCTATGGGGGTCACAGGGAAACGACAACGGCCGAAACGCTTCCCTGTGACCCTGGTGACCGGCTAAGGCTCGCACGCGCTCTGCCGGTCGAACCCTCCCCCTCGGCTATGACAACGGGAGGGAGGGAGTTCGTCAGGCCGTGGTTGCGACGTTCAGCAAGCGGAATGCGTTGGCGTTCACCACATCAGATCCGACACGGCGATGCATCCAAAGTCCGCGTTCACCGGTCGGGCGACGATTGGCCCCGAAGAGGTGCGGTACCAGTTCGACTGTCGTCCCGATGCGATCCACGATCACAAAGTTCTGGAAGTCGCCGTAGACGAGTGCGTAGTTCGCTGCCGTCACTGCTGCGTCGATGGTGCCGTCCATACCCGAAATTTCGTGCAGTGGGCGACTCAACAGGTTTGCCGGTACTGCCTGCGCCCCTGGGAACTTCAGTGCGCCGTTGGTGGTCTCGAACTGCCGGATGGTGTTCAAGATCGCCAGGTTGCCCGCGAACGATGCATTGGGCTGCCAGCGCGAACCGAGAGCGCCCTGCAGCTTGTAGATGTCTGCGGAGGAGAGTGCTTCACCGGCTGCAGGCACGATGACAGATCCACCTGCCGCCACAAGGGCGGTGATGAGACCTGTGGGCTGCCCGGTACCCGATCCCGTTGCAAAGGCAGCGTTTTCGAGCTGCAGCGCCGAATCAGCGAGCAATGCCTGCAACTGACTGAGCAACTGCAAACCATCCTCTTCCAGTTCGATAGAGAAGGGAACCCAACTGGCTGCCTTGTGAACAGGGATCGGCTCGGGTGCCAGCGTCGGTGTGGCGTCTGCGGCCTCGGTAGCTTCGGCCAACCACTCGGATGTGACTCCAGCGGAGCTGACACCATTCCACGCGTTGGAAGTGGTCTGCACGACCCGCGAGATTTCGCGAAGCGGAGAGACGCTACCGGCGTTGGTCAGGATGATGCTGGGGTCCAGATCGAAGGGCACCAAGTGCTTTCCGGTACCGCCTGCACCCTCGATGAGTCCGCGAACCTGGTCGGCGTCCCGGTAGGACTGAGACTCTTCCGGCGTCCAGAGCAGGTGACCCCTCTCAGAGTCCCTGAGCAACTTGGAGAAGGCACTGCGGTATGCCTCGCTGCCGGTCACAGCTGCCAATCGGGCCACAGTGGAATCGGTGCCCACCAGTGCCTCGGAAAGCGTTGCAGCGGCGTCGGTAAGCCTGCCTGCCTTGTGCGAGCGCTCCACGTTTCGGAGTGCGGCGTCACGAGTCGGGTCGGTGTCCTTGCGTACCTTCGTCTCGAATGTGGTGCCGTTCTCGCGGCTACCCGCGTCATGCAGAGACATCAGACGCTGATCCTGTTCGCGTACGTGGCAGAGGAATTCGACCTCGTACAGTGCGGTGGCGAGTCGTTCGGATTCCTCGGCATTGATGCCCTCGCTGCGTGTGGTGAACGGTTCGATGTATGCCTTCAGCTCGGTGAGCTTGGCTGCCCGCTCTTCACGCTTGAGCGCTCGGAGTGCGTCGAACCGGGAATCTTTCGGATTGATGTTCATTGTCTTGATCCTTTGAGAGTGAGGGCTTTACAGCCCGTAAGTTGCTTTGAGTAGCCCTAGGCGGGCCGCTAGTTGTGCTGAGTCGAGCTGTGGGAGCTGAGCTGCCCGTACGCCTGCGATGTGCTCCTGCTCGTATGCGGGGAACGACACCACCGATACCTCGGTCAGCTTGGACTCGTAGTGGACGCGCTCGGTCTTGTTGCGGTTCCACGTTTCTCGGATCGCTTGGAATCCGATGCTGAACGAATCCAGCGCGCCGTCCCGGATGAGTTCTAGCGCTTCATCTCCAGCCTGAGTGGCGCTGACTCGGAATTCTCCGTAGAGACCGGCTGCGTCCTCCCTGAGCAACACCGCGCGGCCAAGAGGGTTCGTGGTGCGCTGATGCTGGGAAAGGAATTTGATCCGGTCGCCGCGCTCGGCAATGGATCTGGCGAAGGCCCCGCGTTTGAACGTCTCGGTGTAATCGCCGTCGTAGTCGCGGATATCGGTGGGAGAATCGAACGGGACCACGATGCCGTGAACTGTTCGACCGTCACCGCTGGAGCGGATTTCGAGGTCATTCGAGAGTGCTCGGGTGTATGTATTTCTCATGATGGCAGTGTCTTTTCGTCTCGCTGAATAGAGGGAGCGCTAGGTTGCTCCAGAACCTCTACAGGGACGTGACGTGGTGATCCGCAATGGATTCCGGCGTTCGATCTGCTTCGTGCTGGCGGTTTCGGCGCAATGCCACTCGACCTAGCTTCTTTAGCATAGCTAAGGATCGGGGATAGCGCGAGGGTGGCGGCCCCGGAAACACTGTGCGGGCAGAGGTTCCGGGATCGCCACAGTCAATCGGTCAGTCGGTTCAGCTGTCTGATGTTGGTTCTCCTTCGACTATCGTGGCCCAACCATTACGCTCGATCTCCGGCTTCACGATCCGCTGCCAGGTGTGGGTGTCCATCTCCCAATACCGCCCCCTCGCGGAGTATGACCGGTCGCGCTGCGGCAGGCTTTTCACGAAGTCAGTGAGTCGTCGGTCGAAGCCTTGGACGAATTGTATGACGGTCAGGTCGGTGTGCGGTCCTGAGTGTTTGAAAATCTGACGGTCGGCCCTGAGGATAGATTTCATCTTTTAGCCCTCTCGCTCGCCCTAGTCGGTCAGTTCGGCGATGGTATCCGGAATCTCGTCGGCACTCGGTACATACTCCAGTTCTGGGCCGCTCGGGTCGCAGTCATCGGTCAACCATTCGGCGTCTGCCAGAACCAACACTCGATCCGGGAACGCTGCGGCTCGGAACTCCACGACGTGGCCCAGGCTCTTCCAGGTCACTCCCGGATTGTTCTCGATGGTGATCTGCTCGTCGGGCGGTAGTAGTTTGGTTGCCTCTTCCACTAGTCGCGAGACCTTCCACTTGAACAGTTCGATCCCGCGTAGTGGTGAGTAGTTGTCGGTAGTCATTGTCTTGCCTTCCCTTTGGTGTGTGCATTGCTTGTCGCTACGGCTCTGCGGCGCTCTGCCTGTTCGCGTTTCGCCTTGTCGCTAGCGGCCTGCCACTGGTCCCAGGTGGGTGAATAGGTTCCGTTACTTGCCAACTCGTGCATCTCTTTGAACTCCCGGTAGATGCGCCGCTTGTATTCCCGTTGTCGCGCCCACGTTTTGGCGGATTTGAATGATTTTTCTTCGGGCATGTAGTCGTCGGCGTCGAAGTCCTCCAGTAGTGGTCTCATAGCCAGACCGATTCTGTAGTGCGCCAACGACTCGCGAACCCTCGGCGGCTGTCCGGCACTCGGGCAACCAGTTCTGCTGCCTCACTTGCCGCCAGGGCGTCGAGAACGACCGGCAGGGGTAGTTTGGTCCGGGATGCCAGTTCGGATGCTGTGAGGGCTCCAGGCGCGGCTTTGAGTGCAACGATCACGCGGAGTGCCTCGGCCACAGGGGATCTGGTCATCTCCAACACGCCACGTTGCTAGTGTTCTCGGTCATTGCCTTCTCCTTCGTTCGATGTCCTGCAACCAATTTCGGCCACAGGGAGGACAAGCACTGTTCAGTTGTCGGTGAGATACCATGGGAGGCAACCGTTTATCTTTGTCGAGCGAAGCGAGATGCCCTGTGGAATCGCACTTGGTCGATCGGACGCTAACCGGTATAGTTATTCGTGTTGCCGGGAGACCCGCCCTGGCAGAAATTCAGTGAGGAAATCAGCCATGACTGCTGCGCTCGAAACAACTCGTCGTCCGTCCGTCGCGTGGACCGTCCCGAAGCATCCACTGCCGGGGTTCACCTGGTTTCAGCCCGGAGAAAGGATCAACCCTCGGACCGGCAATCAGGTGATGTGCACGTTCTAGGCAGTTCGGCAGGAAACGGCTCTCAGATCAATTCTGGGGGCTGTTTTCATGTTCGGGGTCTGCCAGTTTCGGGAACGGCCTTTGCGGGCCTCCAGGGCGGATACATCCACTCCCGAATGGCATCCCTCTCCTCGGTCACGGCTCGGTCCTTGGCCTTGGCGAGTGCTTGCAGACCTCGGTCGCTTGGTGTGAACACCTCCTCGTCGCTGTCGGGGTGATAGTCCATCGGTAGCCACAGGTGAATTCCCGTCTCGGTGATCTTCACGATTTTGATGCCTCGGAAGTTGTGAACCAGGATCTTGCCCATGCGCCCGAAGATCCGCGCTTCGATCCGGTCGAGGTGCAACCAGTCGCATTTTTCGATCCAGTCGGCGGGCGGCAAGGATGTCCACTCGTCGCGGGTAACCAACATCTGCATGGTCCAGGTGCCGTGCCGGTTCAGATCCACGTAGCTGTCCTCGGTCGGGCCGTCGTAGTTCTCGATATTGATTGTGATCATCCGACTTTCCACTTTCGTTTCGGTGGCGGCGTGTAGTCCTCTTCCGGCTCGTCGTCTGCCACAGGTGCACCCGCTTCGCTTGGGGTCTTGGGCGAGGGAGGTTCTGGCGCAGCGACCGGAGCGTCAGCGGAGGGCGGCGAAGCCAGGTTCTCCTGAGCGTCTGCGCCTGCGACTTCGTTCACTTCACTACGTTCCGTTACCTTGTCTTGCCTTGACTTACCTTTCCTTGCCTTGTGTTGGGACTCCCTATTGGACAAGGGCGCGGAGTCCTGAGCCTTGTCCTTCGAGGTGTCCTTACGGGACATTCCCCGCCGACACTGCCAATGGTCCGGGCATTGCTCGTGATTTCCTCGCTGATGTCGCTTACTGATGCGCCAATATTCGTTCTGAGCCTGCCGGTCGTCGGCGGTCTTCTGACTCTCCCAATCGACAATCCACACCCCGTCGTCCTCTCGCTTGAGCACCTTCCCCGCCGACTCCAGGAGTAGGAAAGCGGAGTCCGGGTCCGGGTGGACAGTCGCCTTGCGAAGTACGTGAGGTTCGATAACGCCTTCCGATTTCGCGCTCGCGGAGTAGGTGCGCAACTCCAGCAGCATCAACACCGCACGCGCCCCTTCGAGAGTCTGCATCAATTTGAGAGTGGCAGAGTCATCGAAAAACTCGGCTTCGAGTGTCGTTCCGTAGCTCATGATTCCTCTTCCTCCTTTTGGGCTTTCCTGTGGGCGAGCCAGTGTTTCCGGCAGAGTCCGCTTGCGTGGATCTTGAGATAGCAACCTCGGGCGTCGGCACAGTGCGGGGTGTCCTTCGCTGGCTCGTCGGTCGGGTACTCGAATCCGTTGGGGTAGTGAGTCCCTCCGTACTGGCCGATGCTTCTCACGCTCTAATTCCGTGTTCGGCCCTGCACTTAGAGGCTCGGCATTCGAGGGGTGCGTAGGTGGCCAGATCAACCAATTCGTTTGCGGCGCTCACGGCTTCACCTGGACGGGAACCAGGAGGGCTTCGACCTCAGCGGCGTCGATACGCAGGAGGTGTCCACCGACACGGAATCCGGTCAGTCGGCCGTCCGCGAGCATGCGACGAATAGTGATGGGGTGCACCGCAAGTCGATTGGCGGCGTTTGCAACGCTGATCAACTTCGTTGGCGTACTTGACATCTGAACCAGTCCTATCCACAGAGATATCCTGTGGACGGCTCCCGATCAGTGACTCTCAGCTCCAGTCAGACCGGCGATGTCCTTCGCGCCTCGTTGCTCAGTTGGATCTACGTTTCCCAATCGCGGCGTCCGCTGAGTGGACTTGATTGGCTACATCAGTGAACATACATGCCCTCGGAGGAACTGTCGCATACACCTCAAGTCAGGTTGAGGTTTTGCGGATCTTTCGAGGGGGCGGTAGTCCGGTCTAACACCACCGCCCCGGTCCTCGTGTGAGGCCAGGGCGGCGGTGTATGGGCATGTGGTCTAGACGTGAGCGAGTTCGCGGTAGCGTTGCGTTGCTGCCTCTAGTAGGTCCATTGCGATTAGAATGCCCTGGTCCAAAAGCCACGCCGGTGGATTCCAGCTTGTTCGCACTCCGGTGATCGGATTCGTTTCAACTCGCGCCGATAGATTCGCCGCCCATGCTTGACCATGTGCGTGGGCGCTGAGTGTGCGCCACTTTTGGCGAATCTCGACCACCGGGCCGAAATCCTCATAGTGAGGTTTCGTCGGCGATACAAGTTCGGCTGCTTCTTCAATAAGGACATTGTCTCGAGGCTGCCTCGTGATGGCGGTCGGCTCAAGTTTCAAGCGAGCAACATCCGACTCGATCTGTTGAAGAGTCTCATTCATTCTCTGCACTGCTTTCTTTGCTCCCTCCGTCCGCGTGTTGTAAGCCTCGTTTTCGGGTGTTTTTGGCCGATCTGGTCCGATCATCTCTTCTGCGGCAACCTTCTCGTTCCGGGCTTGCTGCCTGTTGAGATTCAGCGCACGCTCAAGTCGGGTTGCTTTCTCAGGGGCGACCAGCCATGCCGCTACTGCCGCCGCCGTAATTGCAGATCGGACGACTGTGAAAGTGGCAAACGCCGTCAGGCGCTTCTCGGCCAGCACGAACGACGCGGTCAAATGCAAATGGTCGAGCGCGACCATTGCCGCCTCTGCCGCCAATACGCTGGTTGATCGAACCGTAAGGGAATCTTCTTCGTCTGCAAGTTCGCTTCCGGGTGCGGGAGTGGAATTGTCACACCAGAAATCCGCATATCCCCTGCATGCCTCCAGCAAGTGCTCCATATGTTCTCGTGTTGACTCAGTGATCTCGTGAAGCGGATCAATCGTTGCTCCAACGTCCTCTATGTCGGTCATCGCGCAAGGATAAGTGCAGCTTCCGGGCATTCCGTGGTGGTCCCGCTTTTTTCTGCATCCACGCCGCGACCGAGTTGTCGTGGGGCAGTGGTGGCAGGACATGGTGAAAACACCACCGCCCCGGCCTCATTCGAGGTTCGGGGCGGTGGTATCTATGCAGGTGGTCTAGGCAACGGTAAGGGAACGGAAGCTCCCGAAACATGCTCTGACCTGGTGCCCCCGGCAGGATTCGAACCTGCGACCAAGAGATTAGAAGGCTCTTGCTCTATCCCCTGAGCTACGGAGGCGCGTGGAACATCATACTCGAGCGTTCGGGATGTGACGCGCGCCGCCCAACTCCGACGCGTTGTCGTAGTCGGTTCGCGAAGGTCCTACCCTTGAGGTATGGCTACACCCGACCTCGCGCCGACAGATTCCCCACCGGAGTCCACACAGCACATTGGTGCACCCGCTTCTTCGACCGCGATATTCGTGGTCAGCGGACTCATCGCAGGGCTCACCGCAGCCATCGTGGTGGGATTCTCCGCGTCGCAGGCACTGACTCTTCTGGGCATCCCGGATCCAGGTCCGATCACCACCTACGGCCTGCCCGCGATGCGCGCACTGGGGGAGATCGCCGCAGTCATCGCGATCGGGTCACTGCTTCTGGCCGCGTTCTTCGTGCCGCCGCAGAAGTCGGGCGTCCTCGACGTCGACGGCTATCGGGCAGTCCGAACTGCATCGCACGCCGCGATCGTGTGGGCGATCTGTTCGTTCATGATGGTGCCTCTGACGCTCTCCGACACATCGGGTCAGCCGTTTGCCGAAGCGATCAAACCGGCGAACCTGTGGTCGGGACTCGATCAGGTCGAGATCGCCGGCGCTTGGCGTTGGACGGCGATCATCGCGGTTGTTCTGGCGATCCTGGCCCGGCTGACACTGCGCTGGTGGTGGACTCCGCTCCTGCTGCTGGTCGGTCTCCTCGGACTGATGCCGCTTGCTCTCACCGGTCACTCGTCTTCGGGCGGCTCGCATGACATCGCTACCAATAGTCTGATCCTGCACCTCGTGGCGGCTTCGCTCTGGGCCGGCGGGTTGTTCGCGCTACTGGCACACGCGCGCCGCGGCGGCGATTACACCGACGTAGCAGCCCGACGCTTTTCGACGGTCGCATCCATCTGCTTCGTCGTCATGGGATTCAGCGGCGTCATCAACGCGATTGTCCGTCTGCCTCTCGGCGACGTATTCACCACGACGTATGGACGATTGATCGTCGCGAAAACGGTTGCACTGATCATCCTCGGGTTCTTTGGTTGGGCTCAGCGGAGTCGGGCGCTACCGGCGCTGGCGGAGAATCCGAAGAGTCGCTCTGCCCTGATTCGATTTGCCGGCGCGGAGGGCATCGTGATGGCGGCGACCATCGGTCTCGCGATCGGCCTCGGTCGTACCCCGCCGCCCCCGCCGCTGTCGATTCCCTCGATTCCCGAGGTCGAACTCGGTTACAACCTTCCGGACCCGCCGTCGTTCATGGCTTTCGTGACGGACTGGCGATTCGACCTCATGTTCGGCACCGCCGCGATCGCCGCGGCGATTCTGTACGGAATCGGCCTGCGCAAGCTGGCCAAGCGTGGTGATTCCTGGCCTGTCGGCCGAACCATCGCCTGGATGAGCGGTTGTGCGGTGCTCTTGATCGCCACGTCTTCGGGCGTCGGCAAGTACGCGCCGGCAGTATTCAGCGTTCACATGGGTGCGCACATGGCGCTGTCGATGTTGGGCCCAGTCCTGCTGGTTCTGGGTGCGCCGATCACTTTGGCTCTGCGGGCCCTGGATCCGGCAGGCAAGGACGGCGTGCCCGGCATTCGCGAGTGGATTCTGACCGCTCTGCACAGCCCGTTCTCGCGATTCATCACCCACCCGATCGTGGCGGCAGTTCTCTTCGTCGGCGGTTTCTACGCGCTGTATCTCGGCGGAATCTACGGTGCGACCGTCGACTCGCACAGCGCTCACCTGCTGATGAACCTGCACTTCATCCTCAGTGGCTATCTCTTCTACTGGGTGGCGATCGGTATCGACCCGTCACCACGCCAATTGCAGCCGGTGACCAAGCTGGCAATGGTCTTCGGCTCACTTCCGTTCCACGCCTTCTTCGGCGTGGCATTGATGAGCACCACCGCCGTCATGGGCGGCGCGTACTTCCGTTCGCTCGGCCTCGGCTGGAACAACGACCTGATCGGCGATCAGCAGCTGGGCGGCAGCATCGCGTGGGCGACCGGCGAGATCCCGCTCATGGTGGTCATGCTCGCGCTACTGGTTCAGTGGTCGCGCAGCGATGGCAGGACAGCGCGCCGAACCGACCGTGCGGCCGAGCGTGACCACGACGCCGACCTCGCCGCGCACAACGCGATGTTCGCCGAATTGGCCAGGCGGGACCGCGAAGGGTGGAAACCCCGTGAGGCTGCTGACGCGGAGACTGCCGGCGAGGACACTGCCGACGGGGCGCCCAGCGAGAAGGAATCCGACGAATCCTCCACTAGCACTTAGCTCCGACACTGCCCGGGCCATTCGGTCCGGGCAGTGCTGTTTCTCCACAGTTGTCCCGCCTGTACACAGGTCGAAATCGATCTCTCGCTCTACGGCCTTTGCCGTTCCACAATCGAAGCTGCCGACGCAATGATCGGCCCCGTGGCAGTTGGCGGGTTCTGGAGTTCGAAGGGGGATCGGACATGTACGAAACGCATGCAACCGTTGTCGGAACCGTCATCACCAATCCGGTGAAGCGGCAGACCACCAATGGTGAAGAGGTGCTGAGCTTTCGGATGGCGAGCAACACACGTCGCAAAGACGCTGTGACGGGGGAGTGGACGGACGGAGCGACCCTGTATCTCACGGTCAGCTGCTGGCGGCGGTTGGTCACCGGCGTCGGCGCATCGATCATGAAGGGTGATCCGGTAATGGTGGCGGGGGAGTTGCGCACCAACGAGTACACGACCAAGGAGGGTGTGCCGCGTTCCGATCTCGAGCTGCGGGCGACGGCAGTAGGTGCCGACCTTGCTCGTTGCATCTCGAAGATCGAGCGTCAGAGCAAGCCGACGTCGGCGGAGAACACGGAGGATGCGGTCGACACTGTCGCTGCGTGAGGACTCAGACCGAGGGTTTCGGGCAGTCGCGGGGCCGAGAGCAATCGTGCCCCGCGTCCACTCGCTCGAGGAGTTCTGTGAGAGTTGCTCGCTCCGACTCGTCGAGGTCGTCGAACACATCCGAGGACTCGCGTCGCTGAGCTTTCGCGACGTCCGCAGCCAGGGCAGCGCCGGCGTCGGTCAACTCGAGCAGCACTGCTCGCCGATCGTTCGGGTCGGGAGTGCGGCGCACCCATCCGGCATCTTGGAGGGAATCCACGACGTCGGTCGCCGACCGCGGAACTATGCGCAATCGCTCGGCAAGAAAACCGAGTCGAACCGGTTCGCCCACTCGGGTCAGCACTCGCAGCGCTCGGCTTTGCGACGGCGAGAGGCCGAATGGTTCCAGCGCTGCCACCTGGCGTCGGCGGATGAGCCGTGCCACGGACATCACGACATCGGTGAGTTCGCGCTCTCGGGAATGCATGGCGCCAGTCTAGCGTTGTTGGTGTCAGCCTCATAGTGAGGTAACCTCATCAATATGAAACTAGGGTGAGAAAGCCTCCAGGAGGTAAACGTGAAACCAGGTCACATGCGAAACATCGAACGATCCGCTGTCGAGATCACTCCGGCGGAATCCGTACCGGCAAAGCGCGTACTCGGACTGTTCGCGCCGTATCGAACTCAGATCGCCATCGTCACCGCGGTCATCACACTCAGCGCGATCGTGGCGTTGGGCAGTCCGCTGCTCCTACGCGAAATGCTCGACAAGGCGATCCCGGACAAGGACCTCGGACTCGTCAGCGTTCTGGCCATCGGCATGATCGCCATTGCCGTGATCACGAGCTGTCTCGGCGTGGCGCAGACCTGGATGTCCAACAGCATCGGCCAGAAACTGATGCACCAACTGCGCGTGCGGGTCTACTCGCATCTGCAGAATCAGTCGCTCGGATTCTTCGCTCGAACCCGAACCGGAGAAGTTCAGTCGCGTATTGCCAACGACATCGGCGGTATGCAGTCGGTGGTCACCAACACGGCAACGTCCATCGCGCAGAATGCAACGACCGTGGCAGCCACCATTGTTGCTCTGTTCCTTCTGGATTGGCGGCTTGCCATCTTCTCGCTGGCGATCTTGCCGGTGTTCATCCGTATCGCACGCAAGATCGGTGACGAGCGCCGCAAGATCTCTGGTAAGCGGCAGAAGCTACTCAGTGATCTGTCGGTCCAGGTGGAGGAATCTCTCTCCGTCAGTGGCATTCTCCTCGGCAAGACGACCGGCGCGAAGTCGGCTCTGACGGATCGATTCACCGAGCGTTCAGCGGAAGTCGCAGACGTCGAACTCCGAGCCATGATGGCCGGCAAGTGGCGCATGGCGACCATGTCGATCACCTTCGCAGCCATGCCTGCACTGGTCTACTGGTTTGCCGGTTTCACTCTCGATCACGGCAACACCATCACCGTCGGCACCCTCGTCGCATTCACCACGCTGCAAACACAATTGTTCCGTCCCACTATGATGCTGCTCAACACGGGCGTCGAGGTGCAGAGTTCCATGGCCCTGTTCAGTCGCGTGTTCGAGTACCTGGATCTGCCGATCGACATCGCGGATCCGGAAGAGTCGAAGAGCTTCGACCGCACCAAGATGTCCGGCGAACTTCGGTTCGACCATGTCGACTTCTCGTACCCGGGAACCGACAGCAAGACCCTCGACAACATCGACCTCACGGTCCCGGCCGGTGGAACCTTGGCGCTTGTCGGCTCCACCGGTTCGGGCAAGACCACTCTCGGATACTTGGCCGCACGTCTGTACGACCCGACGGCGGGATCGGTGAGAATCGACGACGTCGATCTGCGGGACCTCGATCTGGCGACGGTCTCCGATCTGGTGGGTGTGGTGTCGCAGGAGACGTATCTCTTCCACACGACGATTCGTGAGAACCTCCGGTTCGCGAAACCCGACGCCACCGACGCCGAGATCGAGCAGGCAGCACGCATCGCGCAGATCCACGAGTTCATCTCCGGTCTCGACGATGGTTACGACACCATGGTCGGCGAGCGCGGCTACCGATTCTCCGGTGGTGAGAAACAGCGCATCGCGATCGCGCGCACAGTTCTGCGGAATCCGCCGATCCTCGTCCTCGACGAGGCGACGAGCGCCCTGGACAACCGCACCGAACGTGCGCTGCAAGACGCACTCGACGAACTGATAGTCGGACGTACCACTCTTGTTGTGGCACACAGACTCTCAACGGTTCGAGATGCGGACCTCATAGCGGTCCTCGACCAGGGCGTCGTTGTGGAAAAGGGAACTCACGACGAACTGGTCCAACAAGGCGGGCGGTACGCGCAGCTGCTTGCGGCTTCGGGTAGTGACGCAGTCGAACTCCCGTCAGAACTGCAGACCGTGTGAGTGCAAGAAATGTCGAGCATTCACTTCCGCAAATTTCTAGAACGTGTTCTACTTTAATGGTCGTTGGTCGACTATCAGTGGAGGCGGAAAGATCATGGGTCAGGTTCTGGACAACATCTCTCAGTTTGCCGACGAGATCCGCGCCGACGGAGTCGAGGGCGACAAGCTGATGCGCTTGACGGACGGCAGCGCGAAGCGACTGCGCGACTCCGGTGTCATCCGGATGTTGCAGCCGAGGGAGTTCGGCGGGCTCGAGGTGCATCCGCGTGAATTCGCCGAGACGGCAATGGCTATCGGTGCGATGGACGGTGCTACCGGCTGGGTCAGCGGCATCGTCGGTGTGCATCCGTGGGAGCTTGCGTTCTTCGACCGCAAGGCTCAGGAAGAGGTGTGGGGAACCGATCCCGATACGTGGATGGCGTCGCCGTATGCGCCGATGGGCGTTGCGAGGCCGGTCGAGGGTGGGTACATCCTCAACGGCCGCTGGTCGTTCTCCTCGGGAACTGATCATTGTGACTGGATCATGATCGGTGCGATGGTCGGTGACGAGTCCGGTAAGCCGTTGATGCCGCCGAAGCACCTGCACGTGCTGTTGCCGCGCTCCGATTACGACATCGACCAGGACAGCTGGAACGTCGTGGGCCTGCGCGGAACCGGTTCGAAGGATCTGATCGTCAAGGACGCGTTCCTGCCCACCTACCGCACGATCGACGCCGGAAAGGTGTACGACGGAACGGCATGGAAGGAAGCGGGCCGTACGGAGACGTTGTACAAGTTCCCGTTCTCGTGCATCTTCCCGCTCGGTATCACCTCGTCGTTGATCGGTATCGCCGAAGGTGCGTTGGCGTGCAACATGGCGGCGCAGCGTGAGCGGGTGACGGTCAGTGGTGTTCCGATCAAGGAAGATCCGTATGTGCTGTTCGCGATCGGTGAGGCGGCGGCCGAGATCGCTGCTTCTCGGGCTGCGATTTTGGAGACGGTGGATCGTTTCTGGGACATGACGGAGAAGGGGCAAGAGGTTTCGTTCGAGCTTCGTGCGATCGGTCGGCGTACGCAGACTGCTGCGGCGTGGCGGGCGGTGCGGGCGGTGGACGAGATCTTTGCTCGTTCCGGTGGTGGGGCTTTGCAGTTGAGCACGCCGATGCAGCGGTTCTGGCGTGATGCTCATGCAGGTCTGGCGCATGCGATTCATGTGCCCGGTTCCATTTTCCATGCGTCGACGCTCTCGCAGCTCGGTGGCGAGCCGAAGGGCATCCACCGGGCAATGATCTGAGCCGTCCTGGGGACACCCGGAGGTGTCCCCATCGCGGTTTTCGTGGGGGTCGATGAGCATGTCGGTGAATCTGGTCGATGACCTCGGACTGTCCGCAGAACCCGCATCGGTGTGAGCGCCAACGCGCAATGTGGGTTATAGGACAAACACCGATAGGCTGGCGGTCATGGCTGAGTTCATTTACACGATGAAGAAGGTGCGCAAGGCGCACGGTGACAAGGTCATCCTCGATGACGTCACGATGAGCTTTTACCCCGGCGCGAAGATCGGTGTCGTCGGACCGAACGGCGCTGGTAAATCCAGCATCCTCAAGATCATGGCCGGACTGGACCAGCCGGGCAACGGCGAGGCCTTCCTGGCTCCGGGCGCGACCGTCGGCATCCTCATGCAGGAGCCGGAGCTCGACGAGACCAAGACCGTTCGCGAGAACGTCGAGGACGGCCTCGGTGAGACGATGGTCCAGCTCAAGCGATACAACGAGATCGCCGAGCTGATGGCCACGGATTACTCCGACGAGCTCATGGAAGAGATGGGCGAACTGCAGGAGAAGCTGGATCACGCAGACGCGTGGGAGATCGACTCGCAGCTCGAGCAGGCTATGGACGCCCTGCGCTGCCCCCCGCCGGAAGAGATGGTCACCCACCTCTCCGGTGGTGAGAAGCGACGCGTTGCACTCTGCAAGCTGCTGCTGAGCAAGCCCGATCTCCTGCTCCTCGATGAGCCCACCAACCACCTCGACGCAGAATCGGTCCTGTGGCTCGAGCAGCACCTCGCTGCTTACCCCGGCGCAATCCTCGCCGTGACCCACGATCGTTACTTCCTCGATCACGTCGCACAGTGGATCTGTGAAGTCGACCGCGGACGCCTGTACCCATACGAGGGCAACTACTCCACCTACCTGGAGCAGAAGGCTGCACGCCTCGAAGTTGCCGGCAAGAAGGATCAGAAGCTGCAGAAGCGTCTCAAGGACGAACTCGCCTGGGTTCGTTCCGGCGCCAAGGCCCGTCAGGCCAAGAACAAGGCTCGTCTCGATCGCTACGAGGAAATGGCGAACGAAGCCGAGAAGACTCGCAAGCTCGACTTCGACGAGATCCAGATCCCGGCACCGCCGCGTCTGGGTGACGTGGTCGTGGAGGTCTCGAACCTCGACAAGGGCTTCGACGGCCGCGTTCTGATCAAGGACCTCTCGTTCACGTTGCCGCGCAACGGAATTGTCGGCGTCATCGGCCCCAACGGTGTGGGTAAGACGACGCTGTTCAAGACCATCGTCGGTCTCGAGGAGCCTGATGCCGGTGAGGTCAAGATCGGTCAGACGGTCAAGCTGAGCTACGTCGACCAGAACCGTTCCGGCATCGACCCCAAGAAGACGGTTTGGGAGACAGTCTCCGACGGGCTCGATTTCATCGTCGTCGGCCAGACCGAGTTCCCCTCGCGCGCGTACATCAGCTCGTTCGGTTTCAAGGGCCACGATCAGCAGAAGCCGGCCGGCGTCCTCTCCGGTGGTGAGCGCAACCGCCTGAACCTGGCGATGACGCTCAAGCAGGGCGGAAACCTGATCCTGCTCGACGAGCCCACCAACGACCTCGACGTCGAAACCCTCGGCTCGCTGGAGAACGCTCTCGAAGAGTTCCCCGGCTGCGCCGTCGTGATTTCGCACGATCGCTGGTTCCTGGACCGCACCTGTACCCACATCCTCGCGTGGGAAGGTGGCTTCGGCGACAACGAGGCAGCCTGGTACTGGTACGAAGGCAACTTCGAGGGCTACGAGGCGAACAAGGTCGAGCGACTCGGCCCCGACGCCGCGCGCCCGCACCGCGTCACTCACCGCAAGCTCACCAGGGACTGATCCGGTGTCCGACGTATACACAGCGCAGATCCAGGTCCGGTGGGGCGATTCCGACCGGTTGGGTCACGTCAACAACACGCGTTACGTCGAGTACATGCAGGAAGCTCGCATCCAGTTCCTGGAAGCGAAACTGGCGCCGCTCGGCGGCCGGCCGGGATACCTCGTGGTTCGAAAGATGACCATCGAGTTCCTCAGGCCGGTCACCGATCGGTCCGGTCCCTTGAACGTGGAGATCTTCACGACTCACGTCGGGACTTCCTCGTTCACGGTTCGTCACATCATCCGTGACAACGCGGGTGTCGAATGCGCATTCGGCGACGCGTTGATGGTCGGATTCGACACGGTGTCCGAAAAGTCCAGACCGCTGGCGGACAGCGAACGCGCGGTGCTCGAAGCATCGCTTGTTCAGATGACGACATCGTAGATTTCGTTTCTCAGTTCACCCTAGGTGCTGGTTGCCGCGGCTAGTCTCGAGTCAGAGATTGGTCGCGGCGATCAGAACCCACAAGGATGTGAGCCAGGAATGACAGACCGTGTACGGCAGCAGGGCACAGGCCTCGACGAAGCGACGTTGTTGACGCGTCTTCGCGAGGCCTTTTTCACGCATATCGACGAGGGTGACAGCGACGACGTCATCAACGGTCGATCGGATCGAGTCCTGCTCGCGCATCTTGCGCTCGGGCGGCAACGGACACCGGGCACGGCCGTATGGCGTGTGTACCGCCCGTCAGGATCCGAGGGTCTCGGCGCTGCCGTCCAGATCGTCACCGACGACATGTCGTTGCTCGTCGAGTCCGTCACGGCGATGCTCAACCGACAAGGTGTGGGAATCAGTCAATTCGCCCATCCGATCCTGACCGTCGAACGCGATGACTCGGGCAATCTGATGTCCTTGGGCGACAGCGGTATCCAAGAGTCCTGGATGCACGTCCAGTTGGATTCCGAAGTCGAGGATTCCGCTCTCGACGCGATCGAAGCGCACCTCGGCAAAGTGCTCGCAGACGTCCGCCAGGTGGTTGGCGACACCCCGGACATGAAGGCATTGCAATTGCGCATTGCCGACGAGTTGGCGAGCGCCGCCGAAACCGCCACCGGCAGGATCACCCCCGAAGAGTTCTCCGACACCGCTCGACTACTTCGGTGGATGGCCGACGGAAATTACGCCGTTCTCGGGTACCGGCGATTCGAGGGCACGAAGGACGGTTCACGTACGGTCGCGGGTAGTGGACTCGGTGTGCTGCGCTCCGACGCGGTCACCGAGGGCCCGATGAGTTTGCCTCCCGTCGCAGATCTCCCGGATCGACCGCTTCTGGTCCTGACTCAGGGATCGTTCCCCGCCACGGTGCACCGCGCTGTCTACCCGTACTTCGTGGGCGTCTCGATCCTCGACGACAACGGAAACATCGTGGGGGAGCACAGGTTCCTGGGAGTGTTCACCGTGGTCGCACTCCACGAGAACGTCCTCGCGATTCCCCTGATCGAGCGCCGCGTCCGCGAAGTAATCGCGCGTGCCGGTGTCGACCTGCATTCGTACTCCGGCCAGGCGATGCTCGAGGTCATCCAGTCGTTCCCGCGCACCGAGTTGTTCTCGAGCGATGCCGAGACCTTGTTCGAGACCGTGCACGCCGTGCACAGCATCGGATTGCGTCGGCAAGTGCGACTTTTCGTCCGCGAGGACACGTTCGGCCGCTTCGTGTCTTGCCTGGTGTATCTACCTCGCGACCGGTACACGACGCGGGTTCGGCTGGCGATGCAAAGCCTGTTGTGGCGCGAATTCGGACCAGGCACAGTCGATTACACCGCCCGGGTTACCGAGAACGATCTTGCGTTGTTGCACGTGACGATCCGGCGCGATCCGGCCAGCGAGCCGGTTCATCTCGATGTCTCCGAGGCCAACCGCGAGCGAGTTCAGGCGCTGTTGACCGAAGTCAGTCGTAGCTGGGACGACCGCATCAACGACCTTGTTCGAGAAAGTCCGGGCGTGGATCCGGAACTGGTGCAGCGGTATTCGCGGGTACTGCCGGACGGATACAAAGAGGACTTCGAGCCGTCGCGGGCGCTCGCCGACATCGCCAGGCTCGAGGCGTTGGCACCGGGCGCGATCGACGTGCTGCTCTATCGCGCCGTCGACTCCGCGCCTGGCGCCTGGCGCTTCACCCTCTTCGTCGGCGGCGACGGTATCTCGTTGAGCCAGGTCCTGCCGGTGCTGCAGTCACTCGGCGTCGAAGTTCTCGACGAGCGGCCGCACGTCGTACAGCGCCTCGACGGCGTTCAGTGCTGGATCTACGATTTCGGATTGTCGGTACCGGCGGATCTTCGGGCGTCGGTCGAGATCGACCTCGATGCGCAGGTGCCACTCGAGACCAGTACCGCCCCGCTGACCGAGGTCCAGAAGCGCTTCACAGCCGCGTTCGGCGCAGTCTGGTTCGGCCGGGCAGAAGCTGACCGATTCAACGAGTTGGTTCTGCGCGCCGGTATGTCCTGGCGTCAAGCCGTGGTGCTGCGCGCATACGCAAAGTATCTGCGGCAGGCCACATTTCCGTACAGTCAGTTCCACATCGAAGGAATCGCGCTAACGCATCCGCAGACCGCGTTTGCATTGGTGCAGTTGTTCGAGGCGATGTTCGACCCCGAGAAACAGGACGACATCCGCGTCGCGGAATTGGACGAGCAGTTGCGTGCGTCCATCGACGAGGTACTCAGCTTGGATGCCGATCGCATTCTGCGTGGAATGTTCTCGTTGGTGAAGGCGTCCTTGCGTACCAATTTCTACGTCGTCGACGCCGATGGTCGTTCTCGTGACTACCTGTCGGTCAAGCTCGATCCCTCACGGATCAGCGAGTTGCCCAAGCCGCGGCCGGCTTTCGAGATCTACGTGTACTCGCCCGAGGTCGAAGGCGTGCACCTGCGATTCGGCGCCGTCGCGCGCGGCGGGCTCCGCTGGTCCGACCGGCGCGAAGATTTCCGCACCGAGGTGCTGGGCTTGGTGAAGGCGCAGGCCGTCAAGAACGCGGTGATCGTCCCGGTCGGCGCCAAAGGCGGCTTCGTCGTGAAGAATCCGCCCTTGCCGACGGGCGATCCGGCCGCTGATCGAACCGCGACGCTGGAAACCGGCAAGGCCTGCTACACCACGTTCATTTCCGGATTGCTCGACATCACGGACAACGTGCACGCCGCCACCGGCGAAGTTGTGACGCCGGATCGAGTGGTACGCAAGGACGATCAGGATCGCTACCTCGTCGTCGCCGCAGACAAGGGCACGGCGACGTTTTCCGATCTCGCGAATTCGGTTGCCGCCAAGTACGACTTCTGGCTCGGCGACGCGTTCGCTTCCGGCGGTTCCGTGGGATACGACCACAAGGGCATGGGTATCACCGCCCGGGGCGCCTGGGAAAGCGTCAAGCGGCACTTCCGCGAACTCAGTGTCGACACGCAGACCGAGGATTTCACGACGGTAGGCGTCGGCGACATGAGCGGTGACGTGTTCGGCAACGGAATGCTGCTCAGTCGCCACATCCGACTGGTGGGCGCGTTCGACCATCGACACATCTTCCTCGATCCGAATCCTGACGCAGCGAGTTCGTTCGTGGAGCGTCAACGGCTCTTCGAGTTACCTCGGTCGTCGTGGGCCGACTACGACACCAGCCTGATCAGTGAAGGCGGCGGGGTCTGGGATCGCACGGTCAAGTCGGTCCCGATCGCCGAAAGCGTACGGGTCGCACTGGGGTTGGCCGAGGGAGTCACGAAGCTCTCTCCGCCGGAGTTGATGCAAGCGATCCTGTCGGCGCCGGTGGACCTACTCTGGAACGGCGGAATCGGTACGTACGTCAAAGCGTCGACGGAGACCAATGCGCAGGTCGGCGACAAGAGTAACGACGCCGTACGAGTCGACGGTCAAGATCTGCGGGTCAAGGTGATCGGTGAGGGTGGCAACCTCGGCGTGACAGCCCTGGGACGAATCGAGTTCAGCGCCAACGGCGGTCACATCAACACCGACGCCATCGACAACTCGGCCGGCGTCGACTGCTCCGATCACGAAGTGAACATCAAGATTCTTCTCGATTCGCTCGTGCGCTCGCAGTTGCTGCCGTCACCGGAACGCAATCCGCTACTGGCGTCGATGACCGATGACGTGGCCGCATTGGTGTTGGCGGACAACATCGCTCAGAACGCGCTGCTCGGAATCTCACGGGTGACCGCGCCGCAGATGCTCGGTGTTCACCGCCGTCAGTTGACGGACTTGAGCAAAGCACGTGGCCTGGACCGCAAGCTGGAGGCGTTGCCGACCGACAAGGAGATCGAGCGTCGACTCGAGGCCGGTGTGGGTCTGACGTCGCCGGAACTGGCGACGCTGACGGCGCACGTCAAGCTTTCACTCAAGGACGATTTGCTCGCAACCGAGTTGCCGGACAACGATTTCTTCGCCCAGCAGATCCCGCAGTACTTCCCGACCGCTGTTCGCGATCGGTTCGAAACGGAGATCAAGGCACACCCGTTGCGTCGGCAGATCGTGGCGACGATGCTCGTCAACGAAGCGATCGACAACGGCGGAATCACCTACGCCTACCGCTTGGCCGAGGAGACTGGAGCGAGCAGTACCGACTCGATTCGCGCCTACGCTGCTGTGCGGGAGGTCTTTGCACTCGACGAGGTGTGGTCGCGAATCCGCTCGGCGGGCGTCAGTGCAGAGATCGAAAACGAGTTGATCGTGGAATCATGCCGACTGCTCGACCGGGCGTCGCGATGGTTCCTGGCCAATCGGCCCCAGCCGATCGCAGTCGGCGCCGAGGTTGCGCGTTACTCGGCAGCGTATCGGGCGACGGCCCCGCTGGTTCCCGGACTGCTCGCCGGCCATCAGCTCGACGATCTGCTGGTGCGCGCGCAGTCGGTGATCGACCGTGGGGCTCCGGAAGCGTTGGCGCTGGACGTGTTCCGGCTGCTCGACGTCTACTGCCTGCTCGACATCGCGGATATCGCCGACATCGCAGATCACGACATCACCGAAGTCGCGGAGCTGTACTACGCCTTGGACGCGCATCTCGGAATCGACTGGTTGCTGAGCGCGGTCTCGGGACTCGAGCGCGGCGATCGTTGGCACTCGCTCGCGCGGCTCGCGTTGCGAGACGACCTCTACAGTTCGCTTCGGCAGCTGACGATGGAGGTTCTGGCCGGCGGCGAGCCGGGGGAGTCGCCGCAGGAAAAGATCGACGAATGGGAATCGACCAACGCCTCGCGCCTGAGCCGGGCGAGGGCAGCTCTCGTCGAGATCTTCGAGTCTGGGACGCTTGACCTCGCGACGCTCTCGGTGGCGGCGCGTCAGGTTCGTAGCATGGTGCGCAGCATGGGCACCCGATCGGAGGTAGGACGTTGAGCGAAGGATTCCACGCCGAAGTAGTGGTTCGGTGGTCCGACATGGATGCCTTCCAGCACATCAACCACGCACGAATGGTGACGTTGCTCGAAGAGGCGCGGATTCCTTGGTTGTTCGAAGACTCGCGCCCGACGGTCACCCTGCGTGACGGGGCCGTGATTGCCGATCTCCATGTCCGGTACCGCGGCCAACTGCGGCACGACGATTCACCGCTCGACGTCTTCATGTGGGTGGAAAAGGTGCGCGCGGTGGACTTCACCATCGCGTACGAAGTTCGCCCGCGCGGCGCCGATCTCAGCGTCCCGCCGTCCATCGTGGCGTCGACTCAAATAGCGGCCTTCGACATCGACACGCAACGTCTGCGCCGTCTCAGTGGCCCTGAGCGCGAGTACCTGGAGAGCTGGCAACGTGCATGAACGTGTACTGACCGTGCCCGAGGAGTCCGAGCGAAAGAACTTGGCCGGCTTCATCGGTCATGCACTGCGCTTGGACGAGTCCACGGTCATCCGGATGCGTCGACGTGGAGATGCCCACCTGAGTGTCTGGGCACCAACGGGTTTCGACGCTCTGGCAACGCGAACCGTGGCGGGCACCATCAACCCCGACGACACCTCGGCTGCCGGGGATCAGTTGCTCGCGGCCGTGGAGCAGGCAACGGGTGAGCTGATCGATCCGGGGTTCGCTATGGATTCGGCGTGGCGTGGGGCGTTGCCGCCCACGGAGGGCTTCGAGCACCTGGACGACGTGCCCGCCCGGGTGCTGATCGAACTGGCCCAGCGGGGCAACGCCTTGGCCCAGGAGCATGGCAGCAGTCACGGGCCGCCGGCGTCGTTGCTCGATCAGGACGTACTCGAGGTCAGTGGTCCGTCCGGCACGGTCGGGATCTCGATGCGAGTTATCTTTGCCTTGACCGCAATGGGATTCGTTCCGCACGCCGGATCCGAAGCGATGACCGCCGACATCGACCTCGAGCAGATCGACGCGTCGGAGTTGGTTCGGGTGCGGGCAAGCAAATCCTGGGTGCGCCTCGATGCACGATTCGGCTCGATCTACCGTCACCGCGGAGGTTCGATACCCCTGATGGTGGCACGGTAGGAGTTCAGGCGGCGGGTGCGGTGGTCTCTCAGATCAGCCACGCCGCCGCATTGACGGGCAGTTGACCGTCGACCAGAGGCGCACTGCTCAGTAGAAGCTGCCCGCTCGGCAGCGCGATGGGCACCTCCGTCGTGTTGAGGGCACAGATCAGACCACCACGCCGACGGAAAGCGAGGCAGCCGGGAGGACTGCCGTACCAATCGATGTCGGTTCCGGAGAACTCCGGCCTGGCGCTTCGAAGTTCGAGGGCGGCGCGATAGAGCGAGAGCATCGAGTCCACGTCCTCGATCTGCGCCTCCACGGTGAGCGTCGACCACTCGGGTGGCATCGGCAACCAGGTGCTCGCACCGGTGGTGAAACCGAAGGGTGGTTCGGTTCCTTCCCACGGAAGGGGCACGCGGCAACCGTCACGTCCGCGCTCGGTATGTCCGGATCGTTCCCAGACCGGGTCCTGCAGTGCGTCGTCGGGAAGGTCGACGTTCGGCAGACCGAGTTCGGCTCCGTTGTAGATGAAGCTCGCGCCCGGGAGCGCCAGCTCGACGAGGATCATTGCCCGGGCGCGGTGCGTCCCGATCTCGCCCCCGCCGTAGCGCGTGACTTCACGTTCGACGTCGTGGTTCGACAGTGTCCACGTGGGCACACCTCCGACCTCGGCGACAGCTGCGAGGGAGTTTTCCACGGCCTCGCGGACGGACTCGGCCGAGAACCCGGTTTCTGCGAGTCGGAAGTTGAATCCGAGGTGCAGTTCGTCAGGCCGGATGTATTCGCCGAACTTCTGGTTGTCCTTCACCCAGATCTCGCCGACGGTCATGGCCTCCGGGAACTCGTCCATGACCTTGCGGATTCCGCGGTGGATTTCGTGAACGGCCGGGTTGTTGAACCGCGGGTCGTCGTCGGAATTTCGCATGAGCTCGTTGAGCTCCCAGTCGTGGTCCGGCAAACCGTCAGGCTTGGCCATTCCGTGCGCCACGTCGATACGGAATCCGTCGATTCCGCGTTCGAGCCAGAAGCGCAGAGTCTTGGCGAGGTCGTCGAAGACCTCGGGGTTGTCCCAGTTCAGGTCCGGCTGCTCCTTGGCGAAGATGTGCAGGTACCACTGACCGGGTTTTCCGTCGGCTTCGATGACGCGGGTCCATGCCGGGCCGCCGAAGATGCTCGGCCAGTTGTTCGGCGGTTCGCTGCCGTTCTCACCTTTACCGTCTCGGAAGATGTAGCGGGATCGCTCCGCAGAGCCGGGCGCCGACGACAGAGCCGCCTTGAACCACTCGTGCTGATCACTGGTGTGGTTCGGGACCAGATCCATGGTGACCTTGATTCCGCGTTCGTGAGCCGACGCGATCAGCGAATCCATCGTCGCCAAATCGCCGAACAAGGGATCGATGTCGCGAGGATCCGAGACGTCGTAGCCGTGGTCGGCCATCGGTGACTTCATTACCGGGCTCAACCAGATCGCGTCGATACCGAGAAGCTCGAGGTATCCGAGTTTCTCCTCGACTCCGCCGAGGTCGCCGATACCGTCACTGCCCGAATCGGCAAAGGAACGCGGGTAGATCTGATAGAAAACCGCCTCGTTCCACCACGGTGCTTCGGGCCGGCTTACAGAGGACGAATCCGCGGGGGTGCTCACAGCAGTTCATAGTGCCAAACGTCCGGCACTCGCACGACTTGGACACGGCAAAAGCGTGACTCTTTACCTAGCCTTGGTGTACTTTGCATTGACGCGGTCACGCCATGTGGCAACTGTGGTGTTACCGCCGGGGGTGATGTATCGAAAATTCAACCAAGGGGGCTTGGCCATGACTTTGTCGGCAATCGAAGCGGTCAGTTTGGATCACGTGCTGCTCGATCATGATCCGATCAACCGGGACTGGATAATCTCCGGCACACCAGCTGCGCGGTCGGCGCAATGGTCGGTGAGTAAAGACGGCACCACGACCACGCACGTCTGGGATTGCACGAAGGGACGGTTTCGCTGGTACTTCCAGGCTGACGAAATCGTGCACATCATCGAGGGCTCGGTCACTGTTCAGGCCGACGGAATCGCAAAGCGGACCCTGGGCGTCGGTGATGCCGCACTCTTCCGTGCGGGCAGCTGGTCGGAGTGGGAGGTCGACGAGTACGTGCGTAAGCATGCAATCTTGAGTTCGCCGCTTCATCCCACAGTGTCGTTCGGGGTACGAGCAGCCCGCCGGGTTGCGCGTCTGTTCAGACCGAAGGCGAAGTAAACGCTCAGATGGCGGAGTTCACCATGGACGCAGCTGCCATCTCCATGTAGTCGATCAACTGCTTGCGGTGCACCGGGCTCAGAGTTTTCTCGTCGATGGACGCGATGGCGACGTGCATGCACCGCAACCAAGCATCACGCTCGATCGGGCCGATCACGAAGGGATTGTGGCGCATCCGCAGACGCGGGTGCCCACGCTCCTCCGAGTACGTGTGCGGCCCGCCCCAGTACTGCTCGAGGAACATCCGCATTCTCCGCTCGGCCGGGCCGAGATCGGCCTCGGGGTAGAGCGGGCGCACAACCTCGTCCTTCGCGACTTCTTCGTAGAATCGCGCGGTGAGCTTGTGAAACGTCGCGGCTCCGCCGACGGCGTCGTAGAAGGTCTGCTGCACGTCGTGCTGTACGTCATTCATGGCAACTTCCATTGTGCCTGACGGCCGTAGTGGTCGGTTTCCGGGTCGACGACGGTTGTATCGAGTCGGAGTGCGTACCCATTCACCGGAAATTCACCGGCCGTCCTGGCAATTTTGTTCGAAATGGGAGTGCGTAACGCGATCATCCGTGGTCAACTTGGGGGCAGTCTCCCGGAGGTCGTATGAAGAACCGACATGCTGCACGCAATCACCGACAACTCCAGCCCACTAGCGCGCGGAACGACCACGCGTTAGGGGCTGTTCTGGAAGTTGTTCCTGACGGGTTCGCGCACACTGCCGACCCACTCTTTTCCGAAGAACATTCTCACCTCGAGATGTTCCCTCCCGATCGCGTCGTCCCCGAGTGGGTAAAACGTCGGGTGCTACTGCTCAACGTCACGTACGAACCGCTGACCGCCCTTCCTGCCAGGCGCGCGGTCGTACTGATGGCCTGCGGCAAGGCCGATACCGTCCACGAGGACGAACAAGGCCCGGTAGTCCATTCTGCGGACTGGTCGGTGCAGGTTCCCTCGGTCATTCGATTGCGCACCTACGTGCGTGTCCCTTATCGCGCCCGCATTCCGATGACCCGCGCCGCACTGATGCATCGTGACCATTTCCGATGTGCCTACTGCGGAGCCAAAGCCGAAACCATCGACCACGTTGTTCCTCGCAGCAGAGGTGGCGGACATTCGTGGGAAAACTGCGTCGCGTGCTGTGCCCCCTGCAATCACCGCAAGGCCGACAAGATGCTCAGCGAACTCGGATGGACCCTCCGCGCGGAATTGGTTCCGCCGTCCGGCCCGCACTGGCGTCTGCTCGCGGCAACCAAGGAATTGCATCCGGCGTGGATGCCGTATCTCGGCGTGGGCGCAGCCTGAGCTTTGTTTCGGCGTGGGCGCAGCCTGAGCTTTGTTTCGGCGTGGGCGCAGCCTGAGCTTTGTTTCGGCCTGGGCGCGGCCTGAGTCGTGTTCCAACGCCGCCGAAACGAAATTGGCCGAGAATTTGTGGCCCTGACGCTTTCCTTCCTGGCGTTCTGGGCTACGTTATCTGGTGTGAGCATTCTCGAGGTAGTACTGATATACGTTGGGATTCCGGCCTTGATCACCGCGTTCTTCGCGGCTGCGTCCTTCCTCGGGAAGAAGACGCCGGGACCGGTTCCGCCGGCGTTCCATCTCGGTGAGTCGTGGGATCACGCTCCCGTGCTGTGGAGTGCTGTCGACGAGGTCACCGTTCGCGGTGGCCATCACGGCAGTGCACACGCAATCGAAGCCGGTTCGGCTGATCTGATCGGAGGGTCCGCAAGTGGCAAGTGGTGATCATTCGACCGCGCTCGCAGTAGCGCCCGAGGACCTGCCGGTCGGCAGCGTCGTCACGTCCAGCGGACGTGTTTCCGGTGTGCATCGCATCGGTGAGCCGTTCACCGACGACCTTCCGTTCGAGACCATGGATCTGGTCGCGCTCGACGTCGCGATGACCGAAGCAACTCGGGCCACCAAGGTGCGATTCAACGCGTACATCGGTGATCTCGGTTCTGATCCGGCAGCGGGGGCCGACGCACTGTTCCCGACGACGCCAGAAGCCGAGCGTTCCGTCCTGATCGCAGTCTCGCCCAACCAGCGCACCGTCGAGGTACGCAGCGGGCGGGCAATCGCCGATCGGGTCACCGATCGCGTTACGCAGCTCGGAGCAACGGCAGCTGTTGCATCCTTCAGTGAAGGCAACCTGATCGACGGACTGATCAGCGCCATTCGCGTTATGGCAGCCGCAATTTCGGCGCCCTGACTTGTAAGACACAGGCCGGTGCCCGCTTCGATTCGTGAGAATCGACGCGGGCACCGGCCTTTCGCATGTCAGCTTGCGTCGAACTTTCGTGCTGCGAGTGAACGAACCACACCGGCCTGGCCTTCGACGACCAGACGGCGCAATGCGGGAGGGATGTCGCCTTCGAGGAATCGGTCTGCTGCCGCGACGGATTCTTCGGAGATCGACCACGCCGGGTAGAGCCCGATGACGACCGTCTGTGCCACCTCGCTCGAGCGTCGTTCCCACACCGCCGCGATGTCGGCGAAGTAGCGGGAGACGAAGGGCTCGAGCAGTTCGTCCTGGCCCTCGCGAGCGAACCCGCCGATGATCGATCGTGCGGTGATGTTCGGCACCGAGTCGTCGCCGACGACCTTCGCCCAGACCTCTTCCTTGACAGCGGCCTGCGGACGTCCGGCCGCGGCGGCCGCGGCTTGACGAGCGCCCGCAGCGGTCGGGTCACGCTGGGCTTCGGCGTCGATGAACGGCGTTGCGGTTCCTTCGGCGTCGATCTCGCCGGCAGCTGCGAGTGCCCCGACGATGCGCCAGCGCAGGTCGGTGTCGACGATCAGGCCGTCGAGCCCGACGGTGGAGGGATCGGCATCGAGCAATTCGCGCAGTACCTCGGTGTGCCACGGCGAGAGCGCAGCACCGGTGAGTGCGTTGACGAATGCCAGCTGGTGGTCGGAACCGGCCTCTGCCTCACGTGCGAGTTCGAGCAACCGATTGGCGAAGCTAGTCCAGCCTTCGGCCTCGGCCCAGTCGGGATCGGCATAGGAACCGATGGCGGTTTGGGCTTGGAGCAAGAGGCGTTGCACCACACCGACTTCGGTCTCCGAACTGATTCCGCGTCCGACCAGTGCGACGAAGTCGCGTGCCTTCAGTTCGGCTTGGCGGGTCATTTCCCACGCCGCCGACCAGACCAGGGTGCGGGGGAGTGAGTCGGTGATGTCGCCGACCCGCTCGATCGCCGTCGCCAACGATTCGGGATCGAGTCGCACGGAGCCGTACGTCAGATCGTCGTCGTTGACCAGCACGAGCGCACCGCGGGCGACGCCGACAAGTTCGGGAACAACCGTGCTTTCCGCAACATCGAGGTCGAGTTCGACGCGATGGGTGCGCACCAACTTGCCGTCGACGTCGTCGTAGATTCCGATGGCGATCCGGTGGATTCGACGCTCACCGGCGCCGGGGGTAGCACCGTCCTGCAGGACGGCGAAGCGGGTGAACTTTCCGTCCGCGTCGACGTCGAAGTCGGGTCGCAGGATGTTCAGGCCGGTGGTCTTGAGCCACTGCCGACCCCAATCGGAAAGATCACGGCCCGAGGACTTTTCGAGTGAACCCAGTAGATCGTCGAAGGTTGCGTTCCCGAAGGCGTGCTCACGGAAGTATTCACGCAGTCCGGCGAGGAACGGCTCGAGTCCGACGTAGGCGACCAACTGCTTGAGGACGCTGGCGCCCTTGGCGTAGGTGATGCCGTCGAAGTTGACCTCGACGGCGGCCAGGTCCGGAATGTCCGCGGCAATCGGGTGCGTCGACGGCAACTGGTCCTGGCGATAGGCCCACGACTTCTCGACGTTGGCGAACGTCGTCCACGCGTTCGTGTACTCCGTGGCCTCGGTCTGGCACAGGACCGAAGCGAAGGTCGCGAACGACTCGTTGAGCCACAGGTCGTCCCACCACGCCATCGTGACGAGATCGCCGAACCACATGTGCGCCATTTCGTGCAGCACGGTTTCGGCGCGACGCTCGTACGAGTAGCGGGTCACCTTGGAGCGGAAGACGTAGTCCTCGAGGAAGGTAACGGCGCCGGCGTTCTCCATCGCGCCCGCATTGAATTCGGGGACGAAGAGCTGGTCGTACTTGCCGAAGGCATAGGGAACACCGAAGTTGCGGTGGTAGAAGTCGAATCCCTGCTTGGTCTCGGTGAAGAGCCGCTCTTCGTCCATGAACTCGGCCAGCGAAGCGCGGCAGAAGATTCCGAGTGGAATGTCGCCGTGATCGTCGGAGTAGTTGTCGGTCCAGTGGGCGTAGGGACCGGCGATGAGCGCCACCAGGTACGTGCTCATCTTCGGGGTGGTCCGGAAGACGTGCTTGCCGGGATCGGCGGCGAGGGTCTCGACGACCGCGGAGTTGGAGATGACTTTCCACGACGTGGGAGCGGTGACGCGGACGTCGAACGTCGCCTTCAGATCAGGCTGATCGAAGCACGCGAACATGCGCTTGGCGTCAGCCGTCTCGAACTGTGAATAGAGGTAGACGGCGTCATCGGTCGGGTCGACAAATCGATGCAGTCCCTCGCCGGTGTGGGAGTAGATGCAGTCGGCCTCGATGACCAACTCGTTGTCGGCAGCGAGGTCGGGCAGGCTGATGCCCGTCGACTCGTCGTAACCGGAGACGTCGAGTGCCGTTCCGTTGAGGACTGCGGAATGGACTCGGGCAGCGACGATGTCGATGAAGCTGCTTGCCCCGGCCGTAGCCGTGAACGTGACGGTGGTCTTCGAAGAGAACGTCTCTTCGCCGGGTGCGTCGTTGCCGTCGGTGAGATCGAGTTCGATCAGGTAGTTCTCGACGGTCAGGATTGCTGACCGTTGCGCTGCGGTTTCGCGTGTCAGGTTCGGTGCGACCACAAAGATCTCCTCGTTGATGGTGCGGATCTATTGCGTCCATCCCATCACGAAGAGAAGAGCTTTACTCAAGCGGACACTTCTGCCAGCGGAATCTGCGGATCGGCCAACCGATCCGGATCGACGGGGCGCGAAGATGCGACCAGTTCCTTGATGGCGTCACCGGCATCCCAGATGTTCACGTTCATGCCGGCAAGTACCTTGTTCGCGGAATCGAGCCAGAACGCCAGGAACTCGCGCTTGTCCACGTCACCGCGAGTGACCACACGGGCATACGCGCCATGCGGTGCGTGACCCGAGTATTCCATCCCGAGGTCGTACTGATCGGTGAAGAAATACGGCATGCGCACGTACTCGGCGGGCCGCCCCAACATGGTGTCTACGGCCGTCTCGGGTTGGTTGAGCGCGTTTGCCCAGTGCTCCACCCGAATTCGTGCATTCAGAATCGGATGCTGTGCGGCCGCGATGTCTCCCACCGCGACCACGTCGGGGTCGCTGCTCTGCAGACCGGCGTCGACGAGAACCCCGTTCTCGACGTCGATACCCGCCTCCGATGCCAACTCGGTGTTCGGCAATGCGCCGACAGCGATCAACACGGCGTCGGCCGGAATCACGGTTCCATCGCTCAAAGTGACGCCCGAGGCGTGACCGCCGTCGACAGAGATTGCGGTGACGTCCGTGCCGGTGCGCAAGTCGACGCCGTTCTGGCGGTGCAACGCGGCGAAGACCTCACCCATTTCCGGGCCGAGCGTCGATTCGAGCGGGAGGCCGGCATGTTCGAGCACGGTGACGTCGACGTCGAAACCGCGAGCCGACGCGGCAATTTCGAGACCGATCCAGCCCGCACCGATCACGACCAGTTTCTTGTCGGCGGCCAGGGTGCGCAGCAGCGCAGCGGCTTGATCGACTGTTCGGACGTAGTGAACGCCCTGGGCGTCGGACCCCGGGATGTCGAGGCGCCGCGAACGTGAGCCGGTGGCCAAGGCGAGCTTGTCGTAGCTGATCGTGGAACCGTCCGGAAGTGAGACGGTGTGTGCAGCGGTGTCGATCGCCGTTGCCGTGGTTCCCGGTCGAAGATCGACGCGATGGTCGCGGAACCACTCGCCGTCGTGGACGGTGAATTCGGGGAGTGTTTTCTTTCCCGCGAAGAACTCTTTCGACAGCGGTGGCCGCTCGTACGGAAGGTGGTCTTCTTCGCTCAAGACGGTGATTTCACCGTCGAAATCTCGCTCACGCAGGGCTTCTGCGATCTTTGCACCCGCGAGCCCGCCGCCGACGATCACGAATCTCCGGTTGGTGCTCATTACTGAACCACTCCTTCGCACTCGTTTCTTTTCGACACTACTGCGATCGGAAGGTGGTTCGGGGGAAAGCGCGGGAAGGATTGCGGGTTCATGATTGTTGGCAGGACGGGAGTATGTCCCCGAACTGATATGACCTGACCGACATGAACTGATAGGGAGTTTCTTCGTGAGCGCAACCTCGAGCAAGACCACGGACACTGCTGACTTCTGGTTCGACCCGCTCTGCCCGTGGTGCTGGATCACCTCACGCTGGATTCTCGAGGCCCAGCAGGTTCGCGACATCGAGGCCAAGTTCCACGTGATGAGCCTTGCGGTTCTCAACGAGGGCCGCGACCTGCCAGACGAGTACCGCGAGATGATGACCAAGGCCTGGGGACCGGTCCGCGTCGCTATCGCTGCAGCGCAGCTGAAGGGCGACGAGATCCTTCTGCCGCTGTACACGGCGATGGGCACGAAGATTCACAACGAGGGAAACAAGGACTTCGCCGACGTCATCAAGTCGTCCCTCGCCGAGGTGGGCCTGCCACCCGAGCTGGCCGAGGCCGCCGACACCGACAAGTACGACGAGGCTCTGCGCGAGAGCCACCACAAGGGCATGGACGCCGTCGGACCCGACGTCGGAACCCCGACGATTCATGTCAACGGTGTGGCTTTCTTCGGCCCCGTGCTTTCGCGCATCCCGCGAGGCGAGGACGCAGGCAAGGTGTGGGACGGCGCAGTCGCGCTGGCCGGCTACCCCCACTTCTTCGAGCTCAAGCGGACCCGCAACGAGGATCCTCAGTTCGACTGAGCAGCAGTGAGCGCCGGATTTCGGTAGAGCTGACCGGGCCGGAAGAACAGATGACCTGAGTGCGTGCGGTTGCGAAGCGCGGCCGCACGCCAGGTCATCACCGGGTGCGACGACAAGATGTTGACGAACCACGGAAAGAACCCGGATTCGAGTGTCGCGCGATCGGCGAGTTCGTCGAACCCGACCAGGCCGACCAGATACTTGCCCGCGCCGAGGACGCCCATCGCACCCGGAGCGCCCTGTGGGCGCATGTGAAAACCGAAGTTGTCCGCCGTGTACTCCATGGAACGCGACAGCGAAGACCCGATCACCGGAATGTAGTTCGACGCGAACTGTCCCCACTGACGCCAGTACGACGCATGTCCGGCAGCGATGTGACCGACCTCGTGGCCGATGATGAACGCGAGCGCGTCGGGCTGGCGTGCCTGCCCACCGACTTCGAACAGGTCGCTGTAGACGACGACAAACCGGCGAAATCCGTGCCCCGACGCAAATGCGTTGATCCGTCCGTTCCCCAGCACGACGTAGGCATCCGGCGGAGTTTTCATGCCGAACCGTGCGGCAGCCTCGGCAACCAGCTGATACCCCTCCGGGAATTGCGAAGGCGTCATCTTGATTCCGTTGACCTGCTGCGACCCGTACAGCTGACCTCGCGCGAGGAACAGCAAGATCGGAGCCGCGAGCACCACGAGGATCCACGTCGACAGATCACCCGCAGCGATCAGAACGATCGCCACCACATAGGTGACGACTGTCGTCAGAACTGCGAGCACGAGTAGCGGGATTTCCCACGGGTGGCGAACCGCGTCACTGCCCGGTGACACGCGAACGGCGGGTGCAGCGGCCTGAGCGTTGGCGGGGTACATGGGCACCACGATAGGTGCGCTCGCACGGCGATGCGCGCTCCTGAAAGTGTGACGTCGACCCGGGTGCGCCCGGCTGGTCGGGCCTGAGAGAATTGTCGCCATGCGCGTATACCTGGGTGCCGACCATGCCGGATTCGAACGTAAGAACGAGATCATCGAACACCTGAAAGCGAACGGCCACGAGGCCATCGACTGTGGTGCTCACGAGTACGACGCCGTGGACGACTACCCGGCCTTCTGCATCGAAGCCGCAAAGCGCGTCGTCGCCGACGAGGGCAGCCTGGGAATCGTCCTGGGTGGCAGTGGCAACGGGGAGCAGATCGCAGCGAACAAGGTTCCCGGCGCACGGTGCGCCCTCGCCTGGAGCGTCGAAACGGCGAAGCTGGCCCGCGAGCACAACAACGCTCAGCTGATCGGCATCGGCGGACGTATGCATTCGCTCGAGGAGTCGCTTGCCATCGTCGACGCTTTCCTCGCCACCGCATGGTCGGGTGAAGAGCGCCACCAGCGTCGTATCGACATCCTGTCCGAGTACGAGAAGACCGGCGTCGCACCGGCTCTGCCGCAAGCCTGATCCGAAAGTTGTTCCGTGCCTGAAGGTCATACCCTGCACCGGCTGGCACGGTTGCATGCCCGCAAGTTCGTCGGTTCACCGGTCCGCGTCCTCAGTCCGCAAGGCAGATTCGCCGAGGACGCGCGCCTGGTGGACGGACACGTACTCACGTCATCGGATGCCTGGGGAAAGCACCTCTGGCACACGTACGACAACGGATTGACAGTTCACGTGCACCTCGGGTTGTACGGAAAGTTCACCGACGCCACCCTGCCGATGGAAGAACCGGTAGGCCAGGTCCGGATGCGAATGGTCGGTGCCGATTTCGGCACCGACCTTCGTGGTCCCACCGCCTGCGAAGTCTTGCTACCGCCTCAGGTCGCCGCGATAGAAGCCCGGCTCGGGCCGGACCCACTGCGCCGCGACGCGGATCCGCAGAAGGCTTGGATGCGAATCTCGAAGTCCAAGACGGCAATCGGCGCCCTGCTGATGGACCAGGCGGTCCTCGCAGGTGTCGGCAACGTTTATCGCGCCGAGCTTCTCTTTCGCCACGGAATCAACCCCGAACGAGAAGGAAATCTCGTCTCTCACGACGAGTGGACTGCCATGTGGGCAGACCTTGTCGAATTGATGAAAGTCGGTGTCAGACGCGGGAAGATGCACGTCGTTCGCGCCGAGCACGACAACGGTGATCCGGCGTACGCAAAAGATCGTCCGCGGACCTACGTCTACAGAAGAGCAGGATCGCCGTGCCGCGTGTGCGGCACACCGATCCTGCATTCCGTCATGAAGGCACGAAACCTGTTCTGGTGCCCGGTGTGTCAGTCGGCTTAGAAGTCGAAGCCGCCGAAGTCCCCGCCACCGAAGTCCCCGAAGTCGCTGCCCCCACCGTCGTAGCCGCCGTCTGCGGTGTAATCCGTGTTGTCCATACTTCCTTGGTCCGCACCGGAATCACCGGCGTCCATGCCCTGATCGCCGGAGTCGCCGGCTCCCGTATCGGCGCCGGGATCGCCACCCTGGGCGAAAGCTTCTGCGCCGTAAGGAACCCCCGCCATTCCGGAGAACATGGTCGAGAACAGCATCATCGAACCCAGACCCCAGGCGCCGGCGACGAGGGCAGGCTTCCACCAAGGCTCGGAGTACCAGCCGGCCGGGACCGGGCGACCTGCGACTCGTCCACCGGGGTAGTAGTTGGGTGTGTGCGAAGACGGATTGGGTGATGCGGCGACCTTGCGGCCCTCGAATTCGACCTCACGGTCTTCGGTGACAGAACCCGCAGCCTTCTGTCCGTCGATGGAGGGAACTTCCGGTCCCGGATCCATGCCCATCGCCACCCGTGCCGCGCGGATGTAGTAAAGCCCTTCCAGGGCAGTCTGTTTCGCGAGACGAGCCTGAACCGGCGTTGCGGCCTGGTCGATCTGCGAGCCTGCGGCGTTGTACCGTTCGCCTGCGTCGGCGAGGGCTTGGCGCGAGGCGTCGTCACTGCCGGTCAGGTTGTAGACCTGACCGCCGAGGCGTTCGATCGCCTGCCGGGCATCGGCTTTCGCGTCGTCGAGTTGTGTTGCGCTGTGGCCGGAACCGCGTTGCTGGCTTTTCATGACCAGAAATACGACTACGGCCAGAACGACGAGTATGAGAAGAATCGTGGTCACGAGTGGCCTCCCGAGCAGAATCGATCCGGACAACTCCAGGATACGGACCCCGGGGGAGTGGTCTGGGTGCACAGAGTTCGAACGCAAAAAAATCCGCACCGGCCAGGCCGATGCGGATTTTTGTGGAGTTTCCCTCCTGGTGGAGGGGATGACGGGAATCGAACCCGCGTGATCAGTTTGGAAGACTGAGGCTCTACCATTGAGCTACATCCCCGTGCATACGACAACTCGGGATCGCCGTGTTCGTCGTCTGCGATACGAAACTGTACCCAATGCTCCACCGGATTTCATAATCGGGGGGTCGGGGAAGTTCGATACCGTCGTTCACCTGGGGAATTGCCGAATTGCTCGGCGAGTCGGGGCTTTTTACAGGCGGCGCAGCTTCCAGTCCGGGTGTCGTGATCGGTCGGTCAAGGACTGTCAGGCAACGGCATCAGCGGGGCCGCGGGTCGGCTGCCATACTGACGGGGTCGGACAGGCGGGCCGTGTACAAATGACGGTCGGGTTCGTGAGAGAGTAGTGAGCGCGATAGGGTTGTGCGCGGTCACCGATGGTGGCTGCCTTTGTGGCCCGCTGTCTTTGTGGCCTCAGATGGCCGTATCGTGTGTTTCATGTGTTCGGTGTTTCATGTGATCGGAAACGGGATGTAGCGCAGCTTGGTAGCGCATCCGCTTTGGGAGCGGAGGGTCGCAGGTTCAAATCCTGTCATCCCGACAAGTACGTACATGGCACTTCACCTCCAGCTTCTACGGGAATGAAGTGCCGCGCCAGACAGCACTACCGAAAACCCAGCAGTACCGATTCAACACAAGTTGTGAGCAAGACCAGACGAAGGAGCGAAGTTTCGTGAAGAGCACCGTCGAGCAGCTCAGCCCGACGCGAGTCCGTATCAACGTTGAGGTGCCCTTCGCGGAACTCAAGTCTGATTTCGACAAGGCCTACAAGGCCCTCGCGCAGCAGATTCGTCTCCCCGGCTTCCGTCCCGGCAAGGCTCCGGCCCGCCTCCTCGAAGCACGTGTCGGTCGCGGCGCTGTGCTCGAGCAGGTCGTCAACGACGCTCTGCCGTCGCGTTACTCCGAGGCTGTCACCAGTGCCGGCGTGAAGGCCATCGGCCAGCCCGAGATCGAGGTCACCAAGATCGAAGACGGCGAGCTCCTCGAGTTCACCGCCGAGGTCGACGTGCGCCCCGAGATCGAGCTCCCTGACTTCAGCTCCATCAACGTCGAGGTCGATCCGATCGAGATCACCGACGAAGCCATCGAAGAGCAGTTGCTTTCGCTGCGTCAGCGTTTCGGCACCCTCACCGGCGTCGACCGCGCAGTCGAGGACGGCGACTTCGTCTCCATCGATCTGTCGGCCACCGTCGACGGAGAGAACGTTGCCGAGGCAACCGCGAGCGGACTGTCGCACGAGGTCGGATCGGGCCAGCTCATCGAGGGCCTCGACGAAGCCATCATCGGCCTCAAGGCCGGCGAGTCCAAGGACTTCACGTCGACGCTGGTCGCCGGCGAGTACGCAGGCAAGGAAGCTGTTGTCACCGTGACCGTGCAGACGGTCAAGGAGCGCGAGCTTCCGGCTGAGGACGACGAGTTCGCTCAGCTCGCCAGCGAGTTCGACACCCTGGAAGAACTGAAGGCAGACCTCCGTGAGCGCGTCGCACGCGTCCGCAAGGTCGAGCAGGCCGGTCAGATCCGCGACAAGGTTCTCGAGCAGCTGCTCGAGACCGTCGAGGTTCCGTTGCCGGAGGCCGTCGTCAAGGCCGAGGTCGACGCTGCACTGCACGACGCCGTTCACGGTCTCGATCACGACGAAGAGGCACTGAACAAGCTCCTCGAAGAGCAGGGCAGCAGCCGCGAAGAGTTCGACAAGGATGCCCAGGAAGCCGCTGAGCGCTCCGTCAAGACGCAGCTCCTGCTCGACTCGATCGCCGATGCGGGCAACGTCACTGTCGGTCAGGACGAGCTCACTGAGCGCATCCTGTTCCAGGCGCAGCGTTACGGCATGGCTCCGGAGCAGTTCATCCAGCAGATCCAGCAGGCCAACCAGCTCGGCGCCGTCTTCGCAGACGTCCGTCGCGGCAAGGCGCTCGCGTCCGTCGTCGAGTCGGCCGGTGTCAAGGACACCTCCGGTGCCGTTGTCGACACCGCAGAGCTTTTCGGCAGCAGCGAAGACGAAATCGAAGCGGATGCGTCTGATTCCGCCGAGAGCGAAGACAAGTAAAAACGCAGGCGGACGGGTGTTTTCACCACGATCGACTGCACTGAGTTTTCCGCTTTGAGCGAAGTAGGGCGGCACCGGGACTCCGGTGCCGCCCTACTTCGTTACTGTCTGTGTCAGTAGAAGTGTTTCGCATAGACGATCCACCGCACAAGTAGATCCACATAGAAGGCAGGTACCGTGACTTCCAATCACCTGGAGACTTTGCAGAGTCCCGCCATGACTTCAGCGACCGCTGGGTTGAACCTCAGCGACTCGGTGTACGAGCGCTTGCTGCGAGAGCGCATCATTTTCCTCGGTACCCAGGTCGACGACGACATCGCCAACAAGCTGTGCGCACAGATCCTGCTGCTCTCGGCCGAGGACCCGACGCGAGACATCTCGCTCTACATCAACTCGCCCGGTGGATCCGTGACCGCCGGTATGGCGATCTTCGACACCATGCAGTTCGCCGAGTGCGACATCGCCACCTTCGGCATGGGCCTTGCGGCGTCGATGGGTCAGTTCCTCCTCTCGGCCGGCACCAAGGGCAAGCGTTACGCACTGCCTCACGCCCGCATCATGATGCACCAGCCGTCCGCCGGTATCGGTGGTTCCGCCAGCGACATCGCGATCATGGCTGAGCAGTTCAAGCACACCAAGCGCGAAATGGCCGAGCTGATCGCTCAGCACACCGGTCAGACGGTCGAGCAGATCACCGCGGACTCCGACCGTGACCGTTGGTTCACGGCGAAGGAAGCTCTCGAGTACGGCTTCGTCGACCACGTCGTCTCCCGTGCGAATCAGGCCGGCGGCACCGGCAACTGAGCCGGTTCGTCCATCCTTTCGCTGCCCAATTCATACTTTGGAGAACTGATGACCAATCTTTTCGGAGCTAACTCGCTGGGCGGCCAGGCGCCGTCAGGCCCCCAATCGCGCTACATCCTGCCCCAGTTCACGGAGCAGACCAGCTACGGCGTCAAGACGTCCGACCCGTACAACAAGCTGTTCGAGGAGCGCATCATCTTCCTCGGCTCGCAGGTCGACGACGTCTCCGCCAATGACCTCATGGCGCAGTTGCTGGTTCTCGAATCGCAGGATCCGGACCGCGACATCACCATGTACATCAACTCGCCCGGTGGTTCGTTCACCGCGCTGATGGCGATCTACGACACGATGCAGTACGTCCGTGCCGACATTTCCACCGTCTGCCTCGGTCAGGCTGCTTCGGCAGCTGCCGTGCTTCTCGCCGGTGGTACGCCGGGCAAGCGCTTCGCGCTCCCCAACTCGCGCATTCTGATCCACCAGCCGGCCACGGGCGGCATCCAGGGTCAGGTTTCCGATCTGGAGATCCAGGCTGCGGAGATCGAGCGTATGCGTCGACTCATGGAGAGCACGCTGTCGCTGCACACGGGCAAGGATCCGGAGACCATCCGCGTCGACACCGATCGCGACAAGATCCTCACGGCCGAGCAGGCCAAGGAGTACGGCATCATCGACGACGTGCTCGCTTACCGGAAGCTCAGCGCACAGAAGTAGTCGATTTCCGCCTCGTGTCGAGATCCGTATCCCGATTCCCGACACGAGGCGGACACGTCGAGAAGTGCCAGGTGGAAGGCTTGCCAGGCCGAAATCTCGGCACTTTTCTTTTTTATCCGCAGGCGAAACGCCGAGAACAGGTCGACCCCGTTCGGGATCTGCGGGTACCGTCACTTCACGGGCTGGTTCTCGACCGGCGTTCTGCGATTGTTCGACCAGATTTGTTCGATCAGTTTGTTGATCAGTTTGTCTGATCTGACAACTCTGATCTGACAACTACCGACGTACTGCGGAGCATCTCGACCGATCGAGTGGCGGCGAGCGCACGTACATGAAGGAAAGTAGGGACCTCACGAGATGGCACGCATCGGCGACGGCGGGGATCTGCTCAAGTGCTCTTTCTGCGGTAAGAGTCAGAAGCAGGTCAAGAAGCTCATTGCAGGACCCGGGGTGTACATCTGCGACGAGTGCATCGACCTCTGCAACGAGATCATCGAAGAGGAATTGGCCGAGTCGAGCGAGGTCAAGCTCGACGAGCTTCCCAAGCCTGCGGAGATCCGAGAATTCCTCGAGAACTACGTCATCGGTCAGGACTCCGCCAAGCGGACACTGGCCGTGGCCGTCTACAACCACTACAAGCGCATCCAGGCCGGCGACAAGGGCCGTGATGCGCGGGGTGAGACGGTTGAGCTCGCAAAATCCAACATCTTGATGCTCGGCCCCACCGGCTGCGGCAAGACGTACCTCGCTCAGACTCTCGCAAAGATGCTCAACGTCCCGTTCGCCATCGCCGACGCGACGGCGTTGACCGAGGCCGGCTATGTCGGTGAGGACGTCGAGAACATTCTGCTCAAGCTGATTCAGGCGGCCGACTACGACGTCAAGCGCGCCGAGACCGGAATCATCTACATCGACGAGGTCGACAAGATCGCGCGCAAGAGTGAGAACCCGTCGATCACGCGTGACGTGTCCGGTGAAGGTGTTCAGCAGGCGCTGCTGAAGATCCTCGAAGGTACGCAGGCGAGTGTCCCGCCGCAGGGTGGTCGTAAGCACCCGCACCAGGAATTCATCCAGATCGACACCACGAACGTACTGTTCATCGTCGCGGGCGCTTTCGCAGGTCTCGAGCGGATCGTCTCCGATCGTGTCGGCAAGCGCGGTATCGGTTTCGGCGCCGAGGTTCGATCGAAGGCAGAACTGGATACGGTCGATCGTTTTGCCGAGGTCATGCCGGAGGATTTGATCAAGTTCGGTCTGATCCCCGAGTTCATCGGCCGACTGCCGATGATCGCGTCGGTGACCAACCTCGACAAGGAATCCCTCGTTCAGATCTTGTCGGAGCCGAAGAATGCTCTCGTCAAGCAGTACCGTCGACTCTTCGACATGGACGGCGTCGAACTCGAGTTCACCGAAGAGGCGCTCGACGCGATCGCCGATCAGGCGATCTTGCGTGGAACCGGTGCTCGTGGCCTGCGCGCCATCATGGAAGAAGTTCTTCTTCCGGTCATGTACGACATCCCCAGCCGTGACGACGTCGAAAAGGTGGTTGTCACCGCGGAGACCGTCAACGACAACGTACTTCCGACCATCGTTCCGCGTAAGCCGGAACGTGGCGAGCGTCGCGACAAGACGGCGTAGAAACTCTGAAACGACTGTGGCCCGGCATCTCTCGCGAGATGCCGGGCCACAGTCGTTCGTGCAGGATGTCTATCGGGTATTCGGCTAGATCGGGTTGCCGAGTTCCTTGAGGGGAGTGCGGAACGTCTCCTTGGCGGTGAACGCCGAGATCGCGCAGATGACGCACGCCACCGAAGTCAGAATGGCGACGGGCATCCAGTGTGTCTTGTCGCCGCCCATGAGGGCGTTGCCGATGGCGGGGGCGAAGCCTGCGAGGGCGAAGCCGACCTGGGTTCCGATTGCGATGCCCGAGTAGCGGACCTTGGTGTTGAACATCTCGGAGTAGAACGACGGCCAGATGGCGTTCGGGGCCGCGTAGAAGACGGACATCAATCCGATTGCGGCGAGGAAGATCAGGGGAACGTTGCCGCTGGCGATTGCGCCGAAGTACACGTAGATGAACACGGCGCTACCGAGGGCGCCGCCGATGAACAGCGGCCGGCGACCGATTCGGTCGGAGAGCATCGCCCAGGCGGGCTGACTGAGCAATGCCACGGCGTTGGCTGCGATGGCAACCCAGAGCATGGTCGATTTCGGAATCCCCACTTCTTCGGTGGTGGCGAAGGCGAGTCCGAAGACGGAGAAGATGGTCGAGACGACGGCGATGAAAGCGCAGCAGATCACGCGAATCAGATTTGCGCTGTGGGTGCGAAGAAGATCGGCGACAGGCAATTTGGCGACGGTCTTGGATTCCTGCTGCTCGGTGAACTCTTCGGGCTCTTCGAGCTTGAGACGCATGATGTATGCCGCCACCAGAACGATCAGGCTGCCCCAGAACGGGATTCGCCAGCCCCACGTGTAGAGAATGTCGTCGGGGAGTGCAGCGATGGGCAGGAATACGAGGCTGGCGAGGATGAAGCCGGCCTGGGTGCCGTTGAGGGTCCAACTGCAGAAGAACGCGCGTCGACCTTCGGGGGCATGCTCGAGGGTCAGCGAGCTGGCACCGCTCTGTTCGCCCGCGGCGGAGATTCCTTGAGCGATTCTCATCAGGACCAGAAGTATCGGTGCAAAAACTCCGATCGAATCGGCGCTGGGAATACATCCGATGAGGAAGGTGGCTGCGCCCATCAGAATGAGCGTGAGCAGCATGATCTTCTTGCGGCCGACGCGGTCACCGAAATGACCGAGGACCACTGCGCCGAGGGGGCGCGCGACGTACGCGACACCGAATGTGGCGAGCGAAAGCAGTGCCGCATGTCCGCTGTCCGGGAAGAACACCGTGGGGAAGATGAGCGCGGCGGCGGAGGCGTAGATGTAGAAGTCGTAGTACTCGAGCATGCTGCCGAGAAACGACGACGTTGCGGCGCGCTTGACCTTGGTCGTGTCCGGCCTGGCCAAGGATCCCGCCTCGGGGCCGGACGGTGTAACCGTGCTAGCTGACATGCTCATCTCCTGGGTGGAAGCGTCGTGGAGGCTCTACATCCGCTGATTCTGTTCGTAACGGTGTTCGTATTGAGAACGTCTGTGCGGAGAGCGATACAAGGAATGTAACCGACGCCACAGCAACTACACAAGATTATTAACCAAATAGTTCATAAAAATCTACCGGCGGACACATCACACGTCGAAGCTGCAGTTCAGGGGGTCAGGAGGCAGGCTGCGCTGCGGCCGCCACCAACTGCTCCACCTGTTCCTCGGTGATCCCGAGGCCGAAGGTGGCGAGCTTTCCGAGCGGCATCGAACCGGCGAGCGCCATCATTTCGGGGCTGACCGACTGCGCACCTTCGCCTGCCGCGGCAGACATGGCGGCGCCGAGAACGGCACTGCCGACGGGATGGGCGAGCCATTCACCGATCGTCGACATGGCGTCGAGCGTGCCGACGCCGACGTTTCCGGCCAGAGTGATCGTGTCGGTGGTCGCGATGTCCCGAGACGAGAAGCCGACGCGGATCTCGTACTCGCCGGGTTCGATCGCCCAGTCCTGCGCCGATATGGACCAGTAGGCAAACGCCCTGGTATCGAGCGTGATGGTCACAGACGCAGATTCGTCGGGGTCGAGGTGGATCTTGGCAAACCCCTTCAATTCCTGTGCGGGACGGTCGACGCCTTCCGAGGCGTCGTGAACGTAGACCTGAACGACGGTGCTGCCCGCTCGATCACCGCTGTTGCGCACGGTGACGGTCACGTCGGCGGAGTTCTCGCCGGCGTCGACAGCAGTGTCGGTGATGTCGAAGGTGGTGTAGCTCAGCCCGAATCCGAACGGGTACGCCACCTCACGCAGAGCGGAGTCGTAGTAGCGGTACCCGACGTACAGTCCTTCGCCGTATCGCACGTGCTGCTGTGATCCGGGGAAATGCAGAAACGACGGATTGTCTTGGAGCCGAAGCGGAATGGTCTCCGTGAGTCGACCGGACGGATTGGTGATGCCGAACAGCAGATCGGCGATCGCAGAGCCGCCGGCCTGGCCGAGTAGCCAACCCTCGAGGATTGCGGCGGCATGATCCTTCCAAGGCTCGATCGAAATCACTCCGCCGTTGGAGAGCACGACGACGGTGTTCGGGTTCGCACCGTGGACCGCTTCCAACAGGGCAATCTGGTCGGCGGGCAACTCGATGTCGGTTCGGTCGAACCCTTCGGATTCGGTGGCGGACGGTAGTCCGAGGAAGAGCACGGCGACGTCAGCGCGGCGCGCAGCGTCGACAGCTTCGGTGACCATGTCGTCGTCCGGAGTGCCGTCGAAGGTGAAGCCCGGTGCGAAGGTGACGCGGTCGGCGCCTTCGAGGTCGAGGATCGCGTCCAAGGCATTGTCGAGCCGGGTCGGAACCACCTGTGAACTGCCTGCACCTTGATATCGCGGGCTGCACGCGAATTCGCCGATCACCGCGACGGTTTGCCCGCCGGGCGTCAGCGGCAGTAATTCGCCGTCGTTAGCAAGGAGAACAGCGGACTCCGCCGCCGCGGTCCGAGCCAACTCGTGGTGACGTGCGACGTCGTACGTGTGGCCTTCGGTGCGCGCGGCGGCGGTGCGTTTCACCAGCGTCGACAGGCGTTCGGCTGCAGTGTTGAGTACGGATTCGTCCAGGTCTCCGCCGCGCACGGCGTCGACGATCTGAGTATCGGTTCCGGTCGGCGGCATTTCCAGATCGAGGCCGGCGGTGAGTGCCGCCACGCGATCGTTGACCGCTCCCCAGTCCGAAACGACGAGGCCGTCGAAGCCCCACTGCTCGCGGAGCACCTCGGTGAGCAGCCAATGGTTCTGGCTCGAGTACACACCGTTGATCTTGTTGTACGAGCACATGACCGTCGTCGGGGCCGCGGTTTTGACCGCGTACTCGAATCCGGCCAGATAGATCTCGCGCAGCGTCCGTTCGTCGACGTCGGCGCTGACTCTCATCCGGTCGTGCTCTTGGTTGTTGGCAGCGAAGTGCTTGAGCGAGGTTCCGACGCCGCGAGACTGGATGCCGGTGATCAGCGCTGCCGCGACGCGGCCGGAGAGGAATGGGTCCTCGGAGACGTACTCGAAATTCCGGCCGCACAACGGGGATCGTTTGATGTTGATACCGGGACCGAGGAGAACCGAGACCTGTTCGGCTTTGGCCTCGTCGCCCAGAGCCTCACCGACCTGGCGGATGAGGTCGAGGTTCCACGACGAGCCCAACCCGACTGCCGGTGGAAAACACGTCGCGGGAATGCTGTGGCCGAGTCCGAGTGCGTCGCCACCCTCGGGTTGTTTCCGGACTCCGTGCGGACCGTCGGTCAGCAATATCGACTCGATTCCGGCAACGGACTGGCTGTGCCAGAAATCCGAGCCGGACGTCAACGACGCCTTCTCCTCGAGTGAAAGCCCGTCTACGTAGTTCTCGGTCACGTCGTTCCTCCCGGTGGCAGCTGTGAGTTCCACTCACCACCGTAGGGGGATTTTTCGGACTTCGGGGTGGGTCAGGACGGCGTCGGTGAGGTCAGGAACGCAACAACCATGTCGCCGAGCATCGTTCGGAGATGTTCGCGATGAGTCGAGTCGGTCAGATCACGGTCGAAGAGCGCTTTGAACGTGTACCGGTTGGCGATGCGGAAGACGCAGTAACTGCTGATCAACATGTGAATATCGAGAGCATCGACGTCGGATCGGAATACCCCTGCGTGCTGCCCGTCGTGGAGGATCTGCGAGACCAGGTCGGCGGCGGGTGCGCCGAGGCCGCTGAGTAGTTCGGATTTCTCGATGTGCTCGCCGCGGAGCATGTTCTCGTTTGCCACCAGCCGAATGAAGTTCGGGTGCTGTTCGTGGTGGTCGAAGGTCAGTTCGGCCAAGGCGCGCACTGCTGCGGTGGGGTTCAATCCCTCGAGGTCGAGTTCACGCTCCTGCGCACGAATCACGCTGTACGCGTGTTCGAGGACTGATTTGTACAGTCCTTCCTTGTCGGTGAAGTAGTAGTAGATCATCCGCTTGGTGGTGTGCGTCTTGGTTGCGATCTCGTCCACCCGGGCGCCGGCGAAGCCCTTGTCGGCAAACTCCTCGGTGGCGACGGCGATGATGTTCACCCTGGTCAGATCACTGTTTCGGCGTCGCTTCTCCGGCTTCGACGCCACGGAGTTCACTGACTGCTCGGAAACCATGTGCTCACTCTATCTGTCAGGAGTTTGTCGACTTTGCTTGTCGAGTTCGCGTCGGGGGAGTAACGTCTAGTGAACTAACTCACTAGTTCGTACATTAGCTTCGAACGTCGACACCGAGGTGCCCTGATGACTCCATCTCTGCCGGTTCTGGTCCTCAACGGACCCAACTTGAATTTGTTGGGCCAGCGGCAACCGGAGTTCTACGGGACGGACACCCTGGACGACGTCGTTTCCCGCTGCGAAGTTGCGGCCCAGAAGTTCGGAGCGGTGGTCGAAGCAAAGCAGTCGAACCACGAGGGTCAACTGATCGATTGGATCCACGAGGCCAGAGGAAGAGTCGCGGGCATCGTCATCAATCCCGGTGGGTATTCGCATACATCCGTTGCGTTGCGAGACGCACTGGTCACACTCGACGCCCCCGTGGTGGAGGTGCACATCAGCAACATCCACGGTCGCGAAGAATTCCGTCACCACTCCTACGTGTCCGGGATCGCCGACGCGGTCATCTGCGGGTTGGGGATCGACGGCTACAGCGCCGCAGTCGAATTCGTCTGCATTCGAGAAGGGAAGAACTGATGAGTGATTCGATCCTCTGCGGTCTGATCGGAACCGGCATCGGAGCCTCCTTGACTCCGATCATGCACGAGGAAGAAGGGCGCAGACAGGGCCTGCCGTACGTTTACCGCATCCTCGATCTCGACGCGATGGGGATGGCGCCCTCGGACATCGGTGAACTTCTCACCTATGCACGACGTTTCGGGTTCCGCGGCCTCAACATCACTCACCCGTGCAAGCAGTTGGTGATCGAGCACCTCGACGAGCTCTCGCCGGACGCAGACAAGCTCGGCGCAGTGAACACGGTCCTCTTCGACTCCGGCAAGGTGATCGGACACAACACCGATTGGTCGGGCTTCGGACGAAATTTCGACGAGGGGCTACCCGGTGCGCAGCTCGATCGCGTCGTGCAGCTCGGTGCGGGCGGAGCAGGTGCGGCGGTTGCCTATGCCGCGCTCACCCGCGGCGTCGGGACGCTGACGTTGGTCGATTCGAGCCTGGCTCGCGCGGAAGAACTCGCGGATGCCTTCGCGCGGCAGTTCCCGGCGCAGGTAGTCCAGGCGCGGCACACGAGCGACCTCGCCGAAGCGCTCGGCAACGCACACGGATTGATCCACGCGACACCGATGGGAATGGCGGCCCATCCCGGAATGGCCTTCTCCCCGGATCTGCTCCGCCCCGATCTGTGGGTGGCGGAAATCGTCTACCGCCCGCTCGAAACGGAACTGTTGCGTCAGGCCAGGTTGATCGGCGCGCCGACGCTCAGCGGAGGCGGGATGACTGTCTTCCAGGCCGTCGACGCATTCCGGATCTTCACGGGCATCGAGCCTGACAGCAAGCGGATGCTCGCTCACATGACCGAACTGGTGCACGGCGAACAGACTGCGGCAGCGCTGTGAGTGCCCCCGTTCGGACGTCGATCGCGACGGTCTCGCTGAGCGGCACTCTCGAGGAGAAGCTCGACGCCATCGCGGCCGCCGGCTTCGACGGCTTCGAGGTGTTCGAGCCGGATTTTGTTGCTTCGCCGTGGTCCCCGAAGGAATTGCGAACGAGGGCAGCGGATCTGGGACTCACCCTCGATCTGTATCAGCCGTTCCGTGACTTCGACACGGTGGACGAACGCCAATTTGCTCGGAATCTTGTTCGAGTGCAACGCAAATTCGAGCTGATGGATCAGCTGGGATGCGAGACGCTCCTGGTGTGCTCCTCGCCCCTACCGACCGCGAGTCACGACGATGGTCAGTTGACAGAGCAGTTCGGAGCTCTCGCCGAATTGGCGTCCGAGCACGGCAAGAAAATTGCGTACGAGGCGCTCGCGTGGGGAGCCCACGTCAACACCTACGGCCACGCATGGAAGATCGTCGAAGGGATCGACCATCCTTCACTCGGAACCTGTCTGGACAGCTTCCACATCCTCTCGCGCGGTGACGATCCCGCCGGAATTCGCGAGATTCCGGGCGAGAAGATCTTCTTCCTCCAGTTGGCGGACGCACCGTTCTTGGCGATGGACATCCTGCAGTGGAGCCGGCACCACCGAAACTTCCCGGGGCAGGGCAGTTTCGATCTGAGTGCTTTTGCTCAGCACGTCTACGCCACGGGCTACGACGGACCGTGGTCCCTCGAGATCTTCAACGACGTATTCCGTCGCGCTGACACCCAGCGAACGGCAATCGACGCTCATCGGTCGCTGCTCCACCTCGAAGAACAGGTCGCTGCCGCGAACCCGGCCGTCGGTGGACCCACGCTGTTCACCGCCCCGGAGCGCACGCCGCTCGAAGGAATCGTGTCTCTGCGAATCGCGGCGGGACCAGCTAAGCAGGACCAGGTGCACACGATGCTCTCCCGCCTAGGTTTTCACCTTCTCGGGCGGCACCACGACCACGATTTGCAGTTGTGGCGGCACGGATCGCTCACCGTTGCCGTGGACGCGACCGCGGGCACGGTGTGGACGGCGCCCGGGCTGCCTGCGGATCTACCGGTTCTGACTCAGATCGGCATCCGGGCAACCGAACCTGAAGTGTGGGGTGAGCGAGCGCTGGCTCTCGAAGTACCGGCGACGCGAGTGCAGTTGCCGGGATCGAGTGACGAGAACTCCGAGGTACCGGACGTCGTACGTCTGAAGGTCACCGACGCGACGTCGATCGACCTTCGTGGCCCTGGCAGTGCTGCAGCGTGGGAATCGGCATTCGAGATCTATCCGCTGCCCGCCGAGCGCAATCGTGAACAGGGCGCAGTGTTCACCGGGATCGACCATGTGGCGCTTGCAGTTCCGGCCGAGAGCTGGGACGGCATCATGCTGCTTCTGCGGTCCGTGTTCGAGATGCAACCGCACGAGGGCCAGGACGTCACCGATTCCGTCGGCCTCATGCGGAGCCAGGCGCTTACGCTCGTTCAAGACGGCGACGGACAGGCCCTGCGCATCTCGCTGAACATGGTGGAGGGCAGTCGAAGCGGGCTGCCGACCGTCCGCCGCGGCGGCGTCAGTCACGTCGCCTTCGCGTGTGAGAACATCTTCGGTGCTGCCGCGTCGATGCAGGACTGGGGTTTTGTGCCGCTACCTATTTCCCCGAACTACTACGACGATCTCGACGCGCGTTTCGGACTGAATGCCGAACTGCTCGACCGTATGCGTAGCGCCGGAATCCTTTACGACGCGGACGCTCACGGCGAGTTCTTCCACCTGTTCACCCCGACCGTCGGGGGAGACCTGTTCTTCGAGGTCGTGCAGCGAGTGGGTGGGTACGAGGGCTACGGGGAGGTCAACTCCGCTGTGCGACTGTCGGCTCAATTGCGTGCGAGTTCGACGTGACCTCGACTCGGTGCGGGTGCGAGTAGACGTTCATCGAATCGCCGCGGATGAAACCGGCGAGAGTCAGCCCGGACTCCTGCGCTAGTTCCACCGCCAGTGATGACGGCGCGGAGACGGCTCCGAGGATCGGAATGCCGGCCATGACGGCCTTCTGGACGAGTTCGAACGACGCCCGACCGCTGACGATCAAGATCGTGTCGTAGAGGGGCACTCGGCCGTCGGTGATTGCCCACCCGATCACCTTGTCGACGGCGTTGTGACGGCCGACGTCCTCGCGCAGTGCCAGGAGTTCGCCGGTGGCGGTGAACAATCCGGCCGCGTGCAGGCCGCCGGTGCGTTCGAAGATCCGTTGGCTCTCCCGCAGCGTGACCGGCATGGCCGACAGGGTGGTGGAGGTGACGGAAGTGGTGTCACCGACCAACGGATGACGCGTCGTGGTCCGGACGGCGTCGAGTGAGGTCTTGCCGCACACTCCGCACGCGGAACTGACCACGGTGTTGCGGTCGGTGGTGTGATCGGGCAACGGCACTCCGGGAGCGAGAGCGATGTCGAGGACGTTGTACGTGTTCGCACCGGTGTCGTCGACGCCGTCGCAGTAGCGGACGACGCTCACGTCGTCGCGGGTGGCGATGACGCCCTCGCTGAGGAGGAATCCGTGTACGAGGTCGACGTCGTTGCCAGGTGTTCGCATCGTCACGGCCAGCACCTGGCCGCCGACCCTCATTTCGAGTGGTTCCTCGACGGCCAGCGTGTCGGGGCGCGTGACGACCCGATCGCCCGAGATTCGAACGACCGGTGTTCGTGTGGTGACTCGTCCCATCTCAGGCGCCTGATGCTTCGAGTCGAACGGTGACTGCCTTCGAAACCGGTGTGTTCGACTTGGCTGCAACGTGTTCGAGGGGAACGAGGGGATTCGTCTCGGGGTAGTACGCCGCCGCATTACCGCGGGGGGTGTCGTAGGAGACGATGCGGAACTCCGTGACCCGACGCTCTTCGAGAGTGCCGTCTGGGGTTGTCCACTCGGACACGATGTCGACCAGATCGCCGTCGCGGAATCCGAGTGCGGTGATGTCTTCGGCATTGACGAGGATGACTTTGCGTCCACCCTTGATGCCGCGGTATCTGTCGTCGAGACCGTAGATCGTGGTGTTGTACTGGTCGTGGCTTCGCATGGTCTGCAGAATCAGACGGCCACGAGGGGTGGGTATCCAGTGCAGGTCGTTCACGCCGAAGTTGGCTTTGCCGGTGTGCGTGCGGAATTCGCGCGAGTCACGTGGTGGGTGGGGGAGCTGGAATCCGTCGGGCTCACGGACGCGGGTGTTGTAGTTCTCGCAGCCTGGCACCACCCGCGAGATGGAATCGCGAATCAGGTCGTAGTTGCCCTCGAACGCCGACCAGCGGACGGAGTGATCGCTGCCGAGTAGTTCGCGGGCGAGTTGGCAGATGATGGCGACTTCACTGCGCAGGTAGGGGCTGACCGGTGTGAGGCGTCCGCGGGACAGGTGCACCATGGACATCGAATCCTCCACGGAGACAAGCTGCTTTCCGCCGGCTTGGACGTCGAGGTCGGTGCGTCCGAGGGTGGGGAGGATGATCGCGGTCTGCCCGTGGACCACGTGACTGCGATTCAGCTTGGTGGAAACCTGCACGGTGAGTTCGCACTGGTGCAATGCCGTTTCGGTGGCCGCAGTGTCCGGGCTGGCCTGGATGAAGTTGCCGCCCATCGCCATGAAGAAGCTTGCCTTGCCGGCGTTCATGGCGCGGATCGCGTCGACGGTGTCCCAACCGTGCTTGCGTGGGCTCGAGATCGAGAACTCGGTGTCGAGCGCGGCCAGGAACTCTTCCGGCATCTTCTCCCAGATGCCCATCGTGCGGTCACCCTGGACGTTGGAGTGTCCTCGCACGGGGCAGACGCCTGCACCTGGTTTGCCCATCATCCCGCGCATGAGCAACAGGTTGACCGCTTCCTCGATGGTGGCAACTCCGTGTGTGTGCTGAGTGATGCCCATGGCCCAGCAGGTGACTGTTCGTTCGGATCGGACCAGGGCGGCGGCTGTTTCCTCGAGTTGCGTCATCGACAGGCCCGTCGCTTCGATCACGGTGTCGAGATCGACTGCGCGGATGTGCTTCTCGTACTCGTCCCAACCGGCGCAGTACCGGTCGACGAATGCGCGATCGACGACGGTGCCGGGAGCGCGATCTTCCTGTTCGAGCAGCAGCTTCCCCAGGCCCTGGAACAGCGCCATGTCTCCGCCCAGCCGGATCTGCAGGAACTCGTCCGCGATCTCGACTCCGTGCCCGATCACGCCGGACACCTTCTGTGGATCCTTGAACCGTCGCAATCCCGCTTCGGGCAGGGGATTGATGGCAATGATCTTGGCGCCGTTGCCCTTTGCCTTCTCCAGCGTCGAGAGCATTCGAGGGTGGTTGGTGCCGGGATTCTGCCCGGCGATGAGGATGAGATCGGCGTTCTCGAGGTCGGGGACGGTCACCGAACCTTTGCCGATGCCGATGGATTCGGTCAGTGCGCTCCCGGACGATTCGTGACACATGTTGGAACAGTCGGGCATGTTGTTGGTGCCGTAGCTCCGAATCATCAACTGGTAGAGAAAAGCTGCTTCGTTGGAAGTGCGACCGGAGGTGTAGAACACCGCCTCGTCCGGCGACGCGAGGCCGTTCAGATGTTCGGCGATCAGTGCGTACGCGCCGTCCCAGTCGATCGGCTGATAGTGGGTTGCGCCCGGCGTCAGAACCATCGGGTGCGTCAGTCGGCCCTGCTGCCCGAGCCAGTAATCGGTCTTGCCTTCGAGGTCGGAGATCGAGTGCTCCGCGAAGAACTCGGGTGTGACGGTGCGAAGCGTTGCTTCCTCGGCAACAGCCTTCGCGCCGTTCTCGCAGAACTCGGCGGGCTTGCGATGTCCGGGAGTCTCCGGCCATGCGCACCCCGGGCAGTCGAAGCCGTGACGCTGGTTGAGCCTGGTGAGCGTTCGGGCGGTCCGTAAGGCCCCCATCTGCTCGATTCCGCGTTGCAGCGACACCAGGACGGCCGGTACTCCGGCGGCGTAGTCCTTGGGATGCGTGACTTCGAGATCCGATTCGTCGATGTCTTTCGAGGGGCCCTGGCGCGTCATGTCTCCATAGTGGCCCGAACGAGCCGGTACTGCCATCGAATGGCCCGGTCGAACTCGCCGGAATGCGACATTCATCGGCTAGCCTTACCTACCGAACCAGCGGACTTAAGGGGTAAGAACATGGATCGAACGGACGCAGGTCGGCTGACCCGGCGCGGATTTCTGATCGGCACGTCGGGAGCGTTGCTGGCATTCGCCGCAGCCTGCTCCAGTTCGAACGACGAGGACACACCCCCCAGCGGTGACTCTGCGGGATCGATCACTCACAAGTTCGGTACCACCGAACTGCCCAAGGATCCGCAGCGGATCGTCAGTGTCGGATACAACGATCAGGATGCGATTCTCGCGCTCGGCGGGACCTTGGTCGGAACCTTCGACTGGTACGGCGACTACCCCTCGGGTGTGTGGCCGTGGGCGCAACCTCTGCTGAACGGGTCGAGTCCGGAGATCATCGGAACCGCGGGCACCACCATTCAGATCGAGAAGGTCGCCTCCGTGACACCCGACCTCATTGTGGGCACCTACTCCGGGCTCACTCAGGCGCAGTACGACAAGCTCAGTGCCATCGCGCCGACAGTGGCACAGCCGAAGGAGTTCGCGGATTACGGAATCCCCTGGCAGGACCAGACGACCGTCATCGGCGAGGCATTGGGGCAGCAGGGAAAGGCCACCGAACTGATCGCCGGCGTCGAGGAGAAGTTCGCCGACGTGAAGACGGCCAATCCGGCGTTTGCGGGCAAGACTGTTCTGGTTGGCGCGTTGAAGGGACCGGGGCAGTTCGGGGTCTACGGACCGGAAGACCCCAAGGTGCGGTTCTTCACCGAGCTCGGATTCGTGAATCCGCCTGTCACCGATCAGATCACGGGTAACTTCGCCGAGATCAGCACCGAGCAACTCTCTCTTGCCGACGTCGACGTACTCGTCTGGTACGCCGGTGGTGGTTACGGCGACAAGCTTCGCGCGGAATTGGACAAGACCCCGATCTACCAGGAACTCGACGTCGTGAAGGACGACCGCGCGATCATCCTGGAAGACGCTGCTGCCGAAGCCATGACGTGGAGCACCGTACTGAGCCTGCCGTACGCGCTCGAACAGATTCCGCCGCGGATTGCGGGCTTGCTCGTCTGATCGGTTCACGGACAGCTCGGTTCAAGCACCGGGGATTCGGACAGTCGGCGGTACTCTCGCCTCATGGGTGTACACGTGCGGCCGGCTGTCCGATCCGATGTTCCGGCACTGTCGGCGGTGTTGGCCGAGGCGTTCGAGGACGATCCCTTGATGGCGTGGATGTTGCCGAACGAAGCCACCAGGGCTGATCGTCTGACGAAACTGTTTGCCGCAGAAGCTCGTTACCACCACCTCGCCGGTGGCGGTGTCGAGGTGGCCACCGATGACAACGGCGTGATCGGCGGGGCAACTCTGTGGGATCCGCCGGGGCGATGGAAGCAGTCGTGGATCTCCGGGCTCATGAGCTTGCCCGCAATGGTGCGTGTCTTCGGCAGCGGATTGCGACATGCGGCCGAGGTCAGCTCCGTTCTCGAAGGAGCACATCCGAATTCGCCGCACTGGTATCTCGCGACTGTCGGGACCGGCAGTGCAGCTCGAGGTGGGGGATACGGCAAAGCGCTGCTGAACTCCCGGTTGGAGCGTTGCGACCGTGAACATGTCGACGCTTACCTCGAGAGCAGCAAGGAATCGAACATCCCGTACTACAACCGCTTCGGTTTCGAAGTGACCCGCGACATCGTCATGCCGGGCGGCGGGCCGACGATCTACGCAATGATGCGTCAACCGCGGGGCGCGTGATACCAACTAGTGGTGACCCAGATTCCCGAGCTCCACGCAGGCACACCGTTCGACGAACTCGACGACTACATCGCTCTGGCCAGGTTGTCCGGCCTGGTGTTGTCACCAGACGGCTCGCTGCTCATCTGCGCGCGCGCAGTTCTCGACGACAAGAGCGCCGAATACGTGTCCTCGTTGTGGGAGATCGACCCGGAAGGTCGACGTCCTGCGCGTCGGTTGACCTGGGGTTCGACCAGCGAGTCCGGTGCTGCCTTCGCGTTCGACGGCGACGTGCTCTTCACCGCCACGCGAGCGGTGCCGGGCGAGAATGACCCGCAACCCGCACTGTGGCGCCTACCTGCGGCCGGCGGAGAAGCTCAGCTGCTGATCTCACGTCCCGGTGGCGTCTCGTCGGTATCAGCGGCCAAGGCGGCGCCGACGTTCGTGGCCCAGACGTCGGTCATGGCTTCGGCGATCAGTCTCGACCAGGACGATCAGGTGCGATCGACGCGCAAGGACAAGAAGGTCACGGCGATGCTGCACACCGGTTATCCGGTGCGGCACTGGGACCACGACCTGGGCCCCGATCATCCGCATCTGGTTGTGGCTGAGACGGATTCGAAGGAATCCGTCGAATTGCGGGACATCACGCCAACTGCAGGCGCGTCGCTGCGAGAGACGTCGACCACGATCTCCGACGACGGTCTCTTCGTGGTGACGACGTGGACTGTCGGCGATCCGAGTGCCGCCCGCCGATCCACGTTGGTTCGGATCGACACGGTGACCGGCGACCGAACCACCCTCGTCGACGAGGCCGACGCGGACGTCTACAACCCGGTGCTCTCGCCGGACGGAACCAAGCTCGCGTTCATCCGGGAGACTCTCACCACGCCGGAGTCCGCGCCGCGAATGACTCTGCAGCTCTACGACTTCGGATCCGGTGCCGTGACCGGCGTTGCCGACGGCTGGGATCGCTGGCCCACCTCCCTGGCCTGGCTACCCGACGGATCCGGGCTGGTGGTCACCGCTGACGACGGCGGCCGCGGTCCGATCTTCACGATCGACCTGTGGGGCCAACCGGTTCGCCTGACAGCCGACGACGCGGCGTACACCGACGTTCGAGTGGCGCCGGACGGTGAGTCGATTTACGCGTTGCGGGCTTCGTACGAAGCGCCCCCGCACGTGGTGCGGGTGGATCTTCGATCAGGTGAGATCACCGCACTTCGTGGACCCGACCCGCTGCCGGAGCTGCCGGGAACGCTGACCGAGATCACTGCGCGCGCCGAGGACGGTTCGACGGTGCGCAGTTGGTTGGCGCTGCCGACCGGCGCCGCGCCGCATGCACCGGTGCCATTGCTTCTCTGGGTCCACGGCGGGCCCCTCGGTTCGTGGAACACCTGGTCCTGGCGGTGGAATCCGTGGCTGCTCGTTGCCAAGGGCTATGCAGTACTGCTGCCCGATCCCGCGCTCTCGACCGGATACGGCCAGGATTTCGTTCAGCGCGGGTGGGGTCAGTGGGGCAAGGCGCCTTTCACCGATCTGATGGCGATCACCGATGCTGCCGTCGCGCAGCCCGAGATCGACCCCAAGCGGACAGGCGCGATGGGAGGTTCGTTCGGCGGTTACATGGCCAACTGGATCGCCGGCCATACCAACCGTTTCGACGCGATCGTCACCCACGCAAGTCTCTGGGCACTGGACCAATTCGGCCCTACCACGGACGCTGCCTGGTACTGGCAGCGCGAGATGTCGCCCGAGATGGCCGTCGAGAACTCGCCGCATCTGTACGTCGCAGACATCACGACGCCGATGCTGGTGATCCACGGCGACAAGGACTATCGCGTTCCGATCGGTGAGGGCTTGCGGCTCTGGTACGAACTGCTTGCCGAGTCAGGTCTGCCGGCCGACGACCACGGGAAAACGGACCACCGCTTCCTGTACTTCCCGGACGAGAATCACTGGGTGCTCAAGCCGCAGCACACCAAGATCTGGTACGAGGTGGTCACCGCGTTCCTCTCCGAGCACATTCTCGGGGAAGATGTCGCGCTTCCGGAAATTCTGGGCTGAACTGCGCGTGCCTCGTTCGGCCGCAACAGCCGAACGAGGCACGATCTTCTTCGCGCGGATCCGGACCGGAATCAGGCGCCGGGGCAGCGAACGGTGTACGACCAGATTGTCTGGTCGGGGCCCGTGACGCGGACCAGGACCGACGAGGCCCCGCCGGCGGGCACGTTGACGACCGTCGAGCCGGATCCCTCGTTGATGTTGTCGCCGACATAACCGGTGCTGTGTATCAACCGTCCTTCGTAGTACACCTCGATCAGGTCCGGGATGTTCTCGGTCTCGTAGCCGAGGACGAACGACGTCGGGCCGCCGCGGCCGAGCTCGTGCTTGGTGCTGGTGATTCCTGCGCCGCCGGAGACCGTCGAGGCGTCACACCGCTGCGTGGGTGCAAACGATCCACCACCGCCGCTGCCGCTGGCCAGCCCACTGAGAATGTCTCTGACATTGCCACTGGCCAGACCGTTGGCGATGTCCTTGGCGCTCGTAGATCCGGCGGCCAGACCGCCGAGAATGTCGTTCACGTTCCCGGTGGCGATTCCGCCGACGATGTCGCCCACGCTGCCGCTGGCGATGCCGTTCGCGATGTCGTTCCCCAGGTCGCCCACGCTTCCGTTGATCGTGGCGCTGCCACTGTCGACGCTTCCCTGCACGCTTCCTTCGATGCCGGGCGCAGCGGATGCAGTCGCCGGAAGCACCAGGGCAACCGCCGCTCCGATCGTCGCGGCAGCCGCCAAGGTTCGAACGCCGGGACGGCGAGAACTCCAGTTGTTCAACATATTTGCTCCACAGGTCGTTGGTCGGTCGTCCTTCAGAGCGATCCTGTCAGCGGAGCGGATCGGTGAATATCGTGTGTTCGGCTGACCCCCGGACTGCGGGGACCGTCGTTCGTGGCCACCGCGACGCCTGACGGGCGAATTCGTTCACGACGGGGGAGTCATTAGGATCAAGTGGTGACCAGTGCAGCTCCAGAGAACCCCCAGACCCCCGCCGACGCCCTACCCAAGAGCTGGGACCCCAGCGCGGTAGAGGCCGATCTGTATCGAGGCTGGGTAGACGCCGGGTACTTCCAGGCCGACGCGACCAGCGACAAGCCCGGCTACTCCATCGTGCTGCCGCCCCCGAACGTCACCGGCAGCCTGCACATGGGTCATGCCCTCGATCACACACTCATGGACGTGCTCAGCCGCCGCAAGCGGATGCAGGGCTACGAGGTTCTGTGGCTGCCGGGCATGGACCACGCCGGAATCGCCACGCAGTCCGTCGTCGAGAAGCAACTCGCTGCCGACGGCAAGACCAAGGAAGATTTCGGCCGCGAGCTGTTCATCGACAAGGTCTGGGACTGGAAGCGCGAATCCGGCGGAACCATCGGTGGCCAGATGCGGCGCATCGGTGACGGCGTCGACTGGAGCCGCGATCGTTTCACGATGGACGAGGGCCTCTCGCGCGCCGTCCAGACCGTCTTCAAGCGCATGTTCGACGAAGGTCTGATCTACCGCGCCGAGCGTCTCGTGAACTGGTCGCCGGTGTTGCAGACCGCGATCTCCGACATCGAGGTGAAGTTCGAGGACGTCGAGGGTGAACTGGTCTCCCTTCGCTACGGCTCGCTCGACGACAACGAGCCGCACGTCATCGTCGCGACCACCCGTGTCGAGACGATGCTCGGTGATACCGCAGTGGCTGTCCATCCCGAAGACGAGCGCTACAAGCATCTCATCGGCACAACTCTCGATCATCCGTTCACCGGGCGTCAGATCCCGATCATCGCGGACGACTACGTCGATCCCGAGTTCGGAACCGGCGCAGTGAAGATCACGCCGGCTCACGATCCCAACGACTTCGAGATGGGCCTGCGGCACAACCTGCCGATGCCCACCATCATGGACAAGACCGGCAAGATTGCCGACACGGGAACCGAATTCGACGGTATGGACCGCTTCGAGGCTCGCGTCAAGGTTCGCGAAGCCCTCGCCGAGCAGGGACGCGTCGTGGCCGAGAAGCGCCCGTACCTGCACAGCGTCGGACACTCCGAGCGCAGTGGTGAAGCTATCGAGCCGCGCTTGTCGCTGCAGTGGTGGGTCAAGGTCGAAACCCTGGCCAAAGCCGCCGGCGACGCGGTTCGCAACGGCGACACCGTCATTCACCCGGCAAGCCAGGAACCACGCTGGTTCGACTGGGTCGACAACATGCACGACTGGTGCATTTCCCGTCAGCTCTGGTGGGGACACCGCATCCCGGTCTGGTACGGCCCCGAGGGCGAAGTTGCGTGCTTCGGTCCCGACGAAACGGCACCGGAAGGCTGGGTCCAGGATCCCGACGTCCTCGACACCTGGTTCTCCTCCGGACTGTGGCCCTTCTCGACGATGGGTTGGCCCGACAAGACACCCGAACTCGAAAAGTTCTATCCCACCAGCGTTCTCGTCACCGGCTACGACATCCTGTTCTTCTGGGTCGCCCGCATGATGATGTTCGGCACGTATGTGTCCGAGGACGAGTCGATCACCGCCGGTCCGGGTAAGTCCGGCGCGCAGATGCCGTTCAAGGACGTGTTCCTGCACGGACTGGTTCGTGATCAGTTCGGCAAGAAGATGTCGAAGTCTCGCGGCAACGGTATCGACCCACTCGACTGGGTGGATCGTTTCGGCGCCGACGCCCTGCGATTCACACTCGCACGCGGGGCCAACCCGGGCAGTGACCTGTCCGTCGGTGAGGATTCGGCGCAGTCCTCACGCAACTTCGCGACCAAGTTGTTCAACGCGACCAAGTTCGCGCTGATGAACGGCGCCGCTCCGGCGCCGCTGCCCGCTCGAAGCGAACTGACCGACGCCGACCGCTGGATCCTCGACCGTCTCGACACGGTCCAGGCCGAGGCGGATGTCGCTTTCGATCGCTACGAGTTCAGCAAGGCATGCGAAGGCCTGTTCCACTTCGCGTGGGACGAGGTCTGTGACTGGTACCTCGAACTCGCCAAGGTGCAGTTCGCCGACGACGAGGCCGTCGCCGCGAACACCCGCGCAGTGCTCGGCAACGTTCTCGATGCACTGCTCCGCCTCCTGCACCCGGTCATCCCGTTCGTGACCGAAACCCTCTGGAAGGTGCTCACCGGAGGCGAATCCGTCGTCGTCGCCGACTGGCCGACGCTGTCCGGCGTCGCAGTCGACGCTGCGGCCGCCACCCGGATCGAAGACACCCAGAAACTGATCACCGAGGTGCGACGTTTCCGAAACGATCAGGGGCTCAAGCCTTCCCAGAAGGTCCCGGCGCGTGCGTCCGGGCTTTCGGAGGCCGGCATGGACGGCCAGTTCGCCTACGTGGCAGCGCTGGCCAAGCTGACCGAACCCGAAGAGGGATTCACCGCATCGATCTCCGTCGAGGTGCGTCTGAGCCAGGGCACCGTCACGGTCGACATCGACACCTCGGGCACCATCGACCTCGGTGCCGAGAAGAAGCGGCTCGAAAAGGACCTCGCGGCAGCGCAGAAGGAACTCGTCACCGCCGACAACAAGCTTGCGAACGAGGCCTTCTTGGCGAAGGCACCCGACGCCGTCGTCGACAAGATCAAGAACCGTCGCCAGATCGCCGTCGAAGAGATCGAGCGCATCACAGGACGTCTGAAGGAGTTGGCCGACAAGTGAGTTCGTACGAGCCGTCCCAGTTCGACGCTCAGAGTTCGGTTCCGACTCCGGTCGACATCGCCGAGCTGGCGCTGGTCGAGGCCGAACTCGACAAGCGTTGGCCCGAGACCAAGATCGAGCCGTCACTGACCCGTATCGAGGCGCTGATGGACGTGCTGGGCTCGCCGCAGCACAACTATCCATCGGTGCACGTGACAGGGACCAACGGCAAGACGTCGGTGACGCGCATGATCGACTCTTTGATGAGCGCTCTGCATCGTCGTACCGGCCGAACCACCAGCCCTCATCTGCAGATCGCGACCGAGCGGATCAGCATCGACGGTCATCCGATCTCACCGCGGCTCTACGTGGACACGTTCCGCGAGATCGAACCGTACGTGCAGATGATCGACGCACAGTCCAAGGAAGCCGGGGGACCGGCGATGAGCAAGTTCGAAGTGCTCACCGCGATGGCCTATGCGGCATTCGCTGAGGCACCGGTCGACGTCGCCGTGGTCGAGGTCGGCCTCGGCGGACGCTGGGACGCCACCAACGTGATCGACGGACAGGTCGCGGTGATCACCCCGATCAGTCTCGATCACGCCGAGTATCTGGGTACCGACCTGGCCGGGATCGCGGAGGAGAAGGCCGGAATCATCAAGAAGGGCCGCGAGGACCTGGTTCCGGTGGACACCGTCGCGATCATCGCCGAGCAGACTCCCGAAGTCATGGAGGTACTGCTGCGGCGAGCAGTCGAGGTCGAAGCTGCGGTCGCTCGCGAGGGCTCGGAGTTCAAGGTGCTTGCTCGCCAGATCGCGGTGGGCGGACAGCAGCTCGAACTCCAGGGTTTGAGCGGCGTGTACACCGACATCTTCCTCCCGCTGCACGGCGAGCATCAGGCACGCAATGCGGCTCTCGCGCTCGCGGCTGTCGAAGCGTTCTTCGGTGCCGGTCCGGATCGACAACTCGATCAGGATGCAATCCGCAACGGTTTCGCCTCGATCGTCAATCCTGGTCGCCTCGAACGTGTTCGGAGTGCGCCGACCGTATTTCTCGACGCCGCCCACAATCCGGACGGTGCCCGCGCCCTCGCGGCCGCACTGGCCGCGGAGTTCGACTTCCGCAAGCTCGTGGGAGTGGTCAGCGTCATGGCGGACAAGGACGTCGACGCAATCTTGACCGCATTCGAATCGGTCTTCGACGAGATCGTTGTCACCCACAACGGATCACCCCGGGCGATGGACGTCGAGGAACTGGCCAACATTGCCGTCGCAAAGTTCGGCGACGAGCGCGTCGTCGTCGCACCGGTGCTTGCCGACGCCTTGGAAGTCGCGATCGAAATCGCCGAGCAGGTCGCCGAACCCGGTGAAGCCGTATCGGGGGCAGGGGTCGTGGTGACGGGATCCGTCGTGACCGCAGGCGCCGCCCGCACGCTGTTCGGAAAGGACCCCGCGTGAGCACCCCGTCAGAATCCAATCCCGAGTCCGGCGAAACTGCCGGTGAGTTCGGGCCTCCGACCAAGGACCCGTGGAAGAGTTTCCGCGGAGTGATGGCCGGAACTCTGATCCTCGAGGCGATAGTCGTGCTGCTGGCATTGCCGGTCGTTGCGGTCGTCGGCGGTGGCCTCACCGCGCTCTCGGCCGGATTCATCATTGGCTTGGCGGTACTGATGATTCTGGGAGCCGGAGTCCAGGGAAAGCCGTGGGCGATGGGGTTCAACGTCGCACTGCAGGTGATTCTTCTGTTCGGTTTCTTCGTCCACCCGTCGATCGTGGGTGTGGCCATCACCTTCGGGATCGTCTGGGGATACCTCGTCTACCTGCAGAGAGACATCAAGCGCCGGATGGACAAGGGCCTGCTTCCCGGCCAGCGGGACTGACCATTTAGGCTGTCCGCTGTGACTGAGCGCACCCTCGTACTGATCAAGCCCGACGCCGTTGCCCGTGGATACGTAGGAGAAATCCTCAGCCGTATCGAGCGCAAAGGCCTGACAATTGCAGCACTCGAGCTCCGCGTAGCTTCCGAAGAGGTGGCTGGTAGCCACTACGCAGAGCACGCCGAGCGCCCGTTCTACCCGAGCTTGTTGGAGTTCATCACCTCCGGTCCGCTGGTGGCCGCAGTGCTCGAAGGCCCCCGCGCCATCGCTGCTTTCCGTCAGTTGGCCGGCGGAACCGACCCGGTCGACAAGGCTCTTCCGGGCACGATCCGCGGCGACTTCGGACTCGAAGCGCAGCAGAACCTCGTTCACGGCAGCGATTCCGTGGAGTCGGCAGAGCGTGAAATCGCTCTGTGGTTCCCCGCGCTGTCGTCCATCTGAATCTTCTATCCGGGCCTTCGGCCCACATCTCCACAGCGAATTCTCGGCACGTATCCCACATCGGTGCGCCCTTTGCAGTTGCAGGCGCGTTGGTGTGGGATACTGCTTTCAGTTGAACCGCAATTTGTTTTACGCACGTTCAACCGGATGACACCTAGGTTCGATGCCCTTTCATCGCTGCTCCAGGTCAACAGGAAATCCCTGGACCTCTGCACGCTGGATGATCAGGCGCTCGCGCACAGGACAACGGCCATCCAGCCAGGCACTTCATGTGCTCGCAGTGAATAACGGGCACTGCGGACCATGCGGAGCGAGACCTTACAATCTCGTACTCACTTCTGGGTGCGAGTACACACAGCACGCTCCCGCGTGGCCGCGTGACAACTCGACTTCTGGGTTGGACGCGCCCGGGGGCTGAGGAGACTTACGTGGCCGATCAATCCCCAACCGAATCAGATTCCAGCACCACCCCGGAATTCCCCGACAAGATGCGCGTACACGCGCTGGCGAAGCTGCTCGGTGTCACCAGCAAGCAGGTCCTTGCCGAAGCTGCAGCGCTCGGTACCGAATTGCGCAGTGCGCAGTCGAGTCTCCAACGTGACGTCGCTCAGCGGATTCACGCTTCGTTGACCTCCGCGGCCGAGGCCATCGAGCCGGTCGTCGCTGAGCTCGACACCCTCATCGACCCGGTTGTCGAAGCGCCTGCTGCGGAAACTCCGGCCGAGCAGCCTGCTGCGGAGATTCCAGCCGAGAAGCCGGTGAGGGCTCGTCGAACCCGCAAAAAGGCAGTAGTTGTCGAAGAACCGGCAGCCGAAGAAGCGGTGGATCCGGCTGTCGCCGAGATCAGCGCTGGACTCGACGCCGCTGCTGCGCTGCAGAGCAAGGAAGCCGAGCAGTCCGATCTGTTCACTTCCTTCGAGGCGCCGCAGACCCATCAGCCCGAGGTGGCTCCCGCCGCGCCGCAGGTTCCGCTGTTCCTGCAGCCGGATCTCGAGGCAGCCGAGGTGGCCCCGCGTCGCCGTCGCGCCCGCCGTGAACCCGCCGCACCGGTGGTAGTCGAAGAGAAGCAGACAGCCGCGGAAACCGAAACAGTCGCACCCGAGGTCTCGCCGGTTGTAGTTCCGGCCGTCGAAGAGCCGGCTGTGACCGCCCCGCAAACCGAGGGTGAGAGCGCCGAGTCCGAGGACGAGGACGACGATCAGCCGCGTCGCCGTCGTCGTGGACGCCGTGGACGTGGTCGTGGCCGCGGAGAACAGGGTGGCGAACAGGGCGGCGAGCAGGGTAGCGATCAAGGCTCGGACGAAGAGTCGGAGACGACCACCGAAGCGGAGCAGGAAACTGCCCCCGAGTCGGTCGAGAAGCAAACCGAAGATGCTTCCGGCGGAGAATCCGGAAACAAGACCGAGTCCGACGCGGATGCGGAATCCGAGAACGCCGACGATTCCGACCTCGATGCTGACGGATCGAGCCGTCGCCGCCGTCGCCGTCGCCGTCGTAAGACTGGCACCGATGCCGCCACCGACGCGACTGCGACGTCCGAGGACGATCCGCCGAACACCGTCGTTCACGAGCGCGAACCGCGCAACAAGACCCGCGTCAAGGATGAGGTCCAGGGCATCAGTGGCTCGACGCGTCTGGAAGCGAAGCGTCAGCGTCGCCGCGACGGTCGTGACGCCGGCCGTCGTCGCCCGCCGATTCTGACCGAGTCGGAGTTCCTTGCCCGTCGTGAAGCCGTCGACCGCGTCATGGTTGTGCGCGATCGAGCAGACAGCGGTCAGCCGCACGCGACTACACAGGTAGCAGTCCTCGAAGACGGCGTCCTGGTCGAGCACTTCGTCACCAACTCGGCTTCCGCGTCGATGGTCGGCAACGTCTACCTCGGACGCGTCCAGAACGTGCTCCCCAGCATGGAAGCTGCGTTCATCGACATCGGGCGTGGCCGCAACGGCGTGCTCTACGCCGGTGAGGTCAACTGGGAGGCAGCCGGTCTCGGTGGTAACTCGCGCAAGATCGAGCAAGCTCTCAAGCCTGGCGATCAGGTGCTCGTTCAGGTCAGCAAGGATCCGGTTGGGCACAAGGGTGCGCGACTGACCACACAGATTTCGCTTGCCGGTCGTTTCCTCGTCTACGTGCCCGGCGGCACGTCCACGGGTATCAGCCGCAAGCTCCCGGACACCGAGCGCAAGCGTCTCAAGGAAATCCTGCGCGACATCGTTCCCGCCGACGCCGGCGTGATCATTCGCACGGCGTCCGAGGGTGTCAGCGAAGAAGAGTTGGCGCGCGACGTGACTCGTCTGCAGGCGCAGTGGGCCGGCATCGAGGAGCAGGCCGCCGCTGCGGACGCCGGCAAGTCGGGCAACCCGCAGGCGCTGTACGAAGAGCCGGACATGCTGGTCAAGGTCATTCGTGATCTATTCAACGAGGACTTCTCCAAGCTGGTCATCGAGGGCGAGAAGGCGCACACGACGGTCGAGAACTACATCAACTCCGTCGCTCCCGACCTGCTTCCTCGGCTCGAGAAGTACACGCCGAACAACGGAATCGACGTCTTCGCGGCTCGCCGTATCGACGAGCAGTTGGCAAAGGCACTCGATCGCAAGGTGTGGCTGCCGTCCGGCGGCACCCTGGTGATCGACCGCACCGAGGCCATGACCGTCGTCGACGTCAACACCGGCAAGTTCACCGGAGCCGGCGGAAACCTCGAAGAGACCGTCACCCGTAACAACCTCGAAGCTGCCGAGGAGATCGTTCGCCAGATGCGCCTGCGGGACATCGGCGGAATGATCGTCGTCGACTTCATCGACATGGTCCTCGAATCGAACCGGGACCTGGTCCTGCGTCGACTCACCGAATGCTTGGGTCGCGATCGCACGCGCCATCAGGTGTCGGAGGTCACGTCACTCGGACTCGTGCAGATGACGCGCAAGAAGTTGGGCACCGGATTGGTCGAGGCCTTCTCGACTACCTGTGAGCACTGCCACGGCCGCGGCATCATCGTGCACTCAGAGCCCGTCGAGGTGAAGTCCTCGGACGACGGCGGATCGCGTTCGGGCTCGCAGCGCAGTGATTCCGGTACCTCGCGCAAGAACAAGCGTGGCCGCGGAGACAAGTCGGCTTCGACCGAGTCCAACGGACAGGAAGCTCCGGCGCCGGAGGTTCCGGCCGTCGACGCGACGGTCAAGCGGGCTCATCCGGTGGCATTGGCGATGGCCTCGCATCACAACGACGACGAGACCGTCGCGGCCGACTCGATCGAGTCTGATTCCGCCGGTACGTCTTCGGGGGATGATGCATCCAAAAGTGCCGATCGGCAACAGGATCGGCCGAGTGATACTCCTGCTGTTACTGAGCGCCCTGACGTTCCTGCTGTGGACTCTGCTTCGGAAGAAGCAACTCCCGCAGCGGGTAACGAGCGGGAAGCAACTCCCGCAGTGGGCAACGAGCAGGAAGCAGCTCCGCGAGGTCGTCGGCGTAGTCGCCGGGCGTCGCGGGCAGCGTCGGCACCGGTTGCCGAAGCATCTCCCGAGGTGGGCACGGTCTTCGTGATTCCGACTCCGGAACCCGTGGCGGAAGCGGTCGTGGAAAACGTTCCGGCTCCGGCTACCGAAGTTCCGGCTGAGGAAGAAGTTGTCGTCGTCAAGCGGCCCCGTCGCAGGCGTGCAGCAGCACGTCCCGCGGGTCCGCCGGTCGACGGAGAGTAGAACTACCGTCTTTCGGTCGGTTGGATGTCTTGGCGATGAGCGAGGACATCCAACCGTTATCCGAAGTTTCAGCTGGTAGAAGCAGTACAGAGTAGTGAGCACCACCCCTCGGCGGGGCGGTTTGACCCTGACGGTTGCTTTCCCGTAACCTTGGAGGGTCGCCACCCGGCGGTAGAGATTCCGTGTGCCTAGAGTGCGCGTGAATGTCCCGGTACGTCAGTGCCGAGCCGAGGTGACATAAACCAGACCAGTCGCGATGCATTTGAAGCCTCAGGCAGCAGCGCGAGCAAGTTCGAAGAAGCAAGGGGTAGCCCTCCGATGGCAACGTACGCGATCGTCAAGACCGGCGGAAAGCAGTACAAGGTCGCTGTTGGTGACCTCGTCAAGGTCGAGAAGATCGAGGGTGAGCCCGGCACTGCTGTCTCGCTTGCTCCCGTTCTCGTGGTCGACGGATCCGACCTGACCACCGACGCGGCCAAGCTGGCCAAGGTCGCAGTCACCAGTGAGATCGTCGAGCACACCAAGGGCCCGAAGATCCGCATCCACAAGTTCAAGAACAAGACCGGTTACCACAAGCGTCAGGGCCACAGGCAGCCGATCACGGTGCTCAAGGTCACGGGCATCAAGTAACCAGTTCTTTCTAGCTAATTTCACCCGAGGAGGGTCAATAGCATGGCACATAAGAAGGGTGCATCCAGCTCCCGTAACGGTCGCGATTCAAACGCCCAGCGCCTCGGCGTGAAGCGCTTCGGCGGCCAGTCGGTCAGCGCAGGCGAAATCCTGGTTCGCCAGCGCGGCACGCACTTCCACCCCGGCGTCAACGTCGGCCGTGGCGGCGACGACACCCTGTTCGCTCTCGCTGCCGGTGCAGTCGAGTTCGGCCAGAAGCGTGGACGCAAGACCGTGAACATCGTTCCGGCCGTCGTTGCGGCTGAGGTCTAGTCTTTCTCGCTAGTTGTGCGTCATCGGTTCTACTTCGGTAAGCCGGTTCTGCTTTCGGTAAGAGAGTGACGCGTTCCAAGCTCCCGATAGGGGCGGACCAGGGTTGAAATAACCCGGTCCGCCCCTATCGTTTGTTTAAGCAGTACCTGTTTGCCTCGAGCAACCCTGCTCACCAGAAGTTCAGCTCATCGCGTGAGACCCGCAATTGACTGAGGAAGGATCCGGCAGTCATGTCCCGATTCATTGACCGTGTTGTGCTGCACGTCAGCGCTGGAAAAGGCGGCAATGGTTGCGCCTCCGTACACCGCGAGAAGTTCAAACCGCTCGGCGGTCCGGACGGTGCCAACGGAGGTCGCGGTGGCGACGTCATCCTCGTGGTCGACGAGAACATCCACACCCTCCTCGACTTTCACTTCCATCCCAACGCGAAGGCGACCAACGGCAAGCAGGGCGCCGGCAGCAACCGCGAGGGTGCAAACGGTGAAGACCTCATCCTCAAGGTTCCGGATGGAACCGTGGTTCTCGATACCGACGGCAACGTGCTTGCCGACCTCGTGGGAGTCGGTTCGCGCTACGACGCCGCTCAAGGCGGCCGCGGCGGACTCGGTAACGCAGCGCTGGCGTCGAAGGCCCGCAAGGCTCCCGGCTTCGCACTCCTCGGTGAGGACGGTGTCGAACGTGACCTGGTTCTCGAACTCAAGTCGGTAGCCGACGTCGGTCTGCTCGGATTCCCCTCTGCAGGTAAATCTTCACTGGTGTCCGTTCTCTCTGCGGCCAAGCCGAAGATCGCCGACTACCCCTTCACCACTCTGGTCCCCAATCTCGGCGTCGTCTCGAGCGGTGACACCACCTTCACCGTCGCCGACGTGCCCGGGCTGATCCCCGGTGCCAGCGAAGGCCGCGGTTTGGGCCTGGACTTCCTGCGCCACATCGAACGCTGCGCCGTATTGGCGCACGTGATCGACTGCGCCACCCTCGATCCGGGACGTGACCCGATCTCCGACATCGACGCCTTGGAAGCAGAGCTGGCTGCATACACGCCTGCGCTCTCCGGCGACTCGGGACTCGGTGACCTCGACAAGCGCCCGCGCGTCGTCATCCTCAACAAGACCGACGTTCCCGAGGCCGCCGAATTGGCCGAAATGGTCACACCTGAGATCGAAGCCCGCGGATGGCCGGTCTTCACCATCTCGGCCGTGAGCCGAGAAGGCCTGCGACCGTTGACATTCGCGCTGGCGAAGATGGTCCGTGACTACCGCGAAGCTCATCCGAAGCCCGAGCCGAAGCGCCAGGTCATTCGCCCGGTCAAGGTCAAGGATTCCAGCTTCACCATCGAGAAGGATCCCGATATTCCCGGTGGGTTCGTCGTCCGCGGCACCCGCCCGGAGCGGTGGATTCGTCAGACCGCCTTCGACAACGACGAAGCGGTGGGCTACCTCGCCGACCGTCTTGCTCGATTGGGTGTCGAGGACGCATTGGTCAAGAAGGGCGCTCAGCCAGGAGCTTCCGTCACCATCGGTGACGTGAGCTTCGAGTGGGAGCCGATGACGCCGGCCGGTATCGATCTGACCCGCACGGGCCGTGGAACCGATCCGCGTCTCGATCAGGTGGAGCGCATCGGCGCCGACGAGCGCAAGCACGCGCGTCGTGTCCGCCGCGGCTTGCTCGACGAAGACGCCTGACCCCACGCGATTTCAGGACGAAAACCGAAGAGAGGGAACGGGACTGTGCTCGGGTCCACCAGGGAGTCGATAGCGTCGGCTCACAGTATCGTCGTGAAGATCGGGTCGTCTGCGCTCACCAGTTTGGTGGCGGGACTCGATACTCACCGACTCGATCTGTTGGCCGATGCCATCGAGGCTCGCATGCGTGCGGGTTCCGATGTCGTCGTCGTCTCGTCCGGTGCCGTCGGCGCCGGACTGGCGCCGCTGGGACTGACCAAGCGGCCTCGGGATCTCGCGACCAAGCAGGCTGCGGCCAGCGTCGGTCAGTTGGCTCTGGCTCACGCCTGGGGTACGTCGTTCGCCCGTTACGGGCGTACCGTCGGGCAGGTTCTACTCACGGCGGACGACATCGCTCGACGGACGCAGCACCGCAACGCCCAACGGACACTCGATCGTCTACGGGCATTGCACGCGGTGGCGATCGTGAACGAGAACGACACTGTCGCCACCACCGAACTTCGATTCGGTGACAACGATCGGCTGGCTGCACTGGTTGCTCATCTCGTCGGCGCCGACGCGTTGATCCTGTTGTCGGATGTGGACGGACTGTACGACGGTGATCCCCGAAAGGGCGATGCCACACTGATTCCCGAGGTAAACAGTCCCGAGGATCTCGACGGTGTGGTTGCCGGTTCGGGTGGCGCCCTCGGTACCGGAGGCATGGCGTCGAAGCTCTCAGCAGCACGCCTGGCCGCTGATTCCGGCGTGCCGGTTCTGCTCGCGGCGGCATCGGACGCTGCGCAGGCACTCAGTGGTGCCGATGTCGGAACGGCATTTGCGCCCCGGCCGACGCGATTGTCGGCCCGCCGATTCTGGGTTCGTCACGCCGCTGACACATCGGGTGACCTCCACCTCGACGAAGGCGCCGTTCGCGCGGTCGTGTCCAAGCGTCGAAGCCTGCTGTCCGCGGGCATTGTCGGTGTATCCGGTGACTTCCACGCCGGCGACGTCGTGTCCCTGATGGGGCCGGGGGAGAAGCCCGTCGCCCGGGGTGTCGTCGCATTCGACGCTACGGAGATCGAGGAGATCCTGGGGCGCTCCACCACCGATCTACCGGCCGACATGCAGCGTCCCGTGGTTCACGCGGACGACTTGGTGGCGCTGTAACTGTCGTGCTCGACCAGAGCGGAAAGTGCTTCAGCGCAACCGGCTTCGAGCTTGAGGTCGGCGAATTCGTCGCCGCGAGTCGTGCCACGATTGACGATGGCGATCGGCTTCCCGGTCTTGGCAGCATGCCGGACGAAACGTAGGCCGGACATCACGGTCAACGACGACCCGGCTACCAACAGTGCGTCGGATTGGTCGACAAGGCTGTACGCCCGGGCCACGCGTTCCTTGGGGACGGATTCGCCGAAGTAGACGATGTCTGGTTTGAGCAGCCCACCGCACACGGCGCAATCCACGACGCGAAAGTGTGCGGTGGATTCGATCACGGCATCTGCGTCGGGTGCGATCTCGACTCCTGTTGCAGCAGCGACCGTTTCGGCGAATCCGGGATTGGCTTCTTCCAGTCTCTCCGCGAGAGTGGTGCGGGAGATCAGCCGCTGGCAGCTCAGGCATCGAACCTGCGCGTAGGTGCCGTGGAGGTCGATGACGTTTCGCGCGCCGGCCTTGGTGTGCAGGAGGTCGACGTTCTGGGTGATCACGCCGACTGCTCGCCCAGTTCGCTCGAGTGCTGCGACGGCCCGGTGGCCCTGGTTGGGGCGGGAGCTGTCCATGTATCGCCACCCGATGTGGTTGCGCGCCCAGTAGTGTCGCCGAAACGCCGGATCGCCGATGAACTGCTGGAACGTCATCGGGTTGCGCGGGGGTGAATCGGGTCCGCGGTAATCCGGGATTCCGGAGTCGGTGGAGATGCCGGCGCCCGTGAGAACTGCCAGGCGACGGCCGGCCAGGAGCTCGGGAAGGGCGTCGAGGCGGCTGTTGTCGGTAGGCACCGTTCCAGGATAGGCGCGTATGCGAGACGAAGGCGCGGAGGAAGTCCGAAATGTTCAATAGAACACGTGTGCGATCGCCAATACTCGTACCCATGAACACAGTGAACCCAATCCCCGCCGGTTACCGCACGATCACTCCCTACCTTGCGGTGCCGGACGGCCATGCCGCACTCGACTACTACAAGCGAGCACTCGGAGCTGAGATTGTCGATGCGATGAACGCTCCTGACGGCTCCCTCATGCATGCGGAGATCCGGATCGGCGATTCGATGCTGCAGCTCTCGCAGGAGATGCCGGACTTCGGACTCAAATCACCACAGGGCGGCTGGGTGCATTCGTCGATCGTCGTCTACACCGAGGACACGGACGAGTTTGTCGCTCGGGCAGTCGCCGAGGGAGGCACGCTGGTCACGGCTGTGGCCGATACATTTTCGGGCGACCGGCATGGAGTGTTTCTCGATCCGTTCGGCCACAGGTGGGCAGTATGCACGAAGGTCGAGGATGTACCTGCCGAAGAGGTCGCTCGCCGGGCGCGGGCGCTTTTCTTTCCGGAGACGCAGTCGCCACAGTAATTTGTGGCAACCGTGGACCGAGCATTCGAGCTTCGGCGGCGTGCTCAGTATCCGGCTACGGGGTCCACGAGGGCAGCCAGCGCCTCACCCTTCGCGAAGCGGGTCACGTTCTTGGAGACGTGATCCGCGAACGCGGCGGGGCGAACGCCTGGCGGATTGGAATCGTGGGGTGTGATGATCGCATTCGTCAGATCCCACAGTGGGTGACCGTCCGGGAGGGGTTCGGGATCGGTGACGTCGAGACCGGCGCCGCCGATCTGTTCCGACTCGATGGCCTCGACCAGTGCGTCGGTGTCGACCAGTGATCCGCGCGCGACATTGATCACCCAGGAATGGGGTTGCATCGCCGCCAACTGCGCACGGCCCACGAGGTGACGGGTGGCCGGGGTGGCGGGCGCAGCAATCACGAAGTGATCTGCGCGAGAATAGATTTCATCCATCCTGGATGCGGGGTACGTCGAGATCGCCCCGGGGACCGGGCTACCGGAACGATTGACTGCGATGCTGTCCGCCCCCTGCGCGGCCAGCATCGGAATCAGCGCGCGGCCGATACCGCCTGCGCCGATGATCGCAACCGTCGAGCCACGAAGGGTGCCGATCTTGGGAAAGAACTCGAACTGACGCCACGTTCGAGCCTCGATGTGTGCAGGCAAGTGGCGAACTCCGGCCAAGAGAAGCATGAGTGCATGCTCGGCCACCGACGCCGAAAACGCACCGGCCGCCGAGGTCCACGTGATTTCTGTGTCCTTCGGAATCACACCGGAGTCGAACCAATCCTCGATTCCCGCCGACGGAAGCTGCACCCACCTGACCGACGCCGGTAACTCCGACGGAAAGGTCTCGGGTGAGCCCGCCCAGATCAGGGCGTCCGCAGTGTCGATCGGACTGATCAGACCACCGCCCCGAAGCACCGCGCTGTCGAGCAGTGCATCGGGGACGGGGCCGATCGCTACGCGTGGAGAGGTGTCAGTCGCCATGACTAGACGCTACGCGGGGACCTCCACCAGTGGGTAGACACCGTTCTCGTCGTGCACCTCACGCCCGGTGACCGGCGGATTGAACACGCACAGCATGCGCATCTGCGTGTCGGGCTCGACGCGATGACGCTCATGGCCGTTGAGCAGGTACATCGACCCCGGTGCGAGATCGTATTCCTTGTCGTTGTCGAGGTCGATCAGCTTGCCGGTGCCCTCGACGAGCCAGACAGCCTCGACGTGGTTGGCGTAATGGAACTCGTTGACCGAACCCGCCTTGATGGTGGTCTCGTGGAACGAGAACCCGACGCGGTCGCCGCCGAGGACGATGCGCTTGCTGCGCCAGTTGCCGTCCTCGCTCGTGATGTCGCGGTCGGTGTCGGTGATGTCGGTGGTGGTGCGAACGATCATGGGAGAGTCCTTCCTCTAGCTGCAGACCTTGAGTGTCGCCTCGGCCAGGATGGAGAGGCCGTGCTCGAGCTCGTCGTCGGTAATCGTCAGTGCGGGAAGCAGTTTCACAACCTGGTCGGAGGGCCCGGAGGTCTCGGCGAGCAATCCCTCGTCGAATGCCAGCTGGCAGACCTTTCCGGCGCGCTCCGGCTGGTCGAAGACCAGGCCCTGGACCAGGCCGCGTCCGCGGTGAGAGACCTCGCCGGGGAACTGATCGGAGAGATTGGCGAAGCATTCGCTGATGCGTGCGCCCTTCTTCAGCGTTGTCTTGGTCAGTGCGTCGTCGGACCAGTAGTGGTCGAGTGCCACCTTGGAGGTGACGAACGCCGGGTTGTTGCCACGGAAGGTGCCGTTGTGCTCGCCCGGTCCCCAGACGTCGAGTTCACGCTTGAACAGCGTGAGCGCCATGGGCATTCCGTAGCCGCTGATCGACTTGGACAGTGTGACGATGTCGGGAACGATTCCGGCCTCTTCGAAGGAGAAGAACGGGCCGGTACGGCCACAACCCATCTGCACGTCGTCGACGATCAACAGGATTCCGCGATCCGAGCACAGTGTTGCCAGCGCCCGAAGCCATTCGGGGCGAGCGACATTGACGCCACCTTCACCCTGCACGGTTTCGACGATCACTGCCGCGGGGCGGTTGATACCACTGCCGGAATCATCGAGAACGCGGGAGAACCACTGGAAGTCCTCGGTGACGCCGTCGAAGTAGTTGTCGAAGGGCATCGGTGTCGTGTGCACGAGGGGGACACCGGCGCCCGCGCGCTTCATCGAGTTACCGGTCACGGAGAGTGCACCAAGGGTCATTCCGTGAAATGCGTTGGTGAAGTTGATGACTGCCGAACGTCCGGTGACCTTGCGAGCCAGCTTCAATGCAGCCTCGACGGTGTTCGAGCCGGTCGGGCCGGGGAACTGGACCTTGTAGTCCAGGCCGCGTGGCTCGAGGATGTTGCGCTGAAAGGTCTCGAGGAATTCGCGTTTGGCGACAGTGGACATGTCGAGGCCGTGCGTGATGCCGTCGTTCATGATGTAGTCGACCAGTGCGGATTTGAGCACCGGGTTGTTGTGACCGTAGTTGAGTGCGCCGGCGCCGGCGAAGAAATCGAGGTAGTCGCGTCCGTTCTCGTCACGAATCCAGGATCCGGATGCGCTGGTGAACACTGCGGGCCAGTCACGGCAGTAGCTGCGAACCTCGGACTCGAGGGTTTCGAAAATGCTTGCTTCGTTGATATTCATATCTTCTTTGTTCCTCCGGGGCATGCTGTATGCCGAGCGCGAAGTGCGCTAGGCGCCGATCGTGTAAAGATCTTCGGCTTCGTGTCCATCGGGAAAATCGTTGGGCGAGAACAAAGTCTGCCTGGTTATCGGTACTTCGCGTCGGCGTGCGAGCGCGGTGAAGAGTGCGATCGAAGCCTCGTTGTCGGGGCTGATCGTCGTCTCCAGATGTGTAACACCCAGTGGGGCAGTGCGATCCATCAAGTCGGACAGCATGCGGGCAGCAATTGCCTTGCCGCGCTGGTCTTCGTCGACCGCCACTTGCCACACGAACAGGGTTTCCTGCGCGCTGGGACGGGTATAACCGGAAACGAATCCGACTACGCGGCCGTCTACCTCTGCGACGATGGACGTCGCGCTGAAATCCCTGCACCACAACAGGTATGCATAACTCGAATTGAGGTCGAGCACCTTCGAATCACGTGCGATCTCCCAGAGCCGGACTCCGTCATCGATCTGTGGGCTTCTGAACAACACCGCGTCCGGCGCGGTGGTCGGGATAGCTCTCGTATCAACAGGCTTCATCGGTCATCTGAACGTAACAATCATTGCTGTCGAAGTCATGCAGATGTCCGTTTCGGGCCGTGTGGAACCCGTTGCGCCCCAGGTGAGGACATGAATGTGATGGTGCTCACATTATGTAACTTTTGCCGTTGTCGGAGCGACTATTTCGGGCAAAAACTCGCTATTTCGGGCTCGCGAGCGCCAACGGAAGTACGGAGTGAGCACCAGCCTGTCGAAGTGCGCGTGCGGCCATCGTGAAAGTCCAACCGGTATCGGCGATTGCGTCGACAAGGAGTATTGGTCCCTGGTGGATACTCATGTCCGGGACTTCCCAAACATCGACCAGTCCGGACACGCGATAGGCGGAGTTCGCTGCCGACACCGGAGGGTGGTCGGGGCGCAAGCGAAGGGTGCCCAGGTCGGTCAATCGCCCGACCTCGGCCAGCTTGGCAGCCAGGCTCGACACCAGCAACGGATGCGTCGTGGATTCGAGGGCCATGACACCGGTGGGGCGCTCGGCCCAATTCCAGGCCGCCAAAACGCTGATACACGCGCTGACCACAGCATCGGGTACCTCTGCGTCGGGACCGTCGAAAAGTGCGCGGAGACGTTGGCCCCAGCCCAGGTCCGACATCCGTCCGAGAATGCGCCCGGTTTCCGGGCCCTCGGTGATCTTCCCGGACAGCTTGACGCCCAGCTTGCTCAGGCCGGTCGGCCACATCTTGCGCGGCTCCAGGTCGAATCCGGGGCGCTGCAAGCGCGCCCGAGTCTCGTCGAGGGCGGCGGTGTCGACAGTGGTGTCGTAGCGATCGCCCGTGCAGTTGTCACAGCGACCGCACTGTGAGTTCTTTGAGGTCAGGCCCGGATCGTCGAGTTGTTCACGCAGGAAGGTCATTCGACACGTCGTGATGCTCTGGTACTCGACCATTGCGGCCTGCTCGGCCTGGCGAGCGTCGTCGAGTCGGCCGTAGCGCTCGGCGTCGTACACCCAAGGTTCGCCGGTGCTGATCCAGCCGCCCTTGACGCGTTTGACGGCGCCGTCGACGTCGAGGACTTTGAGGACCATCTCGAGACGCGTTCGATTGAGCTCCACCAGAGGTTCGAGTGCCGGTGTCGACGTGGCCTTTTCGGTGTCGAGGTGCTCGATGACGCTGCGGACGAGATGCTCGCGGGGGAAGGCGACCGAGGCGAAGTAGCTCCAGATCTGCTTGTCCTCGGCGCCCGGCAGCAGGATCACGTCGGCCCTGTCGGTGGAACGACCGGCGCGGCCCACCTGCTGGTAGTACGAGATCGGCGACGACGGTGCGCCGAGGTGGACGACGAACCCGAGATCGGGCTTGTCGAAGCCCATCCCGAGGGCCGAGGTGGCCACCAGGGCCTTGACGCGATTGCCCAACAAGTCCTGCTCGAGGGATTCACGTTCGGTGGGATCGGTCTGGCCCGTGTAGGCGGCGACGGTATGCCCGCGTTCGGAGAGCAGGCTTGCGAGGTCGCGTGCGGCCGAGACCGTCAGCGTGTAGATGATGCCCGATCCCGGCAGCGTCTCGAGCATGTCGGCGAGCCAGGCAGCACGCGCCGTCGCCTCGGGAATGTGAACCACGGAAAGGTGAAGTGACTCGCGTTCCAGCCCGCCACGAAGTACGAGCGTCTCCTCGCCGCCGACGCCGAGTTGGGCGGACACGTCCTCGACGACGCGGTTGTTGGCCGTAGCCGTGGTCGCGAGGACGGGAATGCCTTCGCCGAGTTCGGCGATCAACGTCCTGATGCGCCGATAGTCGGGACGGAAGTCGTGTCCCCAGTCGGAAACACAGTGAGCCTCGTCGACCACTACCAAGCCGGCGTCAGCTGCCAGGGACGGAAGAACCTGATCGCGGAAGTCGGGGTTGTTGAGGCGCTCGGGGCTGACCAGCAGTACGTCGAGATCGTTGGCTGCGACGCGGGCGTGGATGTCGTCCCACTCGGTGACATTGCCCGAGTTGATGGTTGCGGCTCGCACCCCGGCACGCTCGGCAGAACTGACCTGGTTTCGCATCAGGGCCAACAACGGAGAGACGATGACCGTGGGGCCGTGGCCTGTTGCCCGGAGCAGCTTCGCCGAGATGAAGTAGACCGCCGACTTGCCCCAACCGGTCCGCTGCACGACAAGCGCGCGCTTGCGCTGCACCACCAGCGCCTCGATGGCCGTCCACTGGTCCTCCCGTAGGCGGGCATCCGGCCCCGCGAGTTCGCGGAGCAGCCGCTCGGCTTCGTCGCGCATGGCTGGGGCAGTGGCGGTGGTCATGGACCCCATGGTGCACGACCCTGCCGACATGTGCGGGCTTCAGGCCTTGGCAACAGGTTCCTGCAGTTCGGTGACCCAGCCGTCGACATCTTCCGGGCACGCCAGCGTCACCTCACGGCTGGGGCCGGCATTGCGGTATCCCGCTGCGTCGATCCATTGAGCCAACGCCTGATAAGCGGGCAGGCAGTTGTCCATCGAACCCTTGTGGAGCAGCGAGGCCACGTGCTCTTCGGCCCGCAGGTCCACCACAGCGAACTCGTAGTCGCCCTCGGGATCCGCGTCGACCGGTAGCGCCGCGTGCACGACGACGTTCTCGTCGTCACCGGAATCCTCGTAGTAGGCGACGGCGGGTCCGATCGCGGCGATACCGGCACGATCCAAACCGGTACAAAGGCGCTCGTACAACCCGCGAACCACCGGTCCGATCGACGACGGATCCATCGTCTTGGCGGTACCGGTCAACTCCGCGACCCGCAGCGCCGGAACGGACTTGATCACAACCTCGTATGCGGACATCTGTCCCTCACTTTCGATGATGCGTAGGCGCGCCTGTACGTGCGCCAGTCGCGCGGTGTCTTCCTGGATTCGGGTTTCGAGTTCTGCACGGCGAAGCGTGAGCATCCCGCGGATCTCGTCGACGGTGACCGCCGACTCCACCACTTGCTGGACCTGGGCCAGGGTCAGGCCCAACTCCTTGAGAGCGACGATGCGGTTGAGCAGCGCCAACTGGCCCGCGGTGTACGAGCGATACCCGGTGGATGCGTCAACCCTCGCGGGTCTGAGCAGACCGATGGCGTCGTAGTGGTGGAGCATGCGCACCGACACACGACCTGCTCTCGCGAAGTCTCCGATGCTCAACATGGTTGCTCGCCCCGTTTCTCTCTCACAAACCCGACACCTACAGGTTTACGACCTCACACGGTGTCAGAGTCAAGCCTGACGCTTCAGCACTTTCTCGATCGCAGCGCGAGTGGGTGATGACACCGAGGCACCGCGCACCGTCGTCGCCAGGCTTCCCGCCGTGGCAGCGAACTGCAGGGCGCGTTCCTGGTCCTGCACCCACTCCACCGCGAAGGCGCCGGTGAAGGCATCGCCTGCGCCGGTTGTATCCACGGGTGTCACGGCCGGGGAGTCGGCGTGGATTGTCTTCTCGCCCGACCTGAGATCCGCGCCGCCCGCCCCGAGCGTCGTGACGAGGTATCGGACGCGGCCGGTGGCCGCGGCCAACTGCTCCGACTCGGTCTGGTTGACGATCAGGATATCGACAGACTCGATCAGGGCGCCCGGAAGGGCTTGTACCGGCGAAGGATTGAGGATGACGGTTGTTCCGTTGGCATGCGCGTGCCGGGCCGCTGCGGTGACCGTGTCGAGGGGTATTTCGAGTTGGCACAGGAGAACGTCGGCGTGTGCGATCGCGTCGAGGTCTCCTTCGGACAACGAGGTGACCGAGGAATTGGCGCCCGGGACGACGATGATGTTGTTCTCCGCGTACTCGCTCACGGTGATGGCGGCAACGCCACTCGGGCCGTCGACACTACGAAGCAATGCGGTGTCGACGCCGGCGTCTTCAAGCGTGTCTCGCAACTGGGTACCGAAACCGTCGTCGCCGACCGCTCCGACGAACGACACATCGCCTCCTGCCTTCGCGGCGGCGATGGCCTGATTACTGCCTTTGCCTCCCGCGGTTGTGGCAAAGGCAGTGCCGAGCAGTGTTTCTCCCGGAGCAGGAAATCTGGACACTGAGGTGGCCAGGTCCATGTTGATACTGCCGACGACGACGATTCGAGGCGTGCTCATACCTCGAGGTTATCGGCCTTCATTCTCTTTCGACGAACCTTGCGGATGATCCGACGTGCCTCCTCGTCGGTGGCGACGGAAGGCGGGGAACCGTCGAGTGGCTTGCGTGCCGTCTCGGGGATGAGCAGTACCGCGATACCGCCGATCACTGCGGCGATCATCATGTACATCGGCGCGACCAGGTTGCTGCCCGTTGCACTTTCGAGGGCGGTGAGCACCAGGGGAGTGGTTCCGCCGAAGATGGAGACCGCGACGTTGTATCCGATTGCCAAGCCGCCGTACCTGATTCCGGTCGGGAACAGTGCGGGCAGCACGGACGGGAAGACTCCGACGAACAGCAGGAGCAATCCGCCGAGAATTGCGAGTCCCAAGAAGACCGTCACGTAATTGCCGACGCCGATCAACAGGTATGCGGGCAGGGAAAGGAGGAAGAATCCGATGAAACCGCTGAGCAACAATGGTTTACGCCCGACTCGGTCCGAGAACTTTCCGACGTAGCTGATTCCCATCATCATCACGATCATGACGATGATCATCAGGACGAGTCCGTGGGATTCGTCGTAACCCAACGTGTTGGTCAGGTACGTCGGCATGTAGCTGAGCAGGCCGTAGTGAGCGATGTTGTACGTCGCCACGAGAACGATGCACAGGACGAGCGGTCGCCAGTTGTCGACTAGAGTTTCGCGCAGTTTCTTGCCGGTGGATTCGTCTGCGAGGGAGCGCTCTTCGGCCTGCTCCATCATCTGGAACGCGGGGGTTTCTTCCAAGCGCAGGCGGAGGTACAGACCGATGAGACCCAGCGGTCCGGCAATGAGGAAGGGGATGCGCCAGCCCCACTGGAGGAGGTCCTCGGCGCTGACGACGGTCTGGATGATCGTGACGATGCCCGCTGCCGCCACATATCCTGCCAGGGTGCCGAATTCGAGGAAGCTGGCGAAGAAGCCGCGCCGCTTGTCCGGTGCGTATTCGGCGACAAACGTACTGGCCCCGCCGTATTCGCCGCCGGTGGAAAAGCCCTGCAGTAGGCGTAGGAGTACCAGCAGGATCGGGGCGGCGATACCGATGGATTCGTAGCTCGGGATGAGGCCGATGGCGAAGGTGCTGCCCGCCATCAGAATGATGGTGGTGGCCAGGACTTTCTTGCGTCCGATGCGGTCACCGAGTGGACCGAAGAACAATCCGCCGAGTGGGCGGACGATGAAGGCTGCCGCAAAAATTGCAAAGGTGGAGAGGAGTTGAGCGCTGCCGCTCGCGTCCGGGAAGAACACTTTTCCGATAGTGGTAGCTAGATATGCGTAAACGCCGAAATCGAACCACTCCATGGCATTTCCGAGCATCGTTGCCTTGACAGCGCGCTTGACGGACGCATTGTCGGTGACGCAGACATCGGGTGATTCGGCCACTTCGAGAGCGCTGATCGAGTTCTCTGGTGTAGTCATGACATGCGCTCCCCAGCGCAATCATCGAACCGAGCGGGGCACGTACCTGATGCACGCATCTTTTCGTTGCCCACTCGCCGATGAGCCGGTCGGGAAATCGAGCGTCCGCGTGCCCTGTGGCTCGTTGCGACCCCCGTCGCACGGCTCTGGCCCGCGGCAGTGTCCGGAGCCCACAGGGCTCCGGACTACCGGCAAGTAAGACGCTTACGCTATCAAAGTTGTGCGCGGGAGCCGATTTTCGGGCTAGAAGGCACGGGCGTACTGCGACGGGATATGCGGTCCTACCTCGGCGTTCAGTTCCCGGGCCGCCCGGCGCGCCCAGTAGGGATCACGCAGCAGCTCGCGGCCGAGGAGCACCGCCACGGCGCTACCGTCCTCGACGATCTTCTCGGCTTGTTCGGGTTCGGTGATGAGGCCCACGGCGGCGGCCGGTAGCAGGCTCTCGTTCTGCAGGCGACGGGCGAACGGAACCTGATATCCCGGTTCCACCGGAATCTGCGCCGCCGGTGAATTACCGCCGGTGGAGACGTCGACGAGATCGACTCCGTAGTCGGAGAGGATGTTGGCGAGGGCAACGGTCTGATCGGCGGTCCAGCTGTCGACCTCCAGTCCGCGCTCTTCCGTCAGCCAATCCGTCGCCGAGACCCGGACGAAGAGCGGCAACTCGGCCGGCCACACCTCGCGGACTGCGCTCAGGATTTCCAGGAGCAACCGAATGCGGTTCTCGAAGCTGCCGCCGTAGCGGTCCGTTCGCTTGTTGCTCTCGGGGGAGAGGAACTGATGGATCAGGTATCCGTGAGCCGCGTGAATTTCCACGACCTTGAATTCGGCCTTCAATGCACGGGTTGCCGCCGCTGCGAAGTCCGCGACGACCTTTTCGATGCCCTCGGTGGTGAGCTCGACCGGATCGGCGAGATGACCGAACGGAACCGCGCTGGGAGCCACTGTCTGCCAGGACAGACGGTCGTCGGCCGGCAGGCTCTTGCCTCCGCGCCACGGAACCTGCGTCGACGCTTTGCGTCCGGCGTGCGCCAGCTGAATTCCGGGCACTGCGCCGAAGTACGCGAGTTGCGCGTTGATCTCGGCGAAGGCTTGCGCCTGCGTGTCGTTCCAGATCCCCAGATCAGCTGCCGATATGCGGCCCTCGGGATTGACGGCCGTCGCCTCGGTGAGAATCAGGCCGGTGCCGCCGATCGCACGGCTCACCAAGTGCGTGCGATGCCACTCGTTGGGCACTCCGACCTGGTCGCCGATGACGTCAGCCGAGTACTGGCACATCGGTGCCATCCAGACGCGGTTCGGAATGGTGACGCCGCGCAGGGTCAATGGCTCGAACAACACACTCACGGATGGCTCCTGACTCGAAGAAGAAGGTCGGTGGGTGCAACAGTGCCTCGCGCCGGAATTGTTCCCCGGCGGTCCGTCGAAATGTTTTCGGACGGTCCGTCGGAACGTTCCCCGGCGGTCCGCCGCAATGTTGTCCGGTGGTCACAGCCTTGTTCCGCCGAGCAGGCCGCCACGGTGGGTGGTTAATGTGTATTCATGACCGCTGTGACATCCAACGCAGAAACCGTCGACTCGAATGCGTCCGACACCAAGGCCGTCGTGCACGACGCCGCACGCCGAGCCCGTAAGGCTTCGCGCGTCCTGGCTCTGCTGACCACCGCGCAGAAGGACGCTGCGCTCCACGGCGCAGCCGACGCCGTACTCGCGGCCAGTGATCGGATTCTCGCGGCCAACGCTCTCGATATCGACACTGCGAAGGCCGGTGGCACCGAGGAATCATTGCTCGACCGCCTTCGGCTGACTGCTGACCGGATCGAGGGCATCGCTTCGGGTCTGCGTCAGGTTGCCGGGCTACCCGATCCGATCGGTGAGGTGCTTCGTGGTTCCACTCTGCCGAACGGCTTGGAGCTACGCCAGCAGCGCGTTCCGCTCGGTGTCGTCGGCATGGTCTACGAGGCTCGCCCCAATGTTACCGTCGACGCTTTCGGGCTGACTCTCAAGTCGGGAAATGCTGCGCTGCTTCGTGGTTCGTCTTCGGCGGTCAAGTCCAACGAAGCGTTGGTGGAGGCGCTGCGCGCGTCGTTGGTTGCTCAGGGGCTTCCCGAGGACTCCGTTCAACTTCTGCCGAGTGCGGATCGGTCGACGGTCACGCACCTCATCCAGGCCCGCGGGCTCGTCGATGTAGTCATCCCGCGCGGCGGTGCCGGCTTGATCAGCGCAGTTGTGCGTGATGCCACCGTGCCCACCATCGAGACCGGTGTCGGTAACTGCCACGTCTACGTTCACTCGGCCGCCGATCTCCTGATGGCCGAGAAGATTCTGCTCAACTCCAAGACCCGTCGGCCCAGCGTCTGCAATACAGCCGAAACCGTGCTGGTCGACGCTGCGATCGCCGAGACCGCCGTGCCGAAGCTGCTGCAAGCGCTCCAGATGCACGACGTTGTAGTGCACGGTGATCTGCCGGGACTGGTCCCCGCCACCGAGGACGACTGGTCGAAGGAATACCTCACCCTCGACGTCGCTCTCAAAGTCGTCAAGGACTTGGACGCTGCCGTCGAGCACATCGACCAGTACGGAACGGGCCACACCGAAGCCATCGTGACGTCCGATCTCTCGGCTGCCCGCGAGTTCACCGCTCGCGTCGACGCCGCCGCAGTGATGGTCAACGCGTCGACTGCATTCACCGACGGTGAGCAGTTCGGATTCGGCGCCGAGATCGGCATCTCCACCCAGAAACTGCACGCGCGTGGCCCCATGGGGCTGCCGGAACTGACGTCCACGAAGTGGATCGTCTGGGGCGACGGGCACACCCGACCCGCCTGAAAAGTTCACCAGACTTGCCCCACCCTTTTTAGGAGTTAACCGTGGACCGAGCTCTCCCCGATACAACACCGTTCTTCTCGAGCGTCGACGACGTGATCGAGCGTTTGGCCGAGACGGGTTACCTGTCCGACAAGGGCACTGCAACGGCAGTGTTCCTTGCCGACCGACTGGGCAAGCCCCTGCTCATCGAGGGACCGGCCGGTGTCGGTAAGACCGAGTTGGCGCGCGCGGTAGCCCAGACGACAGGCGCCGAGCTGGTACGTCTGCAGTGCTACGAAGGCGTCGACGAGGCTCGTGCGCTCTACGAGTGGAACCACGCGAAGCAGATCTTGCGGATCCAGTCGGGCGGGGCGAGCGGAGCGAGGGGTGATGTCGCGGTCGACCACAGCTGGGATTCGACGAAGGCGGACGTGTTCTCCGAGGAGTTCCTGCTCGCACGTCCACTGCTCAAGGCCATTCGCCGCGAGGACCCGACGGTGCTGCTGATCGACGAGACGGACAAGGCCGACGTCGAGATCGAGGGTCTGCTCCTCGAAGTGCTCAGCGACTTCGCGGTCACGATCCCCGAACTCGGAACCATTACCGCCACCCGCAAGCCGTTCACGGTGTTGACCTCGAATGCCACTCGTGAACTCTCGGAGGCTCTGAAGCGTCGTTGCCTCTTCCTGCATCTCGACTTCCCGGATGCCGACCTCGAGCGTCGCATCCTCGCAAGCCGTGTGCCGGAGCTTCCTGAAGCGATTGCCGAGCAGCTGGTCAACACCATTCGTGTTCTTCGCGGAATGCAGCTCAAGAAGGTCCCTTCGGTGTCGGAGACCATCGACTGGGGCCGCACACTCCTGGCTCTGGGCATGGACACTCTCGACGACGATGCCGTTCGCGCCACGCTCGGCGTGATCCTCAAGCACCAGTCGGACCAGGTGCGTGCCGCCGCTGAACTTCGGCTGAACTGAGGTCTGACATGGCTCCCGCAGGATCGACGTCGCCGCTCTCACCTGGCGGCCTGGCAGCGCCGCACGGGATTCCCGGTCACCTCGTCGATTTTGTCGAGGCGCTGCGACGACGCGGAATCATGGTCGGCCCGTCCGAGACCGTCGACGCCGGTCAGGTCATGTCGGTACTCGATCTGCTCGATCGTGAGGCACTTCGTGAAGGGCTGGCGTGCTCGCTCCTGCGCAGGCCGACCCACCGGGCCACGTTCGACGCCGTCTTCGACCTGTGGTTCCCCAAAGCGATCGGTGACCGGGCGGTCGGAGACGTCGACGTCACACTGCCGCGCAAGCCAGACGGCTCGATCGATCTGCAGGCCTTGCGTGAGCTGATCGCCGAATTGCTGACTGACGGCAGCGACGAGGCGATGGAGTTGACCGAACTTCTCACCGCCGCAATGGTCGAGGAACTCGGGCAATACCAGTCGAGCAACGGCCCGTCGTTCTCCGCCTACCAGGCACTGCGCGACGTCGCCCCGGAGACTTTGCTCAACAAGATCCTGCAGGGCCTGCTCGGCAACCAGGAAGGTTCCGGGTCAGAGGGCAAGGACAACTCCGACTACCAGTCCGAGGTCGCCAAGCGCACGGCAGCACAGCGCATCGCGGACTTCCGCAAGATGGTCGAGAAGGAAACGCGTCGACGCACAGCCGAGAATCTGGGCAAGGAACGGGTCGCCACGTACGGCGTTCCGAAACTCGCCGAGGAAGTCGACTTCCTGCGAGCGTCCGATGCCGAACTCACCACGCTGAAGAAGAACGTCGCACCCCTGGCTCGCTTGTTGGCCAGCCGTCTCGCCGTGCGTCGTAGCCGCTCCCGCGCGGGTTCGATCGACCTGCGTCGCACCTTGCGCAAGTCCATGTCGACGGGTGGAGTGCCGATCGATCTGGTGCAGCGCAAGCCGAAGCGAGCACGACCGGAACTTGTGGTGATGTGCGACGTATCCGGCTCGGTGGCGGGGTTCAGCCACTTCACCCTGCTGCTCGTGAACGCCTTGCGCGAGCAGTTCTCGCGCGTGCGGGTGTTCGCGTTCATCGACACGACCGACGAGGTCACGCGGTTCTTCGACTCGAACGCAGACCTCGGGTCCGCGATGTCACGGATGGTGCGTGAAGCCGAACTGATCACCTACGACGGCCACTCCGACTACGGGCACGCCTTCGGGGTCTTCCAGGAGAAGTTCGCGCAGTCGATCACCAGTCGCACGTCGCTGCTGGTACTCGGCGACGGTCGCAACAACTACCGTGATCCCAACCTCCAGTCGCTGTCGCAGATGGTTGCGGTTGCCAAGCACGCACACTGGCTCAACCCTGAGCCGAAGGGGCAATGGGGAACGGGTGACTCCGCGGCGAAGGTGTACAACGAGGTCATCAGCATGCACGAGTGCCGCTCGGCCCAGCAGCTTGCCGACGTCGTGTCCCGTCTGCTGCCGGTCTGACCCGTAAGCTCGACACTCGTGCAGAAGGGACTATCGGTGGAACGTGCTCGACGCCTCGGAGTGATGGGTGGCACCTTCGACCCCATTCACCATGGCCACCTCGTTGCGGCCAGTGAGGTCGCCGACCGGTTCGGACTCGACGAAGTGATCTTCGTCCCCACCGGGCGGCCCTGGCAGAAGCAGGGGAGGGGCGTCAGTCCTGCCGAGGATCGGTACCTCATGACGGTCATCGCCACCGCCTCCAACCCGCGGTTTTCCGTCTCTCGGGTCGACGTCGACCGTGAAAAAGTGACGTACACCGTGGACACATTGCGAGACCTCCGGGCCTACCATCCCGACGCCGAACTCTTCTTCATCACCGGTGCCGATGCGCTGGCCAGCATCCTTTCCTGGCAAGATTGGGAAGAGTTGTTCGCATTGGCGAAGTTCGTCGGGGTATCGCGACCGGGCTTCGATCTCAATGCAGAGCACCTGGCCGGTCACCTCGACACCATGCCCGCCGACGCGGTCACGTTGATAGAGATTCCGGCACTTGCCATTTCGTCGACCGAATGTCGGCGTCGGGCAAGTGAAGACCGCCCTGTCTGGTACCTGGTGCCGGATGGAGTGGTGCAGTACATCTCGAAGCGGAACCTGTATCGACCTGTCGACGCGGAGCGCCGCGACGGAGCTACAACGATGTCGGAGCCCGCACCGGGGAAGTCGGAAGCCGTCCCGGGCGCCGAATCGAGCTAGCCGAGAACAACAAGTACTTTCTGAAGACGAAACTGGAGAACATCGAGTGAGTGCAAACACCGAAGCCATCGACATGGCACGCATCGCGGCCTTGGCAGCCGACGAGAAGCTGGCCACCGAAGTGGTGGTGCTCGATGTGTCCGAACAGCTGGTCATCACGGACTGCTTCGTGATCGCGTCCGCGACCAACGAGCGTCAGGTCAACTCGATCGTCGAGAACATCGAGGATCGCCTCCGCGAAGCCGGACACAAGCCTGTCCGTCGTGAAGGCACCCGCGAGGGCCGCTGGGCACTGCTCGACTACGCCGACATCGTCGTCCACGTCCAGCACGACGAGGAGCGCAACTTCTACGCTCTCGATCGCCTGTGGAAGGACTGCCCGACGGTCGAGGTCGAAGGTCTCGGACAGAACCGTCTCGGCCCCGCCGACGCCAACACGGTGTTCGAGACCGACACGGTTTCCGAGCCGGACGCGCAGGATCCCTCGCTGTGACTTCATCGGCGCCCAGTGCGGCGTCGAACCCTGTCCGCCGGCTCATCCTGCTGCGTCACGGACAGACCGAATACAACGCCGACTCTCGGATGCAGGGGCAACTCGACACCGACCTGTCGGAGTTGGGACGCACGCAGGCCAAGAGTGCAGGTCCGGTGATCGCCGATCGCAGACCGTTGACGATCGTGTCCTCGGATCTGCGTCGGGCGTACTTCACGGCCGTCGCTGTCGGTGATGCCGCCGGACTTCCGGTCCTCACCGACACGCGTCTGCGTGAGACACACCTGGGCGAGTGGCAAGGCCTGACGCATCACGACGTCGACGAGCGTACTCCCGGTGTGCGATCTGCCTGGCGGGCAGATGCCACGTTGGCGCCGCCCGGCGGTGAAAGCCGAATCGACGTCGCAAATCGCAGCCTTCCGGTAGTTCACGAGCTACTCGAGACGCACCCGGACTGGGCCGAGAGGCCCGTGGTTCTGGTGGCGCACGGAGGCTTGATCGCGGCACTGACAGCGGCATTGCTCGACCTGCCCATCGACCGCTGGGCCGTCCTCGGCGGATTGGGAAACACCAGTTGGGTGCAACTCAGCGGACATGGTGACGTCAAGTCGATCGAGTGGCGACTCGACGTATGGAATGCTTCTGCGAGTGTCGCAAATGACGTCCTCTGAAAGTGCTGACGGGCAGCGCCCCGTCCTCCTCGTGCTCGCGGATTCGCTGTCGTATTTCGGCCCCAAAGGCGGCCTCGCGGCAGATCATCCACGCATCTGGCCCAACATCGTGGCCGACGAACTCGACTGGGATGTCGAGTTGGTCGCCCGTATCGGCTGGACGTGCCGCGACGCGTGGTGGGCACTGACTCAGGATCCTCGCGTGTGGGCGGCGGTGCCGCGGGCCGGTGCCGTCGTGTTCGCAGTCGGCGGTATGGACTCGCTGCCGTCCCCATTGCCTACCGCGCTCCGCGAGACGATCCGCTATGTTCGTCCTCCGGCGCTTCGACGCGTGGTGCGCGAGGGTTATCAGTGGCTGCAGCCGAGGCTTGCACCGCTGGGCCGCCCGGTCGCGCTTCCGCCCAAGCTGAGCGTCGAGTATCTGGAAAGCTCGCGAAATGCGTTGGAGTACATGCGGCCGGAACTACCGATGATCGCGACTCTGCCATCCGTGCACCGCAGCGATGCCTACGCAAGCGTGCATGCCGGCCGGCCGGCCGCCGTGTCCGCGATCACCGAGTGGGCTACGAAGAAAGACGTTCCCGTGGTCGACCTCGCGGATGCAGTGCGCGACAACGTCTTTTCCGAGAACGGTAATCCTGATGGCATTCACTGGGGTTGGGACGGTCACGTCGGCGTAGCCCGCGCGATGATCGCTGCGATTCGCGGGGTCGAGGCGCAGACAGTGGTTTCGCCGGAACTTGTCTCACCGCAACTCGTCTCACCACCGAGCGAAGTCGGGTAGCACAGTGCCGGTCGTCGTCGTCACGGATTCCTCCGCCTGCATTCCGCAGGAGTCGGCCGACGCATGTGGCATTCAGGTGGTTCCCCTCCATGTGCTCCGCGACGGCTGCGACTTGCGTGAGGGCGTCGACGCAATGCCGAACGATCTGTCGGGAGTGACAACGGCCGGAGCGTCGCCCGCCGAGTTGTCCGAAGCGTATGCACGCGCCCTGGACATGAGCGACGGTGACGGCGTTCTCGCCGTTCACATTTCACGTCAACTCTCGGGAACGTGGGAAGCCGGACGAGTCGCGGCCCAGGAGTTCGGTGGCGCCGTCCGGATCGTCGATTCACAGTCCGCCGGAATGGGTTTGGGATATCCCGCTCTCGAAGCTGCGCGCTTGGCCGAGAAGGGCGCTTCACTCGAAGAGGCATATGGCCGGGCGGTCGACGTTGCAAGTCGTGGGCGCTGCTACATCGTCGTCGACAAACTTGATCAATTGCGCCGGGGCGGACGAATCGGAACCGCGGCTGCGTTGCTGGGTACTGCATTGGCGATGAAGCCGATCCTGCATCTGGTGGACGGCAAGCTGGTGCTCGGCGAGAAAACACGTACCACCACCAAAGCGCTTGCACGCTTGGTGGATTCGGCAGTCGAGCGCGCTGGTCTCGGTCGTGTGGCGATAGCCGTGCATCACATGCGAGCGCGAGAGCGTGCGGACGGGATCGCGGAACAGTTGGCCGAGCGCATCCCCGATGTAGCGGAATCTGTGGTTACCGACTTCAGTGCGGTCATCGGAGCGCACGTCGGTGTCGGCGCGATCGGTGTGGTGGTGTGCCCGCTGCCGGACATCGACACGAGCGACTGATCGTTTCTCCACAACCCTCGAGTTCTCCACAGATTGAAATTGTTCGTCGTTGGCGGCGAGGTCTCTCGTTAGCGTCCAGTCATGAGGATCAGCGAGGAGCGCGAGCGGGCGCGTGATCGCCTCGCGGCGATGGACGGCAACTACAGGCGGCGACACGAGGACGTCGACGAATTCGGGGATTCAGCGTCTTTCGAGAGGTCCCCGCAGCCATTCGAGAGATCCCCCGAGTGGCTTCAGGACTTCGACGAGGACGACTACGAAGCTCAACCCGACTCGTCACGGTTCGACCGATTGCCCGAACATTGGCGCGGAACACGTTGGCGCCCGAGTCGATCGGCGACCTGGGTGTTGGCGATCGTTGCAGTTCTGGCCACGGGAATCGGCTTGTTCACCGTGTGGTGGGATTCTCCGAGCATGCAGGCGGTCCCACCGTTGCCCTCGCCCCAGAATGTCACGGCGCAGAATGTCACTGCCGACGATGGTAAATCACCCAGTCCCGTACCTACCGGCGTCGTGGCAGAGCATCCGCCCGAGGCTGTGGTGGTCAGTGTCGTCGGACTCGTGCGCACGCCGGGTCTTGTCAACCTACATTCGGGCTCGCGCATCGCCGACGCGCTTGCTGCGGCAGGTGGCGTGCTCGACGGAGCGGAGACGGTGGGCCTGAATCTGGCTCAGAAACTTGTCGACGGCGATCAGATCGTGGTTGGTGCGGCCGATCAGTCCGGTGGTGTTTCTTCGAGTACCACTGCAGGAGGGACCAGCCCCGCAGCTACGGGGGAATCCGGCGGGGCTGGGCTGGTGAACCTCAATACCGCCACCGAGGCCGAACTGGACGAGCTTCCCGGGGTAGGGCCGGTAACGGCTGCGGCGATCATCTCCTGGCGCACCTCCAACGGAAGATTCACGGACATAGAACAATTGGGGGAAGTCGACGGGATCGGCCCGGCAAGGTTGGCCAAATTGCGAGTGCTGGTGTCGGTATGAACGAACCGGAAGCCTCGCCGGTCCTCGACGCTCGACTGCTTCTGTCGGCCGTCGCAGTGTGGGGGAGCAGTGCGGTGGGGATACTGTTCGGCCCGGTCGCCGCGTGGGTACTGGCGGTGGCGTGTGCGGTTCCAGCGGCACTCCTCACTTACGTGGTTGTGCGCCGGACATCAGCGGGGTGGGCACGAATCATGTTGGTTGCATTGCTGTTCGGCGCCGGGTGTAGTGCGGTCAGCGGGTGGCGAGCGACCGAGGTCGAGGGGCACCCACTGACCCGGGCTGCCCTCGAGGGATCGTGGGTGAGTGTCGAAGTGGAACCCACTGAGGATCCGCACGTGGTCTCCGGCGCGGTGGGTCAAGGTCAGGTCTTCTTCCGGGCAACCGTCAATTCGGTGACTGCACACAACCGCAGGTACTCCGGAGGCGGCTTGGTCACCATCCGGGCGCCCAGTTCGTCGTGGCTCGAAGTTGTTCCAGGGCAGCGCCTCACGGTTCGCGGCCGGGCGAGTCAGCCCTGGCGTAGCGATTCCACGCTCGCCGTGATCACGTCCGAAGGCCCTCCCGTCGCGGTGGGAGACGTGCCCTGGTACCAGCGATGGGCGAGCGTGGTGCGCACTCGTTTCGCGGCTGCGTGCTCGGCTGCACTCCCGCCGGATCAGGCAGGTCTGCTGCCTGGCCTCGTCGTCGGAGACACGTCGGCGTTGTCGCCGGTGGTGAAGGACAACTTCACCGTTGCCGGGCTTTCCCATCTCACCGCGGTGTCCGGCGCCAACATCAGCATTCTGCTCGGGGCCGTTCTGCTGTTGGTCAGAGCAGCGGCGCTGAGTCCGCGGGTCGGCGCCGTCTTGGCACTGATGGCCCTCGTCGCTTTTGTTGTCGTCGCGAGGCCGTCGCCGAGTGTTCTACGCGCGTCGGTGATGGGCCTGATCGGCCTGCTCAGTCTGGTCACCGGTCGGCGCAAACAGGCGCTGCCTGCTCTTGCTGCCGCCGTCATCGTTCTGGTTGTCGTGATGCCCGAGCTGGCCGTCGACTGGGGATTCGCGCTGTCGACCACGGCCACCGGTGCACTGGTGATCATTGCCCCCGTGTGGGTGGATGTGCTTCGCCGACGAGGATGGCCCCGTTGGCTCGCGGAGATGACAGCCGTCTCCAGTGCTGCGTTTGTCGTCACTGCACCGTTAGTGGGCGCCATGGCGGGAACATTCAGTGTCGTCACGATTGCCGCGAACATGGCGGTGACTCCCGTGATCGGAATTGTCACGGTGTTCGGTGCGGTAATTGCCTTGTGCGCGCTGATCAGTCCGTCGATTGCCGTGTTCATTGCTCCGCTCGTCCGGCCTCCGATGGGGTGGCTGCTATACGTGTCCGAGCGGGCGGCGGCGCTTCCCGGAGCGTCGGTGGTGGTGCCGTCAGGACTCATCGGCGCTCTCGTCGTCGTGGGCGTCTTACTGGTCGTAGCGCTGACGCTGTGGAATCGGATCTCGAGATGGGTGGTCGGCGTCCTCGTTCTGGGAGTTGTTCTAGCGCTCATCTTTCAACATGTGTTCGGGGGTGGTCGTATTGCTCCGGGGTGGGTACTGGTGATGTGCGACGTCGGTCAGGGGGACGGTCTGGTGCTCTCGACCGGCGACGGCAGGGTGATCGTCGTCGATGTCGGTCCTGATCCCACGTCGATGGATCGTTGCCTGAACATGTTGGACGTCAACGACATCGCGTTGCTGATGATCAGTCATTTTCATGCCGATCATATCGGTGGATTGGAAGCAGTTCTGGGTGGGCGTTCGGTCGCTGCTGTCGGAGTCGGGTCGATGTTGTTGCCGGAGTCAGGTTTTCGGGCAGTGAAGGAAGCCGCCGACTCGCAGGCCGTTCCGGTTGTCTCGTTGCGCGCAGGTATGGAGTTGACGTTGGGATCGGTGAACGTGGAGGTTCTCGGTCCGTTGCTTCCGGCTCCCCGCGATGCGGGGGACGGCGCGGACGCCGCCAACGATCAGTCGCTGGTGGTGATGGCGCACACGGGCGCGGGTCGAATTCTGTTGACGGGCGACGCCGAAGTTGCGGGGGAGGAGGCTATCCTCCGATCGGGAGCGGACGTGAAGGCCGATGTGTTGAAGCTGCCCCATCACGGTTCTCGGACCACGTCGTCGGCATTTCTGGAAGCGGTGCGTCCGAGGTTGACGATGATCAGCGTCGGCGTCGGCAACAGTTTCGGGCACCCGAATGCGGAGGTTCTCGATGAACTGGATTCATTGGGCGGGGCGGTGGTTCGGACCGACGTCGACGGCACCGTCGCTGTGTATGGCGGGGGCGGCGGGTCTGTGTCGATCGTGTCGGTTCCTCGTGGGACCATCTTCGGGTGAGTAATCCGTCTGGAGTCGATCCGCTGCATCTTGTTCTCGGGGACGACGAGTTCCTGATCGACCGCACGGTATCGCAGCTCATCAGAGCCGTCCGCGGTGACCGCGGCCAGGGTATTTCGGATCTCCCGGTAACCAAGATGCGTGCGGGCGACACCAATGCTCCCGAGTTGGCTGAACTGCTCAGCCCTTCTCTTTTTGCCGAAGATCGTGTGATCGTCTTGGAATCGGCGGCAGAAGCAGGCAAGGATGCCGTAGCTCTTGTACTCGAGGCGGCGCGTGAGCCGGCAGAAGGCGTCGTTCTGATCGTCGTGCACTCGGGCGGCGGTCGCGCGAAAGCGTTGGCACCGGCCCTCGAGAAGCTCGGTGCCACGGTGCACAGCTGCGGAAAACTGAACAAGAGTCAGCTGGTCGACTTCGTCCGCGGTGAGTTCCGGACCGCCGACGTCAGGGTTGCGCCCGACGCGATCGCAGCGATGATCGAAAGTGTCGGCTCCAACCTCCGCGAACTGGCATCGGCCTGCTCACAATTGGCGGCAGATACCGGCGGCAAGATCGACGTCGATGCGGTCCACAAGTATTACTCGGGCAAGGCCGAGGTTTCCGGATTCGACGTGGCCGACAAAGTCATCGTCGGCGATACCCGGGGTGCGCTCGAGGCGCTCCGATGGGCAGATCAGATCGGAACTGCCCATGTCCTGCTCGCTGATGCCCTCGCCGACGCAGTCCACACCATCGCGAAGGTCGGCCCGTTTGCCCGGGGCGGTGACCCGTTCCGGTTGGCGTCGGATCTCGGGATGCCGCCGTGGAAGGTCAAGAAGGCGATCAAGGAAGTCGGCGGCTGGGATCCCACGTCGATCGGCGCTGCAATGCAGATCGTCGCCGCCCTCAATGCCGACGTGAAGGGCGCCGCAGTCGACTCGTCCTTCGCCCTGGAGATGGCAGTGCGGAAAGTGTGTGCACTGCGGAAGAACTGAGGACACGATGTCTCAGCGCGAGGTTGGCCGGCAGTAGTCTCGCGACCGTGGAGACACCCGTCCAGTAACCCAGCAAGCCTGATCGAGAACGCAAAATAGCCGCCTGGTCTTTCGACCTGGCGGCTATCGAGACGAACCAGTATGACGGCGAACCGTCACAGTGGAAGCGTCAGAGCTTGTTGGCGGCCTGCGAGAGTGCAGACTTCTTGTTGGCAGCCTGGTTGGCGTGAATAACGCCCTTGCTGGCTGCCTTGTCGAGCTTGCGGCTGGTGGAGACGAGGAGCTCGTTGGCCTTGTCCTTGTCACCGGCTGCCGCAGCCTCGCGGAATGAACGGATCGCGGTACGCAGCGAGGACTTCACCGACTGGTTACGGAGTCGGGCCGCCTCGTTGGTACGGATTCGCTTCACCTGGGACTTGATGTTGGCCACGCGTAAAATCCTTGTCGTCTTTAGCTGGTTACGGTCGAGAAAGCTGTGGGCGCACTGATGCACCGACTGGCAAGATTACCAGCCGAGGGCCCAAGAACCCAAACCGTCGCACGTTGCGTCTGTCGAGAAGAGTACACCGAGCGCCCGAACTCTCGCCGGGCTGCCGAATAGCCGCACTTGTAGCAGCATGTTGCCCTATGACGCCGCCGCCTTCGATAAGTTCGAGTAAAACAGGTTCGACCACCACCCGAGCGCGTCCCGCTGCAGTGTTCGACGGATATTCAGACATCGGTCGCTACGAGTTGGCTTTCGACGAGATGTTCGAGCCCGACGGCTCGGTGCGTGCTCCGTACAAAGGCGTGTTCAAAGCCCTGGCGCCGACGAGCAGCGCCGACCTCGCCGCGCGTGCCGACGCGCTCGGACGTGCATTCATCGACCAGGGAGTGACATTCTCGCTGTCCGGGCAGGAACGACCGTTTCCATTGGATCTGGTGCCGCGCGTCATTGCCGCGCAGGAGTGGTCGCGGCTGGAAAAGGGCATCAAGCAGCGTGTGAAGGCGCTCGAGCTGTTCCTCGCGGACATTTACGGCGAGCAGCGAATCCTGCGCGATCACGTGCTGCCGCGCCGTCTGGTCACCTCGTGTGAGCACTTCCACCGTGAAGCGGCCGGCATCGTGCCGCCCAACGGTGTGCGAATTCACGTCGCCGGTATCGACTTGGTCCGTGACGAGGCCGGGGAGTTCCGAGTTCTCGAGGACAACCTGCGATCTCCGTCCGGCGTCTCCTATGTGATGGAAAACCGTCGCACGATGACTCGGGTGTTCCCCGACCTGTTCATGTCCCACAAGGTGCGGGCCGTCGGGGATTACGCAACACACTTGCTGAGGGCGCTGCGCGCGGGTGCTGCACTCAACGAAGCAGACCCCACAGTGGTTGTTCTCACACCAGGTATTGCCAACTCGGCCTATTTCGAGCATTCGTTGCTCGCTCGTCAGATGGGCGTGGAACTCGTCGAAGGTCGCGACCTGTTCTGCCGCGACAACATGGTCTACATGCGCACTACGGAAGGTGAGCGCCAGGTCGACGTCATCTATCGCCGCATCGATGACGAATACCTCGACCCGATGCACTTCCGCCCGGATTCGATTCTCGGCGTCGCAGGCCTACTGAATGCGGCGCGGGCGGGCAATGTCGTGATCTCGAGTGCCGTCGGCAACGGAGTCGGTGACGACAAGCTGGTCTACACCTACGTTCCGCAGATCATCGACTACTACCTCGGTGAGAAGCCGCTCTTGCAGAACGTCGACACGTTCCGCTGTTGGTTGGACGAGGAGTGCGAGCAAGTCCTCGACCGGGTCGCGGAACTCGTCATCAAGCCGGTGGAAGGGTCCGGCGGCTACGGAATCGTCTTCGGGCCCGACGCGAGCCCCAAGGAACTGGCCGCGATCACCCGCAAGATCAAGGCAGACCCGCGCGGGTGGATCGCGCAGCCTCTCGTGCAGCTGTCCACGGTGCCGACCAAGATCGACGACGTTCTCTCGCCGCGCCATGTGGACTTGCGGCCCTTTGCCGTCAACGACGGTGACGACGTGTGGGTGTTGCCCGGCGGTCTGACCCGGGTGGCGCTTCCGGAAGGTTCGCTGGTGGTCAACTCCAGCCAGGGCGGTGGAAGCAAGGACACGTGGGTGCTTGCGAGCCGCACCTCTCACGAGGACCCGGAGCTTTCCGGCGAGGAGTTGGTGTCCGAGCCCCCGGAATCCGCGGAACCGGTGCAGGGACCGGAGCTGAGCACCTCACAACAACAGCAGCAGCAGCAACAGTGAACTCCACTGAACTGCCCAGCTACCAAGAACTATCAGCGAACGGAGCGTGGTGACTGATGCTTGCTCGCAACGCAGAGTCTCTCTACTGGATCGGCCGCTACGTCGAGCGGGCGGACGACACCGCTCGGATCCTCGATGTCGCCGTCCACCAACTTCTCGACGACGCCACCGTCGATCCTGACCGCACGTCGCGCTTGCTCTTGCGTGTTCTCGGCATCGAGGCGCCGGAGGAGAAGCTCGACGTGCGTTCCCTCACCGATCTGGTTGCGTTCAGTCGCAATCAGGTTGGTTCGATCGTGGACTCGCTGGCGAGCGCCCGAGAGAATGCTCGCGGAGCACGTGAGGTCACGTCGAGTGAGATGTGGGAGTGCTTGAACACCACGTACAACGGATTGGCTGAGCGTGAACGCGCGTCACGCAGGCTGGGGCCGCACGAGTTCTTCCGTTACGTGGAGGAACGCGCAGCTATGTTCGCGGGTCTCGCGGATTCCACGCTCAGCCGCGACGACGGCTACCGGTTCCTTCTGCTGGGGCGCTCGATCGAACGTGTCGACATGATCGTGCGAATGCTGCTGGCGCGCGCCGGTGACCGACCGTCTTCGCCGGCGTGGGTCAGTGTTCTTCGCTCGGCGGGTGCGCATGACACGTATCTGCGTACGTATCGCGGAGCACTCGACGCCAATCGCGTCGTCGAGTTCATCTTGTTGGACAGGCTCTTTCCGCGCTCGGTGTTCCACTCGATCAGGCAGGCCGAGAAGTGCCTGCAGGAACTCGACCCGCAGCCGGGCAGTCGCGTCGGAATCCGGGCGGAGGCGCCGCGGCTTCTGGGCCGCGCACGCAGTGAGCTCGAGTTTCTGCCACAGGGCGTGTTGCTCGAGGATCTGCAGGGACGGTTGCTCGGTTGGCAGGAGACGTGCCGCGAACTGGGTGAGGCAATTGCATTGCAGTACTTCCACGCCGCGCCGTGGGTCGCATGGACGGATGCCGGGGCCGCGTACGCGGATTCGACGGTGGAGGGAGAGCTGTGAGCTGGCGAATGAGGGTCGTGCACACCACGGGATATGCGTATGACGCCCCGGTGACGTCGTCGTACAACGAGGCGCGATTGACACCCCGCGGCGACACCAGGCAGACGGTGATCCTCACGCGCGTCGAAACCCAGCCGGCAACGCGTTCCTACCGGTACACCGATTACTGGGGCACCGCGGTGACTGCGTTCGACTTGCACGCGCCGCACACCGAACTCGAAGTGACCGGACTGTCGGTGGTGGAGACGGAACCGTTCGTTCAGCCCGAGGAAACCGTCGACTGGGATGAATTATCGGGTGACGCGATTAAAGATCGATTCAACGAGCAACTGAGTTTCACGAGATATGTTCCGCGTGATCGTAAGCTGGCGACAATTGCCAAGGAATTGCGCAAAGATAAATCACCTGAAGATGCAGTAGTGGCTGCGTCGCAATGGGTTTACGGTGAAATGTCTTATGTTCCGGGTACGACCGGAGTGCATACGTCGGCGGTCGAGGCCTGGTCGGCCAGGAAAGGTGTCTGCCAGGATTATGCGCATCTGACCTTGGTATTGCTACGAACGATGGGCATTCCGTGTCGATACGTTTCCGGCTATCTCCACCCCAAACGTGATGCGGCAGTCGGGGACACGGTGGTCGGGGAATCGCACGCGTGGATCGAAGCGTGGACCGGCGCGTGGTGGGGATATGACCCGACCAATGCGATAGCTGTGAATGAACAGCATGTCTCCGTCGGAATAGGAAGGGACTATTCGGATGTGCCGCCTTTGAAGGGAATCTTTTCCGGTGGACGCTCCACAGATCTCGAAGTTGTTGTGGAGATCACCAGGCTTGCGTAAAGTCCGGCAAATCTAGGCGCGTGAGCATTACTACCGTTCGATGAGAAGAAGGTGGGAATATGTCTCCAACTGCACAGGAATTGACTGAGATCGAACCGATCTCGGATGTGAAGAAGTATGCGGCCGAAGCGGTGGGGACTTTTGTGCTCGTGTTCTCCGCGGTCGGAACTGCCGTCTTCGCAGGTGCGAAAGTCGGCAATCTCGGAGTTGCCTTCGCATTCGGCTTGACCCTGCTGTTCCTCGTCTATGCGATCGGGCCGATTTCCGGTTGCCACGTCAACCCGGCGGTGACCCTCGGCCAATTCGTGATCGGGCGAATCTCAGCCGTCAATGCGGCGATTTACGTTGTCGCGCAAGTGATCGGCGGGTTGGTCGCCGGCGTCGTGATCTACACGGTGGCCAACAGTCTCCCGGCGTACAACCGTGCTGCTGACGGACTGGGCGCAAACGGTTGGGGTGCACACAGTCCGTCGGCCGAGAAGAGTCTTCTCGGCAACGTGGTCTCGGACGGTTACGGCATCGGTGCCGCCATGATCATCGAGATCCTGCTGACAGCGCTGCTGGTGTTCGTCGTTCTCGCGTCGACCGATCAGATCTCGGACGTACCGCTTGCCGGAGTGTCCATCGGCTTCACCCTGGCCGTCATTCACCTGATCTCGATCCCGATCGACAACACCTCCGTCAACCCCGCTCGAAGCCTCGCAGTCGCGCCCTTCCAGGACGGCGCACTAGGTCAAGTGTGGTTGTTCATCGTGTTCCCGCTGATCGGCGGTGCACTCGGTGCACTCATCTATCGAGCACTCTTCGGACGGTTCAACCGTATGGACAGCTGATCGATACTGCTTCTATCCCTTCGGGTCGGCTTCAGCTCCAGCTGAAGTCGGCCCGAAGTTTTGCCGCGACCGCGTCGAACTTCTTGTGATCCATGACAGCGCCCTCGCGCCGGATCCCGCTCTCGGGAACGTCGAGCACCCGGTCGAGCCGGACCCAGCTGGGCCTTCCCTCGCCGTCCCACGGGCCCGAACCGATTGCGAGCCAATCGCGCTCACCTTCGCGCTTGCTCTGCGAAGACAACATCAGGCCGAGCAGCGTGTCGCCGTCGCGGCCGACCACCAGCACCGGACGGTCTTTGCCCTGGGTCGGATCTTCCTCGTAGGCAACCCAGGTCCAGACGATCTCGCCTGGATCGGCTTTGCCGTCGAGGTCGGGGGAGTACTCCACCCTCCTGGCGCGATGTGCGGTCGGAGATGTCCGAGCGGCGATCGGTCGGCCGGACGGACCAGGCTTCGAGGTAGACGACTGAGACGTTGACGACTGCAACTGGCGCAGCAACGCAGGGCCCTTCTCCACCGCGAGGGCTCCGAGGGTTCTGCCGATCTGCTTCCACATGCTTGCCATAGCGTTCGAGCATAATCACCCGCCCGCGGGAACCCCTGGTACGGCGGCGCCGAGACTTGGATATCCTGAGGGTTGACAGTGGCCCGGATCCGGGCCGGTGCCGGTCCGACTAAGGGGTCTCCCATCAGCAGCTTCGCCGACAAGACGTTCACGGATCCTGCGCAGATCCGGAACTTCTGCATCATCGCGCACATCGATCACGGTAAGTCGACGCTGGCAGATCGCATGCTGCAGCTCACCGGTGTGGTCGAAGAGCGGGCGATGCGTGCGCAGTACCTGGACCGTATGGACATCGAGCGTGAACGCGGCATCACCATCAAGGCCCAGAACGTTCGTCTGCCCTGGACCGTCGACGGCGAAGAGTTTGTTCTCCACCTCATCGACACTCCCGGTCACGTCGACTTCACATATGAGGTCTCCCGTGCGCTCGAAGCGTGTGAGGGCGCAATTCTGCTGGTCGACGCAGCTCAGGGCATCGAAGCTCAGACGCTGGCCAACCTCTACCTGGCGATGGAGAAGGATCTCAAGATCATTCCCGTCCTCAACAAGATCGACCTCCCGGCCGCGGACCCCGACCGCTATGCGGAAGAGATCGCGCACATCACCGGCTGCGAGCCCGGCGATGTCCTGCGCGTGTCGGGCAAGACCGGCGTAGGCGTCAAGGAACTGCTCGACGAAGTAATCGTGCAGATCCCCGCACCCGTGGGTGATGCTGACGGTCCGGCTCGCGCGATGATCTTCGACTCCGTCTACGACGCCTACCGTGGCGTGGTCACCTACGTGCGTGTGGTCGACGGTCGGATCCGTCCCCGCGAGAAGATCACGATGATGTCGACGGGCACCACACACGAACTGCTCGAGGTCGGCATCATCTCGCCCGAGCCGAAGGCCAGTATCGGTCTGGGCGTCGGCGAGGTGGGCTACCTCATCACCGGTGTGAAGGACGTCCGCCAGTCGCGCGTCGGTGACACCGTCACCACAACCCGCAACGGCGCGACCGAACCGCTGGTCGGCTACCGCGATCCCAAGCCGATGGTCTATTCAGGTCTCTACCCGATGGACGGCTCGGACTACCCGGTGCTGCGCGACGCTCTCGACAAGCTCCGCCTCAACGACGCGGCATTGGCCTACGAGCCGGAGACGTCGGTTGCCCTCGGATTCGGCTTCCGCTGCGGCTTTCTCGGCCTGCTGCACATGGAGATCACCCGCGACCGCCTCGAGCGTGAGTTCGGCCTGGAACTGATTTCCACCGCGCCCAACGTCGTCTACCGCGTCGTGATGGAGGATGGGACCGAGGTCATCGTCACCAACCCGTCGTACTGGCCGGAAGGCAAGGTTCGCGAGGTCTACGAGCCGGTCGCCAAGTGCACCGTCATCGCCCCGAGCGAGTACGTCGGCGCCATCATGGAGCTGTGCCAGTCCCGTCGCGGTGAACTCGGCGGCATGGACTACCTCTCCGAGACTCGCGTCGAATTGCGTTACGAACTGCCCATGGGCGAGATCATGTTCGACTTCTTCGACGCCCTCAAGTCCCGCACCAAGGGTTATGCCAGCCTCGATTACGAGGAGGCCGGTGAGCAGCAGGCCGACCTGGTGAAGGTCGACATCCTTCTGCAGGGCGAGGCCGTCGACGCGTTCTCCTCGATCGTGCACCGTTCCAACGCCGGCGCTTACGGCGGACGCATGACGTCGAAGCTTCGTGAGCTGATCCCGCGCCAGCAGTTCGAGGTTCCGATCCAGGCTGCGATCGGCGCCAAGATCATCTCGCGCGAGAACATTCGCGCAATCCGCAAGGACGTCCTTGCCAAGTGCTACGGCGGCGACATCAGCCGTAAGCGCAAGCTGCTCGAGAAGCAGAAGGAAGGCAAGAAGCGCATGAAGACCATCGGTCGCGTCGAGGTGCCTCAGGAAGCATTCGTCGCGGCTCTGACGTCGGAATCGGTAGGCGAGAAGCCCAAGAAGTAGGAGCGCATGGTCACCACCTGGTTGTCCCGAGAGTTCGGAATCGAAATCCCCGTTCTCGGGGCGCCCATGGGTGGCCGCGCCGGCGGTGCGCTCGCCGGAGCCGTCTCGGCTGCCGGTGGTTTGGGTCTACTGGGCGCAGCCCGGTACAACACACCGGAGTGGATCGAGGCCGAAGCCGAGGTTGCCCGGTCGATCGGCGGAAAATTCGGCGTCGGCCTGATGACGTGGTCGCTGCCCGAGAACGAGCTGATGCTCGACGCCGCGATTGCCGTCGCACCGACCATGATCACCTTGTCGTTCGGGGATCCCGCAGCGTACGTCGGACGCATCCACGACGCCGGTATTCCTGTTGTGTCGCAGATCAATACGCTCGAAGACCTTCGCATTGTCGAGGCCGCAGGTGTCGACGGCGTGATCGCACAAGGCGGTGAGGCAGGCGGTCACACCGGCCGAATCGGAACTCTGCCGCTGCTGCAGGAGATCCTCGAAGCGACTACGCTTCCGGTGCTCGCAGCCGGCGGTATCGGGACCGGCCGCGGTTTGGCCGCAGTCCTGGCAGCCGGCGGCGAAGGCGTGATGATCGGCACGGCGCTGCTTGCCAGCCCGGAGACAGTCGGACCGGACTACGCCCGCGACCGCGTCGTCGAAGCCGGAAGCACCGACACGATCTACACCTCAGTTTTCGACCGTGCCCGAAGTCAGCCGTGGCCGCAGCGGTGGGGTGGCCGCGCGGTGGCCAACGAGTTCACCGCTGCCTGGCACGGAGTCGACGCCGACGAAGAAACATTGGCAAAGGCGTACGACCCGTCGGATCCGCACAGCGGTGTCGTCTACGCCGGAGAAGCGGTGGGACTCGTGCACGGAACCCATCCGGCCGTCGACGTGGTTCGACGCATCGGCGCCGAAGCGGAGCGTCTGCTCGCTCGTTTCGCCTGAAAGCAAGGTCGGACACAGACGCGTCCCATATGAGAAGGTAAGCCTCTACTAACTAGTGGAGGAGTATTTCGTGCGGGCGATGAAGTTCTCGGCGGTGGCTCTTTTGGGAGCACTGGTCGTCGGTATCAGTGGTTGTTCGTCTTCGGACGCCGACGAGATCGCGGACGGTCGGGTCACCACGGTCGACCACAAGTTCGGCGCCACCACGATCACCGGCACGCCGACGCGCATCGTCGCGGCCGACACCCAGTGGCTCGACGCCCTGCTCGAACTCGGAATCCAACCGGTGGGGTACCTGGCTGCCGGCCCGATGGGTGACGAGCGTGGCCTGTTCCCGTGGGAGAGCGGCGTCGACGCGTCGGCGAAGGAACTCGATCGCTCCGCGATCCAGCAGTTCGGTGTCCCGCTCAAAGTCGAAGAAATTGCAGCCTTGGATCCCGATCTGATTCTCGGTGGGTTCTCCGTCGCCGATCAGGACGATTTTGACCAGTTGAGCAAGATTGCACCGACCATTGCCGGTCTGTCCGAAGTCCAGGTCGATCCGTGGCAGGACCAAGTCGAGATTCTCGGTCGAGTCCTCGACAAGGAGTCTCGGGCCGACGAGATCGTCGAGTCCACGAACGGGCAGATCGATGCGCTTGCACAGCGACTGCCGGGGCTGAAGGGAAAGACGGCACTTCTGTCGCAGTACGTCTTCCCGACGTCTCAGTTGGTGATCGTCGCCGATCCCGAGGACGGTGCTTCGGGACTGTTCACGCGTCTGGGAATGTCGTTGCCGCCCAAGCTGGTCGAAGAGGCCGGTGTGACCGGTGGTCGGCTGATACTCAGCCCGGAACGGGTCGACGCTCTCAGTGCCGACGTCGTGGTGCTGCTGCCCAACGGCGGGTCGCTGGACGACATGATGAAGCTGCCGGGATTTGCCGACCTGCCTGCAGTGAAGGGTGGCGGATTGGCCATCGTCGACTATCCGACTGTTGCCGGCCTGAACACTCCGTCGTCGCTGTCGCTGAAGTACTCGCTCGAATCGATCACGCCGCAGCTAGAAGCGGTCGCCGGCTAGATCTGCTGTGCGCCTTTATTAACCGCGGGCGGTTAACAAAGGCGCACAGCAGGGGGTCTAGGTTGCGTTGTGCGCGGGCTGGAATGCTCCGGCTTCGGCAGCTTCCTCGGCTCGGATCACGTGGACCACGGCGTTGATCAGCGCCAGGTGCGTGAATGCCTGCGGGAAGTTACCCAGATGGCGACCGGTGTGCGCGTCGATCTCCTCCGCGTACAGCTTGAGCGGGCTCGCGAACCCGAGCAGGCGCTCGCAGAGATGCTTTGCGCGATCCAGTTCGCCGATCTCGACGAGGGCGGACACCAGCCAGAAGGAACAGATGGTGAACGTGCCTTCCTCGCCGCTCAATCCGTCGTCGGTGGTGTCGACGCGATAGCGCAGGACCAGACCTTCTTCGGTGAGCTCGTCGGCGATCGCCAGCACTGTCGCGCGGATACGCGGATCGTCGGCAGGCAGGAAGCGCAGCAGCGGAGCCAGCAGCAGAGACGCGTCGAGTGAATCGTGCCCGTAGCGCTGTGTCAGAACTCCACGCGAGTCGACACCGTGCGCGAGGATGTCGGCCTTGATGTCGTCGGCGATGGCCGTCCATTGCTGCGCAAAGCTCTTCTCGCCCTGCATCTCTGCAAGCTTGGCGCCGCGGTCGAGAGCGACCCAGCACATGATCTTCGACGACGTGAAGTGCTGCGGTTCACCGCGCACTTCCCAGATCCCGCGGTCGGGTTGGCGCCAATGCTTGATCGCTTCCTCGACCTGCTTCTTGAGCAGCGGCCACAACGCTTCGGGCACACGCTCGCGGGTACGGATGTGGAGGTACACCGAGTCGAGCATGGTGCCCCAGATGTCGTGCTGCTGTTGATCGAACGCGCCGTTGCCGATACGCACCGGACGGGCGCCATCGTATCCGGAGAGGTGGTTCAGTTCGGATTCCTCGAGCGTGCGCTCGCCGCCGATGCCGTACATCACCTGCAAGGGGTGCGGCTGACCGTTGTCCGAACTCGACACGTCGTAGATGAAGTTGAAGAAGTCGTTGGCTTCACGGTCCAACCCGAGCGTGTAGAGGCCCCACAATGCGAAGGTGGAATCGCGAACCCATGCGTAGCGGTAGTCCCAGTTACGTTCTCCGCCTGGTGTTTCCGGTAGCGACGTCGTGGAAGCCGCGAGAAGGGCTCCGGTCGGTGCGTAGGTGAGGCCTTTGAGTGTGAGCGCGCTGCGCTGCAGGTAACCGCGCCACGGGTGGTCGGGGAACTTGCCGATGGTCACCCACTCGCGCCACGACTTCGACGTCTGCCACATCTTGTCGGCTGCTTCGTCGAAAGTCTGCGGCGCGGGAAGATCCGACCACGAGAGCGCGACGTAGACGTTGTCGCCTTCGACCAGTCGCGTCCGGGCCCGGGCCTCGCGACCTTCCAGACCCAATCGGAGATCGGTGGTCAAGCGGAGAGTGGGGTGGTCTCCGGGCTTGGCGGAGCGACACGTTGCCGTCGCTTCCTCGTAGACCTTGCCGGTGTACTCCCAATTGGCGGTGCCGCGGTGATAATCGAACGCGGGCTCGCAGCTCATCTCGAGTTCGACGGTGCCGCTGACGCATTTAACCGTACGGAGAAGCGTGTGTTCGGCATCCCAGTCGGTCGGTGTGCGCTTGTGCGTGTTCGATCGTTTGTCGACGTTGTGCCACGGACCGAGAACCAGTGCGTCGCGAACGACGAGCCAGCCGGTCTCCGTCTGCCATGTTGTCTCGAGGATGAGTCCGCCCGGCAGATAGCGTCTGGCTGCGGGTACGTTCTGGCCGTAAGGGCCGATACGGAAATGGCCTGCGCTGCGGTCGAGGATGGCACCGAACACGCTGGGGGAGTCGGGGCGGGGAACGCACATCCACTCGACAGATCCGTTACGGGCAATCAGGCACGAGGTTTCGCAATCGGAAAGAAACGCGTAGTCGTCGATCGGGGGAAAGTTGCTTCGATGGTGACCCGTGGAGGCGGGAGGAATCGTCTGCACCACTTCGTCGTCAGCACTCATTCGGACATCATCCGGCCAGAATCGACACACGTCCAATCCACACGCTGTCGGGACCGTTTCGGTCGAAGGATAGGGTGTTGACGTGGATCGGATTGCGGATTGGTGGGACAGCTTCGAGCTGTGGATGGCGGGGCTCCCGTTCATCCCGCAGGTCGCGTTGGTCCTGATCGTCGTCGTTCCGCTGTGCCGCCTGGTGGCCGTCGGCCTGGATCGCGCTTTGGCTGCCGTACTCGCTCTGCCGCTCTTCGGCTGGTTGCGTAGGAATTCTCGAGAAGTAGAGGAAAGCTGATGCCCCGCTCACGGGTCACTCTCGCCCTGATAGCCCTGATTCTCCTCGTGATCGTCGCGTGGCTTCTCACCCGTTAGTTCTCCCGATTAGAGCGGGCGCCGGTGCTCTGCTAAAGTCCACCGCGTGTCCGAAGCAACAGCTCCCGTAATCCGCCACCAGTTGGCGTTGATTGCTGTCGGCATGCTCGACGTCGCTGACGTCGCCTGTTGTTGATTTTCTGAGTTCGACCTCTCCGGTGGTGCTGCGCACCCCGTTCGAACTTCACTGCGCGTCACTCGCGCCCCCCGATTCAGGGCTCTTGGCCCGTCGGCTCTCCATGTCTGAACGTCCCGATGGATTCAGCCCCAGAGGTCTCGGACTTTTGTGATTTAGTCAACCACTCTCTTGTCAGTCCTTTCAGGAAGGTATCTGCAATGAAACGCCGTTCCCGCACACTTCTCACCGCTATCGCGACCATGGGGGCCGTGGTACTCACAGCGTGCAGTGGTGGCTCGAGCGACACCGTGGGTGGTGACAGCGCTGCCAGCGACGGTAGCGCCGGCACGATCAACCTGTTCGCCTACGCCGTGCCGAAGCCCGGCTTCGACAAGCTCACCGCAGCCTTCCAGGCGACCGACGAGGGCAAGAACGTCAACTTCAATCCTTCGTACGGCGCCTCGGGCGACCAGTCGCGCAAGGTGAAGGACGGTGCCGAAGCCGACTTCGTCAACTTCTCCGTCGAGCCTGACATCACCCGCCTGGTCGATGCCGGTCTGGTCGATCAGAACTGGAACCAGGACGCCTACAACGGAATTCCGTTCGGATCGGTGGTCACCATCGTGACCCGTCCGGGCAATCCGAAAGGCATCAAGGACTGGGACGACCTGCTGCAGCCCGGCCTCGAGGTCGTCACGCCGAACCCGTTCAGTTCAGGCTCGGCCAAGTGGAACCTCTTGGCGCCCTACGCCGCAAAGAGCGACGGTGGCAAGAACCCGCAAGCGGGCCTCGACTACGTCACCGCCTTGGTCAATGATCACGTCAAGATCCAGCCCAAGTCGGGACGCGAGGCTTCGGAAGCCTTCCTTCAGGGCAGCGGCGACGTTCTGATCAGCTACGAGAACGAGGCGCTGTTCATCGAGGGCAACGGCGACCCGGTCGAGCACGTCACCCCGCCCACGACCTTCAAGATCGAGAACCCGGTTGCCGTGATCTCGAACAGCAAGGTCCTCGACAAGGCGACCGCGTTCAAGGACTACCTCTACACGACCGAGGGCCAGACGCTCTGGGCCGAAGCAGGATTCCGTCCCGTCGATCCCGCCGTCGCTGCCAAGTTCACCGACAAGTTCCCGGAGCCGACCAAGCTGTGGACCATTGCAGACCTCGGCGGCTGGAAGGCCGTGGACAGTGCACTGTTCACCAAGGACACCGGTTCGATCGCAGTGATCTACGACAACGCGACCAAGTAAGACTGACGTGACTGACACTATTGACCCCACCCCCGTGGCTCGTCGGCGAAAACTCGCGCGGGTCACGGGGAGTGTGGGGCCGCTCGGAATCGGAGTAGCCACTCTGTGGCTCTCCGTGATCGTTCTGCTTCCGCTCGCCGCGTTGACCGCCACCGCGTTCGACGAGGGGATCTCCGGATTCTGGGACGCTGTCACTGCACCAGTTGCCTTGGCGTCACTGCGCGTGACATTGCTCGTCTCGGTGATCGTGGCACTGATCAACGTCGTGATGGGCACGATCATCGCGTGGGTGCTGGTCCGCGACGACTTCCCGGGCAAGCGCATCGTCAACTCGATGATCGACCTGCCGTTCGCGTTGCCGACAATCGTGGCGTCGATCGTGCTGTTGTCCCTCTACGGCCCGCAGTCGCCGATCGACATCCACCTCAACGCAACTCAGCCTGGTCTGATCGTGGCGCTGGCTTTCGTGACCTTGCCGTTCGTCGTTCGCTCTGTGCAGCCGGTGCTGATGGAGGTCGACCGTGAGGTCGAGGAAGCCGCTGCATCGTTGGGCGCGTCCAATTGGACGATCTTTCGCTCCGTCGTTCTTCCGACGCTGGCGCCCGCCGTCATCTCGGGCGCGGGACTCGCGTTCGCCCGAGCGATCGGCGAGTACGGTTCGGTCGTCCTGATCGGCGGCAACATCCCACGAGTGACACAGATGACGTCGCAGTACATTCAGCAGCAGATCGAGATCGATCGTCCGACCAACGCCGCTGCCGTCTCGGTCGTGCTGCTGGTCATCGCATTCGTGACGCTGTTCGTCTTGCGAATCTTCGCTTCGCGCGGACAGCGACGTGAGGAGAGTTCCCGATGAACGTGTCCAGAGGATCGAAGATCGGTCTTCGGACCGTCGCGCTCGTCTACTTATTCGTGTTGTTGGTCGTGCCGATCGGCGTGATCCTGACACGAACGTTCGAGAACGGAATCGGTCCGTTCTTCGAATCGATCACGACGCCTGCAGCCGTCTCCGCGCTGAATTTGTCGCTGATCATCGTGGCGATCGTGGTCCCGATCAACGTTGTGTTCGGTATCGTCACCGCACTCGCCTTAGTCCGTGGTCGGTTCCCTGGCCGTGGAGTTCTGCAGTCGGTAGTCGACCTGCCGTTCGCGGTTTCGCCCGTCGTCGTCGGTGTGTCCTTGATCCTTCTCTGGGGCGCCAACGGCTGGTTCGGCGGGATCGAATCGTTGGGGTTCAAGGTCATCTTCGGCTTGCCCGGCATGGTGATCGCGACCATTTTCGTGACGCTTCCCTTTGTCGTCCGGGAGGTCGAACCCGTCCTGCACGAGATCGGCGACGAGCAGGAACAAGCTGCCGCGACGCTCGGTGCTTCGGGTTGGCAGACGTTCTGGCGGATCACACTGCCCGCGATCCGTTGGGGCCTGACGTACGGAATCGTGTTGACGGTGGCGCGTTCGCTCGGTGAATTCGGCGCAGTCATCATGGTCTCTTCCGGTTTCCCGGGGGTATCCCAGACGCTGACGTTGCTGGTGCATTCGCGATACATCGACGACCACAACACCTTTGGTGCATATTCGGCGGCAACGCTGCTGATGGGCATCGCCATCATTGTCCTGTTGCTGATGACGCTGCTGGACCGTAAGAGGAGCACCACATGATCACAGTGACCGGGGCCCGCAAGAACTACGGTGATTTCGCGGCACTCGACGACGTGACGGTCAACATTCCTTCGGGTTCGTTGACGGCATTGCTGGGGCCCAGTGGCTCGGGAAAGTCGACTTTGCTGCGTTCGATCGCCGGGCTCGAAGAACTCGATTCGGGAACCATCACCATCGCAGGCAAGGACGTCACCGGCATCTCACCGCAGAAGCGTGACATCGGCTTCGTATTCCAGCACTACGCCGCGTTCAAGCACATGACGGTGCGGGACAACGTGGCGTTCGGGCTCAAGATCCGCAAGCGCCCGAAGCCGGAGATCGAGAAGAAGGTCAACGAACTACTGGGGATCGTCGGCCTCGACGGCTTTCAACATCGGTACCCGGCGCAGCTGTCCGGTGGTCAGCGTCAGCGCATGGCGTTGGCGCGCGCTCTGGCTGTCGACCCGCAGGTTCTCCTGCTCGACGAGCCCTTCGGTGCGCTCGACGCGAAGGTCCGTGCCGACCTGCGCACGTGGTTGCGTCGCCTGCACGACGAAGTGCACGTCACCACCGTCCTGGTCACCCACGACCAGGAAGAGGCGCTCGACGTCGCCGACCGGATCGCAGTGCTGAACAAGGGGCGAATCGAGCAGATCGGTGAACCTGCCGACCTGTACGACCGCCCGTCCAACGACTTCGTGATGTCCTTCCTCGGGTCCGTCGCGAAGCTCAACGGGCAGCTGGTTCGTCCGCACGACATCCGCCTCGGCCGCGATCCGAGCATGGCTCTCGCTCAGGAGTCCGGAACGGCCGAGTCCCTCGGCGTCACACGCGCAACCGTCGAGCGCGTCGTGTACCTCGGCTTCGAGGTTCGGGTCGACCTGCGCAACGAGGCAACCGGTGAGCTGTTCTCGGCTCAGGTCACCCGCGGTGACAGTGCAGCGCTGCACCTCGAGGCAGGGGAGACGGTGTACGCCCGGGCAACTCGGGCTCCGGATCTGCCGGAGACCCCGGTGTCGACGCCGGTGCAGGAGCCGGTCACGGTGAGCGTCGTCGGCCAGGTTTGACCCGCTTGCCCTGTTTGACCTGTTGCACCCCCACTCCTGTTTGAGCGAACGGCACTTTCGGTCTACTGAAGGCCCCGAAGGTGCCGTTCGCTCAGAAAAAAATAGGGTGGGGCAACAGCGAGACAGGTTCAGCCCTCGCGGCAAACGAGGACCGGGCACTGGGCGTGGTGGATCAGGCTCTGACTGGTCGAACCGACTATCGACGCCATGAACGGACTGCGTCCGTGGCTACCGACGACTACAAGCTGCGCCTCCGCTGAATGCTCGAGCAGCGCCTTCATCGGTCCGCTTCGTTGGACGCTTCGGGTGACTTCGACGTCGGGGTACTTCTCGGTCCAACCGGCAAGGCACTCGGACAACAGTGCATGCTCATGCTGCTCGTACGGACCCCAGTCGACGAAGCGCCTGGCTTCGGAATAGCCGCCGAGCGAGGCGTGCTCGTTCCACGTGTGGACCGCCACCAAAGGTGCGCCGAGGAACGCGGCAAACTCGAAAGCATGCGCGACGGCGAGTTCGCTGAGCTTGCTCCCGTCGACGCCGACGACGATGGGCCTGGTGTCGGCCATCGCGTGATCACCCGTTCCTCGGAATACGGCCACGGGACAGTGCGCACGGTTGACCACCCGAATGGTGTCGGATCCGAGAAACACGGACTGCATTTCGCTGGTGCCGGCCTGACCCAGTGCAACGATGCGCGCCGACTTCGAGAGTTCGACGAGTGTGGTTGCGGGAGTACCAGTCACGAGGCCGCGTTCGATGGTGACGTCGGTGTGATCATCACGGATGGCGTCCTCGGCCTCGTCGAGTAATTTTGCACCCTCGACGCGAAGGTGGTGGTCGAACATCTCTTCGTCGGTGACGTTGGTACCTCCACCGGACTCGGGTTGTCCTGGCAGCACGTGGGTCAAGCGAAGTGGTTCGTCGAATCTCTTTGCAGCCGATGCTGCCCACCTCGCGGCGTTGACCGCGCTTGCCGAGCCGTCGATACCGGCCACGATTCCGTGTCGAACAGGTGCACTGGTCATGGAAGTCTCCTCGCGTCGCCTCCTTACCAGTGTGTCCCTGCTCACCCCCGGTTCGCTACAAACTGGTCAGCTCCCGTGGTGCGAGAACGTCGGTGGGCACTGCTGCGCGAGATCGGCGCGGGCGCAACGACAACAGAGCGGTGATGAATCCGTTACCGGGCAGTGTCAGTTCCACGTTCTTCAACACGGTTCGGCGCATCAATGCGAGCAGGGCTGCGACGCCGGTGACCGCCATCCACATGGGCAGCGGGTACAGCGTCAGGCGTTCACCCAGGCCGAAGGTGAGGGTTCGTCCGAGAAGCAGTACGGCGCCGACGATTCCGGTGGCCGCGCACAGTCCCGACCACACTGCGATCCACCTACGATGCTGCCAGAAAGATATGGCCATGAGTACGAGAACTGCGTGCCGGGCGACGAAGCCGGGGAGCACGGCAGTCCAGTGAACGAAAGTCCCGTCGTTGGCCGGGAACAGGCCGGTGGCCGCGGTGCTCAGTGCAACGACGACGGCAAGTCCGAGAATCCACTTCTTCGCACGACCGTCCGGAATGTACTTGTGCAGCAAGGCCGCACCGAGGATGGTGAGCGCACCGAGGATCATGAACGCAGCGTTCATGACATCGTGCATCGGCGAACACGAATCCACACTGCATGTCGTCACACCGAGCGAACTGATGGAGTCGCGCGCGAAGCTGTACGGCGTCTTCCAGGCGCCGGCCGTGAAGATTTCGACAAGCAGGTAGAGCACCGACAGGACCCATGCGATGCCAGCTGTGCCGAGGCGAAGATTGTGAGTGATGGTGTTCCCTCTCGCGGCGCTCTGAGGGGATTGCACCCAAAGATCTGTTTCGCAGGCGAAGGAGGAACCTTCGCGAGCTGGACAGATCCAACACTACGGTAACAATCTGATAACGGCCTGTGAAACCGGATCAGGCGGAGCGGACCAGACGGTCGGGTAGTGCATCAGCGACTTGTCGGTAACGGTCGATCATCGTTTCGATCAGTAGAGAATGCCCACCGATCGTGTCGGCGAAACGCGCGCGCGGACATGCCGTCGCGGCGGCAGCGCTCAGTCGATCGGTCAGTAGGCCGGGAGCCAAGAACCACGGTGCGATGACAACACGTTCGGCGCCGTCCTGCTCGAGTGCGGAGATCGCCTGGGCAACTGTCGGTTCCGCGGATGTCGCGAAACAGATTCGAACGCCCGACCAGTTGGTTCCGCCGAGGAGAGTGGACGCCAATTCTGCGGTCGCGGCATTGGCGCGCGCGTCGGACGAGCCGACTGCCGCAAGTGCGACACCGACCGACGGATCGTCCCGCCGGGCACCCGCTTCGAGAATTCGCTCGCGCACTGCTTCGATCAGCCGAGCATCACGACCCAGTACGTCTGCCTGGAACACGGTCAGCTGGGGGTGGCGTGTCGCGGCAGCGGCCAAGAGCCCGGGCAGATCTACCCGAGCATGGAAGGCCTTGCCCAGCAGCGTCGGAACAACAACGGCGTGAGTGTGGCCGTCGTGTGCAACTCCGTCCAGGACCTGATCGACGGACGGTGCATTGAGGTCGAGAAACGCCAGCCGGACATCGAGGTCTGGCCGGGCTTCACGAAGAGCTGCCACAGCAGCCGCGATCACCCGAGCAGAACGGGGATCACGGCTGCCGTGCGCAACAGCAATGAGCGGAACCATCGACTTAGACGCGCTCGCCCAATTCGACGGCGGAGATGACGTCGCCGACCAGGCCGGCTGCGAGAGTGTTTCCACCCGCGGGATCGATCAGCAGGAAGCTGCCCGTGTGGCGGTTGACGGCGTAGTCGTCAGCCACGATCGGCTCGGCAACCCGGATCGAGATCTTCCCGATCTCGTTGAGCTCGAGAGTCTCCGGGCCCTGATCCGTGGTCAGGTCCTGCTCGTTGAAGCGCTCCACCAAGCTGCCCACGATGGCCTGCGTCGTACGCGTGCCGTGCTTGAGCAGCAGACGTGCGCCGGGGCGCAGCGACTTCTCGGCCAGCCAGCAGACAGTGGCGTCGAATTCGCCGATCGGCTCGGGTGCATCCGACGGCGAGGCGATGGTGTCGCCGCGTGAGACGTCGACGTCGTCGGCCAAGATCAACGTGACGCTGCGTCCCGCGTGGGCGACGTCCAGTTCGCCGTCGGCCGTGTCGATACGAGTGACGGTGGTGCGCGTACCCGAGGGCAGGATCACCACTTCGTCGCCGGGCACGACGGAACCGGCGGCAACCTGACCGGCGTAGCCGCGGTAGTCGAGGAACTCGGCGGTGCGGGGACGGATCACGTACTGCACCGGGAAACGCAGGCCGACGCGATGCGGCTCGGCGTCGACCGGAATCGACTCGAGGTGCTCGATCAGCGTGGGACCGGTGTAGTACGGGGTCTTGTCCGAGCGGATCGCGACGTTGTCTCCGTGCAGCGCAGACACCGGGATCTCCACGACATCTTCGCTTGCCCAGCCCAGCGAGCTGGTGAGTTCGTTGAACTCGGCGGAGATCGAGGTGAAAACCTCTTCGGGGTTCTCGACGAGGTCGATCTTGTTCACGGCGAGAACCAGCTTCGGAACACCGAGGAGCGCGAGAACCGCTGCGTGCCTACGTGTCTGCGCGATGACACCCTTGCGGGCATCGACCAGCAAGATCACGAGTTGCGCCGTCGAGGCACCGGAGACGGTGTTGCGGGTGTACTGCACGTGGCCCGGTGTATCGGCCAACACGAACGTGCGCTTGGGGGTCGCGAAGTAGCGGTACGCCACGTCGATGGTGATGCCCTGCTCGCGCTCGGCGCGAAGACCGTCCACCAGCAGCGAGAGGTCGGGGGTGTCGAGACCGCGGTCCACCGACGCGCGGGTGACGGCGTCGATCTGGTCGGCGAGAACGGATTTGGTGTCGTACAACAGACGGCCCACGAGGGTGGACTTTCCGTCGTCGACGCTGCCGGCAGTTGCCAGTCTGAGCAGATCGCTCATCAGAAGTAGCCCTCTCGCTTGCGGTCTTCCATGGCCGCTTCGGAAACTCGGTCGTCGCCACGGGTCGCGCCGCGCTCGGTCAAACGTGATGCCGCAACCTCGGCCAGGATGGCCTCGTTGTCAGCCGCATCGGAGAGGACTGCGCCGGTGGTCGAACCGTCACCGACGGTGCGGTAACGCACCGAAAGGGTCTGCAGCTCTTCACCGTCAGCCGGTCCACCCCAGACGCCGGGCGTCATCCACATGCCGTCGCGCTGGTACACCGGACGCTGGTGGGCGTAGTAGATGCTGGCGAGTTCGACGTTGTCGCGGGCGATGTAACGCCAGATGTCCAGCTCGGTGAAGTTGCTGAGCGGGAAGACTCGCACCTGCTCGCCGGGGGAGTGGCGACCGTTGTACAGGTTCCACAGTTCCGGGCGCTGCTTCTTGGGGTCCCACTGACCGAAAGCGTTGCGCAGCGAGAAGATCCGCTCCTTGGCGCGGGCCCGCTCCTCGTCGCGGCGAGCGCCACCGAAGACGGCGTCGAAGCGGTTCTCGGAGATCGCGTCCAGCAACGGCACGGTCTGCAGCGGGTTGCGGATACCGTCGGGGCGCTCGGTGAGGCGACCGTCCGCGATGTACTCCTCGACGCTCGCCACGTGCAGGCGCAGGTTGTACTTGGCCACCACGTGGTCGCGGAAGTCGAGGACTTCCTGCAGGTTGTGGCCGGTGTCGACGTGCAGCAGGGTGAACGGCAACGGCGCAGGCCAGAAGGCCTTGATCGCCAGGTGCAGCAGCACCGTGGAGTCCTTACCGCCTGAGAAGAGGATGACCGGGCGTTCGAATTCGCCGGCCACCTCTCGGAAGATGTGGATCGCTTCGGACTCGAGGGCGTCGAGAGTATCGAACTGTGTGCCGTCGAGCTGAGGACGTGAAGGTGTCAAGTCAACTGTCATGATGCGTGCAACCCGCATTCTGTCTTGGAGGCACCGGCCCAACGACCGCTACGCGGATCGCTGCCGGGGGCTGGCTTGCTGGTGCAGGGTGCGCAGCCGATGGACGGATATCCCTCGTCGACAAGAGGATTGACGAGGATGGAATGGGTGTCGATGTAGTTCTGCATCTCCTCGTCCGACCACGGAGCGATCGGGTTGATCTTCACGAGGCCGAAGGCATCGTCGAAGGAGATCAGGGGAGCATTGGCGCGGGTGGGGGCCTCGACCCGGCGGATGCCGGTCACCCATGCGCTGTACCCGGACAATGTCTGCTTCAGCGGTGCGACCTTGCGCAAAGCGCAGCAGCGGTTGGGATCTCGGGCGAACAGATCCTTGCCCTCGGCGACATCCTGCTCGGCGACGCTTGCCAGCGCACGCGCATTGATGACGTTGACGCCGTACACCTGCTCGACCGCGTCACGCGTGCCGATGGTTTCGGGGAAGTGGTAGCCGGTGTCGAGGAAGAGAACGTCGACGCCTGGATGAACCTGCGCAGCAAGGTGAACCAACACACCATCCTGCATATTCGACGCAACAATGTACGAGTCGCCGAACGTGTCCTCGGTCCACTGCAACAGTTCCTGTGCGTTGGCCCCGTCGAGTTCTACGGCACCGCGCTCGGCGATGGACCGAAGCTCGTCGGCAGTTGCTCGCGAAATGTCCACTGTCATCGCAAATCTCCTTCGTCTGCGCGCACTGCCCATTCGGCGAACCGCTCACCTTCGTTGCGGTTCTTCACGAACTGACGTACGACGCGGTCGATGTAGTCACCCATCTCGACGCTGGTGACCTTGTGCTGGCGCAGCTTGCGTCCGAAGGCGCTGTCGAATCCGAGGCTGCCTCCCAGGTGAACCTGGAAACCCTCGACTTGATTCCCCTCACCGTCGTCGACGAGCTGGCCCTTGAAGCCGATGTCGGCGATCTGCGAGCGAGCGCAGGAGTTGGGGCAACCGTTGATGTTGATGGTGATCGGCACGTCGAGCTGGCTGTTGATGTCGGCGAGACGCTGTTCGAGTTCGGGCACGAGCACCTGCGAACGCTTGCGTGTCTCGGCGAACGAGAGCTTGCAGAACTCGATGCCGGAGCAGGCCATCAGGTTCTTGCGCCAGTGCGACGGACGGGCGGGAAGGCCCAGTGCGTCGAGATCGGCGATGAGCGGCTCGAGGGTCTCGTCGGCGACGTCGAGGATGATCAGCTTCTGGTACGGCGTGAAGCGGATCCGGTCGCTGCCGGCCTTCTCGGCAGCGTCGGCGACCTGAGCCAGGATGTCTCCCGAGACGCGGCCGGCGATCGGAGCGAAACCGACTGCGTTGTCGCCGTTGCGAGTCTTCTGGATGCCGACGTGATCGATCGGGCGCTTGGGCTTCTCCGGCGCCGGGCCGTCGATGAGCGGACGCTTCAGGTACTCGGTCTCGAGAACCTCGCGGAACTTTTCGATGCCCCAGTCCTTGACGAGGAACTTGAGCCTGGCCTTCGCGCGCAGACGGCGGTAGCCGTAGTCACGGAAGATCGAGACGACACCCTCCCAGACGTCGGGAACCTCGTCGAGCGGGATCCAGGCGCCGACGCGCTGCGCCAGCATCGGGTTGGTGGACAGGCCGCCGCCGACCCAGAGGTCGAGGCCGGGGCCGTGCTCGGGGTGGTTCACGCCGATGAAGGCGATGTCGTTGATCTCGTGAACAACATCCTGCTGACCGGAGATGGCGGTCTTGAACTTGCGCGGCAGGTTGGAGTACTTGGGATCACCGATGTAGCGGCGCACGATCTCGTCGATCGCCGGAGTGGGATCGAGGACCTCGTCGAGCGATTCGCCGGCCAGGGGAGAACCGAGGACGACGCGCGGGCAGTCACCACATGCCTCGGTGGTCTTGAGTCCGACGGCTTCGAGGCGCTTCCAGATCTCCGGGACGTTCTCGACTTCGATCCAGTGGAACTGGACGTTCTCACGGTCCGACAGGTCGGCGGTGTTCCGGCCGAATTCCTTCGAGATACCGGCGATGGTGCGCAGCTGCTCGACGTTCAGAGCGCCGGCGTCGCAACGCACGCGCATCATGAAGTACTTGGCCTCGAGCAGATCGATGTTCTCGTCGCCGGTGAAGGTGCCGTCGTAGCCTTCTTCGCGCTGGGTGTAGAGACCCCACCAGCGGAAGCGGCCGCGCAGATCACTCTTGTCGATGCTGTCGAAGCCCTGCTTGGAGTAGATGTTCTCGATGCGGGCCCGAACGTTGAGCGGGTTGTCGTCCTTCTTGGCCTGCTCGTTGGCGTTGAGCGGTTCGCGGTAGCCGAGGGCCCACTGACCTTCGGCGCGACGCTTGGCAGGACGTGCGGCGCGGGCGGGCCGAGCTTCGGCGGGTGCTGCCGAATCGGCGGGTGTGGCGGCGTCGGTGGTCGACGTCATCGATGAACTCCTGGATCTGGGCGGTTGATCGGCACGCGGCACGCACTAGCGATGAACTGTGGCGGTGTCTGATCGGGACGCACCGGTCCGTGTCGGAAATCGAGGGGGCTGTCCTCGGTCTCGGAAAGCTCGCGGCCGGCAGGTGTGCTCACGAAAACGAACAGCTGGAGGAGCCGTCTCTGGAAGAGCTGTTTCGGTGAAGCAGATGGAGATGAGCGGGAAAGGCTGGAAGATCAGTGAAGGATCAACAGCTACACAGGTGCAGACACGACGAGCTGCACACACGCTTGAAGTCGACATGGCGACGCGCCACAAGTCGCACTCCGAGTCCGGTCATGCGGACCATTGTGCCACGTCAACTCGATAATTCCGACTCGGGGACATATTTCCACGAAAAATGGGGGAAATATCGAGTTCAAGCCACGTGCCAACCTGCATCGCAGGCTGAATAGGTGTGCATTCCGGATGCTGGGACACTGGAGTCGTGAATGCCACCAGTACGACTCCCACTCGACAGAGCGAGGCGACACCCTTCGCCTTGCCCGCGCGATCGCTCGAGGGTGTCGGGAAACGGCCGTTCGGGATCTACATCCACGTCCCGTTCTGTGCCACCAGGTGTGGGTACTGCGATTTCAACACCTACACGGCCGGTGAACTCGGAACCTCGGCGTCGCCGCAGTCGTGGTTGGAAGGTCTGCGGCGCGAACTCGATCTCGCAGCCGAGATGACGGGCGCCCCGGCGGCGGACACGGTGTTCGTTGGTGGCGGAACGCCGTCGCTGCTCGGCGGCGACGGACTGTCCGACGTGCTGTCGGCGGTGCGCAGCAGTTTCGGCTTGGCATCGGGCGCGGAGGTGACCACGGAATCGAACCCCGAATCGACCTCGCCGGAATTCTTCGGTGCTCTCCGTAGTGCCGGATTTACTCGGATTTCCCTCGGCATGCAGTCCGCGGCTCAGCACGTTCTGAAGATCCTCGACCGCACGCACACTCCTGGCCGCGCCGTCGCTGCCGCGAAAGAGGCTCGTGCAGCTGGTTTTTCGCATGTGAACTTGGATTTGATCTACGGAACGCCGGGGGAGCGCGATCAAGATCTGGACGCCTCACTCGATGCGGTCCTCTCCGCCGATGTCGATCACGTCTCGGCCTACGCGTTGATCGTCGAGGACGGCACCGCCATGGCTCGCAAGGTCAGGCGCGGCGAGCTGCCCGCCCCGGACGACGACGTGCTGGCCTCACGATACGAACGAATCGATTCACGCCTGGCCGAAGCGGGTTTGCACTGGTACGAGGTCTCCAATTGGGCAAAAGCGGAAACCGCGGACTCCGGTGACACCCGTTGCCGACACAACCTCGGGTACTGGGACGGCGGTGACTGGTGGGGTGCCGGACCGGGCGCGCACAGTCACGTCGGTGGAGTGCGGTGGTGGAACGTCAAGCACCCGGCGCGCTATGCGGAACAGTTGGCGCTCGGTGAACTTCCTGTCGGCGGCAGTGAAGAACTGACGGCCGAGGACGAACACATGGAGCGCGTCATGTTGACCGCACGCTTGCGTACCGGGCTTCCGCTTTCGGAACTGTCTGCATCCGAACGGGTTTCGGCCGAACAGGTGGTCGTCGACGGGTTGGCTGTGATCGAGAAAGATCACGTGGTTCTGACCGACCGTGGTCGCCTGCTCGCCGATGCGGTGATTCGCACGATCCTGACCTGACGCGCCACCATCCTTCGCCGCGTAATGTGGCCGTGGTGGCCATCATTCATCGTGCGCAGTTGAATCCGTCCAAGAACGACTTGCTCCGAGCGTGGGTACCTACGCAGCCGTGGCTCGGCTCCGTCGACTGTTCGACGCTCGAACGCGTCGACGCCTATCGTTTCGACGACCCGGACGGTGAGGTCGGAATCGAGACGCACCTGCTCCGCTCGGCAGACGGTCGAATTCTTCAGGTCCCGCTCACCTACCGTGGTGCTCCGCTGGCCGGGGCGGACGCTGCACTGATCGCAACCATGGATCATTCGGTGCTGGGCGAGAGGTGGGTGTACGACGCGTGCTGTGATCCGGTTTACGTGACCGCGTTGGCGACCGCGATTCTCACCGGCGGTACCGGGGTCGAATTGGTCTTCGCGGATTCGGGCGATCACATTCCGGTGACCGCTCACGTCACGGGTAGCGGTAAGGCCGGGGCGTCGGTACCGGTCGTCGAATCGGTGACCTGCTCGACAGTCGGCACCGACACGATCATCAGCGCGGGAGGCCTGGAGCTGACCGTGGCGAGAGTGATCGGCGCAGATCGAGTCTCGGACTCGGAAACGCTCACTGGAACCTGGCCGGGGCAAACGACTCCTGCGCTGCTCGTGACCGTCGCCTGAGCGTCAGCGGACGCCCTCGATGACGCCGGGCATTGCGTCGAAGTCGAAGACACGCGCGTGCAGTACGACGCGGTTTCGAAGGGCGGAGCGAACCGCTCGGTGCAGGCCGTCCTCGAGGTAAAGGGTGCCGCGCCACTGCACTGCGTGAGGGAACAGATCGCCGTAGAAGGTCGAGTCCTCGGACAGCAGGCGATCGAGTTCGAGGACCTTCGTGGTGGTCACGATCTCGTCGAGTCGAACCTGACGTGGAGGGAACTTCGACCAGTCGCGTAGAGACAGTCCGTGATCGGGATACGGTTTGCCGTCCATCACGCCTTTGAAGATCATGTGCCGCCTTGTCCGTGGTTGTGCGATCGGCCGTTCACCGATCTCACTCCACAGTAAGGGCAACAGCCGTCTCTGGCGCTCGGGCGATTAGACTGCCAGTGGGAACCGATGTGTAAATGTCGGTGTTCGTTCTGTTCAGGAAACGGAGGTGGCAACGATGTCGAGTACCGACGACAGGCGTTTCGAGGTCTTACGTGCAATCGTGGCCGATTACGTCTCCACCCAGGACCCGGTGGGGTCCAAGGCACTGGTCGAGCGTCACAACCTCGGAGTGTCGAGCGCCACTGTGCGCAACGACATGGCATTCCTCGAGGCCGAGGGCTACATCGCCCAACCGCACACCAGTTCCGGGCGCGTCCCCACCGACAAGGGATACCGCGAGTTCGTCGATCGCATCGCCGACGTCAAGCCCATGTCCGGGCCGGAGCGTCGAGCGATCCTCGAGTTCTTGGAATCAGGCGTCGACCTCGACGACGTCCTGCGTCGAGGTGTGCGACTGCTCGCGCAACTGACCCGTCAGGTCGCGGTTGTCCAGTACCCGTCGCTGTCCGCTTCGTCGGTTCGCCACCTGGAGGTGGTAGCGCTGACGCCCGCGCGTCTGCTCCTCGTTCTCATCACCGATTCCGGCCGCGTCGATCAACGAATCGTCGAACTCGGGGACGTTCTCGAAGATGAGGATTTGTCCCGGTTGCGCACGCTTCTCGGCGGAGCACTGGAAGGCAAGCGCCTGGCCGCCGCGTCGATTGCCGTGGCGGAACTGGCCGACGAATCTCCGGCCGACCTGCGCGACGCCGTGATCCGGTCGGCAACCGTTCTGGTCGAGACCCTGGTCGAGCATCCGGAAGATCGCCTGGTCTTGGGCGGAACCTCCAACCTCACGCGCAACGCCGCCGATTTCTCCGGTCTGGCCGGCTTTCCGGGATCGCTGCGCGCAGTGCTCGAGGCACTGGAAGAGCAGGTAGTGGTCCTGAAACTGCTCGCTGCGACGCAGAATTCCGGCACGGTCACCGTTCAGATCGGTGAAGAGACGCAGGTCGAGCAGATGCGCGGAACCTCCGTGATTTCGACTGGCTACGGCGCGGCCGGTACCGTTTTCGGTGGTGTCGGTGTGCTCGGACCCACTCGGATGGACTATCCGGGAACAATTGCATCGGTTGCCGCCGTTGCCAGATACATCGGCGAAGTTCTCTCCGAGCGATGACGGGTGTCGACATTCGTCGACACACCTCCTCGCGAGGACTGAGGAAAACCTAGAAGTAAGAGAAGGACGAGAGACTCAACGTGGCACGGGATTACTACGGATTGCTCGGCGTCGACAAGAACGCGACAGACCAGGAGCTCAAGCGCGCTTACCGCAAGCTGGCACGCGAACTGCACCCGGACGTCAACCCTGACGAGGCAGCGCAGGCCAAGTTCAAGGAGATCTCGACGGCCTACGAGGTCCTGACCGACCCGGAGAAGCGTCGCATCGTCGATCTCGGCGGAGACCCCCTCGAGTCCGGTGGCGGCGGAGGTGGCGGTTTCGGCGGCGGATTCGGTGGCGGTGGCCTCGGCGACGTCTTCGAAGCATTCTTCGGCGGCGGTGGCGGCGCAGGACGTGGCCCGCGCGGTCGAGTTCAGCCCGGAGCCGACTCGTTGCTTCGCACCAAGCTCACCCTCGCAGAATGTGCGACGGGAGTCAGCAAGCACGTGACCGTCGAGACGGCGATCCTGTGCGACAGCTGCACCGGTGCCGGAACCAACGGCGACTCCAAGCCGGTGCGCTGCGAGACCTGCAACGGTGCCGGTGAAGTTCAGTCCATCCAGCGTTCGTTCCTCGGCCAGGTCATGACTTCGCGTCCCTGCCCGACGTGCCGCGGTGCCGGTGAGACCATCCCGGATCCCTGCCACAAGTGTGGTGGCGACGGCCGAGTTCGGGCCAAGCGTGACATCACCGTGAAGGTTCCCGCGGGCGTTGCCGGTGGCATGCGCATCCGTTTGACCGCGCAGGGTGAAGTGGGCCCAGGCGGCGGACACTCCGGCGACCTCTACGTCGAGATCGTCGAGCAGCAGCACGACGTCTTCGTTCGAGACGGTGAAGACCTGCACTGCACGATCCGCGTTCCGATGGTCGACGCAGCGCTCGGTACGACTGTCACCGTCGACACCATCATCGACGGCCCCAAGGAAATCACCATCGAGCCAGGCACCCAGCCCGGACACGTTGCTGTTCTTCGCGGTCATGGCATGCCGAAACTGCGGTCGGGAGTGCGCGGCGACGTCCACGCTCACCTCGAAGTGGTCATCCCGAGCCGTCTCGATCACAAGCAGTCCAAGCTGCTCAAGGAATTCAAGCTGCTCCGCGATCGTGACGAGGCCGAAGTTGTCTCGACCAACTCGCAGAACAGCGGTGGATTGTTCTCGCGTCTTCGCGAAGCATTCAGCGGCCGCTGACGGTGGCCGCAACGGTCTTCTTTCTCGACCCGGTTCCCGGTGTCGGTGAAATCGCGGTTCTGGACGGGCAGGAGGGTCGCCACGCGGCGACCGTCCGTCGGATCGGCGTCGGCGAGCGTTTGGTTCTGGCCGACGGTCGTGGCCGGGTAGCCGATGCCGAGGTGACGAGCGTCGGCAAGGATCGCCTGGAACTGTTGGTCGGTGACGTCCAGGTTCTGCAGCAGCCCAAGCCGCTGGTGACACTTGTTCAGGCACTTCCCAAGGCCGAGCGTTCCGAGTTGGCAGTCGAACTGGCGACCGAGGCGGGGATCGACGCGGTGATTCCGTGGCAGTCCCTGCGGTGTGTGGCCAAGTGGGAGGGACCGAAGCTCGCCAAGGGCGTCGCACGCTGGAGAAGTGCCGCCGTGTCTGCGGCGAAGCAATCTCGGCGCGCATTCGTCCCGGAGATTTCGGAGCTGCACAAGACGGCGGCGGTGATCACGTTGGTTCGCGACGCCGTTGCCCGCGGCGCTGTGGTTGCGGTGCTTCACGAATCGGCGACGACGCCGTTGGCCGGCTTGCCGCTGGCGAGCGCGGACGAGGTCTTTCTGGTTGTCGGTCCCGAGGGTGGACTGGACGATTCGGAGATCAGTGCGTTGTCGGAGGCCGGGGCCACTCCGGTGCTTCTCGGCCCGACGGTCCTGCGTACGTCGACAGCCGGAGCCGTTGCGCTGGGAGCAATCGGAGTGCTGACCGATCGCTGGGGACCGCGACCACTGCACTGATCTTGCTGTGATCCCGAGCTGAATCGGATCCGGCGGTTCAGCGAAGTGTCAGATTTGCGCACTATCGTAGGGACGTCGGGGGTCGCCTTCGGCGTGAGTTGGTTCGGGGATTTCAGGAGGCCAGATGTTGTCACGTGCGCATATGCGAATCGTTGGAGCGGTGTGTGCCGCGGCGGCGATGATGCTCGTCGCGGGGTGCACAGTCTCCACCGGAGACAACTCGGGTTCCTCCAGCAGTGCCGTCACCACCACACCGACCAGCGAGGCGCTCGTCACCGTCACACCGGCGGACGGCGGAACCCCGGTGAGTCCGCTCGATCCCATCGAAGTCCAGGTCGCGAAGGGAACGCTGACGACCGTCGCGCTGACCAACCCCGAAGGTAAGGAAGTCGCCGGCATCACGACGCCGGACAAGACGTCCTGGAAGCCGAGCGAACCGCTCGGGTACGGCAAGACCTACAAGTTGATCGTCGACGCCGTCGACGCGAATGGTGTTGCCACGACCAAGAACACGACGCTGACGACGGTCGCTCCGAGCAATCAGACTCGCGCGTACATCAACACCACCGGCGGCGCCTCGATCTCGGACGGCGGCACGTACGGCGTCGGCACGGTCGTCGCCGTCCATTTCGACGAGTTGATCGGTGACAAGGCCGCGGCCGAGAAGTCTCTGGTGGTCACCACCAATCCGCCGGTGCAGGGATCGTGGTACTGGGTCGACGGTCAGAACGTTCACTGGCGTCCGCAGAATTACTACGCACCAGGCACGACGGTGTCGGTGAACGCGAACATCTACGGCAAGCAGTTGGGCAACGGTCTGTACGGCCAGCAGGACGACACCGTGTCCTTCAAGATCGGTGACTCTCACGTCTCGGTCGCCGACGACAACACCAAGATGGTGACGGTCTACGAAAACGGTCAGGTGGTCAAGGAAATGCCGACCTCGATGGGAATGGGCGGCACCGAGACGATCGGCGGCACGACTCTCTCGTTCTGGACCCAGCCGGGCACGTACACGGTCATGGACAAGGCCAATCCCGTGATCATGGATTCGTCGACCTACGGCCTGCCGATCAACTCGCGCCTCGGGTACAAGGAATCCATCAACTGGGCCACCCGCATCAGCACCGACGGCATCTATCTTCACGAGTTGGAGAGCACCGTCTGGGCGCAGGGAAACACCGACACCTCGCACGGTTGCCTCAATCTCAGTGCGGCCAACGCCAAATGGTTCTTCGATTTCTCGCAGCCGGGAGACGTCGTCGAGATCAAGAACACCGGCGGCGCTCCGCTGGAGGTGTGGCAGAACGGCGACTGGACCCTTTCCTGGGCAGACTGGGCCGCAGGCAGCGCCCTCGCCTGAGAAAAGATTTCCTCCGGTGCCTCGATTCAAGATTCCGTACGGCCGACACGAGCAGCAGTTCGGGCATCTCTACGTTCCCGACGGAGTCGCTGACGGCCCGATCCCGGTCGTCATGCAGATCCACGGCGGCTTCTGGAGCGGGCAGTACGGATTGACTCTGGGCACCGCATTTGCCGTCGAACTCGCGCGGCACGGCGTCGCGGTGTGGAACATCGAATACCGCCGTCTCGGGGCGGGCGGTCGTTGGCCGGAGATGTCCGCCGACGTGAAAGCCGCGTACGACGAGATCCCCGGACTGGTTGCCGCGAAGTCTTCGGCCGAATTCGATCTGAAGCAGGTACGCCTGCTCGGGCATTCGGCCGGCGGACATCTCGCCGTATGGCTGGCGGGGGAGAAGGACACGTTCACCCGACCCGAACGGGTCATCGCCCAGGCGGCCGCACTCGATCTGGCGTCGGCAGGCGAGCGTGGACGACGGATCAGCTTCATCGAGGATCTGTTCGGCGTTCCGTTCGACGCGGACCCGGATCTGTATCGCAGTGCGTCGCCGCAGCATCGACTGCCGATCGGTGTTCCCGTTGTGTGCCTCACGGGTGCGCAGGATCTGCAGGTGCCGGCCAAGGTGAGCTCCCGGTATGCACAAGCTGCCGAAGCGGCTGGTGATCCCGTCGCGCTGCGTGTGATCGAGGGCGAAGGACACGATGCCTTTCTTTCACCCTCGACCGAGTCCTGGCGGGTCTCCCGCGAGTTGGTTCTCGCCGAAGACCCGCTGGCTCCGATCACGTCAGACTGACACAGGGCCTTCTTGCACGGGGACCTTCTTGCCCGGCAGGATGAACGCGACGACAACTGCGCCCACGAACAGGGCAAGCCCGCCCGCCCAACTGGCCGCCGAAATCGCGTCGGCATAGGCACTGCCGGCCGCCTCGAGCAACGGCTGTGCCTGAGCTGCAGCCAACGGGTTGCCTGCCATCTCTTCGGCGACCAACGAAGCGCCGCCGACGGATTCGCCCGACACCTCCATCGCGTACGCGGCTTGTTGCGCAAGTTCGCCTGTCAACTGCGGAACCTGCATGCCATTGATGAATCCGGCAATCGAATCCTTGTAGCTCGCAGCGAGGATCGAGCCGAGGATCGCGATTCCCAGCGAGCCGCCGAGTTCGATGGCGGTGTCGTTGAGGCCACCCGCAGCGCCGAGATCGTCCTCGGAGAAGTTGTCCATGATGGCGTCGGTGGCCGGCGGTTCGCTGAGGCCGATGCCCAGGCCGAGCAGGATCAGTGGGACTGCGAACATCCAGTAGCCCGAATCGCCGTCGACCTGCGTGAGAATCAGAACGCCGATCGCGGCGACGACCATGCCGCCGACGATGGACGCTCGGACGCCGATCAGTGGGGTGACTCGGCCACTGACCACTGCGCCGATCGAGACGGCAATTGCCAAGGGCAGCAGACGAACACCGGTTTCGAGTGCCCCGTATCCGAGGATGAACTGGAATTGCTGCGAGATGAAGTAGATGGCACCGAAGGCGGCCAGGAACAACAGAAGTACAGCGAGCGTCGCGCCGCCGACCATGCGCTGGCCGAGCTTACGGACGTCGAGCAGTGGCTGCGGGTGGCGCAGTTCCCAGACCACGAACGAGGCGAGGCCGATCGCGGCGAGTGCAGCGGCACCGATGGGTCCGCCGCTCCACCCGAAGTGGAATCCGTTGATGATCGAGTACACGAGCGAGCCGATGGTGACCACCGAGAGTGCGCCGCCGATCCAGTCGATGCGGCCCAGGTGCTCCGCCTTGCTCGGCGGCACCAGGAAGATCGCGGCGACGGCGGCGACCGCGGCGATCGGGACGTTGATCAGGAAAGTGATGCTCCAGGAATGGCTGTCGAGAATCCATCCGGCCAGCAGCGGGCCGAGCGCGATCGCGAGACCCGACGTCGCTGCCCACGCCGCGATGGCGCGTGAACGCTCCGCTTTGGGAAATGTTGCGACCAGAAGGGAGAGCGTCGCGGGCATGATGATCGCGGCGCCGACGCCCATGATCATTCGTGCAGCGATGACAGCGTTGGTGGTGTCAGCGATGCTGCCGAACACGGCGCCGCCGGCGAACACGGCGAGTCCGGCCAGAAGCGATCCACGGCGGCTGTACTTGTCACCGATCACGCCGAACAGCAGCATCAGCGCGGCGTAGGGGACCGTGTAACCGTCGATGACCCATTGAAGTTGCGTGCTGGTGAGGCCGAGGTCTCTGGTCATGTCCGGCGCAGCGACGATCAGCGCGGTATTCGCCATCACGACGATCAGCAGACTCAGGCACAACACCCCGAGCGCGGCCCACCGCCGTGAGTACGGCTGGTCCATTTCCGAGACAGGTTTGCTCATGAGTGTCGTCATGACGCGACTCCGTTCCTGATGATCGAAGACACTCCTCGATCTATTTGCACACTGATGTGTAAGTTAATAACTTGCACACCGATGTGCAACTATGATTGACCTAGATCACAGTTGGGCAGTCGAAAGAGGTGGAACGCGCGTTGACGCATTCGGGCACAGTCGTTTCGGGAACTACCGAATCGGGCGGACGGCAGCGTCGTAGTCAGGCCGCGGCCAATCGCAATCGCATCATCGAGGCGGCGATCACCGCATTCGCCGCCGATCCGGATGCGAGCATGGACGACGTCGCGAAGGCCGCCGGTGTGGTCAGGCGAACCGTCTACGCGCATTTCGACAGCCGTGAGGCCCTGATCAACGGCATCGTGGACGAGGCGTCGACCGATCTCGTTGCCGCGCTGAGCCAAGCCGGTGAGCCGCCCGAGCGACCGGATCTGGCGACTGCCGTACTGGCATTGCTGTCATGGCCGGTCGGCGATCGATTCCGGATGCTGCTCAGCTTTGCTCGCAAAGAGTTGGGGGAGCAGCGGATTCTCGATCTGATGGAGCCCGCGCGCGCAGTGAGTATCAGCGTCGTCGAGCGCGGTCAGCGTGACGGGACGTTCTCGACGTACCTGCCGGCCGAGACTTTGGTGGCGATGACCGAGGCGATCACGATCACTTTGTTCGATCAGGCCAACAGTGGGCTCATCACGGACTCCGGCGAATCCTTTGCCGCGGTGTGCCTGGTCATCGCTGGTATCAGTCCGGAGCGAAGTGCCGAGATTGTCGCCGAAGCGTCGGAATGGATCCGAGAATCGCTGCCGTCCGGTCGCCGCGAGGATTGAGCCGCGACGATTAACAAGTGGGCCGTGTCCGACTCTGGCGCTAGACTTCGAAGTATCGAGGCTCACGAGTCGAGTGGGCTGATCGGACCAGAAAGCAGGCCATATTCACCACGTGAGTGAACACAGTGAACTCGACGGGAACCGTGTAACCACCATCACCGAGCGCGCTCTGCCTGCAGAGCGCACCGTCCGTTCGAGTATGGATCTGGCGCCGGAGACCGTGCGTCAAATCCTGGGGGCGACGGACGAGAATCTCACCGCGATCGAACGTGAGCTTCGTGCCGATATTCACGTACGTGGCGGAACCATCAACTTGTCCGGAATGCCTGCCGATGTAGCGCTGGCAGAACGTGTGTTCAGTGAGTTGGCGTCGCTGGCCGGTCGGGGGCAGCCCATCGCACCGGATGCTGTCCGGCGAACCATCGGCATGCTCATTAACGAGGTCGGCGAGTCTCCGGCCGAGGTCCTCTCCCTCGACATTCTTTCGCGTCGGGGCAAGACGATTCGGCCGAAGACTCTGAACCAGAAACGCTACGTCGACGCCATCGACGAGAACACCATCGTGTTCGGAGTCGGCCCGGCCGGTACCGGCAAGACCTACCTCGCCATGGCCAAGGCCGTTCAGGCGTTGCAGGCCAAGCAGGTCTCTCGGATCATCTTGACCAGGCCGGCAGTCGAGGCCGGCGAGCGACTGGGCTTTCTGCCCGGCACGTTGCACGAGAAGATCGATCCGTACCTGCGCCCGCTGCACGACGCATTGCACGACATGATGGATCCCGAGGCGATTCCGAAGTTGATGCAGGCCGGGGTCATCGAGGTCGCTCCGCTTGCTTACATGCGTGGCCGCACGCTCAACGACGCCTTCATCATCTTGGACGAAGCGCAGAACACCACGGCCGAGCAGATGAAGATGTTCCTGACCCGTCTCGGGTTCGGTTCCAAGATCGTGGTCACCGGAGACGTGACCCAGGTCGATCTGCCGGGCGGAGCCCGCTCGGGTCTGCGTGCGGCATCCGAAATCCTCACCGGGATCGACGATATTCATTTCGCCACTCTCGACAGCAGCGACGTCGTACGTCATCGGCTGGTCTCCCACATCGTCGACGCTTACGAGCGTCACGAATCGGATCGGTCCGGCGAGTTGGCGGTCGGAAACCGTGCGCAGCGCCGCGCTGCACATGCTCATTCACCGCGACGGTAGGCTGAGCGACGCATCAACCCCTACTTTTCCCAGGAAAGAGCGTCGCACATGAGCATCGAGGTCTCGAACGAATCGGGCATGGACATCTCCGAACCGGAGTTGATCAGCGTTGCCCGTTTCGTGATCGCTCGGATGGATGTCCATCCGGCGGCCGAGCTGTCGATGGTTCTCGTCGACTCCGCGACGATGGCGGATCTGCACGTTCGCTGGATGGACCTGCCGGGTCCGACCGACGTCATGTCGTTCCCGATGGACGAACTCGAGCCCGGTGGCCGTCCCGATTCCCCCGAGCCGGGGCCGTCGATGCTCGGCGACATCGTGTTGTGTCCGTCTTTTGCTGCGGATCAGGCCGACAAGGCCGGGCATTCACTGGCTCACGAACTGGCACTCCTGACCGTTCACGGTGTGTTGCACCTCCTCGGCTACGACCACGCGGAGCCGGAAGAGGAGAAAGAGATGTTCGGCTTGCAGAACAGCCTCCTCGAAGAGTGGTACGAAGACCTTCGCCGTATCGACCGCGAAGCAGCACTGGCCGAACGTGATCAGAAGCTGCTCGGTAAGACGGGTTTCGTCGACGGAGTGGACCGATAACAGTTATCCGGGGGTTCTGTAGTGAGTAGCGCCATAGCGCTCTTTGTTCTGGCGATTGCTCTTGTCCCGGTCGGTGGTGTCTTCGCGGCCGTCGACTCGGCGCTCAACACCATTTCGTCGGCGCGCATCGACGAGATGGCGAAGGAAGAGCGAGCCGGTGCGGCGCGAGTGCAACGCATCCTGACCGATCGTCCGCGATACGTGAATCTGATGGTCCTGCTTCGCATTTTGTGCGAGATCACGGCCACCGTCGTACTCGTGGGCGGCCTGATCGACGTCCTCTCGTTGGGCTGGGCACTGACCGTCACCGCGGTGATCATGGTTCTCGTCTCGTACGTGGTCATCGGCGTCGGACCGAGAACGCTTGGGCGCCAACATGCGTACTCGATCGCGATGGCAGCGTCTCTGCCACTGCTCTGGATCGGTGTTCTGCTCGGGCCGATCAGTCGCGTCCTGATCCTCGTCGGTAACGCCTTGACCCCGGGTAAGGGCTTCCGCAACGGTCCGTTCGCTTCGGAAATCGAGTTGCGCGAACTCGTGGACATGGCGCAGGAACGCGGCGTCGTGGCCGACGAAGAACGCCGAATGATCCAGTCCGTCTTCGAGCTCGGAGACACGTCAGCGCGCGAGGTGATGGTGCCCCGCACGGACATGGTGTGGATCGAGAACGACAAGAATGCCGGGCAGGCAACGTCGTTGGCGGTCCGGAGTGGTCACTCGCGCTTGCCGGTCATCGGGGAGAACGTCGACGACGTGCTCGGAGTCGTCTATCTCAAGGATCTGGTCAAGCAGACCTACCACCTGCCTGACGGCGGACGAAACGTCAACGTCTGCGACGTCATGCGGCCCGCCGTGTTCGTTCCCGACTCGAAGCCGCTCGACAGCTTGCTGGCCGAGATGCAGCGCGACCGTAACCACATGGCGATCCTCGTCGACGAGTACGGCGGAATCGCCGGGCTGGTCACGATCGAGGACGTCATCGAGGAAATCGTCGGTGAGATCGCCGACGAATACGACGAGGACGAGACGCCGCCGATCGAGGATCTCGGCGACGGAATGTTCCGCGTATCCGCAAGGCTCCCGATCGAAGACCTCGGCGAATTGTTCGATCTCGAACTCGAACTCGACGAGGTCGAAACCGTCGGCGGGCTGATCGGATACGTACTCGGCCGTGTTCCACTTCCCGGTTCCGAAGTGGAGTACGACGGTTTGATCCTGCGCGGCGAGGGAACCAATACGGGCCGGGGACGGGTACGCATCAGCACGGTGTTCGTGCAGCGCATCCCGCGGTCCGAAGACGAAGAGACAGAAGACACCGATGACTGAGCGAGTGTTCAGCGAGGAGCAGTTATGAGCAACAACGAATTCCGGTCAGGCTTCGTGTGTTTCGTGGGTCGACCCAATACGGGTAAGTCCACGCTGACCAACGCGTTGGTCGGCAGCAAGATCGCGATCACGTCCTCGCGCCCGCAGACGACGCGCCATACGATTCGCGGCATCGTTCACCGCGAGCATGCGCAGCTGATCCTGGTGGACACCCCGGGACTGCACAAGCCCCGCACCTTGCTCGGGCAGCGTCTCAACGACCTGGTTCGTGACACCTACTCCGAGGTCGACGTCATCTGCCTGTGCATCCCGGCTGACGAGGCCATCGGGCCCGGCGACCGCTGGATCGTGCAGCAGGTCCGTCAGATGGCGCCCAAGACCAAGTTGGTCGGCATCGTGACCAAGATCGACAAGGTCAGCCGCGACGCCGTCGGCAAGCAGTTGCTCGCGCTGTCCACCCTGCTGGGCCCCGAATCCGAGGTTGTCCCGGTGTCCGCGCAGTCGGGCGAGCAGGTCGAGATCCTGGTCGACGTCCTTGCCGGTCTGATGGACGAGGGCCCGGCCTTCTACCCGGACGGGGAGTTGACGGACGAGCCCGAAGAGGTGCTCATGGCCGAACTCATCCGTGAGGCTGCGCTCGAGGGTCTCGGTGAAGAATTGCCGCACTCCTTGGCCGTAGTGATCGAGGAGGTCATCCCGCGTGAGGGTCGCACCGAGAAGCAGGGCGAGATGCTCGACGTCCATGCGCTGCTCTACGTCGAGCGGCCCAGCCAGAAGGGCATCGTCATCGGTAAGGGCGGCGCGCGGTTGCGGGAAGTCGGTACCAGTGCGCGCCTGCAGATCGAGAAGCTGCTCGGTGTGCGGATCTTCCTGGAGTTGCACGTCAAGGTCGCCAAGGACTGGCAGCGCGACCCGAAACAGCTCGGCCGGCTGGGCTTCTAGGGCCTCCGGCCCCGTGAGCGGTTAAGGAGTCCAGGGACTGCTTAACCGCTCACAGGGGCCGGAGGACCCTGAGGATCGCCGCACCGATGTCCTGATCGTCGACGCCTGTAGCCAGGCGTCGGAGTTGCAGGCCGGTGATGACGGCGACGAGAGTGGATGCAATCGACTCCGGATCCGGTATACCGAGTGCCGTCAAGATCGTGACGGTCAGATCGTCGTATGCGGCAAAGCATTCGACCGCCACCTGATGTAGCTCGTGGTCTCGGCCGGCGGCGATGTACATCTCGAACGGCGCGATCCGCTCGGCGGAGAACGACAGGTCTCGCGTCACCTTCTCGGCAATTGCCGCGGCGTCCTCGACGCTCAGACCTTTGTCGCGGTACTCCTCGGCCAAGGCTCGCAGGCGCGTCGTCTCGTCTGTCACGAAACGAGACAGCGCAGCCCGAAGCATGTCCGACTGGCTCGCGAAGTGATACGTGATCGATCCGAGTGAGACGCCCGCCTGCGCGGCGATGCGCCGGTTGCTCACGCCGGGGATGCCGTCGGTACCGACGACGTGCAGAACGGCATCGAGTATTCGCTCGCGAACGTCGCGGTTGCTCATCGATTCACCACCACGGCTCGGGGCGGACCTGATCCCAACGCAGGACCGATTCCAATTGTGAGGCAAGCGAGACCAACAGCGGTTCGGTGTTCTCGTTGCCCATCAACTGCGCACCGATGGGAAGGCCGGCCTTGCTGAATCCGGCCGGCACGTTGACCGAGGGCCAGCCGAGGACGTTCCACGGCCACGCGTACGGGCAGGCGCCGGTCATGACCTTGTCGGTGTCCCAACCACCGATGCCGTCGATGGCGGTCGCCATGATCGGTGGAGTTGCCGTCGTGGGTGCCAGGACGACGTCGTAGGTGTCGAAGATCGCTCCGATCCGCTTTCGCATCCGCGGCTCGGCTGCGCGGGCTGCGCGCAGAGGTGCGCCGCGAAGTAGCTTGCCGTTCTGGGCATTTCCGCGTGTTCGGGCATCGACCAGTGTCGGGTCGGGAACGCGTCCGAGCCAGTCGTGAACTCCGACGAGTGAGCGGGGCAGAAAGTTCAGACCGAAGATCAGGCCGTACGCGGGATCGTCGACGACGACGTGATGTCCGAGTTCCCGCAGAGTATCGGCGATCGAATGTACGGCCAGGCGCACCTCGGGGTCCAGCTTCACGGGAGTGGCAGTAAATGGATTGCGGAGGGAAAGAGCGATTTTCAGCTTGCCGGGGTCGCGTCCTACCGCGTCACTGACCGTCACCGGTGTCGGCTTGTGGAGATCGCCGTCGTGGTTGCCCGCAGCGACGTCGAGCAACAGTGCGGCGTCGGCGACGGTGCGGGCGAGCGGGCCGTTGACCGTGAGGCCGTAGAAAGCTTCGGCGTCGGGCCAGGTGGAGATGCGCCCGCGCTGCGGCTTGATTCCGACGAGGTTGGTCCAGGCCGCCGGAATCCGGATGGAACCGGCACCGTCGGAACCGATTCCGGCGCTGACCAATCCGGCCGCGACAGCCGCGGCGGTGCCGCCCGACGATCCTCCGGGGGTGTGGTGACGCGACCACGGATTGCGTGTGTAACCGAATGCGGAACCGCTGGTGAGCGGCCACTGGCCCAGTTCAGGGCTGTTGGTCTTGCCCACGATCACTGCGCCGGCGTCGCGGAGGCGTCGAATCATCTCCGAGTCCTCGGTCTTGGCCGGGAAATCACCAGGGCAACCGAATGCGGTGGGTTCGCCGGTGATGTCGACATCGTCCTTCACTGCGATCGGCACACCGAGTAGCGGGAGGCGCTCACCGAGCGCGAGACGTCTGTCGGCCTCGGCAGCTTCCTCGAGTGCCTTCTCTCGCCGCACGATCTTGAACGCATTGAGATGAGGCTGAGTTGCGTCGATCCGGGCCAGCGCTGCCTCGGTCGCCGCGACGGACGAGGTGACGCCCGAAGCCAGACTCGCAACCTGGTCGACGAGACCGGGGGCGAGATCGTGGTCGGTTCGAGAAGTCATCGGTTTCCCTTCGCAAAAAACTGTTCGTTCGAACGAACAGTAACTTGTTTCAGTATTAGGCACGTTCGGTTCCGCGTCAAGATCGCGTCAAGACGCCAGGTCGGTGCGTAAGTGGATCGTCAGAGACGCGGAATCCGTCCTAACCGAGGTCGAAGCTGAGAGAGCGCACCCGGTCGAGGCGACCGAGCGTCATGGCTGCGATGCACAGCAGCACGGCAAAAGATTTCGAAGAGGGAAGCTCATGGCCGATCTGGCCTACGTTGCTCTGATTCTCGGCGGTTTTCTCGTGTGCGCGCTCGTGCTGCGCGCCCTACAGGCGAGCGCTCCCAAATGACGGTTGCCGGCGTGGTCAGCGTGGTTCTGATCGCCGTCGCCGCGGCACTGGTCATCTATCTGCTTGTTGCACTCGTAGATCCTGAGAGGTTCTGATGTCGCCCGCTCTTGCAGCCGGCCTGCAGATCGCTTTTGTCCTCGTCGTTCTTGCCATCGCCTACGTTCCGGTGGGCGACTACATGGCGCGTGTCTACTCGTCGACGCGAGATCTGCGCGTCGAGAGTGTGATCTACCGCGTCGGCCGGATCGACTCTCGCGCCGAGCAGACGTGGTACGGCTACGCCGCAAGCGTTCTCGGATTCTCGCTGGCGAGCGCCTTGTTCTTGTACTTCCTCCAACGGATCCAGGGTGTACTGCCGCTGAACGACGGACTGTCAGGTGTCAGCCCCGCCGTTGCCTTCAACACCGCGATTTCCTTTGTGGCGAACACGAACTGGCAGTCGTACACGCCGGAAACCACGATGAGCAACTTCGTTCAGCCCGTCGGTCTGGCGGTGCAGAACTTCGTCTCGGCTGCAGTGGGCATGGCAGTGGCAATCGCGTTGGTGCGTGGCTTCATCCGTGTGGCCAGGGGCGGTGAGATCGGCAACTTCTGGGTCGATCTGACGCGTGGTTCTCTGCGCATCCTCCTGCCCTTCTCCTTCGTGATCGCCCTGATCCTGTTGAGCCAGGGAGTGATCCAGTCTTTCCACAGCGGTTTCGCCTCCACCGGCCTCGACGGCAATGCGGTGACCAATGCACTTGCTCCCGTCGCGTCCCAGGAAGCGATCAAGGAACTCGGCACCAACGGTGGCGGGATCTTGGCTGCCAACTCGGCGCACCCGTTCGAGAATCCCACCCCGGTGAGCAATATCGTCGAGATCCTGGCGATACTGCTGATCCCGGTTTGCCTCACCCGGACATTCGGAACCCTGGTCGGTGACCGTCGGCAAGGCCTCACCCTGCTGGCAGTGATGGGAATCCTGTGGAGCGGACTGCTCGCGGTGACGCTGGCGGCCGAATCCGGCGCCCGCGGTGTCGCTGCCACTGCGGCCGGTTCGATGATGGAAGGCAAGGAAGTTCGCTTCGGAATCCCCGGATCGGCATTGTTCGCGGTGGCCACGACGGGAACGTCGACGGGTGCGGTGAACTCGGCCCACGACAGCATGTCGCCCCTCGGCGGCGGAGCGGTCCTGCTCAACATGTTGCTCGGCGAAATCGCCCCGGGCGGAGTAGGAACCGGCCTCTACGGGATTCTTGTGCTGGCACTGATCGCAGTGTTCGTCGGCGGATTGTTGGTCGGTCGCACCCCCGAATACCTCGGCAAGAAGTTGGGTCGACGCGAGATCACCCTTGCGGCGCTGTCGATCCTGGTCATGCCCGCGCTGGTCTTGATCGGTACCGCCATCACCGTGATCCTCGGTTCGACCACCGGTTATCAAGGCAATGGGGGAGATCCGGGCACGCCGGGATCGATTCACGGGTTCAGCGAGGTGCTTTACGCCTTCGCTTCCGCCTCGAACAACAACGGCAGTGCGTTCGGCGGTCTGACGGTCACCAGCGACTGGTTCCAGTCGTCTCTCGGAATCTGCATGCTCCTGGGCCGGTTCCTGCCGATCATCTTCGTTCTCGCTTTGGCCGGTGCGCTGGCCTCGCAGAAGAAGGTGGCGCCGACGGCCGGCACCCTCCCGACGTCCGGACCGATGTTCACCGGTTTGTTGACCGGCACCGTCGTTCTTGTTGCTGCACTTACATTCTTCCCGGCCCTCGCGCTGGGCCCGCTAGCGGAGGCTCTTCAATGACCGTGCGTATCAGTGAGAAACCCGTGGTGGCGCAAGACGCTGCCGACACGGTTGATCCAGGGCAGTCCCGTCAAGTACACGCAGGCGTTTTCAACCCGCGGCAGATGATCACCGCGTTGCCGGGGGCCGTGCGCAAACTCGACCCACGCCACCTCGCCCGCAACCCGGTCATGTTCGTGGTGTTCGTCGGTTCCGTCATCACCACCGTCATGGCGATCGCCGATCCCTCGGTGTTCTCCTGGGTGATCACCCTGTGGCTCTGGTTCACGGTGATCTTCGCGAACCTCGCCGAATCCGTGGCCGAAGGGCGCGGCAAGGCGCAGGCGGCAAGCCTGCGAAGGGTAAAGCAGGACACCACAGCACATCGGATCACGATGAGCGGTGCGATCGAATCGGTGTCGGGCACCGAACTGGTGGTCGGCGATCGGGTAATAGTGGTTTCCGGTGAGGTCATCCCCGGCGACGGCGACGTGGTCGAAGGTATTGCGTCCGTGGACGAATCGGCGATCACCGGTGAATCCGCGCCGGTAGTCCGTGAATCCGGTGGCGACCGCTGCGCTGTCACCGGTGGTACGACGGTCCTCTCCGATCGCATCGTCGTGGAAATCACCGCAGCACCGGGTAGTTCGTTCGTGGACCGGATGATCGCGCTCGTCGAGGGTGCCTCGCGACAGAAGACACCCAACGAGATTGCGCTCAACATCCTGCTTGCGTCGTTGACCGTCATCTTCCTCCTCGCCGTCGTTGCCATCGGCCCCATGGGCTTGTACGCAGGGCACGAACAGGATCCGATCAAGCTGATCGCACTTCTCGTCTGCCTGATCCCGACGACCATCGGCGCGCTGCTCTCTGCGATCGGTATCGCAGGGATGGACCGCCTCGTCCAGCGCAACGTTCTCGCGATGTCGGGGCGCGCGGTGGAAGCTGCGGGCGACATCGACACCCTGCTGATGGACAAAACCGGAACCATCACCTTCGGTAACCGCCGGGCCACCGCGCTCCATCCGGCGCCAGGTGTATCCGCCGACGATCTGGCTGCGGCAGCGCGCTTGTCGAGCCTGGCCGACGGAACTCCCGAGGGACGGAGCATCGTCGAGTTGTGCGCAGCGGAGTTCGCTCTCGCTGCCGAGCCGACGCTGGACGAGGAACGCGCAGAGTTCGTTCCGTTCACGGCACAAACACGGATGAGCGGACTCGACCACTCCGGACGCCAAATCCGAAAGGGCGCAGCAGATGCGGTGATGAACTGGGTCGTCAGCGGAGGTGGACACGCAGAGACCGCGGTGACCGACACCGTGAACGACATCGCCCAAGCCGGCGGTACACCGCTGGTTGTAGCCGTCAAGCACAGCGAAAGCACCTCGATACTCGGCGTCATCGCATTGTCGGATGTCGTCAAGCCGGGAATGGCCGACAGGTTCGCCGAACTCCGGGCGATGGGTATTCGCACGATCATGATCACCGGCGACAATCCGTTGACCGCAAAGGCGATTGCCGACCAGGCCGGCGTCGACGACTTCATGGCGGAGGCCACGCCGGAGGACAAGCTGGCCCTGATTCGGAAGGAACAGGAAGGCGGGCGCCTCGTCGCGATGACCGGTGACGGGACCAATGACGCTCCCGCCCTTGCCCAGGCGGACGTCGGGGTCGCGATGAACACGGGAACCTCGGCAGCCAAAGAGGCCGGGAACATGGTCGATCTCGATTCCGATCCCACCAAGCTGATCGAGGTGGTGGAAATCGGCAAGCAATTGCTGATCACCCGCGGCGCGTTGACCACCTTCTCGTTGGCGAACGACCTGGCGAAGTATTTCGCAATCCTGCCGGCCTTGTTCAGCGGCATCTACCCGCAGCTGGACGCGTTGAACATCATGCGTCTCGCCACCCCCGAATCGGCGATCGTCTCGGCCGTGATCTTCAACGCCTTGGTGATCATCGGTTTGATTCCGTTGGCACTCAAGGGTGTTCGATACCGACCGTCGACGGCATCGCAGTTGCTCGGACGTAACCTGCTCGTCTACGGTCTCGGCGGTGTGATCACACCGTTCGTCGGTATCTGGTTGATCGATCTCGTCGTACGTTTGATTCCTGGAATTGGGTGACCTGACATGCGTTTCACTATCGGTTTTGCCAAACAGGTGTGGGCGGGTTTGCTCGTATTGCTCGCGCTCACCGTCGTTCTCGGTGTGGTCTATCCCGCCGCGGTGTGGGGTGTCAGCCGGATCAGCTCCGGATCTGCCGAAGGCTCACCGGTCACCGATGCCGCCGGTTGCGTGGTCGGCAGTGCCTGGGTGGGTGTCGATCCGCAGGTCGCCGAAGGGCAGCAGGACCCGTTCTTCCACAACCGTGTAGTCGGATCCGTTTCGGACGAGGATCCGTTTGCCACCGGTGATCCCGCTGCGGCACTGCCGTCCAACCAGGGGCCGAGCAGCGAAGTTCTGGCCGGATTCGTCATCGAACGTCGGGCCGCCATCGCGGCCCGTGAGGGCGTCGACCCGGCATCGGTGCCCGTCGACGCGGTCACCGGTTCGGGATCGGGTATCGATCCCCACATCAGTCCGGCGTACGCCGAATTACAGGTCGCGAGGGTGGCGGCGAACAACGGCATCTCGGAAGAGAAGGTGCGGGATCTGGTGGCCGAGCACACCGACGGCAGACAACTCGGATTTCTCGGGGTCGAGCGAGTCAACGTCCTCGAATTGAATCTGGCACTCGGATTGACGGCACCTACGTGTGCTACGCCGACGACTGGTGGATGATTGTCACGTGAGTTCTTCGGAGAAGGTCGGTCAATCTTTCGGTAGGGCACGCAAACGTGGTGAATTGCGTATCTACCTCGGTGCTGCCCCCGGCGTCGGAAAGACCTTCGCGATGCTCGGTGAGGCTCATCGGCGTCGAGATCGGGGCTGTGACGTGGTCGCGGCCGTCGTGGAGACACACGGCCGCGCCCGCACCGCGGCGCAGATCGGAGACCTCGAGATCGTGCCGCCCAAGCTGGTGGATTATCGCGGAACTCGGATGCCGGAACTGGACGTCGAGGCCGTGTTGGCTCGGCGTCCGGCCCTTGTCCTGGTAGACGAGTTGGCACATACCAACACGCCAGGGAGCAAGAATCACAAGCGCTGGCAGGACGTACAGGAACTGCTCGAAGCCGGGATCGACGTTCTGTCCACGGTCAACGTGCAACACCTCGAAAGCCTCAACGACGTTGTCGCGCACATCACCGGCGTTGTGCAGCAGGAGACGGTTCCGGATGCGATAGTACGGAGTGCGGCGCAGGTCGAGTTGGTGGACATCACCCCGGAAGCGCTGCGTCGCAGACTTTCTCACGGAAATGTGTATTCACCGGAACGTGTCGATGCGGCCTTGGGCAATTACTTCAGACGCGGAAACCTCACGGCGCTACGCGAACTGGCGCTGCTGTGGGTGGCCGATCAGGTGGACGCCGCACTGGCGAAATACCGGGCCGAGAACAAGATCACCGATACCTGGGAAGCGCGCGAGCGTGTCGTCGTTGCCGTGACCGGGGGACCGGAGTCGGAAACCCTGGTACGACGCGCATCTCGAATCGCGTCGAAGTCGAGCGCCGAGCTGATGGTGGTCCACGTCGTACGCGGTGACGGACTCACCGGAGTCTCGGCCCCCGAGATGGGCAAGGTGCGCGCGTTGGCTGTCGGAGTCGGCGCCACGCTTCACACCGTTGTCGGTGACGACGTACCGTCGACGCTCCTCGAGTTTGCCCGCGAGGAGAACGCCACCCAGTTGGTACTGGGAACGTCGCGGCGTTCCCGCCTGGCCCGCATCCTCGACGAGGGGATCGGCGCCGCGGTCGTTCAGCAGTCCGGCGGTATCGACGTCCACATGGTCACGCATGAGGAAGCGACGGCGCGACGACGCATTTCGGTGCTGGGGCGCTCGGAACGCCGGGTCCTGTCGTGGATTGCGGCGATCGTCGTGCCTTCGCTCGCGGCCGCGATCATGGGGCTCGTCGACCGAATCTCCGGGGTCAACGGCGAGAACGCATTGTTCTTCGTCGTAGTCGTGCTGGTTGCGCTCCTCGGCGGCGTCGGCCCGGCGATATTGTCGGCACTGATTTCGGGTCTGCTGCTCAATTACTTCTTCACCGATCCTCGGTACAGCTTCACTATTGCCGAGCCGGACAACTTCATCACCACCGTCGTGCTGCTGATTGTGGCTGTGGCAGTTGCCGTTCTGGTCGATGCAGCGGCAAAGCGCGCACGAGAGGCGAAGCGCGCCTCCGAGGAAGCCGAACTGCTCACACTGTTCGCGGGATCAGTTCTCCGCGGAGCCGACCTCTCGACACTTCTGGCGAAGGCACTCGAAATCTATCGCCAGCAAGGGGTTTCCGTCATTCATCACGACGACGGAGTCATCGCTGCCGTGGGTACGCAGCCGCCGACCACGGACGACGAAGCCGATACGGTCTGTGAGGTCAACGACGGGGAATATGCGCTGTTGCTGACTGGGCCCGACCTGAGTGCGCGTGATCGACGGGTGCTGACGGTGGTGGCTCACCAAGCAGTCGGGATGATCCGCCAAGAGAAACTGACAGTCGAGGCGAGCAAGGCTGCCGCGCTCACCGAGGCCGATCAACTGCGTCGAGCCCTGCTGTCAGCGGTAAGCCATGACCTGCGAACGCCTCTCGCCGGAGTGAAGGCGGCGGTGTCGAGTCTGCGCAGCGACGACATCGAGTTCTCGCCCGAGGACACCGCCGAACTACTCGCGACCATCGAGGAGTCGGCGGATCAGTTGACGGCACTGGTCGGGAACTTGCTCGACTCGTCCCGCCTTGCTGCCGGCGTGGTGAAACTCACGCTGAGGCCGGTGTATCTGGACGAGGTGGTTCACCGTGCATTGCTGGGTCTGGGCATCGGTGGACGCTCCGATTCGCGGGCTCGAAGCGTAGTCGTCGACGTGGGTACCGTTGCAGTGCAAGCAGATCAAGGTCTGCTCGAACGGGTGATTGCGAACATCGTCGATAACGCTCTGCGCTACGGGGGAGAAACCCCGGTGCGAGTCGGGGCGGCGCAACTCGGTGATCGTGTGGTGATCAGTGTTGCCGATACGGGCCCGGGTGTTCCGCGAGGTGAGGCCGAAACGATGTTCCAGCCGTTCCAACGGATGGGAGATCGCGACAACACCGGCGGAGTGGGCCTCGGGCTTTCCGTGGTGCGCGGATTCGTCGACGCAATGGGCGGAACGGTCAGCGCCACAGACACACCCGGTGGGGGATTGACGATGATCGTGGAGTTGGCTGCGGCCGGTACGAATGGGAATGGATCATGAGTCGAATCCTGGTAGTGGACGACGAACCGCAGATTCTGCGAGCTCTGCGTATCAATCTTTCGGTGCGCGGGTATGAGGTGGTGACCGCGTCGACCGGCGCCGGCGCACTGCGGGCTGCTGCCGAGCGTCCACCGGACGTCGTGGTACTCGATCTCGGACTGCCGGACATGGACGGCACCGAAGTGCTTGCCGGCCTGCGTGGCTGGTGCACGGCGCCGGTCATCGTGCTCTCGGCGCGCACCGACTCCGCGGACAAGGTGGAGGCGCTCGACGCCGGTGCTGACGACTACGTCACCAAGCCCTTCGGGATGGACGAGTTTCTGGCCCGCGTGCGCGCTGCGGCGAGGCGGGGAACCTCCGCGGCGGACACTTCGGAACCGTCGGTCGAGACTGCGTCCTTCACTGTGGACTTGGCTGCCAAAACAGTGAGTCGGCGCGGTGAACAGGTGCACCTGACGCCGACCGAGTGGGGCATGCTCGAGATGCTTGTGCGCAACCGCGGAAAGCTGGTCGGGCAGAAGGAATTGCTTCGGGAGGTGTGGGGACCGGCGTATGACACCGAAACCCACTATCTGCGTGTCTACCTTGCTCAGCTTCGTCGCAAACTCGAAGACGACCCGGCCAACCCCAAACATCTGATCACCGAGGCGGGGATGGGTTATCGATTCGTGGTGTGAGAAGCCAGGTCAGAGCACAACTACTAATTTGCCACGTGCCGTACCGGCTTCCATCTTGGCATGTGCTCGCGCGATGTCCTCGAACGCGAACACCTCGTCGATCGGTACCACCGCCTCGCCTGACGCCACAGCGGAGAGGAAGTCTTGCAGTACGTCTGCAGTCAGGTCGGACGCGTCCCCACCGTACGAGGTCAATCGCACTCCGCGTGGAATGTAGTCGATCGGATAAAAGTCTTTGACTGTCCACTCGTTGGACAGCATGCCCGTGAAACACACGGTGCCGTGAACGCGGGTCGCGCGCAACGTGTCGGGAAGTGTTGGTGTTCCGACCAATTCGAGGGCCAGATCAACACCGCCCGGAAGGATGTCTCGAACCTGGCCGGCTACAGCACCGTGGTCGACGATAAGGTGGTCAACCCCGATCGCGGTCAACGACGATGCTTTGCTCGCATCTCGGGTCGTCGCAAGGACAGTGAGTCCCCACTGCTTCGCCAGGACCGCGGTTGCCATGCCGACCGAGGAGGTTCCGCCTCGGATCAGTAGGGTGTGACCGGATTTCGCGTCCAGTCCTACAGTTAGCGAGCCGTAGGACGTCTGCAGCATCTCGGGGACTGCTCCCACTGTCGACCAGTCCAGTTCGCTCGAGAAGGGAACGACCTGACTGACGGGAACGCACGTGTACTCGGCGTATCCGCCGTCGAACGTCCTCCCCATCCCGCCCATCATGGCGGCGACCTGCTGTCCTTCGGCCAACTCCCCGCCGGGGCAGTTCACCACTTCACCGACGGCCTCGATGCCAGGCACCCGCGGGAAGGTCACGCCGTCGGCGAGGCCGAGTCGGGTGTGAAGTTCCGATCGATTGAGACCGAAGGCCTTCACCCGGATCAGCACCCACCCGGTGACCGGCACCGGTATCGGAATCTCCTTGATCGTCAATGCTTCTGGCGGACCGGGGGCGTCGAGCACGATTGCCCGCATTGTGACAGTCATGATTTCTCCTTCGTGGCGGGTGTCAGTCGACGGTTGGCCTCGCGGAGCGTGGCCAGTGTGGCGCCGAACCGATCGAGAGCCTCGGGTGTCAGGGCGGAACCGAGACGGCGTTTCAGTTCGTCGTCGAACGTGGCCTTCGCCCGCCCCAACAGTGCATTGCCCTCGGGGGTCAACTCGATGAGTGAGGATCGTTTGTCGGCGGGATTGGATTGTCGACGGCAGTGGCCCGAGGACTCGATCCGATCCACCAACTTGCTGGTGCCGCCGACGGTGATCGCGAGTGCTTCGGCGATGTCGAAGACCCGGCAGGAACCGAGTCTGCCGATGATCTGCATCGGCTCGAATCGGCTCAGCGGCAGGTCGTGCTCGGTTCGGAGTTTCTGGTCGATGGCCGTCCACAATTCGGTTTCGAAGCGGACGAGGTTGTCGAAGTGGCTGCTCAGGTCCGACCTCGTCATAGCCAGACCCCGAATCGGTATGCATTCCGTGGAATCATTTTTTCACCGTACGCCTGATTCACTATAAATTCCATGGAATCTATTTGCGGGCTTCCGCTTTGTCGGCAGGGCATGGGAACATATGTTCGTGTCGCACGAACCGTTCGAGCAAGAAACGCCAGGTGATCACCCTGGCGCTACTCGTTCTGGCGCTACTCGTTCTGACGGCAGTCGGCCTCCGGGTGACGCAACGATCCTGCACGCGGACCTCGATTCGTTCTACGCATCAGTCGAGCAACGCGACGACCCGACTCTGGCAGGTAGGCCTGTCATCGTCGGCGGTGGCGTGGTCCTGGCGGCAAGCTACGAGGCCAAGGCCTTCGGGGTTCGAACTGCGATGAGCGGTGGTCAGGCCCGTTCCCTGTGTCCCCAGGCGATAGTCGTTCCTCCGCGAATGTCCGCATACTCGCAAGCGAGCAAAGACGTGTTCGACGTCTTTCATGACACGTCGCCGCTGGTCGAGGGAATTTCGATCGACGAAGCGTTCCTCGAGGTCGGGGGATTGGCCCGGATCGTCGGCACGCCATTGCAGATCGGTGCGAACCTCAGGCGTGACGTCGCCGAGCAGGTCGGACTACCGATCACGGTCGGCATCGCGCGCACCAAGTTCCTGGCCAAGGTCGCGAGCGCGTTCGCGAAACCCGACGGATTGCTGCGGGTGCCACCAGAGGGCGAAACCGAATTCCTGCATCCGTTGCCTGTCGAGAAGCTGTGGGGCGTCGGCAAGATCACCGCCCAGAAGTTGCGAAACTTCGACATCGTGACGGTGGGCGACATTGCTCGGCACGACGAATCCTCGATCGTGTCGATTCTCGGCGGCGGCGCCGGCCGGCATCTCTATGCGCTCTCGCACAACCGAGATCCGCGCCCGGTCCGGGCCTATCGCGGCCGCAGTTCGATGGGCGCGCAGCATGCGTTGGGTCGCGGATCCCATCCCCGCACAGAACTCGATGCGTCGTTGATGTCCCTGGTCGACCGTGTCAGTCGACGCATGCGCTCGGCGCAGCGGACGGGGCGTACGGTCACGCTCCGCCTCCGCTTCGCAGATTTCACGCGGGCTACTCGATCTCACACGCTGCGCCGGTCCACGGCCGACACAGCGGAACTGCTGAACGCCTCGATGGTGCTGCTGGACGAAGCGATACCGCTGATCGCGGACAAGGGCATCACGTTGATCGGTGTGGCAGTCTCCAACCTGGATCGGGACGGCGCCGAACAACTCGAATTGCCCTTCGACGGTCCAGGATTCGCGGGTCCGGACACTGCCGCCCTCGACTCGGCGATGGACAGCGTCCGGAAGAAGTTCGGCTCCGCAGCCCTCACGAGGGGAGTCCTTCTGGGGCGCGACCCGGATCTGTCGGTGCCGTTGCTTCCGGACTAGGTGAGATTTTCTCGCAGAGTTGCTCCGTCGTACTCGCGACGGAACAACCCACGAGCCTGCAATGCCGGAATCACGTGATCGACAAAATCTTCCAGACCGTGGGGATAGGTCGGTGGCATCAGATTGAAGCCGTCGGCGCCGCGGCCGTGCAACCAGGCTTCCATTTCGTCGGCGATGGATTCGGGTGTTCCGATCATTGTTGCGTGTCCGCCACCGGCAGCCAATGTTCCGAGGAACTCACGCACTGTCGGTGAATCCTTCTCGACGATCCGCAGAATCGTTGCGTAGCGTCCCTGCGGCCCGGTGAATGCCTCGAGCGGCGGTAGTGGGGGGACAGGACCGTCGAGATCCCAGTCTTCGCAGTTCTGTCCGGTGAACAATGACAGTTGGCGTATCGACTGTTCAGTGGGCAGAAGGCGGTCCAATTCGGCCTTCTTCGCCCTGGCTTCGGCGACCGTGCTGCCGACGTAGGTGACCAAGCCCGGCATGACCGCGACGGCGGCGGAATCCCTGCCGGCGCGTTCGATTCTCGATTTCACGTCCGCGTAGTACTTCTGCGCGCTGGGGAGGTCGTAGGCAACCGAATAGATTGCTTCGGCGCGCCGCGCCGCCAGATCGCGACCCTGCTCGGACGCCCCGGCCTGGAACAACACCGGCCTACCCTGCGGGGATCGCGGAACCGTCAACGGGCCGTCCACCCGAAAATGCTTGCCGTCGTGATTGATTCGAGAAATCTTGCCGGCGTCGGCGAAACGCCCGCCGCGGTCGAGGATCAGGGAGTCTTCCGACCATGAATCCCACAGTGCGAGGGCTACTTCGACAAATTCGTCGGCTCGTTCATATCTGGACGCGTGGTCCGGCATCGCCTCCAGTCCGTGGTTGCGCGCTTCCTGGTCGAACATCGAGGTCACGACGTTCCAGCCGGCCCGGCCGCCGCTGATGTGGTCGAGTGATGCCAACAGCCGCGCCGCGTGAAACGGCGTGTAGAAAGTCGTGGAAATGGTGGTGACCAGACCGATGTTCGTTGTCGCTCGCGCCATGGCAGTCAATGCGGTGATCGGCTCGAGAAACCACGACGCACCCGACTCGGGTTCGCGAACACTGTGACCGTCAGCGAAGAAGACGGCGTCCAGCTTGCCGCGTTCGGCGATCTGGGCGAGCGACTCGTAATACGTGATGTCGCCGAGCCTTTCGACCGGTGAGTCGCGGTGACGCCACGCTGCACTGTGATGTCCGCACTCGAGAAGAAACGCACCTATCCGTAGCTGTGTTCCCATCAGTTCTTGACGAGTCCGCCGTCGACAACCAGGTTCTGGCCGGTCACGGCCCGCGACCAGGGCGAGGCGAAGAACAGTGCGGCGTCGGCGAATTCGTCCGGTGTCGTGACCCGGCGCAGGGGAGTACTTGCCGCGATCATGTCGAATACTGCTTCCGGCGTCGCGGCACTCGCGTCCGTGGTGCGGAGCAAGCCGCCGGAGACCATGTTGACGGTGATCCCGTCCGGACCGAGGTCCGCGGACAATGTCCTCGTCAGTGCCAACAGTGCGGCTTTGGCGGCGGTGTAGTCGTGGTACGGAACTACCGGATTCTGGACCAGATTGGTTCCGACAGTGATGATTCGGCCGAACCCGAGTTCTCGCATGCCGGGGAGTGCTGCCTGGGTGGTGTTGAGTGTCCCGGCGACAGCTCCGCGTAGTTGGGAGTCGAAGTCGGCCCAGGTGATCGTGTCCGCGTTCGGCCGGGCGTCACCGTTGAACGAGAAGTCGACGAGTGCATTGTCGACCACGGTCGAGATCGGTGCGTCGAATCGCTCGAGTGCAGCGGCGAACAACTGATCGACGGAGCTGCGGTCCGTCACGTCCGCCTGGACTGCGAAGGTGCGATCCTCGCCCAGTTCGGCGACCAGGGCCTCGGCGGCATCACGGCTCTTGTTGTAGTTCACGATCACCCGGGCGCCTGAGCGGGAGAATGCTCGGCTCAGTGCGGCTCCGAGCCCGCGGGCGCCACCGGTGATCAGGACGATCTGCTCGCTGAGTTCGAGAGCGCGCTGAAATTGCTGTTCGGTCATGTCGACATCCCTCCGCCAGTGCTAACTGGTCAGGTTCATCGGGTCTGATCTCAGCCGACTTTTTCGGCACCCCGTGTCGCCGTCCATCAGACCACGAGAGGTGAACCCACCTGAACGCCGGGTGCGTGGTAATTGCCGGCGCGATGAGTTTTCGATCGCTGGGGAGTCGTTATTGGCAAGCGAAGTGGCAACCGGCCGCTCGCCTTCGCCCCGGGAGATTCCGATGACTACCCAGCCTGCCCACCACGACACCCTTTCCGGTGATGCAACACGAACGGCACCTTCGGGGACCGCGCGCAAGGTCGGATACGTCCTGAGTGGTCTGTTCGTACTTTTCATGCTGTTCGACGGCATCATCCACATCCTCAATCTGCAGACGGTCAAGGACGCCTCGGCCGAGCTGGGGTTGCCCGACTCTCTTGCCCTGACAGCCGGGGTGGTGCAGTTGATCTGCCTTGCGCTGTACGTGATTCCGCGAACGTCCGTGCTCGGCGCGATTCTGCTCACCGGTTACCTGGGTGGCGCTGTGTTGACCAACCTTCGAGCTGAACAGCCTCTGGTGAGCACCACATTGTTTGCCGTCTACGCCGGAATCGTGATGTGGGCTGGACTGTATCTCCGAGATGAGAAGGTTCGCGAGATCATTCCGCTCCGTCGGGCCTGAAATCAGGCCACCGAAGGGGTTGCGTGGGACGCGGTGTCCCATTATGTTTGACCTCATTCAAGTCCGTCGACTGCAATCGGCGGACTGGCCGTGAGGAGACACCGATGGCTCGGTCAGCGTCGATCGAAGTGGAAATGCCGTACCACGAGGTACTGCAGACTTTGTCCGAGGGCTCCGTGGCCCGCAGTTTTGATCCCTACCTCGACATCGACTGGGATTCACCAGAGTTCGCGATCGATCCACATGATCCGAGATGGGTGCTCTCGTCCGTCTCGGACCCCCTCGGCGCGACGCAGTGGTACCAGGAGCAGTCCCTGGAACGTCGAATCGCGATGGGAATGTGGCGTCAGGCCAACGTGACCAAGGTGGGTTCGGCGTTCGAGAGCATCTTGATCCGGGGAATGCTGCAGTACATCATGGCGCTTCCCAATCAGTCACCCGAGTTCCGGTACTGCCTGCACGAGATGACCGAAGAGTGCAATCACATCCAGATGTTCCAGGAACTCGTCAATCGTATGGACATCGACGTGCCGGGTATGCGTCCGATGTTCCGGCGACTCTCGCCCATCATCGGAGTGCTGGGTGCCAAGTTCCCGGTCATCTTCTTCATCGGCATTCTTGCCGGAGAAGAGCCGATCGACCACTTCCAGAAGGACTTGATCCGCGAAGGTAAGGACACCCCGCCGGCGATGCTCCGCACCATGGAGATTCACATCGCCGAAGAAGCGAGACATATTTCGTTTGCGCACGAGTTCCTGCGCAATCACGTTCCCAGGCTCAGTCGTACCAGTCGGGCAATGACGTCGGTAGCCTTCCCCGGCGCGATGCGTTGGCTCGCAGGCGAAATCATGTCACCGCCCAAGGAATTCGCCGAAGAATTCGGCATTCCCGAAGACGTGATGGCGAGTGCTTTCTGGGGCAGCCCGCATTCCCGCCGAATTCTGGGGAACTACTTCGGTGAAATGCGGGCCCTGGCAGACGAACTCGGTCTGATGAACCCGGTGTCGAAGCGGGCGTGGCGAAGGCTGGGCATCGACGGTGACTACGCACGCTATCGCGGCGAGCCGAAGCGCTCCGACAAAACACGGATCTAGTCAGGTGGCCCGGATCTAGTCAGGCAGCGAGGACTGGCCGTCGGAGGACACCAGTTCAGCGATGAGCGTGGACAATTCGACGTGGGGATCGATCGTGAGGCCGCTCGAGCGGGCAACGCCGTCGAACATGTACCAGGTGTACTTCGCGAGGTCGGCGACGATCTCTGCGCGGCTCGGTTTCGGATCATTGCTTCGAACCCAGTGTGTGAGCGTGCCCTCGACCATCGTCACCACTGCGAACGGCAGTGAATCGAAGGGCGACGAATCGATCCCCACGCTTCGGCCGACTTCGGTGATGGTGGCCAGGGCCGAGTCGGCGATTGTCGCCTTCAAGCTGCTGATCGCGTCGATGCTCTCGTCGTCGTAGTCGGTGGGGCCGGTACCCATGAACTCGTGAATACGAGGATGCTCGGTGATCCACTCGGCGACGGCGCTGATGGTGCGGGTCAGGATCTCGTCGAGTGTGCCCACCGAAATGCTCATCGACGCATCCAGGGCCGCGGCAAATTGGCCGAGCACAAACGCTCGGACTCGTCGATCGAGGTCGTCTCGGCCGCTGAATTGGCGGTACACCACCGACTTGGCGAGGCCGGCACGATCGGCGATCTGCTGGACGGACACCTCGGCACCTGCCGCACGCTCTTCGATCAGTTCGACCGCCGAGGTGAGTATCCGTTTCTGACGCTCGGAGTTGTGTCGCTCCCACCGCGCTTCGCGACCGGTCAACTCTGCAGTGACAGGTTGCGCAATTGCGTCGCTCGGCATCGCGCCAGTCTATCCGGACGGACCTGCCGTGTTTCCGACTTGTCATCGGGCGCGGCATCGGGATCGGTCGTCGGTACGACGTGGGACACTGGTCGAGTGAGGTTGTATCGAGACACGGCGGTGGTGCTGCGCCTGCACAAACTGGGCGAAGCCGACCACATCGTCACGTTGCTCACCCGTCAGTTCGGGTTGGTGCGTGCCGTGGCCAAAGGTGTCCGCCGAACAACCTCCAAATTCGGGGCAAGACTCGAACCGTTTGCTCACATCGACGTGCAGCTTCTCCCCGGCAAGAATCTCGACATCATCACCCAGGTGCAGACAGTGGATGCGTTCGCCATCGACATCGTCGACGACTACAGCCGGTACACCACGGCCTGCGCCGTACTCGAAACTGCCGAGCGGTTGGCCGGTGAGGAACGTGCGCCGGCCCCGCAGCTTCAGCGATTGACGGTGGGTGCACTGCGCGCGATCGCCGAGCAGGCACGACCGGTCGAGTTCGTGCTCGACGCGTTCTTGTTGCGAGCCATGGGCTATGCGGGTTGGGCACCTGCCCTCGAAGAGTGTGCGCGCTGCAGCGCTCCTGGACCGCACCGGGCATTTCACGTCGCCGCAGGTGGAGCCGTGTGTACCTATTGCCGCCCGGCGGGTGCTGCGACGCCGTCACCCGGAGTGCTCGACTTGATGGAAGCCCTGCTCCGAGGAGAGTGGGAGGGTACCGATTCGGCGCCCGCGACTCTGCGGACGCAAGCCAGCGGACTGGTCGCGGCACACCTGCAGTGGCATCTCGAGCGCCAATTGCGGACGTTGCCGCTGATCGAGCGTTCAAGGCCGCATGCAGCCGTCGAGGTCGACTTGCCCGTGAGGCAGGATGGAACCCGTGATTCGACGACGCGAACCGCGAACTCCGCTTGATTCTGCTGCTGAACGGGTGATCCGGCCACCGGACCCACATCCGTCCGGGGCGACCCCGCCCATCCTGCAAACCGAACTCATCCCGCGCCACGTCGCGTTGGTGATGGACGGCAACGGTCGGTGGGCTCAAGAGCGCGGTTTGCCGCGAACCGCCGGGCACGAACGCGGCGAAGCTGTCCTGATGGACACGGTGTGCGGTTGCATCGAGATGGGCGTCGAGTGGCTCTCCGCGTACGCCTTCTCCACCGAGAACTGGAAGCGCAGTCCCGACGAAGTTCGATTCCTCATGGGCTTCAACCGTGACGTCATCCGTCGCCGACGCGACGAGATGAACGAAATGGGTGTGCGTGTTCGGTGGGCCGGTCGTAAACCGCGCCTGTGGGCAAGTGTGATCAAGGAACTCGAGATCGCCGAAGAACTGACCAAGAACAACACCGTCATGAACTTGACCATGTGCGTGAATTACGGCGGCCGGGCCGAAATTGCCGATGCGGTAAAGGAAATCGCGAAGCGCGTCGCCGCCGGCGAGATCAATCCGGACAAGATCACCGAGGCGACGGTGGCCAAGTACCTCGACGAACCCGACATGCCCGACGTCGATCTGTTCCTGCGTCCGTCGGGAGAACAGCGGACGTCCAATTTCTTGATCTGGCAATCCGCCTACGCCGAAATGGTGTACCAGGAGAAGCTGTTTCCCGATTTCGATCGCCGCGACCTTTGGGCCGCGTGCGTCGAATACGCCTCACGCGACCGTAGATTCGGTGGCGTCAAATGACAGGGGAGAACATGACCGACACCACCGACGAAGCAGCCCGCCTACAAGAACGTGCGGCCGCCTCGCTGGCGCATTTCGTGACGGTCGATGTGGCTGCCGACGGATCACTGGGTTTTCAGTACTCCGGCGCGCTGTGTTCGATCCAGGCGATGAATCTGTCCGAGGGTCTGGACGTGCTGTCCATGACGTGCGTTCTCGCGTGGGACCGACCGGTCAGCGCGGCACTGCATCGCAAGGTGGCCGAGCGAAATCGCACCATCCAATTCGGCTCGATCGCGGTGTTCGGCCACGGCAGTCTGGCGGACGTCATCCTGCGTTACACGTTCCCTGCCGCCGGACTGGACGACGAAGCACTGACCACGATGTTGCTACTGGCGCTCACCGGTGCCGATACCGCCCGGCAGGGTTTGATTCCCTGACGCTCTCAGGCGGCGGCGCAGTCGCGGCAGGTGCCGAAGATCTCGACGGTGTGACTCACTTCGGTGAAACCGTTGTCCTCGGCGATGGTCTGTGACCACTGCTCGACCGTCGGGCCCTCGACCTCGACGGTGAATCCGCAGTTGCGGCACACCAGGTGATGGTGGTGCCCGGAGGAGCAGCGTCGGTAGACGGACTCACCTGTGTCGGTGCGTAGGACGTCGATGGTTCCGGCGTCGGAGAGTGCCTGCAGCGTGCGGTAGACGGTGGTCAGGCCGATGCCTTCACCTCGCTTGCGCAGTTCGTCGTGCAATTCCTGTGCCGACTTGAATTCGTCGATGTCGTCGAGCAGGGCGGAGATGGCGCTGCGCTGTTTCGTGGAACGAACGCCGACTGTGGCCGGTCCACGTTTCGAGGTCGTACTGCCCGGGGTGTTCATGCGGTGGAATCTCATCCTTCTTCGGCGTGGGCGACAGCGTCGACGACGATGTGTGCAAGGTGATCGTCGACGAGTCGATAGAGAACTTCTCGTCCGTTGCGCTCGCCGCGGACGACGCCCGCTGCTTTGAGTACGCGCAGATGCTGGCTGATGAGTGGCTGAGTGACACCGAGAGCTCCGACGAGTTCGTGAACGCAACGCTCCGACTCGTGCAACTGAAGCACGATCGCGATCCGAACGGGTGCAGCGAGCGCCCGCAGAATTTCGCCGGCTGCCGCCAGGGTTTCCTTGGGCGGCACGGGCGCGGGCGGTGCGGCTTCGAACGGGTCGTGCGTGTGTCCGAGGTCGGAATGATCATGGCTTTTGTGGAGATCGCCGGTATCCGCAATGCTCACAGCGAGGCTCCTTCGAGGGGTAGGTCATGATGTCCGGGCATAGCCATCTCACCACATTATTGCAAATCACTTTCATTTTGATATGCACAAGTATGCATGTCAACCTTGGACGGAAGTGCGTGGCAGCCGCCAGATAGGCTGATGGTGCGAAAAGCGCACGAAAATCATGCATCTATTACCCAGATGGAGAGCAATCGAGTGGCACCCAAGTCCAAGATCGAAGCCGTTGTCAATCTCGCCAAGCGGCGAGGCCTGGTCTACCCGTGCGGTGAGATCTACGGCGGTACCAAGTCCGCATGGGACTACGGCCCATTGGGTGTCGAGCTCAAGGAGAACATCAAGCGCCAGTGGTGGCGCAACATGGTCACCAGCCGCGAGGACGTTGTCGGCCTCGACTCGTCGGTGATTCTGCCCCGCGAGGTGTGGGTCGCGTCCGGTCACGTCGGTGTCTTCAACGACCCGCTCGTCGAGTGCCTCAACTGTCACAAGCGTCACCGTCAGGATCACCTGCAGGAGGCGTACGCGGAGAAGAAGAAGCTCGACAACCCGGACGACGTCTCGATGGATGTCATCGGTTGCCCCGATTGCGGCACCGTCGGCCAGTGGACCGAGCCGCGCGACTTCAACATGATGCTCAAGACGTACCTCGGCCCTGTCGAGAGCGAAGAGGGCATGCACTACCTTCGCCCCGAGACCGCACAGGGCATCTTCATCAACTTCGCCAACGTGCTGACCACCTCGCGTAAGAAGCCGCCGTTCGGCATCGGTCAGATCGGCAAGAGCTTCCGTAACGAGATCACCCCGGGCAACTTCATCTTCCGCACCCGCGAGTTCGAGCAGATGGAGATGGAATTCTTCGTCAAGCCGGGCGAGGACGAGCAGTGGCATCAGTACTGGATCGACTACCGCCTGGACTGGTACACCGGCCTCGGTATCAACAAGGACAACCTGCGTCTGTACGAGCATGCGCCGGAAAAGCTTTCGCACTACTCGAAGGGTACGACCGACATCGAGTACCGCTTCCACTTCCAGGGCAGCGAATGGGGCGAGCTCGAGGGCATCGCGAACCGTACCGACTTCGATCTCTCGACGCACTCCAAGCACTCGGGCACCGAGCTGAACTACTACGACCAGACGACGGGCGAGCGCTACACGCCGTACGTCATCGAGCCGGCGGCCGGTCTCACGCGTTCGCTGATGGCCTTCCTGGTCGACGCCTACACCGAGGACGAGGCGCCCAACTCCAAGGGCGGCGTCGACAAGCGCACGGTGCTCCGCCTGGATCGTCGACTCGCTCCGGTGAAGGCTGCCGTTCTGCCGCTCTCGCGTAACGCGGACCTGACGCCCAAGGCAAAAGACCTTGCAGCGCAGCTGCGTCAGAACTGGAACGTCGAGTTCGACGACGCCGGCGCCATCGGTCGTCGTTACCGTCGCCAGGACGAGATCGGCACACCGTTCTGCATCACGGTCGACTTCGACACCCTCGAAGATCAGGCCGTCACGGTTCGTGAGCGTGACTCCATGGCGCAGGAACGCGTCGCCCTCGATCAGGTGGAAAGCTACCTGGCCGCACGGCTGATCGGTTCCTGAAACTCGTTCGAAGCTGACGGGCGGTTCTTCTCAATCGAGAAGGACCGCCCGTTTTCTCTTTCCCCGATGGTCCTTCAGGCGCAGGATCGAAGTTATGAGAAAACTCAGCGTGACCAACAGCGTGACTCTCGACGGTGTCATGCAGGCACCTGGTGGGCCGGACGAAGACCGTCGTGGCGGATTCGAGCACGGAGGGTGGGCGGCACCTTTCAACGATTCCGTCATGGCGCAGAAGATGGGGGAGGGAATGGCGAAGAAATCCGAGTTGCTCTTCGGGCGCAGAACCTACGAGAACTTCGCCTCGTACTGGCCGTTTCAGACCGACAATCCGTTCACCGAGGTTCTCGACAACACGCAGAAATACGTAGCTTCAAGAACTTTGGGTGAACCGCTCCCGTGGAAGAACTCGACCTTGTTGAAAGGTGATGCTGCCGACGCCGTAGCAGCGCTCAAGGAAAGCGAGGGTCCGGATCTGGTGATTCTGGGCAGTGGAGACTTGATGACGTCATTGGCCGAGCGGCGCCTCGTCGACACCTACACCCTGCTCATTCATCCGCTCGTTCTCGGAACCGGGCGCAGATTGTTCCCCGACGGCGCTGCGCTCGCTCAGTTCACCCTCGTCGACAGCGTCCCCACGACAACAGGCGTCATCATTGCGACTTATCAGATGAGCTGAACACAGTTGCGCTGAACGCAGTTGAGCTGAACACAGTCGAGCTGAACACATCGGGGAACTCGCCGAAATGCCGCAACTGCCAGCGCTGAGTTCTGACTGCCTGCACGCTGGTCGGCGTGACCCAGGGCGGATAGACCCGGATAGCGCGCTTGCCGCCCGAGAAGTTCGTCGACACGATGTCGTATTCGACGAGGGTCTCGACAGGAAAGACGAAGTGCCCCAGATGTTCTTCGTCGTGTGCCTTCACCACGAAGAGCATGACGCCGTCGGTGTCGTCGAAGGGGCGAATGGGCCCGGCATCGGAACGGCGCCACAGCGTGACGAACTGACCGAGCTTGGTAGGCGTCGTCTTGGCGATTCGATACACGGTCATGAGTCCGTTGACGGTCAGCGCGTGAGCGCCGTACTCGGCGCCGTCAAGCTCGGGAATCGGTGTGGACCAGGTAAATCCGTCGGCGTTCATCGGCAACGATGATGGCACGAACCACCGACAGCCTTCGTGTCGAACGCTGTCGGTGGAAGGTCGCTTCAGGCCGAAGGCACCTTGTCGAGGAACCCGAGGACAAGCGTCAGACGCCCGTCGTCGTCGCGTTCGAGTACGTCGAATCCGTCGATCAGTGACTCGGCCCCCGACGGGCCGAGAGCCCAGCCGAATCGCGCCTGCCGGTGGTGTGCGTCCACCGGTCCGACGAGAGTGAAGTGCATGCCCGGAAACTGTTGCTGCACAGCGTTGATCATCGCGTCGATCTGTTCGTGTCCGGTGACGTCCGCCAGCGGATCGGTGTAGCGACCGGCTGGAGTGAACAGTTGCTCGATCCGCGCTTTGCGGGCGGTGGTATCTGTTTCGTTCCACATGTCGATGTAGGCATCGGCAATGGCGTCGAAGTCGCTCATGGTAACTCCCTTGATCAGTACCCGACGTTCTCGCCGGCTGATACCACTGTTGCGCCGAGACTGCTCCGGGTCGATTACCTGTGAGGTCATGTCCTCGGCTACCTCGGGTCGCTACCGTGGGGGAATGACCTTCGAGACGATGGACGTTGGCACAGAACTCAAACGGTGGCGGGAGCGGCGAAGGCTCACTCAGTTGGGTCTCTCGACAACGGCAGGAGTGTCGACCAGACATCTGAGCTTCATCGAAACCGGCCGCTCCAAACCCAGTCGGGACATGATTCTTCACCTATCTGATTGCCTGGATGTTCCTCTACGGCAACAGAACACGCTTCTACTGGCAAGTGGTCACGCGCCGGAGTACTCGCAGAAGTCGTTGGCGGAAGCGCCGATGTCAGCAGTGAGTGAGGCCATCGATCGCATCATCGACGCGCATGACCCGTATCCGGCCGTGGTCGTCGATCAGCAGTGGGAGATGGTAGCCGGGAACCAGGCCGTGGGAATTTTGACCGAGGGCGCCGCTGCGTTCCTTCTGGAACCACCGGTGAACGTCTTGCGGTTGAGTTTGCATCCCGAGGGAATGGCGCCGCGGATCGTCAACCTCGCGCAGTGGCGGACGCACCTGCTCGCGAGACTGGCGCGGGAAGTGGAGGTGAGTGCCGATGCGCAGTTGTCGTCGTTGCTCGACGAGCTGCGCACCTACCCGAGCGGAGGGGACTGGCACGACGACCGCGCGAATTCGCTACTGGTTCCGTTGCGTGTACGCGCCGGCGATACCGAACTGGCGATGTTCAGCACCACCACAGTGTTCGGTACGCCGCGCGACGTCACGCTCGCAGAGATTGCGATCGAATCGTTCTACCCGTCGGACAAGCAGACGGCCGACTACTTTCGATCGGCCGCCGAGGTCACAGAGACTTCTTGCCGAACTTGAGCTTCCACGGCACCAGAGCCGACTCCAACTGAACCGAGAGACTCATCTTGGAGACGCCTTCGGTGCGCTCCTCGAAGCGGATGGGCGTTTCGGCGATCTTCATGCCCCGCTGAACAACTCGGTAGTTCATCTCGACCTGGAACGCGTAGCCGTTGCTCTGCACCGATTCGACGTCGATGTCGCGCAAGGTCTTTGCATGCCACGCCTTGAAGCCGGCGGTCGCATCCTTGACGTGAAGTCGCAAAATGGCGTTGACGTAGAAGTTTGCCCAGGCTGACAGTGCCTTGCGATGCCACGGCCAGTCGCCGGCGACTGCGCCGCCTTCGACGTAACGGGAGCCGAGAACGACTGCCGCATCGGTGGTGGTGAGAATCTCGATCATGGCGGGGATCGCTTCGGACGGGTGCGAGAGATCTGCGTCCATCTGAATGACGATGTCTGCGTTCTCCGCCAGAGCCCGGCTCATGCCCGCGACGTAAGCACGACCGAGACCGTCCTTGACCGTGCGGTGAAGTACTCCCACCGGAATGGGGCCGTCGATACCCAACTTGTCGGCAACCTCGCCCGTACCGTCGGGGGAGTTGTCATCCACCACGAGGACGTGCAGGTTCGGGATCTTCAACGCGGCGAGGCGATCGACGAGCTTTGGCAGGTTCTCACGCTCGTTGTATGTAGGTACAACGACGGTTATCTGCGGGGCGACGCTTTCCATAACACCTTCGTATGATCTGTGATCCCGACTTGCCGGATGAAGCGTACGACGAGTGCGGTCGTGAACAAAGTACGGATTTTACTACCTCGACGGGATCCGTCAGAACCGGCCGCCGCCGCCTCGGCTCGTTCGGCCACCGCCGCCGCCGCCGAAACCACCGCCGCCGCCCCCGCGTCCGGAGCGCCCACTGCTGCTCGGCCCGCCGTACGAGCGGGGTCCTCCGCCGCCTCGCAGAATGCTGTTGATCAGGATCCCACCGAGAATCGCTCCCGTCGCATCGCCGCCACCACCGCGGGGTCGTTGGCTAGCTTCCCAGGTGTTGACGTCGTTCTGCGCGGCGCGAAGTGAGTGCGTCGCCAAGGTGGTCGCTGCCTGGGCGTGTTGGAGCGCCTTCGACGGATCCGAAGTCTGCAATTGTTGGGCGGCCTGCAGGTGCCGCTGAGCCTCCGCGTAGCGAGTGCGGGCCTCGGCCCCGATGGCGCCGCGTCTGGTTCCGAGGAAGTCACCGGCAGCGGTCACCTGGGCCTGTGCGGCCAGAATGTCCTGGGCGAGGCGCTGCTGCGCCCGTTCGAGTTGCTGCTTCTGCTCCTGAGCGTCGGCAAGCAGCGCGTCGAGTTGGGCGTCGGCCGCGACGATCTGGTTGAACGCCGTCAGCGGATCGTTGTCCTTGGACGTCTGAGCATTGGCCAACGCCGACTGAGCCGCGGCCTTCGCGTCCGCCAATTTCTGCCCGCCCTGCGCCAGGTAAGCGTCCGCAGCGGTGATGCCCTGCTGGACGTCCTCCATCGCGGACGGAAGTGTCGCGATGGCGTTTCGGATGTCGTCGGCGGCGTGATCGACGCCGTCGAGCAGCTTGCGGGCCTGCTCGAGAGCTGCTTCGGCCGTCCGAATTGCGGTGACGGCGGCGCCTTGCTTGCCGGCCGGCAGCGCCGTGGCGTCTCGACCTTCTTCGATCGACTTCTCGGCGAGCGTCAAGCGTTCGCTCGCCATCGTGACGTTGTTCACCACCGACGCCAGCGTCGGCGCGGGGAACTGATCCTTCAGTTTGGTCAGAATCGCCTCGGACTCGGGTAAGCGCACGCTGAGAGCAACAACACTCTGCGTCAGAGCGTCGAGGCGTGCCGGGGCGTTGATGAGAAGGTCGCGAAGCCCGTCGAACTCGTCGACGCGAGCTTCGAGTTCTTGGTCGGCTCGACCGCACGAGGAGATGATGTCGATCAGCATCTGACGGCGTTGGTCGGGAGTTTCCGGGATGGCGTCGTCGAGCCGCTGCCTGATCGCGAAGGCTTCGGCGAGGGTGGCCTTGGCCTTGTCGAAAGCCGCGGAGAAGGGCGCCACAGCGGAATCTCCGAACTCGCTGCGGGCCAGATCCAGCTCTTCCTGGCTGCCGGCGATCGCGTTGTCCGTCTCGACGAGGATTTCCTTCGCGCGTTCGTCGAGTGTGGGCAGCGGGAGTGCGTTGAGGCTGGCAAGGTCGTCGGGGGCGATGTTCTTTGCGGCCTCCACGCTTGCCTTGTTCTTGTCGTTCTTGCGCTTGCGTGAGTACAGGACCACACCGCCCGTTCCGACCACCACAGCGCCGCCCGCGATCAGGAGTGTTCCGACTCCCATTCCGCCGCTCGTGTTGTTCGCGTCGCCGAGTGCACCGGCCGCTGCAATTGCCGCGCCGGTCCAATCATCTTCGGCGAGAGCCGGTTCCACCGCGTTCGAATTGATCGACTCGATGTCGGAATCGGAGATGTTGCTGAGTTCGGCCGGAACATCGAGGTAGTACGCGCGCTCGGCCGTGGCAACTGCAAGCAGGACGGACTTCGTGCTCAGCGTCGACTTGGTGGCTGTCTGTTGTGCCCACGCCTGGCCGCCGAGGTTGTTGAAGTCGGGGACGAATGCGACCCACAAATCGATCTGGTGGTCCTCGCTGAGTTGATCGATCGCGGCTTGGATGTCGCTGCGTTGACCGGCGTCGAGAACCCCAGAGGTATCGGTGATGTGATTCGGCAACACCATCGGGGCGTCCGCCGAGGCGAGCGCAGGGCTGAAGACGAGCGCCAACAAAGCGATAATCGCGGCGACGACGGCGGCGCTTCCCCAGCGCCGAACGGGTCGGGTGGTTGTCCGACTCTGCTCTACAGAGGACAACTGCGCGAAGTGTGGTGCGAGGGCCATGACGCAAATCTATCCGTTGTGGCGCGTCGGCATCGGAGGAGATCGCTGCGAACTGGCAGAATTGCGGGAGTGAAACCTGCTTTCGGTAACCGCCCCCACGATCCATCACCCTCACGGGCGGGCGGCTTCGGTGCAGGATTGGCTCGTTGGACGCGGCGATTGATCGCCGGCGCCGTGTTGATGGCGGTGGTCCTGGTCGGCGGTACCGCATTCCGGGTGTGGCAGGTGGCCCGCATCGACGACACGCGGCCGGCCGACGCGATAGTCGTTCTGGGCGCAGCTCAGTATTCCGGCACTCCGTCGTCGGTCTTCGAAGCCAGACTCGAACAGGCGTACAAGCTGTACAAGCGCGGAGTGGCTCCGCAGATCATCACCGTCGGCGGTAAACAAGAAGGTGACGAGTACACCGAAGCGGCGTCGGGAAAGATGTATCTGACCGATCGAGGGATTCCGTCGAGTGCGATCACCGCTGTGGAGACCGGTTCGGACACTCTGCTCAGCATCGATGCGGTGAGTGCCGAGATGTCCTCGCAGGGCATCAATTCCGCCGTCCTGGTCAGTGACCCGTGGCACTCGTTGCGCACCCGGACGATGGCCCGCGACACGGGACTTCAGGCGTGGACCGCACCGACTCGTCAGGGCCCGGCCGTGTTCACCCGCGAATCCCAGTTGCACGGAATCGCTCGCGAAACCGGCGCGCTGCTCTGGTATCAGCTCACACACTTCTCGGCAGATTTCCCCTACACGGCAGGGCAATAGAAACCATGACAGCTCACACCACCTACGGAGGCGGCACCTACTCCGAACACGACCTCGAACGTCGTGTCGTCGAGGCGCCGAAGCGAGCGGGGTTGCCGGGTTCGCAGATCGCAGCGGCGCAGCATCGTTCGGACTTCTCGCGAGACCGCGCCAGGGTCCAGCACTCCGCGGCTTTGCGACGCTTGGCCGACAAGACCCAGGTTGTCGGCCCGCGCGACGGCGACACACCTCGCACGCGGCTGACACACTCGATGGAAGTCGCACAGATCGGGCGAGGGATCGCCGACGGGCTCGGTTGCGACCCGGATTTGGTGGACCTTGCGGGTCTCGCACACGACATCGGGCACCCGCCGTACGGGCACAACGGCGAGAAGGCGCTCGACGAAGTCGCCAAGGACTGCGGCGGTTTCGAAGGCAATGCGCAGAATCTGCGGATCCTGACCAGCCTCGAACCGAAGATCCTGCGCCCCGACGGTCTGAGTGCCGGCCTCAATCTCACCAGGGCGTCACTCGACGCGGCCATCAAGTACCCCTGGACCCGGCCTGAGCCCGGCGCGAAGTTCGGCGCATATGACGACGACGCAGAGGTGCTCGCCTGGGTTCGCGAGGGTGCGCCCGAGCGTCGGCAATGCCTGGAAGCTCAGGTCATGGACTGGGCTGACGACATCGCCTATTCCGTGCACGACGTGGAGGACGGGGTGATCGCAGGCCGGATCGACCTTCGCTCGCTTGCTGATCCGTCCGAGCAGCGCGCACTGGCTGAGCTGGGGGCCTCCGAGTTCCGCGGCTTGGTAGTCGACGATCTGATCGAAGCCGCTCAACGGTTGTCCGAACTCCCGGTCGTACGCGGAGTCGGAAGTTTCGACGGGACGCTGGGAAGTTCCGTCGCGTTGAAGAACCTCACAAGTGAATTGGTGGGACGCTTCGCCACGGCCGCGATCGCCAGCACACGGCAGACAAACGGCAACCGACCCCTCTCGCGCTATCAAGCCGACCTCGACATACCCGAGGCCGTCGCATCCGAGGTGGCGTTGCTCAAGACCGTGGCGCTCTACTACGTGATGTCCGACGCCGGGCACAAGGCGCGTCAGGATCGGCAACGTGATCGTGTGCATCGCGTCGCGGAATGGTTGTTGGCCACGGCGCCCGCCGGGCTCGATCCGATCCTGCTGCCCGCATGGGAGCGCGCCGCGGACGACGGTGCTCGGGTCCGCGTGGTGGTGGATCAGATCGCGTCGTACACGGAAAGTCGGCTGGAGCGGGTGGACAAGGCGAGCCTGGGCGCGCAGGCCAGTTGGGGCTGAGCCGGCCGCGCTCTCAGCAGGTCATTCGCGTCGACGGGTCGGTCGTGGTGTCGAGCCACTTGCCGTAAGCGTCGCCGCCTGCTGCCCGGACGTCCTTGCAGATCTTCGACTCGCTGTTTCCGGATTCGCGATACACGGTGTAGATCGCAGTCCCGGAATCCGAGACTTGACGCAGTGACGGGCAGGACTGGTCTGTGCGCAGGTATTTCGAGCCGGGGAACGCGTCAAGGTAGTTCTGAATCTCGCTGGCATACGTGGCCGGATCGGTGGCATTGGCCAACACCACGATTCCGGTTCCCTTGCACGAGGGGACGGTGATCGGCTTGCTCACCCCGAGATCGCCGTTCTTCGTGGACGGGGTGGACACCCGCGTGGTCGTGGTTGCCTGCTGTCCGGCGGTGGGCAACGGCTCCAGGTTTGGCGTTCTGACCGGCTCCTGGATGGGTGCCGGTTCCGCCGTGGCGGTGGAAGCTGCTACAGCGGTTGGTGATTCGGGGCCCGAGCTTCCCAGTATCGCCCAAGCCGCCGTGCCTCCTGCGGCCAGAACGAGTGCAACTCCAGCCGCCCCGATCGCGATCGGGGCTCGGTTTCGCTTGGTCTTTGTCGCGATGTGCGTGTAGTTCCCGTAAGCGGGATTCACTGTGGTGTAGGTGGGCGGCCCGACGATTGTGGATTGCAGTCCGCCGGCCGCACTGGTGGCGTTGTCGGCCGAGAGGGTTTGCCGCGCTTCGAGTGCGAGCGCTCCGGTGGTCGGATAGCGGTGTGCGGGATCCTTTGCCATACCGCGGGCCACGACAGTGTCAAAACGATGCGGGAGCGACGGAACCGTCAGGGTGGGGCGCGGCGGCGGAGCGTTCAGGTGCGAATTGACGAGATGACCGATGCTTGTGGTGTTGAAAGGCGTTGTTCCGGTGACGGACTGGTAGAGAACACAAGCAAGGGAGTAGACATCCGCTGCGGCCGTCGGTATTTCGATACCGAATCGCTCCGGCGCCATGTACGCATACGAACCGACCGCGCTTCCCTCGGTGGTGATTTTCGTGTCTGTCTGTGAATATGCGATTCCGAAGTCCACGAGGTAGGCGAAGCCGGTCTTCGTGAGAATGATGTTGTCTGGTTTGACGTCGCGATGGATGAGTCCGCGCGCGTGCGCTGCGTCCAGCGCTGACGCTATCTGCGAGACGATGTCGACGGCTCGCGCCGGGGTGAGTCTGCCGAACTCGGTCAACTCGGCTCGCAATGTGTGGCCTTCGACCAATCGCATGTCGATGAAGAGAACTCCGTCGATCTCGCCCCAGTCGTGCACCGGGATCACGTGCGGTTCGTTCAGGGCGGCGGTGGTGCGAGATTCTCGGCGGAAACGAGCTTGGAATGACGGGTCGGCCGCGAGCTCGCGATGGAGCAACTTGAGAGCGACCAGGCGATCCTTCGAGGTGTCGTACGCCTCGTACACCTCGCCCATTCCGCCCCGACCGAGCAGACGACGCAGCTCGTACACGCCGAATCGAGTTCCCGATCGCCCTTCGTGCGAGCTCGCGGCGTTTTCAGTCATCGTCGGTCCCATCGCTGCGGTGCAGAGTCGGCCATCAACATATCGTTGTCAGGAGGTGTCGGGGGACCGCCTAGACTGATGTACGTGGCGGGCCGAATTTCTGACAGAGACATCGCGGCCATTCGCGAACGCACTCGCATCGAGGACATCGTCGGTGAATACGTTTCACTCAAGCGTGCCGGTGGCGATTCGATCAAGGGTTTGTGTCCCTTCCACGACGAGAAGTCACCGTCGTTTCACGTACGACCCAACCACGGCCTCTATCACTGCTTCGGCTGCGGTGAGGGTGGTGACGTGTACTCGTTCCTGCAGAAGATGGACCACATCAGCTTCGTCGAGGCCGTCGAGCAGTTGGCGGATCGACTCAGCTACACGATCTCGTACGAGGGTGGCGGACCGTCCGTTCAGCGCGATCGCGGCACCCGTGCACGCTTGATTGCGGCGAACGCGGCGGCTCAGGAGTTCTACGCCGCCCGACTGCGCGAACCCGATGCCCAGGCGGCCCGCGACTATCTCACCGAGAGAAACTTCGACGGGGCAGCAGCCCTGCAATTCGGATGTGGATACGCGCCCGAAGGTTGGGACACTCTCACAAAACACTTGATGTCCAAGGGATTCGAGTTCAAGGAGCTCGAAGCAGCAGGGCTGTCCAAAGAAGGGAGGCGCGGTCCGATCGACCGGTTCCATCGCCGCCTGCTCTGGCCGATCCGCAGCGTTGCCGGTGACGTCATCGGCTTCGGCGCCCGCAAGCTCTTCGACGACGACACCATGCCGGGCAAGTATGTCAACACGCCGGAAACGATCCTCTACAAGAAGTCTCAGGTCCTGTTCGGCTTGGACCTCGCCAAGCGCGACATCGCCAAGGGGCACCAGGCTGTAGTCGTCGAGGGGTACACCGACGTCATGGCGATGCACTTGGCCGGCGTCAAGACCGCCGTTGCTTCGTGTGGAACCGCCTTCGGTGAGGAGCACCTTGCGATGCTCCGCCGACTCCTGATGGACGACAGTTACTTTCGCGGTGAGATCATCTACACCTTCGACGGTGATGCCGCAGGGCAAGCTGCCGCGATGAAGGCATTCGAAGGCGATCAGAAGATGGCCGGGCAGACCTTCGTGGCCGTCGCTCCTGACGGAATGGACCCGTGCGATCTTCGCCTCGAGTCCGGTGACGCCGCCGTTCGCGACCTTGTTGCGAGGCGTACGCCGATGTTCGAGTTCGTGGTGAAGTCGATACTCACCGAGCACGATCTCGAGACGGCTGAAGGGCGCGTCGAAGCACTGCGTCGTACGGTCCCCGTCGTTGCGCAGATCAAGGAATCAACTCTGCGCGACAGCTACGCGAATCTGCTCTGCGGATGGGTCGGTTGGGACGATCTTCCATCCGTCCGACGACGCGTGCGTGACGAAGCTCGTAAACGGGCGTCGACGCGTGGATCTTCACCGGCGCCCAAGCGTCGTCAGGTTGTCGACCCACCTGCCGCAGATGCGCTTGCCTTGCCGATCGGAATCTCCAGGCCACGGCCCAACGACCCGGGGCTTTCGACGCAGCGAGCTGTCCTCAAGGCCGCGTTGCAGCACCCTGGCGTCGCCGGCAGTGTCTTCGACTCGTTGCCACCCGAGACCTTCACCCACCCCGCCTACGTCGTGATCAGGCAGGCAATGGCAGACGCCGGCGGAACGAGCAAGGGACTCGGCGGCGCCGAGTGGATCGAAGTCGTCACCAAGGGCGTCGAAGACATGACGGTGGCCTCGGTTGTATCGGAGCTGGCCGTCGAACCCATGCCCTGCGACGAAGACACGGTTCCGCGCTACATCAACGGAGTGCTCGCCCGGCTGCAGGAAGCGTGGGTTGGCGAACAGGTTGCCGACCTCAAATCCAAGCTTCAGCGCGTCTCACCGGCTGCGGCCCCGGAGGAGTACAACTCGCTGTTCGGCGATCTCGTGGCGCTGGAGCAGTATCGCCGACAGCTGCGTGAGCAGGCTGTCGGCGATCAAAGCGTCTGACCTAGCGGTTCTTCTTCAACTGGTCGTGGGGGACCAGAATCGTGGTCTCCTCGTTGAGCGGCTTCATCGGCTCGAGCTTGGGCTGAGTACTCAGTGAGTCGGCCAGCTTCTGCCGTGACGCATCCAACACCTTCTTGGTGGCCGGACTAGTGGCCACCGCCTTCGCGGCCCGGCTGATCTGCTCGTATCGTGCGCGGCCCGCTTTGGTTCCCAGGACGTACCCAGCTGCAACACCGATCAACAAACGCATCATTCCTGCTTCCCTCCAGCACCGATCGTCCTGACTCCATCCTGCCTGATGACTCGCTGGGCAGGCGATTTGGTACTTCGGTGGAGGATTCGCTACAGTTTCTCAGGCAACGCCGGAACGGGCGAAGCGAGCAAGACAATCCCCTGTAGCTCAATTGGCAGAGCTTCCGACTGTTAATCGGACGGTTGCTGGTTCGAGTCCAGCCGGGGGAGCGTTGGAAAGAGTCCCTGATCTGCAGAAATGCGGGTCGGGGATTTTTTCGTTTCTAGGAAGATTTCGGTTCGTTGTCACGGATTGTCACAAGCGATCCCAAACTCGTCGCAGCCGCAGCAAGAGCGTCGGTCTGCGAGCGCGTGTAGGTCCGCATTGTGAACGAACTATCGGCGTGACCAAGCCACTCTGCGATAACCGCGATCGGGACTCCCTGGAGGTGCATGAGGGTTCCGCAGGTGTGTCGGGCATCGCGGAGCCCAACCTGAGCGATGTCCAAATCTGCGAGGTTCGATTTCCATCGCTTGGTGAGGGTGTCGGGGTGCAGAGGTTGTCCGGCTTCGTTGCAGGCGACATATCCGCCGTCGCCGTAGCCTGCGCCGAACGCTAGCTTTTCGGCCGCTTGTTGTCGTTTCGCGGCTTTGAGTTCGTCGGCGAGTGGTTGAGGCAGAGGCAAGGTTCGGCCCGATGCGCTTGACTTGGCGTCCTCTTGGTCGATGGCTTCGCCGCCGGCCTCATCGACCGTGAAACCATGCGCGCTAGCACCGAACATGTACAAGCGAACATCGCCGCAACCGAACTGAAGATGGCGCAACGGGAAGTCCTCATCGACCTGCCCGAACCGTCAGCGGAGGACATCGTGAAGAGGTGCGAAGAAGCGGACAAGCGCCGGCGCCGCGATGTCGTGTCAATCATCGTCGACCACCTCACCGGCAACCCCACCACCGACCGCCGCGGTCGTGACGGACTCGACCCACACCGCGTCGACTACGTCTGGAATACACAATGAGTGGTTGTTTCATTCGGTGTCATAATGTGACCGAATTAGATGGATAAGTCATACTATGACCCGCAAATAAACACTCAGAAGCAGAGAAGGCCTCACCGTTTGGTGGGGCCTTCGGGATGTGGCAGCTACTCTGCGAGTTCGATGATCCCGACCTGGAACTGAGGGACAGTGAACTTGAAGTCCGCGGTCGAGGTGTATGAATACTCGCCATCTAGCACGACATGCATCTTCACTCTGTCATTCTTGACGAACGGTTTCAACGTGGCCGAGTTACCGATCAAGTGGGCAGATTCGAAATTACCTACGCCCAACGCAGACGTACCGACATCCGCTAAAAATCGGTCAGGTCCGGTTGCAGAATCAAACTGGCGGATTGATCCGTACAGAATGATGCGTCGTCCAGACTGAGCTGAGACATCCTTCAAGATCAATTCGAAATCACGTTGTGTGATCTCTTCGTAGGTCGAGGCATCGAGAATGGTCTGATCTGATTGAAGGTCGTCGCGCGTACTGAGGGCTTGCTGTTGCTGTTGTTGCTCCGCCTGGCGCGGGTTCAGTGCATCGTTTACGACCGCAGCGACGATCAATGTGGCGACGACGATAAGCCCGATGATGACGACTGCTTTGATATTTGAGGCAGCGACGCTCTTCTTTTGGGTCAACACAGGGGATACGGGCATGAGGGTTGGCCGTGTGGCGTCTGACCACTGGAGTCCGTTCCAGTACCGCTGAATGCCCTGGATTCGCGGGTCCGGATACCAGCCGGGCTGTGAGTTCATCGTCGCGTCTTTCAGTAATTCGGTGGGGGCGGGGGAGCCGTTGCCGGCTGGACGTGGTGCGTCCATTGAACGCCGTCGTACCAACGGATCCATGCGGGGTTCTGCTGATCTGGATACCAGCCCGCACTCAAGCCTGATGGTGGTGCGACGAACTGCACCGCGGGTGGCCGCTTGTCGCCCACTCTGATGAGCGCGCGGATCACGAGGGCGACGAATGTAATCGGGAGGACGATGAAGATCAGGAACAGGAATATTTGCGCTGGTGATGTTTCGTCCAATGCGCCGCCACCAACGATGATCGCGAAAGCAAGCACGCCTGCAAGGTAGAGGGCGCCGCGAACTCGCTTATCGTCCATGACTGGCCTTTCGGGAAGTGTCCGTAATACATACCAGACAGTCCGGACATTGTGGAACTAAACCCTGGCGCCCTTCGCTAGATTGCACGCCCGGCACAACAGTTGAACATTGCCTTCAGTGCTCGCGCCTCCTCTGGAGAACGGAATGATGTGATCGTATTCAAGGTAAGAATTCGCGCCGCATTCCACGCAAGCCCCACGGTCTCGCCGATAGACAGCAGATTTGACGTGCGCTGGTATGTGCCTTGATGGCCGGTCCCCATTGTCCGGTAGGAGGATTCGGCGATCAATCCGAAGTGCAGTGTCCACGAGGATGGATGTGTATTCAGCGTCGGGAACCGAGAAGCGCCCGCTGAGTGATCGGGCTGTCGACTCGATGAGCACGGTGGTCCGGTCCAGGTATGACGCTCGCTGCACCTTGCTTAGTGGGATTTCGCCGCCATGCTGTTGAGCTATGAACCGGATCTTGCGGTTGGTGATCGCTAGTTGTCCCTGGGACGGGGTGGGGCCAGCTTGGAGGTCTCGCCAGCGAGTTGCGCCGGCGACCATGTAGCAGTATTCGTCGGTGGGCAGATGGAGTCCTGGGATTTGAACGGTTGGTAGGCGACCTTGGCGGATCTCACCGAGCATCTGCTCTCTGAGTAGTTGAGATTCGATGTGGGTGACCGCAGCTGGTTCCAGCTCTAGAGCGCGGGCTGCTTGTCGGAAGGTGGCGAGTTCGTCGTCGGTGATGACGCCATCACTGAGGGCATATGTGGCGTATCTGTTGAGCCAAGAGAGTGCATCCGCACGAATGGTGTCGAGTGCATGTTTCCGGGGGATGCGCGCGCCGTACAGCCATTCATGCAATGTGATCCATTCAGGTCCAAGGGGGCCTGAGTGTGCCAGTACGTTCCTCGCTGCCGCGGAGTACTGCGTGAGCGTCGAGTTCACGAAAGCTTTGCACTCGGGGCAATAGCTCTGGAGCAATCGAGTTTTGGTGCCACATCGTGCGCAGCCATCGCCTGCCGACCGAAAGGCTTTGAGCCACTTGTCTGCCATGGGAGATACATACCAGACAGTGCGGACGCCGGTAAGGGAGTGCCGACGCTTCACTCGGCAAGAAATTGTCACGTAGTTGTCACAAGTCGTGCACCGGCTACCGCCGACGGCTCCCGTTTACCCCCGACATTCCCAGATTCCCGCGGCTAGTCCCGCCCCAGTATGCCTTTGACCTGGACGTTAATCGGACAGTTGTGGGTTCGAGTCCAGCCAAGGAAGCAGCAAAGCCCCTCACCTGAGAAATCGGGTGAGGGGCTTTCTTGTATTCGTCGCCGCTAGTGCGTTTGCAGCAGACCCACCAATCGAAGTGCCGATTCAACGTCTGCCGCCTTGTTTGCTTGTGCACCGCGAATTCCCAGCTGTCGAGCGCCGAGGACGTTGATCGGGTTGTCGTCGACGAAGAAGGTCTGTTGAGGGCGCGCATCGAGAAACTTCAGCGCGGCCAGGAAGGCCGTAGGGTCGGGTTTGGTGGCTCCGAGCATGCAGGAGAAAACATGCTCGTCGATTGCCGATGGCGTTACGACACTCTCGATGGCGGCCAAAAGGACAGGTCCGTTGTCGGAGAGTGTGGCGACCGCAACCCCCTCACTTCGAAGCGCGATTGCGAGATCGATGACTGCGGGGTCCGGGATGAAGGCCTTGGCCCATGCTCGGCGTAGGTCGTCGCGGTTTCCAGGAAACCCGAACGCTCGAAAGCGTTCCAGAATCGCGTCTTCGGAGTGAAGACCGAGATCGCATTCCTGGTCGAACCCGGACTCGAACACCAGGGCATGGATTTCTTCTTCAGTGACGCCGATGGCCGTTGCCAGTTCTGCGGCGCGAAGATCAGGTTCGAACCGACACAGCACACCACCCAAGTCGAACAAAACGAGTTCAGGTCGTGCGCTGTCGTTCGCCATGTCGCAGAGGATAGGCGTCATCAGCACCCGTGAACGCGGCTCGAAGATGTTGGCGACGAATACATCAAAAGCCCGACGCAAGAATCTGCGTCGGGCTTTCGGTGGAACCGTCGAACTGTTCGGCCGGTGCGCTTACTTCGCTGCGCGATCCGACGGCTCGAACAGTCGGATGATGTGGCTGGGGTTGATGTAGTAGACACCGTTCGGAGAATTGAGAACGAGAGTGTCTTCGGTGAAATCGGTGACGGTGCCGTTCAGCTTGGCGCCGTCGGACATGATGATCCGGATCGTAGCCTTCGAGTTCTTGAATTCGGTCAGTGCAAGCTTCATGTGGTGATCCTGTTCCGTGGGGTGTGCACTCCCACGGTATCGGCTCATTGCGCCTGTGCCGACCAACCTTGGAAGACTCGACTCGAAAGAGTGCAACGCGTCACCGCCTGCCCGATTGTGATCCGCGTCGGATGTGCCGGTAACATTCGGATTCGCCGTGATGCAGCGCGTCACGGATGGGGCGGTAGCTCAGTCGGTTAGAGCCGTGGACTCATAATCCATTGGTCGCGGGTTCGAGCCCCGCCCGCCCCACATTCAGGTGCCGCGAGCCCGCGGCTCAGCCCCAATGACTTTTGTCGAAGAGCATGCTGCAGACGATCGCCAAGGCGACAAGTGCGCAGAGTGCAACCACCAGGACAGTTGCCCACCGGTTGTTGGGATTGAATCGCCTGGCAATGCGCCTGCGGTTGCGCCTGAGTCGAGCATTCGTGGTCACGCAAGGAATCGTCGCATCATGATCGTCGATTCCAGATGAGGTGAAAGTCTCGGATTCATATGACCAATTTCCCGACAGAGTCGGATGTGCAGCGCTTCTGGATGTGACCGAGACAGCGACCACTCGGAAGGCGAAGGAAAATAGGTACCGATCCGGGCAATTCAGCGTATGTGCTCAACCTGACGAAGTGTCACGCTCTAGATGTACCTACGCACGGCGATCGAAGATGATTTCGAAGATCGACCTCAGGGTTCACTGAACAATTGTCTGTACCTGCTGGCGCGAGCCCGACCTACAGGTGACGACGATGCGTTCCAGCGACACCCCGAGCGTCGACTTACGCTGGTTGAACAGTTAGCCGGCACGAAAACCATCTTCGCCTGGTGTAGGTGCAGGCAGTCGAGCCGACCCCCCGCGGCTCGGCTGCCCTCAACAGGCGAAGTGAAGCCCGAATGGCGCCGAATCGGCGATCAGGGCGTCAGTCTGCGGACCGAATGTCCATGGAATGTAGAAATGCTCGGAATCTAATTGGGAGACAACAGGTTTGTTTGATCCCGCGGCTGAGGGGCCTGAGGATCGCCAACCTGCGCTGGGGTACTCACGAACTATGTCGGAAGGTCCGCGCCCGCGGAGTAGATCTACGGTGCGTCCGAACTGGCGGGAAACACTTGACGTTGAGTATCCGGCGCCGACTTGTTAGCGCTATCGGGCTTTCTGCCTAGGGCTCGCTTGGCTATCCATACGGCAGGTGCCGACAGGAACGGCAGATACACAAAGATGTAGCTGTCGAACTCAATGCCCAACGCGAGGTAAACCCCGAGGTGAAATCCGAGCAGGACGACAATCCCGATCCTGAACAACGCAGGGAAGAGGACGGCAACGATCAACCATCCTTCGGCGAAGACAGTGGCGTAGTCGAGTGCCTTCCAGAGCCACATCGCGTGAATGTCGAATAGTTCGTATGTCAACGGGCCGAGCTTGGTCGGGTCAGCCACGTCTCGTGCCACATAGCCCCGGGTTGCCTGCAATTCAGGGTTCAACCATCCCGACACAGCTTTCGGTAGTGCCGCCGTAAACAGGGCGTAGGCGATCGTTACAGCCCAGATGAGCATCGGCAGCCCGCTGGTCCGGGGTGCTTTGCGTTGTGTACGTGAGCGTCGTGCGTCGAGGGATAATGTGGCGCCCCATCCAGCAGCGGCCATAGCCACAGGCAAGAGCTCGAACAGAATGAAGTGATCGACCTTGCCGAAGGAATGAACGATCCCGCTACCGGTCACCAGCACGACTGTCATCGCGACGGATACGAACATCGTTCGATAGCCGACGAGAAGGGCTAATGCCAGGATGAAACGGATGACTTCGAGGCCGACGAGGAAGCTCTCGGAAGGCGGTGGCGACAGCACGGAAAACGGACCGGACTGCGGATGAAACAGAATCGCCGGAACCTTGCCCGCCCACTCGTAATCGATGGGAAACGCGATCACATACAGTGCGAAGAGGATTCGAATGACGGCAAGGAACCTTGCATCCGCGCGGTACGACTCGCACAACTGATCGATGTAGTCGCGCAGGAACAACAGAGTTCCCGCACGGGCTCTCATAGATCAACCTTTGTCGTTTCGCACGGGTCAGTTGACGCAACGGTTCCGTCGTTGATGTCGATAATTGTTTTGCGCCAGCAGAACTCGATACTGTCCGGGATGGCACCACTTCCGATTTCGACGCTGCGGTTTCGGAGCCATTCGACCAATTCAGGGTCCGCTGTTCGGGTGTTGCGGTCGCCTGCCCCGCTGGGGCGGAACGCATAATCGAGTGATGCTCTCGCGGATGAGTAGCGAATATCGCCGGCGAGGTCTACTGAGTTGGGACTCATCGTGGATCCGTCGGTGTAATGGAGAGTGATATCCAAGCCACTTCCACTGAACTCGCCGTCTGCATTGGGCACGCCACCGAAGCTGGGCATGCGAATTGTCGGGTACGGCTCGGGGCGGACACCGAACGAGTAGGCGCCTTGCGCGAGGAGTACGACCGCGAGTGCTGCGATCGCGATCAGTCGCCGACTGCTGCGCTTTGCTTCTTCTGGCATGTCGACGTTCTTCCTGTCATCTGGTGCCGGTTTCTTCGAATGAGAAAAATCGAGGGGATTGCCGAGCGCGGGACTGGGTGTTGTCGCGCGTCCGTGCAGATGTATCGAAAGTAGTTGAAGTGTCGACGAAATATAGCTGCGCGATTGCCGATTGTCGCAGCGTTGAATTGGAAATGGACTTTGGTCCGTCGAATGGGGGACAGTGTGCCCTGAATGCTTTGCCGCGCCTTAACTTCCAGCAAGCGTGGCCCCAGTCCGCTGTGAGAGCGGGATTTCGCTCCTTTGTCGAAGTTCGATTCAAGCGGTACGACAGATGCTTGACACTCGCTCAGAGGCAACATGATTCGACCCCGTATGTTTACGGGGTGATCAAACCCAACAAGCGAACTGTCGCCGTCATCGGTGCCGTGGTTTTCACCGTCGTAGCGGTGATCGTAGGATTTGCGTACGAGCAATCCCGAGACAGTCGGGCAACTGCCTCTGTATCGCAGGCCGACAGTTTGGCGCCGGCGCTGAATGCCCCTACCGACGACTTCGACACGGTCGCAATTTTGGGGGACTCTTACTCGATTCCGAACACGACGGGAGATCACTGGCCGGCACTGCTTGCCTTCGATCGTCGCTGGTACCTGGCAGATTTTGCGAGCGGTGGTACCGGCTACGTCCAAGGAAACGCCGAAAAAGGCAAGCTACCGTTCGGTGCGAAAATTGATCAGGTCGTTGCGGTGAATCCCGAGGTCGTCATCATCGCCGGCGGTCGAAATGATGTTTCGTACCCGCTCGAAGTGCGAGATGCGACTCGGGAGTTGTATGCGCAGCTACGAGATCGGCTTCCCGACGCCAAGGTTGTAGTCATCGGCCCCATCATGGACAACCGGCCTCCATCCGAGACCGCTGTCAACGTGAACGATCGAATCCGTTCCGCCGCTGAGCAGTACAAGCTACCTTTCATCGATGCGCTCACCGAGAACTGGCTGTCGGACCCGACACTACTCAAGGAAGACGGCATGCATCCAACACCGGCTGGTCAGAGGCTCATGTTCGAGAAGATCAGCGAGCACCTTCACTCGCTCGGTCTCTAGCTCCGAAGGAAAACAAAGAGGATCCCGCACACGCGGGATCCTCTTTTTCGTGAAAAGTGCTGTCGGACTTAGGTCATCTTTAGCGAGGACTTTGGGCGCGGCCTCGGCTGGGCGGTTGCCTGACGCGGTGATACCTACGCTTTGAGCTCGTTGGCGGAATGTCGCTCTTGTACTTTGGCGGTGACGCAAACTTCACGGCAGCCTGATCGGAGATGGTCGGGACTGCGCAGATCATGTCGGCATTTTCGCCACAGCTGCTGCTTCTGCGGCACTGTGATCAAACCGGGCAATCGGAACAAAGCACTTGCCGATGAGTTACAGTTGTTGCTAAAGTGTAACGATAGAGTGTGAACAAACAGCAACTACGAGGTCGCGCTGCCGGAAGTCGGTGGCGCCGGGGGATCGCTTTGCTGTCGATGGGCACGACGTCGTTGGACGGCGCAGACAAGGGCTCGGCGAATTTGTGTCGGGTCGCAACCCTGGTCAACCTGACAGGTCAACGTAACGGAGAACACGCTGTGACAATCAAGGACTCGATCCCGACTGGTGCCAAATCTGAACAACGAAATAGGCTGTTCGGCAACACTATTCGATCGAATGAAGGGCAGGAGCTGGTCGAGCGGCTGAATGCCATGTTCGAGCGAGCGGACAGTACAGGTCAGGTCGTGAATCAACGTGAACTCTCGACCGTGCTTTCTGCGCGGAGATCCGAGGGTGTGCCCGGCGACCGGTCAATTCCGGCGCCTGACAGGTTGATGCACGCAACCGAGGGACTCTCGTACGAATCTCTTTCGCTGTTGATTCGCGCGGCCGAGCATTTACTGCGTTCGGAAGGGGTACATGTCGACTCGACGCCCTTCATGTGAGGATTGACGAGACCAAGTGAAGCCTCGGCCACAATCGCGTCACAGAATCTTTGAAGTTGAATTGAAAGCCCTGGGAAATTTCCAGTGACCGACCCGTCGCAGACGGACGAATATTTGTCACCAACGGAATGACATTCATACGTCGTTGTTAGTAATTCCGTTGTGCGATAGGCGAACCGGACGCCCCGCGTTGCTCAACCGCAAGATCCTGATTCTGCCCTATCGAATGCCTCCTGGATGCGTTGGCGTCCCTCGGCGTCGATGCCCCTCCAATCTTTGTTCGGGCCAAGCATGTGATTGAAGACTCGGGTCAGTGGTGGTGTGGAGTCGTTCGGCGCGTATCCCAAGTCGCCGGCCAGTTCGAGTATCGATTGACAAATATCGTGAATCGAATCGGGCACATCGAGCCTTCGGACCCACGTTCCGCCCGTTTCGGTGGTTGTCGTTGCGGTGTCGGGTTGCTGCACCGCCGGCGTCGCGCAACCCCCAATCATCAAGCCGGCGGCGAGGATGGCCAAGGCGAGCGAAGAGCGCATGTTTCGAATCAAACCAGATGCCGCAAACGATTATGGAAATTCGCAATACTGAGCACGATTCGTTTCATCGGCCAAGCAAAACAGCCTGACTCCGCTCTGGCGGACTATTCTCGATCCATGCCGATCACCCCGGATACAAAGAATTGGACCTGGGTCCTCGAACGCCCTTGCACCGAGTGTGGGTTCGATTCATCCAGCGTCGCATTCACGGACGTTCCCGATCTGGTGCGTGCCAACGCCGCCTCCTGGGCTGAAGTGCTCGAACGCGAGAACGTGACGGTGCGGCCAGACAGCGAAACATGGTCGGCGTTGGAATATTCCGCCCACGTGCGCGACGTGTTCAGGATCTTCAAGGTGCGGTTGGAACAGATGCTCGAATTCGACGATCCGAGATTCGAGAACTGGGATCAGGACGCAACAGCTGAGGCCGAGCGGTACAACGACCAAGATCCGGCAACGGTGGCATCGGAATTGTCGGACGCTGCTGCGGAGATCGCGAACGCCTTCGAAACCGTGCCGGAGGGTGGCCGCCAACGACGGGGCCTCCGCAGTGACGGATCGGCGTTCACCGTCGAATCGCTGGCGGCCTACTTCATTCACGATCCGATCCATCACCTCCACGACGTATCGGCGTAGTCAGAGCCCACGTACCTCCTCGAGAGTTTTTCTGGCTCCGACGGAGTGCAATGAGTCGAGAGTCTTTCGGAAGCTTGCGACAAATCGGCGGTCGTCCACGAGATCGCCGAAGATTTGGCGGTTCCCGACGAAGGCCAGTGGATCGCTCGACTGTTTTTGTGCGAGAGGTACCAGAGTGTCCGCCATCTGATCAACGACGGTGATGGGGTCGCCATTCTCGTTTGTGCCCTCGGCGTAGCGGGCCCAGCTGGCGACAACGGCCGTGGACAGGTTGATCGATCCGCCGGCGTCGAGTTGCTCCCGAATGACGGGCAACAGCCACTTGGGAATTCGATCGGACGACTCGGCACACAGGCGCGCAATCGTGTCGCGGACGTGAGGGTTCGAGAATCGTTCGATGAGGGTCTTCTTGTACTGATCGAGGTCGACGCCGGGTACCGGGTCAAGGGTCGGCGTCGCTTCGAGATTCATGTAGTCGAGCAGGAACCCTGACAAGAGTTCGTCCTGGCATGCCTCGTGGACCAGGCGGTATCCGGCAAGGTAGCCGAAGTACGCGATGCCTTGATGGCTGGCGTTGAGAAGGCGCAGTTTCATGAGTTCGTACGGGCGAACGTCCGGCACCAGATTCACGCCGGCATTCTCCAAAGGGGGCCTGCCTGATGTGAACTCGTCCTCGAGGAACCACGCGGTGAAGGGTTCCGCCGCGACCGGCCACTGATCTTCGACGCCAAACGTCTCGGCGATCTCCGTGGTTACCTCGGCTGTCGTGACGGGTGTGATCCGGTCGACCATGGAGTTGGGGAAGGCGCCGTTCTTCTCGATCCACTCCGCAAGTTCGGGATCCTTCAGGGCAGCAAAGGCTCCGAAAGCCTTCCTCGCGACTGATCCGTTGCCTTCGATGTTGTCGCAACTCATGATCGTGAACGGTGTCAGACCCCGGTCTCGACGGAGTGCGAGTGCAGCGCAGATCAGACCGAAGGTGGTGCGGGGGAGTGTTCCTGGTTCAAGGTCGTGCACCACATCGGGATTGGACGAGTCGAACTCTCCCGTGCTGTCCGAGATGTTGTACCCGCCCTCGGTGATGGTGAGGGAGACGATCTTCGTCGATTCGGATGCCATCTTCTCGATCACCGCCTGCGGATCGTCTGGAGCGAACAGGTACTCGACTATCGACCCGATGACCCGGCCCTCGAGCGTTCCGTCTGCATGCTTGAGTGCCAGGGTGTAGAGGCCGTCCTGTGCTCGGAGTGCGTCTCTCATTCGCTTGTCCGACGGCATCACTCCCACACCGCAGATTCCCCAGTCGAAGCCCTCGCCACGTCGCAGGAGAGTATCGATGTACATGGCCTGGTGTGCACGGTGAAAGCCGCCGACACCGAAATGCACTATGCCGGTAGTGACTTTGCTCCGGTCGTAGTTCGGCACTTGGAGTGAAGTGTCGAAGTCGTGCAAGGTCTTCGTATTGAGTTCCATGAAAGTTCTAGTCTCCTTCGGCGACGATGACTACGGCTTTGATGCTGCCGGGAATGCGGTCGGCCACCAGGGCCTCTTGCGACTGTTCGAGTGAAAAGCGTGCAGTGACCATCGAATCCAGATCGACGCGGCCGGCGGCGACCAGTGCGGCGGCGATCGGCCACGTATTGGCGTATCGGAATACCCCGGTCAGAATCAGTTCGCGGTTCTGGATGATCGGGACCGGCAACGGAATCTCGTCGGCACCCATTCCGACCAAAACGACTGTCCCAGCCGGCCGAACGGCGTGAATGCCGTCGATTACGGCGGCCGTGGCACCCGAAGCGTCGATGAATGCGTCGACGGCGAGAGAGCGTAGGTCGCTTTCGCGGGGATCTACGACCGTAGTTGCGCCGAATTTCAGTGCCACATCACGCCGGGCCGCATCGATGTCCGAGACGATGACTTCCGTGGCGCCGAATGCCTTGGCCACCTGCGTCGTCACGATTCCTACCGGACCGGCGCCGGCGATCAGCACTCGAGAGCCAGCCGTGATCCCTGCCTTCTGGGCTGAGGCGATCCCTACTGACAGTGGCTCGAACAGCGCAGCTGCTTCGTAGGACACCGAATCTGCGACTGGATGGGCGAAGTCGGCACCGATCGTGACGTAGTCGGTGAGTGCACCGTCAATCGGAGGTGTTGCGAAGAACTCCATGTGAGGGCAGAGGTTGTATCTGCCTGCCTTTGATTCGGGACTTGTCGGATCAGGCTTCTGAGGTTCGATGGAGACGCGCTGCCCGACGCGTCCCGGATCGACGCCGTCGCCGACTGCGGCGATGCGTCCCGCTGCCTCATGTCCGAGAACGAGGGGTGCGTTGACGACGTAAGAGCCGATGCGGCCTTCGCGAAAGTAGTGCGCGTCCGACCCGCACACGCCCACGGCGTGGATGCGGACGAGAACTTCACCGGCCTTCGGGGACGGTCGCGGTCTCTCGACCATCTGCATCTTCCCGGTCTGAATGAGGACATTTGCCCGAATTGTCGCAGGTAGATCGAAGGATTCTCCGGAAACTGTTGTGTGGGTCACAACCTAGATGTTAGCTTAATGAGCATAAGAACATCTAGTGAGCATTTGCTCACGATCGAGAAACTTTGAACCTGATGCACAAGGAGACCGTGTGAACCAGTCGGCTCAGCCCACAGGACTCAAGCCGTCGAAGTTGCCTGCTTCCGAGGATGTGCGGCTCGCGTTGCGGGCTGCGACCATGTATCACCTCGAAGGCGCTACTCAAGCGGAGATTGCAGCGAAGTTGGGCGTCTCGAGGCCTACGGCCGGGCGACTGTTGGCCAGGGCGCGGACGCAAGGTTTGGTCAGGGTCGAGATTTTGGTTCCGCCCGAGCTCGAAGGTTCGGTGAACACGGAATTGGAATCGAAGCTGGAGAAGCACTTCGGGTTGGCCGAAGTGTTGATTGTCCCCGAAGCGAATTCGGACTCGGACGATCCGGACTTCGATGCGCTCGGCCGACGTGCAGCGGAAGTTCTGGTTCGCCGCCTGCAGCCGTCGAGCGTGCTCGGATTCACGTGGGGCCCGGAAACTGTTGCGGTAGCAGGTTCTTTGCCAGACAGGGCGGCGAAGTGCTCGGCTGTGGTACAACTTGACGGCTCCATGACGGTGACCGACTACCAAACCGGTGTCGACTTCACCATCGGCCGATGCGCACAACAGTTGCAGGCCAATCCTATTCGCCTCAATGCTCCGCTATATGCCGATCCAGCAACGGTGGAGTCGATGCGAAACGACTCGGTCATCTCGAAGGCACTGAAGGCTGGAACAGATTCCGACATCATGGTTTTCGGAGTTGGTGCTGTTTCGACGGCCACGACTTTGTTTGCCGGCAGTTTCGTCGACTCGACCATGCTGGACGAGTTGGAAAGTCGAGGGGCTGTCGGTGAGATCGGCGGCCGTTTCTACACGATCGACGGAAATCCAGTGGAGGGGCCACTGCCTGAGCGGACGGTCTCCGTCCCGCTCGACGCAGTGAAATCCTGCGATCAGACAATTCTGATTTCGGGGGGAACACACAAACGCCAGGCCGTTCTGGGCGCATTGCGCGGAGGTTTGGCAAACGTACTCGTCACCGATGTCGAGTGCGCCCAGTGGCTGCTCGAAGGGTAGCGCTCTCACGAGTTTCGCTGTCCGAGCGCGCGACTGACACGCAAGTGTGAAGGAAGGTAATCCGTGAAAACAGGAAGACGAGTGTGGGGCGCTGCCGCTGCGGCGCTCTGCCTCCTGGTGTCGGGATGTGCGGGTGCTGGTGCGCTCGGTGGTTCCGGCGAACGAACAGTCACCATTGCGATGGTGTCGAACTCGCAGATGCAGGACGCCATCAAATTGGCTCCGGCTTTCGAAGCCGAGAACCCCGGCATCGACCTCAAATTCGTCAGCCTTTCCGAGAACCAGGCCCGCGCCAAGATCACAGCGTCGACGGCCACCGGTGGCGGCGAGTTCGACGTCGTGATGATCAGCAACTACGAGGCGCCCCAGTGGGCCGCGAACGGTTGGCTCACGAACCTGTCCGAGTACGCGGACAAGACACCAGGTTATGACGAGGACGATTTCATACCGTCCATCAAGGCTTCACTGTCGTACGAGGACAGCATGTATGCGGTGCCGTTCTACGGGGAGTCGTCGTTCCTGATGTATCGCAAAGACCTGTTCGATCAGGCGGGGATCACAGTTCCAGAAGACCCGACGTGGCAGGAAGTTGCAGGTTGGGCAGAGCAGTTCGACAACCCTGATGCCAAGATGTCCGGAATCTGCCTGCGAGGAAAGCCGGGCTGGGGCGAGGTTCTCGCGCCGCTCAACACAGTGATCAACACTTTCGGCGGACGCTGGTACGACGAGAACTGGAATGCGCAGTTGACCAGTCCGCAGGTCGAGGAGGCCGTTCAGTTCTACGTGGACACCGTCAAGGAGCACGGCCAGCCGGGGCCTGCAACAAGTGGGTTCGGCGAATGCGCAACACAATTCGCGCAAGGCAACACGGCGATGTGGTATGACGCGACCTCGGCTGTGTCGGTGCTCGAAGATCCCGCATCGTCGAAGGTGGTCGGCAACATCGGATATGCGAAGGCCCCGAAGGTCGAGAAGTCCGATCCCGGATGGCTCTACACCTGGGCGCTCGGAATCCCGGAGTCGGCACAGAACAAAGACGATGCCTGGAAGTTCATCTCCTGGATGACGAACAAGGATTACATCCAAAAAGTCGGCACTGAACTCGGTTGGTCGAGAGTCCCTCCGGGAAGCCGTCTTTCGACCTACGAGATTCCGGAGTACCAGGAAGCTGCAAAGGCATTCGGTCCGATCACCCTCGAATCGATCAACAATGCAGACCCGAAAAACCCGACAGTGCAACCGGTTCCATACACCGGCGTCCAGTTCCTCACCATCCCTGAGTTCCAGGATCTGGGCACTCGCGTCAGCCAGCAGATCAGTGCGGCAATCGCGGGTCAGAAGAGTGTGAAAGAAGCACTCGAACAATCGCAGCAGTATGCCGAGGTGGTCGGCAAGACCTATCAGGAGAACCGATGACTACGGTTGCTGAGCTCAGATCCATGGTGGACGACGCACCACCGGTTCGTATCGACAAGAAGATCTCTCGTGCCGAGGGTTGGCGTCGTCGAGGTCCGTTGCTGCCGGCGTTGATCTTCTCGATCGTCGTCACGCAGATTCCCTTTCTGTTCACTCTCTACTACTCCACGCAATCCTGGAATCTTGTCCGGCCGGGATCGCGGCACTTCAACTGGTTCAACAACTACATCGATGTGTTCAAGGACAGTCAGTTTCGGGAAGTCGCGGTCAACACGGTCATCATGATCGTGGGTACGGTCATCGTTTCGGTGATCCTGGGACTCGCCTTGGCGCTGCTACTCGACCGAGCCTTCCTCGGTCGCGGCATCGTACGAACGCTGCTGATCACGCCCTTCCTCATAACTCCCGTCGCTGGTGCATTGCTATGGAAGACAACAATGTTCGATCCGGTATTCGGTATCGTGAACTTCGTCCTCCAGCCTTTCGGTGTCGGCCAGGTCGACTGGGTCAGCAAGTTTCCGCTCGCCGCGGTCATGATCAATCTGATCTGGCAGTGGACGCCCTTCATGATGCTGCTCATTCTGGCCGGTTTGCAGTCCATGCCCCGAGACATCCTCGAAGCCGCACGGGTGGACGGAGCCAAGCCTTTTGCGATGTTCCGCGAACTGACTCTGCCGCACCTGCGTCGATTCATCGAACTCGGTGCAGTTCTCGGCGCGATCTACCTCGTGAACACCTTTGACGCGGTGTACATGATGACGTCGGGTGGGCCCGGCGTGGCCAGTTCGAACCTGCCGTTCTACATCTACCAGCGCGCGTTCCTCGGCTTCGACGTCGGTCAAGCCGCGGCGATGGGCGTCGTGACAGTGATCGCGACCATCATCGTGTCCACGCTTGCGCTTCGACTGATCTTCAAGAGCTTCACCGGCAACGAGGAGGCGGCGTGATGACTGCCGTAGAGACGACAAGTGCGACGACCGACAAGCCCGTCGTCAAGAAGAAAAAGAGCGGTAAGTTCAGTCCGTGGTCGGTCGTGGCGTGGATCGCGGCCCTCGGGTTCTTCTTTCCCGTCTTCTGGATGGTCCTGACCGCGTTCAAGACCGAGGCGGACGCGTACACCGATCCGCCGAAGCTGTTCTTCACCCCGACCCTCGAGCAGTTCCGAGCCGTCCTCGACTCCGGCCTCGGTACGACACTGGCGAACTCTGCCTTCGCCACGGGAATGTCGACCATTCTGGTTCTGCTACTTGGTGTTCCGGCGGCATTTGCCTTGTCGCTCCGGCCGGTCGCCAAGACCCAGGACGTTCTGTTCTTCTTCATCAGTACGAAGATGCTCCCCGTCGTCGCAGCGATCGTGCCCCTGTACGTGATCGTCAACGACATCGGCCTGCTCGACAACATCTGGGCCCTGGTCATCCTGTACACCTCGATGAATCTGCCGATCGCGGTGTGGATGATGCGCTCCTTCTTTCTGGAGGTTCCCGGCGAACTTCTCGAGGCGGCAAGCATGGACGGTGCCAGCCTGTGGACGTCGGTTCGCGAGGTGATCCTGCCTCTGATCTCACCCGGCATCGCTGCCACCGCACTGATCTGTGTGATCTTCTCGTGGAATGAGTTCTTCTTCGCCGTCAATCTGACAGCTGTTCAAGCACAAACGATTCCGGTCTTCTTGGTCGGGTTCATCACGGGCGAGGGCCTGTACTGGGCTCGGCTGTCCGCGGCAGCGACCATGGCGGCATTGCCCGTCATCTTGGCCGGTTGGTTCGCCCAGAACAAACTGGTGCGCGGCCTGTCCTTCGGTGCAATCAAATAATTCTCCTCACCCTTCTCAGGAGTTCGTCATGGCTGAAATCTCGTACCAGAAAGCGTCTTGCATCTACGAAGGTGCCGGCACTCTCGCTGTCGATTCACTCGATCTCGACATCAACGACGGTGAGTTCATCGTTCTCGTCGGTCCGTCGGGTTCCGGAAAGTCCACGGCACTACGCATGTTGGCGGGGCTCGAGGACATCGATTCGGGCGCGATCACCATCAACGGCAAGGACATGACCGATGTACCGTCGAAGGACCGTGACATCGCGATGGTCTTCCAGAACTATGCGCTTTACCCCAACAAAACCGTCGGTGAGAACATGGGGTTCGCGCTGAAGATGCGCGGTGTGCCCGTCGAGGAGCGAAAGAAGAAAGTTGCGGAAGCGGCCAAACTTCTCGACTTGACGGAGTATCTCGACCGCAAGCCGGCCAAGCTTTCCGGCGGTCAACGGCAGCGAGTTGCGATGGGCCGCGCCATCGTTCGTGAACCGCAAGTGTTCTGCATGGACGAGCCGCTTTCCAACCTCGACGCCAAGCTGCGCGTCCAGACTCGCACGCAGATCGCGGCATTGCAGCGACGTCTAGGAACCACCACCGTCTACGTCACACACGATCAGGTGGAAGCGATGACGATGGGTGATCGCGTGGCCGTGCTCAAGGGCGGTAAGTTGCAGCAGTTCGCCTCTCCGACTGAACTTTACGATCGGCCCGCCAATGCGTTTGTTGCCGGATTCATCGGATCTCCGGGAATGAACTTGGTGACGGTGCCGGTCAGTTCGGGTGGCGTCCGCTTCGGTGCCGTCGAAGTTCCGCTCGACCGCGAGCAGATGACGGCAATCGCCGCAGCCGGTCTGAGTTCGGTCACCGTGGGAATTCGGCCTGAACAATTCCAGGTGGTCGCGGCCGGAGACGGAATCGCAGCTCAGATCGACCTGGTCGAGGAACTGGGCAACGAGTCGTACATCTACGCGCACGTACCCGGCACGGAATCCGATCCGATTTCGCTCGTCGCACGCACCGGCGGGCGATCGAAGTTGCAGTACGGCCAGACGCTCGGATTCGAGCGGGTGGACGGTCCTGTTCACCTCTTCGACCCCACAACCGGCGAGCGCGTGGGTAGCTGAACCCCCTCCACAATCGTGACCTGCTCGGCACCCGAATTCGTTCGTGCCGAGCAGGTCACATCCATCGTCGATTGGCAAGAAGGTTAGGGTCTACCGATGAGTGATACACGCGAACGATCCGTCGTGGTGTGTGGCGAGGGACTGGTCGATCTGGTGCCGGTGGGGGATAACTTCTCGCCCAAATTGGGCGGGGGGCCGTTCAACGTTGCGATCGCACTAGGTCGACTCGGCTCTGACGTGGGATTCGTCTCTCGCTTGTCCACCGACGCGTTCGGAGATCGGATGATCGACTCGCTGGCCGCGTCGAACGTAGACACAACCGGAGTCGAACGCGGACCCGAGCCGACAACTTTGGCCGTCGTGAATCTTGCTGCGGACGGGGGAGCGCGGTACTCCTTCTATCTCGAGGGAACGGCGGATCGACAGTTTGCGCTGCCGAAACTTCCCTCTGCTCGGGCGTTCTCGTTCGGAACGTTGTCGCTGGTGCTCGAGCCCGGCGCCTCTGCCTACGAAGCGATGCTGCACGAAGCTCATGCCCGCGGTCGACTTACCATGGTGGACCCCAACATTCGCCCGGCGGTGATCGCCGATCCAGACGCCTATCGACGACGGTTTCGGTCGTGGTTACCGTCCATCGACATTCTCAAGGTGAGCGACGACGACGCCCAGTGGTTGGGTTCGGTCGACGGCACCGAGTGGCTGGACGAAGGCGTCGGCGCCGTGCTGCTCACCCGTGGTGGTGATGGGTTGCGGTTGATCACCAGCGAACTCGATGTTTCGGTGCCGGCGCCCGCGGTTGACGTCGCGGACACGATCGGTGCGGGCGATACGGTACACGGAGCCCTGTTGGCTTACCTTGATCGACACGACGCACTCGACGCCGCCGTTCTGCGTGGGTTTTCCGAGTCCGATTGGACGGCTGCGTTGATCTTCGCTGCGCGCGCGGCAGCCGTCACGGTGTCGCGACCGGGGGCGGATCCGCCGTGGTCGAGGGAGTTGGGCCTGCTCGGCTAGCCCTGGGGACCACCGCCCTACTGCGAGCGCAGTACGCTTAAGTGTCTACCTGTGCACGATGTGCGACGGGGTCGTGTATCGGCACAGTGATACGCATGTCGATATTCCTGTACAAACTCTCGCGACTCGCGTTTCGGCGTCGCTGGGCAATGGTGGGCTTCTGGCTCGTCCTGCTGGTGGCGGGCGGAGTGGGCGCAGCAACGCTGTCCGGTCCGACGGTCAACACGTTGTCGATACCGGGCACCGAATCGCAAGCGGCGCAAGATCTTCTGGCTGAGAGATTTCCGCAATCGTCCACCGACGGAGCCAGTGCTCGCATCGTCTTTGAATCTCCTGCGGGCACGACGCTCACCGATCCGGCGATTCGACAATCCGTCAGTGACTTGGTCTCTGCGCTCGGGAAGGATCCCGAGGTTGCAGCGGTATCGGATCCGTATGCCTCCGGAGGAGTGTCGTCGACTGGGACGATCGGATACATGCAGGTCTCCTATACCGCCGACTCGATGGACTTGCCGGAAAGCTCGAAAGAACTGCTCGAGTCCGCAGTTCACGACGCTGCGGGTTCAGGACTGGCGGTCGATGTCGCCGGCAACGTGCTGATGGAAAGCAGTGCCGAATCGATGGGCGAAGTGATCGGCGTCGCGATCGCCGCGGTGGTCCTGACGGTCACTTTCGGTTCGTTGGTGGCGGCAGGGCTTCCGTTGATCAGTGCACTCATCGGCATCGGCATCGCGATCTGCACGATTACCATCGCAACGGGCTTCATCGAATTGGGTTCGAGCACAACCGTCCTGGCAATGATGCTGGGTCTGGCCGTGGCGATCGACTACTCGCTGTTCATCGTTTCGCGCTACCGCTCAGAACTACGTGACGGACATGATCCCGAAATCGCAGCGGGCCGCGCAGCCGGGACAGCGGGATCGGCCGTAGTGTTCGCGGGGTTGACCGTACTCATCGCATTGGCAGGATTGTTCGTTGTGAACATCCCGTTCCTGACGAGCATGGGTCTGGCTGCAGCGTTCGCAGTTGCTGTTGCCGTGGTGATTTCACTGACTCTGCTGCCCGCCACGCTGGGATTTGCAGGATCGCGCGTTCTGAGCCGATCCGATCGTCGCCTGCTTGCGTCCGGTGGTCAGTTGACGCATCGCAAAGCGAAGGAAGGCGCAGGCTCGCGATGGGCCAAGTTCGTGATCCGGCGTCGAGTTCCGGTTTTGCTCGCGTCAGTTCTCGGGCTGGGATTGCTGGCGATCCCCACCTTCGGCATCAACCTGAGCTTGGCGAGCCCACCGGTGCCCGACACCACTGCCGCCCGAGCCACCGACCGACTTTCCGAGGGATTCGGTGCCGGGTTCAGCGGTCCGCTGATGGTGGTCGTCGACGTTGCCGACGCCGCAGATCCGGCATCGGCATTGAGTGGGGCCCAGGAAAAACTCGGTGCTCTGCCCGACGTAGCGGCAGTGACGCCGCCCGCGCTCAATCAGGCCGGTGACACAGCAGTCATCACAGTGGTTCCGTCGAGTGGCCCGGAAACCGAGGCAACCAAGGCGCTCGTCGCCGATATTCGTGCGGTCGCCGGATCGCTGATCGACGAGACCGGGGCCACGATGTCGGTCACCGGCCAGACAGCCTTGACGATCGACGTCTCGGACCGCCTGGCCGATGCCCTGGTTCCTTACCTCGCATTGGTCGTCGGCCTCGCCTTCATCCTCTTGATGTTGGTATTCCGCTCGATACTGGTACCGCTCAAGGCAACTCTCGGATTTCTGCTCTCCATCGGCGCGACGTTCGGTGTGCTGGTCGCGATCTTCCAGTGGGGTTGGTTCGCCGGGATTCTCGGAATCGAAGGTCAAACCGGATCAGTTGTCGCGATGTTGCCCATCTTCATGATCGGCATCGTCTTCGGGTTGGCGATGGACTATCAGGTGTTCCTGGTGACCAGAATGCGTGAAGCGTACGTCCACGGCGACGGACCGGACGAAGCAGTCGTGAAGGGTTTCGACCAGGGCGCCCGAGTGGTCACGGCCGCGGCGCTCATCATGATCGCCGTTTTCGCGGGCTTCATCTTCGGTGGCGACGCCTTCATCATGCAGATCGGACTCGGACTCTCGTTCGCGGTTCTGTTCGACGCCTTCGTGATTCGCATGACAGTCGTTCCGGCCGTCATGTCCCTGTTGGGCTCGAAGGCATGGTGGTTCCCAGCTTGGCTGGACCGGTTGGTCCCGAACGTCGATGTCGAGGGGGAGCAGTTGACTGCGCTGCTCGCAGATTCGAAGGATTCCACTGAGCCCGCGAACGACAAGTTGTCGGTGTGATCCGGATACGGTAGATCGATGACCTCGACTTCGACGTGGGGTCGATGGTGTGCGGAACACCCGCGCACCATTGACCTGACACTGACCATCCTCGTGCTCCTTGCCACGTGGACGGCGCACCGCATCGCGCTCGACGGCAATGAGACCCGCGAGGTCACGGTTGTGGGAGTTGTCGTGACAGCTATTGCAGCCACAACCATCGTGTTCCGAAGGCGCTATCCGTTCTCGGCACTCGCGGTGGCAGTGCTTCTCGGCGTTTTGATGATTGCGCTGTCGGCGCCGCCGAATGCCGGCACAGGTTCGGCGGCGATGGTATGCCTCTATTACGTTGCCAGCACGAGTGACCGCCGGAAGACCTTTTTCGCAGCGGCAATCACAGTCGGATCGCTGATGCTTGTCACGATTTTCCTGGGAGTAGGAAACAACCTCCTACAGGAAGCGCTGGGGTTGTTGTCTTGGTTGCTGATGGCGAGTTTCGCCGGCGCTGAGGTCCGTTCTCGCCGTGCATATCTGGAGTCCGTCGAAGAGCGTGCGGTGCAAGCGGAAAGAATGCGCGAGGACGAGGCTCGACACCGGGTCGTCGAAGAAAGGATGCGGATAGCGCGAGACCTGCACGACGTCGTCGCGCACCACATTGCATTGGTCAATCTGCAAGTTGGGGTCGCGTCGCACCTGATCGGGAAGGACCCGGAGAAAGCGACGACTGCACTACGCGGAGTGGAAGAAACATCCAAGGCCGCACTGGACGAGATTCGGGCCACCGTTGGTGTCCTCCGTGATGCGCAGGACGGCGATCGCTCGATGAAGCCGGCTCCGGGGCTTTCGGATCTACCGGCACTGGTGGATCAATTCGTCAGTGCAGGAATGGAAATCGAGGTGCGCACTGTGGGTTCTGTGCGCCTACTCGGACCTGCAGTAGATCTCACGGCGTATCGAATTATCCAGGAGGCACTCGTGAATGCGAGCAAGCATGCGCTGCCAGGAGCCGTCACCGTGTCGTTGTCGTACGAAGCTGAGGTTCTGGTGCTGACAGTCGAAAACTCCGGAACAGCAGTGCCTTCGACTTCGCCACCCGGGTACGGACTGCTCGGAATGAAGGAGAGGGCTCAGGCAATGGGAGGCGAAGTGTCAGCAGGATTCCGCGCGGACGGGGGATTTCGTGTGGACGCGCAACTTCCGCTTGTGTCAGTGTCGAGCGGTTCTCTGCGTGAGGAATCGCTGTGACTGTTCGGGTAGTAGTGGCGGACGATCAGGCGCTCTTTCGGCAAACGCTTGCACTGCTCATCGGTTCTGAAGACGACATGGAGGTGGTCGCCGAGGCGGCGGACGGAGAGCAGGCATTCCAGGCAGCGCTCGAACACCGACCTGACGTTGTACTCATGGATATTCGAATGCCGGGCACCAGCGGTGTCGAAGCAACCGCCATGATCGCCGATCATCCGGATTTGTCCGACGTACACGTGTTGATCCTGACGACATTCGAGGTGGATGAGCATGTGGCACAGGCGATCCGGGCGGGTGCCAGCGGCTTTATCGGCAAAGGGATCCGGGCTGAAGATCTGCTCGATGCTGTTCGGACGGTCGCAAGTGGCAACTCGTTGTTGTCGCCGATGGCGACCAGTGCGTTGATTACTCGATTCCTTTCCATCCCGTCGCGGGCTGACTCGACTTCTGGGATCTTCGGTCAATTGACCCCGCGCGAACTCGAAGTCGTAACTCTCGTGGCCCTGGGGATGTCCAACGACGAGATCGCCACGGAGTTGGTGATCAGCGCTGTCACGGCAAAAACGCACGTGAACCGGGCGATGACAAAACTTGATGTTCGGGACCGCGCGCAGTTGGTGGTTCTGGCCTATCAATGCGGTCTAGTGGTTCCGGGGCGCTCGGTGGACTGATTCGAGAAACCCTCTTGACTCGAATGTGTGTTCGAGTACGGTTGGGGGTGGGGATCGGGGGATTCAATGACTGTTTTGTTGTCGGATGTGGTGTCGGGTTCTGCGGTGGGGTTACGCGGACGCCTGTGGCAGTTATCTGCTGCCGAGTTGCGTGAGGCTGCGGTGTCGGCGAGTGCGGAGATTCTGCGGCTGGAAGCGGTGCGGGTGGCGGTGGTGGACGAACTGTCGATGCGCCCGGATGATCAGGTGATTGCCAGCCGCGGCCTCGGGTCATGGTTGGCGGCGAACACGATGCTGCAGGTTCGGGACGGGAAGAAGATCGCCGCATTGGGCGCCGCGCTGCGGCCGTTTCCCGCGGTGGCGGCTCGGTTCGATTGCGGGGATTGCTCGTTCGATCACGCCGTCTTGATCGTGGCGTTTTGTGAGTCCCCGCCGAAGGGGATGCCGGAGGAAGCGCTCCCTCGCTGCATCGATTTGTTGTTGGCGGCTGCGTCGGGTGTGGAAGCGACGACGACGAAGGTGCGGCATGTCATCGCGACGTTGGAGCGGGTGTTCGAGTCCGATGAGATTCCACCTGCCGAAGATGTCGATCGCAATGAGCTTCGGATCGCCTCGACACTTAATGGTCGGGTGGTGGTGCGCGGTGATTTCGACGCTCTCACCGGCGAAATGCTGCTCTCGGCGTTGTCGAATCTGACGATGCCCACCCCAGCACCGGACGGAACGCCGGATGCTCGGTCGGCGGCGAAGCGGACCGCGGACGGGTTCACCGAACTTATCCGCCGGTACCTCGACTGCGCAAAAACAGGAACCGATGGTGGTCAGCGACCGCATGTGAACGTGCACATCAACGCGCGCGATTTGGCTGAGCATCGGGACTGCGCCGCCGCGCCTTCTGATGGTGGAGAGTCTCGGTCGGATCTTGATGTCGGGCACATGCCGTGGCTCGGGCCACTCTCGGTCTCGCAGACGAGGCTTCTCGGCTGTGATTGTTTCCTGTCGACTGTATTGCTCGATGATCACGGGGCGCCGTTGGATGCGAGACCCGGAAAACGGTTGGTCAACGCCGAACAACGCGTCGCCCTGATCGCCCGAGACAGGGGTTGCGCGTTCCCGGGGTGTTCATGCGTACCGGCCTGGACCGACGCACACCATATCCGGCACTGGGCGAACGGTGGTCCGACGGTGATGAACAACCTGGTCCTGCTCTGCCGTTCACATCACCGCTTGATGCACCGCAAATCCGGGTTCGTCGGAAAATGGGAAATCAGAATGGGCGTCGACAACAAACCGTGGTTCATCCCGCCGCCCTCGATCGACCCGGGGCAGCAGCCCCGGCCGGCGAACACCACCTTCAAAACCTGAGAACAGCTTCTCAGGCACAACAGCCCACGCCAAGCTCCGCATCCGACTTGACTGCCGGAGGCGGAGTCCAAGGTGCGTGCTCTCGTGATGGCCGTGGTTTCGGCGCGACCGTGGTTTCGGCGCGACCGTGATTTCGGTGAGGCGGGCCGACGTGTCCCACTCAGTGGGTCATTTTTTCGTCGTTGCCGCGCCGGTTGTGCCAGGTCATTTGGACGGCTGACCTGCACCGCAAAATCTTTCGTTAGAACACGTTCCAATTTCGCAGATTTGTGGCTATGGTCACAGAGATAGATGCGGGTGTGCGAATGAAAGGGTGAAGTGACGTGAAAACCAAGGGTGCAATCCTGTGGGGCCTCAACGAGAAGTGGTCCGTCGAGGAGATCGAGATCGGCGAGCCGGTAGCCGGCGAAGTTCAGATTCGCATGGAAGCGGCCGGAATGTGCCACTCCGATCACCACATCGTCACCGGCGCGACCCCGATGCCGTCGTTCCCCGTCATGGGTGGGCACGAGGGTTCGGGCGTCATCACCAAGCTCGGCCCAGAGGTCAAGGGGTTGGAGGTCGGCGACCACGTCGTTCTGTCCTTCATTCCGGCTTGTGGAACCTGTCCGGCGTGTTCGGCCGGCCATCAGAATCTGTGTGACCTCGGGATGGGCTTGCTCAGCGGCCAGGCCATCAGCGACGGCACCTACCGAATCCAGGCTCGCGGCGAAAACGTGATCCCGATGTGCCTGCTAGGGACGTTCTCGCCCTACATGGTCGTGAACCAGTCGTCGGTTGTGAAGATCGACAAGGACATTCCGTTCGAGGTTGCAGCACTCGTCGGTTGCGGCGTTCCCACCGGTTGGGGATCGGCAACACACATCGCTGATGTGAAGCCGGGTGAAGACGTTGTGATCATGGGCGTTGGCGGCGTCGGTATCAGTGCCCTGCAGGGTGCTGTTGCGTCGGGTGCCCGCTACATCTTCGCCATCGATCCTGTGCCGTGGAAGCGTGAGCAGGCTCTGAAGTTCGGCGCAACACATGCGTTCGAAAGCGCCGCCGCTGCCATTCAGCCGATCATCGACGCCACGTATGGACGCATGGCGCAGAAGACGATCATCACCGTCGGCGAAATGAAGGGTGAGTACGTCGAAGAGGCGATGATTCTGACGGCCAAGGCCGGTCGTTGTGTTGTCACCGCAATGGGGCATCTGACGGACATGGACGTAAAGCTGAACCTGTTCCTGATGTCGATGCTTCAGAAGGATCTTCAGGGCAACATCTTCGGCGGTGGCAACGCTCGCCAGGACGTGCCGAACCTCCTCGCGATGTACAAGGCAGGCAGGCTGAACCTCGACGACATGGTTACTCGGACCTACACCCTCGAAGGTGTGAACGACGGCTACCAGGACATGTTGGATGGCAAGAACATCCGCGGCGTCATCCGGTACACCGAAGCTGACTGGTGATCGGAAGCGCAACGCTTGTGCCAGTAGTCTGATCGGGTGCCCAGTACTCACAGTCTTGACGTAATTCAGCAGTGGCCGGTCGACAATGCGGCAGCGGTCGTCCTCTCCGGGAAGAACTCGGGTGAGGGCGACCGCGTTCGTGGTTTCAGCGGCGATCAGTCGCACGTTTTCCCTCTGGCTTCGGTGACAAAACTGTTGTGCGCCTACGCGATTCTCGTCGCAGTGGAGGAAGGGGCGGTCGAGCTGGACGGGCCGGCCGGACCTGAAGGGTCGACGGTTCGACATCTCCTCGCGCACGCGTCGGGGTTGGCATTCGCCGAACGTGTCGTTCAGGCGCCGGTGGCGTCGAAGCGGATCTATTCGAGTGCGGGATTCGAGGTTCTTGCCGAGTTGGTTTCCCGGGAGACCGAGATCGAATTTGCCGACTATCTGGCCGAGGCCGTGTTCGCGCCCTTGGGGATGACCAGTGCGGCTCTCGTCGGTCCGGCCGGCCACGGTGCGCAGGCATCGGCAGACGACTTGGCCAAGTTCGCGGCTGAACTGCTCTCACCGGCCCTTGTTTCGACGCAGACGTTCGCCGAGGCGACGACCGTCCAGTTCCCGGGGCTCAACGGAATTCTTCCGGGTTACGGCTCTCAGCGCCCCAACGACTGGGGACTCGGATTCGAAATCCGCGGCGACAAGCGTCCGCATTGGACTGGTCTCGAGAACTCGCCGGCAACCTTCGGTCATTTCGGTCAATCGGGGACTTTCCTGTGGGTCGATCCCGCGATTGATACTGCGTGCGTCGTACTTACCGATCGCGACTTCGGTGACTGGGCCAAACCTTTGTGGACTGAATTGTCCGACGGCTTGATCGGCGAAGTTTCTCGATAGAGCACAAATTTCTCTCCTTCCACTGGCGCAACACGGGTAACACAAGGCACACTGTTCAATCGAGCGTGCTGTACGAACTCGACAGAGGTCGTTGGGGAAGACGTCCCTCGTCGAAGCAGGAGGCTCGAGTGCGCGAAATGAATCAATTCGCGGACGTGACGACTGGTGTGGTTTACATCCACTCGTCGCCCGCGGCGCTGTGCCCGCACGTGGATTGGGCTCTGTCCGCCACGTTGGACAGCCCTGCCAAACTCAGATGGACCTCACAGCCTGCCTACGACGGCCTTCTCCGTGCAACGACGGATTGGACAGGTCCCGTCGGAACCTGTGCCCGCCTGGTCGATTCGCTACGCGCGTGGCCGATGTTGCGGTTCGAGGTCACCGAGGATCCGAGTCACGGCGTCGACGGCGAACGGTACAGCCATGTACCTGGTCTCGGTTTGTGGCGCGGATCCACCAGTGCGAACGGTGATGTCGTCGTCGGGGAGATGAAGCTGCGGTCCATCATGAATTCCGGTGGAGACATCGCCGCGGAAATCGGTCGGGCAATAGGCGCACCGTGGGACGAGGAACTCGAACCCTTCCGGAGTTCAGGCGAAGGTGCCGAAGTGACATGGCTGCGAAGGCGCGTCAGCTGACCGAGGTCCATCCTGAACCCTGAGTGCTCTCGCGGCTTGAACGACAAAGACTTGAATGTCAAAGACTTGAATGACAAAGGTGGGCCCCGCCGTATCGGCGAGGCCCACCTTGCTGTCCAGGGTTGTCAGAGCGGAATGTTCTTGTGCCGTGCGCGCACAGACGGCGCAGACGCGAGCGCAGCAGTGACGATGCTACGAGTCTTCGCCGGGTCGATTTCCTCGTCGACGACGCCGATTTCGACCGCGCGGTCGACGCCGCCCGCGATTGCCTCGTGCTCGGCAGCGAGACGGTCGTGCAATGCTTCACGCTCGTCGTCCGGTGCAGCTGCGAGGGCCCGCTTGTGCAGGATGCCGACAGCAGCCTTCGCGCCCATCACGGCAACTTCGGAGTTGGGCCAAGCGAATACGGCCGTTGCTCCGAGGGCTCTCGAGTTCATCGCGATGTATGCGCCGCCGTAGATCTTTCGAGTGACGACGGTGACGCGGGGGACCGTTGCCTCGGCGAAGGCGTGAAGTAACTTCGCTCCGCGTCGGACAACGCCTTCCCACTCCATCGAGACGCCCGGCAGATACCCGGGAACATCGACGACGACCACGAGCGGCACGCCGAATGCGTTGCACAGTCGCACGAATCGAGCGGCCTTCTCGGCACTTTCGGAGTTCAGGCACCCGCCGAGTCGGAGTGGGTTGTTCGCGATGACGCCAACGGTACGTCCGGCCATTCGACCGAATCCGGTGACGATGCTCCGCGCGTAATTGCCTTGCAGTTCTTCGAAACTCGACTCGCCTTCGACGTTGTCGAGCATTTCGTGAACGATCGGACGAACGTCGTACGCGCGTTTTGCGGACGCGGGCATCATGGCGCGCAGATCGCTGTCGCCGAGTTCGGCCGCACGCTGATCGAATTCGCCCTGCTCGCACATCATCGAAACCAGGCGGCGTGCACGGTGCAATGCGTCGGCCTCGTCGTGTGCGGCGATGTGCGCGACACCGGACTTCTTCGTGTGCGTCTCCGGACCGCCGAGTGAAACCATGTCGACCTGTTCGCCGGTGACACTGCGAACTACGTCTGGGCCGGTGACGAACACTCGGCCTTCCGGGGCCATGATCACGACATCGGTGAGGGCTGGACCGTACGCGGCTCCGCCGGCCGCGAAGCCGAGCACGACGGAAATTTGAGGTATGAGACCCGACGCGCGGACCATGGCCTCGAAGACCAGTCCGACTGCGTGGAGTGCTTCGACGCCTTCAGCCAGACGCGCGCCACCGGAGTGCCAGAGGCCCACGATGGGAGACTCTTCCTCGATGGCGGTATCGATGGCTTTGACGAGGTGTTTGCAGCCGTCGACGCCCATGGCGCCGCCCATGACGGTGGCGTCGGAGCAGTATGCGATGGTGCGGACGCCGTCGATGTTTCCGGAAGCAGCAAGCACACCGGACTTGTCACGGGCGTGGAGTGGAACTGTGGTGCCGGGGTCGAACAGATTTTCCAGGCGCGCAAGAGGATCGCGCGGGTCTGTCGATGATTCGGACTTTGTCACGGGGGCCAGGATGGTCATCGCGTCCTCCTTCAGTACGAGCCTTGGGTGGAACGAAAGGTCGGTGTTGTCCGCGGGTGACGTTGTGTTGCAACGACACCCGCGGACAGGTGCAAACCGCGGTTCGGGCTAGGCCCGACCGAAGGCGAGCGCGACATTGTGCCCACCGAAACCGAACGAGTTGTTCAGTGCGAAATCGAAAGAGCCGGTTCGGGGTTCACCCTTGACGACATCGAGATCGATCTCTGGATCCTGGCTGTCAACATTGAGCGTCGGCGGGATGATCCCGTCACGCACTGCCAGAACCGTCAGGACTGATTCGAGGGCACCGACAGCGCCGATCGAGTGTCCCAGCGCGGATTTCGGGCCGTACACCGCAGCGTGATTGCCGACCGCTGCGTTGATTGCCTTTGCCTCTGCGATGTCACCGATCGGCGTCGCAGTGGCGTGGGCGTTGATGTGCTTGATGTCGGACTTCGTCAGTCCGGCCATCTCGATTGCTCGGGTCATGGCTCGCGCCGCGCCCAGGCCTTCCGGATGCGGTGCCACGATGTGGTACCCGTCCGAAGTGATTCCGGAACCGAGCAGGCGGGCGTGAATCGTTGCCCCGCGTGCCTTTGCATGCTCCTCGGTTTCGAGGATCATCAGGGCGCCGGCTTCGCCGAAGACAAATCCGTCGCGATCCTTGTCGAAAGGACGTGAAGCTGCGGCCGGATTGTCGTTGTTGGTGCTCATCGCACGCATCATGGCGAAGCTCGCGATCGGAACCGCGTCGATGAAGCTCTCGACTCCACCAGCCACAACCATGTCCGCGTCACCCATGACGAGCATGCGGTGAGCGTGAGCAATTGCCTCGGAACCCGACGAACATGCTGAAACCGGGGTGATGACGCCACCGCGCGCTCCGAGCTCGAGCCCGACCGTTGCGGCCGGTCCGTTGGGCATGACCATCTGCACCGAGAACGGGGACACCTTGCGGTATCCGCCGCCGCGGAGCTTGTCGACGGCGTCGATGAGCGTGTCGCCACCGCCGAGTCCGGTGCCGATGACAACGGCCAGGCGGTCCTGATCGACTTCAGGGCTGCCGGCGTTGCTCCAGACCGTGCGACTCAACGTGAGGGCAAGGCGTTCCACCCAGCTCATCCGTCGAATTTCGACGCGGGACAAGCCCTCGTCCGGTGAAACCTTCAGGTGCCCGCCGATGCGAATGGGAAGGTCGAACTCGTCGATGAACGGGTCATCGAGGATTCCGATGCCGCTTTCGCCGGCGAGTAGCGCCTTCCACGTGCCATCCACATCACCAGCCACCGACGTCGACGTCGCGAGGCTCGTGACGACGATGTCGGGGAATTTCCCTTTGCGGGTAGAAGCGGAAGTCACGGTCGGCTCACTCTGCGTTCTTGGCTTCGGCGCCTTCGGCTTCGAGCTTCTGGATGTACGCGACGATGTCGCCGACGGTGCGCAGGCCTGCGAGATCCTCGTCGGGGACCTTCACGCCGTACTTGTCTTCGGTCTGAACAGCGATCTCGACCATGGACAGGGAGTCGATATCGAGGTCGTCCACGAAGGACTTGTCAACGGTGACCTCGGAAGGCTCGATACCGGTGACCTCCTCCACGATCTGGCCGAGTTCCGCGATGATTTCTTCCTGAGTGTGGGCCACTGGTGTGGCTCCCTTCTTGATCGATTGAGGTGGGGTGAAACGTCCGGCCGCCGGTGGGGCTGATCGGCCGGTGGGGCGTCCGAGCTAGGTCAGCTCGGACAGTGCGGAGATATCCTCCGGGTTCTTGAGGGCCACCGTCGGTGTGCCACGCATTTCACGCTTGGCAATTCCGACGAGGGTTCCGGCCGGCGGGAGTTCCACGATCGCGGTGACTTCTGCGGTCCGCAACGAAGCGGAGCAAAGATCCCAGCGAACGGGGCGGGTAACCTGCGCGGCAAGTTTGGTGAGGGCGTCGGCGCCCGAGGAAACCGGTGCGCCGTCCGAGTTGGAAAGCAGCGTGCGCGTCGGATCGGACGGGGTGATCTTGGCGGCAGCAGCTGCGACGGCGTCCTGTGCAGGTGCCATGAATCGGGTGTGGAACGCGCCGGCGACAGGCAGTGCTCGGACTCGTGCCTTTTCGGGCGCACTCGCCGCGAGTTCTTCGAGTGCAGTGAGCAGGCCGGCGGCCACGATCTGGCCGGCTGCATTGCGGTTGGCCGCTTCGAGTCCGAGTTCTTCGAGTCGTGCGAGTACTTCGGCTTCGTCTCCGCCGAGAACTGCCGACATGCCGGTCGGCTCGAGTGCGCAGGCCTTAGCCATCTCGGCGCCGCGAATTGCGGCAAGCGCAACCGCGTCGTCAGCGGAGATCACTCCGGCGACCGCGGCGGCGGCAAGTTCACCCACCGAATGGCCTGCAGCGATGACGTCGGCGCCGAGAAATCCGCGCGATTCGATTTCCTCGTATGCCAGCAGAGCAGCGGCGACGACGAGGGGCTGTGTTACCGAGGTGTCGGTGATTTCTTCGGCAGTTGCGGTCGTGCCAAGGCGGACCAAGTCCAGGCCGGCTGCTTTCGACCAAACTTCGAGGCGGTCTTGCGCTCCGGGCAATGCCAGCCAGGGGCTGAGCATGCCGGGTGTCTGAGAGCCCTGTCCCGGGGCGAGCAACGAAATCACTTATTAAGAGAACACCGCCGCGAGTGACCTGCGAGATGTCGGTCGCGATGAACTCTGGCGAAGTGTTTTGTAGGGTTCCCACAAAATCCCACGTCGCGCTCGGCCATCGAAATTGGACGCTCGGGGGTTACAGGTTTGTTTGTCCGGATGTTAAAGATGTGACTGAAGTAACCGAATTGTTCGATTTGAGATCGATTTGTGTCAATCGGCCCACGGTAGCGGCGATCCGTAGTACGTATGCGTCCCGAGGATTCGTAGGATCCCGGCCGGTAACTTCCGCGATTCGCTTCAAGCGGTACCGAACGGTATTTGGATGAACAAACAGAAGACGTGCACAAGTCTCAACCGCACCTCCACAGTCGAGATAACTGTCTAAAGTATCGGTCAAGACTGTGCCGGATTCAGCTAAAGGTGCGACCAGGAAATCGCGAAGAGCCTTTACGGCAGCGGCGTCTCCCAGTAGTGCCCGTTCCGGGAGCAGTTCAGTCGCGAAAACCGGACGAGGTGCGCCGCGCCACCCGGCAACGGCCTTGATTCCCGCGAGAGCTTCGGACGCACTGAAGTGCGCTGCGCTCAACGAGGGCGTCGTCGGACCGATCACCACCGGCTCGTCGGCGAAACTCATGAGCAGGTCTTGAAGGAATTGGCTGCCTTCCGTCTTACTGCTCAGCTCGCCGCTGACGATCATCACCAGTCGCGGACCCTGCACCACCGCGAGAACCGCGCGCCCGTGCGCGGCGGCAGTCGCGTGGACGGTGCCGGCAACCGAGACTCGCTCGTCCGGCGGGGGAGACCCGACAATGACCGTGGCCGGAGCAGTGGCATCCCAGTTCAAGGTGGCGGCGCGGGAGAGCATGTCCGACCCGGTGTCGCCCTGCACGACGGCGTCGACGACGAGCGCTTCCAGCCGCGTGTCCAGGGCGCCACGAGATTCGGCAGCGCTTGCGTAGACCGTTGCCGCCGCGAAGCCGAGTTCACGTCCATAGCGCAGGACGGCTTCTGTCAGCGCGATCAGCTGCTGATCGTTGCGGGCGAGAGCCGGTAGCCATTTCTCGAAGAACTCCATCGCCACCCGGACCATGTCGACGGTCTGGCGCAGCGTGAGCTGTCGAGCAAGGTCCTGGGGGATGACCGGAAAGGACTCGTATCCGAAGCTGATCTCCGAGTCGAGTTGCCGCAGCCATTCGAGGAAATTCACCACCGACGTCTGCACCAAGAGTTGTACGTCGGCGCGTTGCGAAGCGTCGAGACTGTCGAAGAAGGGAAGCTGCTCCTCCATGACGGTGACGGCCTCGGTGGAGAGCCGACCGGAGAACTGCTTGACGCGGCGGAGCAGGGCCTCGGGGAGTGGATCGCGAACCTGACGACGGCGGGCGAGAACAGCCTGCAACCCGGACGACTGCGGTCGGGTGCGGCGCACACCCTCTTCGGGTTTCTCGGGATCAGGTTCGGGCATGAGAAAAACCTACGCCCATCGCCGCAGCGGATGTCGAGATGACACCCGCGGCGATGGGCGTAGGTCTGTTTTCGAGCGCTCGGACTGTTGCGCTAGGACCGTTGCGCCAGGACCGTTGCGCTAGGACTTACGCGCTACCGGTGTCCCCGGTCTGCTCCGGCGCAGCATTCACATCGTCGATACGGTAACGGCTCGCTGCTTCGACGGCCTTGGACCGCTCGATCGATCCTTCCTTCGCCAAACCGATCAGCACGGCAACGACGATGGATTCGGCATCGACGTTGAAGTAGCGACGTGCCGCAGTGCGAGTGTCGGAGAAACCGAACCCGTCCGTGCCGAGCGTTGTGTAGTCGCCGGGAACCCACTGACGGATCTGATCCGAGACCGCACGCATCCAGTCCGAAGCCGCGACGACGGGACCCTGAGCCGAGGACAACGCCGTGGTGACGAAGGGAACCGGAGCATCCTCGGACGGATTGAGCAGCGCCTGACGTTCGCACTCGACGCCTTCGCGGCGCAGCTCACCCCAGGACGTGACCGACCAGACGTCTGCCGAGACGCCCCATTCGTCGGCGAGCAACTTCTGCGCGCGCAGCCCCTCGGGCATCGCGACACCGGATACCAGGATCTGTGCCTTCGGGCCGGCGGCTTCGGACGTCTTGTAGAGGTAGATGCCCTTGAGCAAGCCCTCGACGTCGAGACCTTCGGGCTCGGCCGGCTGAACGTACGGCTCGTTGTAGATGGTCAGGTAGTAGAAGATGTTCTCGCCACCGAAGCCGTCGACACCCTCGGTACCGCCGTACATGCGGCGCAAGCCGTCCTTGACGATGTGCGCCAACTCGTACGAGAACGCGGCGTCGTAGGTGACAGCGGCGGGGTTGGTGGATGCCAGGAGCAGGGAGTGTCCGTCGGCGTGCTGGAGACCTTCACCGGTCAGGGTGGTACGACCGGCGGTTGCGCCGAGAACGAATCCGCGAGCCATCTGGTCGGCGGCCGCCCACAGACCGTCGCCGGTGCGCTGGAAACCGAACATCGAGTAGAAGATGTACAGCGGAATCATCGGCTCACCGTGGGTGGCGTACGACGTGCCGACTGCGGTGAACGAAGCCGTCGAACCGGCCTCGTTGATGCCCTCGTGCAGGATCTGGCCGATCGGGCTCTCCTTGTAGGCGAGCATGAGTTCGGCGTCGACGGACGTGTAGAGCTGACCGTTGCGGTTGTAGATCTTCAGCGACGGGAACCACGAGTCCATACCGAACGTGCGAGCCTCGTCCGGGATGATCGGAACGATGCGCTTGCCGATTTCCTTGTCGCGCAACAGTTCCTTGAGGATGCGCACGATCGCCATGGTGGTGGCGACTTCCTGCTTGCCCGAACCCTTGCGGATGACGTCGTACGTCTTGTCCTCGGGGAGCTTGAGCGGCGCCGCGTTCGTGTTGCGCGAAGGCAGGAACCCGCCCAGTGCTTTACGACGGTCGAGCATGTACTTGATCTCGGGTGCGTCGGCGCCGGGGTGGTAGTACGGAGGCAGGTACGGATCCTTCTCGAGCTCGGCATCCGAGATCGGGATGTGCTGCATGTCGCGGAACGCCTTGAGATCGTCCAGCGTCAGCTTCTTCATCTGGTGCGTGGCGTTGCGGCCCTCGAAGTGCTTACCCAGGGTGTAGCCCTTGATGGTGTGCGCGAGGATGACCGTCGGCTGGCCCTTGTGAGCCATGGCCGCTGCGTATGCGGCGTGGACCTTGCGGTAATCGTGGCCACCGCGCTTGAGGTTCCAAATTTCCTGGTCGGTGAGGTCCTTGACCAGTTCCTTGGTGCGGGGGTCGCGGCCGAAGAAGTGATCGCGCACGAACGCGCCGTCGTTGGCCTTGTACGTCTGGTAATCGCCGTCCGGCGTCACGTTCATCAGGTTGACGAGTGCGCCGTCGCGGTCGGCGTGCAGCAGCGCATCCCACTCGCGACCCCAGACGACCTTGATGACGTTCCAGCCGGCGCCACGGAAGAACGATTCCAGTTCCTGGATGATCTTTCCGTTACCGCGGACCGGGCCGTCGAGGCGTTGGAGGTTGCAGTTCACGACGAACGTCAGGTTATCGAGGCCTTCGGTTGCTGCGACGTGAGCCAAGCCGCGTGATTCCGGCTCGTCCATTTCGCCGTCGCCGAGGAATGCCCACACATGCTGATCGGTGGTGTCCTTGATGCCTCGATCGTTGAGGTAGTGGTTGAACCGGGCCTGGTAGATGGCGTTCATCGGGCCGAGGCCCATCGAGACCGTCGGGAACTCCCAGAAGTCGGGAAGCAGTCGCGGGTGCGGGTAGGACGGCAGTGCGCCGCCGAAGTCTGCGTGCGACTTCTCCTGGCGGAATCCGTCCAGCTGTTCCGCGGGGATGCGGCCCTCGAGGAAGGCGCGTGCGTAGATGCCGGGGGAGGCGTGACCCTGGATGAAGATGTGGTCGCCGCCGCCGGGGTGGTCCTTGCCGCGGAAGAAGTGGTTGAAGCCGACCTCGTACAACGCTGCTGACGATGCGTAGGTCGAGATGTGTCCGCCGACGCCGACGCCCGGCCGCTGCGCGCGGTGGACCATGATCGCGGCGTTCCAACGGATCCAGGCGCGATAGCGGCGCTCGACCTCTTCGTCGCCGGGGAACCACGGCTCGTTTTCGGTCGGGATCGTGTTGACATAGTCGGTCGAGGTGAGCGCGGGGAGTGCGACGTGCTTCTCACCGGCGCGCTCGAGCATGCGGAGCATGAGGTAGCGGGCACGCGTGGGTCCGGATCGATCCAGAAGTCCGTCGAATGATTCGAGCCATTCGGTGGTCTCGTCCGGATCGATGTCCGGCAGGTACGACGCAACACCCTCGCGAATGACGCGAACGCGACCGTCGGTTCCTCCCGGCGTATTCGACGCGGGCGGACCCGACTCGCCGGCGGCGCCGGAATCGGCGTTCTGCCCGGACGCGGGACCCTGGATCAGGTCAGACAACGTGTGCTCCTCATTGGTTTGGGGACGCGTGGTGGGGCGTCCTTACATAGGTGATCGAGGCCTTGTTAGGTCCGACGCACTTCCATCGTGAATATGGCGCGTACCTCATCTTTCACCATCCCGGTCGGTCCGGCACACCTCGCCTCTGGTTACTCTCGGGTAGCGTTTTTCGGCGTGACGCAGGGGCGTGATGGTTCCCCGTAGTCACAGGCTTGGGGGATGGATCGGAAGGTATGAAGGGGTGGGGAAAAATAAACAAAGAAATCAATTGCGGCAGGGTCGGGGCGTGGGTTTCGATCGGATCGATCGCAGTGGGGTTGTCGGTGATCGTGGGGTGCTCCGCCGCGGTGACCGGATCTGCGGTTCCGAACGAATCGCAAGCCGCTGCGTATCAATCCGAGGTGAGCATTTCGGTGGCCGCGGCGTCTTCGTCGAAAGCGGCAGCGGATGCTGCCGAAGCAGCCTTCACGATCTGTGAGGAAGCGGTCTCTCGGTCGAAAAACGACGTGGTCGCGTTCAACGCCTACGTCGACGCCGGAAATCAAGGCGCGTCGGACTTGAGGGCCGAAGCGAGCACCGCTGCTTCGTCTGCACGGGAAACGGCCTCGTGGTTCGACTCGGTCTCGAGTGAACTTCCAGCGGAGCTTTCAGGACTGTTCGACGAATTGGCCGCGAACCTACGTTCGTCTGCTTCCGTGATCGAGAGTGATCATTCGGCGGATGAAATCAATTCGATCAGCGATGCGAGCAATTCGATTCGCAAGTCGATCTTCGACGAATGTGGATCCCTGTGACCTGCGGTAATCCGCAGGCGTATGGTTCGGCGTGTGTCAGAAGACGATCTTTCACGAAAGTTTTCGGCGTGGTCGGCTTGCGCTAACGCCTCAGACCATGTTCGCTTTCCCTAATTGATCGTCAAACGGTAGGTGTGCGGGGTCGCCACACACCATCAACAAAAGGAGGACCCCACCGTGGTCGCCGCGGCGGATGCCCAGAACTACGCTCAGAAACTCGGGATTACCACTGACATGGTGGTGCAGGAACTGGGCTGGGATGAGGATACCGACGACGGCATTCGTGCCGCGGTTGAGGAAACCATCGGCGGGGAAATGCTCGACGAGGATTCCGACGAGGTCATCGACGTCGTGCTGCTGTGGTGGCGCGACGAGGACGGTGACCTGGTGGATGCTCTGATGGACGCCATCGGGCCGCTCGCCGACGAAGGCTTCGTGTGGGTCCTCACCCCGAAGACCGGTTTCGACGGTCACGTCGAGCCCAGCGAGATCGCCGAATCTGCGCCGACTGCCGGCCTGACCCAGACATCGGCAGCCAACCTCGGTGACTGGTCGGGAAGTCGATTGGTTCAGCCGAAGGCCCGTCCGGCCAACAAGCGCTGACCCGGTCCTTTTCCGTACTTTCCCAAGGAATCGCACATGCCCCTCGATGTTGGTGCCCAGGCACCGGATTTCACTTTGAAGGACCAGAACAACCAGGAAGTTTCGCTAGCAGATTTCCGTGGCAAGAAGAATGTTCTGTTGGTCTTCTATCCGTTGGCCTTCACCGGAACTTGTCAGGGTGAACTCTGCAAGGTCCGTGACGAGCTTCCGAAGTTCGAGAACGACGACACTGCCATTCTCGCGATTTCTGTCGGTGCTTCGCCGACCCACAAGATCTGGTCGGCAGAACAGGGATACACCTTTCCTTTGCTGTCGGACTTCTGGCCGCACGGTGAAGTCGCTCAGAAGTACGGGGTGTTCAACGACAAGTTGGGCTTCGCGAATCGCGGCACTTTTGTCATCGACAAAGACGGAATCATTCGTTTTGCCGAGATGAACGGCCCCGGAGAAGCCCGTGACCACGGACTTTGGGCAAACGCGCTTGCCGCGCTAGAGTCTTAGAGCGCTCCCGGTGAGGGTCTCACCGGGAGTTCGGGCGTGTAGCTCAGTGGTAGAGCTCTGGTTTTACACACCAGCGGTCGGGGGTTCGAAACCCTCCGCGCCCACCGAAGAAATTCAACCCCGATCTGCATGTCGATGCAGATCGGGGTTTTTCATTTCCGACAACTAATTGTCCTTAATACGCCATTCTGGACGAATGTCCAGTTCTGTGATCGAAGTAGCCGTCGACCCGAGGCGTGTGCATCCCACCCGTCCGCACATCCATATCGCCGAGATGCCGAGTCTGAGTGTGGCGTTGTTCGCGGGGCAGACGATCCGGGTTCGTTCCCAAATCGACGCACTGGCGACCGGGATTGCCCGTGTCTGGGAAATCAACCGAATGCACCGCTTGATCTATCTGACGATCGACTGGGACGGGTAGAGATCGGCTCGGGCAGACACGTGACGGTTGGCCAGAGAACGAGCGCCGCTGCTACAACTACGCTCGTGCAAATTTCGGTTCGTTCGTCCCAATCTTGGTTCAGTGCGCGAGCCGCCGGCCTTCTCCTCGGCTTCGCTGCGGATCGGGTCTTCGCCGATCCGGGACGGTTCCATCCGGTTGCCGGCTTCGGTACCGCAGCTATCGCGCTGCAGAAGATTTCCTACCGAGACTCGCGGACGGCCGGAACACTTCATGTCGCCGTGCTCGTGGCAGGGACCGCGGGGCTCGGCCTCGCGGCCGAAACAGCGTCGCGCCGGGCCGGTTGGGTGGCCGTGACGAGTACGACGGCGTTAGCCACCTGGGCCGTGCTCGGCGGGACATCGCTCGCACGCACCGGCAACGACATGGCCGCGAGGTTGGATGCCTCACGCGTCGATGGCGACCTGACGGCAGCGCGTGAGCTTCTCCCTTCACTGTGTGGACGTGATCCCTCGGTGCTTGGCGAAGAGGGCCTCACACGAGCTGCACTGGAGTCGGTCGCGGAGAACACATCCGATGCAAGCGTCGGCGCATTGTTCTGGGGCGCAATTGCGGGCGTGCCAGGTCTGTTCGTCTACCGCGCTGCCAACACACTCGACGCGATGATCGGTTACCGCTCCGAGAAATACCTCAGATTCGGGTGGGCGGCGGCGAGGTTCGACGACTTGGTCAACATCGTCCCCGCTCGGCTCACGGGCGCGCTGACGGCCGCGTGTGCACCGGTGGTGGGCGGCTCGGTGCGGGAATCACTGACAGCGTGGAAACGCGACGCAGCGGCTCATCCAAGCCCCAATGCGGGCGTCGCGGAAGCGTCGGCGGCAGGGGCATTGGGCATTTCGTTGGGAGGCCGGACCGAGTACGCGCACGGTGTGGAGATGCGGCCCGTCCTCGGGGGTGGGCCTGCGCCGGCGCCGAACGATCTGCGCCGCGCGTCAAGGCTTTCGTCGGCGGTGCAGATCAGTGCAGCAGTGGTGGCAGCGGGTATTTCAGCGGGTATTGCCGTATCGATCGGCAAGTTTGGCTTCCTGCGCCGTCAGCGGCACTGATTCCGGCTCCGGCTTCTTGCGGCGGGTGAAGGTACGAGCCGGTTCAGCGGGGGGTGCGGCAGGCGCGGACGCCGTTGTCTCTGGGGCCTTCTCGGTAGCGGCGTCGTCGGTCGCAAAGCCCTCGACAGCTGCTTGAGCTGCCTTCTCCTTGCGACGTTCGCGCCACTCCGCGCGAATGAAGTAGGCCAGTCCGAGCGGCGCCATGATGCCGAAAGCCAACCATTGGAACCCGTACGAGAGGTAGGGACCCGCGTCGAGTTGGGGGAGCGGAATCGTGCCGAGACCGCCGGGCTGGTCGGGTTCGAGCTGGATGTACGCGTCGATCAGGTCCGTTCCGATGAACTCGCCGATAGGTTGTGCGTCGATGGAGTAGACCTGCTTCGCGCCGTCCTCGAACATCGGAACTCTGCCGGGCGCAGTGCCTTCCGAGAGGCGCACGCGACCGTTGAGCGTCACCGGATCGGTCGGCGGCGCAGCGATGGGAGGTGCCTCGGCGCCGTTGATCGGCCGAACGTATCCGCGATTGACGAGGATCGTGCGACCGTCGTCCAGGCGGAAAGGCGTCAGGATCTCGTACGACGGCGCGCCCTCGATGGACTGCAGGCGGACGAGAATGTCGGCGTCCGGCAGATAGGAACCTGCCGCGGTGATGTTTCGCCATTCGTCGTCCGGTGCGATCGTCGAATCGGAGATGACATCACCGATCGGCACGGTTTCCGCGTTGATCGAGTTCGAGATCAGATCATTGCGATGCTCGGTCTTCGTGTTTTTGCCGAGCTGCCACGGAGCGAGCACGGTGAAGCACAGGTAGGCGAAGAGCCCGACCACAGCTGCCAGTACCAACCAACCGGGCCGCAACAGGAATTTCAGTCTTCGCACACGTCCACGGTATCCGTTGCCCGAACGGGAGTGAATTTTGCTCCGGATTCAGGCCCGCTGGCGGATCCAGTCGAGTATGTCGGGAATGGCCGCTTCGATCTGGTCTCGAACCAGTTCGAAGTCCTCCTGATCCCCGTAGTACGGGTCTGGGACAGATTCTCCGTCCGCCTCGGGGTCGAACGATCGCAGTAGCCGCCGACGCTCAGTGGGCACGCCGAGATGAGCAAGCTCACGTTCGTGGCCGGTGTCGAGGGCGACGACCAGATCGGCCGCGAGATGATCTGCATTGACCTGCGCGGCGCTGTGGCCCGTCGGATATCCGGCCGCGCGGAGCACGATGTTGGTCCGCTCGTCGGCCTCGCTACCGGTGTGAAACCCCTCGGTACCGGCGCTGCTCACACGAACCCTGTCAGCGAGACCTTCACGGCCCAGATGCGCGAGCAAGATCTTCTCGGCCATCGGAGACCGGCAGATATTGCCGGTGCACACAAAGGTCACATGGAGCGGTTCAGGCGCGGCCATCGAGTAGTCCTCCCAGTTCGGATGCCGACGATACGGAGCAAAGAGCTTGCCGCGCTTCGTCGGCGGAGCCATAGCCCCATTCGACGACGACGGTGGGAATGCCGTACTTCGCGGCGCCGAGCACGTCGTGGTCACGATCGCCGATCATGAGCACGTCGGGGGTTCCGCCGTCGGCGGCGAGGACGGGAGTGATCCCGAGTGAGGTCAGCGAGTGCGCGATCACGTCCGGCTTCGCCCGGCGGGTTCCGTCGTCGCTCGCCCCGCCGATGAACTCGAAGTGCTCGGCCAGGCCGAAATGTTCGAGGATGCGAATGGCGAACCGTTCCGACTTCGAGGTGGCGACGGCGAGCCGGGTCCCGTTCGCACGAGCCTTGCCCAGGACGACGTCCATCCCCTCGTACACCGAGTTCTCCTGCCACCCGGTCGCGTCGTATCGCTCGATGTACGCGGCGATCGCCAGGTCGACGTCGGCCGGGGGCATGCCGAGTGATCTGAAAGTGTCGACCATCGGCGGGCCGATGACCGATGCCAGCATCTCCTCCGTCGGCTCCGGCCGGCCGACGGTGGCCAATGCATGTCGGAAGCCGCCGTGAATACCGGGCGCGGAATCGGTGATGGTTCCGTCCAGATCGAACAGAACTACGGGAAAACGGTCGAGCGGTGGTGTCGTCACGGCTCTCATTGTCCCGGACGGCGGGGGTGATGTCCGCGCGCAGTGCCCGACCGTAGGCTGGCCGGGTGAGTACCGGAACGGTTGACCTGGAGAGCTTGCGACATCACGGAGATGTCGAAGCCGAGCCCGGGTTGCTCGATTTTGCCGTCAACGTTCAAGGCGCCGGCCCACCGCAGTGGCTGCGGGATCGGTTGGCGGCGCGGCTGTCGACGCTCGGTTCCTATCCGTCGGCTGCAGCGGAACTGAAGGCCCGCGAAACCGTCGCGCAGCGGCACGGGCGCCGACCCGAAGAAGTCTTGCTGCTCTCTGGCGGTGCCGAGGGTTTTGCGATGTTGCCGCGCCTGAATTCTCGCTCGGCAGCACTGATCCATCCGTCCTTCACCGAGCCGGAACTGGCGCTGCGAGAGGCCGGTGTACCGGTGACGCAGGTGATTCTGGAGCCGCCATTCGAGCTTCGGGCTGCGCACGTACCGGAATCCGCGGACCTTGTCGTTCTGGGTAATCCGACCAATCCGACGTCCGTGCTTCACCCCGAGGCCGATGTGTTGGCACTGCGTCGGCCCGGCCGGATCCTGGTGGTGGACGAAGCCTTCGGCGACGCCGTCCCCGGCGAAACGGAGAGCGTCGCGGGTGTCGAGTCGGCGGATGTACTCGTGCTTCGCAGCCTGACAAAGACGTGGGCGCTCGCCGGATTGCGGTGTGGGTACGCGATCGGCTCTCCGGATCTTCTGGCTCGATTGGCGCACGGCCGAGCGCACTGGCCACTGGGCAGTCTGCAGATCGAAGCCATCACGGCGTGCTGCGAACCGTTCGCGGTCGAGCAGTCGAGGATCAAAGCCGAAGCGATTGCAGCAGACCGCAGAGACATGGCCGGGCGACTGACCGAGATCGGGATTGCCGTGCACGAACCCGCGGCGGGGCCGTTCGTGCTCATCGAGCTCCGCGACGGTGCCGCGATGCGAGAGCACCTGCGTGCCCGCGGTATCGCCGTCCGCCGGTGCGACACCTTTCCCGGGCTCGGGCCGGATCAGTTGCGTGTGGCGGTCCGTCCAGCCGAGCAGGTCTCGGTTCTGATCGAAGCGATGAAGGAGATCTTGTGAGCGGCCCAACTCTTGCGGACGTCATAGCCGTGCTGGAATCCGCCTATCCGCCTGCCCTGGCGGAATCGTGGGATTCGGTCGGCCTGGTCTGCGGCGATCCTGCCGACGCCGTCACGAGAGTGGTTTTCGCGGTGGACCCGACCGAGGCCGTGGTCGACGACGCCATCGCCTCCGGCGCCGACCTTCTCGTTGTTCACCATCCGTTGCTGCTGCGTGGGGTGGATACCGTCGGTGCTCACACCCCCAAGGGCGCGTTGGTCCACAAGCTCATCAAGGCCGGGTGTGCGCTGTTCTCGGCGCACACCAATGCGGACTCCGCCGACCCCGGAGTATCCGACGCTCTGGCGCAGGCTCTGGGCCTGACCGTGCTGCGCCCGATCGAACCCAAACCGACGCAGCCGCTCGACAAGTGGGTTGTCATGGTTCCGGTGGAGAATGCGTCGGTCGTGCAGGACGCACTTTTCGAGGCGGGGGCGGGCCGGATAGGTGATTACAGCCAGTGCAGTTGGACCGTCACCGGTACGGGTCAGTTCCTTCCGGCCGACGGTGCGAATCCGACGATCGGGACCGTCGGCGCTGTGGAGCAGGTTCGCGAGGATCGGGTGGAAGTGATTGCCCCGCGCGGAAAGCGAAGCGCGGTGCTGGACGCACTGCGGACTGCCCATCCGTACGAGGAACCGGCCTTCGACGTTTTCGAACTTGCAGCGTTCCCCAGTTCGCTCGGTCTGGGTCGGGTAGGTGAGCTCGAGCACCCCGAAACCTTGCGGGAGTTCACTGCGCGAGTGGCGCGCTCACTGCCCTCGACCGAGTGGGGTGTTCGCGCCGCTGGAGATCCAGACGCGACCGTTAGCAGGGTGGCGGTCTGCGGCGGTTCCGGCGACTCGTATCTGGACGTGGTGGCGGGACTGGGCGCCGACGTCTACGTCACTGCGGACCTGCGGCATCATCCCGCGGACGAGCATCTTCGCGCCGGTGGCCCGGCACTGGTCGACGTCGCACACTGGGCGAGCGAATACCCCTGGTGTGCGCAGGCGAAATCTGTGCTCGATGCCGCGTTTGCCGACAATCCGGGGTGGGAAAGCCGGGTTTCGACAATTCGCACCGATCCGTGGTGTTTGAGTGCGCATTAGTACAGGGCTGTGCAAGGTACGGTTGCACGAACAATTCAAGAGCAGTTCTTCGAGAGCCGTCCTTCGCGAGCACTGCCGACATCGGACTTACAGCAGGAGTTATACAGCGTGAACGTCGAACCACAGGTGCAATCCAAGCTTCTCGACCTCGCCGGGGTGGATGCTGAGCTCACTCGGATCACCCACCGACGCGGAGCGCTTCCCGAGCAGCAGGAAGTCGAACGTCTCGAGGCCGAGCGAATCAGCCGCAAGGATGCGTCCGTCGCCGTCGAGATCCAGATCGACGACATCGATCGTGACATCCGCAAGCTCGAGGGCGAGGTCGACGCTGTTCGTCAGCGCGAGGACCGTGACCGCACGCTTTTGCAGAGCGGGTCGGTCGGCGCGAAGCAGCTCACCGAACTCGAACACGAACTCGGCAGCCTGGTTCGGCGTCAAGGACTCCTCGAAGACGAGTTGCTCGAAGTGATGGAGCAGCGTGAGGCGTTGCAGGCTGATCACGATCACGCCGGTGCCCAGCTCTCCCAGGCCGAAGAAGAACTGATCGACGCCAAGCGTCGCCGCGACGATGCCGTCGCTGATCTGGACAAGGCGCAGGAACGTTGCGCCGCCGATCGTGAACGACTCGTCGGCGAATTTCCCGCCGATTTCCTCGCGGTGTACGAGAAGCAGCGCACCTTGGGCGGACCGGGCGCAGCGCTACTGCAGGCCCGCCGATGCGGCGCTTGCAGGATCGAGATCGACCGCGGTGAGATCTCCCGAATCGCCGCGACGCCGGCCGACGTCGTCGTTCGTTGCCCGGAGTGCAATGCAATCATGGTGCGTACCAAGGAGTCCGGTCTGTGAGTCTCTCGCAGGTCATCGTCGAGGCCGACGGTGGATCGCGGGGCAATCCCGGTCCGGCCGGCTACGGAGCTGTGGTGTTCGACGCCTCGCGCTCGGTGTTGGCCGAACGCAAGGAAAGCATCGGAATCGCGACCAACAACGTCGCCGAGTACCGCGGACTGATCGCCGGGTTGACCGCTGCCGGTGAACTCGGCGCGTCGACGGTCGACGTCCGTATGGACTCGAAGTTGGTCGTCGAGCAGATGTCCGGGCGCTGGAAGGTCAAGCACCCGGACATGATTCCGCTGCAGCGACGTGCGGCCGAGTTGGCGACGCAGTTCTCACGAGTGACCTACACGTGGATTCCGCGCGGCGAGAATTCTCATGCCGATCGTCTTGCCAACGAGGCGATGGACGCGGCTGCCGGCATCGAAACCGGCCCAGTCGCACCTTCGGCCCCCGCACCTGCTGCACCCGCCGCGCCGTCCGAAGATACGTCGGAGCCGCAGATCGCCGGCTCGCCGGGATGGATCGCTACCACCGGCAAGCCCACACGAATGTTGTTGCTGCGTCACGGTCAGACAGCGATGTCGGTCGATCGCCGCTACTCCGGTCGCGGCAATCCGGAGCTCACGGAACTGGGCCGAGCGCAGGCCGCCGGCGCTGCCGGACGCTTCGGGAACCGCGGCGGTATCGACGCCATCGTCTGCTCACCTCTCGGCCGAACCCGCGAGACGGCAGAGGCATCAGCCCGCGTGCTCGGCCTACCCGTCATCGAGCACAAGGGTTTGATCGAAACCGATTTTGGTGACTGGGACGGACTCACGTTCCGTGAGGCAGCCGAGCGTGACCCGGAGCTGCATCGCGAATGGCTCTCGGACACTTCGGTGCGTCCACCGGGCGGCGAGAGCTTCGACGAGGTGCGAGAACGAGTCCTCGCCGCGCGCGACGACCTGATCGCGACCTACGGCGGCGCAACGCTGTTGGTCGTCTCTCACGTCACCCCGATCAAGACTTTGGTGCAGTTGGCTCTCGACGCCGGGCCGTCGTTGCTCTACCGGTTGCATCTGGATCTGGCGTCGCTGAGCATCACCGAGTTCTATCCCGACGGGGGAGCATCGGTGCGGTTGGTCAACGACACGTCACACCTGCGCTGAAAAGCTCAGACGGCTGATCAGCTGCCGATCAGATCACCAACCACAGGGCACTCACCGCGGCGAGCAGCGTCAGCGGCGTCGTGATGACCCCAAGGAGGGTGAACGTCGCCAGCGTGGGCGGTGCGCCCGCGCTGGTGGCAACTCGTCGCCAGAGCATCGTCGCGAGAGAACCGACATAGGTGAGGTTGGGGCCCAGGTTGACGCCGATCAACATCGCAAGCACCAGGCCCGCAGGTGCGGTCGACCCGAGCGCCGCGATCATCAGCAGCGTTGCCGGCAGATTGTTGACGAGATTGGACGCAACCGCCGCTACCGCGGCGACAAAGAGCAGTGAACCGTAGCTGGTGTCATTGGGGAGGATCTGCGCAATCCATTCGCCCACGGGCCCGTTCGCGACTCCGGCGACGATGATTCCGAGAACGAGGACAAACGCGCAGAACCAGAGGTCGGCAGCGTAGACCATCTTGGCGGCGGTCGTACGGTGCCGAGCCAGAGCGATCGCTCCCAGAACACCGGCACCCACCACAGCGATCCAGGCGGGTTCGATCCCGAAGAAACCCGAAACCGCGAAACCGAGAAGCGTCATAGCGATCACCGTCAGCGGCAGAATCGGCGCGGGCGAGGAACTTTTACTTGCCGGTGGCTCTGTGTTTTCGGAGCGGACGAGTTCGGATCGGAAGAACAGTCGGAAGATCAGATATTCGACAGCGATCGTCACGACCCACGGCAACGCCATCAACGCGGTGAAGTGCAAGAACGTCAAACCTGTTGCAGCAAACGCGATGAGGTTGGTCAGGTTGGACACCGGCAGCAGGGTCGACGCCGAATTCGACAGGTGCGCACTGGCATAGGAATGCGGCCGGGGACTTGCTCCGATGGATCGTGCGGCCGCGATCACCGCGGGTGTCAGCAGCACGACGGTGGCGTCGAGGCTCAGGACCGCCGTGGTCAGGGCGGCGGCGCCGAACACATAGATCAGCAACCGGTGAGGATCCGCGAGGGATTTTTGCTGCAGGACCTGGCTGACCCAGCGGAAGACACCGAGAGCGTCCGCGGCGTGAGCCAAAACCAGCACGGCCACCAGGAACACGACGGTAGGCGCCATGCTTGTCAGTTCTTCGCGGGCTTCTTCGATAGTGACGACACCGGTCAGAAGCACGATCACGGCTGCTGGGCCGGCAACGGTGATTTCGGGAAGTCCGCGTGGACGCACTATCGCAAAAATGAGGACGGCGGCGACGAGCAGGATGGGAAGAAGAGTCACGCGTTTGTGCTCCGCGTCGGGGCGAGCGTCATTTGAGCAGTTTGTTGAGCGTGTTCAGGTTTCGGGTTGTCGTGAACGCCTTGAACTTCGGTTTGCCGGTGTTCTTGCCGAACGCGCTCTTGACAGTCTGGCCCTTCTCGACCTCCCAATACAGGACCCCGTCGCCGGCCGCGACCCGTTCGACCGAGGCATCGAGTTGCGCTGCCGCAGCGCTCAATTCCTCGAGGACTGCCGGCTCGGAGGCAACCATCGCGTACGCGTGCCAACCTTCGCGTTCGCGCTCGAACGGATAGTTGTCCACGATCGCCTGCAGTGCCGGGATGTCGAGGACGAATACCCAAGCCTCGTAGCCGAACTCACGGGCCAGGGCGGATTCGATCTGCTTCTTCAGTGAAAGTATGTCGGTGCTCGGACTGTCGAACAGCACGTTGCCGGAGGCCAGGACGGTTTTCACGCCTTCGAATCCGAGGTCGGTGAAGACTCTCGCGAGGTCCACCATCTTGATGTTGATGCCGCCCACGTTGATACCGCGTAGCAGGGCCACGTACCGAGTCATAAGGTGACCATAGTGCCGGCCGCCGACAGGCGCCCGGTAGCATACGGGGGCGGACGAGTTGGCCGGGCGGCCGCGGCTTCTGGAACCAGCGCGTATCGCGCACAGGCCTGGGGCCGAGGAAAGTCCGGACTCCACAGAGCAGGGCGGTTGTTAACGGCAACCCGAGGCAACTCGCGGGACAGTGCCACAGAAAACAGACCGCCTGCCTTTCGAGGCAGGTAAGGGTGAAACGGTGCGGTAAGAGCGCACCAGCACCTCGGGTGACCGGGGTGGCTAGGTAAACCCCGCCCGGAGCAAGGTTGAAGGTCGCATCGCTCGCGGTGCGGCTGCGCAGGTGTTCGAGGGCTGCTCGCCCGAGCCTGCGGGTGAACCGCTCGAGGCACCCGGCGACGGTGTGCCCAGATGGATGGTCGCCACTCGGCACTTCGGTGCCGTAGGACAGGATCCGGCTTACACGCCGACTCGTCCGCCCGCGATCTGCACAGTGAGAAAAAGAAGACCCCCACCGGATCGGTGGGGGTCTTCTTTGTTCGAAAAGCTGTCAGACAGGCTTGATGACCAGCAGCGTAGCCCAGTACGTTGCCGCGTCATGGCCCATGAGCGGGAGGAGGTAATCGTAAAGAATTGCGGACATGCGCACTCCATTTTCTGTTCGTAGCTTGTGTTGGGCATTCAAGCAGAACTCACCGTTCGAATGTCCGGTTCTCACCTGCCAGGCCAAGTAGAAAGAATATCAGTCTCACAGCGATCTACAAGCTTCTATCTCACTCTGATGTCACACTGTGGATATGACTGATGAAGATCGACTCTGGTACTTCGACGTGTCCGACGGTTCTGTCACGCAGGGAAAGGGTGCGTCCTCGCTGACGAGGATGGGGCCGTACCCTGATCGGGACTCTGCCGAGCACGCTTTGAAGATCGCTGCCGAACGCAACAAGGCGGCCGATCGGGCAGACGAAGACTGGAACAACTGAGCCTGGAACAACTGGGACCGGTACAGCTGCTACACCGGCCCGAACCGATCATGGAGGATGCGTGCCCGCAAGTCGAATGATGGTGCAGGGAATCGACTTCGGAGTGGTTCGGGCGGAGTTCGATTTGCCAGGAGCATTCTCGGCCCCGGCGCAAGCCGAGGCCGAGAATGCCGTGGATCGTTTTGGCGACGGGCGTGTCGACGAAACGGCAATTGCCTTCGTGACCATCGACCCGCCCGGATCGATGGATCTCGACCAGGCAGTGCACATCGAGAAGACTTCGACGGGTTTTGTGGTGCACTACGCGATCGCGGATGTCGCGGCAGTAGTGACGCCGGGCGGCGCCCTCGACATCGAAACCCGCAAGCGGGGCCAAACTTTCTATCTCCCGGACGGTTCCGTCCCGCTGCATCCTCGTGCGTTGTCCGAGGGTTCTGCGAGTCTGCTGCCGGACGTGGTTCGCCCCGCCGCGCTGTGGCGGATCGAACTCGACGCGCAGGCCGAGCCGACGTCGTGGCAGGTGAGACGCGCTTTGGTGAAATCGGTGGCACGTCTGGACTATTCGACCGTGCAGCGCGATGCCGACGCGGGAACCTTGCATCCGTCGATCACGGCGTTGCCCGAGTTCGGCCGTCTCCGTAGTGCCTCCGCGATTGCCAGGGGAGCAATCGAGCTGAAATTGCCCGAACAGTCAGTGGTTCGGGAGCAGCCCGAGGACGAGTCTTCGGGCCGCTGGCGGATCGAGTTGGAACCGCGCACCGAAGCTGACGACTGGAACGCTGAAGTCTCGCTGCTCACGGGCATGTGCGCCGGGCGCATGATGATCGACGCAGGTATCGGGTTGCTTCGCACCCTGCCGCCGGCCGAGGAGTCCGCGGTTCGGACCCTGCGGAGAACTGCAGTGGCGCTGGGTATCACGTGGCCGGAGGGTCACAGCGTCGGGCAGATTCTTGCCGGCCTCGATTCGAGTGAGCCGTCGACGATGGCGCTGATGTCGGTTGCGCCGTCGTTGCTGCGCGGGGCAGACTACGCGGCCTTCGACGGCCAACTACCGGAGTTGACGGTGCATGCGGGGATCGGAGCGCCCTACGCTCACGTGACTGCTCCGCTGCGCCGCTTGTCCGATCGCTTCAGCACCGAGGTGTGTCTGGCGATCACAGCTGGTACGCCGGTACCGGAATGGGTGCGCACTGCCCTTCCCGAGTTGCCCGACATCATGAGTGGGTCCGACTCACTGGCGAACAAGGTCGACCGCGCGTGCATCGATCTCACCGAGTCCACCTTGCTCGACGGCCGGATCGGCGAGGTTTTCGACGCGGTGGTGATGCGCGCCAAGGACGGAAAGCGCTCGGCGGAAGTATTTGTCCCGTCGGTCGCGGTGATCGCGAAATGCGTCGGAACGCCCGACGACGGTGAGCGCGCGAAGGTGCGGCTCACCGCCGTCGACACCGTCAAACGGACGGTGGAATTCACGTTCCCGGCGTAGGGAGTTACCGGTAAGAATCGGTGGCTTCCACCAGGTGATGCACGATGCCGGGCTCCATGGCGGAGTGTCCGGCGTCGTCGACGATCACGAGCTTGGATTCGGGCCACGCCTTGTGCAGCGCCCAGGCGCTGGTGGCCGGGCAGACGACGTCGTAGCGGCCCTGGACGATGGTCCCCGGAATGCCCTGCAGTGCGGAGCTTTTGCGTAGGAGTTGGTTCTCGTCGAAGAACCCGCCGTTGACGAAGTAGTGGTTCTCGATGCGGGCGAAGGCCAAGGCGAACCTGGTCTCGGAGTTCTGTTCGATCTTGTCTGCCTGTGGGTACAAGTAGCTTGTCGATCCTTCCCAGGCAGACCAGGCGATGGCTGCGCGGGCCGCGACGTCGGGGTCTTCGGAATGGAGCAGTTGGTGATAGACCGCGACGAGGTCTTCGCCGCGCTGCGCCTCGGGTACCGGTTCGAGGAATTTGTCCCAGCGCTCCGGAAAGATGTTTCCCGCGCCGCCGTTGTAATACCAGTCGATCTCGCTGCGACGCAGGAGGAATATCCCGCGGAGGACGAGTTCGGTGACACGCGTGGGAAACGCCTCGGCGTAGGCGATGGACAGTGTGGAACCCCAGGACCCGCCGAAGACCATCCACTTGTCGATCGAAAGATGTTCGCGCAGCGCTTCGATGTCGCCCAGCAGCTTGTCCGTCGTGTTCACCGACAGATCGGCGCCGTCGGCTACATGCGGGGTGGATCGACCGCAGCCGCGCTGGTCGAGCAGAACGATGCGGTAGGCGGCCGGATCGAAGAACTGCCGCACCGCCGGCTGCGCGCCGCCGCCGGGACCGCCGTGCAGGAACACCACCGGCTTGCCGTCCGGATTTCCGCTGACTTCCCAGTACATGCTCTGGCCGTCACCGACGTCGAGGAAGCCGGTGACAAAGGGTTCGATCGGGGGATAGAGACTCCGCAGAGCCGACGGCTGTGCTGACGTTTCGCTCATCAGAAGCCCACCAGTCCGGAGGCGAGATCGGGGATCTCGAGTGCGGAAATCGCGCCGCCCCGGACGTCGGGGCACGCGGCCGAGGTTGCCGCGTCGATGCTTTCGCGGTTCTGGGCGAGATCGAGCAGGTTGATGCCGTTCTGCGTCGCCCACGTGATGACGATCGTGTTCAGTCCGCCCTTGCCGAGCGTCGGGGTGACGGTCCGCCAGTTCTGCAGCTGCCCTTCCATATCCGAGCACAACTGCTGGACCTGCGCGTCGGTGAAGGTGGTGCCGGACGAGGACGTTGTTGCCGGCGCCGTCGTGGTGGAACTCGCGGGCGTAGTACTGCTGGGCGCGGGAGAGTTGGTGGACCCTCCCGCGCATCCGCTCAGCACCGTGACGAGAGCTGCCGCGCCGACTACAGCTGCGGCAGTAGAACTTCGACGGTTACCGATCATTGAACGCACCCCTGGCTGGTTGAGAGACAGGCGGCGTTCGCCGGTCTCGGATCAGAAACTGTGTTCTGCGGCCGGGAAAGCGCCTGTGCGAACTTCTGATGCATAGGCTGCGGCTGCGGAACGCAGTTCGTCACCGACGTTACCGAAACGCTTGACGAACTTGGCCGTCTTACCGCTCGTGTAACCCGCCATGTCCTGCCAGACGAGTACCTGAGCGTCGCATTCGGAACCGGCCCCGATGCCGACGGTGGGGATGGTGAGTTTGCGGCTGACCTGGCCTGCGATCTCGGCCGGGACCATTTCCATGACGACGGAGAACGCCCCGGCTTCCTGGACTGCAATGGCGTCCGCCACAAGCTGCTCGGCCGCGTCGCCGCGACCCTGGACGCGGAAACCACCGAGAGAGTTCACGGACTGCGGGGTGAATCCGACGTGAGCCATGACGGGGATGCCGGCCGAGGTGATAGCTGCGATCTGCTTGCTCATCCGCTCGCCACCCTCGAGTTTGACGGCGTGCGCGAGGCCTTCCTTCATGAATCGCGTCGCAGTCGCCAGGGCTTGCTCGGCCGAACCTTCGTACGTGCCGAACGGGAGATCGGCGACGACGAGTGCGTGCGGGGCGCCGCGCACGACGCCGCGAACGAGCGGAAGCAGTTCGTCGACGGTGATCGGCACGGTGGTGTCGTAGCCGTAGACGACGTTGGCGGCAGAGTCGCCGACCAGCAGCACCGGGATGCCTGCGTCTTCGAAGATGCGTGCCGTGGAGTAGTCGTAAGCGGTGAGCATCGACCAGCGTTCGCCGTTCTGCTTCATCTCGGCGAGGTGGTGAATGCGCGTCTTACGCTTCGGTGCATCGGTAGAGCTTGCAGTGGGTACAGAACCATAGAGAGGTGTTTCGGACATCGTTGTCCCTTTCTGGCCTCGAGGCCCTGAGCGTTGATCGCCTTCGGGTCCCCGGGTGTGGGTGATGACGTGTTCAGTCTGCCACCGGACGTCGCCGACACGAATAGCTGACAGGGTGCAATGGGTCACATCACCGCGCGCGTACCAGGTAGGCGCCGAAACGAGGCGAACCGCTGGCTACCGAGGTTTCCTGGCACCATCAATGGCATGTCGAAGTTCGTTCGCCTCTCCGGTGCCCTCGCCGGAAGCGCAGCAGTGCTCGTGTTGGTTGTCGGTTGCACCAGTTCGGAAGGCGCGTCCGAATCAGTGGAATCTGCTGGTTCTGCCGCGTCCGCGGTGCCGTCCGGCCTCGAGAAATTCTACGAGCAGACGCTCGACTGGGGATCGTGCGACAAATTCGTCGAAGAAGGAACTGCGCCGCTGGGGCGTGGGGTCGACTGCGCCGAGGTGAGCGTTCCCGTCGACTACGCGAATCCGAACGGCGACACCGCGAAGGTAGTGATCTCGCGTTCGAAGGCCACCGGTGACCGCATCGGTTCGCTGTTGCTGAACCCGGGCGGACCGGGTGGGTCCGGACTGTCGATGGCGACGTCGGGTTCGGGCACCGAATTGCAGGAACGCTTCGACATGATCGGTTTCGATCCGCGGGGAATCGGTGCGTCGACCCCGCAGGTGCGGTGTCTGACGCCGGAGGAGATCGATGCGGAGCGTGCAGAGGTCAACGTCGACATGACGCCGGAAGGTATCGCCCTCGCCGAGGCGGACAGCAAGGACTACGCCGCCAAGTGTGCCGAGCGGACGGGTAGGGAGTTCCTCGCCCACGTCGGTACCTACGAGGTAGTGCGGGACATGGACGTCATTCGGGGCGTTCTCGGGGATTCGAAGATGAACTACCTCGGGTTCTCGTACGGCACCCGGCTCGGATCCACTTACGCCGAGACCTTTCCGCAGAACGTTCGAGCGATGGTCCTCGACGGCGCGCTCGATCCCGAGCAGGATCCGATCGACGAGGTGGTCTTGCAGGGGCAGGGTTTCCAGGGCGCATTCGACGCCTTCGTCGCCGACTGTGTCTCGCGAACGGACTGCCCGTTGGGTGACGATCCGGCGCAGGCGCAGGCACGCTTCCAGGCACTCGTCGATCCGCTGATCGAGAAGCCGGCGGAGACCACCGATCCACGCGGGCTGAGCTATTCCGACGCGATCACCGGCGTCCAGCAGGCCCTGTATTCGCCGCAGTTGTGGACTCCGTTGCGTGGAGGTCTGTCGAGTCTGGCCGACGGACGCGGCGACTCGCTGCTCAATCTCGCCGACATGTACGAAGGCCGTGAAGACGACGGCAGCTACTCCAACATCAACGACGCGTTCAACGCCATTCGCTGCGTGGACGATCCGGCAACCACCGACCGCGCCGAGGCCGGCGAATCCGACACTCGGTACCGCGAGGCAGCGCCGTTCCTCGACGACGGACGGGGGACCGGTCAAGCGCCGCTCGACCTGTGCGCGTTCTGGCCCGTTCCGGCAACCGGCAGCCCCCACGCGCTCGACCCTCAGGCGCTCGCGGACGCCGGTCTGCCGCAGCTGGTCGTCGTATCCACGACGCAGGATCCGGCGACCCCATATCAGGCCGGAGTGGATCTCGCGAAGCAGTTGGGCGCCGCCCTCATCACGTTCGACGGAACCCAGCACACGGTGGTTCTGGACGGAAACTCCTGCGTCGACGATGCCGTCGTCGACTACTTCGTTTACTTGAAGGCTCCGGAAGAAGGTCTCACATGTTAGCCGGCGCGACGCCGTACGCTGCGCCTATTCGATGGTGACCAATCACTCTGTTAACCGGGACCACTGATGTAACACAGATTTAACGTGGCTTGCTTAGTCTCGCGTGCATGGATCGCCAAAAAGAATTCGTGCTTCGTACCCTGGAAGAGCGCGACATTCGGTTTGTCCGCTTGTGGTTCACCGATGTTCTCGGGTACCTCAAATCGGTGGCGATCGCCCCCGCCGAACTCGAAGGTGCCTTCGAGGAGGGAATCGGATTCGACGGTTCCGCCATCGAGGGATTCTCGCGAGTCTCCGAAGCCGACACCGTCGCCCGACCCGACGCTTCGACATTCCAGATCCTGCCGTGGGCCCACAAGGACGGTGCGCAGCATTCCGCGCGCATGTTCTGTGACATCACGATGCCCGACGGTTCACCGTCGTGGGCAGATCCGCGCCACGTCCTGCGTCGCCAGTTGAGCAAGGCCAGCGACTTGGGCTTCAGCTGCTACGTCCACCCGGAAATCGAGTTCTTCCTTCTGGAGAACGGCCCGATCGACGGCACTCCGCCGATCCCGGCCGACTCGGGCGGATACTTCGACCAGGCCGTGCACGATTCGGCTCCGAATTTCCGCCGCCACGCCATCGACGCACTCGAGTCGATGGGCATCTCGGTCGAGTTCAGCCACCACGAGGCCGCGCCGGGTCAGCAGGAGATCGATCTGCGCTACGCCGACGCACTCTCGATGGCCGACAACGTCATGACGTTCCGATACGTCGTGAAGGAGGTCGCGATCGGTGAAGGCGTCCGGGCGAGCTTCATGCCCAAGCCGTTCAGTGATCAGGCCGGCTCCGCGATGCACACCCACATGAGCCTGTTCGAGGGCGACACGAACGCCTTCCACAATCCTGACGATCCGATGCAGCTCTCCGAGACCGGCAAGGCATTTATCGCCGGCATCCTCGAGCACGCCAACGAGATCAGTGCGGTCACGAATCAGTGGGTCAACTCGTACAAGCGGCTCGTTCACGGGGGAGAGGCTCCCACCGCCGCGTCGTGGGGCCCGTCCAACCGATCGGCTCTCATCCGCGTCCCGATGTACACGCCCAACAAGGCGTCCTCGCGCCGCGTCGAGATCCGTAGCCCAGACTCGGCTTGCAACCCGTATCTGACCTTCGCGGTCCTGCTTGCTGCCGGTCTTCGCGGCATCGAGAAGGGCTACACCTTGCCGCCCGAGGCAGAAGACGACGTGTGGTCGTTGACCTCCGCCGAGCGTCGCGCCATGGGTTACAAGGAACTGCCGAGCAACTTGGACAGCGCTCTGCGCGAGATGGAGAAGTCGGAACTGGTGGCCGAAGCACTCGGCGAGCACGTCTTCGATTTCTTCCTGCGCAACAAGCGTCGTGAGTGGGAGGAATACCGCAGCCACGTGACGCCGTTCGAGCTCAAGACCTACCTCGGTCTGTGACGGTGAAACCGCCCGCTGCGAGATCAGCAGTTCCAGGACCGGGTCGACTCGGGCTGGTCGAGCCCACCGCTGCCGACGAGTTGCGTCAGCTCGGTTGGGTCGACGCCGAGAGCATCGAACTCTTGTGGTCGCTGTCGCGTGCCGCGAACGCCGACCTCGCTCTGCGCACCCTTGTGCGGATCAAGGACGGGCTCGGCGACGGGTGGCGCGAACTCGATCAGGCATTGCGCAAGGACAAGAGCCTGCGCGGCCGTTTGTTCGCGCTGGTGGGTGCGTCGTCGGCATTCGGCGATCACCTGGCGGCGGATCCGATCGGTTGGAAACTGCTCGACGGCACCGCTCTGCCGACCAAGGACGAGGCGACTGCGGCCTTGCTCGAGGCCGTGGGTGCAACGCTCGACGAAGGTGCCACCGAAGGCTCACTGACCTACCGCGCCACCGTGACCGGACCGGAAGCTGTTGTTGCTCTGCGTAAGAGCTACAAGGATCAGCTGATGCTTCTGGCCGCGGCTGATCTTGCGGCGACCGTCGAGAACGAACCGGTGGTGCCGTATCAGACTGTGGGGCATCAGCTTTCCGACCTGGCTGACGCTGCGCTGACCGCTGCACTCGCGGTAGCCATTGCAACGGTGTGCCCTGAGGGCAGTTGTCCGATCCGGCTCGCCGTGATCGCCATGGGCAAATGTGGTGCGCGCGAGCTGAACTACGTCTCCGACGTCGACGTCGTGTTCGTCGCCGAACCGGCCGACGCGACGGCAAGCCGCGTTGCCGGTGAGATGATGCGTATCGGAACCTCCGCATTCTTCGAGGTCGACGCTGCGCTGCGTCCCGAAGGTAAGCGCGGAGAACTGGTTCGCTCGCTCGAATCCCACATCACGTACTACAAGCGTTGGGCCAAGACCTGGGAGTTCCAGGCGTTGCTCAAGGCTCGTCCGATGACGGGCGACATGGAGCTGGGTCGCCAGTACTCCGAGGCGATGAGCCCGATGGTGTGGATCGCCTCCGAGCGCGAGGACTTCGTCCCCGAAGTTCAAGCCATGCGTCGACGCGTCGAGGAAATGGTTCCCCCCGAACTGCGTGAGCGTGAACTCAAACTCGGCCGCGGAAGCCTGCGCGACGTCGAATTTGCCGTCCAGCTCCTGCAATTGGTGCACGGACGGGCCGACAGTTCGTTGCACGTGCAGAGCACTGTCGATGCGCTGACCGCCTTGGCCGCGGGTGGATACGTCGGGCGCGACGACGCCGCCAACCTGACCGCGTCGTACGAATTCCTGCGTCTGCTCGAGCATCGTCTGCAGTTGCAGAAGCTCAAGCGCACGCACACTCTGCCGCCGCCGGACGACGAGGAAGCGCTGCGCTGGTTGGCGCGCGCCGCACACATGCGACCCGACGGTCGGCTGGATTCCCTCGGAGTCCTGCGCGCCGAGATCAAGCGGAATTCGCATCGTATTCGCCGCCTTCACGCGAAATTGTTCTACCGCCCGCTTCTCGAATCGGTAGCGCGGATGGACAAGGAAGCGCTGGTCCTGGGGCCCGAAGCCGCGGTGCGGCAGTTGGCCGCTCTCGGTTACACGGCGCCCGAGCATGCACTCGGACATCTGACCGCACTGACCAGTGGCGCTTCGCGCAAGGGTCGTATTCAAGCGCTCCTGCTGCCGACTCTGCTCGAATCCCTCGCGGACACACCGGATCCCGACGCCGGTCTGCTCGCCTACCGCAGGCTCTCGGATGCGCTCGTCGACCAGACGTGGTTCCTGCGCCTGCTCCGTGACGAGGCTGCGGTCGCCGAGCGTCTGATGACCGTGCTGGGCTCGTCCGCGTACCTACCCGACCTGCTCATCAAGGCTCCCGACGTGATCCGTTTGTTCGCGGATTCACCGAGTGGACCGCGCCTGGTCGAGCCGAAGCCAGAGGATGTCGCTCGCGGGATCCTCACCGCCTCCGGTCGACACAGTGATCCGAATCGCGCTGTTGCCGCGGCCCGCTCGCTGCGCCGACACGAACTTGCCCGCATCGCTTCGGCCGACATCCTCGGCATGCTCGATGTTCCCGCGGTCTGTAAGGCGCTGTCCTCGGTCTGGGCTGCGGTGCTCAACGCGTCGCTCTCCGCGGTGATCAAGGCGAGTGTCACCGAACTCGGGACCGAGGCTCCCGCCAGTTTCTCCGTCATCGGCATGGGCCGATTGGGCGGCGGGGAACTCGGCTACGGATCCGATGCGGACGTTCTGTTCGTGTGCGAACCCCGCGAGGGCGTCGACGAGACCGTTGCGGTCAAGTGGGCCAACAGCATTGCCGACAAGGTGCGCAAGCTTCTCGGGGCACCGAGTACAGATCCACCGCTCGAGGTCGACACCGGACTGCGCCCGGAAGGTCGCAACGGACCGATGGTACGCACCCTGGAGTCTTACGACGCGTACTACGCGAAGTGGGCTCAGGCGTGGGAGATTCAAGCACTCCTTCGTGCGCACCCGGTGGCCGGTGATCCTGAATTGGGACTGCGGTTCCTGCACATGATCGACAAGACCCGCTACCCCGAAGGCGGCGTCAGTGACGCGGCGGTGCGCGAGATCCGGCGCATCAAGGCGCGCGTCGATTCCGAAAGGCTTCCTCGCGGAGCCGATCCGGCAACGCACACCAAACTGGGTCGCGGCGGTCTGGCCGACATCGAGTGGACTGTGCAGTTGCTGCAGCTGCGGCACGCCGACAAGATCGAGACGCTGCACAACACGTCGACGCTGGAGACTCTCGACGCCATCGGCGCCGCGGAACTGCTCAGCGAAGGTGACGTCGAACTGCTTCGTGACGCCTGGATCACCGCAACGAAGGCACGCAACTGCCTCGTTCTGGTCCGCGGTAAGCCGACCGATCAGCTTCCCGGCCCCGGACGCGTCCTCGCGGCCGTGGCGCAGGTCGCCGGATACGGCGACGACGCAGGGGAGTTCCTCGACAATTATCTGCGCATCACGCGTCGAGCAAAAGCTGTGGTGGAGAGGGTGTTCGGCGGCGAGTAGAGCTCTCGCTCAGTCCTGCCGAACCGGTGCGTTCGCGGCGAACTTACGCACTTCGGCGTCCTGCCATACGTGGGCGGGAACGCCGCCGCCGAGAAGCTCGCGCGCGAGCGCGGGTTGCCCGCCGATCGGTAGGTCGCTGCCCGCGATGATCATGTTGCCGTAGCGGCGACCCTTGAGCATTGCGGGATCAGCAATGATCGCCATGTGTTCGAACTGTGCGCCGATGGTCGCGGCCTCGCTCCGAGCGCCCTGCAGATCCGGGGTGTCGCCGCAGTTGACGATGTAGATACCGCCCGGGGCAAGTATGCGTCGTACATGGGTGGTGAATTGAGCCGTCGTCAGCGGAGTCGGAGTTGTGCTGCCGGCGAAGACATCTCGTATCACGATGTCGCGGGTGGACTCGGTGAGAGTTTCCGTGACGGCGCGGGCCTCGCCGACACGAATGCGCAGCAGTGGTGCGCGCGGAAGGTCGAACCAATCGCGCACGAGTTCTGCCAGAGCGCCGTCGATTTCGACCACCACCTGACGTGCGTCGGGGTAAGTGGCGGCGAAGTACCTGGCCATGGAGCAGGCACCGCCGCCGAGATGCAGGACCCGCAGACGCTCGGCCTTGTCACGTTCGGAATCGACCAGATGCGCGATCCACCGCATGTATTCGAAATCGAGCACCGTGGGATCCGCGACGTTCACGTGGGAACTGGGCACTCCGTTGATCTGGATGATCCAACTGTCGTCGGAGTACTGATCGCGGACAAGCTCGCACGTCCCGGTATCGATGGGGAAAGTGCCGGCGACTGGGCCGGACTCGCCTCGCTCGGGAGCACTGCTGCGAGTTCTGGTCTTGCGAGTTCCCTTGGCCACTGTGTCCATGTTAGCCGTGCGCCTTTTTGGTAGCGCCGACTACCAAAAAGGCGCACAGACGGGCAGTATTCTCGCGCTACTTCAGGCACACTCGTACCTGGAGTGTGATCGGTGACACAAATGCCGGCGCGTTCTTTCGTCGTCCGTGCATCACGAAGAATTTCGAGGAGTGCAGGTGAAGGTCAAGGCAGCGGTAGTCAAGGCGCCAGGTCAGGCATGGGAGATCGAAGAGGTCGAGCTGGGCGACCCGGTCTCGGGTGAGGTGCAGGTCCGACTCGCCGCATCGGGACTGTGCCATTCGGACGAACATTTGCGTACGGGCGCCAGCCCGCTGCCCTTCTACCCGGCCTTGGGCGGGCACGAAGGCGCCGGAGTGGTGACGAAGGTCGGCCCGGGTGTCGCGAGCGTCGAAGAAGGCGACCACGTGGTTCTCGCCTTCATACCGGCGTGCGGACGTTGTCCGTCGTGCGCGAAGGGGCTACAGAACATCTGCGACGAGGGAGCCGGCCTGTTGACCGGGCAGGCGATCTCCGACAAGACGTACCGCGTCACCCTTAACGACGAGCCGGTCATCCAGATGTGCCTGCTCGGAACATTCTCGCCGTACGTGACCGTCAACGAGGCGTCGGTGATCAAGATCGAGAAGGACATCCCGCTCGACAAGGCGGCCTTGCTCGGCTGCGGTGTCGCCACCGGCTGGGGATCGGCCACCGCGATCGGTGGAGCCAAGGTCGGCGACACGGTGGTGGTCGTCGGCGTCGGCGGCGTCGGAATCAACTCGGTGCAGGGTGCGGCGTCTGCCGGAGCACGATTTGTGATCGCGATCGATCCCGTCGAGTTCAAACGCGACAAGGCAAAGGAATTCGGCGCCACACATACGTTTGCCTCACTCGAGGAAGCGCTACCGGTGATCGGCGAGATCACCTGGGGCAAGATGGCCGACGTCACCGTGATCACCGTGGGCGAGATTCACGGCGACATCATTCAGCCCGCGCTCAGTGCGACGGGCAAGGGTGGCCAGGTTGTTGTCGTCGGAATGGGGCATTACGCGGATTCGCAGGTGACGCTCAGTCTCTTCGAGCTGACCCTTCTGCAGAAGCGTTTGCAGGGAGCCATCTTCGGCGGGGTCGGGCCACGGTCCCAGATTCCCAAGTTGCTCGATCACTACCGAAGCGGCGCACTCAAACTCGACGAGTTGGTGACCAAGACCTACAAGCTCGAGGAGATCAACGAGGGTTACGCCGACATGCTGGAGGGAAAGAATCTGCGCGGCATGATCGTCTACACCGAGGCCGACTACTGATCGTTTTCATCTGACACAACAGTCCGGCTCGACACCCCGCGGTGTCGGGCCGGACTGTTTTACCCAGCAGTGGTGATTTCTGTCGATCGATGCGTCGATCGCGCCCGTAGTGGGCACTCGCAGGGTGAGGAAGTCGGGCAGCGTGTCCGGGCCTCAGTCCACGACTCGACAGGGAAGAGCAGAGCATGCCCTACATCACCACCTCCGACGGAACCGAGATCTACTACACCGAGCACGGCGTCGGTCGGCCGATCGTCCTGAGCCACGGGTGGCCGCTGAGTTCTGACGCGTGGCAGGTCGAGATGAAGTTGTTCGCCGACGCCGGATACCGGACAATTGCGCACGATCGTCGAGGGCACGGTCGCTCGTCGAAGACGTACACCGGCAACGACATGGATACATATGCCAAGGACCTGGCTGAGCTGATCGACACACTCGACCTGAAAGACCTGGTCCTGGTTGGCCATTCGACCGGCGGCGGGGAAGTGGTCCGGTACGCGGCGCAGCACGGCAAAGGGCGCGTGGCCAAGGTGATCACCGCCGGCGCCGTACCGCCGATCATGGTCAAGTCGGACGGCAACCCCGAAGGCACACCGATCGAGGTCTTCGACGGCATTCGTGAGGGAGTTCTGCGAGACCGATCGCAGTTCTACAAGGATCTCAGCGAGAGCTTTTACGGCGCGAACCGCGAAGGTGCCGACGTCTCGCAAGGGGCGAAGGACGACTTCTGGCGGCAAGGGATGTTGGTCAACCTCGCCGCGGCCTACGACTGCGTCAAGGCATTCTCGGAGACGGACCAGACCTCCGATCTCGAAGCCATCGACGTTCCGTTCCTCATCGCTCAGGGCGACGACGATCAGATCGTGCCGATCGGCGCAGCGGCCGAGAAGGCGATCAAGCTGGTGAAGAAGGGCACGCTGAAGGTGTATCCGGGCGCACCTCACGGCATCTACGGCTCATATCAGAAGACACTGGACCAGGACATTCTCGCGTTCATCGAGGACTGACGTCAGCGAGGCGGAAGGACCGGAGTCGAAAGGACCAGAGTGGGAAGGATAAAATTGCCATGTCTACACACGTTGCCTCACTACGCAATGGCCCCAGTGTCTTCGAGAACGAACTCGGGTCGATCTCGCAGCTCGACACGAGTTCGTTGCCGATCCTGTCCGGTCTGTCGATCAAACGAATTGTTCTCGGTCCCGGCGCGATCCGTGAACCACAATGGAACGTCAACGCGAACCAGATCGCCTACGTCACCAGCGGAACCGTGCTCGTCTCGATGTTGGGCAATGCTGACGAGTTCGCCAGTTTCGTGGTGCGAGCGGGGCAGATGTATCACGTCGAATCCGGCGCGATTTATCACATCGAGAATGTCGGAGAGGAGGAGGCGGAGATCATCGCCGCCCTGCGTACTTCTCTGCCGCAGCACTTTTCGTTGCAGAGTAGCGTCAGCGCAATGTCGAACGCGGTGCTCGGCAATACCTACGACCTCGCCGCATCAGCCTTCGATGTCTTCGGTAGAGCCGATGCGTCCCAGATAGTGCGGCGCGGCGGTGCGGCCGTAATTCCCGATACCGCCGGCCTTCCCAACGCACATCTCTTCGACCTCGACGGCCAGATCGCCCCTCTCGCCTATCCGTACGGACAGGCGAAGGTGGCGCGCAAGCAGTATTGGGCAGCGCTGGAGGATCTTTCGATGTACTCGTTGACTATTCGTGAGAGCGGAATGCGTGAGCCCCATTGGCATCCCGTCACTGCCGAGATGGGATACGTGCATCGGGGTCGCGGGCGGATGACAGTTCTCGATCCGGACGGTTCGATCGACACCTACTTACTGGAGCCCGGTCAGGTGTATTTCGTTCCGCGTGCCTATCCTCATCACATCGAGGTTCTAGGTGACGAGGACATCAACTTCCTCATCTTCTTCGACCAGCCGACGCCGGGCGACATAGGCTACCGTGCAACGGCTTCCGCGTTCTCACGCAGCGTTCTCTCGGCCTCCTTCGGCGTTCCGGAACGCGATCTGCCGCAATTTCCTTTCACCCCGATCGATCCGCTCATCGTCTCGCGGAACAATCCGATCGACCAGGACTGACCGGCAAGGACGCCCATCATGACCAGCACGCTCACCGTGACCGATCACGGGACGACGCTCGACTTCACGTACGAGGATGCCCTCCGCTATCACGGTCCGCATGCCCCGGGCGGCGTGGCGCATGCTTACAAGGTTCTCGAGCGCGCTCTCGGTGTGCTCGGCGGGGGAGGCTCCGTCGAGCGTCGCGAGCTGGTCGTGGCCACCCCGCATGGCGGACCTGGAGTGCGCGATGCGTTCGAGTTGGTCACGCGCGCGGTGACAGAAGGGAGGTACACCGTCGACAGTTCCCTGGCCAGACCTGAACGTGGAAATACACTCGCACTGTATGTATTTCGGGTCGACTATCGCGGCGCGAGCGTCACGCTGACCATTCGGGAGGGATTTGTCGTCGAAGAGTTCATCACTCTCGCCCGCAAAGGTGACCGGACGGTCGAAGACGAGGCGCGGCTGACAATGCTCAAGCAGGAGATGGCGGACCGAGTGATGTCGAGTCCGGCCGAGAGCGTGTACGACGTCGAGACCGGCACGCTCCCCGCGTGACAGACGGCGGGGTAGGCGTCGGCGCGCAGAACTCTGGGCTGTCTGGAGTCCGCGACTCTGGACTGTCTGAGGTCAGCGGCTGGCGAACATCCTTATCCGCTGGTCGCGGCTGCGCTCGAGATGGTTGCGCATGTGGCCACGTGCGGACGACTCGTCCCTCGCGCGGATCGCATTCAGGATCTCTTGATGCTCCGAATTGAGCAGGTCCGGTTCGCCGTAGTTCGACGGCGGTCCGCTGTCGTAGATTCGCAATTGGGTGGTGAGGCGGATCAGCAGTGAGGTGATCGTGGAATTGTGGGCGGCCTGCCAGAGTGCCTCGTGGAACTTGAAGTTCCCGGACCGAACCTCGGTGCCTTCTGTTGCAGTGCAGCAGAACTCGTGCAATCCGTCCAGGCGGGCAAGGTCGAGATCGCTGTGACGGAGTGCGGCCGCGCCGGCGGCTTCCGATTCGAGGGCAACCCGCGCTGCGTAGATTTCGATGACGTCTTCGGGAGTGCCGGAGCGGACCCGAAAACCGCGGGCGGCTCGTTCGAGTAGGCCGTCGTGCGCGAGCCAGTTGAGTGCCTCACGGATCGGGGTGCGCGATGCGCCGTACGATTCGCACAATTGAGTCTCGTGCAGCGGAGCGCCCTGGGGGAACTTGCCGGCCAGGATGTCGGCACGCAGGCGAAGGTACTGCCTCGAAGTCTGATCGGACCGGCCCAGCGCAGCCTCCGGCACCAGCAGATCGGTGGTGCTCGTATCGGCGTCGAGATCCATGTGTCCCCATTCCTGTGCATGCATGTAGAGCGCGTTCGATTATGCCATCGACGACGAATGAGTACTTGCGTATACGCTAGTACTCATTTAAGTTCGTGATTGTTCGTTTCCGAGGGAGAGGGTCCGAAGTGGCTGGAGAGACCGCGTCGCCGCTGGTGGGTGCCGCTGAACTCGACGCGATGCTGCGTGAGGGAGGCGTCGCTGTGCTCGACGCGACGGTGCATTTTCCTCCCGCACGATTCGATGGTGACTACCGACCGGAGTCCGGGTACGACCGCTGGGTCTCCTCGCACATCCCGGGTTCCCGGCATGTCGACCTCATGGACGTCTTCTCCGAAAGGGAAGCGGCGCTGCATTTCACGCGTCCGTCACCGGAGCAGTTGGTTACCGATCTTCAATCGAGCGGTATCGAGCCGGGTGCGGCAATCGTGATCTACGACCAGGGATCGACCACCTGGGCATCACGGCTCTGGTGGGTGTTTCGCAACGCCGGCATCGAAGCAAGAGTCCTCGACGGTGGCCTCGCCGACTGGACTCGACGCGGCTTCGCTCTCGCGAGCGGCGACGACGAAACCCACACGTCGGCGTCGACGCGTTGGAGCGTGACGGATCTGGGCCTCTGGGTCGATTTACCTCGCGTTGCGTCGCTGTCCAGCGGCGGCGAAGCCGGAACGCTGGTGTGTGCTCTCGCGCCTGAGCAGTACGAGGGAACGGAGAAGACGAGATACTCGCGACGCGGACACATTCCGTCAAGTGTGAATCTGTCCGCGAAGAGCCTTCTCGACGCCGACGCCCGGATGCTTCCGGTGGACGAAGTTTTGTCGAGATCAGCCGACGTTCTACCAGCCGTCACCGAGCCTGTCGTGATCTATTGCGGCGGTGGAGTTTCGGCGTGCTTGACCGCACTTGCACTGATCCGAAGCGGCCACGAGGATGTCAAAGTCTACGACGGCTCGTTGGAGGAATGGACTGCAGATCCGACCCTGCCGATGGTTGTCGGCAGTGAGCCCGGCGGCGCGATTGCGGATGTTCGATGTCCGCAGTCCTGAATCGCCGCAGTCCCCAACTACTTCCCGTCCTGAAGGAATTCTCATGTCTGACACTGTCTCTGTCGAAACCGTCGCGTCGGCGATCGACGCACTCCGCGATCAGGTACCGCTCGTTCAATCGCTGACGAACATCGTTTCGGCAAACTTCTTGACCAACGTCCTGCTCGCTGCCGGCGCAAGCAATGCTCACATCGACAATGTCCACGAAGCGGGTGGGTTCGCTGCCGTCGCCGGGGGAGTTCTGGTCAACCTCGGAACACCGGACGACGGGACTGCCGAAGCCTTCCTGATAGCAGCGGAAGCGGCCCGAAATGCCGGTACGCCATGGGTTTTGGATCCCGTCGGTGTAGGCGGACTACCCTGGCGGAGCGGTATCGCTGTGGACCTGCTGCGCTTTCACCCCAACGCCATCCGAGGGAACGCGTCGGAGATCATCGCGCTTGCGGGACTCGGCGGTGACACCCGCGGCGTCGACAGTGCCTCCGCGTCCGCCGACGCAGTGCCCGCCGCTCTGTCACTCTTGAAGCATGCGGATGCCGTGTCGGCATCCGGACCGGTCGACTACATCGTCGGCCGCGATGCGGGCGGTGACACCCTGGGCGTCCGAGTCTCCGGCGGCAGCGCTCTGTTGCCACGCGTGACCAGTACCGGTTGCTCTCTGGGCGGCCTGGTCGCCGCCTACCTCGCCGTGACGCCGACCGCGCTGGACGGATTGGTTGCTGCGCACACGCATGTTGCCGTGGCATCGGAGATCGCCGAGGAGAATGCCTCAGGCCCAGGGTCTTTTGCAGTCGCATACCTCGATGCGCTCTACACCGTGAATGCGGACACCATCCGCTCACGTGCCCGAATCGAATCGTTCGACCTGCCGGTTGGAGTGCAGAACTGATGGGCGTCAAGACATTTTGGTATCTCACCCAGGCCGACGGGGACTACCCGTGGAGCCCCGGTGGGCTGTTCCCCGTGGACGGGGCCAGGCAGATCGAGCTCGCGAAGACCATCGACGACGGCGGATTCGAAGGTGCTCTGGTTGCCACCTGGCCGAACGATCCGTTCATCTCGGCGACCTGGGCCGCAGCGCACACCACGCGCATGAAGTTCCTCGTCGCTGTCTACGCGAACATGACTCCGGCGCGCCTGCTGGCGGAGAAGGCATTGACCTTCGACGCCTTCAGCGGTGGCCGACTGTTGATCAACTCGGTCAACGGACGCGAGAACATCCTGACCAAGTACGACATGAACGTGCCCCACGACGAGCGTTACGAGTTGGGGGAGCAGTACTGGGCAGACTTCCGCCGCATCTACTCCGAAGGGACCGAGTCGAACTTTCCCAACACGCCGCTGCGTATCGATGCGCCCGTAGGGCATCAGGTTCCGCTGTGGGGTACCGGTGATTCGCCTGCAGGCCTGGCGAATTCAGGCAAGGTTCTCGATACCTACTTGGCGATGCTGCGCGAAACTTCGTTCATCGAGGACAAGTTCTCTGCCGCACGGGTGGCGGCGGAGGCCGCCGGACGCGAATTCACCGACTTCGGTGCGCTCACCGGAGTGATCGTTCGCCCCACCAAGGCGCAGGCGCACGACCGGTTCCGCTCCTTGTTCGAGAAAACAGGCGTCGAGCAGATCGCCCATGTCTTGGACAACGCAGTGCGTCGTCGTACTCAGGGGAAACAGGACCTCAAAACTTTCACTGCTCGCGACGCACAGCGACAGGGCTGGGCGGACAAGATTGCGGCCGGCCGACTTCCGGAACCGGAGGAGTTGTACGTCGGTGACGGTCTGTATGCAGGTATCACGGCGTGGTCGCCGCTCGACATCTTCGGCACCGGGTCGTCGGCGGTGTACTACGTCGGTGATCCGGATTCGATCACGGACTCGGTGCGCACGCTTCGCAGCCGAACCGGTTTGACTGCACTGATTCTGGCGGGCTGGCCGCTGATCGAGGAAGCGAAGTGGGTTGCGGAGTACCTTGTTCCGCGATTCGACGAACTCAGCTGACAGCGCGTTGCAGGATCGTGGCACCGAGACCAAAAGTGTCACGGAGAAATGCTGCAGCAGTGTCGATTTCATCCGCAGTGCATTCGAGAAGGATTTTGACTTCCACGTCCTTCTTGACGATGTCGGCGATAACAGCCACGGCAACAACGCCGGTTCCGACGGCCGAGCCTCGGAACAGATCGATCCCGTCGCCGTCCGCGCTGACCGTGCCGTCGAGATAGCCGTAATCGAGCGGATAGATCGCCGCGGGGTACCGCGGGTGTGCCGACCCGCGGGGGCGATCGATCACGACAGCTGACGTGGCAGCCAGGTGATCGAGGGCGGAGAACAGGTCTTCGCTCATCGTTACCGGTGCTCGCGCAGTAGCTGAGTCGGTGTCAGGCCTGCCAGTGCCCGCGTATCGCGTGCGAGGTGGGCTTGGTCGGCGTAGCCGGCGCGACCGGCCAGCGACGACAGCGTGAGATTTGCGCCGCGGCTGAGAGTCAACACGTCCTGCATTCGTTGCACCTTCTGAATCAGCTTGGGGGACAGCCCGACCGAAGACGTGATCGAGCGTCGGAAATGACGTTCCGAAACACCGAGGTCTGCAGCGATCTCTCGTATCGGCGTCGAAGGGGAGGAGATGAGCGCGGAGTAACCACGCTCGATTCCGCGGTCGGGTTCCAGTCCGCGCCACAACTGGCCCAGTAGGTGAGCGTCGACTGCCTCGTGGCGAAGGGCATCGGCAAGCACCCGAGCTTGTCGGGAAGTCAGGATGTCGTCGAAGGCGATCTTCGAATCCTGCACCGCGTCGGCCGCGGAGCCGAGCAGGCTCCGCAGAGCGGGCGGTTTGATGCGGATGCCCCACATCGTCGTACCCGCGGCGACCGAAACCAGATCGGCACTGGTTGCAGGTCCGACAAGCCACGACCTTCCGTCGCTGTCGACGATGAAGTCGGCGCAGAGATCGGGAAGAATTCGCTTTGCTTCCGTGGGCGTATGGGCTTCGCTGGTGCTTTTCCACGTGCAACTGAAGAGGCCGGCCGAATCGGTGATCCGAGTTTCGACATAGGTGTGGCCGTTTTGTTCAAGACTCGACGCTGCCGTCCGACTACCGTCGAGAGCGAGGGTGTCAGCGACGGTCATCAGATCATCGTCACACACTCGCCGATCACTTCTCGACCCGAAACAGGAGAAATACCGTGTCCGTCTCTCCGAGACTCGATCTCGTCGGAATCGTCACCAACGATCTCGCTCGTTCCCTCGCGTTCTACCGAACCCTCGGGCTCGACATTCCGGAAACACCCGCTGACGCTCCCCATGTGGAGTTCACTTTCGACGGTGGGCTTCGGCTGGCCTGGGACGCGCTGTCCACCATCGCAAGCTTCGATCCTGACTTCGCTGTCGGGGAGGGGCGACACCCTGTCGCTTTGGCATTCGATTTCGGCACACCTGCTGCCGTAGACGAGGCGTATCAGCGCATCGCAGCCGACTTCCCCGGACACAAGGCGCCGTTCGATGCCGTGTGGGGGCAGCGTTACGCCGTTCTTCTCGATCCCGACGGCAATACGGTGGATCTCTTTGCCACGCTCTGATTTCGAACGACGCAGGCCTCGACCGAATATCGGTCGAGGCCTGCGGTTGGTCGGTGATCGAGTAGTTGTCAGTTCACCAAGCGTTCAGGGTGTCGAGGATCTGGCCTCGGGCCTTCCACAGTTCTGCACCCCAGTACGGCCACGAATGAGTGCCGTTGGCCGGGAAGCTGTATGTTGCCGGAATTCCCAGGGAGTTCATGCGCAGTTGGAATGCCCGTGAGTTCATCAAGGCAAGGGCCTCGAGCCCGATGGCACTACCGGTATTCACGAAGTCGACGGGCCGACGCGGTTGATCGAACTGCCCGGGCAGGCCGCTCGCGGCGGAGATGTACAGGGAGAGCCCAGCCAACTCGGGTGCAAACACGAAGGGGTCGTTGCGGAGCCAAGCGGGGTTCCACGGCGGTCCCCACATGGCATCGACATTGAAGGACCCTGCGCTGACCATGGCCACGCGGATTGCTTCACGCATGCCTGGAGCCGAGATGTTGAGGTATCCCGAGAGCGATCCGGCGAACTTGAACTGATCGCGGTGATAGGCGGCGAGCGTCAGTGCCGCGCTGCCACCCATGGACAATCCGAGCACACCGTTGTTGGTTCGGGAGACTCCGCGCGATTCCAGATAGGCGGGAAGTTCCTGGGTGAGGAAGGTTTCCCATTTGTACGTGACCGGTTGGCGATTCAAATTGCTGTTCGCATACCAGTCGGAGTAAAAGCTGGACTGCCCGCCGACCGGCATGACCAGGGTGACGTTGTCGCCGCGAAACTGTTCGAGAGCGTTGGTCTCGAAACTCCATGCGTTTCGGTCGTCGCGTGCACGCAAACCGTCGAGAAGGTAGAGAGCCGCGTTGCCGCCGCGCGAAGCCCACTGGATCTGGACCTTGATCGGGCCCATCGAGGAGTCGACGAATACGTCCTCGTAACCACCGGCCGGGGCGGTGCGAGCAGGTGCCGCGCTTGCTACTGATCCGCTGATCAGGCCTGCGGTCAGGGGGAGCGCGAGTGCTGTCGCTGCGAGGCCGAGGATCCGACGCTTGATTCGTTTCGAAATTCGCTTCTTCGAAGAATCTCGGTTGTTTGCAAGATCCGTGCGTACCTCGTGCATAAATCACTCCCGCCCCAACGGTGCTTGCACACCGAAATCCGACCGAGCCCCCCGAGGCACGGAATTCCTGATGACACTAAGTGGTCTGTATTGGCGCCGACGGCTCCGTTATCGGTTCGTTATCAAACTGGTCCGATTTACGAAGTGCCGTCAGGAGTCGTCTACCGGAGGTTGAGCGTCGATTTTCCAACCTCCACGAATCAGATGTTCCCGTACCCGAGCGACATCCGATTCGTGCGGCATGTCGTCGGTGACTTTGGTGATGAGGACGCCGATGTCGATCGGATCGACCGGAATCGGAAAGTCGATCGGATCGACAGGGACCGGAAACTCGGCGACGAGATCGTCGGCAAGAACGGCGATCTCTGCGTCGGACAACTGCCGCCGGAGCAGGGCCATCAAAGGGACGTAGTCCTGCTCCGGCACGCCGTTCGGATACCCGGCACGCAGCCAGCCGAGTATCGAAGCCAGAAGTGGTGGAAGGCTCAACGAATCGAGCTTCAGTCGTTGTCGAGATCAGCGAGTGGCCATCCGGCGGCGGCCAGGACCGAGGCAACGCGCGCGATGTCCTCGTCCGAGGGCGTCTGGCTCGTCAGATCTGCGATCTGAGCGCTGATCTCGTCGCTCGAGATCACCTGGTCGCTGTTGACGTCGCTCAGTTCTGCGAGTGCAGCGCCGATGGCAATGTCTCGAATTTGCGCGTCCGAGAGCTTGCGTCGTAGCAATGCGACCAGCGGAATGCGGTCCTTGGGCGGTATGCCTTCGGGGTAGCCGGCGCGAAGCCATTCCAGAATGGATTGAGGAAGGGATGGAGTCGGTGCAGTCACGGTGATGTCTTTCCGCTCGTGAGGGCGCAAGGGATCAGAAGATCTCGATGCCGAATGTGTGGCTGAGGAAGCCCTGCATGATGAAGAGGATTCCGGTGACGATTGCGATGAGCACTACCGCGAAGCACACCACTGCGCCTGCCACGGCCAACGGACTGCGAGCCGCGACGGCAGTGCTCTCGCCGCCACTGCCACGTTGCCCGGCGTCGAGGGACTTCAGGCCGATTGCGAAGATCGCCGGAAGTCCGGCGCCAAGCAGGAGGCCGACAAGCACGACCTGCCAGAGCGAGTCGACGGTGTTTTTCAAGATATCCATGTCGATTCCCTCTTTCAGGCTTTGACGTCGGTGGTGACGCGGGCGTCCGGACCGGGGACCTCTGCAGGCACCAGGCCGCCGTCCCACTCGGCGTTGACATTGCTCGGATCGATGGGCTCCTTGCGGGAGCGCAGGTACATCCAACCGGCCAGGGCGATGAGCACAGCGAAGACGACCAGGACACCGGGCAGGCCGCCGACGATGTTGGCCAGTCCCCAGCACAGAGCGCCGACGATCGCAGCGGACGGGAGAGTGATCAACCAGGCGACCGCCATACGTCCGGCGACGCCCCAACGAACCTCGGCGCCCTTGCGTCCCAGACCGGTTCCCATGATGGAACCCGTCGCCACATGGGTGGTCGAGAGTGGAAGACCGAGGTGGCTGGAGGTGAGAATGATGGCAGCAGAAGATGCTTCGGCTGCCATGCCCTGCGGCGCGGCGATCTCGACCAGGCCCTTGCCGAGTGTGCGGATGACTCGCCACCCGCCGAGGTAGGTTCCGGCAGCGATCGCGAGTGCGCAGGTGAGCTTGACCCAGAACGGCATGTCCGCGTCGGCGGAGATGGTTCCATGGGCGACCAAGGCGAGGAAGATGACGCCCATTGTCTTCTGAGCGTCGTTGGTGCCGTGGGCGAGGGAAACGAGTGAAGCCGAACCGATCTGGCCGAGTCGGAAACCCTTGTCCTTGGTTTCCTCACCGACGTTGGAGGTGATGCGGTAGATGAGCCAGGTTCCGGCCGCTGCAACCAAGCCGGCTACGACGGGAGCGAGAACTGCGGGGATGACAACCTTGCTGAGCACGCCGCTCCAGGCGACACCGCTCATTCCGAGGGACGCGATGGCGGCGCCGATCAGGCCGCCGAACAGTGCGTGTGAGGAACTCGAGGGGATGCCGAGCAACCACGTTGCCAGGTTCCAGATGATGCCGCCGACAAGGCCGGCGAAGACGATGGTGAGCAGCGCTTGGCCACCCACATTTCCGAGGTTCACCACGCCCTTGGCCACGGTGGCAGCAACCTCTACCGAGAGGAAAGCTCCGACCAGGTTCAAGGAAGCAGACAGAGCGACTGCCACCTTGGGCTTGAGGGCGCCGGTTGCAATCGACGTGGCCATAGCGTTGCCAGTGTCATGAAAACCGTTGGTGAAGTCGAACCCCAGAGCGGTTACGACGACGACGAGGAGAACGATGAGTTCCGCATTCACGAGAAGTCATGTTCCAACATCGGCGGGCCGCAAATCGACCTGAGATGGGGTCGTTCCGCGACATTTCCACCACTCGGCACTTGTTGTTCATCTTCGTCCGGATAATTGTCCGTTTTGAAACTCCTGGGGTAGAGAAAATTCATTCGCGTGCATGGTCGTGGAGTTTGTGGAGGCATACGCCAATTGTCGGACGGACGTATTGGGTTCTGGACTTCCTCGAAATCGGGTAAGGCGAAGCGGCTGCGGAACAACACACGGGTTACCGTCGTGCCATGCAACAATCGCGGGAAGGTTGTCGACGGCACTTCGCCGGTCGCCGGGACCGCGCAGTTGGTGAGCGGTGGAGCGGAATTCGACGAGATCCGCAGCAAAGTCAAGGCGAAATGCGGTGTGATGGTGCCTATTTCGAAATTCTTCAACACTCTCGGTCACATCGGTAATGGCCCGTTCCCGTATGGCGATACCGGCGTGATCATTTCCGTCGATGCATAGTCGGCGTTGTGCACCGGAGTAGCCTGAAGGTATGGAACCCACGACCGGGCGCCTCTGCCTGGCGGTTCCACGAATCCTCCGTCAAGGAGCCTCGTCATGGCGCACATCAGCACTCTCGACTATGCAAGGGAAGCGCCGCAGCGCCATATCGGGCAACCTTTCCCTTCGCCGACGCGGACCCCGCGGTTCCTGCTTCGCGGGCAAGGTGCCGTCAAGGCATCGGTGGACGGCGCGTGGTTCCCGTGGACCACGAACGTCACGGCGGAGCTTCACGATCTGATATCCGCACTTTCGTTGCGGCTGGGGCCGATCGCGAGGGTTGCGTTCGACTGGAACACGATCAGTAGCGCGCAGCGACGTATCGACGAAGTCGACGGACTGGAAGTGCGGGGTCCGTACCCTGGCCAGCCCCACGATTTGATGTATCTCGACGACATCCATGGTCGTCAACTCGTTCTGATGATGATTCCGCCGTACACGGAACCGGACCGCGCGTACGAGGTTATGCGGCGGTTGGTGGATCCTTGCCGCAGCGAAATTTATCGGGTGCAGTGAGATCTTTCTGAAGGGCGGAGTCGAATTATTCGATTCCTGAACATGCGTCCAATTTGTCTGATTTGATGGTTCTCGTAACCACAGACTCAGGCGCATTCCTTCCGGTCAGCGCTTGGGCGCGGCAGCTTGACTCCCTGCCGTGTCGTCGGTCCGGCATGTCCACCGCCCTCCCGCTGTGTGTGAGCGCCGGACCGAAGGAAGCCCCACCCTCCCCACGGGGGTGGGGCTTCTACTTTGTCCCGGAGCAGGGGTCCGCGCCCGAGCCCAAGGTGATGATCCGTCTGCCGTTCGCTCTGACGTATTTTCAGCCGTCACAGATCGGACCGGACGATGACCTGATCGACCTCGGTGCCGTGCGGCAAGCGGTGTTGGACACAGCCCGATCGTTGCACCCGGGAGCGGCTATAGAAGGGGGTGAATCGTTCTTCCGTCGAGTACCCGTCAGCAGGGTGTCGGGATCAGTTGGCTCGTCGGGATCGGCAGGGAGGCGGCCACTTTCGTGTCCGTTGTCACGGGTATCGGCAACGAGGTGATCGTTCACGAGCTACCAGGAGATGGCAGCGCCACCTTCGTGTTCGACGAGTGATGCCCGATCCGCTGGGGCCGCCGGGGTGTGTGGACCCCAGCGCACAACACCGAGAGATCGACACTGGTAGACACAGTCATGACGGAAATCGAGGAGCCTGAGGCAGTGAGCACAACGAGTGCAGCGGATACGTTGTTGTCGGGGCCACGCGGACGGCGGATGCTGCTTGACTACGTGATGGATGCCGAACGGATCCGGCGACCCGAGCCGCATGACGACTCGTTCCGTTCCGCGGTTTTTCTGGCGTCGCATCACCTCGACCCCGAGCGAGACTCAAGCGTGACGTATTCACGCGTGGCGTACGAGTCCGGCGCTGAAGAGCCTCCCGAAGAGCCTGTACGTGCCGTTGTCACTGCCGCCGATGTGGCGCACCGCCTGTCCGAGGTACCGCTTCCCGAGGTGACCGAGGTTGCACTCCGTTCGGCCCTCTCCGCAGCGACGGACACAGCGCGCTACTGGCAGGACCCCGACGGTGAAGACATCCTCGTCGCAACCGAGCCGGTACGGCGTGAGCTTCGACGAGTCGCCGAGCACATCGCACGATCCCCACACACGCAGTGGTGGACGACCGCGCTCGCCGAGACCGACCAATGGTTGATAGTGAGCCGCGACGACGACAGCCCCGATACCTTTGAGTCGACGGCCGCAGAACTCCTGAGCGACTGGCACGAGCACACTCTCTCAGCGGAAGCGCGAGCCGCTGATCGTGCGACCGATCCGAAGGCGAACTGGTCCGGTTACTGGTGGTCGAATCCGTCTGTTCGGTGTTCGACACGGGCACTGTTCGACGGGACCCCGGCAGAATTGTGGTTCGTCGAAGACGGCATGGGTTGGAAACGCATCGCCGTGCGACAAGTCGACGCACCCGCCGGCGCTCGCATATACGAGATCGACGGCGCGCAGGCGTGGGCGGAACTCTGCAGACGGTTCCCCCTCGAGGTCACCGCGGATAAACGAAACGACTGGTACCGGACCACCGGACGATCAGGGCGCTGGGTCATCCCCAACTGGCAGCTCGTCGCTGAGAGCTACACGGGCGTGCATCTCACCGTTATGGGATACCTGGCCGCGGCGGGAACCGCGATCGGAGTCGACGACGAGACGGCGAGCGTCATCGCCGGGTGGGCGCCCGACGCAACATGCTGGCTCACTGACCCCGACCGCATCGGCGACGAATCCCGTACCTGGGTGCTCGACGACAGCCGCGAACACCCCGACTGGGTCGAAGAAACGCAACAATGAGTGACAGCCAATCGTGTTCGCTGTGCAATGTCCACTCGGTGAGCATCGCGGAGTGCAAGTCGAGACGGGTAACCCCACCTACGCGGACGAGGTGAGGGGCTGTGTCCGCTCTAGTCCTTGGTCACGGTTGAGTGCTTCTATCAATTTGGCAATGCCAACAGCCGCCTCGTCCTCAGCACCGATATCGGGCGTGCTCGGTTACAGTGCCGTGCATGAGCGGGACAGACTGGTGCAGTCGGCCGTGTGGCGTCGTGGATGTCAGCGATGAGTGACGTTTCGCCGGCAGGTCACCGTTCATCATTTCGACGCTTTCTCAAGGCCGCGGTGATCAGTTCGGCCGGCTCGTCGGTGACAGCTGTGGCGATGCCCATTTTGGTAGTGCAGCTTTTGGACGCGACGCCGTTCGAAGTGGGTGTGGTGAACGCGGCTCAGTTCATCCCGTATGCGGTGCTCGGGTTGGTCGCGGGGGTCTATGTCGATCGGTGGCGGCGCAAGCCAATTCTCGTGTGGGCCAGGGTCGGTCGGGCAGTTGTGCTCGGTGCCGTCCCGCTTCTGTGGCTCGCCGGGCTTCTGCACATCTGGGTTCTGGTCATCGTGTTGCTGCTGTTCGGCTCCTTCTCGGTGTTCGGCTTCGCTGCGATGCAGTCCTTGTTACCCCGGCTGGTTCCACGCAGTCAACTGGTGAAAGCAAACGCTCGACTCGACCAAGCCGACGCAGCGGCAACGACATTGGGGCCAACGGTCGGAGGCACACTCGTAGGCCTGCTCGGCGCTCCCGTGGTGATTGCCGTCGACGCAATCAGCTATTTCGCTGATGCCGCACTCAATTTCGGGCTCGACGTCGACGAGCCTCGATCCGTTTCTCGCTCCCGAAACCTGATGAACGAAGTGCGTGAGGGTCTGAGATTCACGTATCGCCACCGCACTCTCAACCCGCTCGCGATATCGACACACGTGTGGTTCCTTGCCAACGGAGCTGCGTTGACTGTGCTGTCGCTGTTCGCTCTCCGCTCGCTCGGGTTCAGCGCCTACACATACGGTTTGCTGCTGACGACGTTCGGTGTCGCAAGCCTCCTCGGCACATCCTGCGCTCACGCGCTCGGCACGCGCATCGGATCAGGACGAGCAGTCATCCTCGCCCGCACGGTATACCCCGTCACCTGGCTTCTCGTTGCCTTCGCGCCGGACACAGGTGTCGGCCATGTGCTGCTCTTCGCAGCACTGGGCCTGCAAGGGTTGGCAGCAGGCGCGGAGAACGCGAACGAGATGGGCTATTGGCAAACACTCACCCCCGATGAGCTTCTCGGGCGTGTGAATGCCGCCCGACGCTCCGTCAACCGCGCCATGGCTGCGCTCGGCGCAGTGATAGCAGGCCTGTTGGTCGGCGCGATCGGTGAACGCCTAACCCTGCTCGGCATCGCTATTGTGTTCGCTATCGCTGCAGCCACATTGGGGTTCTCTCCGATTCGACATCCGGCGCGCGAACTCTGACCTCGAGACGCGCACCAGCCACGCCTGCCCTCAGCTCGTTGTCGGTCGTAGTTGGCACGAGAGATCGGATCCTTGAGAGCAGCGAACGCTGAAAGATACTTGGCGCGTTTGAGTCTGGCGTTGCCGCTGTGTTGTCGATGCTCACCTTTGACGGACGTTCCGGAGCGATCTGTGCGAGGTGCGACCCCGGCGTAAACCGCGAGCGCCCCTGCGTCGCGGAACGACCGATGTCGGTGATTTCGACGAGCATCGTCACACCGGTCCGTACGCCCATGGATTCACGGACAACAGCATCGACCGCAGGCGGTTGATCAACCGGTTTTCGTCGACCGCCAGATCGGCGTCGAATTCGGACAGCATGCGTAGACCCTCGACAAGGTCGCAGGCCTTTCCGATCGGCAACAGCGTATCGGGGAGTGTGCGGGCGGCATCGACGATGATGAAAGCATCTTTCGCGTCGGTCTTTCCGTTGCCTGGTACAGGTCCGCGAAACGCCGTATCCGCAGCCCTGGCAGGTAGGTCGACTACTCGCACTTCGTTACCGGCCTCGGCACAGAAAACTACTGGATCCGGTAGCCGTGCCCGGAGCAGAACTGCGCAGTGGAGAGAGATGTTCCCGGCTACGTGGTGGTGGGCTGCTTTTCCTCGGGGGTGTCGTCGGTTCGGCTACGATTTCCGGTAATCCGGCCTCGGTACTGGATGAGGTGCGGGTCACCGAGTTGTTGCGGCCAGAGTTGGATGTGGAGTCGTATCTGCGGTTGGGTCTCCGGTGTCCGGTAGGCGTCCCAGTACTCAGTCCGTCCCCGAGCAAACACTCGCACTCGGCACGGGCCTGGCCTCGGATGGGGAATTGGATGCGATACCTCGCCTGAGAATCCGTCGAAGCAGAGTGCGTCGCTCTCGATGGTGAACGAACTCTCCGCGATGTCCTCCCACACTGTGAGTAGCGAATCCGTGAGCGGAGGGGCAGGTGTTTCGGTGGAGGTGACTGTCACGCGTACGAGCCCGCGTCCACCGGTGTGGATGACGAGTCGGCCTGGTCCGCCAGTGACGAATTGGGGTTCGGTGGGAAACCAACCCGGCGCAAGTGGTTCGTAGTCATCCGGTGAGCGCAGGACGATCGTGTTGTAGAAGGAGTCCACTTCGATTGCGAACGGATCGGGCATCTGTTGCTTCTCCTGCACCCAAGTCGGTATCGGTCGAATGTATACCCGATGTAATTCCGCTCAGATGCGGCTGGGCACATGTGTGGCGGACACATTAGATCGGACCGAAACAAGTGCACCCGCCCCACAGACGCGGGACGGGTGCACTCGGTAGTCGCAGGTCTGACTTACGTCAGGATGCGGATCACACGTCGTAGTAGAGCTCGAACTCGTACGGGTGCGGACGCAGGTTGACCGGAGCGATTTCCTGCTCACGCTTGAGCGAGATCCAGGTCTCGATCAGGTCGGTGGTGAAGACGCCACCCTCGGTCAGGTACTCGTGATCGGCTTCGAGGCGGTTGATGACCGTCTCGAGGCTGGTCGGAGCCTGCGGGATGTTGCGAGCCTCCTCCGGGGGAAGCTCGTAGAGGTCCTTGTCGACCGGAGCCATCGGCTCGATCTTGTTCTTGATGCCGTCGAGGCCGGCCATCATCTGTGCCGCGAAGTTGAGGTACGGGTTACCCGAGGAGTCGGGTGCGCGGAACTCGAGACGCTTTGCCTTCGGGTTGTTGCCCGTGATCGGGATACGGACAGCTGCCGAGCGGTTGCGCTGGCTGTACACGAGGTTGATGGGGGCTTCGTAGCCCGGCACCAGACGGTGGTACGAGTTGATCGTCGGGTTGGTGAAGGCCAACAGCGACGGAGCGTGGTGCAGGATACCGCCGATGTAGTGGCGAGCCATGTCCGAGAGGCCTGCGTAGCCGGACTCGTCGTGGAAGAGGGGCTTGCCGTCCTTCCACAGGGACTGGTGGACGTGCATGCCCGAGCCGTTGTCACCGAAGAGCGGCTTCGGCATGAAGGTCGCGGACTTGCCGTGCTGCCAGCAGGTGTTCTTGACGATGTACTTGAACAGCTGCAGGTCGTCGGCCGCTGCGAGCAGCGTGTTGAACTTGTAGTTGATCTCCTGCTGTCCGCCGGTGCCGACCTCGTGGTGGCCGCGCTCGAGCTCGAAGCCCGCGTTGGTCAGGTTGGTGGAGATCTCGTCGCGCAGGTCCACGTAGTGGTCGTACGGAGCGACGGGGAAGTAGCCGCCCTTGGCGCGAACCTTGTAGCCGAGGTTCGGGGAGCCGTCGGCGTTGGTCTCTGCGCCGGTGTTCCAGGAACCGGAGATGGAATCCAGCTCGTAGAAAGCGGAGTTCATGCCGGAGTCGTAGCGAACCGAGTCGAAGATGTAGAACTCGGCCTCGGCGCCGAAGAATGCGGTGTCCGCGATGCCGGTGCTGACCAAGTACTCCTCGGCCTTGCGGGCAACGTTGCGCGGGTCGCGGCTGTAGGACTCACGGGTGAACGGGTCGTGCACGAAGAAGTTGATGTTGAGGGTCTTCGCCTTGCGGAAGGGATCGATCTGCGCCGTGGTGACGTCGGGAAGCAACATCATGTCGGACTCGTGGATCGACTGGAATCCGCGGACCGAAGATCCGTCGAATGCGAGGCCGTCCTCGAACACGTCCTGGTTGAAAGCAGACGCCGGGATCGAGAAGTGCTGCTGGACGCCGGGCAGGTCGCTGAACCGAATGTCGACGTACTCGATGTTCTCGTCCGCGATGTACTTGATGACCTCTTCGGCCGTGGTGAACGCCACGCTTGTGCTCCTTAAGTCGCTTCAGCCAAGTGATGTCGGTTGAATCCGTCGAGGCAGACGGTAGGGAGCTGGTGTTGCCCGCTCGTCAACCCTTTGTTTCGGCAGTGTTACGCGTCGCAGCATCCTGGGGATTTCCGAAGTCCATGTGACCGGCCACACAGTTAAAACCCGGCAAATCTGGACTACGGTGCTGCGACGCCTATCCTGGACAGCATGGCACGAATCACCGGAACTTGGCTCTCTGGGCCTGAAGCAGCTTTGCCGAAGAATGCGGACGGTCGTGAGCAGTCTTATCGCGGCGAGTTTCTCGGCTTCCCCCAGGAGGGCCCCGGATCGCTGGTCGGTTCGGGCCGTCGTATCGCCGCACTGTTGGTGGATTGGGTTATGGCCGTGGGAGTGGCCTCGCTCATCACCGGCGACTTCTTCGACGGTATGACCTCCACGATCACGTTGATGGTGTGGTTCGCCGTCGGCGTCGTCACCGTGGCGCTGTTCAACTTCACACCGGGGCAATTCGTTCTCGGACTTCAGGTTGCGCGAATCGAAGGCCCGATCCGAGTGGGCTTCGTGCGCGCGCTCGGGCGTCAGGCACTTCTCGTGTTCGTGATTCCCGCGACGATCACCGACATCGACGGTCGAGGCATGCAGGACCGCGCGACCGGCACTCTGCTCGTGAAGTCGCGCTGACACGAACTTCTCGAACGAAGAAAGACCCGGGTCCCTATGGGCCCGGGTCTTTCGTTTTGCTGTGGGGGAGTGTCAGCGACGACGAATGGTTCGCTGCATGCCCTTCATCTTTGCGCCTCCGGGCATCGGGCCCTTGGGAAGCGCTGCTCCGCCGCCGCGTGCGCTGAGCGCAGCGAGTCGGCCTTCGATGTTGTCCATGCGCTTGGTGTCGATGTTGCGCGGCAGCTTGTTCAGGTAACGCTGGAGCTGCGAAAGCGGAACCTGACCTTCGTCGTTTCCGATGATGATGTCGTAGATCGGGGTGTCGCCGATGAGGCGCGCAGTTTTCTTCTTCTCCTGCGCGAGGAGGCCCTTGACGCGTTGCGGCGAACCCTCTGCGACGAGGATGACACCCGGTCGTCCGACAACGCGGTGAACGGCGTCGAGCTGGGTGGTGCCGGCGACGGCGTTCGTGACGCGCCACGCGCCCTGCATGTTGTCGAGTGCCCACGCGGCGGCGCCGGCCTGGCCCTCAGCCTTCTTGTACACCGATTTCTGGACGCGGCGACCGAAGATGATGAAGGCGCCGAGGAGGCCGAGAACGATGCCGATCGGCAGCAGGAACCACTGAAGGCCCCAGATGAGACCGACCAGGAAGAAGACCAGAGCCGCACCCACCAGGGTGCCGATCATCAGCGGCAGAAGGAGCTTGTCGTCCTTGCGCTGCATCTGGAACGCCTGCCAGAGCTGAGTTCTGCGTTCCTTGGAAGCCTGCTTGCGGGCAGCCTTCGCTGCAGCCTTTGCCTCTTTGGTGGGTTTGCCCTTACCGGATTTGCTGCCGTTCGCCATGTACCCAGGATACGTCCATTGCTGTGCGCCTTTACTAACCGCCCGCGGTTAATAAAGGCGCACAGCAAAAAGTGGATCAGCGATTCAGGCGCGCCATGAGTGAGCTGGCTTCCTGGGAAGCGTCGCCGCCCTCGGTCAGATGACGCTGCGCCTCGGGAAGTTCACGGCCGTGATGTGCCATGGCCTGCGCATACAGGCGGCCGGCACGGTACGACGAGCGAACCAACGGACCGGCCATGACGCCGGCGAAGCCCATCTCTTCTGCAGTCTTCGAGTGTGCGACGAACTCCTCGGGCTTGACCCACCGCTCGACGGGGTGGTGCCGGGGTGAGGGGCGCAGGTACTGGGTGATGGTGAGGATGTCGCAGCCGGCGGCGTGGAGATCGGCCATCGCCTCGGTGACTTCTTCCGGGGTTTCGCCCATGCCGAGGATCAGGTTGGACTTGGTGACCAGTCCGTACTCTCGTGCCGCAGTGATGACGTCGAGGCTGCGCTGGTACCGGAAAGCGGGACGGATCCGCTTGAAGATGCGGGGGACGGTCTCGAGGTTGTGTGCGAGTACCTCGGGACGTGAGGCGAAGACCTCGTCGAGCAGTTCAGGCTTGCCGTTGAAGTCGGGAACCAGGTTTTCGACGCCGGTGCCCGGGTTGAGTTCGTGGATCTTGCGGACGGTCTCGGCGTAGAGCCAGGCGCCGCCGTCCGGGAGGTCGTCGCGGGCGACGCCGGTGATCGTGGAGTACCGAAGTCCCATGGCCTGAACGCTTTCGGCGACGCGACGGGGCTCGTCGCGGTCGAGGGCTTCGGGCTTGCCGGTGTCGATCTGGCAGAAGTCACAGCGGCGTGTGCACTGCTCGCCGCCGATCAGGAAGGTGGCTTCGCGGTCTTCCCAGCATTCGTAGATGTTGGGGCAGCCCGCTTCCTCGCAGACGGTGTGCAAACCTTCACGCTTGACCAGGCCTTTGAGCTCCGTGTATTCGGGGCCCATCTTTGCTCGGGTCTTGATCCAGTTGGGTTTGCGTTCGATGGGCGTCTCCGCGTTTCGGATCTCGAGGCGGAGCAGCTTACGTCCTTCTGGGGCGATAGTCACGACAGTGATCCTACGCCCGGTGATTACTGCAACGGGGTTCGGGCGAGCCCGTCAGCTGTACTGAACGGTAGTAAAAGTCGGAGTAGGCGAGGCGCTTTCGAAGGTGACGCGCTCGACGTTGCATTCGGTGACGGGCATGGTTCCGTCGAGAGCAGCGATCACGGCCTCGGCCACAGCGGGAGTGACCTCGTCCACGGTGACGTCGCGACCGAGTTCGTGTGACAGCGTCGTCACCCCCGCGTCACGGATTCCGCAGGGAATGATGTTGTCGAATCCGGTCAGGACCGAATTGCAGTTCAGGGCGAAACCGTGCAGCGCGACACCACGTTGAACGCGAACGCCGATGGCTGACACCTTGCGTTCGGGCTTCCATTGCCCGTTGGCGAGTTCGGCAGGCAGCCAGACGCCCGAGCGGCCGTCGATCCGCCCGCAGTTCAGGCCGAGGTCCGTGCACACCGTGATCAGCGCTTCCTCGATGCGTCGTACGTATCGCACCACGTCGATGGGCTCGGCCAACTTCACGATCGGATACCCGACCAGTTGACCGGGGCCGTGCCAGGTGATCTTGCCGCCGCGGTCGACATCGATGACCGGTGTGCCGTCGACAGGTCGATCTTCCGGTTCCGTGCGTCGCCCAGCCGTGTACACAGGGGGATGTTCGAGGAGGAGGAGCGTGTCCGGCCCGATGTCGTCTGCCCGCGTTGCCGCGAGCTCACGCTGACGGTCCCACGCGGCGTTGTAGTCGATCGATCCGAGTTGCTCGACGGCGATCGGCAGTTTCGAGAACCGGGCGGAGACGGCAGCGCTGCTCATGGAAGTAGAGATTACGCCCGACTTCGGACTCAACCCAGTGCGGCCGCCAGCGCTTCGCCGATCGTGTTGTGGCGGAAGGAGAATCCCGCCTTTTCCAAAGCTGCGGGAATGGCGCGCTGGCCACCGAGGATGCCGCTCTTGGCGAATTCTCCAATCAAGGCTTCGAGGGCGAACCCGGGCACGATCCACGGCGCCGGGCGGTGAACTGCGCGGGACATGGCGTCGTTGAACTGGGCGTTGGTGACAGGCGCCGGGCCGGTCAGGTTGACGGGACCGGAGAGTTCGGGATTGGTGAGCGCGAACTTGATCGCGTCGCACTCGTCCTCGAGTGAGATCCACGGAAAGTACTGACGACCGTTGCCCAGTCGCCCACCGAGACCGAACGAATAGATCCGCCGAAGTCGACCGAGCATGCCGCCGTGGGGTGAAATCACGACGCCCGAGCGCAGATTGACGACGCGAGCACCCGCCCTCCGCGCGGGCTCGGTGGCAAGCTCCCAGTCTCGACACGTCGTGGCGAGAAAGTCGGTGCCTGCCGGCGAATCCTCGTCGACGATCTTGTCGCCGGTGTCGCCGTAATAGCCGACGGCGCTGGCGTTGGCGAGGACGGGAACCTTCTGGCTCGCGACAGCTTCGGCCAAAACATCGGTGGCAACTATGCGGCTGTCACGGATCGCTTGCTTGTAAGAACCCGACCACCGTTTGTCGCCGATGCCGACACCACAAAGGTTCACGACGGCGTCAGCGCCTTGCAGGACGGAGAGGTCCAGACGGTCGTGGTCCGGGTCCCAACGCGATTCGTCGGGGCCGGCGGTCGACCGTCGCACCAGACGTACCACGTCGTGGTTGTCGGAGCGCAACGATGACACCAAGGCCGTTCCGATCAAACCGGACGAGCCGGCGATGACTACTCGCATTCGGAAAGCCTCCTTCGATTCAGCCTGCTTCGATATCCGAACGTATATCTCCGACCGTACTGAAAAAGCCGGGGCGCCACCTCCTGATGGAGATGACGCCCCGGCTGGAAGACCAGTTGCTTACAGGCCCAGATCAGCTTCGAACGAGGCTTCTTCCAACCGCTGCTTCACGGTGGTGAGGAATCGGCCGGCGTCGGCGCCGTCGACGAGACGGTGATCGTAGGTCAGCGGCAAGTAGATCATCGAACGAACGCCGATGGACTCGTTGCCGTTCTCGTCGGTGACCACCATCGGACGCTTGACAATGGCGCCGGTTCCGAGCATGGCCGCCTGCGGCGGTACCAGGATCGGGGTGTCGAACAGCGCGCCCTGGCTGCCGATGTTGGTGATGGTGAAGGTGCCACCCGAGAGCTCGTCCGGCTTCAGGCCACCCGAGCGTGCACGCTTGGCGATGTCGGCGATGGCGCGGGCCAAGCCGGCCAGGCCGAGATCGCCGGCGTTGTGGATGACGGGGGAGAGCAAGCCCTGATCGGTGTCCACTGCGATGCCGAGATGCTCGGCGTCGTAGTAGGTGATCTGCTTGGCAGCTTCGTCGTAGCTGGCGTTGATGTTCGGGTGCGACTTCAGTGCCTCGACGACTGCCTTGGCGAAGAACGGGAGGAACGTCAGGTTGACGCCTTCGCGCTCGATGAAGCCGGCCTTGGCACGGGCCCGCAGGGCGACGATCTTGGTGACGTCCACCTCGAAGGTCTGCGTGAGCTGAGCGGTGTTCTGCAGCGACTCGCGCGTCTTGGTGGCCGTGATCTGCCGAATACGGTTGGCCTTCTGCGTGGTTCCGCGCAGGTGTGCCAGTTCCGGTCGGACGCCGGCAGCTGCGGAGGCAGCCGGTGCGGCTGCGGGAGCTGCAGCAGCAGGAGCAGCGGCTGCGGGTGCCTTCTTGGCCTCCGCAGCGGCGAGCACATCCTGCTTGCGGATACGGCCGCCGACGCCGGTGCCGGTGACGGTGGCGAGGTCGACGCCGTTGTCCGTTGCGAGCTTGCGCACGAGCGGGGTGACGTAGGGGCTGCTGTCACCCGAAGCTGCGGGTGCAGCCGCCGGTGCGGGAGCCGCAGCGGGCTTCGGTGCGGGTGCGGCCGCAGGCTTGGGTGCTTCAGCCTTCGGGGCCTCAGCCTTGGGTGCTTCGGCCTTCGGGGCCTCGGCCTTGGGAGCGGGCGGTGCTGCGGGCGCGGCGGGAGCAGCCTTGGGTGCCGGGGCCGCGGCGGGTGCGCCGGATCCGACGACGGCCAGCTGGCCACCGATCTCGACGGTGTCGTCTTCCTGCGCATTGATCTCGAGCAGGATTCCGGCGACGGGCGACGGGATTTCGGTGTCGACCTTGTCGGTCGAGACTTCGAGCAGCGCCTCGTCGACGGCAACTTCGTCGCCGACGGCCTTGAGCCAGCGGGTGACGGTGCCTTCGGTGACGGACTCGCCGAGGGCGGGCATCGTCACGGCGGTACCTTCAGCGGAACCGCCGGAAGCAGCGGGTGCCTCGGCGGCGGGAGCTTCCTCGACGGGAGCTTCGGCAGCCGGAGCTTCCTCGGCGGGAGCTTCTTCTGCGGCCGGGGCGGGTGCCTCTGCCGCGGGAGCTGCGGCTTCGCCGGCTTCACCGATCTGGGCGAGCTCGCCACCGATTTCCACGGTGTCGTCTTCCTGCGCGACGATCTTGGTCAGGACGCCGGCGACGGGAGACGGAATCTCGGTGTCGACCTTGTCCGTGGAGACTTCGAGCAAGGGTTCGTCGACTTCGACCGTGTCTCCTTCCTGCTTGAGCCACCGTGTGACAGTTCCCTCGGTGACGCTCTCACCTAGGGCTGGCATCTGGACGGAGAAGGCCATGTCTTTTGACTCCTCGACAGTTGTGTTCGGGTTGTTGAATTTTGTCGACTTGTGGTCGTAATGCATTGTGCTCGAGTGGCGCGCGACGTGCGGCTACTTGTAGCTATTTTGCCGATGTCGACGCGCGGACGCGGCGTCACCGTCGTTCATCTTTCCATTGATACGCCGGGCGTGTCCGATGAGGGGGATGCCGTCCGTTTCGGGTGTGTCGGCTACTGGTGAGTAGGTATGCGTCGGGGGTCCGGCTGTAACGTCGTAAGCGGACCAAACGGTATGTCGTGCGCAGGTAGAACGGACATCGCCTGGCAAACTTGACATATCGCCGGGGTGCATCCGCGGCGTCGGTACCGAGGAGAGTACGACCGTGGGACTGTTCGATCGTTTCAAGCGTCCGCCGAGTGCGGCTCAGGCCGCAGCGCAAAGTGATGCGGATCATCTGGCGAATTGGGCGCACTCGCACGAAGGCGTCGAGGCCTATGTGGAACCGCAGACGACGGTGACCGAGGTGACCGTCGTATTGGTTGCGAAGGACGGGGAGTGGACTCGTCGTCGTGTCGGCGGCGAACGCGGTGCCCGCAAATTGGGACAGGACTTGAAGATCCCGGTCTACGACGTCCGAAAAACGGGATATCCGCAGCGTATGCGCGATCACGACGAGCGTAAGCGCATCGAACGCAAGCGGGCGCGCGAGCAGGAATTGCGCGACGGCGCCTGAACTGCTGTGCGCCTTTATCAACCGCGGGGGGTTAATAAAGGCGCACAGCAAGGGGTCAGCCGTTGACCGCAATGTCCTCCAGGACCGAGATCATCGTGCGAACCGGAACTCCGGTGCCGCCCTTGCCGGTGTAACCCCACGGTCCTGACGTGTTGTACGCCGGACCCGCGACGTCGATGTGCGCCCACTGGACACCCTCGGGAACGAATTCCTTGAGGTAGTGAGCTGCGACCAGCATGCCGCCCCAGCGGTGCGGGGTGACATTGGCCATGTCGGCGACCTTGGAGTCGAGATCTCCACGCAGTTCCTCGGGCAGCGGCATGGCCCATCCGTTCTCGCCGACGCTCTGCGAGATCGAGGCGACGCGGTCACGGAACTCGTCCGTGCCCATGACGCCGGGCGTGCGGTTGCCGAGCGCCACCATCTGCGCACCGGTCAGGGTGGCGGTGTCGATCATGTAGTCGGGGTTGTCCTCACCCGCGCGAACCATCGCGTCGGCAAGGATCAAACGGCCCTCGGCGTCCGTGTTGACGACCTCGATGGTGATTCCGCCGTACTGAGTCAACACGTCGCCGGGACGCTGCGCGGTCGCCGACGGCATGTTCTCGGCCATCGGCACGTATGCGACGACGTTGACGGGCAGGCCGAGCTTGGCGGCAAGCACGACGGTGGAGATGACGGCTGCGGCGCCGCCCATGTCCGAGGTCATGTTCTCCATTCCGGCGGCGGGCTTGATGGAGATTCCGCCGGTGTCGAAGGTGATGCCCTTACCCACCAGTGCGACCTTGCGGGCGCCACGCTTCTTCGACGCGTATTCGAGGCGGACGAGACGCGGCTGGCGAGACGAGCCCTTGCCGACGCCGATGATTCCGCCGTAGCCACCCTTTTCGAGTGCCTTCTCGTCGAGAACCTGGACGGTGAGCCCGGCCTCGACGCCCAGTGCCTTGGCACGCGCGGCGAACTCGGCGGGGTAGAGGTGGCTCGGGGGAGTGTTGACGAACTCGCGTGCGGTGGCGACGGCCTCGGCGATGGCAGCCGACCGTGCCAGCGTTGCCTTGGTCTCCTTGGCGCGCGGCGACGGCACCAGAAGTTCGACTCGGGCAAGTGGCTGCGAATCGGGACCGGGAGCCGTCATGGACGACTTGAATTCGGTGAAGCTGTACGCGCCCAACGCAAATCCCTCGGCGGTTGCACCGAGATCGAGGATCGAGAGCGTGGTTGCGACGGTGTCGATGCCGGACAGCGAGCGAGCTGCGGCGCCGGCGGACTTGCGGATCTGCTCACTGCCGAGCTTGTCGGCGGAGCCGAGTCCGACGGCGAGGACGCTGGTGACAGACAGTGCGCTCGGTGCCGGGACGCGGGTGAGCTGCTCGGGCTTGCCGGTGGCGCCGACGGCGATGAGGCTGTCGAGGATCTCGGCGAGCACGTCTTCGTCGACGATGCCTTCGCTGAGTGCTAATTCGGGGCCGTCCGGACCCGACGTCAGGCCGACAACCAATATCTCTGCGCGCTTGGCGACTGTGCCGGCGAGAACGAGGTCGGGTCCCAACGATCGGGCTGTGCGAGTGCTCAAGGTGTCTCCTGTGAGGTGAGTGTGCGATGCGTCCGGTTCTGGCGGATGCCTGAGTCGATGTTAGGCCCTTGGCGGATTCCGGACGGGGGATCGTCGCGGCCAGGTGAGCTCTCGCTGCGGACATGTTTCGATCGGCGAAGTCCGATAGGTTGTGGGCCATGACCGACGAACAACTGTTGCAGGGCCCGATCCACCCCGTCCACGTCGAACTCGGCGCGACGTTCGCGCCGTTCGGGGGGTGGCAGATGCCGGTTTCGTACGCGGGCGTCGTGGCCGAACACACCTCTGTGCGTGAGAATGTCGGACTCTTCGACGTCAGTCACCTCGGCAAGGCCGTCGTGCGTGGGGCGGGCGCCGCGGAATTCGTGAACTCCGCACTCACCAACGATCTGAACAAGATCGGACCGGGTAAGGCTCAGTACACGTTGTGCTGCAACGAGTCCGGTGGCGTCATCGACGACCTCATCGCGTACTACGTCAGCGACGACGAGATCTTCCTCGTCCCGAATGCGGCCAACACCGCGGACGTTGTTGCGGCTCTGGTCGCCGTCGCACCCGACGGAATCACCGTCGAGGATCAGCATCGTGCGTACGGAGTGCTGGCGGTGCAGGGCCCGAAATCGGTGGCGGTTCTGACGGCTCTCGGGCTTCCCACCGAGATCGAGTACATGGCGTACGAAGACGCGGAATGGAACGGCGTGCCCGTGCGTGTGTGCCGCAGTGGTTACACCGGTGAGGTCGGCTACGAACTCTTGCCGCGGTGGGAAGACAGCGAGCCGTTGTTCCGCGCGCTTCTCGAGGCAGTGCGCGCCGAGGGTGGGCAGGCCGCCGGGCTCGGAGCCCGCGACACTCTTCGTACCGAGATGGGCTATCCGCTGCACGGGCACGAGCTTTCGCTCGAGATTTCCCCGCTCGAAGCGCGCTGCGGATGGGCGATCGGTTGGAAGAAGCCGACATTCTGGGGCAAAGAGACCCTGACCGACGAGAAGGCCGCCGGTCCGGCCCGCAAACTCTGGGGGATCAAGGCTCTCGACCGCGGTGTGCTGCGGGCCGGCCTCGGTGTTCTGCGTGACGGCGAGGCAATCGGCGAGACCACCTCCGGAACGTTCTCACCGTCGCTCAAAGTGGGAATTGCGTTGGCGCTCCTGGATTCCGGCGCCAATATCGCAGCCGGCGACGAGATCGAAGTCGACGTCCGTGGTCGTGCTCTTCGGTGCGTCGTGGTGTCTCCTCCTTTCGTGGAGACCAACACCAAGTAGAGAGCTTTTTCACGTTCGATAGGATTGCGCCCATGACAGGTGCCGCCGATTTCGTTCGTGTTCAGAGCTCGTCCCCGAAGTCCGACGCCGAGCGCCGTGACATTCTGGCGGCGCCCGGCTTCGGGCGGCACTTCACCGACCACATGGTCTCGATCGACTACACCGCGGGCAAGGGCTGGCACGACGCCCAGGTGTTGCCGTACGGAAACATCGAGCTCGATCCGGCCGCAATGGTTTTGCACTACGGACAGGCCATCTTCGAGGGCCTCAAGGCATACCGTCAGCCGGGTGGCGAGATCAGTTCGTTCCGCGTCGAGGCCAACGCCGAGCGTTTCGCGGCATCTGCGCGCCGTCTGGCCATGCCCGAACTGCCGGCACAGATGTTCGTCGATTCCATCACCGAACTGATCGACGTCGATCTCGACTGGGTTCCCGCTGCCGGCGGCGAGGACGCGCTCTACCTCCGTCCGTTCATGTTCTCCACCGAAGCCGGACTCGGTGTCCGTCCCGCTGACGAGTACCGCTACCTGCTGATCGCATCGCCCGCCGGCGCGTACTTCCCGCGCGGCGTCAAGCCGGTCAGTGTGTGGCTGTCCACCGAATACGTCCGCGCGGCCCCCGGCGGTACCGGCGCGGCCAAGTTCGCCGGCAACTACGCCGCTTCGCTCCTCGCCCAGGCGCAGGCCGCCGACGAGGGTTGCGACCAGGTGGTGTGGCTCGACGCCATCGAGCGCACGTACGTCGAGGAAATGGGTGGAATGAACCTGTTCTTCGTCTTCGGCTCCGGTCCCGACGCTCGCCTCGTGACGCCGTCGCTGTCCGGATCATTGCTGCCCGGCATCACGCGCAACTCGCTGCTCGCGCTCGCCGCCGATTCCGGCTTCTCCGTCGAAGAGCGCAAGATCAGCACCGACGAATGGCGCACCAAGTGCAAGAGCGGTGAAATCACCGAGGTCTTCGCTTGCGGCACAGCAGCAGTCATCACTCCTGTCGGACGCGTCAAGTCCGCCGAGGGCGAGTTCACCATCGCAGACGGCGAGCCGGGTGAAGTGACGATGGCACTGCGCGACACCCTCACGGGTATCCAGCGCGGCACCTTCGCCGACACCCATGGCTGGATGACCAAGCTTCACTGATCGCTGGTTCGTTCCGCGAGCAATCGCTCGCAGAAGAACTGCAGAATCTCGTCTCGTGCGACGGTGGTGGGTGATCCCGCCTCGTCGACGAGGTGAGCCGTCACCACGCTGTGTGGATTGGCAATGACGTGTTCGAAGAACGGCGACGTTGCCGCGTTGGCCGCTTCGTCGGGTAGTACCTTCCCGACGAAGCGCTTACCCAAGGCAGCCCTGTAGGCCGCGAATCGTTGTGCGCGGCAGAACGAGTCACCTTGAAAGCGGTAGGCAAGCACCGTGAGGTCTTCGGCCTCGAGTCTCGAGCGCACGGCGTCGAGTTCTTCGGGCCCGCTGTCGGTTTCGCCTGGTCGATCGAGCGGTAACGACGGTTGGGCGAGGACCGGCGCGATAACTGATGGTTCGAGCATCATTGACAGCGCGAAGTTACCGGTGAAGCACATCCCGATCACGCCGACTCCAGGGCCACCGCACTCCTCGTGGGCCGAAGCGGCGAGCGAACGCAGCCAACGGACCGCTGGACTCGGTTCGTCGCCAGCGAGTGCGCGGAACTCTGCGCTGACGCAGGCTCTCTTGAAAACGGAGACTCCCTCGTCCACTGTGGGAACCGCGCCGTCGCGGCCGAAAAGCGACGGAACAAACACCGTGAAACCGGCGTCGCGCACCCAGCGGGCGAATCGCGCAACATGCGGGCTGATGCCCGGCATTTCCGGCATGACGATTACTGCGGGTCCGGTGCCAGCCACGTACACGGACTTCGACACCGCGTCGATCGTGATGGTTCGCCGGTCGAAGTCTTCGAGCGGATCATCTTTTGTCATGCTTCGGTTCGGCACGGCGGGCCCTCTCAATTGGTCGAAGTTTCTCCTCCGCACAGTCTTTCGGTGCGGGATCAACTACAGAAGAGGGCGGTTCGCCACGTTTGCGGGCGGGCTCGCCACGCGCGACCTATCCGGTGCCGCCGTCGCGGAACCGCTTTCGATAGTCCGCCGGGCTGATTCCGACACGGTCGGCGAACAGTCGACGGAAGGTTCCAGGATCTTGATAACCGATGTGTCCCAAGATTTTTCCGAGTGGCCAATCGGTTGATTCCAACAGGCGTTTGGCCTTTCGCACCCGTGCACGCTGTAGGTAGGCGCGCGGCGATTCCCCGGTCTCGTCTCCGAACTTCCGAAGCATTGTTCGGGTGCTGACGCGGAAAGCTGCCGACAGCTGATCCAAGTCGTAAGGCTCCGCTATCCGTTCGACCAACCAGCTTCCGACGGCCTCGGCAAACTGTGTGTGTTTCACGGGCAGCATCGAGTCGACGACGTACGGAGATTGACTGGTTCGGTTCTCCGGCGCCAGAGTAATTCTTGCCGTCGTTCGCGCAATTTTGTCGCCGAGATGCTCGCGCACGAGTGCTGTGGCGAGGTCGAGCGCTGCAGTGAACGCCGCAGTGGTGGTGACGCCGTCGTCATCGACGATCAGCGAATCGGTTCGAATCGTCGCATCGGGATATCGACTCGCGAGGTCGGCACCGTACAGCCACGACGTCGTAGCGCGGCGTCCGTCGAGAAGTCCGGCCTCGCCCAGCAGATATGCGCCGACGCACACTGACGACACACGAACGCCCCGCGCCTCGCAGGCACGGATGAACTCGATTTCTCTGTCCCACAGCGACAAGCGCGTCGCGGGATCTTCGGGCGGTACAAGTTCGAACCCCGGCACCACCAGGTGATCGATGTCGTGATGCCCCTCCTGTGCGCCGATCGAAAATCCGCCCGCCGCAACGACGGGCGAGCCGGACGCGGCGATGACCGACACCTCGAATGGGTCGGTGGACGCTCCATCGGCGACGCGATTGGCGATCAGCAGAAGATCCGTGAAAACGAAGATCTCGGCCGCCAGGCAACCCTCGTACGCCAGGACTCCGACTCGCACGACGTCAGATCACAGTCCGAATGTGAGGCCGACGGCCGTCAGCGTCACCGTGAGTTCGAGCGCGAATCCGAGAACATCGCCGTTGAGCCCGCCGAATCTCCGGACGCAGTGACGCACACACAGCACACTGATCAGCAGCGCCGACGTGGTGACGAGAGGGCCGAGCCACCACCGGTCAGTGGCAAAAGCAGAAACGGCGATCAGCGGAACCGACCATACGAGCGCGGCCCACAGCGGCTGCGAATCGGCGACGAGCGCACCGAATCCGCTCGGGCTCGACGCGAGAACGCCTCGGCGGCAGGCAAAAACGACGGCGACTCGGCCTGCAGCGACAGATACGAGGACCGCGATCCACTGCGTGGGGGAGTCGGCAACAGCAAGGACGCCGAAGGAGACCGATTGCAGACCAAGGAAGATGAACAGTGCGGCGACCCCGAAGGGTCCGGCGCCGCCGCTGTGCATGACTTCGCGGGCGCGCTCCGGTGGACCGTAGCAACCCAATCCGTCGACGGAGTCCGCCAGTCCGTCGACGTGCATCCCGCGGGTTCCGAGAGCGAGTGCGCCGACCGTCAGTAAGCCCGCGAGGAAGGGATTCAGGCCGATGCTGGTTGCGCCCCAGAGTAGAAACGTAGCGGCAATGCCGAGAGCGATTCCGGTCAGCGGAGCGGCGGTGATGGCGCGACGGCCGGCAGTTCGATCGATGTCGGAGGGGCCACGAACCGGAAGGACCGTCAGCCACGAGAAGGCCAGCGGCACTCCGGACAGCGGGCCCGCCACGCTCACTCCGCCGTATCGGTCTTGGTCAGGTCGATCGACTCCGGTTCGTCGGCAGGTGCGCTGCCCTGAGTGCTGACACCGGCTTCGGAGAATGTCGCCATCTTGCTCAGGATTGCCACTGCGCCCTGAAGAATCGGGAGCGCGGTGACTGCGCCTGACCCTTCACCGAGACGCATGTCGAACTCGACGATCGGGTCGAGACCCATTCGGGTCAATGCGATGGTGTGGGCAGGTTCGGTGGAGCGGTGTCCGGCGACCCACCATTCACGTGCGCCGAAAGCCAGTTCGTCGGCAACCATGGCGGCTGCGGTGACCACAACGCCGTCGAGGATCACCGGCGTACGACGCGAAGCTGCCTGGGCCAGAAAGCCGGCCATCGCGGCGAGGTCGGCACCCGAAGACGTGCGCAGCAGCGCGACTGTGTCGCGAACGTGCGGACGGGCACGCCGGAGAGCGTCGCGAATCGCGGCAGTCTTGCGGATCCACCCGGCGTCGTCGATACCGGTACCTCGACCCACGACCGCCACAGGTTCGCTGTCCGTCAGGGCGGCGATGAGCACAGTGGCGGGTGTGGTGTTGCCGATGCCCATGTCGCCGGCGATGAGAAGGTCTGCGCCCCCGTCGATTTCCTCGTCCGCGATCGCTCGGCCGGCAGCGATGGCCTGGAGGGTTTCCTCGTTCGACATGGCATCTTCGCGGTCGATGGACCCGGAAGACCTGCGTACCTTGTGGTTCGAGACGGCCGGATCGGTATCGCCGTCCACCGCGATGTCGACGACGCGAACGGTGGCGCCGGCAACCTCGGAGAGGACGTTGACTGCCGCGCCGCCCCCGAGGAAGTTGGCGACCATCTGTGCGGTCACTTCCGGGGGATAGGCGGAGACACCGTTGCGGGCGATTCCGTGATCACCGGCGAAGACGACGACGCGAGGTCGAGCGAAAGCATGTGGAGGACAAACTCCTTGGCATGCCGATGCCCAACCGGCGAGAGCCTCCAGTCGGCCCAGTGAGCCGGCCGGCTTGGTCAGGTCACGCTGACGTGCGTCGGCCTGCGCGCGCACGTCGCGGTCGGGCGGCGTGACAGGTTCGAAGTCGGCGCTACTGGCAGGCGCGACGTCAGGGTTGGATTCTGGGTCGGCAACTGGATTCGCCCCTGAATTGGCCCCTGAATTGGCGTCGGTACTCACATCGTGCCTTCCGGTTGTGCAGCAGTATCTTTCAAGACGAGCGGTAACCCTGCAACCACTAGTACGACACGATCGCACACCGCGGCGATACGAGCGTTGAGAGTGCCGATCTCGTCGCGGAACAATCGTCCCGACCGGGTCTCGGGAATCACGGCCAAACCTACTTCGGGGCTGACCAGTACCAGGGATCCGCGGTAGTTCTCGACGCCGGCGACAAGGCTGTCCGCAGCGGGCGTGATGGTGCCGCGCGGTGCGTCCCAGGCGCTTTGACGGTCCAGTTCCGTGGTCAGCCACGTTCCCAGATCGTCGACCAACGTCGCTGTGTGTGAATCGCTTTCGAGCTGCGCCGCGAGGTCACCTGCATCCGCGGTCTCGACGGTCGACCAGTGAGAAGGCCGTCTGCTCCGGTGCTGATCGATCCGGCTTTCCCAGTCGGCGTCGGAGTTATCGCGCTTGGCTGTCGCCAGGTACCGGATCGGTGCCGAATCTTCGGGTAACTGGCCTGCACAAACCAAATCCTCGGCGTGCGCGGACTTACCAGACCGCGCGCCGCCGAGGACCAAAGTTCTATACGTGTTCGTCACACTCAGATTGCGTCGCCCGGCCCCACGCGAGGCTTCGGTGCGCGCAGCTTACGGATCTGCGACGCGCGAACGAACGCGTACCAGCCGAGCTTGAATCCGCCGTCGGTGCTGTCCGGGAAGCGCTCGGCGACGCGGTTGTTGATCATGCGTCCGAGCCAGATGCCTTCACCGACCATGAAGAGCATCATCACGAGCATTGCCAGCGTGACGATCTGCTGGAGCGCGGGCGTGACGAACATCGTCATGATGAGGATCAATGCGAGCGGCATGAACAGCCCGACGAGGTTGCGGCGAGCATCGATGAAGTCACGGACGTAGGCGCGAACCGGGCCCTTGTCGCGGGGGAGCAGGTACTTGTCCTCGCCGGCGAGCATGCGGGCGCGGCGGTCTGCCGACGATGCGCGACGCTCGGCGGCTTCGGCCTTGCGGTCCTCCTTGGAGCCGCGGGTCGCCTTGCGGCGGGCGCGGGCTTCCTTCGCGGTCAGCGGGGCAGGCGCAACCGGGCCACGCCTCTTCGCCTCGGCGTCACGACGCTTGGGTGTTGGGCGGCCCTTGCCCACCTGCTCGATGGGCGCCTCTTCGGAGGCCGAGGATGCCTCAGTGCCCTCGACGTCACGTTTGTCGGAGTTGTCTGAGTCACCGCGGCGTAGCAATTTCACACCTCCAGGCTATTGGATAAGTGCACGGTCTGGGAAACCGACCTCGGTCTTTCTGAAAATCACAATCGCGCAAGACGCCCAAACGCTCGAGAAACCGAAACATCGGGGTCATTCGGCACTCTTAGACTTCGGCTATGCAAGTAATAGTTGCTCCAGATTCATTCGGCGAGACCCTGACCGCCGTCGAGGCGGCCGAGTCCATTTCTGCCGGTTGGCGACGCGGCCGACCCGATGACGACGTCGTCACCGCGCCACAATCCGACGGGGGACCGGGATTTGTCGACGTCTTGGCCGCGGCGGGGGGCGATATCCGGTCCGCGCGGGTGTCCGGACCGTTGACCGCGGGCGTCGACGCGAAGTGGCTGCTCGATTCGGGCACGGCGTACATCGAGTCGGCCGAAGCAGTCGGGCTCGGCCTGCTCGGAGGTCCACCGACGCGTGCGAGCGCACTCGCCGCGCACAGTCGCGGTGTCGGAGAACTGATCGCGGCTGCGCTCGAGGAAGGCGTGAAGACGATCGTCGTCGGACTTGGTGGGAGTTGCTGCACAGACGGGGGACGCGGACTGGTGGAGGCGCTGGGCGGCCTGGAGGCTGCAACGGCGGCTGCGGCGGGCGTTCAGTTGGTCGCGGCCACCGACGTCGAACACGTACTTCTCGGCGAGCACGGTGCGGCAGCGGTGTTCGGCCCGCAAAAAGGCGCCGACGCCGAGGCAATCGCCGTCCTCGAAGCGAGAAATGCGATGTGGGCAGAACAGTTGGAGTCCGCCACCGGAAAACGAGTGTCGGATCTTCCTGGCGCCGGCGCCGCAGGTGGTATCGGTGCTGCGCTGTTCGCGCTCGGTGCGCAGCGGGGATCCGGGGCCGACGTCGTCGCCGATCGGACCGGGCAGGCAGCGCTATTGGAGTCTGCCGACCTGGTGATCACCGGCGAAGGCAAGTTCGACCACCAATCGCTGCGAGGCAAACTCGTCACAACGCTCGCTTCGGCCGGGGCAGCGCACGGCGTTCCGACGCTCGTTTTTGCCGGCCAGGTGACGCTCGACGAGCCGGACTATGCGTCGACCTCGATCGTCGAGGCGAAATCGGTGACAGAGTTCGCGGGTTCGGTGGAACGTGCGATGAACGAAGCGTCGGCGTGTCTCGGGGGACTCGCCGAACATACGGCGCGCGAGTGGAACATCTGGCGCGGTCAACAGAGCGCAGAATCTACCAGCGTCGACGCGCCGTTGCCGTGACGGGAAGACCGGATAGGATGAAGACGAATCGCACCCGGTAAGGACTGGCGGGAATAAGTCGGCAGCGGCGTACCGTTGAAGCGTTCACGGGTTGGTACGAACATTAGGGAGAGCCCATGACTGTGCAGAACGAGACCGCCACCCACGGCGTCAAGATGACCGAGGCCGCATCCGCCAAGGCGAAGGCACTCTTCGATCAGGAGGGTCGCGACGACCTCGCGCTGCGTATCGCAGTGCAGCCCGGCGGCTGTGCCGGACTGAAGTACCAGCTGTTCTTCGACGACCGCACGCTCGACGGTGACCTCACCGTCGACTTCAACGGCGTCAACCTGGTTGTCGACCGGATGAGCGCGCCGTACGTCGAAGGTGCGTCCATCGACTTCCTCGACACCATCGAGCAGCAGGGCTTCTCGATCGACAACCCCAACGCAACAGGCTCCTGCGCCTGCGGTGACTCGTTCAACTGAGTCCGTCGATCACAACTCAATTCGCAAACAACTGACGCGGAACCGACATTCGGTTTCGCGTCAGTTGTTTGTGGTGACTCGTACCCAGGCGGTTCCGATCTGACGGCTCGGGTGCCAAAGACGGCGCTACGGGCAGTAACGTGAACTTTTGCTCCTCTTTCATTCTTGTACTCACTTCGCTGAAAGGCCACGATCCGTGACTATTGCGGTAACCGGTTCCATTGCCACCGACCACTTGATGCGCTTTCCCGGCCGCTTCGCCGATCAGCTCCTCGCCGATCAGCTCGCCCACATTTCGCTGAGCTTCCTGGTGGACGACCTCGTGATCCGCCGCGGCGGCGTCGGCGGCAACATCGCCTACGCAATGGGCGTGCTCGGTGGATCGCCGTTGCTCGTCGGTGCGGTCGGCGCGGACTTTGCTGAATACCGCACCTGGCTCGAGGACAACGGCGTCGATTGCAGCGCGGTCCGCATTTCGGACAAGGCACACACCGCGCGTTTCGTGTGCACCACCGACGAGGACATGGCGCAGATCGCGTCGTTCTACCCCGGCGCGATGAGCGAGGCCCGCGAGATCGAACTCGCAGCAGTGGCCAAGACCGCGGGTGCGCTGGATCTTGTGCTGGTCGGCGCAAACGACCCCGAAGCAATGGTTCGCCATACCGACGAATGCCGCCTGCTCGGAATCCCGTTCGCAGCTGATCCGTCGCAGCAGCTTGCCCGCCTGTCCGGTGACGAGGCCAAGGCGCTCATCCACGGTGCGAAGTACTTGTTCACCAACGAGTACGAGTGGGGTCTGCTTCAGCAGAAGACGGGTCTGAGTGAGGAAGAGATCCGCGCACAGGTCGGCATCCGCGTCACCACCCTCGGCTCCAAGGGTGTGGAAATTGTTGATGCCGAAGGTAACTGGGTGCGCGTCGACGTAGTGCCCGAGACGGGCAAGGTTGATCCGACGGGTGTTGGCGACGGCTTCCGTGCCGGCTTCCTGCTCGCACACGGCGCTGGTCTGAGCTTCGAGCGTGCCGCCCAGTTGGGATCGCTGGTCGCTGTGTTGATCCTCGAGACCGTCGGAACCCAGGAGTGGGTGTTCAACCGCGACGAGGCCCTCAAGCGTCTCACCGAGGCGTACGGCAGCGCGGCAGCGGACGAGATCGCAACGATTCTGCCCTAGGGGGGCTGCGCCCCGTGAGTGGTTGAGGAGTCCGGAGACTCCCTAACCGCTCACGGGGCCGAAGGCCTAGATATTGACCGGGTACACCGGTTCCTGGATCTGCGGCACGATGCGCTTCTCCACGAAGATTCCGTGCCAGACCATGAAGGTCAGGACGGTCCACAGGCGTCGGCTGTGGTCCGAAACGCCCTCGCGGTGATCGTTGAGCATCTTCACGACGGCCTGCTTGTCGAAGATGTGGTCGGTTCCCGACTCTTCGATCTGCAGATGTGCCCAGTCGAAGAGTTCGGTGCCGCGAAGCCAGTGGCGCAGGGGAACCGGGAATCCGAGCTTGGCGCGGTGTAGAACATGGTGCGGCACAATACCTTCCAAGGCCTGACGCAGCGCGTACTTGGTTGTGTCCTTCGTGATCTTCTGATCGAGCGGAACGCGTGAGGCGACGTCGAAGACCTCGGGATCGAGGAACGGCACACGCAGTTCCAGCGAGTTGGCCATCGTCATCTTGTCGGCCTTGACGAGGATGTCGCCTCGCAGCCACGTGAACAAGTCGAGATGCTGCATCCGGGCAACCGGATCCCAGTCCCGAGACTGCGCGTAGATCGGCGCGGTGACGTCCTGGTGAGTCCACTCGGGCCGGAAATCGCGCAGGACGGCGCGAAGCTGAGCGTCGTTGAAACTACGAGCGTTGCCGTAGTAGCGCTCCTCGAGCGTCAAGGAACCGCGGTTGAGCAGACTCTTGCCGCGAGTGCCGTCCGGGATGCGTTCGGACAACTTGCCCGCGGCCCGACGCAATCCCTTGGGGAGGTACTCGAAAGGCTTGAGCGACAACGGTTCACGGTAGATCGTGTAGCCGCCGAACAGCTCGTCGGCGCCCTCGCCGGACAGCACCACCTTGACGTGCTTGCGAGCTTCCTTCGCGATGAACCACAGCGGAATCAATGCCGGATCGGCCACCGGGTCGTCGAGGTACCAGACGATCTCGGGAATGGCAGCGGCGAACTCGGCGGGGGAGACCACCTTGACGACGTGCTTCGCGCCGATCGCTGCGGCGGATTCTGCAGCAACGTCGACCTCGGAATAGCCCTCACGTTCGAAACCGGTCGTGAAAGTGATCAGGTTGGGGTTGTGACGCATCGCCAGCGCCGCGATGGCAGTGGAGTCGATACCGCCGGACAGGAACGAACCGACGGTGACGTCGGCGCGCATGTGCTTGGCAACCGAATCCTCGAGTGCCTCGGCGATTTCCTGGTAGCGCGCCTTCTCCGTGCCCGGCGCAAAAGGCTTGGCCGGGAACTTCGGCGTGAAGTACCGCGTGAACGTGGGCTCCTCGCCCGGACGCACCCGCGCGAAGCTGCCCGATTCCAGGCGTCGGATCTGCTTGTGCAGTGTTTCCGGCTCCGGTACGTACTGCAGAACGGTGTAGTGCTCGATGGCGCGCGGATCCAGTTCGGTACCGATGCCGATCAGATCGGTGAGTTCGAGCAGGCTCTTCTTCTCGCTGCCGAACGCGGTGCCGCCGGCGCCGGTCGCGATGAACAGCGGCTTGATGCCGAACGGATCGCGCGCGATGAACAGCTCACGCGTGTCGGTGTCCCAGATCGCGAACGCGAACATTCCACGCAGGTGCCGGACTGCATCTTCACCCCAGTAGTGGAATGCAGCGACGATGGCTTCCGAGTCGCCCTCGGTGAAGAACTTCGCGTCGTGGTCCTTGACCAGCTCGGCGCGGATCTCCAGATAGTTGTAGATCTCGCCGTTGAACGTGAGCGCGTAGCGCTCCGGATTCTCCGGCGGGCCCCAACGCAGCGGCTGGTGGGAATGAGCGATGTCGATGATCGCCAGGCGGTTGAACCCGAAGACGAGGTGGTCGTCATTCCACGTCCCGTGTTCGTCCGGCCCGCGGTGACGAAGGCAATGCATCGCCTGGTCGACCCGCGAGACGGCGTCCTCGCTGGTTCCGCCAGATGTCAGTAGCCCGAGCAGTCCACACACAGCGTCCGGTTCCTCGATTCAGAATTTTTCGTACAGAAGGCTCCCGGACACGAGTGTCGGGGAGAGGTCAACGAACTCTTGTCGAAAGTATGCCGCAGATCGACGTCTCTGCCGATCGCGGCGGAACGAATCGACGTGATGTGCGTCGCCCAAACGACCTGAGCCGTTCCTGAGCAGCACCTGAGAGAGCTGTGTGACGTCCGCCGCGACACGGGCGAGGACCCGAGGATGGATAGCGCCCGGCTTTGGTCTACGCTGCGTAGTAATTGGGCCTTCCCTCCGGGCATGCCCTAGTTGAATTTTGTGGCGATCAGGAAGGCGTGAACGTGGCGCAAGGTCGGATCCTTCGGCGAGCGGGGCTGGCAGTATCTCTGGGCATTGCTGCCTTGCTGCTGTCGGGTTGCTCCATCGACAACGAAGTGCTTCGTTTCGGGTGGCCTTCGGGCATCACCCCGGAAGCGACGCGCATGCGTGAGCTGTGGACGTGGTCGGTTGTAGCCGCCCTCGTCATGGGTGTGCTGGTGTGGGGGTTGGTCTTCTGGGCCGTCATCTTCCACCGTAAGAAGAAGGACTCGCCGGAATTCCCGCGTCAGACGGCATACAACGTGCCGCTCGAACTCGGTTACACGGCAGTTCCCTTCGTCATCATCGCGGTTCTCTTCTACTTCACCGTCATCGTTCAGAACCATGTTCTGGACAAGACGGACAACCCTGACGTCGTCGTAGACGTCACGGCCTTCCAGTGGAACTGGAAGTTCGGCTACCGCTCCATCGAGTTCGGTGACGGTTCCGCCAAGTACAACGGAATCGACGTCGAGGCCGAAGAGGCTGCCAAGACCGAGGGCTCCACCGTCAACGAACACGGCGAAGAAGTTCCCGGCCCGATCCACGGCAACAGCACCGAGGACCTGAGCTACCTGCACTACGACAAGATCGAGACCGTCGGCTCCAGCCAGGAGATCCCGATCCTCGTTCTGCCCACCGGCAAGCGAATCCAGTTCGAACTCGCTTCCTCGGACGTCATCCACGCATTCTGGGTGCCCGAGTTCCTGTTCAAGCGCGACGTTCTCCCGAACCCCAAGGAGAACCACTCGGACAACATCTTCCAGATCAGTGAGATCGAGAAGGAAGGCGCGTTCGTCGGGCGTTGTGCAGAAATGTGTGGCACGTTCCACGCGATGATGAACTTCGAGGTTCGTGCGGTTTCGCCGGAGGACTTCGCCAAGTACATCGAACTGCGCAAGGGTGACGCGGAGGGCAAGGGTGGTCTGACGACCGCTGAGGCTCTGCAGGCAATCGGTCAGTCGCCGGTGGCTACGTCGACCACGCCGTTCAACACCGACCGCGAGTACCGTCAGGCAACCGTCGCCACTGCAGGCAACTGAGCCGGCCAGCCTCTTCACTGAACAAGGACAAGTGCTGATATGAAGATCGAAGCCAAGCTCTTCGAGATCCTGACGATGTTCTTCATTCTCGTCGCGATCATCTACGGAGTGTTCACCGCTCTGTCACGCACAGGTATCGAGTGGGCCGGACTGACGGCCATCGTCCTGTCTGCAGGTCTGACGCTCATCGTGGGTACCTACTTCCGCTTCGTTGCTCGTCGTCTGGACACCCGTCCCGAGGACTACGACGACGCTGAAATCTCGGACGGTGCAGGAGAACTGGGCTTCTTCAGCCCGGGTAGCTTCTGGCCGATCCTGCTGGCCGCCGCTGCTGCTCTGGCGGCAGTGTCGCTGGCGTACTTCCAGCCGTGGCTCATCGCAGTCGCAGTTGTCTGTGTGCTGGCCGCAGCTGCCGGCCTGGTGTTCGAGTACTACACCGGACCCGAGAAGCACTAGTTTCACCTGCACTCGAACAGAGGCGCCGAATCCATCCGGATTCGGCGCCTCTGTTGTCGTTGATGCAGGTGTAGGGCGGACAAGCTTGCCGAGTATCAACGGCTGTCTGTCAGTCGTGGAGTAGGTATTCGAGGTCGTAGCGGTGCAGACCGTCCACGACCTCGAGTTCGAGAGTGCCCGAGATACCCTTCAATTCGCCGGTTCCGGAGCCCGGCACGATCTCGTACAGGAGCTTCTGCGTTCCATCGATCATCTGACCGAACTGCTGCAGGGCGAACGACCCCACCGCTTCCTCGACTTGCCCGGTGACAACCTCCAACGCGACGTAGCCGGCTTCACCGTGTGTCGGGTCGCCGGCGGACAGCATGAGGCCGGACGACGTACCTTCGATGCCGCCGACGAATGTCTTGTCGAACTCGAAGCGGCCGACGCGTCCGGCGAGCTCAGGATCGGCAGGGCGGAGATCGATCTCGAAGGTGCCGAGCGCATGGAATGTCATGGTCCGAGTATCTCACCAGGCGGCAACGCCTCGTGGGGACTCTCGAGAACGTGAAACACTTCGCCTATGATCCTCGAACATGCCGTCCTGCAGGTCGATCCGGCGCAGTCAGCGCAATTCGAGTCCGCGTTCGACGTGGCCCGCGCCATCATCTCCGAGGTTCCCGGATTCATCAGGCTGCGGCTCTCGCACTGCGTGGAAGCGCCGGAACGGTACCTCCTGCTCGTCGAGTGGGAGGACTTGGAGTCTCACACCATCGGGTTCCGTCAGTCCGCGGGATACGAGAAGTGGCGAGAACTTCTCCATCACTTCTACGAACCGTTCCCGACGGTCGAGCACTATTCGTCCGTCTTCGAGGTCTGAGATTGGGCGTACTGCCCTTCACACCGGCCGCATACGGCGAACCGGGGGAGTGGCAGAACACCTGGTGGTTCTTGGAACTGAATCGCTCAGAGAACGAGTGAGGCCCCGAACCGGAATCCGGTTCGGGGCCTCACTGGTCAGCTGTCGTTCTTAGTGGAGTTCTCCACTGGAACCGTTGGTCTTGCCGTTGGTTCGGTTCTGGTAGTCCAGAAGGATCTGAAGCTGCTCGTGCTCAGCTTCGTGATGAGCGGCTTCGAGAGCCTCGCTCTCCTCGACCGGGTCAGCGGTGATGAGGCTACCGCTACCGGGCTTACCGGCGAGGCCGAGCTTGTTCATCTTCTTCGGGACAGCGGCACCCTGGTACTCGAGCGGGATCGGGTGTCCGTGCTCGTCGACGGGGCCGAGCGGCTGGTGGATCTCGATGTACTGGCCGTTCGGCATCCGCTTGATGATGCCGGTCTCGATGCCGTGCTCGAGGACTGCACGGTCACTGCGTTGCAGGCCGATGCAGAACCGGTACGTCACAAAGTACGCAATGGGCGGAAGGATGACCATGCCGATACGGCCGATCCACGTCATTGCATTCAGCGAGATGTGCAGGTGGTACGCGATGATGTCGTTGATGCAGGAGATCGTGAGCACCAGGTAGAACGCGATGGACATTGCACCGATAGCGGTACGGACCGGCACGTCGCGCGGGCGCTGCAAGATGTTGTGGTGAGCGTCGTCTCCGGTGAGGCGCTTCTCGATCCACGGGTACGCGATCAACAGTGCGAACACGAGACCCATGATCAGGGCGACGGCGAACACAGCGGGGATCGTGTAGCGGTTGAACAGGTAGATCTCCCACGCCGGCCACAGTCGAGCAAGGCCGTCCGTCCACATCATGTAGATATCGGGCTGGGAACCAGCCGAGACCTGAGACGGGTTGTACGGACCGATGTTCCACACGGGGTTGATCTGGAACAGACCGCCGAGCAGTGCGAGCACGCCGAAGGTCATGGCGAAGAACGCGCCACCCTTCATCGCGAAGACCGGGAGAATACGAACGCCGACGACGTTCTGTTCCGTACGGCCGGGGCCGGGGAACTGCGTGTGCTTCTGGTACCAGACCAACGCGAGGTGGCCGGCGATCAGGGCCAAGATGATGCCCGGGAACAGCAGCACGTGCGCGACGTAGAGGCGCGGAATGATGAGGTCGCCGGGGAAGTCGCCGTCGAAGATCAGCCAGTGCATCCAGGTACCGACGATCGGGATACTCATCGTGATACCACCGAAGGCGGCGCGGAGGCCGGTGCCCGAGAGCAGGTCGTCGGGGATGGTGTAACCGAAGAAGCCTTCGAACATCGCCAGGATGAGCAGCAGGCAGCCGATGACCCAGTTCGCCTCACGCGGGCGACGGAATGCGCCGGTGAAGAAGATGCGAGCGAGGTGAACGATGATCGACGCCGCGAACATCAGTGCAGCCCAGTGGTGAATCTGGCGAACGAAGAGACCGCCGCGCACCTCGAAGGAGATGTTCAGGGTCGTCTCGTAGGCGCGAGACATCGTCACACCGCGTAGTGGCTGGTATGCGCCCTGGTAGACGACGTGTGCCATCGACGGATCGAAGAACAGCGTCAGGAACACACCGGAGATCAGCAGGATCACGAAGCTGTAGAGCGCGATCTCGCCGAGCATGAAGGACCAGTGCGTCGGGAAGACCTTGTTGATCTGCCTGCGCATGCCTGCAGCGAGGTGGTAGCGGGAGTCCATAGCCTCCGCTTGTCCAGCCGCTGCCGCGCTGATCTTGGACGGTTTGGTTGTTGTTGTGGTCACGGTCGACGCTCCCAAAATGCCGGGCCGAGTGCTTCGATGAAGTCACCGTCGGCGACCAGGAAGCCCTCTTCGTTCACTGTAATAGGCAACTGCGGAAGTGCGCGAGCAGCGGGACCGAAGATCGGCTTGCCGTAGGTCAGTGCGTCGAACTGCGACTGGTGGCAGGGGCACAGAATACGGTTGCTCTGCTGTTCGTAGAGCGAGGTGGGGCAACCCAGGTGGGTGCAGATCTTCGAGTAGGCGAAGTAGTCGCCGTAGTTGAAGCTTTCCTGGCCCTTGCGCTTGGTGACACGCGCGGTGTCTTCCGTGCGCAGGCGGATGAGCATCACCGAGTTGCGAATGCCGCGCAGTGCTGCGAGCAGAGCATGCTCGTCGCCACGGTCGGACTCGCGGAACGGGAAGACCGTTTCCATCGATCCGGCATCGAGATCTTCCGGACGAACGAGGACGATGTCCTCGGGACGGCCGGTGTCACGACGCAGGTAGATGGTCTCGCCCGGGTAGTTGGGGGTCCAGCCGGACACCCACAGGGGTGAGTCGTCGCCCTTGGCCCACGGGTTCTTGATGAGTCCGCCGAGAGGCATGACCATCATGACGCCGAGTGCGCCACCACCGAACATCAAGCTGCGCTTGATGGCCTTGCGGCGGGGGAGGGTGGACGTATCGAGGGTGTCACCGAGTTCGGCAACGATCGTGCGACGATCGACCTCTGTGGAACCACCGTCGTGGCGATCCTGGATCGAAACCTCTTCGGGGATGAACTTCTTCGTGAACTGAACGGCACCGATACCGACGCCGAGGATCGCCAGACCCATGGTCAAGCCGATCAGCGGGGTGTACAGGCTGTACTTGCCGTAGTTCTCGTCACCGGCACCGGCGTACTCCCAGGGCCAGAACAGGTAGATCGCGATGAACGCGATCGCCGAAACGCCGGCGAGGCCGAACCAGAAGGCGACGTTGCGCTCTGCGCGCTTCTCCGCCCTGGTGCCCTTTACCGACCAACGATCACGGCGGTAGACGACGTCGACGCCATCGAGATTGGTACCCAGCTTGACCAGGTCGTCGCGTGACATCGCGTCGAGCTCTTCATCTGTGTACTTCTTAGGCGTATCGCCGCCATGCTGGCCAGCGTCGCTCATGACCTTGCTCCGATCCACAATGCTGCACCGACGACAGCGATGATTCCGACGGCCCACATGGCGAGACCCTCAGAGGCCGGACCGAGGCCACCGAGCCCGTACCCACCGGGGTCCTTCGACTCGCCCGACGACTTGACGTAGGCGATGATGTCCTTCTTCTCCTCGATCGTCAGCTGACGATCCGAGAACTTCGGCATGTTCTGGGGGCCGGTAACCATGGCAGCGTAGATCTGCTGCTCGCTGGCCGGATCCAGGACCGGGGCGTACTTGCCCGAGGACAGTGCGCCGCCGCGGCCGGTGAAGTTGTGGCAGGAAGCGCAGTTGAGCCGGAAGAGCTCACTGCCGCGTCCGATGTCGCCACCGCGCAGCGAGGACTGGGCGATTTCGCCGTTCTCGTCGCGGATGAGCGTCGGGCCGCCGCCGTTGGCCTGGATGAAAGCGCCGAGGGCGTCGGTCTGCGCAGCATCGAACTTGGGGTCCTTGCGTGCAGCCTGGGCCTCGTTGCGAGCTGCGGGCATACGACCAGAGGAGACCTGGAAGTACACGGCTGCTTCGCCGACGCCGATGAGGCTGGGACCGCGGTCCTGCACGCCCTGCAAGTTCGCGCCGTGGCACGTGATGCATGACGTGTCGTAGAGCTGCTTGCCTTCACGAATCAGGGCTGCTGAATCGTCACTGGCGGTCGCAACCTGCGGAGCTGGTGTCAACGCCGAAGCGAGGAAACCTGCGCTGATCAATCCCATCATCAATACGAGCGCGCCGGTAACGCGCCGGCGGATTTTCCGCTGGCGACGCGACTTCGCGGCATTCGCTGAGTTATCGGATGCGGGAGGGGGGGATGAACTCATCTGTATCCCTTTGGTATGTCGGGACGGAACTGGACGTCAGGGGCTGCCTGGGGCGTACAGCTGATTAACGGATGAAATAAATCGTGGCAAACAGCGCGATCCACACGATGTCGACAAAGTGCCAGTAGTACGAAACAACGATCGCGGCGGTGGCCTGGGCGGGCGTGAACTTGCTGACCCGGGTACGTGCGATCAAGAAGACGAAGGCGATGAGACCGCCGATGACGTGCAAACCGTGGAAGCCGGTGGTCATGTAGAACACCGAGCCGTACACGCTGCTCGAAATCGTGGTGCCCTCGTGCACAAGGTGGTAGTACTCGTAACCCTGGCCGGAGACGAAGAACGCCCCCATGATCAAGGTGATGGTGTACCAGCGACGAAGTCCGAAGACGTCGCCACGCTCAGCCGCGAAGACACCCATCTGGCAGGTGAACGAAGATGCGATCAGCACCAAGGTCACCGGCACGGCCAGATACAGGTTCAATTCGGTTGGCTCCGGCGGCCAATTTCCGTTCGCCTGAGCTCGTGCCACGAAGTACATGGCAAAGAGCCCTGCGAAGAACATGAGCTCACTTGACAACCACACGATGGTGCCAACGCTGACCATATTCGGCCGGTTCAGCGAGTGCACGCGTTGGGTGATTGCCGATCCTGAAGTCCCTACTGCGCTCGTCACAGACAGAAGTATGACGCTTCGTCGTAAGAGACGACCACTCGGGTCCACCATCGGCGCGTCGCTCGGCTCGAGTTCGCGGGATCGGGCGGCGAACGCGCTGGTGGCGTGGTCGGAATATGCTGGCGCGATGGCAGCTACACACAAGAGTAGACCGTGGTTCCTGAGAATTTTCGGCACAAAGATTCCGACGCCGCTCGACGCGGGGCGGTCGGATCTGGTCGTCGTTGCCGAGGGCTTCGACGACGCCGAGGCGAGTTCGACCGCTCTCGAACGTGCCAGCTCCACCGAGCCGGAGTTCCAGGCGGAGTCCGAAGTGGTTCTGCGGCACCATCTGGACCTGCCGGAGGGTGCGGTTGTCGATGCCGAGAACATCGTCGCCCAGGACGGCTATGTGCGAGGCGTGAGTCGGCCCGAGGACGTGGCTCAGGCGGTCGAGAATTCGGTTCGCGTCATCTTCGAGCGTGTCCAGGTGCTGGACGCCCTGCATTGCTCCCAGGAGCGATCACGAATGGCCGGTCTGGCCCAGCGACTGGGTGGTTCGGTAGCCGGGTGGGATGCGCTTCAGCCCCCACCCCTTGCGGAGGCGACACCCAAGCGCGGCCGCCGAAAGTCCTGAGCGGCCCTATTCGGTGTCCTCGCTACCTCACTGACTAGGCTGCGAGGGTCAGAGACAGCACGTAAAGACAGCACGAAATCCAGCCCACATGAACGACAGGGGACCAAGGCACTATGGCCGGCACCGACGCATCCAACGCCGTGAACGTCGATTCGAGTGCAGTGATGCGGTCCTGGCCGATGATTCTCGGATTGCTCACGGACGGCAGTGACTTGTCGGAGGCGGACTCCCGTTGGGCGATGGGCGAGATCATGTCGGATAACGCCACTTCCGCTCAGATCGCAGCTTTCGGCGTCGGGCTGAAGATGAAGGGCGAAACTCCCGCGGAGTTGGAAGGGCTCGCTGCCGCGATGCTCGAACATTCCCGGCGCGTGCCGGTCGATTCCGACGTCGTCGACATCGTCGGTACGGGCGGTGACCGCTCCAACACCGTCAACATCTCGACGATGGCCTCGATCGTGGTTGCCGCGTCCGGTGTGCGAGTTGTCAAGCACGGCAACCGCGCTGCTTCGTCCAAGAGCGGCGGAGCGGACGTGCTCGAGGCGCTCGGCGTTCGCATCAACCTCGGGCCGGAGCAGGTGGCGAGGTGCGTCGAAGAGGTCGGCATCGGCTTCTGCTTCGCGCCGGTCTTCCATCCCGCACTGCGCTTTGCAGCGGTGCCCCGCAAGGAAATCGGCATCCCGACGGCGTTCAACGTGCTCGGTCCACTGACCAATCCGGCTCGCCCGCGCGCCGGCCTGATCGGGTGCGCATTTCCGAAGCTGATCTCGGTTGTCGCGGGAGTACTTGCGCAGCGCGGCAATTCGGCATTGGTGGTGCGCGGAGACGACGGACTCGACGAGCTGACCACCTCCACGACTTCGACGGTCCACATCGTCGGCGGCGGAAGTGTGCGAACCGTCACGTTGGATCCGCGTGATCTCGGAATCGACCGCGTTCCTCTCGAGGAGTTGCGCGGAGGAGACGCCGAAGTCAACGCCACGGTCGCGCGAACGCTGCTCTCCGGGCAGAAGGGCCCCGTCCGGGACGCGGTCTTGCTGAATGCGGGAGCAGCCATCGCGGCATTCAACGGTGTCGGCGACGACCTCGAGGGTGCGATCTCTGCCGGGATGAACGCCGCCGCTGCCGCGATCGACAGCGGCGCGGGCGCTGAACTGCTTCACAAGTGGGCGGCACTCACCGCTGATCTGGCCGACCAAGCCTGATCGACGTCAGTCGAAGAGGCGTCGATCAGGCTCGGTCGACGGGCTACTCGCCCAGCGAGAAACCGGCTTCGACGTCGGCGCTGGAGAACGACTGGAATGCAATGTGTGTGGCGGTTCGGAGAACACCGGGCACCTTGTTGATTCCTCCGGTGACCACGTCGGCGATCTGGGCGTGGTCACGTACTTTCACGATGGCGATCAAGTCGACGTCACCTGCGCACGAGTAGACCTCGGTCACTCCGGACAGGTCGGCGACGGCCTGAGCGGTTTCCGGGATCCGGGCGGACTCGGCGTGAATCATGACGATGGCGTTGATCATTTCTCTCCTCGATTTCCCGGCGGGTTGTGATGACCCGGTGGTTTCGATCGAGCTTAGGGGTGCCGCCCCGCCGTTACGTCATCGATGTTCGGATTCGGTACCGGCTCGCGCGAGTCGGCACCAGGCTTCCCACTTGCCGGCGCCGCCCACCGGTTCGACGTAGCCGGATGTCGCCGACACGATTCGGACACCGTCCGATCCGAGCCACCTGGCGATCAGTCCCAGTTCTTCGGGCGAGGCGCCGCGAAACGGGGCGTCGTCCGGCAACACGGTTTCGGCCGCCGCTGTGATGGCGTCGACGACGGGCATCGGGTGTGTTCCGCGCCCGGCGAGTCCCGCGGAGGCGAGCCGTCCGGAGCGGATCACGGACAGCTCCCAGCCGCCGTCCCCCGTGGGGCGGGCGAGAACGAGTTGTTCGATCGCCGCGACTGCGGCGAGCCGCTGTGTGCGCCGCACTGCGGTAGCGACTGCGACGGTTCGGTCACGTAGACGAGCAGCATTCTCGAACAACGCGTGTGTGGACAGTTCGTCTATCCGCGCCTGCATCTGTTGTAGAGGAGCGTCGTTGGTCCCCCGGAAGAAACCACGCACAGCCTCAGGGGCCGCCGCGTAGTCCTCTGCAGTGATTTCCGGGGCCCAGGAGGCCGGACACGCTCCCAATTCGCGAGCGGGGCAGTCAGGGCCGTGGACGGCGCCCCGCCCCAGTCGCTTGGTGCAGGTGCGTAGCCGACTGAACTCTGCGACGGTTTCGGCGACGTCTACTGCATCGGCGCGAGAGGTGAACGGGCCGATCGAATCGGCCGTCGGCGTGCGAACCACGGACAATCTCGGGAATGCCTCGTCCGTCATGGTGATCCACCAACCGCGCTTGGGAAACTTGGAGCGGCGGTTGTACGGCGGCGCATGCGCGCTCAGCAGGCGCAGTTCGCGGACCCCGGCTTCCAAAGCATGCGCGCACTCGACGTGGTCGACGCGAGTGGCCAGCGCGACCATTTCCTTCATACGGCCGCGCGTCTCCGAACCGGTGAAGTAGTTGCGGACGCGGCGTCGTAGATCGGTAGCAGTTCCTATATAGAGGGCTTCGTCCGAAGGACCTCGGAAAAGGTAGACGCCGGGGCTTCTCGGCAGGTCGGCGGCAAAGGACCGTTTGGCCCGTTGATGCGAGGAAATATTGGGCAGGTAGTCGACGAGTTCGCTGTAACTGTGGACGCCCTGGTTTCCGACCCTGTCGATCAGTCCGTGGAGGACGTCGACGGTCGCACGCGCGTCGTCGAGAGCCCGGTGCGTCGGCTGGGTGGTCACTTGGAAGAGATGGGCGAGTGCGGAGAGCTTCACCGAAGGTGCTTCGTCGCGTGTGAGTACCCGTCGGGCGAGTTTGACGGTGCACAGGACACGGAATGCCGGCCACGGGCGTGCGCTGCGTGACGCCGCTGCTTTGAGGAAGCCGATGTCGAACGGCGCGTTGTGTGCCACCAGCACCGCGCCCTCGGCGAACTCGAGAAATGCAGGCAGGACACGCTCGATCGGCGGTGCGCCGATCAGCATGGCCGTGGTGATTCCGGTCAGCTCGACGATGTACGGCGGAATCGACCGGCCGGGGTCGACGAGTGTGGCCATTTCACCGAGTACCTCGCCGCCCCGGATCTTGACGGCGCCGATCTCGGTGATGGAGTCCTGGTCGGCGCTTCCACCTGTGGTCTCGAGGTCGACGACGACAAACGTTGTCTCGCTCAGCGGTGTGTCCAACTCGTCGAAGCTCAGTTGCCGCCCGACGTCGAATTTCTCCCCGTCGGAGAACGGGGGCGGAGACGGAAATTCTCGGGCCGAGGCGGGACTCACATCGCAGACAGTAGAAGGACCCCCCGACAGGAATTGGCGAGTGCTGACGCGGAATGCGGTTCACTCCGACTTCCATTGGGAAAGCAGCGGATCGACCCCCGACAAAAGTATGAGAGACGAGGATCACACTTGTGGTGGGAACTCGCGAATGCGGCCTTGCGCCTACTTGCCGGTAGGGCGATTCGTGAGGTTGTTGCTACGACGATCAGTCGCCGAAAATGCTGGATTGATCGAAACAGGTTCTAGTTTCAAGTAATCGGCGTTGAACTGCAGGGAAGATCGGATTGTCGGGTTTGGTGACCCTTGCCAGTGGGTATCAAGCGCAGGTTTGCGGGCCAGGTGAGCCTCGCCGAACAGACCTGTTGTTATCTCTTCGTGACCCGTTGGGAGTATCGCGGGCGCGGCAGCACGATTTCCGGCGAATCGGACGCGATTGTCACGAAGCGGTCGACATCGTCGCGATCATTTCGTAACCTTCCTGAGACCTAACGAAGTCTTGCCGGACCAAACAGGACCGGCATCGTCAGGAACCGCCTAATCGGGATCTCCGCGAGGAACCCGAACCGGGAACCCAAGTTTCCACTGGGGTGAATCCCGCCTGGGGTGCAGCACGCACGATCGCTGCAGACCACGCGGGTAGGGCTGATCTTCCCAGCCCGAACCCGTCAGCTAACTCGGTCGGCGGATGAATGGAAGAAATGGAGCACCCCTTAAGTGGCGTCACAGAGTTTCAAGCGTTCAGCGCAGTTGGCAGTAGCCGGCGCGCTTGCAGTCGGTGCATTTGCTGCAACCGCTGCACCTGCCTCGGCAGACCCCATCACGATCCCCGGCGTCGGCACCTTCGAGGTTCCGGGCGTTTCTATTCCTCAGTTGCCGGTCATCCCGGGCATCACCGACATCGCACCGGCCGCACCGGCCGCTCCCATCTCCAGTGTTGGTGAGCAGGCAGTTCGCGCCGCCGAGAGCAAGCTGGGCTCCCCGTACGTGTACGGCGCATCGGGCCCGGACGCATTCGACTGCTCCGGACTGGTCCAGTGGGCATACAAGCAGGCCGGCCTGAACCTGCCCCGCACGAGCTACGACCAGGCTGCAGCCGGCGTTGCCGTTGCGCAGTCCGATCTCCAGGTCGGCGACGTGATCTCCTTCTACGGCGGATCGCACTCGGGCATCTACGCCGGCAACGGCAATGTCATCCACGCGTCGACCGCTGGTCAGCCCGTGAAGCTCGCACCGGTGTCCTCGATGCCGTACGACGGTGCTCGCCGTTACTGATTTCTGATCACGCTCGACGGCTGTCTCCGGTAGGCAGTCGGAACGATCCGCCGCTGCAAGGCGGCGGAGCTCGGGGGAGCTCCGGATCTTCGAATGTGGGCCTCGAATCTTCTGATTCGAGGCCCACATTTTTGGTTTCTCGACAATCCGCCAGTACTCCACCCCGACACGCCTACCGGCGAGTAGACACAAACGTATGCCGTTCCGTAACCTTACCGAGACATTGCGCGGCCGAGACAGGTACTGTGGATAGTTGACAGCCAGCTAACAGATCGTCGACCGGTCCCGGTCGACGTCGCTTCATCGAGACGGAGAGTTGCATTCCGTGGTTTCATCGAAAAACAACAGTCGAGTACGCGCCGCATTGACAGTGGGAGTGCTGGCGTTCGGACTCGTCGCAGGGCCTTCGATGCAGGCCGGTGCCGACCCCGTCATCACCAATCCGACCGAGGCACTCGACAAGCTGGGTGAGCTCTCCCGGGTATCCGAGCAGACCAACGAAGCGCTGCACAACGCGCAGATCGATCTCGACGCGAAGCTGGGCGTCGCGAACGATGCGGACGCGCGATCGGCAGCCGATCAAGGCCTTCTCGACGCGGCTTCGGCACGCGTCGCCGAGTTCGCTCCGGCGGTAAACCGCATTGCCACAGCCAATTACCAGGGTGCGCGGACCAATCGCCTCTTCGCTTTGATGGTGAGCGATTCGCCGCAGCAGTTGCTCGACCAGATGTCCGCGCTCGACGTGATCTCCAACGACGCCGCAGTGCAGGTCTCCCAGTTCAACCAAGCTACTGCCGATGCGCGTGCTGCCTCGGAAGCGTCGAAGCGATCGGCCGAAGAGGCTCGCACCGCCGCCGATCAAGCCCGTGCACTCAGTGACGACTTGCAGCGCAAGCAGAGTGAACTGCAGACGCAGATCGCCGATGTGACCAAGGCATTCCAGAACCTCACCGATGCCGAGCGTAACCAACTGAGCGGTACGCCTTTCCCGCCGGACGTCGATCTCAGCAAAATTCTAGCTAACTTGACGCCAGGTTCTGGCGCCGCGGCGCTCCAGGCAGGCCTGACCCGTATCGGTGATCCGTACGTCTGGGGCGCAACCGGCCCGAACGAGTTCGACTGCTCAGGTCTGGTGGTCTGGGCCTACAAGCAGATCGGGAAGTCTCTGCCCCGTTCGAGCCAAGCGCAGGCGCAGGGCGGTGTTCCGGTCTCGAGGGACCAACTACAGCCCGGTGACGTCGTGACTTTCTACAGCGACAACTCGCATGTCGGTATCTACGCCGGCGACGGAAACATTCTGCATGCGTCGACGTTCGGCGTACCGGTAAAGGTTCAGTCGATGGCAGGCATGGAGTTTTCCACTGCGCGTCGTTACTGACGGCTTGCTACGTCCGGGCGACGTGTGGCCAGCCGCCGTGAAGCGTCGAGTCGAGTTCTCCTACACTCGGCACCGTGCCGACTGAACCGATGACGACGCCCGACGTCGGCGCAGATCGAAAACGCCGTTGGGAGTACCCAGCTCTCGTGGCACTCGGTGTTGCCGTGGTGCTCGTTCTCGGATTGACGATCTTCCTGACGAACAGGTCCGATTCCGACGAAAATGCAGCCAGCGAACAGGATGCCGAACGAACCGCTCAGGTACAGGCCTTTCTCGATGCCTGGGCTGCGGCGCAGATGTCCGACGATCCGTCAGGGCTGGCGAAGTTCGTCGACGATGCCGCCGCACCCGGTGTGCTCGAAGCGGAAATTCGACGAGCCACTGCAGCGGGAGCGCTCGACTTCTCCGACTGGGGATACGAGATTCCCAGCGGCGGCCTGACTCCGGCGCCGCGAACCGGTGCGCCGGACGGAGACGTCGAAGTATGGAATGCGCAAGTCCTGTTGCGGTACGCCCTCGACGGCGTCGACGCGTTACCCACTCGCAAGGGCGTGTCCATGACGCTGGCGAAACGCGCTGATCAGTGGTCGGTTCTTGCTGACGGGGCGATCGTCGGGCTGGACGGAGCCCGAACGACGGGCGAATCCTGGAACGGCCCTTGGGACTTCGGCCCGCTGGCCGTCGCCGAAAATTCTGCGGGTAACGCGCTGGTGATCGGGCATCCGGGTCAGCAGGCGTTTGTCGATGCCTTGGCGTCCGATGTGGACTCGGCCATCGAGAACACGACGCAATTGTGGGGTCCATGGTGGTCCGAGCGAGCGGTGCTCATGGTGGCTGGGTCGGCGGAGGAATTCACCGCGCTGGTCGGCTCCCATCACGACGGCGCTTCGATTGCCGCAGTGTCGGTCGCGGATGCGACGGCGGACGGGTCTTCCGACGTGAGCGGCCAGCGGGTGGTTTTCTCGCCTGCCGCGGCTTCGAGGTTGACCGACATCACCAGGCGAACGGTGTTGCGCCACGAACTCATGCACATAGCCGCCCGATCGAAAACCCGTGACGGGTCACCGATGTGGGTGTTGGAAGGGTTCGCCGAATACGCGGGCAACCGCGGCTCCTCGCGGGCCTGGGGCGAGATCGCGCCGACTCTGGCAGCAGCGGTACGCGCCGGCGATACTCCTACCGAGTTTCCGGACGACACGCAGTTCGGCGGTGTACCGGTCGTGAGTTCACTGGCGTACGAATCGGCGTGGTCGATCAACGCGTACATCGCTGATCGATTCGGAGAGGCCAAGCTGACCGACCTCTTTCGGGCCCTGGCCTCCGGAAAGATGACGGCCGAAGACCTCGACTCGCGGATCAGAGCGGTGCTCGGCGTCGGAACCGAGGAACTACGAACCGGATGGGTCGACTGGACCAACAGCCATCTGGGCTGAGTAGTCGGCGGTACGGTCGTTCGCGGCTGGGTCGTTCGTAACTGCGAGGTGACCTTGTCACGTCTCCACGAACCGGGTGCCCTACGGTGGACGGATGCGCCGGACCCTCTTGGTGACCAATGATTTTCCTCCCCGCCCCGGAGGTATCCAGTCTTATCTCCACACGTTCGCAGGGCATCTGCCGGCGGACAAGTTGGTGGTGTACGCGCCGCGGTGGCGGGGCGACTCCCACAAGAAGTTCGACGCGGCACAGCCTTTCGAGGTCGTTCGGCACCCGACGACGCTGATGCTGCCCTCGCCTTTTGTCGCTCGTCGGGCCGCGAAGCTGGTCAAGAAGCACGACTGTGAGTCGGTCTGGTTCGGTGCGGCGGCGCCGTTGGCATTGTTGGCGCCGGTTGTTCGGCGCGCGGGAGCGAGCCGAGTGATCGCTAGTACCCACGGCCATGAGGTCGGATGGTCGATGATTCCCGGTGCGCGGCAGTCGTTGCGCGTGATCGGTGATCACACGGATGCTGTGACGTTTGTCAGCAAGTACACCCGTGGACGGTTCTCGGCGGCTTTCGGCCCGCAAGCGGCACTCGAGCACTTGCCGTCGGGCGTCGACACGTCGGTATTCCACCCGGACTCGGTCGCCCGCGCAGAACTGCGCAAGCGATATGGGCTGGGGGAGCGGCCCACGATCTTGTGCTTGTCGCGGCTCGTGCCCCGCAAGGGCCAGGACATGCTCATCAAGGCGCTTCCGGCCATTCGCAAGAGCATCGACGGGGCGGTACTGGTGATAGTCGGCGGTGGGCCCTACGAAGACCACCTCCGTCAACTGGCGCGTAAAACCGGGATGGACGATCACGTCGTCTTCACCGGCACGGTGCCCGCCGCGGAGTTGTCGGCTCACCACACGATTGCCGACGTGTTTGCGATGCCGTGTCGTACGCGAGGCGCCGGCTTGGACGTCGAAGGATTGGGAATCGTCTACCTCGAGGCTTCGGCGACCGGCGTTCCAGTCATCGCCGGGCGCAGTGGTGGCGCTCCGGAAACGGTGCAGCAGAACAAGACCGGGCTCGTGGTCGACGGCACCTCGGTTCGTGACGTGGCCGAATCGGTGATCGAGGTTCTGTCCGATCGTGATCGAGCGGCCGCGATGGGAGCAGCCGGCCGGGCGTGGGTTGCCGAAGAATGGAAGTGGGACACGCTCGCTTCGAAGCTGCGTAATCTCCTCGGCTGAGCTACTGCGGACTCGAACGCCAACGGCCCGCACCGAATTCGGTGCGGGCCGTTCACTGCGGCGGAGACCTAACTGTCGAAAAACTACTTGGCGTAGATCTTTTCGATGTCCGCGGCAAAGCTCTCGTGCACGACGTTGCGCTTGAGCTTCATCGTGGGCGTGAGTTCGCCTGTGTCCTCGGAGAAGTCGACCGGAAGAATGCGGAACTTCTTGATCGCCTCGGCGTGTGAGACGAGCTTGTTGGCCTCGTCGATGGCGTCCTGGATTTCACCGACCAGTTCGCCGTCCGAGACCAGGTCGGCAGCTGTGGTTCCCGCGGCCTTGTTGTTGCGCTCGTTCCAGGCGGGGAGAGCCTCGGCGTCGATGGTGATGAGAGCGCCGATGAAGGGCTTCTGGTCGCCGACCACGATGGCCTGGCTGATCAGCGGATGGGCACGAAGGGAATCTTCGAGCTGAGCGGGAGAGACGTTCTTGCCGCCTGCCGTGACGATGATTTCCTTCTTGCGTCCGGTGATGGTGATGTAGCCGTCCTTGTCGACGGTGCCCAGGTCGCCGGTGTGGAACCAGCCGTCCTCGATCGACTCGGCGGTCGCCTTCTCGTTGCGCCAGTAACCGGTGAAGACCACGGGTCCCGAGAGGAGGATCTCGCCGTCTTCGGCAACGCGAACGGAGTTGCCGGCCAAGGGCTTTCCGACGGAGCCGACCTTCTGGGCGCCGATGGTGTTGACGGCGAACGCTGCGGTGGTTTCGGTCAGTCCGTAGCCCTCGTAGATCGTGACGCCGATACCTCGGAAGAAGTGGCCGAGTCGAGCGCCGAGAGGTGCGCCACCGGAAATGGCCAGCTGGCACTGTCCGCCGAGTGCAGCGCGCAGCTTCGAGTAGACGAGCTTGTCGAAGAGGGCGTGCTTGGCTTTGAGGACGATGCCGGCGCCGCCCTTGTCCTGGGCCTCGCTCCAGGCAACCGCAGTGTCTGCGGCCGCGTCGAAGATCTTGCCCTTGCCGTCGCCGTGCGCCTTGGCACGTGCGCTGTTGTAGACCTTCTCGAATACACGCGGCACCGAGAGGATGAAGTCGGGCTTGAACTCACCGAACGTCGGAACGAGGTTCGGGATGTCGCTCGTGTGCCCCAGCGTTGCACCGGCATCGAACGACGCGATGCTCACTGCGCGAGCGAGAACGTGCGCGAGCGGCAAGAACATCAGGGTGCGAACACCGGGAGTCTTGAGCAGCGTGCCGAGGTTGGAGTCGAGGATGCCTTTCGACTCGGCAATGAGGTTGGAGTGCGTCAGCTGGCAACCCTTGGGTCGGCCTGTGGTGCCCGAGGTGTAGATCAGGGTTGCGGGATCGGAGGCCTTCAGTGCAGCGACGCGGGCGCGGACGTCCTCGTCGGAGATGTCGACGCCCAGTGCTGTCAGTTCCTCGACAACACCTTTACCGCCCGCCGCGGCATCGATCTGGTAAACCGAGCGGAGCGCGGGTGCGGCTGCAGCGACGTCCTTCACGGTCGCGGCGTGCGTGTCGTTCTCGACGATGAGGTCGATTGCCTCGGAGTCCTCGAGAATCCAACGAACCTGCTCGGCTGCGGAGGTTTCGTAGATCGGAACCGTCACGCCACCGGCTGCCCAGATTGCGTAGTCGACGAGCGGCCATTCGAAGCGAGTCGCCGACATGAGGCCGACGCGGTCGCCCTGCTTGACGCCGATCGCGATGAGCCCCTTGGCGACGGCGGTCACCTGAGCGGCGAAATCGCCTGCAGTGACATCGACCCATGCGTTTCCGACTTTGCGCTTGTAGACAACCGCCGCCGGCTTCGTCTTCGCGAAGGCGAAGACCGAGTCGACCGCGGAGGCATCCTCGGGAATGGTGAACGTCTGGGGTGCGCTGAACTCAGGCACGAAATACCTCCGACACTGCGAAATACTGACGAGTAGGGTTTTCGTCTCCTACTGTAGTCGCATGTCCGACGCAGTTGTGGCCAGGCTTACAGTCTGTCCGGTATGTAGTGGTGCGACACCCCTCGACGCTTCGCCGACGCGATATGTGAAGCTACTTCGGTGAGCAGCATTCAGGTCGCAGACCAGACTTTCATCGCCGCCCCGCCCGAGCGGGTCGCCGAACTGTTGTCCTCGCGTGCGCGGTGGCGTCGCTGGTTCAGTGATATTGCGCTCGAAGTCCGGGAAGATCGTGGCCCCGCAGGATTTCGCTGGGGAGTGTCAGGTCAGCTGGTCGGCACCATGGAGGTGTGGCTCGAACCGGTCATGGACGGGACGATCGCGCACTACTTCCTGCACTGTGAGCCGGTCGGCGTATCACCGTCCGATCTGGCGACCCTCGACCTCGCCGGGATGAACCGAAAGCGTCGGGTCGACGGCAAGGTCATGTCCTTCGAGCTCAAGCGCGAACTCGAAGCAGGACGTGCCGCCGGAGTGGCACCGGCCTGATAATCGAAGCAGTGCAGGTTCTGGACTCTTGACGAAGGAAGGTAGCGCAGTCGTATGGCCGAGAAGACCAAGGGGTTGATCAGCATCGACGCCCCTGCCGACGCCGTGATGAACGTCATCGCCGATTTCGCGCAGTACCCCGAATGGGTGGCCGCGGCGAAGTCCGTCGAGGTGACGGCGCCGGGGCAGGGCGGCCGCGCGGACCGAGTACGTTTTGTCCTCGACGCGGGAATGGTGAAGGACACCTACGAACTGCAGTATTCGTGGGCGCCGGACGGTATGGCGGTGAGCTGGGAGCTGATCTCGGGTGAGATCCAGAAGTCCCAATTCGGTTCGTACACACTCGAACCCGGCCCGAATGGCACCACCTCGGTCACCTACGAGTTGACGGTCGACCTGACGATTCCGATGATCGGGCTGTTCAAGCGCAAGGCCGAGAAGATCATCACCGACACAGCTCTGAAAGAACTGAAGAAGCGAGTCGAGGGCTGAGTGCCGGAGCAACGATCGCGCGTCCAACTGTTCGTCGGTAAAGGCGGAGTAGGCACGACGACGCTTGCCGCAGCGACTGCTGTGTCGGCTGCGGCCGACGGGGCGAGAGTGCTGCTCGTGTCGATCGATCAGGCGGGTTCTCTTGCAGACGTCCTGGGCGTGCCGAATCCGCGAACGACCACATCTCTCACCGAGCGTCTCGATGTCCGGCAACTCGACACGTCAGCGCTCCTCGAGGACAAGTTCCGAGGATTGTCGGGGTTGATCGACGCTGCAGGAACTTTCGGAGCGGGAGATCACGAACACGGTTCGTCGTTCGAGGGCTTGGAACCGGAAGAGTTGACGGGATCCCTGGGCGTCCAGGACATACTCGGGCTCTCCGAGATCGTCGACTTCTCGGACAGCGGCGACTACGACCTGGTGATCGTGGACTGCCCGGCCGCAGCCGAAGCGCTGCGGATCCTCGGGTCGCCGTCGATGGTGTCGGAGTACCTCGAGCGAGTGTGGCCGCGGCACAGGCGGATGGTCGCCGTGACGGGCACGGACATGCGATTGCTGTTGCTCGTGTCCGTCATCGAACGGGTGCTCGCGTCGGTGGATCGAATCGCAGTGCATCTCACGGATCGGGAGAACACCAGCGTCCGTGTGGTGACGTCGGCGGATGGCGTGTCGGTCGCGGCGACTCGTCGGACGTTGTCAGGGCTGGCTCTCGCAGGTTTGCGAGTGGACGCGATTGTGGTCAACAACCTTGTCCCGCAGTTCAACTCGCCAGTTGCAAAGAGTGTCGACGATTCGCCAGCAGCGCAGTGGCTCGCTTCGATCCGGGCGTCACAAGAACTCGTCGTCGACGAATTTCGTGGATCAACCGATGGAATGTCCGTCACAACGGTCGAACGCGCCCGCGTCGAACCGGTAGGGTTGGCGGCTCTGGGCGAGATCGCGGCCACCTTCGAGGGTGAAACGGGCACTTTCGACACCGTCGATACCGCGGACAACATCGTGGTCTCGTTGGAGTCGGGGGCCGGAGTCGATTCGGTGTACGTGATGCGGATGTACCTTCCGCTCGTGGATCCGTCGTCGTTGTCGTTGGGCCGGGTGGAGGACGATGTGCTGGTGGGAGCAGACGGCGTACGACGCAGAGTTCGTTTGGCGTCGGTGCTGCGTCGTTGTGTCGTGAACGGGGCGGAGTTGGACGGCAGTTATCTGATCATCCGGTTCAGCCCGGATCCCGCGGTGTGGCCGGTATGAGCGAAGAGCACGAGCGCCTCGTCGCGGAATTTCGCGCGCTGGCGGATACCGTTCTGACACGGCTGGAACCGATGTTGCAGAAGGCTGCCGCAGCAACGGCCGACGTTGCGAGTGACTCGGCGTCCACGGACACGCAGCCGGTGTTCACCGGCTGCAGTTGGTGCCCGGTGTGCGCCCTCGCTGCACTGGTTCGCGGTGAGCACCACGAACTGCTGGCATTTCTCGCGGGTCAGGCAGCAGCGTTCCTTGCGTTGCTGCGCGAGATTCTCGACGAATTTCTCGGGGGGCCGTCCGGCCCGGATCGTGGACCTGACAGTGGTGCGACGACATCAGGGGCCGAGCGAACTCGGACGGCAGCATTTGTCCCGATCAACGTGACGGTCAAGGACTGACTTAGTACCCCGGGTAGAACGAACGGCTCGCGTTGAGCACAATCGACACAATGGTCACCGACGCACGAGGCACCGATACCGGGTGCGCACTCCAGCGGGCGCCGCTCGCGCGGGAATTGTCGCGATGAGCGCGCGCCGCTTGAAAGCGGTCTCCGACTCCTCCATGGACGACATCTTGACGGTCGGCATCGACGTCGGCGGGACGAGCATCAGGGCCTCCGTCGTGGACGTGGACGGACAAGTGCTCGAGATGATTCAAGCTCCGACTCCGCAGTCGGCGAGAGCTCTCGAAGACGGTCTTGATCGCGTCGTGCGAGAGTTGGTCACCAGGCACGAGGTATCGGCCGTGGGGTTGGCGGTCGCCGGGTTCATCACGTCCGATCGAAGCTCGGTACGCTTCGCGCCGCACTTGCCGTGGGTGGACGCCCCTGTCGGAAGCGACTTGAGCAAGCGACTCGGACTGCCGGTCGTTCTCGAGCACGACGCCAACGCAGCAGCATTCGCCGAACATCGATTCGGCGCGGCCGCAGGGGGCCGCAATGTCGTGATGGTGGCAATCGGGACCGGAATCGGCGGCGCGCTCCTGATCAACGGCGAGCTGTACCGGGGGAGTCACGGCGTCGCCCCCGAACTCGGCCACATCCAGGTCGTGCCAGGCGGGCGGCAATGCGCGTGTGGCAAACGTGGGTGCTGGGAGCGCTATTGCAGCGGAACGGCGCTCGTGGACACGGCAATCGAACTGCTTGCCGCCGACCCGGCCGCGTCGACGGTTCTGGCGCGTGAGGTAGCGGTGGATCCGGGTTCCCTCACCGGTCGCCGGATCGCGAACGCCGCGCAGGACGGTGACCCACTCGCGCTGGCGACCATCGCCGAGTTCACCCGTTGGCTGGCCGTCGGATTGGCGATGGTCGGCGACGTCTACGACCCCGATCTGGTGGTGATCGCCGGCGGCGTCGCAAGTTCGGCCCCACTGTTTCTCGACGACGCCCGTGAGCAGTACGCGACATTGTTGACGGGCGCGAAGCACCGCCCGCTGGCACGAATCCGTTCGGCTCAGCTGGGCGAAGCCGCGGGGATGGTCGGCGCCGCAGCCTTGGCTCGCTCGGTAGTGCCTCAGGATCTCGGTGGGGTCGACGGCGCTGGAACCACATCTGCCGGACTGTGATCGGCGCGATCCTGCAGGGGCGTGTGTAGCGGGGGTTACGGGTCGGCAGTAAGGTCGTACTCAGCGAAATTCAGTTGTGAATGGGAGGGACGCCGTGTGGTATTGGCTCTTCAAGTATGTGTTGCTGGGGCCGATTCTCTGGCTGCTCGGGCGTCCGACGGTCAAGGGTCACGAGAACATTCCGACTGACGGAGCGGCCATCCTGGCCAGTAATCACCAGGCGGTTCTGGACTCGTTCTACCTTCCGCTTCGCGTCAACCGCCGCATCACGTTCCTTGCCAAGAGCGAGTACTTCACCGGTTCCGGCCTGAAGGGCGCTTTTCAGAAGTGGTTCTTCACCGCGGTCGGTCAGGTCCCCATCGACCGAACCGGCGCGGACGCCGCGCAGGATGCGCTCAACGCCGGTCTCAAGGTTCTCGGTTCGGGCAGTCTGCTGGGTATCTACCCCGAGGGAACGCGCTCGCCTGACGGTCGCCTCTACAAGGGCAAGACCGGAATGGCGCGCCTCGCGCTCGAATCGGGTGTCAAGGTGATCCCGGTTGCGATGGTCGGTACCGACAAGATGAATCCGATCGGCTCACGGATGTGGCGCCCCGCCAAGGTCACCGTGATTGTCGGCGAACCCATCGATTTCTCCCGCTTCGAAGGCATGGGCGGAAACCGCTTCGTCGAGCGCGCTGTGACCGACGAGGTGATGTACAAGCTGATGAAACTCTCCGGCCAGGAGTACGTGGACATCTACGCGGCGAGCCTGAAAAACCAGGCGCCCACGAAACCCGAAGTTGCCGTCGACGTTCCGTCGGAAAACGGTGAGTCGGTTGTTGATCTCGTGACCTCGGCGGAGTCGAAGGAAGCCTCGAAGACCGACAAGGATTCGGTCCGGGACGCACAGGCCAGCTAGAGATTTCCCACATCTGCCGCACGCGCATTGGCTCCAGGGCCTGCGCGTGCGGCATAGTTTTCGGACGTGCGCTACTTCTACGACTGTGAATTCATCGAAGACGGTCGAACCATCGATCTCGTGTCCATCGGCGTTGTCTGCGAGGACGGCCGGGAGTACTACGCGGTCTCGACGGAGTTCGATCCCGCCCGCGCCGGTAGTTGGGTGCGCAAGAACGTGCTTCCGAAGTTGCCGCAGCCGTCGTCGCCGCTATGGAAATCACGCGAGAAGATCCGCGACGACCTACTGAAATTCTTCGTTCCGCGGCCGATGGTCGTTCCGGAACTTTGGGCGTGGGTCGCCGCCTACGACCACGTCGCGCTGTGCCAACTGTGGGGCGATATGACCGAACTACCGCAGTCGATGCCGCGCTACACCCGCGAACTGCGACAGTTCTGGGAAGACAACGGCAGTCCTGTCCTCCCGTCAGCGCCTGCCGACGCACACGACGCACTTGCCGACGCCAGGCACAACCTCGTGAAGTTCGACGCGATTTCGGCAGCACGTTCACTTCGCTGACCCAGGTTTCGGTGCGCGAGAAGTGTCCCGATTGGGCTGCGATCGAGAGCCTGTGTGACGCGCCGACGGGCGAGCGAATATCCTGTAGAGGTGAACTGGACTGTCGACGTGCCGATCGACCGCTTGCCCGAACTCCCGCCGCTGCCTGCCGGACTGCGTAAGCAGCTCGACGAGGCGCTCGCGAAGCCCGCTGCTCAGCAGCCCTCGTGGCCCGCTGACCAGGCCGCCGCCATGCGGACTGTGCTCGAGAGCGTGCCTCCCATCACGGTGGCCAGCGAAGTCGAGGCGCTGCAAGAGCGTCTCGCGCAGGTCGCGCGTGGCGAGGCATTCCTGCTCCAGGGCGGTGACTGCGCCGAGACATTTGCGGACAACACCGAGCCGCACATCAAGGGAAACATCCGCACGTTGCTGCAGATGGCCGTCGTGCTCACCTACGGTTCCTCGATGCCGGTCGTCAAGGTCGCTCGCATCGCCGGTCAGTACGCCAAGCCGCGTTCCGCCGACATCGACTCGCTGGGTCTGAAGTCCTACCGCGGTGACATGATCAATTCGCTCGTCGCCGACGAGGCAGTCCGCGCGCACGATCCTTCACGTCTGGTGCGTGCATACGCCAACGCCAGCGCCGCGATGAACCTGGTTCGCGCACTCACCGGCGCCGGCATGGCCGACCTGCACAAGGTGCACGACTGGAACCGTGAGTTCGTCGCAGCGTCTCCCGCCGGCGCACGCTACGAGCAACTCGCTGCCGAGATCGACCGCGGCTTGCAGTTCATGAACGCGTGTGGCGTCACCGATCCGAGCCTGCACCAGGCACAGATCTTCGCCAGCCACGAGGCTCTGGTTCTGGACTACGAGCGCGCGATGCTGCGTCTCGACAACGACAGCGATCACCCCAAGCTCTACGACCTGTCGGCTCACTTCCTCTGGATCGGTGACCGCACCCGTCAGCTCGACGGCGCGCACATCGCCTTCGCCGAGTTGGTGTCCAACCCGATCGGTCTCAAGATCGGTCCGAGCACGACGCCGGAAATGGCGGTGGAATACGTCGAGCGCCTCGACCCCACCAACAAGCCGGGTCGACTGACCTTGATCTCGCGCATGGGTAACGGCAAGGTCCGCGACCTGCTGCCCGCGATCATCGAGAAGGTCCAGGCCACCGGCCACCAGGTCATCTGGCAGTGCGATCCAATGCACGGCAACACGCACGAAGCCTCCACCGGATACAAGACGCGCCACTTCGACCGCATCGTCGACGAGGTTCAGGGCTTCTTCGAGGTCCACAACGGTCTCGGCACGCATCCGGGTGGCATCCACGTCGAGCTGACCGGCGAGAACGTCACCGAGTGCCTCGGCGGCGCACAGGACATCTCCGACCTCGATCTCGGCGGTCGCTACGAGACGGCGTGCGATCCGCGACTGAACACGCAGCAGTCGTTGGAGCTCGCCTTCCTCGTGGCGGAGATGCTGCGAGGCTGACACCTCGCCCGTACTGATTCGCCGGTAAACGCCCTCACCCGCTCGCGCAGGTGGGGGCGTTCGCTATTTCGTGAATCGCGTGACAAATCGGCGCTGCCACGGCATTTCGACGGCGCGAGGTGAGTAGTGCGCGCGAACGTACGCGGTGGCGTCCTGACTCGGCACGCCGTCCACGACGGCGAGAGCGGCCAATGCTGTTCCGGTGCGGCCGTATCCACCACCGCACGCGATCTCGACTCGTTCGGTTTCCGAACGCACCCACGCTTCCTGCAGGGCGCTGCGCAGCGCAGCCGGATCGCTCGGCAACCAGAAATCCCGCCAGCGGACCCACACCGAATCCCACTCGGTAGCGGGAGGTTCCTTACCGGTCAGGTAGACGCCGAAGGTGGGGAGAGGTCCGGAAGGAAGTGGATTGCGGAGTCCTCGACCCCGGATCGATCGTCCCGACGGCAGGTCGAGTATCCCTAAGCTCTCGGGTTCCCATGTGACCATGAATTCAGACTAGGCCGAAGCGAACTGTCAGGGAATTGCGACGACGCTGATGTCGGTGCCCTTGGCAACGAGGTCGTTCTTGACGCTCTGGCTGATGATGACCGAGCTGTCGTTCTGAGTGAGCTGACGCACGGTGATCTCGAGGCCGAGGCGGCCGAGTTCTTCGCGTGCGGAGGAGACGGAGCGGCCGATCAGCGAGGGAACCTTGACGGAGTCGGAGATCAGGAGAACAACGGAGGTGCCGGCGTTGACGGAGGACCCGCCAGCGGGATCGGTGCCGATCACGTTGCCGCCCTCGACGGCGTCGTCGAACGTTGTTCTGGTGGTGCTGACGGAGATGCCAACCTTGTCGAGGGCGGCGCGTGCGGCGTTCTCGGACATGCCCTTCACATCGGGAATGTCGACTGGCGGTGACCCTTTGGACGTGATGACCTTGACCGAGGAGCCAACGGCAACTTCAGTTCCCGGTGCCGGGTCGAGGGCTGCCACGCCGCCGATCGGGATCTTGGAACTGAAGGTGTCCCCGCCGTCGACCGCCACGAGGGTGCGGTCGGAGAGTTGTGCGCCCAACGCCGTGACGTCGCCGCCGGCCGGAATGGGTGGGACCGTCGGACGCCCGAGCGAAGTCAGGAGCGCGACGGTCGAGCCTTTGGTGACCCTGGATCCGGAGGCCGGATCTGTCCCGATCACCGTGTCGATGGGTTGGGCATCGGAGTACTGACCCTGGACGTCGGGAGTGAGCCCGGCGTCCTGCAGGGCGGTGACCGCAGTGTCCTTGGTCAGCCCGTCGATCGAAGGAACGGCTGTGTAGCGGCCCGAGCCCATCCACCATCCGCCGAAGCCCAATGCAAGCGCGAGGACCGCGATGACGAGTAGCCAGATCAGGGTGGCTCGCCGCGATTTGCGTCGTGCCTCGACAAAATGAGCATGTGGATCGTGGGGCTCAAGTTGGTCGTCGCCGAAATCGGAACCGTCGTCGAAATCCGAGTCGCCGTCGACCGTCGCCGGACGAGCAGTTTGAGCGGTGACCGCGCGAGTGTGCTGGATGCCGCCGGGGGGAGGGGAGCCCGTGCCGAGCGCCGTCGTGGCTGCGGCAGCAGGGGCAACGCCGGACGCCAACACCGTCGTGGCAGCAGAGTTCGGGTGCGCAGCAGCGTTCGGGCGCGCATCCGTGGGGGGCGCCGGCGCCGGTTGTGGCCGAGCCGGGGCAACCTGTGCGCTTTGGTGCTGGGCGCTTCGGCGCGGCGCCGGAACGCGATACGACGGAAGCTCCAGTTGTTCGCTAACGCTGCGAAGTGCGGCTGCCATCTCACCGGCGTCGGCGAAACGATGTGCCGGCTCGCGATGAGTGGCTTCGGCAACCAGGCGATCGAACTGCGCCGGTACACCGGGGATGCGGGAACCGGGGCGCGGGACATCGTCGTGGATGCGTTGGTAAGCGATGGAGAGCGACGTATCTCCGGTGAAAGGGGTTGTACCGGTGAGAAGTTCGAACATCAACACGCCGGTGGAGTAGACGTCGCTTCGAGTGTCGGCAATTCCGGACGTCACCTGTTCCGGCGACAGATAGGCCGCGGTGCCGAGGATCACGCTGTTGGATGTGGTGGTTGCTGCCGCGGCCGCACGCACCAATCCGAAGTCGGCGATTTTCACTTCACCGGTGTCGGAGATGAGGATGTTCTCCGGTTTGACGTCACGGTGAACCAGTCCCGCTCGGTGCGCGACCGCCAGCGCGTCCAGGACAGGCGCTACGACCGCTGCAACGGCGTGAGGCGGCATCGGTCCGCGCTCACGGAGGAGTTCGCGCAAAGTTCCACCGTCGACGAGTTCCATCACGAGGAACACGTGATTGCGATCGCTGCCCTGGTCGTAGACGGCCACCAGGGCCGGATGCTTGAGCCGGGCCACGGCCCTGGCCTCGAACTCGAAACGAGTCAGGAACGCTGGATCACCGGCGAACTGCGGGTCCATCACCTTGATCGCGACAGGTCGATCCAACCGTGTATCGAGGCCTCGATACACGGTCGACATACCGCCGCGCGCGATCGGTGCGTCCACTCGATAGCGGCGCTCGAGCATTTCGCCGATCAACCCTCGACCTCCGTAATGACTGTTCCTCCGTATTTACGATCTGCGTGTTTACGATCTGTGTGGTGGCTATCGGCAAGTAAGTGGTTGTATGCGGCGCAATGGCCCCCGCCGTACGGGCGCCAATTCACGGTCACCGCGCATTCCCGGTTACTGATACGCCGCATCCCGTCCATCGTAGCCAGCGATACCGACGCGGAAGTCTCGAGAACGTCACAGAGCGTATTGGCCGAACCGGAGCGACGGTTTCGAGCACGCCGCCGGGCGGTACACAGCGGGCACGCCCGACCGGATAAACTTCCCGCGGTGAGCGCGATTCCTTATTGTGATGATGTCCTGGATTCTTCGGTTTCCCTGTTTCAACTGGTGGATGTGGCGAAGAACGTCGGGTTGCCGGTGAGTAAGGTTCACCAGTTGCTTCGCGATCACAAGATCATCGCAGTCAAGCGTCACGGTGTTCTCGGTGTTCCCGAAGTGTTCTTCGGCGAGGACGGCCAGATCGTCAAGTGGCTGCCCGGTCTCCTGGCGGTACTGCACGACGGCGGCTACACCGACATCGAAATCCTTCGCTGGTTGTTCTTGGCCGACGACTCCCTGCCGGGCCGTCCGGTAGACGCGCTGCACGGTCATCTCGCGCGTGAGGTCATCCGCCGCGCGCAGGCGATGGCTTTCTAACTTGCCGGCTTTCTGACAACTCACCCACTGCGCATTCAACCGCGCCGGATTTTCGCCGCGTACGTAGCCGACCGGACGAGACCGGGCGCCGCGACTCGAAGTCGCGTGCGTCCGGGAACGGATACTCGTCGATGCAGGATCCGGAAGTCGGCGCGCTCGACCTGATCGAGAATTGCTCCGTACAACACGAAAGCTGTGTGAATCGACGGCTGGACTCGCCGGTCGAGCATCGGGATTCCGGATTCGGCAGACCGATACCGTCCTCGCGTCACGGCAATGAAGTGTGCCAGTGCACGCTTGACGCGAACGTCCACCGTGCCGGTTCTGCGCCCGTGCTCGAGCATCTCGATGTCGACGCCGAATGCGGCGAACTCGCTTGCCGGTAGATACAGGCGTCCGCGGTCGAGGTCTTCGCCGACGTCGCGGATGAAGTTGGTCAGCTGAAACGCCTCACCGAGATTCGACGCGGGCACCACTGCTTCCTGCTGCGGAACGCTCACTCCGAGGATCGGGAGCATCTGCAAACCGATGACGACGGCCGAGCCGTACATGTACTCGCCCAGTTCGTCCATGGTGTTGTAGACGGGTCGAAACTTCGCCGTGTCGGGGGCGTCCATCCGCATGGACTCGAAGAAGGCTTCGAAATATGTACGAGGAATGTCGAACGTCTTCACGGCGTCGGCGAAGGCCGGCAGTACCCGGTTCAGGTCCGCGGGAACCGTCGCCGGGAGGTCACGGATTCCGGTGGCGTGCAGTGCCGTGAACGTCGCACGTTCGACGTCGGCGAGGACAGTGCCGCGTTCATGTGGACCCGACGGCTCGTCCACGATGTCGTCGACGACGCGAGCAAATGCGTAGAGGGCATGAACTGCGCGGCGTCGTGGCTCGGGTAGCAACTGGGCGGCCAGAAAGTACGTGCGGCCGTGTTCCTTTGTCACGCCCTCGCAGAATCCGTAGGACGCGGACAGTGCGTTCATGACCTGTGGATCGCGCGGATCAAGACGCCGAGGTCGCCGAGGCGGGTGTAGAGACTTCGGCCGGTTTTTCATGACGGCGACCACGAAGTCGGAGTGGGTCTTCCGTCTGTAAGGACATCGCCGCGATCACGGCGGCGAAGACGGCCAGAGCCACATGCGGGAAGGTGTACAGGCCGATGGATCCGTCCGGCTGGAACACGAGCATCAGCCAGGTGGACAGGCCGGTGAGTACAGCGAGGGTGGTCGGCGACATTGCAAAACCGGCCGCTACTGCCAGCGGCCAGGAGTAGTACCAGGGGAGTGCGGCGGGGGAGAGAACGACGATGGCGACCATCACGATCACGATGCCCATGACGGCGTCGCGCTCGGTCTTGCGGTAGCGCCACCACACGACGGCGATGATCGCGATCAACACTACTGCCGAGATGGTCCGGGAGACTTCGAGGATGTCGTTGAAATGGTCGCCGGCGAACCAGGAGGTGGCCATGGTTCCGATGTGCGCCACGATCGTGGGCAGTGAGAGCCAGTTGATGATCTTTGCCGAGCCGGAGAGTGCTGTTGTCCAGCCGAGACCGACGCCGGCAATCAGCGAGGTGGATCCGAGCACTGCCACGAACACCGCGAAACCGGCACCGGCCGTCTTGACGAACGACCGGATCGGTGACGCCGGTTCGCGGCCGGCGGCCGCGGCATCCTCCCGCTCGTGGATCATCCAGATCCAGACGATGAACGGAAGCGCAACGCCCGCGGTTGCCTTGATCGCGACGGCGAGTGCAATCAACCCAATTCCGAACAGATGCTTACGTTCGAGAGCGAGCGCGATGCCTGCGGCCATGAGGCCGACCATGAGCATCTCGTTGTGAACGCCGCCGATCAGGTGGATCAGGACGAGGGGATTGAGTACGGCGAGCCACAGAGCGATCGAGGTGTTTCCGCCGAGCTTCGTCGCGAGATGGGGGACGGCCCACATCATCAGGGCGAGTCCGGGGAGCATCGTGATCCGCAACAGCATCGTGCCCGCGATGACGTTCTCACCGGTCAGACGAACAATGGCGTCGGCGAGGAGAAGGTGAACCGGCCCGTACGGAGTAGTAGTCGTCGTCCACACGTTGGAGACGTTGTCGAGCAGGATGCCAGGATTGACGACGGGCCCGACGGCGTACGGGTCGAAGCCGTTGCGCAACAAGGCGCCTTGTGCCAGGTAGGAGTAGGCGTCACGGCTGAACATGGGAACCGCGAACAGCAGCGGAAACGTCCAGACCGGGACGACGTAGCGCAGACCGCGTAGCGAGACGTCACCGCGCAGGGTCGAGCGGCCCAGTCGAACCCAGGCGCCGATCATGCAGAGAACACCGATCCACACGATTGCCGCCGACAGGATCGATCCGTGTCCGAAACGTAGCCAGGACAGATGCATCGACTCGAGCAGCGGATCCTGGCGCCGGACGCTACCGGCGCCGAATCCACCGAAAGTGATCATGACTGCGCCGAAGAAACCGAGCAGTGCACTGTGACCTTCGGGAGTCCGAAGGAAATTGGCGGCCCTTAGGTGCCACGGTATTTCAGTGGCTGCGGCAGAGGACGTCATCGGTGCAGGTTCCTCCCCCGAGGAGATCGGTGTCGATCGGCGCGTGCAGCGCCCGAGTCGGTGAATCGTGGATGAATGGTCGGTTACGAGGGGCTAGTTTAGTTGCTCGCACGAGTGCCCACCGCGCTGGCTCGCTCGCGTGTACCGGTAATACGTTCGGCGGCGAGCCGACCGGACAGCAGAACGGTCGGTACTCCTACCCCCGGAACGGTTCCCGACCCGGCGAGAACGACGTTGTCGAAGCCGCGGGCGAGGTTCTTGCGTCGGAACGGCCCCGTCTGGGTGAAGGTGTGTGCCGCCGCGAACGGACTACCGGCGGCCATGCCCTTCGCGAGCCAGGTCTGCGGGGTGTCGACGTGATCGATCTCGAACGACTCGACCAGTCCCGTGTAACCGCGTTCCTGCAGCGTGAGGAGGATTTCGCGAACGTAGGGCATGCCGAGAGTCGACCAGTCGAGCGGCGCACTGTCCAGATTCGGGCACGGCGCGAGGACTGACAACGGTTCACGGATCCGGCCGTCTCGCGAGAAGGCCAGGCCCGGATCGGTCTGTGCCGGTCGGGTGACGAGCAGTGACGGATCACTCATCAGTTGCCCGCGGCCGCGGCGTGCCGTGATCTCGGCGAAGGTACGCTTCCACGCCTCGCCGAAGTCGATCATGTGGTGTCGCTGCGCGGGCCATCCGTCGGCGACAGCAGAGGAAACAGTGCCATGAATCACGACCGCGGACGGCGATGTACGCACTCGGCGCGGGCGGAATCGGGTATGTGGGCGCAAGAGCGAGTCCGTGACGGCCATGTCGGGAGTGAGGACAGCGGCGTCACAGTGGAAGCGCTCACCGTCGCGTGTGTGAACGGCTTGCACGCGCCGATCGCTCACTTCGAGGCGTTCGACAGTGCGGCCGAGATGCAGAATTCCACCGGCCTCGGTGAAGGCGTCGGCCATGGACTCGGCGATCGTGCGCATCCCGCCCTCGGGGAAGTAGACGCCGAGCGAGGTATCCATGTGCGCGATCGCCCCGTACACCGCGAGGGCTCGAGACGGAGCAACGCCGGCATACAGCGCTTGGAAGGTGAAGATCCGCCGAAGGCGAGGGTCGCGGATCTTGCGATCCACCTGCCCACCCAGTTTCCCGAATCCTCCCAGCGCGACGAGTCGGCTCAGATCCTTGACCGCGGCACGCGAATTGACCAGTCCGAGGGGAGAATCGAAGTCGGCGTCCATGAAGCGATCGAATTCGGCGTCGAAGATTCGGTTCAGCCATCGGCGCAGCACGCGATATCGCTGCGCTTCTTCCGACCCGCAGACGCGGGCTACTTCGGCAGCCATGTCTTCGGGATCGGCGTGAACATCGAGAGCGGTGCCGTCCGCGAATCGCGCGTGGTACGTCGGATCGAGCTTGTGCACAACGAATTTGGGGTTCGTCGAGTCGGGGTCGGCGCCGACGGCGGCAAGGGCGTTTTCGACGAGTTCGGGCATCGTCAGCACGGTGGCGCCGTTGTCGATGCTGTAGTCACTGCCTTCGTAGATGCCGACTCGTCCACCGACCGAACTGTTGCTCTCGAGAATCGTGACTTCGCGCCCGGCGCCCCGCAGATACAACCCTGCAGACAGTCCGGCGAGTCCGGCGCCGACGATCACGACCCGATCGGTCGGCGAGCTGACAGTTCGAGTGCGGTGCACGTCTGCCACGGTCAGTAGCTTCGCTTCGTGGCCGCGACCGCCATGTCGGTGAGACGAGCCTTGGCCTGCGCCGTTGCTGTGCTTGCACCGAGAGCGTTCGACGCTGCCTCGACGAGAGTGTCGATCTGCGTCTCGACGTCGGTGACGGCGCCGAGATCGGTCATCACCTCGCGCAGGGTGTCCACTTCGTTGGCGGTCAGGTCGGTGCCGATTCCGTTGCGAAGTAGTTCGGCCGCCGCCGGGTCCGCGGCGTCGGCGCGGGCGAGTGCCATCGCGAACAGCACAGTGCGCTTGCCTGCAATGAGATCGTCGCCCGAGGGTTTGCCCGTGACGGACGGGTCTCCGAACACTCCGAGTAGGTCGTCGCGAAGTTGGAACGCGATGCCGATGTCGGTTCCGAACGTGCGGTAAGCGTCGATCAGCTCGGCGTCTGCACCGAACAGTGCGGCGCCGAGGTGCAGTGGGCGTTCGATCGTGTACGCGGCGGTTTTGTAGCGGTTGACCCGCATGGCCGCCTCGACGGTTTCGTCACCGCGGGCTTCGTTGCTGATGTCGAGGAACTGGCCACCGAGCACCTCGGTGCGCATTGCCGACCAGACCGGGCTGACCCTTGCGGCCGCCTCGGGGCTGATCCCGGATTCTCGGATCATGTCGTCCGCCCAGGCCAACGCCAGGTCGCCGAGCAGAATGGCGACGGCCTCGCCGAAGTGCGCGGAGTCGCCGCTCCACTTCTCGCCGCGGTGCTGGTCCTCGAATTCGACGTGAACGGTCGGGAAGCCGCGCCTGGTCGTTGATGCGTCGATGATGTCGTCGTGGACGAGCGCGCAGGCCTGAACCAGTTCGAGGGCCGCGCACGCACGAATCACCGCGTCCGCGTCGCTCCCGTTCGGGTCGCCTCCGGCGCCGAGCCAACCCGTCCAGGCGAACGACGGCCGGACCCGCTTTCCCCCACGCAGGACAAAGGCCTCGAGGGTATCGACGGCCTTCTCGTATCCACCGCCGATGTTCGAGACGAGTTCGCGGCGTGAAGCGAAGAAGTCGCGGAGCGCTCCTTCGAACATGCCTGGCAGTTGGAGTGAGGTCGGATGCGGTGCGGTGTTGGTCGAACTCTGTCCAACGCGCGCGGTTCCTGCGGACAGGGTGGCCTCCAAGATCGGTATGTTCTCGCGCCGGAGGGTTACACGGAAGCGAGCTTGGAGCCCAGCTTAGTGGGGGTTGGAATCAACGGCGGGTCGGGCCGTGAACTGCGTGATCCTGACATTCGGGATGCGCAGTCCTGGGCGATGAGCTTGTTTGCGGCTGGAAAACATATGCTTGACCGGTGACATTCGATCCAGTCAGGGGCCGCTCCAGCGAGGGGTGGGCCACCCGAACACCGTCGATCGTCGATCGGATCGCTTCCTCGACAGGTAGCCGCATTCCGTTCTCGGTCGAGTTTTCGCCGCCGCGCGACGCCGACGCCGAAGCTCGTCTGTGGCGTGCGGTGCGTACCTTCGAGCGGCTCGGACCGGCATTCGTCTCGATGACGTACGGCGCAGGCGGGTCGACGCGCGATCGAACAGTGCGCGTCACCGGTGAACTGGCCGAAGAGACGACCCTGCTGCCGGTTGCTCACCTGACTGCGGTGTCGCACAGCACCGAAGAACTTCGTGCCATGGTCGGTGCCTACGCCGATCGTGGGATCAGCAACATCCTCGTGTTGCGCGGCGATCCGCCCGGCGATCCGCTCGGCGAATGGAAGAAGCATCCCGAGGGCGTCGAGTACGCCGAGGAACTCGTGCGGATGGTCCGTGATCTGGGCGACTTCCACGTGGGTGTGGCGTCGTTCCCCGAGGGTCACTACCGCGCTCCGGACTTGGCATACGACACGAAGTACCTGGTGTCGAAACTGCGTGCCGGTGCGGAGTACTCGATCACGCAGATGTTCTTCGACGTGGAGGACTACCTGCGTCTTCGTGACCGGGTGAGTGCGTATGACGCAGAACAGGGCGCCAAGCCGATCATCCCGGAGATCATGCCGGTAACCTCGCTGCGTTCGGTGAGGCGCATGCTCGAACTGTCGGGCTCGTCTCTGCCTCCCGCCCTCGAACGTCGATTCGACGCCGCGGCTGGAAGCGGTCAGGAAGAGAACCGTGCAGCGGTCCGTGAACTCGGTATCGATCTGGCCACCGAGATGGGTGAGCGGTTGATCGCCGAAGGCGCTCCGTGCCTGCACTTCATCACGTTGAACTTCGCGCGTGCCACCAGCGAGGTCCTCGATCGCCTCGGTCTCACCCCCGACACCTCGGTCGGGACAGCGCAAGCCGTCTGATCTTCGGTTGCCTCGCTCGACAACGATCGAGTGGGCAACCGCCAGACGCTACTTCGTGGTGTTTCTCGGGTTCTTGGTGTCAGCTTGCTTCGTGACGGGTGACTTCGTAACAGGCGTCTTCATGGCCGGTGCTTTCGCGGCGGGCGCGCGCTTGATCGGTGCTCGATTGCGCGCCATCCAGGCCATCGCACCGACGATAATCGCGACACCGAGCGCCAGCCCGGCCATGATTCCTGCCCACCCGGCGAAGCTTCGGGTGCTGGGGTCCGCGTAGTTGACCTCGGCGCGCATCGTGGACACCTCGCCGGCGGGCAAGGTCCACGACACCCGGGAATCGCCGTCTCGTGTTCCGTTGGTCGTGCCGACCCGTGCCGGGAAGGCGATGCTGACCTGGACGTCGGCGCCCTGAGTTGGAACCGTCTTCAGGTCTGCCTTGCCGTCGAGTGTGACGGTGTCCCCGGATCGCTTGAGGGTGATCTGGAACGACCCGGACCCCTCGGCGTACATGGAGCCCAGTTGGGCGACGTCACCGAAGGACAGATCGCTGAAGAACGCCTGGCTGCCGACGTATCCGTCCTTCTTGTACTCCTGAACCCGTATCTTGTCCTCCAGTGACGAAGGTGGGGTCAGCTGCGGACCCTTGTCCGCCTCGTTCGCCGGAATAGCAGCAGCTACCACCTGTCCGGTCACACGATCGTTCGCGGACACTCCCATCGACACCTGCACGCGGATGCACCCGGCAAGCAAGGGAACAAGCATCAGGGCGAGCGCGGCAACCGTCAGGAAACGTTTCCGACTGGTCGGCTTGGCGGCGGGATCGGTGGACTGTTGCACAGTGGTCATCGTGCCAGCCGTGGCGTAGCCAGTCATCGAGGCGGGGGCGTGTCGGCGGATGAAGTTCGGCGGGTGACCTTCACGACCTGCTCGAACGACGCATCCAACGACCAGTCGCACCCCGGCGGCTGTCCGACAGTGCGATTCGAGCGGCACTGCGACCACTGGCTCCGGACACCCCACCACCGGGATGCGTCGACGCACCGGTCAGATACAACCCGTCTGCTCCCGGAACGCGATGCCCGGACAGTTCCGGAAGCGGTCGCCACAACATCATCTGATCGAGTGACATCTCGACGTGCATGACATTTCCGCCGATCATCCCCAATTCCGACTCGATGTCGCGGGGAGTCTGAATGAAGCGGTCGAGGACGGAATCAGCGAATCCGGGCGCGACGGCCTCCATCTCGCCGACGATCCGGTCGGCCTCCGCCTCCGCGACCGACGCCCAATCACGATGTCCGCTGAGGCGATACGGTTGCCACTGCGACCACAGCGTCACCTGATGTCGACCGGCCGGGGAGATCGTGGGATCGATTCCGCTGAAACTCATTCCGAGAACCGCAGGGCGAGGAGGAAGTTCCCCAGCCAGTGCTGCGCCGTGTGCAGTGCGCAAGTGGGCGCGATCGGAAACGAGCAATTGCAATCCCGACGTGCTTTCCTGCGTCGTGGCGTCGCCGCGGTAGGACGGAAGCGCCGATGTTGCCAGTCGCAGTACCGCACCGATACCGGGGCCTACCCTGATACGGCGACGCCATCGTTCGAGCGTCTCGCCGTCGAAGCCGCCGCGGCCCAGGAGTTCGAGCGTGGTGAGGATGTGGCACCCGGCAATTACCTTGCGAGCGTGAATCTCTCGACCGTTCTCGGTCGTGGCGGTCCAGTGATTCGAGTTAGGGCGGATCGACGCCACACCGTCACCGAGTGAGATTGCGGCGCCGTCGACAGCCATGCGAGAGGCCAACGCAGCGCTCAGCGCGCCGCTCCCGCCGACTGCCCGCCCGGGAGGCAAGACGTGCATGAGGGCCGCGAAGCCGACCATCGGAGCGGTTCCCGGTTCCGACATCGGAGGCCCGGACTGGGCGCCGAACCACGCCAATGCAGCCTTGAGTGCCTCGCTGTCGAAATACTCGTCCAGCAGTGCGTCGCCGGGCGCGAGGAACTGCCGCGAGAGTTCGCTGTTGCCGCGTGCGGTGGCGAGACCTCCGAACGCACCGATCAGGTTCGATCCCGTGGGCGGCGCCGAAAACGCTTTCATGACGTGTCGACTGCGCTCCGACCAGACTGCGACGAACCGTCGATACGAGTCGGCGTCCTTTGTCCCGCAAGCTCGTTCGATGGACCGGCAGGTTGCGTCGAGGTCGCGGTGAAACACGATGCCCGGCCCGTCGGTGCCCGGCGCAGGCGGCGCGAACGCCCACGGGTCACAGTCGATGTAGCGCAGCCCGTGCGCGGCGAGTCCGAGCTCCTCGATGATGCCGCTGTGTCGAATCATGAGGTGCGCCGACGACCCCCGGTCCACCTTGTATCCGGGAAATCGTTCGACGGTCGAGACGGCGCCGCCGAGAACCGTGTCCTTCTCGAGCACCTCGACCGACCAACCCTCGCGTGCGAGGTAGGCGGCCGAAACGAGCGCGTTGTGTCCGGAGCCGACGACGACGGCGTCGAGAAGTGCGCTCACAGCGGCAGTCCACGGCCGAGGACCGCGAACGGTCGGTTGTCGCCGGCGAAACGAAATCTGCGGAGCACGTCACGAAAGCCGAGGCGACGGTACAGCCGCCAGGCACGGTTGTCCTCTTCGTACACCTCGGGGGTCGACAACAGAACACTGCGTTCGGGTCGATCAGCGAGGAGGTGGCGCAAGAGCGATTCGCCCAACCGGTGGCCTTGTCCGTTCGGATGCACGTGAAGTTCGGTGAGTTCGAAGTAGTCGCTCAGAATCGCGTCGATCTCGCTCTGGGGGCGACCCGAGCGCCGAAGCCCGTGCAGTACCTGCTGATGCCACCACTGGTCCGGGCTCCCGCGATACCCGTAAGCGATCCCCACCAGTGGCAGATTTTCGTGCGACGGTTGCTGGGGAACTGCCAATGCGCCGACGGCTTTCCAGCCGGGCCGGTTCGCATGCTCCTGCCACATCGGTGCGCGATGGAACTCGGTTCCTCGCGGATAGTCCATCGCTGTGACGTACACGGCCAGTGCCTCGTGGAGTCGACTCGCGAATTCTTCGCGGTCGAGGTCGACCGTATGTGGTGTCCAGGCGATCTGCGGGTCGACCGGTCTCACCTCTTCTCTTGACGGCGTGTCGGTGGGTGCAGTTATATTGAATAGGTCGAACAGATGTTCGATGTGGGTGATCCGGAGATGCCCGAAGGGAAGCGGGCATCTCCGGCCCACCTGGTCTTGGATCCTTACGGTGCAGGAGGTGCCCCGATGTCCGAGCGTGTGAAGCCTGAACGTGTGAATTCCGTACGAACTCTTCCTGCCGAGTTGTCGAGTCCGTCGGATGCCGCAATCTCTCGATTGTCGATGTCGGCGCGGCGGTCGTTCGGTGCGACGGCCACCAGCCACGGCAGTGTTCAAGTGGGAAAGTCCGGTGTGGCATGGGGACTGCTTCGGAAGGCCGATGCGCTTCTGGAAGAAGCGATCGGGGCAGGCGATCCTGCCGACCGGTTCCGGTGTGCTTACCTGGCGGCGCTGCGTGGTGCCGGGGCGGTCTTGGCGGCGGCCCCTGCCGGTGCCGGCTCGAAGCGTAAGCGAACTGGAAACGCGTGGGTCCTGATGGACGCCGCGGCGCCCGCGTTCGGTGCGTGGTCGAAGTTCTTCGCGGGGTGGTCCGCTACGCGTGCGGCCGTGGAAACCGGTGTGTCGATCGTGATCACAGACTCCGATTCCGACGCATTTTTTGCCGAGGTCGGTCGTTTTCTCACAGCCGTCGAAGATTTCATCGGTCAGGACACGTCCGCGCATTTGCAAGCGTCGTGAACAAATGGTCCGTCCCGGCAGTCGTTTCCGGGGAAATTCCTGGTCTGCGCGGGCAAATGGAGCCGAATCGGGGCCCTTCGGCACGAATACGTACGCTTGTGGCGGAACTCGTACCCGGAGTTGGTGGTCCGAGACCTAAACTGCTCGTATTATGAAAACAGGTAATCGTCCAAGTTGATTACCCGCCGCCTCACACCGTGAGGTGGTTGCCAAACTTCCAGTGCCGGGGGAGGTACCGTGCCACTCTCCGAGCACGAGCAGCGCATGCTCGATCAGATCGAGAGCGCTCTCTATGCCGAAGACCCCAAGTTCGCCTCCAATGTGAGGGGCGGCCGTATGCGGGCGCCGTCGAGTAGACGGCGATTCCAAGCTGCGGCTCTATTCGTGCTGGGTCTGGTCCTGCTGATCGCGGGGGTTGCCCTCCCGCTCAAGCCGGGCGGTTTTCCGATCATCAGCCTGTTCGGTTTCTTGTTCATGTTCGGCGCAGGGGTGTTGTTCCTCTGGGGTGGTGGACGTAAGTCCGCAGCAGCTGCCGACCCCGCTTCCGAAGGCGGCAATCATCCTTCCGGTCCGCCGGGTAGGGGTGCTGCCGGTGGTTCCGGACGGGGACGCGGCCGGAAGTCCGGCGGCGGATTCTCGTCACGGATGGAAGATCGATTCAAACGCAGGTTCGAGCAGGACTAGCTCTCCCGCCCTTCTTCGGGGCTAACTTCGAGAGTGATGCAGTTCGGACATGACGCCCTTTGCAGGGCACGAACGACCACACGTGTGGCGGTCGGCAACCAAGGTTGCCGACCGCCACACGCGTTGGTATGGGTGTTGTCGTGTGCGCTGGCGGGGTTACCGGCGAATCAGTGACGCGCGAGCGAATCACTCGCCACCCTGGCTACCCGTAGACGTGCCCACGGGCTTCCTCCACTTCGCTCCACCCGGTCCTCCACTTTCCTCCACCCTGGCCGAACTGCCACGCTCGACCAGCTCACGTATATTCGAAAACCGTGCTTGTACTGCGATTTTGTCCGGGGGAGCGACAGATCGTGGCGTGAAGGCTCGATATGACGGTGGTGTGGGCCGGGACACGGTTGCAAATTTCCCCCACGTCTCCCCACCTGCGCTGACCTGCTATTTATCAGCAAATGATGCTGAATAGGGACCATGTGCTCCTTGTTTGTGGGGGAAAGTGGGGTACTGTGGGTTCGGGCGGAGAGCTGAAGCACGATCCGCTCGATAGGGAGGGTTTCAGCGCAAGCTCGCAGGAGGTGTCGAGTGTTCCTCGGTACCTTCACGCCGAAGCTCGACGACAAAGGTCGGCTCACGTTGCCGGCAAAGTTCCGAGACGAACTGGCAGGAGGATTGATGATCACCAAAAGTCAAGATCACAGCCTCGCCATCTACCCTCGGGACGAGTTCGTCAAGCTCGCTCGAAAGGCAGCGGCAGCTCCACGCAATGATCCGGCAGCTCGGGCGTATGTACGTGCCCTGGCCGCCGGCACAGATGAACAGCACGCCGATGCCCAGGGGCGAATCACCCTCTCGGCTGATCATCGGCGTTACGCAAACCTGTCGAAGGAATGCGTAGTGACCGGCTCCGTCGATTACCTCGAGATCTGGGATCTAGCAGCCTGGGAGAGGTATCTCGGAGACAACGAAGAGGACTACTCGCAGGCAACAGGCGAATCTCTCAGCGAGATCGTCTAGGCGAAGAGCCCCCGGCGAATGCCGCGAGGCCTCTGCCCGGAAAGACCCTGACGCACTTCCCCAGCGCCAGGTTCTCCTTCGGGCAGGGACCTCGAAGCATTCGCCTTCTCGAACAGTCATCGCCTTCTCGGAAAGTCAGCAACTTTTCGAAAAGTCATCGGAAATCATGAAAGTAGGAGCCGGAGCAATCATGGTGGATCACGAGGTGAACGAACCCTCGGATGCCGATGGCTTCGCACACGTCCCTGTACTTCTGCATCGCGCCGACGATCTTCTCGGCCCTGCCATCACAGCTGTCGGTGACGGTGGTGCGGGCGCCTACATGATCGATGCGACGTTGGGGCTCGGCGGCCACTCCGAATTCTTCCTTGGCAAGTACCCGGGCCTTCATCTCATCGGTCTCGACCGCGACACCAATGCACTCCGTATCGCTTCCGAGCGTCTGGCGCCCTTCGCAGACCGAACCACGTTCGTGCACACCACGTATGACGGGATCGAAGACGCGCTCGAACAGGCCGGTCTGCCGTCAACGGAGTCGGTTCACGCGATCCTCTTCGATCTGGGTGTGTCGTCGATGCAGCTGGACGAAGCCGACAGAGGTTTTGCGTACTCGATCGACGCCCCTCTCGACATGCGAATGGATCAGACGGTCGGGCTGACCGCGGCAGAGGTTCTCAACACCTACAGCCACGGCGACCTTGCTCGCATTCTGAGCACGTACGGCGAAGAGAGATTCGCCGGAAAGATTGCGTCCGAGGTCCTTCGGCAGCGTGAGCGTGAACCTTTCACCACCAGTGCAGCTCTGGTCGAGTTGCTGTACCGGACAATCCCGGCCGCCACGCGACGTACCGGTGGACACCCGGCCAAGCGCACCTTCCAAGCGCTGCGGATCGAAGTCAATGCCGAGTTGGACTCGCTTCGTGCAGCGGTGCCTGCAGGGCTCGACGCACTGGCAGTCGGTGGACGAGTGGTGTTCATGTCCTACCAGTCGCTCGAGGACCGAGTTGTGAAGGCGGAGTTGGTTCCCCGCTCCAAGTCCACCAGTCCTGAAGGTCTGCCGGTCGAGTTGCCGGGAATGGGCCCGGAATTCCGCATTCTCACCCGTGGCGCAGAACGTGCGTCCGAGCAGGAAATCGAAGAGAACCCACGATCAGCTCCGGTGCGTTTGCGTGCCGCAGAACGCATTTCCAGGAGGCGAGCATGAGTGGTCAGGGCAAATCCGGTGCAGCGCAACGCGCATACGAGAAGCGCACCGCACGGGCGGCTGGTCGGACCGGAACTGCCGCTGCTGCCGGCCCGTCGATCTCTCCTCGAGCGATGCTCAAGGGACGAGTACCGTTCGTGGCCTCCGTCATCGGACTGCTGTCGATCGGTCTTGCGGTGACCCTGCTGCTGACCACTCGCGCTGCTGAGGATTCGTACCAACTCAGTGATGCGCGTGCTTACAACCAGTCTTTGGTCGAGCAGAAAGCAGCGCTCGAACGTGACTTCCAGTCGCGTAACTCGGCTCCGGAGTTGGCAAATCAGGCCAGCGCTCTCGGCATGGTCCCGGCCAAGGATCCTGCACGCCTGGTGGTGCATCCGGATGGTTCGGTCGAGGTCGTCGGAACGCCGACGCCCGCGACTGCCGGAGCGATGCCACCGCTCGATGCGCCCACGTCGGTCCCCGCACCGACCTCGACGCCACCGCGCACCACGCCGCCGGTAGTCCCGGGAGCCACGCCGAGGGTTCCCAATAACACGCGAAACCTCGCGCAGAGTGAACAATTGGTTCCTGTGATCCCCACGACGACAGCACCCGCCACCACGACGGCGGTGCCTGCTCCGCCTGAGGAACGTCGGTGAGTCAGAACTCCCGTAACAACCCCGGTCGGCGTCCGCGCCGCTCGGCTACCGCTTCCTTCCCGTTTCGCCAGCGAGTCGGTCGTATCACCATGTGTGGTGCGCTCGCCGTTGCGGCATTGCAACTCTTGTGGATTCAGGGCATCGACGCGCCGAGTCTGGCCGCGGAGTCCGCTAATCAACGAACCACGACGCAGGTTGATCCCGCCGTACGCGGCTCGATTACCGACCGCAACGGAAATCCTCTCGCGTTCACCATGGAAGCCAAGGCGCTGACCTTCCAGCCGGTGCGGGTACGCAAGGAGCTCGAGGAAGCGCGCGCCAAGAGCATCGAGCAGGGCGCCGAGGGCGCCAAGCAGGCGCCGGAAGTGAGCGATCGCCTCGCTGAGATCGCAGCCGGAATCCACGCCAAGCTCGGCGATACCGTTCCGGAAAAAGATCTACTTCAGAAGATGAACAGCAACGAAACTTTCACCTACCTCGCGCGCAGCGTGGACCCGGCAGTTGCCGCCGAGATCTCGGACAAGTTCCGGGAGGTCGGGCTCGAGCGACAGGACATCCGCGAGTACCCCGGTGGCTCTCTGGCCGCGAATCTCGTCGGCGCGACCGGTTGGGACGGGCACGGGTTGCTCGGCCTCGAAGATTCGATGGACTCCACACTCGCCGGAACCGATGGATCCGAGACCTACGACCGCGGTTCGGACGGGGCAGTGATCCCCGGTAGCTGGCGTGACAAGCAACCGGCCGTCAACGGTTCGGGCGTCGAACTGACCATCGATTCGGATCTCCAGTTCTACGTTCAGCAGCAGGTTCAGATCGCCAAGGACAAGTCAGGCGCAAAGAACGCCTCGGTTGTGGTCATGGACTCCAAGACGGGGCAGGTGTTGGCCATGTCCAACGACAGCACCTTCAACCCCGCGATCGGCATCGACAAGAACGCGCCGACAGTCGAAATGGGCAATCCGTCGGTCAGCACACCGTTCGAACCTGGATCGGTGAACAAGATCGTCACCGCTGCAGCGGCCATCGAGGACGGTAAGACAACTCCGGATGAAGTTCTGCAGGTCCCGGGCAGCATCACGATGGCCGGCGCCACAGTCAAGGATGCGTGGGATCACGGTGTGGCTCCGTACACCTCTACCGGTGTGTTCGGAAAGTCCTCGAACGTCGGCACGCTGATGCTCGCTCAGCGAGTGGGCGAGGATCGCTACGCAGACATGCTGAACAGGTTCGGCCTCGGACAACGCACCGACGTCGGACTTCCCGGCGAGAGCGCGGGCAGCGTTCCGAGTCGCGACCAGTGGTCCGGCGGAACCTTCGCGAACTTGCCGATCGGTCAGGGTCTGTCGATGACAACCCTGCAGATGACGGGGATGTACCAGGCTATTGCCAACGACGGTGTGCGAATTCCTCCGCGGATCGTGAAGTCGACTGTAGATTCTTCCGGCGCTCGAACCGAGACGCCGCAACCCGAGGGCGTCGAGGTGGTCAGCGCCCAGACAGCCTCGACGGTTCGGGACATGTTCCGATCGGTCACTCAGGAAGACACGGGTAACCAACGGGGAACGGGTGTTGCCGCGGGCGTCGAGGGATATCAGGTCAGCGGCAAGACGGGCACCGCGCAGCAGGTGGATCCCGCGTGCAAGTGCTACTCCAACTCCAACTACTGGATCACCTTCGCGGGAATCGCGCCGGCGGACAACCCTCGATTCGTGATCGGAATCATGCTCGACGCCCCGGTTCGCGGCGTGGACGGCGGGGGCGGTCAATCGGCAGCGCCGTTGTTCCACAACATCGCCTCGTGGATGTTGCAGCGTGACAGTGTTCCGATGTCGCCGGACCCCGGTCGCAAGTTGGTGTTGCAGGCGGACTGATTGCGGGTGTGGGGTTCGACACGGTCTTCGGGTTAATCCCGGACACGGTAATCTCAAACGCCGCAGTAATCTCATTCATTGCAGTGCGCCGTACCTTGCTTGCGCTGCGATCGCCACAGACCGACGACAGACCAACGACCGCCGTAGACCAACGACAATTCCCAGGAGTCGAGTGACAGTGCCGAATCGTTTGCAATCGTCGAACTCGGACGGCGCTCCCGGGACGCGTCCGACACAACCGGTTGCTACCGCGGTCACGGCGCTGTCCGAACTGTCCGGGGCTCGCCTCGAATGGGTCGGACAACCGGGATCACAGTCACCGGAGGTGGTCGTCAAGGGTGTCGACCTGCGTGCGCAGGGAATCGTGACCGATGACCTCTTCGCTGCTCTGCCCGGTGCCAGGACGCACGGCGCTCAGTTCGCCGTCGACGCTCTGGGGCGCGGTGCGACCGCGATCTTGACCGACGAGGCCGGCCTGGAATTGATAGAGGCCGCTGACAACGCGCCCGACCGTCCCGTTCCGGTTCTGGTTCATCCGAATCCGCGGGACGTGCTCGGCGAGATCTCAGCGGAAATCTACGGCCGACCTTCAGAGAAGATGCAGGTCGTCGGCATCACCGGCACGTCCGGCAAGACCACGACGTCATACCTGCTCGAAGCAGCGATTGCCGGAGCCGGCCGCAAGCCCGGCCTGGTGGGCACCATAGAGACTCGCATCGACGGCCGCCGGGTCCCCAGCGCGCTGACCACGCCGGAAGCTCCGCAACTGCATGCTCTGTTCGCCGTGATGGCGGAGCAGGGGATCGACACCGTCGTCATGGAGGTGTCCAGTCACGCGCTCGCCCTCGGACGCGTCGACGGCATCCGCTTCGACATCGGCGCTTTCACCAATCTTTCGCAGGACCACCTCGATTTCCATCGGGACTTCGAGGAGTACTTCCAGGCCAAGGCTCGGTTGTTCGATCCCGAGTCGACGGTGCGAGCCGAGCATGCCGTCGTCTGCGTCGACGACGTATGGGGTCGACGGATGGCCGAGTTGGCCGCGACCGACGAGAGCGATGCAGTGACCACGGTCTCGACCTCGACGGCCGAGGCCGAATGGAAGGTCGGTGCGGTCGAGGTTGCCGAGGACGGCTCACAGACTTTCGAGTTGGTCGGGCCCGACGGACAATCATGGCCGGTCTCGCTTCGCCTCCCCGGGCGATACAACGTGGCCAACGCTGCGCTGGCGTTGACCGTCAGTTTTGCTGCCGGCCTCGACCCGGACGCCGCTGTTCGAGCGCTCGGCACTGTGGATGTCCCCGGACGAGTTCAGCGGATCGACCGTGGACAGAGCTTTCTCGCTGTGGTCGACTACGCGCACAAGCCGGCAGCGCTCGAAGCCGTGATCGCCACGCTGCGCAACCAGGTTCCCGGCCGAGTTGCGGTGGTGGTCGGTGCGGGCGGAGATCGCGACGCCGGCAAACGGGCTCTCATGGGTGAAGCGGGTGCGCGAGGTGCAGACCTGCTGATCGTCACCGACGACAACCCACGTTCCGAGGATCCGGCGAAGATTCGTGCTTCGGTGATGCAGGGCGCCATGGACGTGCCCGAATCGGAACGCGGCGAGGTTCGTGAAGTGGGGGACCGGGCGACCGCGATCGAGCAAGCGGTCCGGTGGGCAGAGCCAGGAGATGTCGTCCTGGTGGCAGGCAAAGGCCACGAAGTAGGTCAAGAAATCGACGGGGTCAAGCACCCGTTCGACGACCGCGAGGTGTTGGGCGAAATGATCGGCCGATTCGCGATCAACACAGCACATGGAGGCAAGTAATGATCCCGATGACGCTCTCTCGGATCGCCGAGATCGTCGGAGGAACCCTGCACGACGTCGACGATTCGTCGACGCAGGTGACTGGAACCGTCGAATTCGATTCGCGCAAGGTCAGTCCAGGTGGGCTTTTCCTCGCACTACCCGGCGCACGTGTCGACGGCCATGATCACGCGGAAGCTGCGGTGGCGGCAGGCGCCGTCGCGGTACTCGCGGCGCGGCCGGTCGGAGTGCCGGCGATCGTCGTTCCTTCGGTGCCGAACGACGGTCCCAGTGCGGTGATGCTGCTCGAACACGACACCGACGGATCCGGGGCCGCAGTCCTGCACGCCCTCGGTCTTTTGGCCCGAGCAGTCGTCGACGAACTGGCAACTGATGGAACAGCAACTGATGGTGGGCTGACGCTGGTCGGTGTCACCGGTTCTGCGGGCAAGACCTCGACCAAGGACCTGATTGCAGCGCTGTTGCGCGAGCGCGGTGAGGTGGTTGCGCCGCCCGGATCGTTCAACAACGAACTGGGTTTGCCGTGGACGGTCCTCCGCGCGGACGCGAAGACTCGCTTCCTGGTCCTCGAGATGTCGGCACGGGGGGTCGGCCACGTCGGCGAGCTGACCGAGATTGCGCCGCCGAAGATCGGCGTCGTTCTCAACGTGGGTACCGCTCACCTCGGTGAATTCGGTTCCCGTGAAGCGATCGCTGTCGCCAAAGGTGAACTGGTGGAAGCACTCCCGTCGGCAGCCGACGGTGGCGTCGCGGTCCTCAACGCCGACGACCGCATGGTCGCCGCAATGGCGAGCCGGACCAAAGCCCGGATCGTATTCGTCGGCCAGTCGGAAGACTGCGACGTTCGGGCGACCGACGTGGTCGTCGACGATCAGGCCCGGGCTTCCTTCACACTGAGCTGTTCGCAGGGTTCGGCACGTATTCGTCTGGCCGTGCACGGCGAACATCACGTGAGCAATGCTCTTGCCGCTGCGGCTGTCGCACTCGAGAACGGCCTCGCGGTTGAAGACATCGCGCGTGTCCTCGAGGGCACGAAGGCAGCGTCCGCGAGGCGAATGGAAGTTACCGAGCGCGCCGACGGCGTCACCGTTGTCAACGACAGTTACAATGCCAATCCCGATTCCATGCGCGCCGCCCTCAAGGCGTTGGTGTCCATGGCACGATCGGATCGGCACTTCGGGCGTCGAAGCTGGGCTGTGCTCGGTGAGATGGGTGAACTCGGGCCGGAGTCGGTGGTCGAGCACGACGCGATCGGTCGCCTTGTCGTCAGGCTCGACGTCAGCAAGTTGATCGTCGTCGGAACGGGCCGCACCTCACGTGCGATGCATCAAGGAGCGGTGATGGAGGGGTCGTGGGGTGACGAGTCCGTCGTCGTGCCCGACGCAGCTGCGGCAATTGCCATCCTCGAAGCAGAACTCGAACCCGGCGATCTCGTACTGGTGAAGGCGTCCAAGTCGGTTGAACTGTGGACGGTCGCCGAAGCGATTCTGGCCGCAACGCCAGGCGCCGACGGCGAGAACACCGGCAGCGAGAACCACACTGGTGACGAGAACACTGACGGCGAGAACAGCGGGGATTCGCAGTGATCCAGATTCTTCTCGCCGCAGGCATCGCGCTCGCGGTCTCCATCATGCTCACGCCGATCCTGATCAAGGCGTTCTCGAAACAAGGTTTCGGGCAGGAGATCCGAACCGAAGGTCCGGCCAGTCACCAGGCCAAGCGCGGCACCCCCACCATGGGCGGCGTCGCGATCCTGACCGGAATCTGGGCCGGCTATCTCGGCTCGCACCTCATCGGTCTCGGCATGGACAACGCGGAGGGGCCATCGGCGTCCGGGCTCCTCGTTCTGGGTCTGACCACAGCTCTCGGCGGAGTCGGTTTCCTCGACGACTTCATCAAGATCCGCAAGCAGCGCAATCTCGGACTGAACAAGACAGCGAAGCTGGTCGGACAGTTCGTCGCAGCAATTGCCTTCGGTATCTTGGCCCTTCAGTTCCGCGGTGACGACGGGCTGACTCCGGGCAGTGTTCATCTGTCGTACGTTCGTGACATCGCCACCGTCTCACTCGGTTCCGTGGTCTTCATCGCGTTCTGCTACCTACTGGTCAGCGCCTGGTCCAATGCCGTCAACCTGACCGACGGCCTGGACGGTCTGGCCGCCGGGGCGATGAGTTTCGTTCTCGGCGCCTACGTCATCATCACGTTCTGGCAGTTCCGCTACTCGTGTGAGACCAACCCGGGCAAGGGTTGCTACGACGTCCGCGATCCACTCGATCTTGCGGTGCTCTGCGCGGCCGGCGCCGGCGCGTGCATCGGTTTCCTGTGGTGGAACGCCGCACCTGCCAAGATCTTCATGGGCGACACCGGTTCTCTTGCCCTCGGCGGCATGCTCGCGGGGTTGTCGATCACCACCAGCACGGAACTGCTGATGGTTGTCATCGGCGCACTGTTCGTCGCGGAGGCCGCGTCGGTGGTGATCCAGGTAGCGGTGTTCCGGTCCAGCCGACGGCGGGTGTTCCGAATGGCACCGTTCCATCACCACTTCGAACTCGCCGGGTGGGCTGAAACCACGGTGATCATCAGATTCTGGTTGCTGGCGGCTATCGCGTCGGCAATCGGATTGGCACTCTTCTACAGCGAATACCTCGCAGCGCTCGGAGGCTGAAAACCATGACCAGCTCAGCGGATTCCGAGAACGATCTGTCCTGGCTCCGCGGTACGCGAGTGCTGGTCGCCGGTGGGCGGGTGTCCGGTCAAGCCACCATCGAGCCTCTTGTCGCACTCGGAGCCGTCGTGACGGTTGCCGATTCGACTCTGGACTTCGCGGAGCGCTGCGCCGAACTCGGCGCGGACATGGTGACCACCACCTCGATCGAGGATGCCCCGGATTCGATCACCGACTACGGGCTCGTTGTCACCAGTCCCGGCTTTCGTCCGGATGCACCGATCCTGGCAGCCGCCGCCGGTCACGGGATTCCCATTTGGGGAGACGTCGAGTTCTCCTGGCGCGTCGACCACAGCGGGCACTTCGGCTCGCCGCGCAAGTGGCTCGTCGTGACGGGGACCAACGGAAAGACCACGACGACGTCGATGCTGGCCTCGATTCTCGACGCCGCCGGAGTTGTCGGCCGCGCCTGCGGGAACATCGGGCTGCCGATTCTCGACGCGCTCGCCGAGACGTCGCCGCGCGTGGAGTACCTCGCTGTCGAACTGTCCTCGTTCCAACTGCACTGGGCGCCTTCGGTACGTCCGGATGCCGGCGTGGTCCTCAACGTCGCCGAGGATCACCTCGACTGGCACGGCGGAATGAGTGCGTACGCCGAGGCCAAGTCGCGGGCATTGAGTGGAAAGGTCGCGGTGGTCGGCCTCGATGACGCAATCGCGTCCGAGCTGGGAACTCGCGCCACTGCAGACAAAGTCACCGGGTTCAGATTGGGTGAACCGGGCGAAGGAGAACTCGGTGTCGACGGGGGATACCTCGTCGACAATGCGTTCGGCGATCACGTCCGCTTGGCCGAAGCGGCGTCCATAGATCCGGCCGGTCCGGCCGGCGTCATGGACGCGCTGGCCGCTGCCGCCTTGGCACGGGCACTCGGATTCGACGCAGGCGTCGTCGAGCGTGGACTGGCCGCACACAAGGTCGGCCCACACCGCGGGGCGCTGGTCGGCCGTGTCGGGTCCGTTGTGTACATCGACGATTCCAAGGCCACCAATCCGCACGCGGCCAGACCGTCGATACTCGCGCACGATCGCGTCGTCTGGGTTGCAGGCGGTCTACTCAAGGGAGCAAGCGTCGACCAGTTGGTGAGCGAAGTCGGCCCGAGACTCTCCGGCGCTGTCCTTCTCGGCCGTGACGCTGGTGTGATCGAGGACGCGCTCGCGCGACACGCGCCCGATGTTCCCGTGGTGCACGTGATGTCGGGGGACGATGCAGTGGTGAGCGAAAACAGCAGCAACTCGACTCTCACCATCCGGCTGCCGCCGGGTGCCGACGCGGATGCCGTCATGGCCGCAGTGGTAGTCGAAGCTGCCGACTTGGCATCCCCGGGTGACGCCGTCGTACTCGCGCCGGCCGCCGCGTCCTTGGACATGTTTGTCAGTTACGGGCATCGCGGTGACAGCTTCGCCGCCGCAGTAGCCGCGCTGCCTGATCCGTATACAGATTCGCCTGGCGAAGCCGGGAACCTGCGATGACCAAGGGTCCCAAGACCCGAATCGGTGCCTGGTTGGCGCGTCCGTTGGCGTCGTTCCACCTGGTGGTGACGATTGCCACGATGTTAACTGTCTTGGGGCTCGTGATGGTTCTGTCGGCGTCGAGCGTCGAGCAGTACGTGTCCGGCGGCTCGGCATATTCGTTGTTCACCCAGCAGTTGATCTTCGCGATTCTCGGGGCGGTGCTCTTCTACGTCGCGCTGCGGATTCCGGCGAGAGTGCTCCGGCAGTATTCGTTTCCGCTGTTCGTCGTCGTGCTGATCATGCTGGTACTCGTCCTGATTCCGGGAATCGGCACCGAAGCGCAGGGCGCACGTCGCTGGTTCAACGTCGGCGGATTCTCGGTGCAGCCCTCGGAAATCATGAAGGTCGCACTGGCGATCTGGGGCGCACATCTGTTGGCCTCGAGGCGACCGGACGACCGATCCGTGAAGTCGATCCTGATTCCGCTCGTGCCCGCCGCGATGCTGGTCTTCGCGCTGGTCGTCGCGCAACCGAACCTCAGTACGACAATCGCATTGGGAATCATCGTCGGGGCCCTGCTGTGGTTCGGTGGGCTGCCACTGAAGCTCTTCGGCTCGATCGCGGTGACGGGCGTTGTCGTGGCAGGCGTGCTGGCCATGACGGCCGGTTATCGTTCCGATCGAGTTCAGGCCTTCTTCAACAAGAGCGATGACCTGCAGGGCAACAACTACCAGGCCAAGCAGGCTCTGTATTCCCTCGCCGACGGAGGCTTGCTCGGACGCGGACTCGGGCAGAGCGTCGCCAAATGGAACTACCTGCCGAACGCTCACAACGACTTCATCTTCGCGATCATCGGCGAAGAGCTGGGATTTGTCGGCTGTGCGGTAGTGATCGGGTTGTTCGCCGTATTCGTCTACACGGGATTGCGCATCGCAGCCCGCAGCATCGATCCGTTCTGGCGGCTCCTCTCGGCCACCGCAACTACCTGGATCGTCGGCCAGGCAATGATCAACATCGGCTACGTCATCGGACTGCTGCCGGTGACCGGACTCCAGTTGCCCTTGGTCTCCGCCGGTGGTTCGTCCTTGGCGATCACACTGTTCATGTTCGGTGTCATCGCCAATGCTGCTCGCCACGAGCCCGAAGCGGTTGCCGCTCTGAACTCCGGGCAGGACGGCAAGATCTCGAAGTTGCTCAGACTCCCCAAGCCGGTGCTGTACCACCCGCCTTCAGGGGGTCGGCCGATCCGTCGACCGAAGCCCACGCGGCAGATCGAACCGGCTCGCGGACGCGACGGCCGGCGTGCGATCGAGACGGGTGATCGACGCAAGCGGGCAGATCAAGGCGCTCGTACTACCGCGGATTCCGCCCGAGGTGCGGCCGCTGGGTCACGGAAGCGCACCGCGGGAGGGCAGAATGGTCAGCGTCGGCAGGCGCCGACACGTAGGGCACAAGATCCACGAGAAGTTCGAGAGCGAGGAATTCGTAGGTGAGCGGCAATAAATCGGCTCTGTCGGTAGTGGTGGCAGGGGGAGGCACGGCTGGTCATATCGAACCCGCTCTTGCGGTCGCGGACGCGGTCAAGGCCGCTGCGCCCGACACGAGGATCACTGCACTCGGAACTGCGCGTGGTCTCGAAACCACCTTGGTGCCTGCGCGCGGCTACACACTCGAGCTCATTCCGCCGGTTCCGCTTCCTCGTAAGCCCACGATGGATCTCGTCAAACTGCCGACACGCATCCTCGCGTCGGTACGCAAGACCCGCGAGGTACTCGATTCCGTCGACGCCGACGTGATCGTCGGCTTCGGTGGCTACGTCGCGCTTCCGGCGTACCTTGCCGCCCGTGGTGGTGTTCTTCGCCGCCGACGCAAGATTCCGATCGTCATCCACGAGGCGAACGCCAGTGCCGGAATCGCGAACAAGATCGGTGCTCGCCTGGCGACGCGCGTGCTTGCCGCCGTTCCGGGGTCGGGTGTGAAGAACCGCGGCGATCAGGACGCCGAGATCGTCGGCATTCCGGTCCGGGCGTCGATCGCCAATTTCGATCGAGCGGGACTTCGTTCGCAAGCGCGCGAGTACTTCGGACTGCCGCAGGACGGTCCCGTTCTACTCGTCTTCGGCGGATCGCAGGGCGCGAAGTCGCTCAACGACGCGGTCTCCGGCGCTGCCCAGGAACTCGCGAAAGCGGGAATCTCGGTGTTGCACGCACACGGACCCAAGAACTCCCTCGAGGTCACGCAGTACTCGGAGACGGCACCGTACGTGGCTGTTCCTTATCTTTCGCGGATGGATCTCGCGTATGCGGCAGCCGACGCGACCATCTGTCGTTCTGGTGCGATGACGGTCGCCGAGGTCTCGGCGGTCGGGCTTCCGGCCGTTTACGTTCCGCTGCCGCACGGCAACGGTGAGCAGGAGCTCAACGCGAAACCCGTTGTCGCAGCAGGCGGCGCGATCATCGTCTCCGACAACGACCTCACGCCGACGTTTGTCGCCGGTACCGTCGTCCCGATGCTCAGTGACAGCGCGCGCCTCGAAAAGATGAGCAGTGGCGCTGCCAACGTCGGACACCGTACGGCGGCAACCGAGATCGCACGGATCGTGCTCGACATCGCGGCAAAGGAAAACGCCGTCCAGGAAAACGCAAGGGGAAACCGATGACCGCGCTGCCCGCCCACCTCGAGCGAGTACACATGGTCGGAATCGGCGGTGCCGGCATGTCCGGCATCGCGCGAATTCTGCTTTCCCGCGGAGGCCTCGTCTCGGGTTCGGACGCGAAGGAGAGCCGAGGAGTCCTGGCGCTTCGTGCACGCGGGGCACAGGTCCGGATCGGTCATGACGCCGATGCTCTCGACCTGCTACCAGGCGGACCGACCGTCGTCGTCACGACCCACGCGGCCATCCCGAAGGACAACCCCGAACTCGTCGAGGCCGCTCGCCGCGGAATCCCGGTGATTCTTCGGCCGGCCGTCCTAGCATCACTGATGCAGGGCAATCGCACGTTCCTGGTTTCGGGTACACACGGCAAGACGTCGACGACATCGATGCTCGTGGTTGCCCTGCAGCACTGTGGTTTCGACCCCTCGTTTGCCGTTGGTGGCGAACTCAACGAAGCGGGAACGAATGCCCATCACGGCAGCGGTGACGTCTTTGTCGCCGAGGCGGACGAAAGTGACGGGTCGCTCCTGCAGTACGACCCCAACGTCATCGTCGTGACCAACATCGAGGCCGATCACCTCGACTACTTCGGCAGCGTCGAAGCGTATGTGCAGGTGTTCGACGATTTTGTCGACAAGCTACGCCCGGGCGGGCTCCTGATTGTCTGCCTCGACGATCCAGGATCGGCGGATCTCGCGAAGCGAATCGTGGCCTCGGGTCGTTCGGACATCCGGGTACTCGGTTACGGGTCCGCGGATACGCAGGAAGTGGAGGCGGGCACTGCCTTCGAGCCTGTCGACGGTGTCGAGGTCGGAGTCCGACTGCTGGGCTTCCACGCACACGACGTCGGCGGAGTCCTGCAGTTCCACCTGGCGGGGGAGAGCGCTGCGCGAACCGTGCGGATGGCAGTGCCGGGTCGGCACATGGCGCTCAACGCGCTGGCCGCTCTGCTGGCCGCCCGTGACGCCGGCGCCGAGACGGAGGAAATCGTCGAAGGGCTCGCAGGATTCGGTGGTGTCCACCGCCGGTTCCAGTTCACCGGTCGCGAGCGTGGTGTCCGGGTGTTCGACGACTACGCCCACCATCCGACCGAAGTTCGCGCGGTCCTCGGCGCGGCCGCGGATCTGGTTCGACCGGAAGACGATTCGTCGTCGACCAATTCGGCAGCCGGGCGTGTAATCGTGGTATTCCAACCTCACCTCTATTCGCGCACAGCCGCGTTCGCCGAGGAGTTCGCGCAGGCACTGGACTTGGCCGACGAGGTAGTTGTTCTCGACGTGTACGGCGCTCGCGAAGAGCCGATGCCGGGCGTCAGCGGTGCGCTGGTCGCTCAATCGGTCACCAAACCTGTTCACTATCAACCTGATCTGTCCCAGGCGCCGAAGCAGGTCGCGGCATTGGCTCACCCCGGCGACATCGTCATCACGATGGGTGCCGGTGATGTGACCATGCTCGGCAAACAGATCCTCGATGCTTTGCGTTCGGCGCCGCATCCCGCGCCGCGATGACACCCGACGCACGAAGTCGGCGCGGGCGTCGAGATCCTCGAGCCAGACAAGCCACCAGTACGCGTCGGCGCAGTACTCGCACCGAATCGCGATACTCGACGCGGTCGACGGAGCCGGCTCCCGAACCCACACCGACTCGTAAGTGGTTCAAGCGACCGCTGATCATGGCACCGCTGGCAATCGTGCTGGTGGTGGGAATTGCGCTGACGGCCTGGTTGTCTCCGGTGCTCTCGGTCCGGGGCACCGAAGTTCTCGGTGCGACGACCGTCAGTGAGGAACAGATCCTTTCACTCCTGGCCGTACCGACCGGTCAGCCGTTGATGCGGGTCGATACCGGCGCAGCCGCCGCACGTGTCGCGACGATTCCGAAGGTCGCCTCGGCCCGGGTGCAGCGGATGTATCCGTCGACCATCCGCGTCACGGTCACCGAGCGGGTACCGGTTGTCTTCGTCGACTCACCCGAGGGCGCACACCTGCTGGACGAGAAGGGCGTCGACTTCGAGATGGGCGTCCCACCGCCTGGGGTTCCGCGTCTGGTGACACCGACACCCGGGTGGAACGACGAGCCGACGCTCGCCGCTCTCGAGGTGTTGTCGGTGTTGCCGCCGGATCTGAGGTTTCAGGTGGGAGAGGTTGCCGCTCGGTCGATTTCGAGTGTCTCGCTGACCCTGCTCGACGGTCGCGTCGTAAACTGGGGTGGTGTCGAGCACTCGGATCGTAAGGCTGCCGTGACGCTTCCGCTGTTGACCCAGCCGGGGCAGACGTACGACGTGTCCAGTCCCGATCTTCCGACGGTGCGATAGCGCACGGTGCGCTCGTGCGTCAGTGCGTGGCAAATACTTCGGTGTGTCTCGGCGCGCCTAATGGCGGAACGCGACGACGGTGCATAGCGTTTCGTTTCAGATCGAATACTTGACATAACTCTAACCCTGTGGTTGAGGTTTAGGGTTTATCTCGAACAACAGCAGCAGCAAACACAGCAGCAGTAAAAACACAGCAGCAGTAAAAAGACAGCAGCACTGACAAGCAGCGTGAAACACGACACGGAAGGCGAGAGCCGATGACGCCCCCGCACAACTACCTCGCCGTAATCAAGGTCGTCGGCATCGGCGGCGGCGGCGTGAACGCAGTCAACCGCATGATCGAACAAGGACTCAAGGGAGTCGAGTTCATCGCGGTCAACACGGACGCGCAAGCCCTTCTGATGAGTGACGCCGACGTCAAGCTCGACGTCGGTCGTGAATTGACCCGTGGCCTCGGCGCCGGTGCTGATCCCGAAGTGGGTCGCAAGGCAGCCGAGGATCACAAGGACGAGATCGAAGAGGTCATCAAGGGCGCCGACATGGTGTTCGTGACCGCAGGCGAGGGTGGTGGCACCGGAACCGGTGGTGCCCCTGTCGTGGCAAGCATCGCCCGGAAGCTGGGCGCACTCACCGTCGGTGTCGTGACACGGCCGTTCTCCTTCGAGGGCAAGCGTCGTGGGGGACAGGCGGATACCGGAATTCAGGCGCTCCGCGAGTCCTGCGACACGCTGATCGTCATTCCCAACGATCGCCTGCTTCAGTTGGGTGATGCCGCAGTCAGCCTGATGGACGCGTTCCGCAGCGCCGACGAGGTTCTCCTCAACGGCGTCCAGGGCATCACCGACCTCATCACCACCCCGGGTCTGATCAACGTCGACTTCGCGGACGTCAAGGGTGTCATGTCCGGTGCCGGCAGTGCATTGATGGGCATCGGTTCCTCCCGTGGTGAGGGGCGCGCGATCAAGGCGGCGGAATCCGCGATCAATTCGCCTCTCCTCGAAGCGTCGATGGAAGGCGCCCGCGGCGTTCTGCTCTCGATCGCCGGTGGCAGCGATCTCGGCCTCTTCGAGATCAACGAGGCGGCGTCGCTGGTGCAGGAAGCTGCCCACATCGACGCCAACATCATCTTCGGAACGGTCATCGACGATTCGCTCGGTGACGAGGTTCGTGTGACGGTCATCGCTGCGGGGTTCGACGGTGGAGCTCCGGCTCGTCGTCCCGTGGAGTCGACCGCGCAGGGACGTGGAGCAATCGGCGCGGGGCGTGCAGGTGAGGTCGGCCGGTCACCGGTTGCCGCCGAACCTGCTGGCGAGCAGCCGATTTCCGCAGCGCGCGAGACCATCGGTTCGGGCAGCTTGCCTCCGATCGGTGGCCCACGCCATGCGCCGGTCCAGGAAGACGAGGGCGACGACGACGTCGACGTGCCCGTCTTCATGCGTCGCTGACGTAGGGCTACAAACAGTTTCGAGAACAGGGTGCCCGGAATTTCTGGGTACCCTGTTCTTGACTGGATGTCCGGTCACGTCTGAGCCGGACGACAACTTTCGACGTTTGTGAGCACACTTATCTTGAGTACCGAGAAGTCGACCACCCGCACCCGCATTCGCCGCGTCGTGACCAGCCGAGCCGGTGGTGTTTCCGCGTCGCCGTACGAGTCGTTCAATCTCGGCGATCACGTCGGAGACGATCCGGCAGCCGTCGATGCGAATCGCCGTCGTCTGGCACGCGAAATAGGCGTCGAGCCTGACCATCTCGTGTGGATGGAACAAATCCATTCGCGCAACGTCACTGTCGTGACGGAACCGACCGACGAGGTCGTTCCGGTGACGGATGCTCTCGTCACCACCGTTCCCGGCCTGGCGCTCGCCACTCTCAGCGCAGACTGTGTTCCTGTACTTCTTTCCGACGAGGAGGCCGGTGTCATCGCGGCTGTTCATGCCGGACGGATCGGTGCCCGCATCGGTATCGTCCCGCGCGTCCTCGCGGAGATGGTGCGACAGGGCGCGGACGTCTCGCGTATCGGCGCCTTCCTCGGTCCGGCGGCGAGCGGACGCCAGTACGAGGTTCCCGCCGCGATGCGTGCCGACGTGGAAAAGCACTTGCCGGGCAGCGCAACTCGCACCGAGAAGGGCACACCGGGACTCGATCTGCGTGCGGGACTGCGTAAGCAGTTGCTCGCCGCGGGTGTGTCCGGTGTCGCCGAGGACCCGCGATGCACGATCGAGGACCGCGCGCTGTTCAGTCATCGCCGAGAATCACTGACCGGACGTCAAGCTGCAGTGATCTGGATGGAAGCGCCCGCAGCGCAGGAAACCGTCTAGGCAGAAAATGCGACAGACGGAAATGCGGCTGACAGAAATATCGACGGCACTCGACTCGGTGAGGGCGCGACTGGCCGCCGCGTGCCTTGCCGCCGGTCGCGAAGTTTCCGACGTCGCACTGCTGCCAGTTACCAAGTTCTTTCCGGCGTCCGACGCCCGGATCCTGTACGAACTTGGCTGCCGTGAATTCGGTGAGTCTCGTGAGCAGGAAGCAGTGGAGAAGGTCGCGGATTTCGACGGCGCTGCTCGCAGCGGTGCGATCGACGATCCGGTTCGCTGGCACATGATCGGGCAGTTGCAGCGCAACAAAGCTCGGTCGGTAGCGAAGTGGGCCTACGCAATTCACTCGGTCGACAGTGCGCGGTTGGCTGATGCACTCGATCGGGCGGCGCTCGGCGCTTTGGCCGACGGCGAGCGCAAGGCGCCGCTGCGGGTGCTCATCCAGGTAAGTCTCGACGGAGACCCTGCGCGTGGCGGAGTTCCGACGGGGGAGTTAACCCCTCTTGCCGAGCGGATCGAATCAGCCGAAGGTCTCGAATTCGCGGGACTGATGGCCGTCCCGCCACTTGGATCAATTCCGGACGAGCAGTTCGAAATCCTCCGCAGGGCACATCTTTTGATTCTCGAATCGCATCCACGGGCAACCGAACTCTCCGCCGGTATGACCGGCGATCTGGAGGCTGCAGTGCGCCACGGTTCCACGTGCGTGCGTGTCGGAACCGCACTGCTCGGCTCACGACCAGTAATCTCGAGGTGATCGCTCAGGTGATCGCCCAACCCGTCCACACCGCTGCGACCGGTCGCAGTCGGATTGATTCCGCCGCGCCAAGGAAGGTCGATCAATGAGCAACCTGCATAAGTTCAAGGCTTACTTCGGCATGGTTCCCCTCGATGACTACGAGGACGAATACGTGGAGGAGCCCGATCAGGCTCGCCGCGCACCCCGTCGTAGTCACGACGGCTATGCCGAGCGCGACGACCGCGAGTTCGTCGAACCTGCCTTCTCGAAGGCGAGCTACGCGCCCAGTCGTCGTGACGAAGAGGACGCGGAGTTCGATCGTTACGATTCCCGGCCCCGCGTCGACACCGTTCCCAGTCGCAGTAGCCGCCCGGCGATGGCGCCGCGTCCGGCCAGCCGCGGCAACCTTGCGGTCGACGCGCGCGCCGAGCGACCCGAAGCGCGACGTGCGCCGGTTGTCGACGACGGCGGCCCGCTCGCCAAGATCACGACACTGCGTCCGCAGAGCTACGCAGAGGCCCGCACCATCGGTGAGCGTTTCCGCGACGGCACGCCCGTCATCATGGATCTGGTCGACATGAGCAACGCCGACGCGAAGCGTCTGGTCGATTTCGCGGCCGGCTTGGCGTTCGCATTGCGTGGTTCTTTCGACAAGGTAGCCACCAAAGTGTTTCTTCTCTCACCGGCTGACATCGACGTTTCCGCTGAGGAACGTCGTCGGATCGCCGAGACGGGTTTCTACAGCCAGAAATGATGGTCTCGACCGCAGTCCGGCCCCTGAGCAGGGGTGACGTGAGCACATTCGAACGGCGGCCCGTCTCGGCGGGCGCCGCATTCGGACCCATCGCCGGCCGTTACAAGACGGACTCGATGCGGACCGTTTCCGGAATTGCTGCGGTGTGTCTGTTTTGGACACAACGCAGAAGTCAGGCAGAGTGAGGGTGTGGACGCGCTTCTCTCTGTGATCTATCTGGTGCTGGTTGTCTTCTGGCTGTTGCTGATCGGCAGAGTGATCGTCGAGTTCGTTCGTTCGTTTGCCAGAGATTGGCGACCGACCGGATTGGTCGCAGTCATTCTCGAAACCATTTTTACGATCACCGATCCTCCGGTGAAACTGCTCCGCAGATTGATCCCCCCGATCAACCTCGGTGGAGTTCGCTTGGATCTATCCATCATGGTCTTGCTTTTCATCGTCATCATCCTGATGTCGGTTGTTCGCTGAGCGCAGTCCGAGTGTGTGGTGTGCCAGAATGGAACCCATAACTCATACGGTGGTTCGCCACTACGTAGACTGTGTTGCAACTGAATGCTTGCTAGACCGCCAAATGACGCGTGAAGGGATCCTTCCATGCCGCAACTGACTCCAGCTGACGTGCACAACGTTGCGTTCAGCAAGCCGCCTATCGGCAAGCGTGGCTACAACGAGGACGAGGTCGACGCATTCCTCGACCTCGTCGAACAGGCGCTGTCGCAGCTCATCGAAGAGAATGCGGACCTGCGCCAGCGCGTAGGTGAGCTGGATCAGGAGCTCGCGGCTGCCAAGAAGTCGCCGGCACCTGCTCAGCAGGCAGCACCCGTCGCAGCGCAGCCCAAGCCGGAGCCCGCTCGGGTTGTCGAACCGCCCAAGCCTGCACCCGTTGCAGCTCCGGTTCCCGCCGCCGCTGCCGTTGCAGCGCCGCAGAGTGGCGACACCCACATGCAGGCCGCAAAGGTCCTCGGACTGGCTCAGGAGATGGCGGATCGCCTCACCAACGATGCCAAGACCGAGTCCGAGCAGCTGCTCGGCAGTGCTCGCACCAACTCCGAGCAGCTCATGAGCGAGGCTCGCAGCAAGGCCGACGGCATGATCGCGGATGCGCGCAACAAGTCGGAGGCAATGCTCACCGACGCTCAGACTCGCTCCGAGACCCAGCTTCGCCAGGCTCAGGAGAAGGCAGACGCTCTCAAGGCGGACGCCGAGAAGAAGCACACCGAAATCATGGCGACCATCAACCAGCAGCGTTCGGTCCTCGAAGGCCGTATCGAGCAGCTCAAGACGTTCGAACGTGAGTACCGGGTGCGCCTGAAGTCCTACCTGGAATCGCAGCTCGAAGAGCTCGAACAGCGTGGCTCGGCCGTTCCGGTCGACGGTGGACAGGATTCCTACAGTCCGTCCTTCGCCAAGGGAAACAGCTGACCGAGAGCGCCCCGTCGGCTCAGCTATCGGACCGGACAAAGGTTGATACGTGCTGGTCGTGACGTTGGTTCTCGCGGGAGTTGGCTTCGCGCTCCTGATCGTTGCCCTGACCACAGGGTCGCTGATTTGGGCGTGGGCATGTATCGCGATTTGTGTAGCAGGTGCCGTCCTCCTGCTGGTCAGTGCGCTGACCAGCAGGAAGGCGGTTCCTTCGTTGGATGACCCGGTATCGGGTAGCGGGATGTCGTCGCCTTACGGCCGAGCCGAGAGTTCCTCGGATTCCTCTACCGGTGATGCAGCCGCTGCCAACGATGACAATCCGGGCAACCATGGCGAATCGTCGGGCGGCAAGTCCTAGGCCCTACCGGTAAGTGCTAGGCAGTACCGACACGTGCAAGGGCAAGTATTAGACTGTCGATCACGAATACCTGGCTTTGATCCGGCAATCACCGGGGAGCTTTCGGAAGAACGGTTCTCTACGCTTTCACGCGTGCCGAGAACCCAGTAGAACCGAACGGGTGAGCCCGTCACAGCTCGATCGAGTGGCACCTCGAGGTCCAAGCGCGGATCTGCGGGGTGCAAACGGGGTGGTACCGCGGTGTCGGCGCACAAGCGCCACGTCGTCCCCGTGCCGAGTCCGACTGGCACGAGGAGATCGCCATGGAGAGTAACGGGTATCCCAAAGTCGACTACGGTGTCCCCGCCGACACCGGGGTCAAGTTCCCCGATCTGGAACAGAAGGTCCTGAAACAGTGGGACGACGACGACACCTTCCGGGCATCGGTTTCCAATCGCGACGGTAGCGAAGAGTTCGTTTTCTACGACGGACCGCCATTCGCCAATGGTTTGCCGCATTACGGCCACCTGTTGACGGGGTACGTCAAGGATCTGGTGCCGCGCTTCCAGACCATGCGTGGACGCAAGGTCGAACGACGCTTCGGCTGGGATTGCCACGGCCTTCCCGCAGAACTCGAAGCGGAGAAGCAGCTCGGAATCAAGGACAAAGCCGAGATCGAAGTCATGGGTCTGGCCAAGTTCAACGAGTACTGCAAGGCCTCGGTGCTCAAGTACACCGACGAGTGGCGCGACTACGTCACCCGCCAGGCACGTTGGGTCGACTTCGACAACGACTACAAGACCCTGGACGTCGACTTCATGGAGTCCGTCATGTGGGCCTTCAAGGAGCTGCACGACAAGGGCCTGATCTATCAGGGCTTCCGCGTGCTGCCCTACAGCTGGTACGAGCAGACTCCGCTGTCCAACCAGGAGACTCGCCTCGACGACGCGTACAAGATGCGTCAGGATCCCGCCGTCACGGTCGACATGCCGCTGGTCGCTCCCGGTTCACCACTCGACGGCGCAAACGCGATCATCTGGACCACGACTCCGTGGACGCTGCCGTCCAACTTGGCCACTGCGGTGCACCCCGAGGTCGACTACGTCCAGGTGCTCGGCGAGGACGGAAAGCGGTACGTACTCGCCGAAGCGCGGTTGGGTCATTACGCTCGCGAGCTGGGGGAGGACCCCGAGGTCGTTTCCCGCCACAAGGGCGCCGAGTTGGTCGGCCTGTCGTACACACCGCCGTTCGACTTCTTCCTCGGACACCCGAACGCGCACGTCGTGCTCTCGGCCGACTACGTGACAACCGACTCCGGAACCGGAATCGTCCACCTCGCACCGGCTTTCGGTGAAGAGGATATGGACGTGGCCACAGCCAACGGTATCGAGGTCGTGCAGCCACTCGATCCGGGTGGAAAGTTCACCTCGATGGTTCCGCCGTACGAAGGCCTGATGGTGTTCGACGCCAACCCGGTCATCATCAAGGACCTCAAGGCCGCTGGAAAGCTGCTGCGGCACGAAACGATCGAGCACTCCTACCCGCACAGTTGGCGCAGTGGGCAGCCGCTCATCTACATGGCGGTTCCCTCGTGGTTCGTCGCGGTCACCAAGTTCCGCGATCGCATGGTCGAGCTGAACAAGGACATCACGTGGGTGCCCGAGCACATCCGTGACGGCCAGTTCGGCAAGTGGCTCGAAGGTGCACGCGATTGGAACATCAGCCGAAACCGCTACTGGGGCAGCCCGATCCCGGTGTGGGTGTCGGACGATCCGCAGTACCCGCGCACAGACGTGTACGGTTCGCTCGACCAGTTGGAGGCAGACTTCGGTGTGCGTCCGACCGATCTGCATCGCCCGATGATCGACGACCTGGTCCGCCCGAACCCGGACGACCCGACCGGGAAGTCGATGATGCGCCGCGTTCCCGAGGTGCTCGACTGCTGGTTCGAATCCGGTTCGATGCCGTATGCGCAGGTGCATTACCCATTCGAGAACCGTGAATGGTTCGAGGGTCATTTCCCGGGCGATTTCATCGTCGAGTACAACGGGCAGACTCGCGGCTGGTTCTACACGCTGCACGTACTGGCCACCGCCCTCTTCGATCGTCCGGCGTTCAAAACCGTTGCCGCACACGGAATCGTGCTCGGTGACGACGGACTGAAGATGAGCAAGTCCAAGGGCAACTACCCGGACGTGAAGGAGGTGTTCAACCGCGACGGTAGCGACGCGATGCGATGGTTCCTGATGTCCTCGCCGATCCTGCGTGGTGGAAACCTCATCGTGACCGAGCAGGGCATCCGTGAAGGCGTACGTCAGGCTTTGCTCCCGCTGTGGAACGCCTGGAGCTTCCTGCAGTTGTACGCGCCGGAATCCGGTGTGTGGCGTACCGATTCGGAGAACATCCTCGATCAGTACATCCTGGCCAAGCTCGCCACCACCCGCGACGTGATCACCGAGGCACTCGAGGTCAACGACATCGCCGGCGCGTGCGACGAGCTTCGGTTGTTCTGTGACGCGCTCACCAACTGGTATGTGCGACGGTCTCGTTCGCGGTTCTGGGATGAGGATCGCGACGCAATCGACACCCTGCACACCGTGCTCGAAGTCGTGACGCGACTCGCTGCGCCGCTGTTGCCGCTGGTGTCCGAGGTGATCTGGCGCGGACTGACCGGGGAACGCTCGGTTCACCTGGCTGATTGGCCGGAGGAGTCGGAGCTCCCCGCGAACCCCGAGTTGGTAGCGGCGATGGACGACGTACGGACCGTGTGCTCGACGGTGCTGAGCCTGCGCAAGGCGCAGAATCTGCGTGTTCGTCTTCCGTTGCCCGAGGTCACGGTTGCGGCGCCCGACGCCGAGCGTCTGCGTCCGTTCCTCGGACTGATCGCCGACGAGGTCAACGTCAAGAAGGTCGATCTGACCGATGACGTCGACGTGCACGGGCGCTTCGAGATCGCGGTGAATGCGCGTGCTGCCGGCCCGCGTCTGGGCAAGTCCGTTCAGACCGTCATCAAGGCGGTCAAGGCGGGCGACTGGACCGAGAACGCGGACGGCGTCGTGGTTGCGGCCGGCATCGAACTGCTGCCCGAAGAGTACACGCAGAAACTGGTTGCGGCCGAGCCGGATTCGACAGCTGCACTGCCGGACGGTGCGGGACTCGTCGTACTCGATTCCGTCGTGACGGAAGAACTCGAAGCCGAGGGCTGGGCGAAGGACCGTATCCGTCAACTGCAGGACGCGCGCCGCGCCGCCGGTTTGGACGTCTCGGACCGGATCAAGGTCGTGCTCGAGGTTCCGCAGGACTGCAAGGAGTGGGCCGAGCGTCATCGGGAATTGATCGCCGGTGAGGTTCTGGCCACCTCGTTCTCGGTGGGCGAAGCGGGAGATGACGCCGTCGATCTCGGCGACGGTATCCGCGCTGCGATCACGAAGGTCTAGTACCGACGCAACTACTCCGGTTCCCCGATGAATATCTACATGTCGGGGTGCCGGAGTAGTTTGCTCTCATGGGTACGAGCAAGGAAACCGTGGCGCGCATTCTCGAGCAGTTGGAACCGCTCGACGTGCGGGCAAGGGCGATGTTCGGCGAGTACGGATTGTATTGCGACGAGAAGATCGTGGGCTTGATCTGCGCAGACGCACTGTTCGTCAAACCTACCGAGGTCAGCGCTGAGTTCGGATCAGAGAGCGATCTGGCTCCGCCGTATCCGGGGGCGAAGGATTACTACCGGGTTCCGGAAGAAAAGCTGCAGGACATCGATCATCTGCACGCCTTCATCCAACGGACAGCCGACGTATTACCCCTGCCGAAGAAGAAGACGCCCAAGAAAAAGGCACGGACTTAAATTCGGCGCCCACTTCTGAGAGAACCGTAACTCCCGATGAATCAAGATGACCCCACACGAAGTCGCAGGTGGGTGCTGCATCTCGACATGGACGCGTTTTTCGCCTCCGCAGAGCAGTTGACCCGTCCCACGCTGCGAGGTCGCCCGGTGCTGGTCGGCGGCTTGGGCGGGCGCGGGGTGGTGGCCGGGGCAAGTTACGAAGCGAGAGTTTTCGGTGCGCGATCGGCAATGCCGATGCACCAGGCGCGCCGCATGGTCGGCGGCGGAGCGGTGGTATTGCCGCCACGGATGTCGTTGTATTCAGTTCTCAGCAAACGCACGTTCGACGCGTTGCGCCTTCGAATGCCGATCCTCGAGCAACTGTCGGTGGACGAGGCTTTCGGGGAACCGGTGGAGTTGGCTGGTGTGAGGGCCGACGAGGTCCGCGCGTTTTGCGAGGATTTGCGGGAGTTGATCGAAGCCGAGACCGGGTTGGTCGCCTCGATCGGCGCCGGCGCAGGCAAGCAGGTGGCCAAGATTGCGTCAGGACTGGCAAAGCCCGACGGCGTCGCAGTGATTCCTCCCGGGATGCAGCACGAGTTGCTCGATCCGCTTCCCGTGCGAAAGCTGTGGGGGATCGGCCCCGTCGCCGAGGAAAAACTCAAGCGTCTCGGCATCGAAACCATCGGTGGGTTTGCCCGCACACCCATAGCGGAGGTGGCGTCGATACTCGGAACCACTGTCGGTCCGGGGTTGCATCGGCTTGCGCAGGGGATCGACGACCGGCCGGTCGCCGAGCGTGCCGAATCAAAGCAGATCAGTGCGGAATCCACGTTCGCCGCCGACATCGTCACGATGGCGCAACTGCGCGCGGCCGTCGAAAGTAGTGGTCGTGCAGCATTTTCCAGGCTGGAGAAGGACGGAAGAGCCGCCCGTACCGTCGTACTGAAGCTCAAGAAGTCCGACATGAGCATCCTGACTCGGTCCGTGACGTTGCCGTTTGCCACCATCGACCGCCAAATCCTTGTCGCCACCGCGCAGAAACAGGTCATCGACCCGCAGGAGTTGGGGCCGATTCGCCTGGTCGGTGTGGGATTCGCCGGTTTGTCCACGGTTCGCCAAGGATCACTTTTTCCCGAGTTGGATCAGGACGTTCCCGGCTATCCGGTCGAGACTCTCACCGGCGCTCTCGATGAGGCCGAACTCGACGCTCCGGTGGCCGCACGTGTCCCTCAGCGCTACTGGCACCCCGGTTTGGACGTCAAGCATCCAGAATACGGACACGGTTGGGTGCAAGGCGCGGGGCACGGTGTGGTGACGGTTCGCTTCGAAACCCGTTCCAGCGGAACGGGAATCGCCAAGACCTTCGCCGAATCCGATGAGGTGCTCGAGGTTGCAGATGCGGTCGACAGCCTTCTCTGAGGATGTCCTTAGACTTTTTCCGCTTACCGTTGGGTAATGTTGTCGACGATCCTCGAGCAAGCACGTTGTTCGACTGACGCTCGAATGTGAACACCCGAATGGATAGGACTGAGAAGTTGAAGCTTCAGAAGATGACCGTTGCAGCCGTGGCGATCGCAGCAGCCCTGACGATGACCGCGTGTGGCTCCGACGACAAGGAGGCCTCACCCACCACGACGTCGAAGACGACGACCACCACCTCGGCACCTTCGACCACCGTTGAACTGCCGACGTCTGCTGAGCTCAACGGCAAGGTCGCTCAGGCACTCGACGAGAGCGTTCCGGCCGCAGACAAGGTCAACCTCGTCCAGGGCGCCGAGCAGGATCCCGAGCTGATCAACCAGGTCGCCGCTGCCGCCAAGGCTGCCGGCGCGCAGGTCGAGATCCTCGACCCGGTCACCGACACAGGCAGCGAGACGGCAGCCGCTTCGCTGAACATCGTCGTCAACGGCCAGCCGCTGCAGCAGGGCCTGCAGGCCTCGTTCGTCTACGAGGACGGCGTCTGGAAGCTCTCGAAGACCACCGCTTGCCAGATCGTCGGCGTTGCAGGTCTGACCTCGCCGGCTTGCGCTGCTTGATCTCTCGGTAGCACCTGAAACACCAGAGCGGCCGTCGACTTCCGAAAGGGAGTCGACGGCCGCTCGTTTGTGCGATGAGCGACGTCAGTGATGGAATCCCTCGGTTACGCGCGGCCGCGGCATCGGGCTGTCCAACTCGTCGAGGAACGCGGTTTCCTCCTCGATGATGCGCAGCAGATTGGCCGCCAGGTCCATGCTCAGCCCGTTACGAACCACGATGCGCTGCACTGTCAGATCCGCGAGATCATCGGGCATGGGATAGGCCGGCACCAACCAGCCCTTGCCGCGGAGTCGGTCCGACAGGTCGTACAGCGTCCAGTTGGACGTGTGCCCCTCGGCGAGGCGCCACGCGAAGACCGGGATGTCGGACCCGTCGTTCCACAGCTCGAACGCGTCGAGTTTCCCGATCCCTTCGGCGAGGAACTTCGCCACGTCTTGCGAGGACTGCTGGATCGCGCGATAGCCGTCGTGACCGAGACGCAGGAACAAGTAGAACTGCAGGATCACCTGAGCGCCGGGGCGCGAGAAGTTCAGTGCGAAGGTCGGCATGCTGCCGCCGAGGTAGCTCACTTTGAAGACGAGGTCGTCGGGAAGTAGATCCTGTGATCGCCAGACCACCCATCCGAGGCCCGGGTAGACGAGTCCGTACTTGTGCGCCGAGGTATTGATGGAATGCACGCGCGGTAGTCGGAAATCCCATTCGAGTTCGGGCTGGAGGAACGGTGCGATCATCGCACCGGAAGCGCCGTCGACGTGGATGGGGACGTCGAGGCCGGTTTTCTCCTGGATGGCGTCGAGCGCCTTCGAGATTTCCAGGACAGGCTCGTACATACCGGTGTACGTGACACCCATGATGGCGACGACACCGATGGTGTTCTCGTCGACGTACTTGTCCAGATCATGACCGTCGAGGGTCCGATGTTCTTCGCTGATGGGTACGTAGCGCGCTTCGACGTCCCAGTAGTTGCAGAACTTCTCCCAACACACCTGTACGGCGGAACTCATGATCAGATTGGGTTTCTCCGTGGACTTACCCGCGGCCTTTCGCGCGTGCTGCCAGCGTCGTTTCATCGCGAGGCCACCCAGCATGCAGGCTTCGGACGAACCGATCGTCGAAGTGCCGATTGCGTCCTTGGGAGAGGGTGAGTGCCAGAGATCGGCAAGGATGCGCCAGCAATAGGTTTCGATCGCGGCGGTTTGCGGATACTCGTCCTTGTCGATCATGTTCTTGTCGAACGACTCGGTATACAGCTTGGTTGCGTGGTCGTCCATCCACGTGCTGACAAACGTCGCGAGATTGAGTCGCGCATTGCCGTCGAGCATCGTTTCGTCGTGGACGATCTGATAGGCGGTCTCGGGAAGCATGCCGTCGGGTTCGAGTGTGTATTTCGACGCAACCGAATCCTCGCCTGGCCTCGAGAAGATCGGATTGACGGCTACGTAATCGGTGTGATCTGACCTTCTGGGTTCCGGCATGAACTCTGGCTCCTCACATCAGTGTGTCGCGTTGGTCTGTTTCGTACCTACTCTCACCGTTCAGTGTGGACGGGCAGTTGTCAAAGGGTCTGTGGTCCCGAATCATTCGCGAGTCGCCCCGGACCGGGCAGGGGCCGCTCGCTGCTACGGCGTTTGCGCGCGCAGTCGATCCACAGCAGCCGAGGCCATCGATTGCAGAACGTCGGGTGCGATCGGACTCGGCGCCGTCGCGGACACCTGTGTCAACGTCGTCCCCACGGCTGCGACTATCGCATCGGCCACCAAGGTGAATCCGCCACTCTCCGTGATGATTCGGTAGGCGAAAGATGCGTCACCGACATTCGGCGCCGACGATCCACCGGCGCGATAGGTGATTTTCGTTCCGTCGGCATCTGTTCCCGAATACTCTGTGCACCCGGCCAGAGTCGTCTGCAATTTCTCGAAAGCTGCTGCTGCCGCAGTGCCGTCGGCGTACGAGGCCGAGTCCTGATCGATGCTCGTGAAATCGGGGCCGGTGAACATGTCGGAGAGGTCGGCGACGGATCCGGTGGCCTGGGTGGCTATCGGCGCCAGAACCTGAGCGCACACCGCCGGATCGGTGCTCGACTTGTCCGCCTCCGAACTCTCCGACGCCGGTGCGAGGCCGAGGTCGTCGACCGGATCGGGAACTATGTCGAAGTCCGCGGGTAGTTCGGAGAGGGTGAGCGCTGCGCGTTGCAGGCCGTCACGGTCGAGGGGTGCCCCGCTCAGTGGTGCGGCCGGAGCAACCGTGAACGGCGCCAAGCCGACCTGGGGTGCGAAAACCTGCGTAGTCGTATCGCTGCTGGGGGATTCGTCCGAGCCGCAGCCGGTCACGACGAACAGTGCCGCCGTCGCCGTCAGGCCCAGCGAGAGAAGCGATCGACTGTTCACGATTCCCACCGAATGCTGTTCGAGATGGTCTGCCGGATCACCGAGGAACTGTCCGGATCGCCGTATGCCTGGTCTCCGCCGACGGTCATCTGTCCGTCGATCGGCAAGGGGAGTGAGAGGTCGACGGTGAGGTTTCCGGTGCCGGCCATGACGTACTGATCGATGTTCAACGTTCCGGCGTCACCGGCCAGGTTCCAGACCGGGCTCTGCGGGGTCTGCGATACGTCCACCGCGAGCGAAAGCCGATTGCCCTCGCGTGCGGTGAGAGTGACGGTGGTTGTCTGGTCGAGCAGGATTTCGCTGCTGACTTGCTGGCGAACCACCCAACGCGCGCCGACACCGACAGGCGCGTCGGGGAGTGCAACGGTCCGGTACACCGCTTGGCCCAGCGCTTGTTCGATTGCAGCGCGGGCGGCATTGGCCGAGTTTGCGGACGGCTTGAGCCGTAGGGCGGTGATGGCGCCCGATTCCGTGACGGACAATCCTGCCGCAGATCCGTCGGCCCCGCTCAGTGCTGCCTGCAATGTTGCATCCGGCGAGGTCATCGACGACAGCGTGAGGTCTACGACCGCCGTGGGATCGTCGGCTGTCACGTTTGCCGAGAGCGGAATCGTGATCTCGGGCGAAGAGAAATCCTGCGCCGGCTGTTGATCGATCTGCTGACTCACGACGGCCTGGGTGACGAGCGTCGCCGTCTGCGTGGTGCCGACAGGCAAGTTCGTACGCAATACCTCGCGCGGCTCGCTTCCCGCATCGAGTACTTCGACCGTCGCGGCGGTCACCGGAACGGTGACTTCACTCGGCGAGGAGGTCGGAGTGTTCGGGGGTTGATCCGAGTCGCCGCAAGCGGTGAGAACGGTGGTGAGAGCGAGGGCAGCGAGGGCGAACGGAACGCGTCGGCCGGTCGTGGACAGCAGTGGCACGCGCTCCAGGCTAGCCGCAGTTGCAGAGTGCGTGACCCGGTGCGGTGAACATGAGGGATGATGGTTGCGTGAGTACAGACCACCCAGACCGAGATGTCAACGCGGAGGATCAGCCGATTACCGAAATCTCGAAGGCCGACGAGCCCGAAACCGTGCAGCAGAAAGACGCGAAACCGGAAGTTGCGGAATCTGAGGGCGGCGACCCGTCCGAGTCGTCCGCTGCGAAGCCCCGCAAGCTGACCACGCTCATTGCCATCGCATCGGTCATCCTGCTCTCGGACATTCTCACGAAGGTGTGGGCTGTCGCCGCAGTCAAGCCGGGGCAGCCGATCGAAATCATCGGTGACGTGGTCACATTCACGATGGTGCGCAATCCGGGGGCAGCGTTCTCGATGGCGACGTCGATGACGTGGATCCTCACCCTCGTCGCAATCGGTGTGGTCATCGGTGTGATCAAGATCGGTCGCACGCTCCGATCACCGTGGTGGGCGCTCGGTCTCGGCCTGGTTCTCGGCGGCGCGCTGGGTAACCTTGTCGACCGATTCTTCCGCTCTCCCGGAATCATGCGCGGACATGTGGTGGACTTCGTCTCCGTCGGCTGGTGGCCGGTGTTCAACATCGCGGATTCCGCGATCGTCTGTGGCGCGATCCTGCTCGTCGTCCTGACACTGTTCGGCTTCGAACCCAACGGTGAACGTCTGCGTGATCACAAGACGGACGACAAGAAGCTCACCGATTCGAAGGCAGCAGCCGAGGGAGAAACCAAGTGAGGGAATCCCGTTCGATGCCAGTGCCCGACGGCCTCGACGCCATGCGCGTCGACGCGGGCTTGGCGCGCCTCCTCGGACTCTCGCGCACCGTGGTCGCGACACTCGCGGAGGAAGGCTCGGTACTCGTCGACGGTGTCGCTGTCGGCAAGTCCGATCGTCTGACCGCTGGGTCATGGCTCGAGGTCGTCTTGCCCGAACCACCGCGGCCCTTGACCATCGAGGCGACGCCGGTCGAGGGGATGGAGATCCTCTACGCCGACGACGACGTCGTGGCAGTCGACAAGCCCGTCGGAGTTGCTGCGCACGCCAGCGTCGGTTGGACAGGACCGACCGTCATCGGTGGACTCGCCGCGGCCGGTTTCCGCATCTCGACGTCCGGTGCCCACGAGCGCCAGGGAATCGTCCACCGTCTGGACGTCGGTACGTCGGGCGTCATGGTGGTTGCCACGTCCGAGCGCGCGTACACGCTGCTCAAGCGGGCATTCAAGCAGCGGACAATCGACAAGCGCTACCACGCTCTCGTGCAGGGACACCCCGACCCGAGCAGCGGAACCATCGACGCCCCGATCGGACGCCACCACGGTAACGACTGGCGGTTCACGGTCACGGCCGACGGCAAGCCCAGCGTCACGCACTACGACACCATCGAGGCGTTCCAGGCCGCGAGTCTGCTGGACGTGCACCTCGAGACCGGTCGTACACACCAGATTCGCGTGCACTTCTCGGCATTGCGCCATCCGTGCTGCGGCGACCTGACGTACGGCGCGGACCCTCGACTTGCCGAAAGGCTCGGCCTCGAGCGCCAGTGGCTGCACGCCGTGTCTCTAGGTTTCGCGCATCCGGCGGACGGTCGCTGGGTCGAGATCAAGAGCAAGTACCCGAAGGATCTCGAACACGCACTCGAAGTTCTCCGGTCCTCATGACACCGCGCGGGCTTGTTCCCGCGTTGGCCGTCGTCGCAGTGGCGGCGGTGGTCGGTGTGGGGTTCGCGAATCCCGTGCCGGCCCCGCCGATCAGGACGGACACTCTCGGTCCGGACAGTGGGGAAGCTGTGCCGGACTACCTCGATCGAGCGCGAGATTCTGTTGAGTCGGTCGACGGGCCGGTGTGGGCCTTGGTCTCGTTCACGAAGGCACTCACCGTCGACGAGGTCATCACGACGACCAGCAGCTCTCAGGTTTCGAGTGTTCACGTGTCCGATGTTCGAGTGGCGAGGGTCATGTTTCGAGTACCGATCGAGCGGGTCCAGACGCCGCTCATGTCCGTGCCCGTTCCCGACAACGACGAGGCAGTGCGCAGATCGCCCGGTGTTGCAGCTACGCGATTGGTCGCGCTCGGCGGCGACACCGATCGCCAGCAACAGGTGGCGCTCGCGTCGGCGAAGCAATTGTCCGCCGGATGCGCCTGCGCGGTGGGTGTGCTGGTGCGAGCTACTCCCGAAGGGCTCGAAGCGATCGGACGTGAGTCGAATGTCCGTGCAGTGGAGGCATTGCCGTCCGATGCCTCGCCGTGGTTCGCGGCTGTTCGCCCCTTGCTGCCGGAGTACGTGGACGTCGTTGCTCCCGGCCCCGACGACGGCCCGGTCCCGTGAGCGAGGACAAACGCGGTAGATCCGGTTCGTCCTCGGGGATCTTCTACGGAGTAGCGGCTTTCCTGTTGTGGGGAACGTTCCCGGCTTTCTTCGGGCTTCTCGACTTCGCAGATCCGGTCGAAATCCTGGCGCACCGAGTGGTGTGGACCCTTCTGCTGATGCTGATCGTGTTGGCCTGCGCCGGCCGTCTCGGATCCCTTCGCGGAATCAGCGCACGCACCTGGCTGCTGGTGACCGCGGCGTCAGCGGCGATCGCGGTGAACTGGGGGACGTACATCTATGCCGTGGTGTCCGGCCGCGTCGTGGAGGCCGCCCTCGGGTACTTCATCAACCCGCTGGTCACCGTTCTGCTCGGCGTCGTGATTTTCCGCGAAAGATTGCGCCGCGCTCAGATTGCCGCGCTCGTCCTCGCCGCCACGGCAGTAGTCGTGATCACGGTCGACTTCGGCAAACCACCGATCGTCGCATTGGTGCTCGCCGGTTCGTTTGCCACTTACGGGTTGGTCAAGAAGGTCGTTCCGCTCGATCCTCGAACCAGTTTGACCGCCGAGGGAGTTGTTGCCGCACCTTTCGCGGTCGGGTACCTCGTGTTCCTCGGCCTGACGGGGGCCGGCGCCTTCATCAGCAGCGGCGCCGGACACAGCCTGTTGCTGCTCGCGGCCGGCCCTGTCACCGCGCTGCCACTGCTCCTTTTCGGCGTCGCCGCTCAGCGAGTTCCGTTGGCGACGATGGGCATGCTGCAGTACCTCACCCCAGCGCTGCAGATGGCGTGGGGCGTGGCCGTCATGCACGAGGACATGCCGGCGTCACGCTGGATCGGCTTCGTTCTGATCTGGGCCGCGCTGGTGATCTTCACGACAGACACTTTCGTCGCAAGCCGGCGTTCTCGGCGTTCGATGAGGTCGAGCGTCGAACCTGAGGTTCCGGTCACGTGATCCGAGGCGGCACGCTGCGACTCCACGATGGCGGTCGCCGACCGTGTCGGCAGCGCGGCATACACTCGATCTCGCTCCCAGACCTTCAGAGAGGCGCACGTGGCTGACTCGTTCGTACATCTTCACAATCACACCGAGTACTCGATGCTCGACGGTGCGGCCAAGGTCGGCGCCATGTTCGAGGAGGCCGCTCGTCTCGAAATGACCGCTGTCGGCATGACCGACCACGGAAACATGTACGGCGCCAGCCAGTTCTACAACGAAGCCAAGAGCGCCGGCATCAAGCCGATCATCGGCATCGAGGCCTACATCGCGCCGGAATCCCGCTTCAACACCAAGCGAGTTCTGTGGGGAGACCGCAGCCAGAAGTCCGACGACGTCTCCGGTAGCGGCGCGTACACCCACATGACGATGGTGGCCGAGAACGCGACCGGGCTCCGGAACCTTTTCAAGCTGTCCTCGCTCGCGTCCATCGAAGGCCAGCTCGGCAAGTGGCCCCGCATGGACGAGGAGCTCATCGCATCGCACGCCGAGGGCATCATCGCCACCACCGGTTGCCCGTCGGGTGAGATCCAGACGCGTCTTCGTCTCGGTCACGATCGCGAGGCTCTCGAAGCTGCCGCGAAGTGGCAGGAGATCTGGGGACCGGACAACTTCTTCCTCGAACTGATGGACCACGGTCTCTCGATCGAGCGCCGTGTGCGCGAAGGCCTGCTCGACATCGGCAAGCAACTCGGTATCCCGCCGCTTGCCACCAACGACTGCCACTACGTCACCAAGGACGCCGCCGAGAACCACGAGGCGCTGCTCTGCATCCAGACCGGCAAGACGCTCTCGGATCCGACGCGCTTCAAGTTCGACGGCGACGGCTACTACCTCAAGTCCGCTGCCGAGATGCGCGCCATCTGGGACAACGAAGTTCCGGGGGCATGCGACAACACCGTTGCCATCGGCGAGCGCGTGCAGTCGTACGAGGACGTCTGGGCGTTCCACGACCGCATGCCGATCTTCCCGGTCCCGGAGGGCCACACGCAGCAGACCTTCCTGCGCGCCGAGGTGATGCGCGGGCTGGACCGCCGCTTCCCGAGCGGACCTCCGCAGGAGTACCTCGCCCGCGCCGACTACGAGATCGGCGTCATCAATGAAATGGGCTTCCCGGCCTACTTCCTCGTGGTCGGCGACCTGATCAACCACGCCAAGGACGTCGGGATCCGCGTCGGACCCGGTCGAGGGTCGGCTGCCGGTTCGTTGGTGGCCTACGCGATGGGTATCACCAACATCGACCCCATCCCGTACGGGTTGCTGTTCGAGCGATTCCTCAATCCCGAGCGCGTGTCCATGCCCGATATCGATATCGACTTCGATGATCGCCGTCGCGGCGAGATGGTTCGCTACGCGACGGACAAGTGGGGCAACGACAAGGTCGCCCAGGTCATCACCTTCGGCACCATCAAGACCAAGGCAGCCATCAAGGACTCGGCTCGCGTCCAGTTCGGCAAGCCGGGCTTTGCCATCGCCGATCAGATCACCAAGGCACTGCCGCCGCCCATCATGGCCAAGGACATCTCGGTTTCCGGTATCACCGATCCGAAGCACGAGCGGTACAAGGAGGCCGTCGAGGTTCGGGCGCTCATCGACTCCAGCCCGGACGTCGCGAAGATCTACAAGACAGCGGTGGGTCTGGAAGGGCTGATCCGTAACGCCGGTGTGCACGCCTGCGCGGTCATCATGTCGTCCGAACCGCTCACCGACGCTATCCCGGTGTGGAAGCGCGCCCAGGACGGCGCCATCATCACCGGTTGGGACTACCCCTCGTGTGAAGCCATCGGTCTGCTCAAGATGGACTTCCTCGGCCTGCGAAACCTCACGGTCATCGGTGACACCCTCGAGAACATCAAAGCCAACCGCGGCATCGACCTCGACCTCGACACGTTGCCGATGGACGATGCGGCAACCTACGAACTGCTCGCCCGCGGTGACACTCTCGGTGTGTTCCAGCTCGACGGCGGCGGTATGCGCGAGTTGCTGAAACTGATGCAGCCCACCGGATTCGGCGACATCGTGGCCGCATTGGCGCTGTATCGACCGGGACCGATGGGTGTGGACGCCCACATCTCGTACGCCAAGCGCAAGAACGCCCTGGAAGACGTCAAGCCGATTCACCCCGAGTTGGAGGAGCCGCTCGCGGAGATTCTCTCGGAGACGTACGGCCTGATCATCTACCAGGAGCAGATCATGCAACTGGCGCAGAAGGTGGCCGGTTACACCCTGGGTCAGGCCGACTTGCTGCGTCGCGCCATGGGTAAGAAGAAGCTGTCCGAACTGGAAAAGGCCTACGCCGGATTCCGTCAGGGAATGTTGGACAACAACTTCAGCGAAGCCGCCATCAAGGCGCTGTGGGACACCGTCCTTCCCTTCGCCGGCTACGCGTTCAACAAGTCGCACTCCGCCGGATACGGTCTCGTGTCGTACTGGACTGCGTACCTCAAGGCGAACTACCCGGCCGAGTACATGGCCGGTCTGCTCACCTCTGTCGGCGACGACAAGGACAAGTCCGCGATCTACCTCGCCGACTGCCGCAAGTTGGGCATCACCGTGCTTCCGCCGGACGTCAACGAATCGCGAGTCGACTTCGCGACCGTCGGCGACGACATTCGTTTCGGTATGGGGTCGGTGCGCAACGTCGGCGCCAACGTGGTGGCCTCGATCATCAAGGCGCGTACCGAGAAGTCGAAGTTCACCGATTTCTCCGACTACCTCGGCAAGATCGACGCGATGGCCTGTAACAAGAAGGTCACCGAATCTCTCATCAAGGCCGGTGCTTTCGACTCGTTGGGTCATCCGCGCAAGGGTCTGATGTTGGTTCATGCCGACGCCATCGATTCCGTGATGAGCACCAAGAAGGCGGAGGCGATCGGCCAGTTCGACCTCTTCGGCGGGGCTGAGGCCGACGAGTCGATCACGTCGGTGTTCGACGTCAAGATTCCCGAGGAAGAGTGGGACTCCAAGCATCGCCTGGCACTCGAACGAGAGATGTTGGGGCTGTACGTCTCCGGCCATCCGCTCAACGGCGTCGAGCACATTCTTCGGCAGCAGTCCGACACGTCCATCGCCGCGATACTCGAAGGCGGCGTTCAGGACGGCGCCCAGGTCACTCTCGGCGGCATCATCGCCTCGGTGGATCGCCGGGTCAACAAGAACGGTCTGACCTGGTGCATCGTGCAACTCGAAGATCTCGTGGGTGGAATCGAGGTGCTGTTCTTCCCTCAGGCGTACGCCGTGTACGGAATGGACATCGCCGAGGATGCCATCGTGTTGGTCAAGGCTCGCGTCTCGATCCGTGACGATCGGATGTCGCTGATCGGCAACGACCTTGCGGTGCCTGATATCTCGGCGATCGGGGTCGCGCGTCCGCTGTCGGTCTCGTTGCCGCTGCGGCAATGCACCAAGGACAAGCTCAGTGCTCTCAAGCAGGTGCTGACCAGGCATCCCGGAACGTCCGACGTTCATGTCCGGCTGATCGGAGGAACCGAAATCAGCTTGTGGAAGGTCGACGACGTCCTTCGGGTCGAACCGTCCTCGGCGCTGATGGGTGACCTGAAGGCATTGCTCGGACCGAGCTGTCTGACGGTCTGACCGCCGACCGAGCGGACCTGAATCGAACGAAGGGGCCTTGCTGCTGATGCAGCAAGGGCCCCTTCGTGGTCCGCCAGAGATCGGGGAGTGCGGTGATCAGGTGGTGCGTGAGTAGTGAACACGTCGCGTCCACCAGGTGATCACCGTTGCTGTTGCGGCAGTAAGTACGGCCACCTGCATCGACTGCGTGACGGCACCTGCGACGACGAACAGCACGAAACCGACTACGAGAGCTTCGATCTTGTACAGCGGCCACCGAGTCCCGGCCAGATCGACGCAATGGTCAGGTGAGGGGCGTGATTCGCGAGTGGAGATATCTGCGGTGGTCATCTCGTCCCTTTCCCGGTGCAGTCTTTTTCACGAAGTGGCGCGGCTAGCTGATACGGCTGTTCGAAGCTGTGGTTTCAGAGTAGCCAGAGATGAGAGTTCGGGCAAGCGAACTTTATTGATCGGCAGCTCACTTAATCGATCAACCAGGGGAGTGCGCCGGCGACAGACCTGGTCGGCGTGGTTCGGTGGCCAAGGCAGTCGAGTGGGTGTTCACTGGTACACATGCCAATCACAGGTGAGTACGAACCCAGTCCAGCGTCGTGGGCCGCCGATCAGGTCGCACGCATCGAGAACTCCGGCGGCACCGAGGGAAACGACATGAACGGCATGCCCGTCGTCGTTCTCACGACCATCGGGGCAAAGTCCGGCAAGGTCAGGAAGACGCCGCTGATGCGCGTCGAGCACGACGGTTCGTATGCCGTAGTGGCTTCGCTTGGTGGCGCCCCGAAGAATCCGGTCTGGTACTACAACGTCATAGCGAATCCGCACGTCACGCTGCGTGACGCGACGCAGGTCTTCGACCTCGTAGCTCGTGAAGTCACCGGGGACGAGAAGGCGGTCTGGTGGGAGCGCGCTGTCGCTGCGTACCCCGACTATGCCGATTATCAGACGAAGACCGATCGTGAGATCCCGGTGTTCGTGCTCGAACCCAAGTAACGCAGTCCCCACGAAACGGCAGTCCACAAGAAGAACTGCATAAACCACAAGTAAATCGTCACTCGCGGGGGTCGGCGATCCCGACGCCCGTGAGTCTGTCATGGAGGTCTGATGAGTCCGAAAACCGTTGCAGATCAATTGGTTCAGCAGCTCGTTGACGCGGGTGTCAGTCGGATCTACGGAATTGTCGGTGACAGTCTCAATCCCATCGTCGATGCGGTTCGTCGCACCGGTGGTTCCGAAAAGGGCGGAATCGACTGGATACACGTCCGTCATGAGGAAGCAGCCGCATTTGCCGCCGCAGCAGATGCCCAGATCACCGGAAAGCTCGCGGTGTGTGCAGGATCCTGCGGTCCCGGAAACCTTCACCTGATCAACGGCCTGTACGACGCTCATCGCTCGGGCGCCCCGGTCCTCGCGATCGCCTCACACATCCCCAGCGCGCAGATCGGTATGGGCTACTTCCAGGAGACGCATCCCGAGCGGATCTTCATCGAATGTTCGAGTTACACCGAACTCGTCAGCACGCCAGTGCAATCACCCCGCGTGGTGCAGTCCGCGATTCAGCATTCGGTCGCTCGAAACGGCGTCTCGGTGATCGTGCTTCCCGGTGACATTGCCGACTGCCCGGCCGAAGGAACGCCGCCGACGCTCGTCGAAACGCGAAGGCCGACAGTCGTTCCGGATGCCGGTGATGTGAAGGCGTTGGCAGATGTGATCAACGGCTCGCGCAAAGTCGCGATCTTCGCCGGCGCCGGTGTTCGAGACGCACGCGCGGAAGTATTGGCGCTGGCCGAAACCGTCGGCGCTCCCATCGGGCATTCACTGCGTGGCAAGGAATGGATCCAGTACGACAACCCGTACGACGTCGGGATGACCGGATTGCTGGGTTACGGTGCGGCGCACGACGGTATCCACGGCGCCGATCTCCTGCTCCTGATCGGTACGGACTTTCCCTACGATCAGTTCTTGCCCGACGACGTTCGCACTGCTCAGATCGACATCGCGGCGGAGCGGTTGGGGCGTCGAACCAGCCTGGACCTGGCCGTGCACGGTGACGTCGCGAGTACCTTGAGTGCACTCATTCCGCAGCTCGATCGAAAGGCCGACCGCGGATTCCTCGAGGACACGCTCGCCAAGCACAACACTCTGATGACCAAAGTGGTTGGTGCATACACGGATCCGGTCAAGCAGCGCACGCCGATTCACCCCGAGTATGCGGCCTCGATCCTCGACGATCTGGCTGCGGACGACGCAATCTTCACCGCCGACACCGGCATGTGCAATGTGTGGACGGCACGCTACCTCAATCCGAACGGATCGAGACGTTTCATCTCGTCGGCACTGCACGGGTCCATGTCCAATGCACTCCCGCATGCGATGGGTGCGGCATGGTCCAGCCCGGGGCGACAGGTCATCTCGGTGTCGGGCGACGGTGGATTGTCGATGCTGCTCGGTGAGTTGGTCACCGTCGCCATGTACAAGTTGCCGGTCAAGATCGTGGTGTTCAACAACTCGACGCTCGGAATGGTCAAGCTCGAGATGCTGGTCGACGGCCTCCCGGATTTCGGGGTCGACGTGCCCGCGGTCGACTACGCGGCGGTCGCCGCTGCGCTCGGAATCTTCTCGCGGCGCATCGAGAATCCTGCCGACATCGAATCCGGTCTGCGCGCCGCGCTCGATCACGACGGCCCGGCCCTCGTGGATCTGGTGACCGATCCGCTGGCATTGTCGTTGCCGCCCACCATCACCGGCGGTCAGATGAAGGGCTTCGCCTTGGCGATGTCGAAGATGGTGATGAACGGCGGCGTCGGCGAGGCAGTACAGATGGCAAAGTCGAATCTGCGGAACGTGCCACGTCCCTCGCAGTTGGATCCGCGCGGCTGACCTGCCCCCGCCCTGCCTCGCAGACGATGCGGGGCGGGGTGGTGGGAAGGTTGATCCCCGACGTGCGAAAATGGCGGAGTGTCTAACTCGCCCGATGTCGTAGTAACGAAGTCCACCGTCCCCGCGCTCGACGCGCAGGAGATCGACGCGGCCATCGAGCGAATTCAGCACGTCATTGCGGCGACACCCTTGCAGTACAGCGACCGTCTGTCGGCGCTGACCGGCGCACACGTGTACCTCAAGCGTGAGGACCTCCAAGGCGTTCGTTCGTACAAGATTCGCGGCGCGTACAACCTGATCGCGCAGCTCAACGAGGCCGAGCGCGCGGCAGGCGTCGTGACCGCCAGTGCCGGCAACCATGCACAGGGCGTTGCCTTCGCTTGCCGAACCATGCAGATCAAGGGTCGGATCTACGTGCCGGCCAACACGCCCAAGCAGAAGCGTGATCGCATCCGCGCTCACGGCGGAGCGTTTGTCGAACTGTTCATGATCGGTGAGACCTATGACGCCGCCGCCGCTGCGGCTGCAGAGGACGTAGCCGAAACCAGTGCAACCATGGTTCCGCCGTTCGACGACGTGCGCACCGCTGCGGGGCAAGGAACCATCGCAGCCGAGATCCTCACGCAACTCGACGCACCTCTCGACACGATTGTCGTGCCGGTCGGTGGGGGCGGTTGCATCGCGGGCATAGCCACCTACCTGCACGAGCGGTCGCCGAAGACGTCGATCGTCGGGATCGAGCCGTCCGGGGCCGCATCCATGACGGCCGCGCTTGTTGCCGGCGGCCCGGTGACCCTTCCCGACGTCGATCCGTTCGTCGATGGTGCCGCCGTCAAGCGCATTGGTGACGTTCCCTACGAGGTCGTCTCACGTCTGGGTGCTGCCGTCGTGTCACACGCGTCGTTGCCGCTCGTCGCTCGTCAACTTCAGACGCGGTCCGGTTCGGGATCGTTTGTCGTCAATCAGATCGACGAAGGCGCTATCTGCACGGCGATGCTCGAGCTGTACCAGAGCGAGGGCATCATTGCCGAACCTGCGGGCGCGCTTTCCGTTGCGGCACTGCAGAATCTGACGTTCGAGCCGGGCTCGACCGTCGTGTGCCTGATCTCCGGTGGCAACAACGACGTCTCCCGTTACGGCGAAATCCTCGAGCGTTCGCTCGTTCACCTCGGGCTCAAGCACTACTTCCTGGTCGACTTTCCGCAGGAACCGGGAGCGTTGCGCCGGTTTCTCTCGGACGTGCTGGGGCCGGACGACGACATCGCGCTCTTCGAGTACGTCAAGCGAAACAATCGCGAAACGGGTGCCGCGTTGGTGGGTATCGAACTCGGTTCCGCCGACGGTTTGGCGTCGTTGCTCGAGCGGATGGAGCACGCGCCGATGCAGTCCGAGAGGCTGGAGCCGGGAAGCCCGGCGTACCGCTATCTGACGTAAGGGACGCCCCCGGTCAGGGCCGCAGTCGCTCGACCACCTGTCGATGCAGTTCGGGGTCCGGCTGGGGGAGTCCGAGCATGGCTGCCAGATACAGTCCGTCACCGACGAGTCGGATGATCTCGGCCTGCACCGGGTCGGCGATCTCGGTCTGAAGGCCCTTGTCCCAGCTTCGCATCACATGGGTGACAGCCTTCTGGATTTCGTCGTGTTGTCCGTCGACTGTTCGGAGCGCGGCAATGATCGAGCGAAAGAGCGAGAGTTCTTCGCTTTCGTTCGCATCGGGGATCTGCAGGTAGAACTCGGTGACCGTGGTACCGCCGGCTACGGCGTCGTCGAGTTGCTGATCCGAGCGTTCCCCGAGTCTGCGGACCATGGCCGCGAGGAGGGCTTCCTTGCTGGGGAAGTGATAGAGAAGTCCGCCCTTGGAAACCCCGGCTTCGGCGGCAACGCCTTCGAGCGTGACTTGGGCGACGCCGCTGACCAGCAGCAGCTTCTCCAGTGCGTCGAGAATTCGATCGCGAGTGTCGGCAGCCATGTGATGTGACCCTACCCGGAAATAACTTTACCGCTCAGACGGTTCACTGTTACCGTAGAGATACTGTACCGGCTGGACGGTGCAGTGAATTTTTTTCGACGAGAACTCAGAGAAAGTCGCAGGGGAGCAATGTCAGTGTCGGCAGATCACACGTCTGCAATCAATCCCGACGAGGTTCGGGCGACAAAGCGTGACTGGGCGGGCTTGATAGTCCTTGCCTTTGCTGTGTTGCTCATCGCAGTCGACGGCACGGTGCTCGATCTTGCGCTTCCGTTCATCAGCGCCGACCTCGAACCGAGCAGCACGCAGTTGCTGTGGATCATCGACGTCTATTCGTTCGTGCTCGCCGGTCTGCTCATCACCATGGGTACGCTCGGCGACCGGATCGGTAGGCGAAAACTGCTCCTGATCGGCGCAGTCGGCTTCGGTCTCGCCTCGATCATCGCCGCTCTCGCTGTCAGTCCCGAGATGCTCATTGCCGCCCGCGTGCTGCAGGGTATTTCCGGTGCAACGCTGATGCCGGCCACCCTCGGTCTGATCCGCACGATCTTCGTCAACCCGCGTCAGCGCACCGAGGCGATCGGTGTCTGGGGCGCGATGGCAGGTGGTGGTACCGCGGCAGGCCCGTTGGTCGGTGGTTGGTTGCTCGAGCACTTCTGGTGGGGTTCGGTCTTCTTGATCAACATTCCGGTCATGATCGCGCTGGTTGTACTCGGCCCGATCCTGATCCCGGAGTCGAAGGACCCCAATCCGGGTCGATTCGACCTCGTCAGCGCTGGTCTGTCGATGGCGACCATGTTGCCGTTGGTGTACGCGGTCAAGGAATCCGTGGTGCACGGCGTCAGCATCACGTTGCTGGTGATCGGCCTCGTTGGTCTCGCGGCGGGTTACGTGTTCGTGCGTCGTCAGCGGATGCTGAAGGATCCGATGTTGGATCTGAAACTGTTTGCCAACGCGTCGTTCTCCACCGCCGTCATCACCAACCTGCTCTCGATCTTCGCGCTGGCAGGTGTCCTGTTCTTCGGTTCGCAGTACCTGCAGTTGGTGCTCGGTAACTCGGCGCTCGACGCCGGCCTGCTGATGCTCCCGGGTATGTTGCTCAGCGCATTCACCGCGGTTGCGGCGGCCTGGTTGATTCGCCGGTGGTCGGTGTCTCACGTGCTCAGCGCGGGCCTCGCGGTTGCCGGTATCGGTGCTGCGATGCTGCTCGCGCTCGGTGTCGACAGCGGCCCGTTGATGTTCGTGATCGGCTTCGGTCTGGCCGGTGCTGGTGTCGGTGTCGCGTTGACGTTGACATCGGATCTCGTGGTCAGCTCGGTGGAACCCGAACGCGCCGGCGCTGCGTCCGCTGTGTCGGAGACCGCGTACGAACTTGGCATCGCGCTCGGCGTGGCGATCCTGGGCAGCGTGGTGATGGCGATCTTCCGCAAGGGAATCGACACCTCGATGCTCGAAGCAGATCAGGCGCACGCTGCGCAGGGCACCCTCGGCGGTGCGCTGCAGGAAGCAACGTACCTACCGGGTGAACTCGGTTCGGTACTTGCCGATTCCGCGAAGTCGGCGTTCGTCGACGGTATGCACGTTGCTGCCGGTGCGACTGCTCTGGTTCTGTTCGTCAGTGCCGCATTGGTTTTGCGGATGCTGCGGAGTACACCAGAGAACGCGAAGCGTTAGCGCGTGAAACAGTAGAACGCGAAGCGTTGATACCGGAATCTCGAGGGTCGCTCAGTTTTCGAGTACGACGAACGAGTGCCCAGGCACGACGGTTGCGGACGCGGTCTCGTCCTGTGTCGGCGGATCCCACCAGAGGATGGGGGTTCCGCCGGCCGGGACCGAGGCCGCGTCCGTTCCCAGATTGCACACGATCTGTAATGCGCCGCGGCGCAGGGTGATCCACTGGTCGTCCTCGTCGTAGTCGACGTGCAGGTGCCCCAGCCAAGGGTCGGTGATCTCGATTCGCTTCCTGCGCAGGGCAAGTAGATCGCGATAGCAGGCCAGGACGCGAGCGCGTGTCTCGTCGTCTCGCTCGTCCCAGTCCAGTTTCGATCGCAGAAATGTCTGCGGGTCTTGCGGATCCGGAATGTCGTCGCTGTTCCAACCGTGGGCTGCGAACTCCGCCTTGCGGCCTTTGGCGGTGGCCTCCCCGAGTTCCGGTTCCGGATGCGAGGTGAAGAACTGGAACGGGGTAGTGGCTCCCCATTCTTCGCCCATGAACAGCATCGGCGTGTACGGCGAGAGCAGGACCAGCGCCGCCTTGATCGCCAACTGTCCTGGCGTCAGATAGGCGCTGGGGCGGTCACCGGTCGCGCGATTGCCGATCTGATCGTGCGTGCAGGTGTACGCGAGCAGGGCGCTGGCCGGCTGATGCGTGATGTCGATCGGACGGCCGTGGACCCGCCCTCGAAATGACGAATACGTTCCGGCGTGGAAGAAACCGCGCCGCAATGTATTTGCAAGGGATTCCAAGGATCCGAAGTCGGCGTAATAGCCTTGGCGTTCGCCCGACACGGCCGTGTGAACGGCGTGGTGGATGTCGTCGTCCCACTGCGCGTGCAAGCCGAACCCGCCCGCCGCGCGCGGCGTGATCAGAGTGGCGTCGTTGAGATCACTTTCGGCAATCAGCGTGAGCGGTCGACCCAGATGGGCCGACAGTGTTTCCGTTCGGACCGCGAGTTCCTCGAGGATGTGCGTTCCGGTGTGGTCGACCAATGCATGGACGGCATCGAGACGTAGGCCGTCGATGTGGAAGTCGCGCATCCATCGCAAGGCATTGCCGATGATGTACTCGCGAACCTCGCCCGACGCAGGACCACCGATGTTGATCGTTCGGCCCCACGTGTTCGCGCCGTCCGCGATGTAGGGACCGAATCGTTCGAGATAGTTGCCCGACGGGCCCAGATGGTTGTAGACCACGTCCAAGATCACGCCGAGCCCGCGTTCGTGGGCCGCATTCACCAAGCGTTGCAATCCGTCCGGACCACCGTAGATCTCGTGGACCGTGTACCAGAGCACACCGTCGTAGCCCCAGTTGTGAGTTCCGTTGAAGCCGTTGACCGGCATGATCTCCACGAACCCGACGCCGAGGTCCACCAGGTGATCGAGACGTTCGATCGCGGCGTCGAAAGTTCCTTCGGTGGTGAATGTTCCGATGTGCAGTTCATAGACGGACGATCCTGGGAGCTGCCGCCCGGTCCACTGAGAGTCGGTCCAGGACGCCTCGTGCAGTTGGTGCAGTTGGGAGAGAAGGTGCACGCCTTCGGGCTGGCGTGGTGACCGCGGATCCGGAAGGATGTCGCCGTCGACGACAAATCCGTAGCGAGCCTGGTTGTCGCAGTCGACCTCCGCTCGCCACCATCCGTCGTCCGTGCGGTCCATGTCGTGAGTGATGCCGTTGACTTCGACCCGGACCGATTCCGGTGTGGGCGCCCAAACCTCGAAAGTATGCACACGATCAGCATGCCTTGTTCGGTCGGATGTGGCAGCCCAGCAGAGTCGAATCCGTCCTGCTCGTCGCCCGTCGTCGCGAAGAAGGTGGGTGCGAGGCCCTGACTTTTCATACCTGTCGAGTACTCGCCCGTCTCCGGATGACGAGAGGCAGCGCCGTATTTCCGAGCCGGATCATTCGTCGGCGGGCTCGATGTGTTCGGCGCCGATGACCGAAAGTCGGTATTCCTGTGCATCCTGCTCGGTTTCGAAATCCTTCTCTTCGAGAAGATTTCGATCAGCGTCGAGGTATCGGTAGGTCGTCATCCCTCCACCGTGCCACTGTTGTCCGATTCGTGCTCGGATACCGGGTAACTTTCGTCGACGACCGTTTGAATGAGTCTCCCGTAATGCCGGACCAGATCTTTCGACGACAACGAGTCCTCTCCGAGGAGGTCGAGAGTCCGCATACCGGTGGCAAGCCCGAGCATCAGTGAAGCAACCAGTTGGCTGCGCACCAGATCGGGCGATGTGTCACCGATGTGTCGTGCAATCCCGTGTACGTAGCGTTCTTTGATCTCGGCCCGGGCGGCGTCCGGGTCCGGGGCTTCGTGCACGAGTATGGCGAGCATCGCCCATGGATCGGTTTCGTCGGCTTCCCTGCGGCCGACGAGCTTCTCGACCAGTCGGTAGCCGACGTCACCGGAGGAATCGGCGTTCGGGGCCTCGTCCATCGGAGGTGTGGATGGAATTGCTGCCGAATACAACCGAGCTTTGCTGCCGTATATCTTCATGACCAAGGCAGGGGAGTAGCCGGCCGCGGCTGCGACGTCCTTGATCTTCGTCGATGAGTATCCGTGTTCTGCGAACAGTGCTTTCGCTGCTGTGAGGATGGTGTCTTCGGCGGTACTCATGTCGGGATCTTCTCATGGCTGGATGTTCGTACGGTCGGATGTTCGTGCGGTCGGTTCCCTCATGCGGTCGCCAGTGGCTCCGCGTCGACGGGAACGTCGAAGTCGATGACGGTGGACTGTGCGATAACGGCGATCTGACGTGCCAGTGTGCCGTGTCCGCTCTCGGTCAAAGCGGTCAGGATGTATCGACCGGATGTGGGGAGCGCGATTTCGTAGTGCCCAGATCCGTCGGTGACTGTGGAAGCGACGAACTCGCCAGTGGGTTTCGTCAGGGTGACGACCGTTCCCGAAGTCGTTCGGCCACCAACGCTTACGCTGCCGGCGATTGTGAGCCTCTCGCCGAGCTCTACGGTGTGCGTCGATTGTGAGTTGTCGAAGCAGATCACCTGTGACCTCGGGGACCAGCCGTCAGCGCTCGTCACCACCAGGTACCGGCCGGGCTGAGGTAGCGCGAGGGAGAAGCTGCCCTCGTTGTCGGCACGACTCCAATCGATCGGTCGCCCTTCCAAGTCCATCACGGTGACAACTGCTTGCCGGATCGGTCGGCTGTCCGCTCGAACGACGCGACCGGCGACCAAGATTTCGGTATCGCTCGCCGCAGCGTCCGGAAGTTCGAAACCTTCGGGGGTTACCGGGCGAAGTGCCGTTTCGGGTTTTGCACCGCGACGCGGAATGAATGCGGCTGCGGCGGTCGCCGCCACTGCTGCGAGGGCGGCGAACCAGAATATGTTCTTGAAGGCGTCGATCGTCGGAAGTCCTTCACCAGGTCCGGACGAGATGACCATCGAGGTGAGCATGGCGGCCACCACGGCGCTCGAGATCGAGGTACCGACCGAGCGAAGGAGTGAGTTGAGGCCGTTGGCCGACGCGGTTTCGGTGATCGGGACCGAGCGCATGATCAACATCGGCATCGCGGAGTACGCGATCGCGGTTCCGATACTGACCACCGCCGCGCTGATCACGATCAATGCGATCGACCCGGTGAGGAACACTCGCGCGATGTAGGCGAGCGCGAGCACCGTGCCACCGACGATCAGAGTGACCTTGGCGCCGAATCGTTTGGTGATGTTCACGGACAGGGGGGCGAAGAAGACCATAGCGAGGCCTGCTGGGATCATGCAGAGTCCGGCAGCCATCACTCCGAGTTCGAAGCCGTACCCGGAGATTTTCGGCATCTGCAACTGCTGGGTGGTCGAGAGATTGTTCGCGTACATCGAGAAGCCCACGAGTATCGAGGCGACGTTGGTCAGTAGAACCGGCCGCTTGGCCGAGGTCCGCAAGTCGACCATCGGTTGGGTAACCCGGAGTTCGTAAGGGAACCACAGCGCGAGCGTCACGATCCCGACGACGAATATCAGCAATGTCGGTTCACTGGTCCATCCCCAGCGGGCGCCCTTGGAAATGGCCAGAAGGAGTGCGGTAAGTGAAACCGAGAGCATGACTGCGCCGAGGAAGTCGAATTTGCCACGGGAACGAACACTTGATTCCGGGACTACGACCGCTACGGCGATCATGAGGACGATGCCCACGATTGCCGAGAGCCAGAAGATGGCCGGCCAGCCGAGATGGTCGTAGATCAACCCGGCGAGCGGGAGCCCGAATGCCGCACCGACCCCGAGAGTGGCGCTCATCAACGCGGTCGCCGACGCCACCTTCTCCTTGGGGAGTTCGTCGCGCATGATGCTGATCCCGACCGGAATCATCGAAATTGCAAAACCCTGAAGCCCGCGCCCGATGAGCAACGCAACGAAGTTGCCGCCGATCGCTGCGACTAGTGATCCGATCACGATTGTCGTCATCGAGACCAACATCATGCGTCGTTTTCCGAACATGTCTGCCAACCGGGTCACGATCGGGGTGGCCACAGCACTGGTCAGCAGGGTGACGGTGACAAGCCACGAGGCGTCGTCGATGGTGACGCCGAAAATTTTCGGAAATTCAGGCAACAGTGGAATGAACATCGTTTGTTGCAGCGCGAACACAGTGCCGGACAGGCAGAGAATAGCGGTGATGAGCCGACTCGAACGGTGAGGGGTTGGAGACGAGTGCAATGCCAAGAGTCTTGTCCTTCACGAGGAACGGGGTGAACGAGAATTCACCCCAGAGTGAACCACTGTTCACCCTAAAATGTCACGTCGGCAGATTGTGTCTTCGGTCACGGCGATGGCGTCGCAGGTGGTTTCCTTGACGGTTTCGTGGGAACAACGGAAGTGGTGTTCTGTGCCTGCGCTGGGCGGGCGGCAAGGAGGAGTGATGCGTGCCGAAGTTGGTGACCGCCTTCATGTTCAAGGGCGAGTTGTCGGTCAGTCCGAGGTGACCGCCGAGGTCCTCGAAGTTCACGGCGATGACGGGGGTCCGCCGTATCTGGTGAGATACGACAACGGGCACGAGGCGCTCGTGTTTCCCGGTAGTGACGGTTGGATCGACCACCCCGGAAAAGGCTCCTGATCTGCGTAGTTCTTTCCATGCATGGTTGTTGCATCGAATGCGGCTAGAGTGTGCGCAATGGAGGGCAAACGCCAGTATCACTCCCGCGTGCGCGAGGCCTCGGCGCAGCGAACCCGAGAACTCATTCGTGATGCGGCACGGTCTCTGTTCGTGCGAGACGGGTATGTCAGCGCCACCGTCAAACAGATTGCCGACGCCGCCGGCGTGGCCAACCGGACCGTGTTCACAGCGTTCCCCGGTGGAAAGCTCGAGATCTTCGAAGCGGCGCTCGCCGAGGCCCTCGACGCCGATCCGGTTCCTCTCGGCGCGCCGAGTTCGGCCTCGGACCCTGACGACGTTCGGCGGATCGTCTCCCAGATCGTGGCGCAGGGCATCGGGCTGCTCGAACGCGCCGGCGCGCTCATGATGGTCACAGTGGAATCCTCCGGTGCCGATTCCGATATGCGTCGTCTGTCCGAGGAATCAGCCCAGCAATCGGCAGTCAACGCGATGTCGATAGCGGAGGGCCTGTCTGAGCACGGTTTGCTGAGGCCGGAGATTTCGCTCGACAAGGCTGCCGGAATCCTTGCCGCCTTCGTCTCGCCTCAGCTTCACCAGCAATTGCGTCGTGTCAGCGGTTGGGACGTAGACGCGTATCGAACGTGGCTCGAGTTCAACATTCGTCAGAATCTAATGTACTAATTGGTCTGTTTTAGTTAGCATGGCGAGGGTTTTTTATACTCGGGAGGAATCGCCAGCGTGCCCTATGCCTTGTTCGGCCTCATTACGATGCTGCTCTGGATCTTTTGCATCGTCGACGCGATCACGAGAGACGACGCCTACATCCAGTACCTACCCAAGGTCGTCTGGATTCTGATCATCATCTTCCTTCCCACACTGGGTTCGGTGCTGTGGCTGGTGGTCGGTCGCGGGCAGAACGCACCGCGTGGGTACGTCGGCCCAACCGGTTACGGCGAATACGAGCGTCCGGGACGCGCGGTGGCCCAAGATCCCGCGGCGGATGAAGCCTTCCTGCGTCAGTGCCGCGAGCGGGCGGAGGAGCAGCGGCGAATCGCCAAGCAGCAGCGCCGCGACGGCGACGCCGATCGGATGTGAGTTACCGGTACGTCATGAGCTGGTCCAGTACGAGACGAAGTGGCGGCCATGATGTTCGGCCACGACGGGTCACCGCATAGGCAGTGAGGATGACAGGCGGATCGATGAGTGGTTCGACGCGCACGCCTTCGCGAGTCTTGCGTTCGAGAGGCATCAGTCCGACGCCGTAACCGCTGAGGATCAAGAGTTCGACCAAGTCGAGACTGTCGATCTGGTGAGTGATCCGAGGGGTGAATCCCGCAAGCGATGCGAGAGTTCGGACGGCTCGCTCGTCTGCAGTGTTTCGTGAGTTCACTATCCACGGCGTGTCTGCGAAGGCGCGGAGATCGATCCCGGATCCCCCGGACTCGTCGGGAGTGTTCGCGTTGTCGGGAACGCACAGTCCCCACGGCGTAGACCAGATCGGAATTGCTTCGAGTAGAGGGCTAGGCGACGCGGGGGCGAGGTTGTAGTCGTAGGTCAGTGCGAGGTCGAGGTCGTCGCGTTCGAGGAGTGCAAAGGCCTCAACTGGTTCGTATTCGGAGATCCTCACGTCCACCCGCGGATGGCTGTGTTTCAGGCTTAGCGCAACCGGGAGCATCGCCGTTCGGATGGCAGTCGCGAACCCGCCGACTCGCAAAGTTCCCACCGGTTCTGCGTCAGGATCGAGGTCCAGTCGAGCCGCGTCGAGAGCCGCCAGGATAGTGACGGCATGATCGGCAAGTCGTTGCCCGGCAGGTGTGAGGCGAACGCGTCGGCCTTCCGGCTCGATCAACGCAGTGCCGGTTTCCGCAGTCAGGGCCGCGAGCTGTTGGGACACCGTCGACGTCGTGAGGTTGTGAGCTTCGGCGACGGCGCGCATCGAACCCAGACGCGAGAGTTCGAGGAGGAGATGGAGTCGACGGGTTTCCATCCTTCGATCATTCACTAATCGTGAACATTATGTGGGTCAAAATCGCGTGGACGCGAACGGTCGCTGTCCCGTTCAATTCAGCTATGGAAACGAGAGCGCGAGCCGGCGTCGGCCTGGCTGTTCTGGCGATGTTGTGCGTGCAGCTCGGCCTCGCTGTGTCGGTGGGTCTGATCGATCAGCTCGGCGCGGATGGGGCGGCGTGGGTGCGCCTTGCCTGGGCGGGCATCATTCTTCTGATCATCGTCAGGCCCCGGCCGTCCGCGTTCACCCGCAAGGCGTTTCTGGCCTGCGTGGTCCTCGGTGTGGTCACCGCGGGGATGACGCTCCTGTTCATGGCGGCCGTGGAGCGCCTTCCGCTGGGAACGGCAAGCGCGTTGGAGTTCTTGGGTCCGCTGACAGTTGCATTGCTGCGGGGGCGTGGCCGCGTTCTGTGGCCGGTTCTGGCCGGCGCCGGAGTAGTGCTTCTGACCGAGCCGTGGGCGGGAACGGTCGACCTGGTCGGCGTGGCTTGTGCACTCGGTGCCGCACTCTGCTGGGCGATGTACATACTGCTCACCCAGCGTGTCGGCGACGAGGTTGCCGGTATCAACGGGCTGGCGGTGTCGATGGCGGTTGCCGGACTGGCAGCGACAATTGCCGTGGGGCACTCGGCTATCGGGCGACTGACCCCGCACCTGATTCTCGTGGGACTCGGGCTCGCGATCTTGCTGCCCGTCGTCCCCTTCGTCTTGGAGATGGTCTCGTTGCGCCGGCTCTCCACGGCGGCGTTCGGCACGCTGATGAGTCTCGAACCGGCGTTCGCTCAGCTCATCGGTTTGGTTGTGCTGCACCAGGTCCCCAGCATTCTGGCGGTGGCCGGTATCGCTTGCGTCGTCGTCGCCGGTGTCGGCGCGGCTCGAGGTGGTGGTCGAGGTGGTCCTCGGGGCGGCGACCAGAAGCCGGCTGACCCACCCTCCGATTCCGAGCGAACGTACCTTTCGGCGCCTTCATGAGACCGAGAGTGCCGTTCGCTCAGCGGGAGTTCGCCGTCGCGATCGCGCCATCGAACAGGTCGGCGACTTCGCCGAGGGAATCGAGAATCGGCTGACCTGATTGTTCGACGCGAGCCCGAACCAGCGAACCCTCGAGCGCCGACACCGCCAGGACGGCAAGGCGCTCCGCCCGGGTGCGCGTGACACCGGACCCGAGCAGTGAGTCGCTGAGTAGCGATGACCACTGTCGGTAGACCGCCTGCCCGGCGGTGGTGACGCTCTCCGAATCGGGGGCGAGTTCCAGCAGCACCGTCGTGATCGGTGAGCCTTCGTGGAATTCGGATTCGCTCACCCATCCGACCAGCAACCGCGCGTACTCGCGTAGAAGCGATCCGGCGTCCGGTTGGCTCTCGGCGAGTTCTGTCAGAGTATCGGTTACCAACTTCCCGCCGACACGAACGACCTCCGCGCCGATCTGCTCTTTGCCACCGGGAAAGTAGTGGTAGAGCGAACCTTTCGGGGCCCCACTCGACTTGAGGATCTCGTTGAGTCCTGTTGCCGCATACCCCTGGCGGCGAAAAAGATCGGCCGCTGCTCGGACTAGCGCTTCGCGGTGTTTCGGGGGAGTTGCCACGAGTTGGAGCTTAAACACCCCGGTGATCCATCACAATCTATGTAGACTGGTCTACATGGGAAATTCTGAAATGCTCGAACAGTTACGCGCGGTCAACGCCTCGGCGGCCTTCAACCGGTGGGCCGGATTCGAAGTCACGGAGGCCGAACCGGGTCGCGTCTGTCTGCGTCTCGAATGGCGTGAGAATCTGGGCCAGTACTCGGGACACCTGCACGCTGCGCTCGTGGCGGGACTCGTCGACACCGCGTGCGGATTTGCTGCTTTCACCCAGGTAGGTGTCGTGGCGGCGTCGAACTGCGCGGTCAATTTCGTGAGTCCGGGCGTCGGAACCGCATTTGTCGCTACGGCGCGATCGGTCAAGGCCGGACGAAAGCAGGTGTTCGTCACTGCCGAGGTACATGCCGAACGCGAAGGCGAATCGGTGCTCGTCGCGTTCGGCACCACCCTGTTGGTTCCACTCGCCCTTAAGGCCTAGGCAAGACAGAGCTGAAGGTCACGGAACGAGGATGAACTTGCCGGCGGGGTGCGAACTCTGCAACTCGGTGTGAGCGAGTGCCACGTCCGCGAGCGGGAAGGTCTTGGCGATCTTCACGATGAGGTGTCCGGAACCGGCTTGTTCGACCAGTTCGGATCGTGCCTTCAACCGGGCTTCGGCGCTCGCCGGATTACCGCCGCCGACGGAAGCGAAGCCGTCGGTCTGAGCTCGCCCGAACGCGACGATGGTGACGATGCGACTCTTGTCGGTGACCAAAGCCAGAGATGCATCGACGGCTTCGTCCGTTCCGGCGGTGTCGAACGCCGCATCGACGCCGTTCGGTGCCAGTTCACGAACACGCGCTTCGAGTCCTTCGCCGTAGAGCACTGGCGTCGCGCCGAGTGAACGCACGTAGTCCTGATTGGAGGCTCCCGCGGTGCCGATCACGGTGGCTCCACGAGCAACTGCCAACTGGACGGCAATCGCGCCGACACCGCCGGACGCGCCGTGGATGAGGACGGTGTCCCCGGAGCCGACGCGAATGGTGTCGAGGGCGTCGACTGCAGTTCCGCCGACAAGAAGGAGGCCGGCTGCCTGTTCCCAGCTGATGCCGGCGGGCTTTGCAGTGACCGAGGAGACCGGCACGACTACCTGTTCGGCGTAAAGACCGTTGCCAGGGCTGACGATCACCTCGTCGCCGACGGCTACGTCGGTGACATCTTCACCGACGGCCGAGACGACACCCGCTGCCTCGCCGCCGAGGCGGATCGGAAGTTTCTCGGGGTCGGTGCCGAAAGCGCCGCTGTAGAGCTTGAAGTCGAAGGGGTTCACGCCGATCGCTTTGACATCGACCAGGACTTCTCCTGATTTCGGCGACGGTAGATCCACGTCAACCAACTTCAGGACCTCGGGCGTTCCGTATGTCTGCGCTACAACAGTTTTGGTCATGTGTCGCGCAACCGTCCTCGGGGAAGCGATATTCCCCGAGGACGGGAAAAACTCGAGAAGATTCGATCAGCGGATCAGCGTTCCCAGATCCAGTGGCATCGCGATCCCCGTGATGTGGTGAGCTTCGTCGGAACCGAGGAACGCTACGGCGGCTGCAATGTCTTCGGGTTGGCTGACGGGATCGGGCAAGGTCTGCATGAAGATCGGGCCGAGCGTGTGGGCATTCACGTCGATGAGAGGCCGCATGGCGGTCACCTGCATGCCGGTTTCCACGCCGTGCGGGTGAATGGTGTTGACCCGAATGTTGTACTGCCCCAATTCCGAGGCCATCGTCTTCGCCAGGCCGGTGATGCCGTGTTTGCTCGCGACGTAGTGGCCGAGGAAGGGGAGCCCGCGCAGGCCTGCCACGGAGCTGGTGAAGATGATCGAGCCGCCGGTGCCCTGTTCGATCAGGTGCGGGATTGCTGCCTTTGCGGTGTGGAAGACGCCGGTCAGGTTGACGTCGAGCGTTTCCTGCCACTGCTCGGGCGTGATTTCCCACGACATGTTGGCAGAGCAGATTCCGGCGTTCGCGACGACGACGTCGAGGCGCCCCAGTTCGTCGATGCCGGCTTCGAGAGCCGCGGACAGAGCAGCGAAGTCGCGGACGTCTGTTTTGGTGGCGACAATTCGACGGTCCAGTGCCTTGACCAGTTCTACGGTTTCGGCAAGGTCGTCTTCGGTGGCGCCGGCGTACGAGGTGGATTCGAACTGAACGCACGCGTCGACGGCGATGATGTCTGCGCCCTCTTCTGCCAGACGGACCGCTTCAGCGCGTCCCTGACCGCGGGCTGCCCCGGTGATGAAGGCGACTTTCCCGGTGAATCGACTGGCAGTCATGCTCAAACCTCCGAGTAGTGGTGACAATCTGCTCTTCGGAAGTTAGCGCGACGAAGTTCTTTTCGGGCGGGAATGCCCAGTCAGCGGAAATCGCTCAGTGCGCTCTGGTCAGCAGGGCACAGGGCCCGGCGGCAAAAATGTCCCGCGCATCCGCAGACGTGACGGGCCGTCCGTTCAGTGCGTCGACCCAGTCGCCATCGGGAAGGTCGACTCGCGTATCGCGCCAGCCGTGCGCCGAGAGTCCGAGCGAATGCCGCGTCGCCAGAGCAACGACACTGGCCGATTCGCCGACGGGACCGCGTGAGAACCCGACCAGATGACCGGACGCGGAACCCGAAGCGAAGATCGGCCGGTACTCACCGCGGTCGAACCACGAGGGATTCTCCCGCCGCAGAGTCAGTGCCGTGCGAACGAGATGTAACTTTGCAGCTCCGGTCGCGTCGATCGGCGCGGTTTCGGCTTCGAGGAGTGATCGCCTCGCTCTGTAGTCGACAAGGCGCCTGTTGTCCGGATCGACCAACGAGTCCTCCCACAGCTCAGTGCCCTGATAGACGTCGGGAACGCCCGGCCCGAGGAGTTGGAGCACCTTTTGGCCCAGAGAGTCCGACCAGCCGTGACGAGCGATCCGGCCGACGAACTCGCTGACCGATTCACCGACCGGACCGTCGATCACCTCGTCGATCCACCGGTGCACGTCCGATTCGAAGCCGGCGTCCGGATCGTTCCAGGAAGTCTTCGCGCCGGATTCGCGGACAGCCTTCTCCGCATAGGCGTGTATACGCTCGCGCAGCTCGGGAACCGAGGCCGCCGAGCGACCGTCCGCCGGCCACACGCCGATGATGTTCTGCCACAAAAACAATCCGGTCAGTGGATCAGGGCTGGGGCAGACGTCTTCCCAGTCGCGAATGATTCGGGACCACAGGGTCGGCACCTGGGACAGAACACCGATCCGCGCCCGCACGTCCTCGCCGCGTTTGGTGTCGTGAGTGGACAGACTCGTCATCGCGCGCGCCCACTGCTTCGCTCGGTCCGCGTTGTGGAGATGGAATTCGGCGACGGAGACAGCAAGCGACGCCGGGTTGCCGCCGACTTCCTGACGAGAGACCAAGCGCGCCGTTCGATAGAAGAGGCGATCTTCCACGGACTTGGCCATGACTGCGCCGCACACCTGCTGGAAGCGAACCGCTGATTCACCGCCGTTGACCAGCGCTTGCGCCAACACGTTGAACGCTGCTTCATGCCCCGGGGCCAACTCGTGCATGTCTCCGACGATGCGTGCGGCCAAACCGGCAAGGGGGCTGTAGTCGGATCGATACACCGGCATCCGGGCGATCGCGACGACAACTGCGTCGTTCAGTTCGGCCTCACTGCAACGACTTCCGGTTTCGCGTTGGATTGCGCGCACGAGCCTGCGAACCTCGGGTGCAAGGTCACCGCGCCCGGTGTCGCGTTTCAACTGACGTTCGGTGTGATGCAACCACGTGCTGTCCCCGTCGTCACCGGTCAAATCGGCTGACAGTTCCGTCAATTCGAGTTCGGCGGCGGGATCGACGAAGACTCCGCCCAACTGATTGAGGGCGTCGTATCCGGTGGTGCCGTCGATCGGGAGCAGCGGATCGAGTGGTTCCGTGTGGCCGAGGATCTTCTCGATCACAAGCCACTGCTCTGGTCCGAGCAGTGCCCGCAGACGCCCCAGATACTCTGCCGGATCGGCGAGTCCGTCCGGGTGATCGATGCGAACTCCGTCGATCAGTCCTTCGTCGACCCACGACTTCAGTTCCCGATGGCAGAGTTCGAAGACTCGAGGATCCTCCTGGCGCAGGGCAGCGAGTTCGTTGACGGCAAAGAACCGTCGGTAGTTGATGATTCCGGCGTTCCACGGGACGAGTCGGTACGACTGCCTGGCGTGGACCTCCTGTGGGGATCCGAATTCGGTACCGGCCGCGACAGGGAAGCGGTGCTCGTAGAACGCGAGAAGTGTTTCCTCGCCATCTTTTTCGACAGTCAGGGCTTCGAGATCGTCTTGGCTGCCCAGTATCGGGAGCGAAAGTTTTCCGTCGGCTCCGTCGGCTCCGTCGGCTCCGTTGTCCTCGGCCCAGTCGATGTCGAAGAAATCCGCGTACTCCGACCCCCGTCCATGCGTGAGAACGTCCCACCACCAGGCATTTTCGCGTGGTTTGGCAACCCCGACATGGTTGGGGACGAGATCGACGATCAGGCCCATTCCGTGTGCCCGGGCCGCATGCGAGAGCTCCACCAGGGCCTCGCGGCCGCCGAGTCCAGCGGACACGGTTGTCGGATCCGTGACGTCGTAGCCGTGCGTCGACCCGGACGTTGCCGTGAGGATGGGGGAGAGATAAAGATGCGAGACCCCCAACGCCTCGAAGTAGTCCACCAGTGCGGCCGCATCACGAAGGGTGAACGCGTCCGGGCGCAACTGCAGTCGGTAGGTGCTGGTTATCGGGGCCATGTGCACGTCTCCCTCAGGCGGTTCTACGAAGTACCGTCAATGCTCGCGCTTTTACATCCAGTGTTGTGCCGGCTTTGATCACGGTGTCGCTCTCACCGGTCGGGATCGACGTGTCGAGCACGACAGTCCACTCCGACGCGTAGTCCGCGTTGGGGGTGGAGAATTCGAGATCCTCGTAGTGGGCGTTGAAACAGAGGAGGAACGAATCGCCGGTGACGCGCTCGCCGCGGTAGTTCGGTTCCGGGATCGCGTCGCCGTTGAGAAAGACAGCCAGCGACTTACCGAAACCGCTGTCCCAGTCGGCCGGAGTCATTTCCTCGCCCGACGGCGTGAGCCAGGCGATGTCGCGACTCTGATCGCCACTTCGAATGGGTCGGCCCTCGAAGAATCGACGACGCCGGAATACCGGGTTCTTGGCGCGCAAGGCAATTGCGCGCTTGGTGAACTCGACGAGGTCCGCGTTGGTTTCCGCGAGAGTCCAATCCATCCAGGACAGTTCCGAATCCTGGCAGTAGACGTTGTTGTTGCCCTGCTGAGTTCGACCCATCTCGTCGCCGTGAGCCAGCATCGGGGTGCCTTGACTGAGCATCAGCGTTGCGAGAATGTTCCGGCTCTGGCGTCCACGGAGTTCGAGAATCGCCGGGTCGTCCGTGGGGCCTTCGACGCCGCAGTTCCAGGATCGGTTGTGTGACTCGCCGTCGTTGTTGTTCTCGCCGTTGGCTTCGTTGTGCTTCTCGTTGTACGAGACGAGATCGTGCAGGGTGAAACCGTCGTGGGCGATGACAAAATTGATGCTCGCGCCGGGGCGTCGTCCGGTTGCCTCGTAGAGATCAGAGGAACCGGTGAGGCGGGAAGCGAACTCTCCCAGAGTTGCCGGCTCACCGCGCCAATAGTCGCGGACGGTATCGCGGTACTTGCCGTTCCACTCGGTCCACAGGCCGGGGAAGTTGCCGACCTGGTAACCGCCTTCGCCGACGTCCCACGGCTCGGCGATCAGCTTCACCTGACTGACGATCGGATCCTGTTGCACCAGATCGAAGAAGGCGGAGAGTCGGTCCACGTCATGCAGTTCACGGGCGAGTGTCGAGGCGAGGTCGAAGCGGAAACCGTCGACATGCATTTCCGTGACCCAATACCGCAGCGAGTCCATGATCAGCTGCAGAGTGTGCGGATGACGGGCGTTGAGGCTGTTGCCCGTTCCGGTGTAATCCATGTAGTGCGCTTCGTCGCCGTCGACCAGGCGGTAGTAGGCGGCGTTGTCGATACCGCGGAAGCTGATGGTCGGCCCCATGTGGTTGCCCTCGGCGGTGTGGTTGTAGACCACGTCGAGGATCACTTCGATACCCGCCTGGTGGAAGCTACGCACCATGGCCTTGAATTCCGCTACGGCCGCATCGGGTTTTGCCGCCGAGGAGTAGTCGGTGTGCGGGGCGAGGAAGCCGAAGGTGTTGTAACCCCAATAGTTTCGCAGCCCCTGGTCGAGCAGCACCTGGTCGTGCATGAACTGGTGGACCGGCATCAGTTCGATCGCCGTGACACCCAGATTGGTGAGGTGCTCGATGATCACCGGATGCGCGAGTCCGGCGTAGGTGCCGCGCAACTCCTCCGGAACTCCAGGGTGCGTCGCGGTCATGCCCTTGACGTGCGCTTCGTAGATAACCGTCTCGTGGTACGGACGCTTCGGTGAGCGGTCGGATGCCCAGTCGAAGAACGGATTGATGACGACGGTCGACATCGTGTGACCGAGCGAATCATGTTGGGGGAAAGGGATGGTGGCGGGTTCGTCGACCAGCGGTTCCGGGTCGAAGGGTTCGGGGTCGGAGCCCAGGGCCTCGTCCGACTCTTGATCGCCGGTGGAGCCCTCGTCTTCGTCCTCGAGGTCCACCTCGGTCGATGTAGCTTCAGTCGACACGCCTTCAGTCGACACGCCTTCAGTCGGTTCAGCTTCGTCCGATTCGGCTTCCGAACTCGTCTCGTCGGTAACTTCTTCCGACTCCACCGCAGGAGTGTCGTCGTCCGCTGAAGGTTCGGGATCACCCGCCGACTCGACGTCGTAGGAGAACAGCGAACGGTCTCCGTCGAAGTCTCCGTCGAACGCTTTTCCGTACGGGTCCAGCAGGAGCTTGCTCGGATCGCATCGCAGCCCTGCCGCCGGATCGTACGGCCCGTGCACGCGGTAGCCGTATCGCTGACCGGGGGATACCGACGGAAGGTACGCATGCCAGACGTAACCGTCGACCTCGTCCATCCTGATGCGGGTTTCGGTTCCGTCCTTGGCAATCAGGCACAGTTCGACAGCTTCGGCGACCTCGGAGAAGAGCGAGAAATTGGTTCCCGCGCCGTCGTAGGTTGCACCGAGTGGGTACGCACTGCCAGGCCATACCGGGATGGGAGTGGCTGAGGGCGCGCTCGGCGGTTGATCCATGAATCAGACCCTATCGGGTGCAGCCGATCGAATCTCGTCGACTGTCTACGCCGCTGATCACCGTTTTGCCTGGCTGCGGGCGGTTGCAAGCATTCCGGCTGTGATCTGTTCCACCTCTGCCTCCGAACAGAGGTAGGGAGGCATCGCGTAGACGAGGTTTCGGAACGGTCGTAGCCAGACGCCGGCGTCGACGGCTGCATCGGTCGCGCTCTGCATGTCGACCGGCTGCTCGAGTTCGATCACTCCGATTCCGCCTTTGACGCGGACGTCGACGACCCCGGCAATGGTGACCGCTTCGGCGAGGCCGCGAGCGAGACCATGTTCGAGGGCAGCGACATCGCGCCGCCAGTCCATCGCGAGCAGGAGTTCGGTCGACGCGACCGCGACGGCGCACGCAAGTGGATTGCCCATGAAGGTGGGGCCGTGCATCAGCCCGCCGCCCTCACCGGCGGTGATGGTCTCCGCTATCTCCGTGGTGCACAGCGTTGCCGCCAGACTCATGTATCCGCCGGTCAGTGCCTTGCCGACGCACATGACGTCGGGACTGACGCCAGCGTGATCGGCGGCGAACAGCTCTCCGGTGCGTCCGAATCCGGTGGCGATCTCGTCGAAGACCAAGAGGACTTGGTACTTGTCACAAAGGTTACGTAGGTCGATCAGGTACGCGGGGTCGTGGAAGCGCATTCCGCCGGCGCCTTGGACTACCGGTTCGACGATCACCGCGGCCAGCTCGTCGTGATGCTCGGCCAGTAGCGCTTCCAACTCCTGCACGTACTCGGGGAGATAGTCCGCCGGGGGTGTCTGGGCGAAGACCTGAGGGCGAAGGACGTCGGTCCAGAGAGAGTGCATGCCGCCGTCGGGATCGCAGACGCTCATGGGGGTGAAGGTGTCACCGTGGTATCCGCCGCGCCAGGTCATCAAACGATTTTTCGACGGCTTTCCGAGGCTCCGCCAGTACTGCAGGCACATCTTGACTGCGACTTCGACGGCCACCGAACCGGAATCGGAGAGGAACACCTTGTCGAGGTGAGGTGGTGTGATGTCGACGAGCATTCGCCCGAGGCGAGCGGCGGGTTCGTGCGTCAGTCCGCCGAACATGACATGGCTCATCTTGCCCAGCTGCCGCGCGGCGGCGGCGTCGAGCACGGGATTGCGGTAGCCGTGAATGGCGGCCCACCACGAGCTCATTCCGTCGACGAGTCGCCGGCCGTCGGAGAGCGTGAGGGTGGCCCCCTGGGCAGAGTCGACGATCAGCGGACGAGTCGACGCGGGAAACGATCCGTACGGATGCCAGAGCACATCGGCATCGATGGCGGAGACGTCATGAGGATCAAGTCCGGTTGTGAGCACGGATGCACCCTAACCATTGAGTTGAACGGTGTTCAAGTATGGTCGGAAAAGTGAACACCTCGCTGAATTGGCTCACTGCCGTCGAAGCGGACCGTAGGGCCGCTGGACTGCGCCGCGAACTCCGTCCGCGCACGGTCGACTCCCCGCTGATCGACCTGGCGTCGAACGACTACCTCGGACTCGTGCGGCACCCCGACGTGATCGAGGGTGCTACGGCGGCGCTGCGCCGCTGGGGCGCAGGCGCCACGGGTTCGCGTCTGGTCACCGGCACCACCACCGAACACGAACTGCTCGAAGTCGAACTGGCCGAGTTCGTCGGGGCGGACTCCGGTCTCGTGTTCTCCTCTGGATACGCCGCCAATCTCGGCGCGGTGACGGCCCTCTCGGGGCCCGGGTCGTTGATCGTCTCCGACGCGGGATCGCATGCCTCGCTCGTGGATGCCTGCCGACTGTCACGCGCTCGGGTAGCCGTTGCCCCACATTCGGACGTGAACTTTCTCGCCGACACGCTGCGCGCCAGATCCGAAGAGCGAGCGCTGGTCGTCACCGATTCGGTCTTCAGTGCCGACGGAGATCTCGCTCCGCTGCGGGAGATGCATCAGGTGTGCCGCGAACACGGCGCGATTCTGCTGGTCGACGAGGCGCACGGCATCGGTGTGCGCGGTGCCGGTGGACGCGGACTCGTTCACGAGTCGGGCCTGGCCGGTGAACCCGACATCGTCGTGACGGCGACGTTGTCGAAGTCGCTCGCCAGCCAGGGCGGAGTTGTACTCGGCGACAACAAGATCCGCGCGCATCTCATCGACGCGGCAAGAACGTTCATCTTCGACACCGGTCTCGCCCCGGCCGCCGTCGGCGCGGCCAGGGCTGCACTCGCCGTCCTCCAGCGCGAGCCGACGCGAGCGCTCGACGTCCTTGCCCGGGCGACCGAACTCGCCGACGTCACCGGGGCCCCATCGCCTGAATCTGCCGTCGTCTCGGTCGTTCTCGGTGATCCGCAACGGGCGTTCGATGCCGCGTCGGCGTGCCGGGACCAGGGGCTGCATGTCGGATGCTTCCGGCCACCGTCGGTTCCGGAAGGAACGTCGCGCTTGCGCCTGACTGCACGAGCAACGCTGTCCGCTGCCGAAATGGAGCAGATCTCACTCGTACTGCGCGAAGTATTGGCAGGTGCCCGCGAATGAGCATTCTCGTAGTGACCGGAACGTCGACCGACGTGGGGAAAACAGTGGTGACGGCAGCACTGGCCTCGGTGGCCCTGCAGTCCGGAAAGTCGGTCGCTGTGCTCAAACCGGCGCAGACCGGCGTCGACGTCGACGGTGCGGGTGATCTGGCCGAGGTCGACCGTCTGACCGGTGGCGGTGTGACGCTGGTCGAGTTGGCGCGGTATCCCGAACCTTTGGCGCCCGATACTGCTGCGCGTAGAAGTGGTCTCCCGTTGTTGGCGCTCGACGACGTGGTCCGGGTCGCTTCCGACCTGGACGCCACTCACGACCTGACTCTGATCGAAGGCGCCGGCGGCTTGCTGGTCCGGTTGGGGACGGACGGATTCACCGCGCGTGATCTTGCCGCCGCTTTGTCAGCGCCCGTCTTGCTGGTGGTTGCCTCCGGCCTGGGCACGCTTAATCACACTGCTCTGACAGTGGAAGCGCTCGGGGCATCCGGCGTGGACTGCGCCGGGTTGGTGATCGGTTCGTGGCCGCAGGAACCGGACCTGGCCGAGAGGTGTAATCGCGAGGATCTGGTCTCGGTCAGCGGCGTCCCCCTTGTCGGAGCAATGCCGGCCGGTAGCGGCAGCGTTAGTGCCCGAGAGTTTGCTCAGACAGCTTGGGCCGAGCTCAGTAAGTCTCTTTTGGCCAACTAGAGCCGTAACGTCCGATTTGTCTGCATCGATAGCCAAGGCACAGCGGGGCGCCTTGAATTCGGCGTCCCTCGCGTACGATTCCGGTCGGTATATTTCGGCCGGCGTCTTGGGCGACCCAGAGTCCTGGGCCCGAGTCACCCGATCGTGGTTGTCGAATTGTGAGTTGGTCAGTCGAATGTAGGTGGTGAGTACGGTCGGAAGATTGTCGTCATCGGCCGTACGCCGCGCAGTGCTCATCGGTGTTGTCGTCTTCGTCTCGTGCCTCGTCGGAATTCTGAGCCGCCAACCCGGCACGCTTGCTGTCTTCTGGCCGGCCAACGCGCTGCTGCTCGGGATTCTCTTTCGGTCACCGCGTTCCGCGACACCGCTCACCTGGATCTGCGCAGTGGCAGGTTATGTCGGAGCCGACCTGATCACCGGCGGGGCGTGGGAGTCCACGGTGTGGCTCAACGCGGCCAACGTCGTCGGGGTCGCGAGCGCCTTCTACGCCTTTCGCTGGGTTGACGGTGAGGACCGTCGTCTGACCAGTATTCAGTCTGTCGGATATCTCGTGTCGATGACGGTCGTCGGCGCGTCGATGGCAGCGCTCGTCGGCAGAATCGCAAACCGCGTGCTGTTCGGCGGACAGTGGTGGGACGGCTGGTTGCTCTGGTTCTCGAGTGAGTTCGTCAACTACATGACCATCGTCCCACTGGTGCTGACGTTCCCCTCGCTTCGGCGAGTTGATCGAGACCCGAAAGCCGTTGCCGCACTTGTGCGTCGATCAATCGTTCCGACAGCGCTCCTGGCGGTCTGCATCATTTTGGAGTGGGTGATCGGCGGCGCCGGAGCGATCGCGTTCGCCATGCCGGCGCTCGTGACTGCAGCCTTGCTCACCAATGTTTTTGTCACGTCGATGCTCACAGCCGTATCAACTGCCTGGACGTTGGTGCTGACGGCCGACGGTCATCTCGGATTGTCCAGCGAAGGCCTCTCGCCCGTCAGTGCGTCGGTCCAGATCGGATTGTCGCTGCTGGCGGTAGCGCCGATCGCGGTGGCATGTGTGATCCTCGAGCGCCGCCGCGCGCTCGAAGCGCTGACACAAGCCGTGACCCACGACGATCTCACCGGTGCGTTGCGTCGGGACGAGTTCTTCCGGCGAGGCGGCGGCGTGACGGGTGCGACCGATCCGCGTCGACGCTCCGGACGTCCGGTCAGCGTCCTGATGATGGATCTGGATCACTTCAAGATGGTGAACGACAACCTCGGTCATCGTGCCGGCGATACCGCGTTGGTGAGTTTTGCCGATCAGGTGCGGCGGAACCTCGACGACAAGCATCTGTTCGCCCGCTTGGGCGGCGAGGAGTTCGTCGTTTTGATGTCAGGTGTCGATCTGGAAGGTGCGACCGCAACGGCCGAGATGATTCGACGCGCGCAGGCGGAGAATTCGTCAGCAGTGTTGGGTGACCTCGGGCCGACCGTCAGCATCGGTGTCGCGTGTTCACCCCACGGCGACGCGGATCTGACGCAACTGGTCGACGGCGCCGACGAAGCCTTGTACGAAGCGAAGAAACTCGACCGGAATCGAACGGTCTCGCTGACGCTCGGAGAAGTCACGTAGCCCGTGCGGACCTGCAGTGTTTGCAGGTCCGCACGGGTTGGTGGTGTCGAGCGATTCAGAAGAGGTTGATCAGTGCCGGAACGCTGAACAGGGCGACGTAGTAACCCATGAACAGGACACCGCCGTGAATCTTGAACAGACGCCCGAGAAGGCCACCGACCAAGCCGACGGTCACGGTGATCAGGAGGCCCAGGATGCCGCCCTCCCAGATGCTGATGACGACGACGAGTCCCGTGAACACCGCGATCACAGCTTCGTGACTGATGTGCTTGACCACCGCTGACGCAGCGCGGTACGCGTAGTTCATGGCAAACGGATATGCGATGACCGTTGCCGTGACCACTGCCAGCAGGCCGTAGAGCAGGAACTCCCACTGCGTCAGGTACGTGGAAAGATTGTTGATCACTCCGGTTTCCTGATTGGTCTCGAAGACCGGCGGAGCGTTGAAGAGAGGTGCCGCGGGACCTGCCGCGAGCGGGCTGAGCGGAAGGCCGAACGCGACGAGCGGGATGAGGGTTTCTGCGATGTAGGTGGATTCCGTCGTACCGTTTTTCGCCGAGACCATCGTGGTCAGTCGGTGATAGCCGTTTTTGATCCGCGCACCTACCAGCTCACCCATCAGAACGGTCATGGCGACAGGGCTGAAGACGAATGTTGCGCTCGATACCGTGGAGGCGGCTGCGGTGTAACCGATCTGCTTGCGATCGAGGACCTTCAGGGGATTGGGGAAGTATCCCTTCCATCCCTTGATGTCCGGGGCCAGTGCAACAGTTTTGGGTTCACTGCGCTCCATGTCCTTACGGGTCGACGGACCCAAGGTCAGTGCGAGGTCCGCGATCAGCGGCCCGACTGCGATGGCAAGGAAGTAGCTGATGTTGAGCGACACATCGTAATTCGACGTCAACGCGCGGGCGCCGAGGATCAAGATCACGAAGGGAACGAGAGCGACGACCCCGGCCCAGCGGCCCGGCGAGGCGTAGGCGATACCGATGGCGGCGACCAGGAACAGCCAGGGTGCTATCGATTGAACGGTATCGGCGAACGGCGCGAGGATGGTCGCGAACAGCACGGCAACCGGCACAGCGACGAACGCCGAGATCACCGCTCCCGAGATCGCCTTGCGGAGTGCGATGTGCGGGATGCCGAGTGAGCGCATCATTTGCGCCTCCGGCAAAAGCGGAATCGCCATCGTGTCACCGGGAATGCCCAGCAGCATCGTCGGCACCGCGTGCGTCATGTGTTTGGCGATCGCGCCGGAGAGGAAGAACGTGAACACCGCGGCCGGGGGAGCGCCGAGCAGGATCACGAGCAGCGTCAGTGGCGCGATGGTGGCGGTCTCGTCCGTGCCGGAAATCAATCCGATGAACGTGAATGCGACCGCGCCGATGATGCCGAAGAGAACGGCAATCAGAATTTCGTTGGTCAGGACCGAACTCATGCGCGCCCACCGTCCTTCGGTGCATTCGAGGCCGGTGCGTGCTCGGCCTCGGCGGCGGCGAAATGGTCGTACAGACCGAGTTCGCGAAGTTCCTGTTGGCTCTGTTCCGGAATGTCGGCGAGAGTGCCCAGACCCTGGCGTTGTTCACTCATCATCGTGATGACGCCGTCGATCGACTCCGCGTCGGCGGCTGCCAACGCGACTATCCTCTTCGGCTTGATGAAGATTCCGCAGACGACGCCGGCGAGCAGGCAGGCCGCGATGCCGACCAGCAGGCTGTACGCCTGGGCCAACGACGGTTCACTGACGACCCGTTCGAACAGTGCCTGGGCCGCGAGAAGGGCCGAAGCGCCGACGACACTGCCGACCAGGACGGAGATCGCGAGGTGTCGACCGTTGACGGTGTCGCCCCAGACTTCGAGGTACGTCTGCTGCTCGGTCGGTTCGGTGGTGGTGGTCGGCGTCGTTGCCGACTGCGGTGGTGACATCAGTCTTCTCCAGTGTCATGCATGGCGAGAGGCTTGCGAGGTGGGGGACTTGCGAGATGAGGGGCTTGCGCGACGAGTGTCAGGTGCGTGCTGCGCGGAGGGCGCTGACAACTCGGGACGGACTCGGGTGTCCGATCTGTTCGGCCATCCAACTGCTTGTGTCGGTAAGGGAATCCAGGTCGATGCCGGTGTCGATCCCGAGGCCGTGGAGCATCCACACCAAGTCCTCGGTGGCGAGATTTCCGGTCGCGCCCTTGGCATATGGGCACCGTCCGAGACCGCCTGCGGAACTGTCGAATTCGGAGACACCCGCAGTCAGCGACGCGTAGACGTTCGACAGTGCCTGGCCGTAGGTATCGTGAAAGTGCATCGCGATCTGCGAAGTGGGGATGCCACGTTCGCGGATCGCACCGAGTAAGGCGAGCACATGGCCAGGCGTGCCGACGCCGATGGTGTCGCCGAGTGAGAGCGAGAGGGCACCGCAGTCGATCAAGGCTTTCGCGATGTCGGCGACACGCTCGACGGGCACTGCGCCTTCCCAGGGGTCGCCGAAGCACATCGAGATGTACCCGCGGACGGGAAGTCCCAGGGCTCGCGCGGCGGCAGTGACCTCGGCGGCCGCGGCGATTGCGCCGTCCACCGTAGAGTTGAGGTTGCGTCTCGCGAATTCTTCTGTGGCGCTGACGAATACGGCAACTTCGCTCGCCCCTGCGGCAACGGCCCGCTCGAGACCTTTGCGGTTCGGGACAAGGACGACCGTGCGTACCGAGTCCGGTAGGTGCAGCCGACCCATCAATTCTTCCGCGTCGGCAAGTTGCGGGATCCATCGAGGCGAGACGAAGCTCGTCAATTCGACGGTGCGGGAACCGGCCGCGACCAGGCGTTCGATGAACTGGGCCTTCGTCTCGGTCGGGATCACTGCCGTTTCGGCTTGAAGTCCGTCGCGTGGTCCGACTTCGTAGACCCGGACCGCGGTCGGTAGACCCGTCGCCGACACTCGATGAGGCGCCGGCTTCCACACTGGTGATCCTGCAACTGTTTCGGTCATCGTGGTCAGTTTCCGCCGCGGATCTCGGCGAGAACCTTCTCGGCATGCTCGACGCGAATGCTCTTGTCCGCGATCAGGCGTGCAACCACGGCGTCGATCTCGCTCTTCTGGGCTCCGGCGGTGGCAGCGATGTTGCGGGCGTGTAGTCCCATGTGCCCGCGCTGGACACCCTCACTGGCGAGAACGCGGACAGCAGCCAGGTTCTGTGCGAGGCCAACTGCCAGAATGATGCCGGCGAGTTCTTCGGCGCTCTCGACGCCGAGCATCTTGATTGCGGCCTGCGCTACCGGGTGCACCTTGGTGGCGCCGCCGACGAGGCCGACCGGCATGGGTAGCTCGAGGGTGCCGACGATGTTGCCGTCGGCATTCTTCTCGAAATGCGAGAGTGAGGAGTAGATTCCGTCGGCGTTGACTGCATGGGAATGGCACCCGGCTTCGACTGCGCGCGTGTCGTTTCCGGTCGCCAACACCACGGCGCTGATGCCGTTCATGATGCCCTTGTTGTGTGTCGCGGCGCGGTAGGGATCCAGCTCTGCCAAGCGTGCGGCATGGATCAAGTTGTCCACTACCTCTGCACCGCCGATCAATTCGGCGTCGAACACGGCACGAACGCGCGTCAGCCGCAGATCTGCCTTGTTGGTGAGAATGCGAAGAACGACGTGCCCGCCGCCGATCTCGGCTACTCGATCCGCGATTGCCTCTGCCATCGTGTTGACTGCGTTGGCGCCCATCGCATCTCGTACGTCGACGTGAAGGTGGAGGACGACGTAGGCGGCCTTGTCCGAGGACACGATGCGAACCGAAATGTCCTTCACGCCACCGCCGACGCTGACCAGCTTCGGGTCCTGCTCGTTGGCGAGTGCAATGATTTCTTCACGTGCCTCGAGGAGTCGGATGCGGGCAGCTGCCGGATCCACTACGTCGACGAGTTGAATCTGGGCTTGCATGATCGGCTGGGTGCTCGAGACGTGAAAGCCCCCGAGTCCGCGTGCGATGCGAGCAGCGTTACTCGCGGCGGCGACCACCGACGGCTCCTCGGTGGCGAGGGGGATCAGGTAGTCCTTGCCGTTGATCGTGAAGTTGGTGGCCACGCCGACCGGGATGCCGATGACGCCGAGGACGTTCTCGACCATGCGATCGGCCTGATCGAGAGTGAGGCCGTCGGCAGCGTCGTAGACCGCGATGTCTGCTTCGGTCAGGTCGGTCTGGCGAACGATCTCGGCGCGCCGTGCGGCGACGTCGTAGGACCGGAAATCGGCGATGCGGCTGTTGGTTGATCGGCTGTTGGTTGATGACACGGGGGGTCGTCCTCCTGAAGTGGTTCTGTGCTCCGCTTCACAGTAGGGAGGTTGATGCCTGCCAGGCCACGTGCTCACAACACATCGATCGGTCGAAATTGTAGTGTCATGCACCATCGCCGCTGTCGTTGATGTCGGTTCCACCCTCTTCGGCTCCCACTTCTCGAAGTTCGTCGAGCCTCGTCGCCATGGACACGCGAAAGAAGTTCTCGTCTTCACGCCAGGAGTGACCGAGGAGGGTGCGGATGCGGTCGAGTCGCTGAACGACGGTGTTCGGGTGGTAGTTGAGTGCGCGAGCAGCCTTGGTCGGGCTCCCGTCGTTGCGGACCAGAGCCCGAAGGGTCGCCGTGAGATCGGTGTCCTTGTCTCGGTCGTAGGCGAGTACCGGGCCGATTACTTCGTCGACGAATTGATGGAGTGATTCCGGATTCTCGCCGAACAGAACGGTGTAAGGCAGGTACGACGCAGTCGTGACCGCGCCGTCGGTCTTGCCCAACGCCGACAGCAGGCGGGCGGTGCGCAGCGCAGAGGTGAAGCGCGCCGGGAGCTCTTCGGGGCGCTCCGCCGTTGCCGGCGCGATCACTACAGCGTGGGGTCCTACCGAACCGGTGATCTGGCGGTGAACGACGGTCGCCGCGGCTGCAGGGTTCCCCGAGCGCGAGACCACCGCGATCAATCCGGCGTGTTGCGACGCCAGAGCTCCGACCGGCAGACTCTGCCCGATTGCACGGAGCGCGGCGGTGCGGAGTTCCGGAGCGACCGACACCACGAGGACGGTGTCGAGTTCGCCGAGGGAGATACCGAGGTTGCGGGTCCGACGTTCGAGATCGCGCCTCCGCTCGGGCGCAGTGCTCAACAGGTCGGCGACCAGTTCGTCACGTGCGCGCCGATCCGCTGCTGCCGCCGCCGAGTGTTGCAACACGAGAATCGCTGTAACTTGAGCTGCCCGTTCCACGGTCCTGAGTTCGACGGGTCCGATCGGCGCGTCCGATCGATTCAGCAAGATCGCCCCGAGGAATGATTCTCCGGCGGTGACGGCGCTGACGAGTTGGATCACGGTCTCGCTGTTATCGGCGACGAACGTGCATCGGCCACTGCGGCGACTCTGGTCGATGGCATCGGACACGGCGCGAGGTAGCGACAACGGCACCGTCGTGATCTGCTCACCCGACGATGTGACGAGAGGGCGTAGCTCGTTGTCGACGACGACGGTGCTGCGCTCGAGTGCGCTGCTGAGAGTTCGTGCTACCTGGGCGTAGCCACCACCGCGGAGAACGGCATGGATCAGATCCTGGTGGACGATGTTCGATTTGTCCCGTGCGGACACGTGCTCGCGCAGCTCGTCGAGTGCTCGCCCGGTCTCGGCGGCGGATTCCTCGGCGCGGTCCAGCGCCCGTGCGGTTTGCAGGACTACCGAGGCGTGATCGGCGAGAGCAGAGAGCAGGGCGATCTGATCTGCGGTAAATCGTCGTTCCCGGCGATCGGCGGCAAACAGGACACCGAGGATCTGGCCGTCCGAGAGCATCGGCACACCGAGAATCGCCACCAGACCCTCGGCGACTATCGCGGCATCGACAACCTCGTCGTGCCGCGACTGCGTGTATTCGCTGTAGTTCTGGACCCACTGGGCCGCACGAGATTCGGCAATCGCGCTGACCAAGCCGGCGCCCGCAGGAACCTGCAGATGCTGGAGCTCCGGCGAGACCGCGCCGGCTGTCTTTCGAACGTTCAGATCTCTGGTGACCACATCGAACTCGGACAGGTACGTGACGTCGGTGCCCATGATGTCGTGTGCGCGGTTGACCAGTCTCTGCAGCAGTGTGTCGACGTCGCGAACCTGCGCAAGCTCGCGCGCACTCGAATAGAGGACCGCCAATTCGTTCTCGCGGCGGCGCAGTCGACGAAATTCCGACCGACTGGCCCGGATGCGGGCCGCGGTCTCCGTGATCTCCGTTGTGCCAAGGCCGAATTCGGAAAGTGCCTGTTCGACATGTTCGTCTCCGACAGCGTCGGATGTCACGTCGAACAGTGCGGCAATCTCGTTGGGGTCCGAGTCGGAGTCTGAAGCTGAGTCGGAGTCTGAATCAGGGGCGGTCACACCGAACAAACTACAGACCGGTGGAACCGCCGAATTCGTCGAGCGCCGAGGATTTGTGATTGTTGTTCATCTCTAACGTATTTCGATCCGTTTTCGCCTCACCCGTCTCCGTGCGCAGTGTGTCGAGTTCCTTCTCGAGCCCGCTGACTTTTGTCTCGAGGGCGCCTATTTTGCGGTTCAAGGCTTGGATGCTCGCCATGCACACGCCGTTCGCATCGACGGCCGAGATACGACGGGTGTTGGATCCCAAGCCGAAAATCGCTGCGAAATCCTGCGCCATCGGACCCAGGTGGCGGATCGACTTGTGGTCGAAACCGTAACTCCACGTGCTTATTCGAAGGGCTGTCAACCTGTCGAGCACATCCTGGGCGCTGGTCGGAACAACCGCGTCCGTATGCACGCCCCGTCGTCGCGTGGCCCGTGAGAACACCCAGTGCGCGGGATGGCGCATCGCGGCGTTCACTCGAGTGCTGACTCCAACGCCGAGGTATTCAGTGCGCTCGCCGTTTTCAGTGCGCTCGCCGTTTTCAGTGCGCTCGCCCTCGTCAGGCGGTGAGTTCACGTCGTGCGGTTTTGACGGTCTTGTCGCTCAGCAGAATTCCCGCTCCTGCGCCGAGCAGTCCGAGGCCGATTCCGACAGCAGCGCTGCCGAGGCCCAAAGCAATTCCCAACATGATTCCTCCAAAAATTGTGCGGTGAATTGAGGGGCCAGGTGTCCGACGAAAGTGCTGCCGACCTGCTCCGCGCTCATCTTTCACATTGCTCCGCCGTGCGGTCGATGACAACCCGTCTGGACCGAATTTCTCGTGGAAAACACAGGCGTGCAAGACTGGGTGAAGAACTGCTGAGTCATCGGCGTCTTGTGGGCGCCGTACGGGCGGCAGTATTTAAGTAGCCATCGACCGATCTCTAACGCAGGTTTATCTGCGCGCGGCAACGATGACCAGGCAAAAGGGTGGCATGTGAACGAATCGAACAGTGGCTTGTTTTCCGACCTCAGTGCGTCGGAGCCCGTTGTCGACGCAAAAAGCGCCGAGCAATTGGCGGCCGAGCGTGAAACTGCGGCAGCGGAACGCTCCAATACCGACACCGCTGAACAGCGGCAGTCACAGCTGTTCAGCGGTTAAGCGCGTCAGGACTCCTTGATTACCGACAGAACATTGCCGGCGGGGTCGGTGAACCACGCGATATCGGGGCCGTTGCCACGCATGATGCCTCGCGCATCCTGGGGGAATCCGTCGTATTTCAGAAACTCCACACCACGTGCGGTCAGTTGATCGACGGTTGTGTCGATGTCGTCGACGACGAAGTTGAGGATCGTGTACGTCGCCGCTTCGTGATTCGGTTTCGGATAAACCAGGATCTCGGTTCCGCCGGCAAGATGTAGGCGAATGAGTCCCATGTCTTCGTCGGTCACTTTCAGCCCGAGTGTTTCGCCGTAGAATTTCTTTGCAGCGTCGATGTCAGTCACCGAAAATCCGCTGAATGCTTTCGTGTCTGCAAGCATGACTATCTCCGTTCCCAGCGGTTGCCGGACTAGGTGGTGTGGGAATCCGTCATTCCGGATTCCATCTCGGCCCTGGCTTCCTCGCTGAACTCGATGATCTGAACGTAGTTTCCGTCGGGGTCGATAGCGGTGGCGAACAAACTGCCCCCGCGGTCTTCGAGTGGGGCGAACCAGTTTCCGCCGAGTGCATCGATGCGCTGCGCGATCGACCGGGCGTCGTCGGTCTCGACATTGAGGAACATTCGGCCGGGCTGCGGGTTGGTATCGCCGACGTCGTCGCGTCTGTCGAGCATCACGTAGAAACCGTTGAAGTCGAGGACGTCGTAGCCGGGTTCGCCCGGGGTGCGGTCCACCTTCGGGGCGAACGCCTCGGCGTACCAGTCGCGCAGGCGTTCGGGGTTGGTGCTCGAGAGCAAAATGCTGCTGATGCTGGATCCGGACATGTGTCCTCCTGCTGTTGGTCGTTACTGGCGTCGGTGATCGAGGCGCTGGCCACATCACCTTGCAGATACAGACTTCCCGCAGCGACGAAACTCATCGGTGAAACTGATCGAGGCTCAGGTGTGCTCCGAAACCATGATCGCCGTCGTGCCTGGTTCGAGTGCCCGAAAGATGTGCTCCTCGTCGCCGGGATATGCGAGGTAGTCGCCCGGTCCGAGCTCGATCGGATCTGCGGTCGGCCCGACCTCGGCCCGACCCGTACCGATCACAACGTGTTCGGTGGTGCCGCGGGCATGCGGAGTCGAAATGCGAGGCTCGCCCGGCTCGGCGACGATCCGATACAGATCGCGGCGTGCGTTCGGTGGGCTCGGCGCCAAGAGTGTCGCGATGTACGACGCGTTCGCCGACGCAATCGCGGGCCCTTCTCCGGCTCGAATCAACTGAACGGTCTGTGCCTGAGAGTCGACGAGTTGTGAGAACGGCACACCCAATGCGTTTCCGAGTGCCCACAGAGTTTCGAGGCTCGGATTTCCGAGTCCGGATTCGAGTTGGGAGAGTGTGGATTTGGCGATATCGGCGCGCCGGGCGACCTCCGAAAGGCTCAAGCCTGCTCGGGCACGTTCGCGTTTGAGTGCGACGGCGACCAGTTTCTGAGGAGTCTCCGCTGTATCCGTTTCATTACTGGGCATCGTTCGATTCTCCGATCGATCGTTCTACTTGACGAACGGTGTCACTTCGTTCAACATAGAATACATGCGTTCTTTATGGCGAACAGTTGATCGAGACACGGTTCGGGTGAGCGTGCTGATCTGTCTCTCCGTGGCCATCGTCGGTGTGTCCTACGGTGTGACGGCAGGATCGGCTGGATTCTCGTTGTGGCAGCTTTTGGCGTTGGCTGTACTCGTTCTGGGAGCGTCTTCGGAGTTCTTGTTCATCGGAATCATCGCGGCCGGAGGCGGCGCCGTCGCTGCAGTTGTAGCCGGCTTGCTGATCAACTCCCGAAACTTCGCCTACGGATTGGCAGCGGGATCTTTTCTCGGCGAGGCTCGCCACACGGATTCAGGCTGGCGCAGGGGCTCGGGTTGGCGCAAGTTGGTCGGCGCGCACCTGGTCAACGACGAAAGCGTCGCGGTTGCCATGGCGCAGGGCTCGGTGAAGCAGAAGCGTGCGGCCTTCTGGTTCTGTGGGATCGGGATCGCGGTGTCGTGGCCGATCGGAGCTCTCCTGGGCGGGCTGCTCGGCAGCGTCGTCCAAGATCCGGCCGCGTTGGGATTGGATGCCGCTTTTCCGGTCGTCATTCTGGCCCTGGTCCTGCCCGCGTTGAGGGAAAAGGTGACATTGCTTGCCGCTGTGATCGGTGCAGCGGTTGCAGTGGCCGCGTCACCGTTCCTGCCGTCGGGTACCGCGCCACTCGTCGCTCTGCTGAGTATCGCGGTGACGATACCGTTCCGGGAGAAGGTTCGATGAATGCTGCATCGGTCTGGATCGGCATTGTGGTGTTCGCTTGCGGCTCTTACGCTTTGCGGGTCAGTGGTGTTCTGCTCCGAGCTCGGGTGACGCTCTCCGGCTTCGCCGAGAAGTCCCTCGATCGTGCTGTCGTGATGCTGTTGCTTGCAGTGGTTGCGACCTCGACGATCTTCGCCGGACATGACGTTGCGGGTCCGGCGCGGATGCTCGGCGTGGTGGCCGGAGGTATCTGCGCCTGGTTCAAGGCCCCGTTGGTGGTCGTGGTGATTGTCGCGGCCGGCGCTACTGCATTGCTGCGACTGTCAGGAGTGTCGTAGAGCCGATTCGATGGGCGTTGAATCGGGGATCGAATTCAGGCGAGTGCGAATGCCGTCGATGAAGAGGTCCAGGCCGAACTGGAATCGCACTGTCGGATCGCCGTCGAGGAGGTCCGCGTCGGAACCGCCGCCGATGACCTCGGGAGAGTCGGGGGAGATGGGAGCTCGGGTGAGTGCCCCCATTTCTTCCATCTGCGCTCGGGACTGCTCGTCGACGGTATGGCCGAGTACGTAATAGAGCAGGGCATACGCCGCGAGTTGGGCGTGCTCGCGTGAGAGGCCGGATTCTTGCCCGGCTTGCACGAAGTGCTCGCGCACCTTGCTGCTTGTCATCCGTGAGGCGAAGGTGGCGCTGACCAACTCGGCGCCGTCGCGGTGCGCCAGCAGGGCAGATCGAAGTCTGTGTGCCAGTTCGGAATACGCCTCTTGCCACGTGTCCGCGTCAACGGGGGCGTCGAGGTCTTCGAGGATCTTGTCGACGACCGCGCCGAGCAAGGTCTGTTTGTTCGGGAAATGCCAGTAGAGGGCGCCGGGTTGGACGCCAAGCGAGGTTGCGAGCCTACGCATCGTGAGGTCGGCAAGCCCGAACTCGTCGAGTATCGCCATGGCGCCGTCCAGCACGTCGCCGCGTCGCAACTGCACTTGTTGTTCCCCTCGTTTCGCCTCGCTGTTGACCGCTCGCGATCAGATGTCGATCGGACCCGCCTTTGACAGTATTCCACCACGTCTCTAACGTGAACACCGTTCAACTTGTACGGTGTTCAATTTTGCTGGTTCTGAAGGAGACGTCTGTGACCCCGCCCCCGATTAGCACGGCCCCTGCGACGGTCGACATCCTCGACCAGGCGCGCGAGCAAGTTCTCGAAAGGGGAGTTGGCCTGACCGAAAGCCAGGTGCTCGACGTACTCCGCCTCGACGACGACAGGCTCGAAGACCTGCTGGCTCTCGCCCACGATGTGCGTATGAAGTGGTGTGGACCGGAGGTCGAGGTCGAGGGAATCATCAGCCTCAAGACGGGCGGCTGCCCGGAGGACTGCCATTTCTGCTCGCAGTCCGGACTCTTCCAGTCGCCGGTTCGCGCGGCCTGGTTGGACATCCCGAGCCTGGTGGAAGCTGCCAAGCAGACTGCGAAGTCGGGCGCTACCGAGTTCTGCATCGTGGCCGCCGTCCGCGGACCCGACGCCCGGTTGCTCGCTCAGGTCGCGGCCGGCATCGAGGCGATCCGCAACGAGGTCGACATCCAGATAGCCTGCTCGCTCGGCATGCTGACCCAGGAACAGGTCGACCAACTGGCCGCCATGGGTGTGCACCGGTACAACCACAACTTGGAAACCTCGAAGTCGCATTTTCCGAACGTCGTCACCACGCACTCGTGGGAAGAGCGTTGGAACACCCTGCGGATGGTTCGCGAAGCAGGCATGGAAGTGTGCTGCGGCGGAATCCTGGGCATGGGCGAATCGCTGGAGCAGCGCGCAGAATTCGCGGCCAACCTGGCTGAACTCGAGCCGGACGAGGTCCCGCTCAACTTCCTCAACCCGCGTCCGGGTACCCCGTTCGGTGATCTGGACGTGCTGCCCGCCAGCGAGGCGCTCAAGTCCGTGGCGGCATTCCGTCTCGCGCTGCCTCGCACGATCCTGCGCTTCGCCGGTGGACGCGAGATCACTCTCGGCGACCTCGGTGCCAAGCAGGGCATCCTCGGCGGAATCAACGCCGTCATCGTCGGCAACTACCTGACGACCCTCGGGCGTCCCGCCGAGAAGGATCTGGATCTGTTGGTCGATCTGCAGATGCCGATCAAAGCACTGAACGACACTCTGTGAGCACTCCGGTGACCGAGGAGCGGTACAACCCGTTCACCGGGCGTCGGGGGGTGGGCCGGGGGGGCCCAGCGCCCCCCGCCGCCCCCGCGCGGGGGGGGCGGCCCCCACCCCAGAGACAGCCGGGCGGGCCGGCG
>NZ_JBHTTG010000006.1:0-517446 GCF_042794655.1 Rhodococcus sp. NPDC056516 | reverse complement strand
GTGTTGGATGCGTTTCCGCTCAATGCTTCGGGGAAGTTGGATCGGAAGTTGTTGCCGGAGCCGGTGTTCGAGGTTGCGGTGTTCCGGGCTCCGGTCACGGAGGTCGAGCGACTTGTTGCTTCGGTGTTCGAAGAATTGCTCGGCATTGATCGGGTCGGTCTCGATGACGATTTCTTCGAATTGGGCGGAAACTCCCTGATCGCCACGCGGTTGGCAGCGAAGTTGGGCCAAGCGATTTCGGCTGAGATTCCGCTACGCATGCTATTCACCAGCTCGACGGTGCTGGAGATGTCCGACAAGTTGGTTACCGGTATGCACGTTGGATTTGAACTGGATCTTGATGCGGCACTCGCTGTCACGTTGCCCTTGCGTGCACGCGGATCTGAGCTTCCTCTGTTCTGCGTGCACCCAATGGTCGGGCTGGCCTGGCCGTACGCACCTCTCGCCGCATTCGTCGACAGATCTGTGCCGCTCTACGGGCTGCAGACACCAGCGTTGACCGAGGAGGACTTCTCCGCGACTGCACTGACCGACTACATAGATCGGTATGTGTCCGAGATCCGATCAGTGCAACAGCAAGGGCCGTACAGACTTCTGGGTTGGTCGTTCGGTGGAGTTGTCGCACATGGAATCGCGGCAAGGCTCGAAGCCCTCGGCGAGAAGGTGAGTGCATTGGTGATCTTGGACGGCTCGCCCGTGAGCTTGGATGATGAAGCATTTGCGACGATGGTCAGACACGAAGTTGCTGGCTTGGGCGTCGTCATTCCGGATGACGAAGACCTCGAGAACCTGTCGATCGACTGTGCGAGTGATGTCTTGACCGCCGTAAACGGCGGAGCGATCGGGCTCAATGCCAGCGATATCAGGCGATTGTTCTCGAGCATCGCGCGAACCGCGGCGCTGACACGTGAATACGAGCCGGACACATGCACGGGGCCAGTGCTGTTCGTGGGATCCAATGAGACCGAGGCCGACGGGGTCGATCCGTGGCGTTCGCTGATCGACGGCGAAATCGATGTTCGTCGGGCAAGTGTGAACCATGTTTCGATGATGACGCCAGAGGGTCTGGAGGAGATCGGTCCGATGATTGCCGCCGTGCTGAATTCCTGACGCGATCTCGGTGATCCCCGACCCACAGACGTGCACGACGATACAAAAATAGGCTGGCGGCGCTGGATTTCTCCGCGCCGCCAGCCTACTTCAATCCTGCTGTTGCTTGTTTAGCGTGCCTATTCGCAAGGGAGCGAACGGTACTCTGGGTCAAGCGCTGACTTCACGAGATCAAGAGTGTGAGGATCTCTGACCAACTGTCCGTGGGACGCAGTGTTCCCGGCACAGTTATCTTGAGTCCAGACATTATGCACCACTGCGCCATCACCTGGACGAAGGAAAGTTGCCTCGGGCGGCGTCGAGATTTCATCGTGAGCCGAAGCGATTACGGTGTACTCGATTCCGGGTTGCGTCTCGGATCCCGCGTTGAGTGCTGTCAAGAATGGTGTGCCGCTGAGTTGTTGGACGCCGGCCGGCCCCCAGATCGCTTGGACGAGAAGATCGCCAGGGAGACCCATCCCAGACAGTGATCGTGCGTTCGCTTGAAGACCGCCGAATGTAGTTCCGTGGTTTGTCGCGCCAAGACTGACGAGCGAGTGTACTGAATTCTTCGATGGATCTGCAGGGGTTGCTCCACTGTTGAACTTTAGATATTGGCGAGCAACGACGCCTCCCTGGGAATGACCGACGATGTCCACCTGTGTCGTACCGGTGTGAAATTTCACCGAGTCAACGAACATTGCAAGCTCCTCAGCGGAGCTTGCAATGTCGGTGATTCCCCAATGCACAGCATTGGGATTCAGAATTTCGCGCACACCGCCATAATTCAGCGCAAAGACGCAGTAGCCCAAATCAGCAAGCTGAGGCGCCATAACATCCCAGGTGTCGGTCATGCTCATCCCGGTCCCGTGTACGAGTACCACCGGACGGGGATGTTCGAGACTTGGCTTGCAATCCCAGTCGTTGGCGCCGGCAGGGGAAGGACCCATGCTGGACAATCCGGGCGTGGGTTCCGCCGGGTCTGCTGATGCAGCTGTTGGCATTCCGGCCAGCACCACACAGGCCGACAAAGACGCCAGCGTTGCCAGAGCGAATCGGTTCATTCTTTCCTTGCGTGCTGAATCTGGTTGCTCGCTTTGCTACTTGCTTACAGAATCCGCGTCTCGGGATCAGACCCCGAGGGACTGGGCGATGAACGGCCATGACTTGTGCAAGTCGTCTTGCCAGTAACCCCACGAATGCGTACCCACCGGCCGGAAGTCCACAGTTGCCGGGATATTCAGGTCGGCAAGTCGTCGAGCGAGGTTTCCGGTGCAGATGCTGGTCGCGAATTCGATTGGTCCTCCCACAACAATCTGGTCGAACATCGCGGCTCGGCCATCCTGGATGCGAGGGTTCTCCGGGGTATCGTTCGGAAAGCCGGGCAAGCCACTACCCGTGCTGATGTACAGGGGAGTGCCACGCAACTTTTCGGCGTTGACTACCGGGTCGTGTTCGACCCAGCCCGGACCGTCGAATGGACCCCACATGTTCTGAATGTCGCCAACTCCGCCGATCCATTCCGTGGTTGCTCGTACGAAAGCCTGCCCCATCGGGTCGCTGGTCTGTGCACAACCTGAATAGGACGCAACGGACTTGTAGAACCCGGGGTATTCGATCGCAAGATTCAGAACAGAGGTCGCAGACATCGAGATAGCGGCGATCGACTGATCACCGTTGCTGCCGAGTTCCTTGTTCAGAAGTGGAGGAAGCTCCTTGCCCAGAAAGGTGCTCCACATATTCTTTCCGAGTACGGAATCTTCCTTCTCCCAGTCGGTGTAGTACGACATCAGGCCTTTAGCGGGAATCGCAACATTGACGTTCTTGTCGGCGAAGAAATCGACCACATCAGTTTGGCGGTCCCACGTGGCTGTGCCTTCTCCACCATCAGCGCCGTTGAGCAGGTACAGAATGGGGCGCGGCTGAGAGTTGTCTGCAGGCAAGATCACCTGGATGGGGACCGACTTGTCCATCGATGCTGCGTAGACATTTACGACGATCTGGCGATCATTGACTCGCTCGACAGATTCGATGTACGACCCGTCCGAATCGTCCTGTGCAGCGTCTCCCCCACCCTGGTGTGCAATGGGTGCGGCACCGGCGATGCCCACGCTGCTGGAAACAAGGACGACGCTTGCCGCCATCAGTGCACCTGCGACGGTGCGCCTCCAGGGGGACCGAAGTTTTCGAGTCAAGACAACGCCTTTCGGTTGGTTCAACTGTGCCGCCGAAACTGCTCGGCAATCGTGTTTCGTGAGCCTGAACTACTTGTAATTCGGATGGTCAGCCGTAGACGTTACCGCGCGTACGGATCCACCAGGCAATACCCAGGTGGTTGTCAATCCGAAGCGGCGCGTCGGTATCCGAGTATCGCCGGATACACGAAGACCACCACCATCCCGAATGACCAGGCCAGTGTCTTGAGCAGAGGTTCGGCGACGGGTCCTCCCAAGGAGAGGCCTTTCATCGCATCGATTGCCACGGACATTGGTTGCTCGGCAACAACTGGTTGCAGCCACTTCGGATAAGCCATCACCGGAACAAAGCCGGAGTTGAAGAACATCAACAGCGTGCAGGAGATCGACACGATCTCGACAAGTGGCAGATTGTCAGCCACGGTTGCCAGCGCCGTCACCATCATTGCGAAGCCGATGCCGAAAACGATCGGCAATACCAAGAGTGCAACTGCGGCCAGGGGACCCTGGTTGAACCGGAATCCCAACAGATAGCCGACACCAAGGATGACGATGGAGGTGACGAGAACTCGCACTGCTTCGGCGATCATGCGTCCGACCAGACCGGAAGCACGATGCGCAGGGAGAGTCCAGAACCGGCTCAAGAGTCCAGATGCTCGTTCGCCTTTGAGTCCGACTGCGCTGGCAATCGAGCCGAACATGGCGCCAACGAGGATGATCAGCGGGACCGTTCCGAAGATGCTCGATTGGCCCGTCGCTGCTGTAATCGAATTGCCCAGGACGACTCGGAACATCAACAGCATGAACGCTGGGTACACAAGAGCTTGAATGGTGGTTGATGGATCGCGCAGCCACGTGAGCAACAAACGCTTGGCCTGAATCCCGCTGTGCACGACCAGAGCCTTGAAAGAGCTTTCAGGGAGCGCTTTGTCCGGGTAGGGAAAGTTAAACCCCTCGGCGGGGCGGACGGCCGCCATGAAACGATCTGTCGGTTCGCTCATGACCGCCTCATACTTGCCCAGAACGCTAGTGGCGCGAAGAAGACGATCAACCCAATCGTCCACGCAACGACGGGAAAAAGGACGCCCCAGGTGACTCCGCCCTGCGCAAGATCACGCATGGCGAATGAGAACTGCGATACCGGTTGATTGCGCACGAACGGCCGAATCCATTCGGGAAAGCCAGTCTCGGGAGCGAAACCGCAGGACAACATCCCCAGAATCAATTGGGGGAGTGTCAGCGCCTGGCTGGTGGCTTGTGGACTTTTCGATAGCGAACCGATTGCATCACCGGCGAAGGACAGGCAAGTGCTGAACGCGAGGGCGATCGCACAAAACAGAACTGCCTGACCCATGCCTGCTGAGAATCGGAAGCCGATCAAGTGGCCGAAGGTCAATGCCGCGGCGAGTGAGACTGTCGACCGGACGAAGCCACTCGATTGACGCGACAACAGCGGTATGGGGCCGACTACTGGCATGGTTTTCATGCGGTTACTGAAGCCGGTTATCGACTCGGTCGAAGACATCTGAGCGGCGGAGATCGACGTGAAGGCCATAGCTTGCAGCACGATGATCGGCATCAGAAACTGGGCATAGTTGATGCCCTGAAGTTGCATGACGAACTTCAACGGAAGGTAGAAACCGATCGTGAAGATCAATGGCGCGACTACCGCGATTAGTAGTTCGTAACGCTTCACCATGGATTTGACGGTGCGTGCTGTCAGCACCCACCACTGATTGATCGCTGACGGATGTGGTCGGCGGTGCTTTCCAACGCTCAATGCCTCGGGGACTGCAATCTTGCTGCGAGTGTCCTCACGGACAGTCACTTGATCGACCCCGAATTTTGTAGTTGTCGTCACGGTGTCTCGCTTACGTGCTGTTCACCTGTGAGTGAAAGGAAGACGTCATCGAGTGACGGGCGACGAAGCGCGATGTCTGCAAGCGGAATCCGTGCGTGGTCCAGACGGCGCAGTGCTTCGGAGAGGGTTCCTGCGCCGACAGGTGCGGGGATTGCGATCCGCCCGCTCTCCTGAGCCAGATCGAATCTGAAGTCACGGGGGACCAGATTGCCCAGTGCATGGACCGCGTGAGGCAGCTGTTTGAGATCTGCGGGCACGATCTCGCAGAAGCTTGCGCCGGTTCGAGCCTTCAACTGGTCAGCAGTCCCCTCGGCAATGACTGCGCCTTTGTCGATGACGATGATGTTGTCGCTCAGTAAATCTGCTTCTTCGAGGTACTGAGTTGTCAGGAGCACGGTGATTCCCTGCTCCTTCAGCGACTGAACCAGCGACCAGACGCTCTGCCGACTGCGCGGATCCAAGCCGGTGGTCGGCTCGTCGAGGAAAACGACCTCGGGGCGGACAACCAGGCCACACGCGATATCGATTCGTCGGCGCATACCGCCGGAGTAGTTCCTGACTACTCGGGATCCAGCCTCGACGAGGTCGAATTGAGACAGCAGGTCGGCAGCGCGCACCTTGGCGGACATTCGGTCGAGCCCCATCAACCTGCCGAACAGTTCGATGTTCTCCCGGCCGGTGAGTGCATCATCCAGGGCGGCGAACTGCCCGGTCATCATGATGGAGCGTCGAACCTCTGGAGCATTGCGCACGACGTCGTAGCCAGCCACCATCGCGCGTCCACTAGTGGGACGAATAAGCGTGGAGAGGACCTTCACTGTCGTTGTCTTGCCTGCGCCGTTGGGACCTAAGATGCCGAGCACTGTCCCACGTGGGGCGGTGAAGTTGATCCCTCGCAGCGCGTGCACGTTCTTGAAGGACTTGTGTACGTCCTCCACTAGTACCGCTGCGTCCGTGGAAAAGGGCATCAACACTCCGCTGTCTGCATTGTCGGAACGGGCACGCGCTCCCGACGGGCGCACAGATGCCTTCTGTCTTCTATCCGTGATCTCCGCTCAGATGTTACCGGAGGGTCAAACCGACACTCGGGCAATCGGACGCGTGACAGGGAGTGTGTGGCTCCTGCCAGGAACTCTCACCCTCAATTTCACCTTGTGGCAAGAATCACAAATATTCTTTGTAACGGGAGGACCTCCTCTAATTGAACGAATGACCAAATAGATTTTCAGCGCATCTGCGCAGGTGGGTATTCAGATGTGTTGGCACGGAGGTCTTTGATTTGACCGGTGATGAAAGTCCTCCGATTCCTCCCGATTGGTCCCTGGGCCCGCTGCTCAATGTCTTGTGGAGAGATTCGCGATACCGTTGGGAAATGGTGAACGCGGCGTTGTCGGTGGTTGTTCCGGCTTTTAATGAATCTGAATACATCGAAACGTGCATCGAAGCGCTCATTGCTCAAGGTGAATATGTCGACGAAATCATCGTCGTTGACAATAATTCCTCGGACAACACTTCCGCGTTGATCAAGAAATATCAAAGTAGTTATCCCAAGGTTCGGCTTCTCAATGAATCCCGCCCCGGGGTTGTGCATGCGAGAAACAAAGGGTTTGATGCGGCTAGCGGTGAACTCATCGGACGTATTGACGCAGATACGATCGTGGGGGAAGGCTGGGCCGTTGCGGTTCACGAATTCTTCGAGCGTCGCGACGATTTCTCGGGCGTAACTGGCCTGACTTACCTTTATGAATCTCCGATCGCCGGGCTTCAGCGCCGATGGACGAATTGGCGCCTCGGTCGCAGAGCCCAGGGGGCGGTTCGGCCCGTTGTTGCAGTTCCAGGCAGTAACATGGCGATGCGTCAGTCGGCTTGGTTGGCAGTTAGGGATGCGGTCAGCGATCGAACCGACATTCACGAGGATATCGATCTATCCCTCTGCATGGCGCATGTTCGTTGCGCAGTGGGGCAGATCTCGAGCATGGCCGCAAAGGTTTCGGGGAGACGTGGAGTTAGTTCGCCGCGAGTGTATGCGCGATATAATCGAGCATCGAAGAAAACCCTCGCGCATCATGGTGTATCGAATTGGAAGTTTACATTCTTGATTGCAGCGGACAGTATTCTACATGCAATCTTGTGGCCTCTTTATCGAATGTATGACAAGAATTCCGGACACCTCTCTTCTCGGGTCTTGGGTCGGAGGCAGCGGGCGCGGGACCTTCCCGTCTTTTCTTGAGAAATCCGTCCGGTATTTATACAAGAAAGCTCGTATCTAGCTGAATAATCGGGAGTGCCCGATAATTGCGGAATATTTCTGGTTTGGGTTCGTTGCCGACTATTTCTTTTATTGCACGGGATTAACTGGAAGAATATTTTTCTACAGCGATTGTTACTTCCGGTGCAACTTGTAGCTTTTGAAGCAGGGACGTTATTCCGCTGTAGTCCTGCACGAACAACTCGTTGCGCGGCACCGATTCGACGTCGTCGAGCATCTTCTGCCCGCCGGGTATGGCTTCGATTTCCATGATTGCTCGCCAAGCGCCGAAGTCGGTTCCGCTGAAAGCGCGCATGGCGCCCTCGAAGCCTTCCAATAGATAGCTGCGATCTCCACGATCCAGGGAATCCCAGACCAGCACCGCCAGTTCCCCGGCAATCGAGGCATGGCAGTACTCGTCGCGAGCGTGCAACCGGATTGTCGCGCGGTTGATCGACTGCACGCCCGGGTCATCCGAGATCAGGTCGAGGTACGCGGTGATCGACACCTCCGCGACGGTCATGAACGCCAACTCGGTGAGCGCGATCTTGCGAGGCCCCTCGGCTGCGTCGAGAGCTTTCGCGCGGGTACGGACCGTCAACACGTCGGGCAATGCCCTCGACGGAAGCTCCCAGCCCCTGCCTCGACGGGTCGCTGAACTGGCATTGAAGTGCATGAGCGTGTGATATTGCTCGTCGACCATCGCCTGATTGACGGCAACTGCAGCCCAATCTCCGAGTCCGACGCCGAGACGGTCTTCAGCGAGAACATCGAACCCGGGGTTGACGACGTACTTCTCGATATCCATGACGTTCTTGTTGAACGCAATCCATGCCCAGGCCTGCAGGCGTTGCTTCTGCTCGGGACTCATTGCCAGGTAGGTCGGATGCTCCGCGAACGGGAGAAGTGCTTCGGGGTAGTCGGACAGCGAAGGGTCGAAGAGATCGTCCAGTTCCGGCTCCGCCTTCTTCACGGTTGCCCGGCGTGCCCAATTGCTCGCAAGGCGGCGGACGATTGCACTCTCGACCGGATCGGAGGCGTCGTAATCCGGGAGGCTGGGCGGCCTCACCCCAGGTCTCATCGTGCCCTACTCTCTATGCCCTTCGGCAATGCGATCGAACAAGCTCTGACACTCCGCGTTCAATTCGCCCGAGCGATCGTCGAGCGCTGCCTCGGCGGTTTTCATCAACGTCGTGAAGTCGCCGAGGGTCGCGGCCGCCGTGTCCACCTGCGCGGTTGCTTCCGCCAGCGCTTTCCGTGTCGCACCTGCGTACGGATTGCCCGCTTGTACGTCCCAGTACACCTCCGGTTCGCCGCCGGCTACACGCGCCAGGAGCGCCAGCAGGGCCCGATGCGGGGGAGGGGCGACCGCGAGGAGTTCGTCCGCGGAAAGTCCGAGTTCGGTCAGGGCAACGCCGAAGGCCAGCACCGACGCGTGGGTCAGTACCTGGGTCGCTGCGGCCAATCGGTCGTGCCGATCGGCGTCCATCACCGCGACCGACGCTCCCCACGAGCGAACGACGTCGAGAAACTTTCTGGTTTGCCGACCGTCGACGTACGGCACTGCGATGACGGCCCGACCGCGCGGTCCGAGCGACGGACGGAACATCGGGTTGAGTCCGAGGAAATCCCCTTCTCGGCCGGCGTCGGCGATTGCTGCGTCCATCCGCGATTTGACCGACAGCGTGTCCACAACGAGAGCGCCGGATGTCCGAAGGCTCGGTAGTGCGGCTAGAGCGACCTGTTCGGGAACCGCGAGCACGATGACGCTCGCGGACTCCACGTGCGCGAGGACCCGGTCACTGGGTTTCGTGATGTCACCGACGACTACATCTCCGTCAGGATCGCAGCCTGCTGGATCGACGACGGTGACCGTCAGGCCATCGGCGCGAAGCAGTTCGACGAACATTGCTCCGACGGCACCCCGCCCGCCGACCACCGTCGCAGTACCTGATGCCGCCATCATGGCTGGTCCTACCCGCCGTACTCGAGAACCCGAGAGGACACCGCATCGAGGGCACGGAGCAGCGTGGACGCCTTGACCGTGGTCTCGTCGAACTCTTCTTCCGGGTCGGACAACGCGGTGATGGCACCACCGATTCCGAAGGTCACGCCGCTCTCGGTGCAGACCAGCGACCGGATCACGATCGAGAGGTCCGCGGCGCCACCGAGGGCGAAGTACCCGATCGATCCGGAGTACACCCCGCGCGGGCCGGATTCGAGGCGGTCGATGATTTCCATCGTCCGTACCTTCGGGGCGCCGGTCATCGATCCACCGGGGAAAGCGGCCCGGACACAGTCCACGGCCGACGATCCCGGACTCAGATGTCCACGCACGGTCGACACCATTTGATGAACGGACGAGTACGACTCGATCGCGAACAGCCTCGGAACGTGCACGCTTCCCGGAACGCAGACTTTCGTGAGGTCGTTGCGAGTGAGGTCGACGATCATCAGGTTCTCGGCGCGGTCCTTCTCGCTGTCGAGCAGGTCCTGCCGAAGGGCAGCATCGCGCGCCCGGGTAACGCCACGCGGGCGAGTGCCCTTGATGGGCTTGGACTCGACGTTGCCGTCCGCGTCGACACGTAGGAACCGCTCTGGTGAGGCCGAAACGACCGAGATGCCGGTGAAGTCGAGCAGTGCGCTGTACGGCGTCGGATTGATCGAGCGCAGGTACTCGAACGCCCGCAGCGCATCGATCGTCTCGTCGACGCTCGCCATGTTGGTCAGACACACCTCGTACGACTCACCTGCCCGGATCTCCGAGAGCGCGGTCCCGATCAATGACAGGTACTGATCGCGATCATGCCGAAGTCGAGCCTGTGTCCAGACCGTCTCGCTGATCAGTGGAACCGGGGTGCGTTCCGGAAGGTCCGCGCCGATCCGCGCCAGGGTGTCGATGGTCGATTCGAGCCAGTCGTCGTGGCCGGCGTCGCGGACTTTCTCGCGCAACCTCAAAACGTGAGTGCGGCCGGCAGTGTGATCGATGACGACGGCGCGATCGGCAAACACCAGGGCGGCATCAGGAGTGGGTGCCGGATGTACTGCCCGCCCTCCGGTCTGTGCTTTCAGTTCGTAGCCGAGATAGCCCACGTAACCGAGGTTGAAGTCGAGTTCCGGATGCGAGGGCACGAAGCGCGTCGCGAGTTGCGCGTCCAAGTAGTCGAAGAACGGAACTCGAATGTGCTCGTCGGACAAGCCTTTTCGGCTGACCGTCAGCACCCCGGCTTGTACGTCGTACGTGATGAATTCAGCCAGCGGACCCGCGGAATCGCCCAGAATCGAAAAGCGTGCACTCGGTTCCGCAGTGGCCGCGCGGTCCAGCCAGAACGCATTGGGGCCGTCGGCGAACAGTGCTGCAAATGCCGCCGACGGGTCCACGGCAAAATCGAGGGTCACGTCGTCGACGTCGTAGTTGATCGCCGGTCGCAAGTCGGGCGTTTGTGGCGCCGGTTCGTGTCGGATCACCGAATCCAGAGTTCGTCCGACAGACAGATCGCGGAAGTTCGCGAGCAGATCGATGCCGAACTCGGTACTGATGGACTCCGGATGAAACTGCACGCCCCACATCGGCTTGGTCCGGTGTCTGACACCCATGAGCAGTCCGTCGGAGGTCCACGCGGTGCGAACGAAGGCATTCGGCAGATTCTCGACGGTCAACGAGTGGTAGCGAACAGCTCGGAACGGTGACGGAAGTCCGGCAAAGATGCCCGAACCGTCGTGATCGATCAGCGAGATGCGGCCGTGCATCGGGACGGGCGCAACCACCACGTCGGCACCGAACAACTCGCACAAGCCCTGGTGACCTAGACAGACACCGAGAAGTGGGAGAGGTGCCTCCTCGATGAAACGGCGGCTGATTCCGAAGTCACGCTCGCGATCGGGCCGGCCGGGACCGGGGGAGATGACCACGTTGTCGTACGACGCGAGATCGAGGGAATCCCAGTCCGCGTCGTTGCGGACCACGGTGGGCACAACCCCGTTGACCTCGGTCAACAGGGTGAACAGGTTGTAGGTGAACGAGTCGTAATTGTCCACCAGAAGGGTGCGGGAACTCATGTCGATGATCCTGATCTCGGTCCGACGGATTCCCGAACAGTGTCCTCCTCCTCAACAGGTGCGTTGATCACCAGGTCTTCGAGTCGACAGGTCTCGGCAATCATCAGCTCGTACAGCGAGTTGAAGAAGTCAGGGGAGAGGTCGTGACTCCGGGCGAATTCGCGTGCCCGTTCCTGAACGAGGCGGACTCGGCCGGGTTGCATCATCGGAACCTCGCGGGAGCGCTTCCACTCGCCGATACGCAGGCAGAGTTCCAGCCGTTCTCGCACCGTTTCGAGAAGTAGAGCGTCGATGGCGTCGAGGTCGCGCCGAAAGCTGTCCAACCCCTCGGCATTGTCCGGATACGCCCGGGTCTCCGTGCCTGATTCGGAACTCGTTGTGGTCAAGAACTCTTCCACGAGGCCTCCCGGTGCTCGGCGTGACGCGAGGTCGACAATGCGGTGTCCGGAACGTAAATCACCTCCGGACACCGGCACCCCGACCGACCATCGCCGTTCGGGGAGGTGTTCCACGATCGTCTTTCGCCGAAACCTGCGGCGGCCCGAATTTCTGCGAAACCTGTTGGCGGGCGAATTAGCTTGCGATGCAGGCGGGTTCGTGACCGCCTACGTGGGTGCCTATTTGGGGGTGACCCAAGTGGTGATCTCGGCGTGGACTACTTCCTTGCCGTCGCGGTCGAAGATCGAGATGGGAACGACCAGTTCAGTTCCGCTGTCGATCGCAGCGAAGTCCGGCAAGGTCTCGAGGCGGGCGACTGCTCGCAGACCCGTTTCGGCTTTGGCGAGGTAGTCGACCTTCATCGACTTGGGGATCCAGCGGTGTGAGTTCGGAACCGTCGCTTCGCTCAGCATGCCCATTGCGACCTCCGCGAGATTGCAAGCTGCGATCGCGTGAAACGTGCCGAGATGGTTGTGGACACCCCACCATTTGGGGGAGCGGACCTCGCAGAGCCCTGGTTCCAGCTTGGTCACCCGGGGGAGAACGGAGGCGAAATAGGGGACGCGAATGGACATCGCCGCCGAGAAAACTGCATGTCCGAGGGCGTTGTCCGGCAATTTCTGCCATCCGCGATAGGTAGGGCTGGAGGTAGTCATGAACCTATCTTACTTCTGAGTAAGGTTGTTGTCGCGCAGCTCACTCGGAAAAGGCAGTTCGGGGGAGTTGAGGAATTGGGCCAGGTACGGCATACTGGTCGGGTTGCCTTGTCCGGGACGCGGTCGTTTGCGGCCGTGATCGGGTAAGGGTAAGACGTCACAGACGTTCGATCGCAGATCCCGTCAAGGGTAATCGGGTCTACGACTGTGACCATGCAAGACGAGAAGTAATGCAGGACGGAAGCAGTACCTACTTTGTGTTCGACATCGAACACGTCCGGTACGCATCACGCGCCAGATGATCGAAAGATTGTCCGGCGCAGGATGAGTGAGAAGGCGACACGCCCGACCGCGTGTACCGGAGAACAATGACAAACGAACAGCGGCAGCAGATCCTGATCTCGATCCGAATCTCGGTACTCCCGAGAACTTGGACTTGGTCCCGATCGCTTCAGTGTTCGTCGTGTCATCGTCCAGGCAAGGACTGTGCAGACGAGGTAGCTCGAGCCTGACCAGGCGGGCTACGAAACGCGGCAAGAAAAGGACACTAAGCGTGGCGGGACAAAAGATCCGCATCAGGCTCAAGGCCTACGACCACGAGGCGATCGACGCGTCAGCGCGCAAGATCGTCGAGACGGTAACCCGTACGGGTGCCCGCGTCGTTGGACCTGTGCCGTTGCCGACCGAGAAGAACGTATATTGCGTCATCCGCTCGCCGCACAAGTACAAGGACTCGCGCGAGCACTTCGAGATGCGTACTCACAAGCGGCTGATCGACATTCTCGACCCGACGCCGAAGACGGTTGACGCGCTCATGCGCATCGACCTTCCGGCCAGTGTCGACGTGAACATTCAGTGACGGCGGAGACAAAAACAATGACTGATACCAAGATCAAGGGAATCCTGGGCACCAAGCTCGGCATGACCCAGGTCTTCGACGAGAACAACCGGGTTGTCCCGGTCACCGTCGTGAAGGCTGGGCCGAACGTCGTAACCCAGATCCGTACCGAAGAGCGTGACGGCTACAGCGCCGTTCAGCTCGCGTTCGGCGCCATCGACCCGCGCAAGGTGAACAAGCCGACTTCCGGCCAGTTCACCAAGGCCGGTGTGACCCCGCGTCGCCACGTAGTGGAGCTCCGCGTTGCGGACACCTCCGACTACGAGGTCGGCCAGGAGCTCACCGCCGAGGTCTTCGAGGACGGCGCATACGTCGACGTCACCGGAACCAGCAAGGGCAAGGGCTTCGCCGGAACCATGAAGCGTCACGGCTTCAAGGGACAGGGTGCGTCGCACGGTACCCAGGCTGTTCACCGCCGCCCGGGCTCCATCGGTGGCTGTGCAACTCCCGGCCGCGTGTTCAAGGGCATGCGCATGTCCGGACGCATGGGTAGCGACCGCATCACGACGCAGAACCTCTCGGTCCACAAGGTGGATGCCGAGAACGGCCTGCTGCTGATCAAGGGTGCGATCCCCGGCCGCAAGGGCGGCCTCGTGATCGTCAAGAGTGCAGTGAAGGGTGGTGCACGGGCATGACCAGCACCGAGACCAAGTTGACCCTGGACGTCAAGGTCGCCGGCGGCAAGACCAACGGCACCGTCGATCTCCCCGCTGAGATCTTCGACGCTCCGGCCAACATCGCGCTTCTCCATCAGGTTGTCGTCGCGCAGCTCGCAGCTGCTCGTCAGGGAACCCACTCCACCAAGACCCGCGGCGACGTCCGCGGCGGTGGAAAGAAGCCGTACCGCCAGAAGGGCACCGGCCGCGCACGCCAGGGCTCGACTCGCGCACCGCAGTTCGTCGGCGGCGGAACCGTTCACGGCCCGCAGCCGCGTGACTACAGCCAGCGCACCCCCAAGAAGATGAAGGCAGCCGCTCTGCGCGGAGCCCTCTCTGACCGCGCACGCAACGAGCGCATCCACGTCATCACCGAGCTGGTTGCAGGGCAGACGCCTTCGACCAAGGGCGCTATCGCGTTCCTCGGCGAGATCTCGGATCGCAAGAAGCTGCTGCTCGTCGTGGGTCGCCAGGATGTAGCCGCTTGGAAGAGCGTGCAGAACCTGGAAGGCGTGCATCCCATTGCACCCGACCAGCTCAACACCTACGACGTGCTCAATGCAGACGATGTCGTGTTCAGCGTCGAGGCACTCAACGCGTTCATCCACGGGCCCGCAGAGAGCGCTCAGAACAAGGAGGACGCCAAGTGAGCACCATCGCTGACCCCCGCGACATCCTGCTCGCTCCGGTCATCTCCGAGAAGTCCTACGGACTGATCGAGGAAGGCACCTACACCTTCCTGGTGCACCCGGACTCGAACAAGACGCAGATCAAGATTGCCGTCGAGAAGGTCTTCGGCGTCAAGGTGACCAGCGTCAACACCGCCAACCGTCAGGGCAAGCGTAAGCGGACCCGATTCGGTTACGGCAAGCGCAAGGACACCAAGCGCGCGCTCGTGACCCTGTCCGCTGACAGCAAGCCCATCGAGATCTTCGGAGGACCGGTCGCGTAAGCGCCGGGACTTGACGAGACATAGAGGACGAGAAGACTCATGGCAATCCGTAAGTACAAGCCGACAACACCGGGCCGTCGTGGCTCGAGCGTCTCGGACTTCGCCGAGATCACTCGGTCGACCCCCGAGAAGTCGCTGGTTCGCCCGCTGCACGGTCGCGGTGGACGTAACGCACACGGTCGTATCACCACCCGTCACAAGGGCGGCGGACACAAGCGTGCATACCGACTGATCGATTTCCGTCGCAACGACAAGGACGGCATCCCGGCAAAGGTCGCTCACATCGAGTACGACCCCAACCGCACAGCAAACATCGCACTCCTGCATTACGCAGACGGTGAGAAGCGCTACATCATCGCCCCCAAGGGCCTGGTGCAGGGTTCACCGATCGAGTCCGGTGCAGGCGCCGACATCAAGCCGGGCAACAACCTGCCGCTGCGCAACATCCCGACTGGTACCACCATCCACGGTGTGGAACTGCGTCCCGGCGGCGGAGCCAAGATGGCTCGTTCCGCAGGCGCCAGCATCCAGCTCCTCGGTAAGGAAGGCAGCTACGCCACACTGCGTATGCCTTCCGGTGAAATCCGTCGCGTCGACGTGCGCTGCCGCGCATCCGTCGGCGAGGTCGGCAACGCCGAGCAGTCGAACATCAACTGGGGCAAGGCCGGCCGTATGCGTTGGAAGGGCAAGCGCCCGACCGTTCGTGGTGTCGTGATGAACCCGGTCGACCACCCGCACGGTGGCGGCGAGGGCAAGACCTCAGGTGGACGCCACCCGGTCAGCCCGTGGGGTAAGCCGGAAGGCCGTACCCGCAAGAACAAGGCAAGCGACAAGATGATCGTCCGTCGCCGCCGCACCGGCAAGAACAAGCGCTAGGAGGGAGTGAAGGATGCCACGCAGCCTTAAGAAGGGCCCGTTCGTCGATGACCACCTCCTCGCGAAGGTGGATGTACAGAACGAAAAGGGAACCAAGCAGGTCATCAAGACCTGGTCCCGTCGTTCGACAATCATCCCGGACTTCATCGGCCACACGTTTGCAGTTCACGACGGCCGCAAGCACGTCCCCGTTTTCGTTTCCGACTCCATGGTCGGACACAAGCTCGGAGAGTTTGCACCGACCCGCACGTTCAAGGGTCACATCAAGGATGATCGGAAGGCGAAGAGGCGATGAGCAACACCGAAACCGCCAACCCGACTGCCAAGGCCGTAGCGAAGCACGTTCGCGTTACGCCGATGAAGGCACGTCGAGTTGTGGACCTGGTCCGCGGGCGCTCGGTTGAAGACGCCCTGAACATCCTGAAGTTCGCGCCGCAGGCAGCGAGCGAGCCGGTCGCCAAGGTGATCGCCTCCGCAGCAGCCAACGCCGAGAACAACCTCGACCTCGACCCCAGCACGCTTGTCGTTGCTACGGCGTTCGTGGACGAGGGCGCGACCCTCAAGCGGTTCCAGCCGCGTGCACAGGGACGTGCGTTCCGTATTCGCAAGCGCACCAGTCACATCACCGTGATCGTGGAGAGCCTGCCGAAGACCGGAACATCGACCCGTAATCGCCGGAAGGGAAGTGCTCAGTAGTGGGCCAGAAAATCAACCCGCACGGCTTCCGTCTCGGCATCACCACCGACTGGAAGTCTCGCTGGTACGCAGACAAGCAGTACGCGGAGTACGTCAAGGAAGACGTCGCGATCCGTAAGCTCCTCGCCACCGGCATGGAGCGCGCAGGAATCGCGAAGGTCGAAATCGAGCGCACCCGTGACCGTGTTCGCGTGGACATCCACACTGCACGTCCGGGCATCGTCATCGGCCGCCGCGGCGCCGAAGCCGATCGCATCCGCTCCGAGCTCGAGAAGCTGACCGGCAAGCAGGTTCAGCTGAACATCCTCGAGGTCAAGAACGCAGAAGCTGAAGCACAGCTCGTCGCACAGGGTGTGGCCGAGCAGCTCTCGAACCGCGTTGCCTTCCGTCGTGCAATGCGCAAGGCCATCCAGTCGGCCATGCGTCAGCCCAACGTCAAGGGAATCCGCGTTCAGTGCTCCGGTCGTCTCGGCGGCGCCGAGATGTCCCGGTCGGAGTTCTACCGCGAAGGCCGTGTGCCGCTGCACACGCTTCGTGCGGACATCGACTACGGCCTCTACGAGGCCAAGACCACCTTCGGTCGCATCGGCGTCAAGGTCTGGATCTACAAGGGCGACATCGTCGGTGGCAAGCGCGAGCTCGCCGCCAACACGGCCGCACCGGCCGGGGATCGCCCGCGTCGTGAGCGTCCGAGCCGTCCGCGTCGTTCCGGTGCCACCGGTACCACTGCGACCAGCACCGAGGCCGGCCGCGCAGCGACCGCAACCGCCGATGCTCCCGCAACTGAACAGAATCAGGAGGGCTGACGCATGTTGATCCCACGGCGGGTCAAGCACCGCAAGCAGCACCACCCGAGCCGTTCGGGTGCCGCCAAGGGCGGTACCCAGGTGACCTTCGGTGACTACGGCATCCAGGCTCTCGAGCCTGCCTACATCACCAACCGGCAGATCGAGTCCGCTCGTATCGCCATGACTCGGCACATCAAGCGTGGCGGCAAGATCTGGATCAACATCTTCCCGGATCGCCCCCTCACGAAGAAGCCGGCCGAAACCCGAATGGGTTCCGGTAAGGGTTCGCCCGAGTGGTGGATTGCCAACGTCAAGCCCGGACGCGTTCTGTTCGAGATGACATACCCCAACGAGGAGATTGCTCGTGAGGCCCTGCGCCGCGCGATGCACAAGCTCCCGTGCAAGTGCCGGATCGTGACCAGAGAGGAGCAGTTCTGATGGCTACTGGAACCCCAGCAGCAGAGCTCCGCGAGCTCAGTGAAGACGAGCTGGTCACCCGGCTCCGTGAGTCGAAGGAAGAGCTTTTCAACCTTCGTTTCCAGATGGCTACCGGCCAGATGGACAACAACCGACGACTGCGCACCGTTCGTCACGAGATCGCGCGCATCTACACCGTCCTGCGTGAGCGTGAGCTCGGACTCGCTGTGGGTCCGGATGCAGGTGACGCGGCATGAGTGAGGAAAAAGCAGTGAGCACAGAAGAGCGCGCGAGCCGCAAGGTCCGTGTCGGATACGTCGTGTCCGACAAGATGGAAAAGACGATCGTGGTCGAGCTCGAAGACCGCGTCAAGCACAAGCTCTACGGCAAGATCATCCGCCGTACGACCAAGGTGAAGGCGCACGACGAGAACGGCGTTGCCGGCGTCGGCGACCGCGTTCAGCTGATGGAAACCCGTCCGCTGTCCGCGACGAAGCACTGGCGTCTGGTCGAGGTCCTCGAAAAGGCCAAGTAAGCCTGATCGAATCCTTGAGCTGATCGAGTATCACCGAATGGCCCGCTTCCCGTTGGGGGAGTGGGCCATTCGGCGTTTCAGGCTTTCCGGGATTCTTCCGGGTGAGGGGTTCGAGTTGCGTCGAGCAGTGCTGATTTGGTAATCGGCGAACCCTTCCCTACAATAGAACGGTTGCCTGTGGCAGAGGTGTGTCTTCACGTGCGCAGCTCGAACGGTGCTTGCAGTGATCGTCTCCCGGCGTCAGTCGGTGGGACTGCAGCTCAGACACGACGCAGGTGGCAACAATGACCGCGCGCACCGGGTCGGTAATCCGTTGCGCACGAAATTCCAGGTCTAGGGAGATCAAGTGATTCAGCAGGAGTCGCGAGTTCGCGTCGCTGATAACACGGGTGCCAAGGAAATCCTTTGCATCCGCGTTCTCGGCGGTTCGTCACGTCGCTACGCCGGGATCGGTGACGTCATCGTCGCCACCGTCAAGGACGCAATCCCCGGTGGAAACATCAAGAAGGGTGAGGTCGTCAAGGCCGTCATCGTTCGTACGACCAAGGAGCGCCGTCGTCCGGACGGTTCCTACATCAAGTTCGACGAGAACGCTGCAGTGCTTATCAAGGCTGACAGTGATCCCCGTGGAACCCGCATCTTCGGACCCGTCGGCCGTGAGCTGCGCGAGAAGAAGTTCATGAAGATCGTTTCGCTTGCCCCGGAGGTGCTGTGATGAAGGTGCACAAGGGTGACACCGTTCTGGTCATCGCAGGCAAGGACAAGGGCGCGAAGGGCAAGGTCATTCAGGCCTACCCCGCGACCGACAAGGTCCTCGTCGAAGGCGTGAACCGAATCAAGAAGCACACCGCGGTTTCCGCGAACGAGCGCGGAGCATCCTCCGGCGGCATCGTCACGCAGGAAGCCCCGATCCACGTTTCCAACGTTGCAGTCGTCGACTCGGACGGAAACCCCACTCGCGTGGGCTACCGCACTGACGAAGAGTCCGGCAAGCGCGTTCGGATTTCCCGGAAGAACGGGAAGGACATCTGACATGACCTCCACCGAAAACAAGGTCCAGCCGCGCCTCAAGGCACGCTACCGCGCTGAGATCAAGGACGCGCTCAACAGCGAGTTCGACTACTCGAACGTCATGCAGATCCCCGGCGTCGTCAAGGTTGTCGTCAACATGGGCGTCGGCGACGCTGCCCGTGACGCCAAGCTGATCAACGGCGCTGTCCATGACCTGTCGCTGATCACGGGCCAGAAGCCCGAGATCCGCAAGGCACGTAAGTCCATCGCGCAGTTCAAGCTCCGCGAAGGTATGCCCATCGGCGCACGCGTCACCCTCCGTGGCGACCGCATGTGGGAGTTCCTGGACCGCCTCGTGTCTGTCGCTCTGCCCCGTATCCGCGACTTCCGCGGTCTCTCGGGCAACCAGTTCGACGGCAACGGCAACTACACGTTCGGCCTCAACGAGCAGTCGATGTTCCACGAGATCGACGTGGACAAGATCGATCGCCCCCGCGGTATGGACATCACCGTCGTGACCACCGCAACCAACAACGAAGAAGGCCGTGCACTGCTCAAGCACCTCGGCTTCCCGTTCAAGGAGAACTGAGCGCATGGCTAAGAAGGCATTGGTCAACAAGGCCAACAAGAAGCCCAAGTTCGCGGTTCGCGCCTACACCCGCTGCCAGCGGTGCGGTCGCCCGCACTCGGTGTTCCGCAAGTTCGGCTTGTGCCGTATCTGCGTTCGCGAGATGGCTCACGCCGGCGAGCTTCCCGGAGTTCGCAAGAGCTCTTGGTGATCTGAGGCCCTCGGGCTTCGTCACACCACGCATCTGAATGGGCGTGGGTTCCTTTGGGACCCACGCCCATTCGGCGTTTGAACCGAGATGTGCGCTGAATGTGCATCGTGTTGATCCTGAAAAGAACTGTCCCGCTGCAACTCTGGATCGAGATGATCCATCGGCCGTCGATGTCGATCTTCGGTCTCGAACGAGCAGTTCAGATTTCGGGACGCCTCGATACCTGGACCGGCATGTCTTCCGGGCGATGGTGAGGTAGGCGACGTGGCATCTCGGTGGACACCTGCGCCAAAGTTCCCTACACTAGAGCGGTTGCCGTGGCTGACGCATGCGTTCAGCTCGGTGCGGTAACTTACGCCGTCTGACACAAGTCGGACGGCCCAGCCGAATTGCTGGAGGCCCACGATCGGATTCGTCCGGTGTTGCATGGGAACCACAGCGAGAAAGGTGTCGAGGTCGACCTATGACCATGACTGACCCCATCGCAGACTTCTTGACGCGTCTGCGCAACGCCAACACGGCGTACCACGATGAGGTGAAGCTTCCCCACTCGAAGATCAAGGCGAACATCGCCGAGATCCTCAAGCGTGAGGGCTACATCTCCGATTTCCGTACCGAAGACGCTGAGGTCGGCAAGACCCTCATCGTCGACCTGAAGTACGGACCCAGCCGCGAGCGTAGCCTCGCCGGCGTGCGTCGCGTTTCCAAGCCCGGTCTCCGGGTTTACGCGAAGTCCACCAACCTGCCCAAGGTCCTCGGAGGCCTCGGCGTGGCCATCATCTCCACGTCGTCCGGTCTGCTCACCGATCGCCAGGCGGCCAATCAAGGAGTAGGCGGGGAAGTCCTCGCCTACGTCTGGTAAGGGAGGCCACCACAATGTCGCGTATTGGAAAGATTCCGGTCACCGTCCCCGCGGGCGTTGACGTCACGATCAGCGGCCAGGATGTCACCGTCAAGGGTCCCAAGGGCACCCTCGCGTTGACCATCTCCGAGCCCATCGCAATCGAAAAGGCAGAGGACGGCTCGCTGAGCGTCACCCGCCCCGACGACGAGCGTCGTAGCCGCGCGCTGCACGGTCTGTCGCGGACCCTCGTTGCGAACATCATCACCGGTGTTACCGAGGGTTACACGAAGAAGATGGAGATCCACGGTGTTGGTTACCGTGTGGCACTGAAGGGCAAGGACCTCGAGTTCGCGCTCGGCTTCAGCCACCCGGTGCCGATCGAGGCTCCCGAAGGCATCACCTTCGTCGTCGAGTCGCCCACCCGGTTCTCGGTGTCCGGCATCGACAAGCAGAAGGTCGGGCAGATCTCGGCCAACATCCGTCGTCTCCGTCGTCCGGACCCGTACAAGGGTAAGGGCGTGCGTTACGAGGGTGAGCAGATCCGCCGCAAGGTCGGAAAGACGGGTAAGTGATATGAGCCAGACTGCAAACCAGAAAGCCAAGCGGATTCCGCTGGGCAAGGATGCGTCCACCAAGCGTCGTCTCTCGAAGACGCGTCGTCACTTCCGTCTCCGCAAGAAGGTCTCCGGCACGCCCGAGCGTCCCCGCTTGGTCGTCAACCGGTCCTCGCGCCACATCCACGTCCAGCTCGTGGACGACCTGGCAGGCCACACCCTGGCCTCCGCGTCGACCATCGAAGCCGACGTGCGCGTGGCAGAGGGCGACAAGAAGGCTGCGAGCGCGAAGGTCGGTCAGCTGATCGCCGAGCGCGCCAAGGCTGCCGGCGTGGAAGCAGTTGTCTTCGACCACGGCGGACACGGCTACCACGGTCGCATCGCGGCCCTGGCAGACGCGGCTCGCGAAGGCGGGTTGAAGTTCTGATGACCAACATTTTCAACGGAAGGACAGCCTGATGCCGGGACGTCAAAGGCGTGACGGCGGAAGCGGACCCGCCGGACAGAATGGCCCCAACAGCGGTGACAACAGCAACGCTCGTGGGGACAACCGTGGTGGCGGCCGTGACCGTCGCGACGGTGGCCGTGGCGGAAACGCTGCGGAGAAGTCACAGTTCATCGAGCGCGTTGTCACGATCAACCGCGTTTCCAAGGTCGTCAAGGGTGGTCGTCGCTTCAGCTTCACCGCTCTGGTGATCGTCGGAGACGGCAACGGACTGGTCGGCGTCGGCTATGGAAAGGCCAAGGAAGTTCCCGCGGCCATCCAGAAGGGTGTCGAGGAGGCTCGCAAGAGCTTCTTCCGCGTCCCGATGATCGCCAACACCATCACTCACCCCGTTCAGGGTGAGGCTGCTGCCGGCATCGTCATGCTTCGCCCGGCAAGCCCCGGTACCGGTGTTATCGCCGGTGGCGCTGTGCGCGCCGTGCTGGAGTGCGCTGGAATCGCGGACATCCTGTCGAAGTCGCTCGGTAGCGACAACGCCATCAACGTCGTGCATGCGACCGTTGCTGCGCTCAAGGGTCTGCAGCGTCCCGAGGAAGTTGCGGCTCGCCGCGGCCTCACCCTCGAAGAGGTTGCACCCGCCGGCATGCTTCGCGCTCGCGCACAGGCTGCTGGGAGTGTGAAGTAATGGCAGATCTCAAGGTCACTCAGATCAAGAGCATCATCGGGACCAAGCAGAACCAGAAGGATTCTCTGCGCACGCTCGGTCTCAAGGGCATCCGTCAGACCGTTGTTCGTGAGGACAACGCACAGAACCGCGGTCTGATCAACGTGGTGCGCCACCTCGTAACAGTTGAGGAGGTCTAACCATGACCATCAAACTGCACCACCTGCGCCCCGCTCCCGGATCCAAGTCCAACAAGATTCGTGTTGGACGCGGTGAGGGCGGCAAGCGTGGTAAGACCGCAGGTCGCGGTACCAAGGGCACCAAGGCACGTAACACCGTGCGCGTGGGCTTCGAGGGTGGACAGATGCCGCTTCACATGCGTCTGCCCAAGCTCAAGGGCTTCAAGAACCCCTTCCGCACCGAGTACCAGGTCGTCAATGTCGGCGACATCGCCCGTCTGTTCCCCGAAGGTGGAGCAATCACGGTCGAGGATCTCGTTGCCAAGGGCGCAGTCCGCAAGAACCAGCTCGTCAAGGTTCTGGGCGACGGCGAACTGACTGTTGCCGTTCAGGTGACCGTCGACAAGTTCACCGGTTCCGCCAAGGAAAAGATTGCTGCTGCCGGTGGTTCCGCTACCGAGCTGTGAGTGATCACGCTTAGCTAGTCCGATGGCCGCAGCGCAGCGTTTGCTGCGTTGCGGCCGTCGGCGTCTACGAGGTCGTGTCACGGATTGGTCGTGCTTGCTCGGACGGGTCAGTATTCTGGTCACCGAGTGGCAAATGTATCTTCGGCTTACCCGGTTTTCGTGGTCTGCCCGCTTAGTTCCCAAATGCTCACTGTTAGAGTTCAAAAGTTCGACAGGTCAAAACGATCTGTCTCCCTACCGTCGTGCCAGGAGGATCTTTGCTTTCCGCCTTCGTCTCGGCCCTCAGGACCCCAGACCTGAGGCGGAAGATCCTCTTCACCCTCGGCTTGGTGGCTCTGTATCGGGTCGGCGCTCTCATTCCGTCCCCAGGTGTCGACTACGGCCGCGTGCGTCAGTGCATCGATATCGCCAACTCCGGTGACTCAGCAGGTATCTACTCGCTGATCAACCTGTTCTCCGGTGGCGCTCTGCTGCAGATGTCGATCTTTGCGATCGGCATCATGCCGTACATCACGGCAAGCATCATCGTGCAGCTGCTGACCGTGGTGATCCCGAAGTTCGAGGAACTTCGAAAAGAAGGCCAGTCCGGTCAGGCCAAGATGACGCAGTACACGCGTTACCTGTCCATCGCTCTGGCCATCCTGCAGTCGACTGGCATCGTCGCCCTCGCGGCGCGTGGACAGTTGCTCCAGGGCTGTGACGACATCATCGCCGACAAGTCGATCTTCGGTCTTGTCATCATCGTGCTGGTCATGACTGCCGGTGCTGCCATGGTCATGTGGTTCGGTGAGGTCATCACCGAACGCGGCGTCGGCAACGGTATGTCGCTCCTCATCTTCGCCGGTATCGCATCGCGTATCCCGAGCGAGGGCAAGTCGATTCTCGACAGCCGTGGTCCACTGGTCTTCGCCTTCGTCTGCCTCGCAGCGCTGTTGATCATCGCCGGTGTCGTCTTCGTCGAGCAGGGTCAGCGCCGCATTCCGGTGCAGTACGCAAAGCGGATGGTCGGACGCAAGATGTACGGCGGATCCTCGACGTACCTGCCTCTGAAGGTGAACCAGGCCGGCGTCATCCCGGTGATCTTCGCGTCTTCACTGCTGTACCTCCCGAACTTGATCGCACAGCTGACTTCGGCCAGCACAGCGGTCGACCCCAGCTGGTGGCAGCGCCTGATCAACACCTACCTGGTGAACCCGGCCAACCCGGTGTACATCGCGATCTACTTCGGCCTGATCGTCTTCTTCACGTACTTCTACGTCGCCATCACCTTCAACCCCGAAGAGCGCGCCGACGAGATGAAGAAGTTCGGTGGCTTCATCCCCGGTATCCGACCCGGTCAACCGACCGCGGATTACCTCAACTACGTGCTGAGTCGCATCACCCTTCCGGGTGCGATTTACCTCGGCACCATTGCTGTTCTGCCCAACCTGTTCCTCGATATCGGGAATGGTGGCGGCGCGCAGAACCTGCCGTTCGGTGGCACCGCGGTGCTGATCATGGTCAGCGTCGGTCTGGACACCGTGAAGCAGATCGAGAGTCAGCTAATGCAGCGTAACTATGAAGGGTTCCTCAAGTGAGACTTGTCCTCCTTGGTCCTCCCGGTGCCGGCAAGGGCACCCAGGCCGCTATCTTGTCCGAGAAGTTCGGCGTTCCCCACATTTCAACGGGTGATCTCTTCCGCGCGAACATCGGTCAGGCCACCGCTCTCGGTGTAGAAGCAAAGAAGTACATCGACGCCGGTGAACTCGTACCGAGTTCGATCACCAACGACATGGTGAAGGCTCGCGTCGCAGAACCGGACGCAGCAAATGGATTCCTTCTCGACGGATTCCCGCGCTCGGTCGAACAGGCTCAGGCACTCGAGGGAATCCTGAAGGACCTCGACACCAAGCTCGACGGTGTCCTCTCCTTCGTCGTCGACGAGGACATCGTGGTCGAGCGCATGCTCGCCCGCGGTCGTGCAGACGACACCGAGGACGTCATCCGCAACCGCCTCCGGGTCTACCGCGACGAGACGTCACCGCTGTTCGACTACTACAAGGACAGCATCGTCTCCGTCGACGCGATCGGCGAGGTCGAAGAGGTCAACGCACGCGCACTGGCAGCGTTGGGTAAGTAATGGTCTTCGGGCGTAAGCGCAAGGTTGTTCCGTTCCGCTCCGCGGGCGAACTCGACGCGATGGCTGCTGCCGGCGCGATCGTGGGTTCGGCGTTGGTGGCGGTGCGCGCTGCGGCGAAGCCCGGTGTCAGCACTTTGGAACTGAACGCGGTCGCAGAATCCGTCATTCGTGACGCCGGCGCCGTGCCCTCGTTCCTCGGGTACCACGGCTTCACCGGTTCGATCTGCTCCTCGGTCAACGATCGCGTCGTTCACGGGATCCCTTCGGCTCAGGACATCCTGGCCGAAGGTGACCTCGTTTCGATCGACTGCGGTGCGATCCTCGACGGTTGGCACGGTGACTCTGCTTGGACGTTCGGTGTCGGCGAGATCAGCGTCGCCGATCAGGAACTGAGCGAGGCAACTCGGCTTTCGATGGAAGCCGGGATCGCGGCGATGATCGCAGGCAACCGTCTGACGGACGTTTCGCACGCGATCGAGGTCGGCACCAAGGCCGCCGAGAAGTTGCACGGTCGTTCCTACGGCATCGTCGACGGATACGGCGGACACGGAATCGGTCGGGAAATGCACATGGATCCGTTCCTTGCCAATGAAGGCGCCCCGGGTAAGGGTCCTGAATTGGTTGTCGGATCGTGCCTGGCGATCGAGCCGATGCTCACGCTCGGCACCACCGACACGGTGATTCTCGACGACGACTGGACTGTCGTGACCACCGACGGTTCCCGCGCAGCGCACTGGGAACACACCGTCGCTGTGACCGAAGACGGGCCGCGGATTCTTACCCTTCGGCCGGAGTAGTCGGCACAGTCGCTGACAAGTGTTGGCAGCGAGCATGTTTCACGTTCGAAAAAGTCCCAGCCTCATGTCGAGGCTGGGACTTTTTCGATGGGGGAGCGGTGTGTGTCGGCACCCTGGCCGGAGGCGCATTTGGCCTGGTCGTTTACATCGCGTAACATGGCTAGGCGGTGCGCTATGCGCGTCGATAGTTCGTGTGCCTACGCCCGGATCGTTCCGGGATCGGGCTTGCGAACTGCCGACGATCTTTCCATTGCGTGCCAATGTAACGGAAGCCGATGCACGAAGCATGCCAAACCAAACGGATCGCGGAGGATATGGCTAAGAAAGACGGGGCCATCGAGGTCGAAGGACGAGTAGTCGAGCCGCTGCCCAATGCGATGTTCCGCATTGAGCTCGAGAATGGCCACAAGGTCCTCGCCCACATCAGCGGAAAGATGCGTCAGCACTACATTCGCATCCTCCCGGAAGATCGCGTTGTCGTAGAGCTCTCGCCCTACGATTTGTCGCGCGGACGCATCGTTTACCGCTACAAGTAACGAACTTCCCGGACCTGACCTGGGTCAGGGAGAAGTATGTCTGCTGCGGTTCATCGCGGCAGGCTGCGACAAAACAGGAGATCAGAAGACGTGAAGGTTCAGCCGAGCGTCAAGAAGATCTGCGAGAAGTGCAAAGTGATTCGCCGTAACGGTCGAGTCATGGTGATCTGCGAGAACCTGCGTCACAAGCAGCGTCAGGGCTAGATCTAGCTTTTCGAAGATCTGCTTGGCAACAAGCAAAGAAGACCTCCCAGTACCAGCCATTGTTGACGAGACCCCACGCGATCGTTCACCGATCGCCAAGGTCGGACAATGGTTCACCCCCGGCACGGAGGCCGGGGCCCCACTGAGTTAGTTGATGAGATCATCTGCGCCTTCGGGCGTCGGTACTCGGCAAGAGGCACAGGGGAAGGGCTGGGAGCAGACCTCCGCACACCGATAAGGAAATGCCACCATGGCACGTCTCTCTGGTGTTGATCTTCCTCGCGAAAAGCGCATGGAGATCGCACTGACATACATCTACGGCATCGGCCGTACCCGCTCCAAGGAAATCCTTGACGCCACCGGCGTCAGCCCGGATCTCCGGAGCAAGGACCTCTCGGACGAGGACCTGGCAAAGCTCCGCGAGTACATCGAGGAGTCGCTCAAGGTCGAGGGTGACCTTCGCCGCGAGGTTCAGGCCGACATCCGTCGCAAGATCGAGATCGGCTGCTACCAGGGCCTGCGCCACCGTCGTGGTCTGCCCGTGCGTGGTCAGCGCACCAAGACCAACGCCCGTACCCGTAAGGGTCCGAAGCGCACCATTGCCGGCAAGAAGAAGGCGAAGTAATGCCCCCGAAGTCACGTAGCACCGGTCCGAAGAAGACCCAGAAGACGCGTCGCAGGGATAAGAAGAACATCCCGCACGGCGCCGCTCACATCAAGAGCACCTTCAACAACACCATCGTGTCCATCACGGACCCCGCCGGAAATGTCATTTCCTGGGCGTCTTCGGGACACGTCGGCTTCAAGGGTTCGCGTAAGTCGACTCCCTTCGCCGCTCAGCTTGCTGCTGAGAGCGCTGCCCGCAAGGCGCAGGAGCACGGTGTCAAGAAGGTTGACGTCTTCGTCAAGGGACCGGGATCCGGTCGCGAGACCGCAATCCGTTCCCTCCAGGCTGCTGGCCTCGAGGTCGGCACCATTTCCGATGTAACCCCCCAGCCGCACAACGGCTGCCGTCCGCCCAAGCGGCGTCGGGTATAGCGGGAAGGATAGGTAGAAGAAAATGGCACGTTATACCGGACCCATCACCCGCAAGTCGCGTCGTCTGCGCGTCGACCTCGTTGGAGGCGACCAGGCATTCGAGCGTCGCCCGTACCCGCCCGGACAGCACGGCCGCGCGCGTATCAAGGAGAGCGAGTACCTGCTCCAGCTGCAGGAGAAGCAGAAGGCTCGCTTCACCTACGGCGTCATGGAGAAGCAGTTCCGCCTGTACTACAAGGAGGCGAACAACCGCCCCGGCAAGACCGGTGAGAACCTGCTTCGCATCCTCGAGTCGCGTCTCGACAACGTCGTGTACCGCGCAGGCCTCGCTCGCACGCGCCGTCAGGCACGTCAGCTGGTCACGCACGGTCACCTTCTCGTGAACAACAAGAAGGTCGACATCCCGAGCTACCGCGTCTCGCAGTACGACATCATCGATGTCAAGGAGAAGTCGCTCTCCACGCTTCCGTTCCAGGTTGCGCGTGAGACCGTCGGCGATCGCCCGGTTCCCGGGTGGCTGCAGGTTGTCGGCTCGCGTCTGCGGATCCTGGTTCACCAACTTCCCGAGCGTGCGCAGATCGACATCGCTCTGCAGGAACAGCTCATCGTCGAGTACTACTCGAAGTAAGGTGCTCCGCACCCCGTGAGTGGTTGAGGAGTCTCCGGACTCCTCAACCACTCACGGGGCCGCAGGCCCTTTCCCATCGTGGGCGTCAAATAGTGGACGTCCGTACAGGAGGAAATACCAATGCTCATTTCTCAGCGACCCACGCTGACCGAAGAGGTCATCGCTGATAACCGCTCGAAGTTCGTCATCGAGCCCCTGGAGCCAGGTTTCGGGTACACGCTCGGCAATTCGCTGCGCCGCACGCTGCTCTCGTCGATCCCCGGCGCTGCTGTCACCAGCATCCGTATCGACGGCGTTCTCCACGAGTTCACCACCGTCCCGGGCGTGAAGGAAGATGTCACCGACATCATCCTGAACCTCAAGGGCCTCGTCGTGAACTCCGAAGAGGACGAGCCGGTCACCATGTACGTCCGCAAGCAGGGCCCCGGCGCTGTTACCGCAGGCGACATCGTGCCCCCGGCAGGCGTCACCGTGAACAACCCTGATCTGCACATCGCCACCCTGAACGACAAGGGAAAGCTGGAGATCGAGCTCGTTGTCGAGCGCGGTCGCGGCTATGTCCCCGCCGTCCAGAACAAGGCGTCCGGCGCAGAGATCGGCCGTATCCCGGTCGACTCGATCTACTCGCCGGTGCTCAAGGTCACCTACAAGGTGGAGGCCACTCGCGTCGAACAGCGCACCGACTTCGATCGGCTCGTTCTCGACGTGGAAACGAAGAACTCCATCACCGCACGGGACGCGCTCGCTTCTGCGGGCAAGACCCTGGTTGAGCTCTTCGGCCTGGCCCGTGAGCTGAACGTCGAAGCAGAAGGAATCGAGATCGGACCCTCGCCCGCCGAGGCCGATCACATCGCTTCCTTCGGACTCCCCATCGAGGATCTGGACCTCACGGTCCGCTCCTACAACTGCCTCAAGCGCGAAGGTGTTCACACCGTCGGTGAGCTTGTCGGCCGTACCGAGTCCGATCTGCTCGACATCCGCAACTTCGGACAGAAGTCCATCGACGAGGTCAAGGTCAAGCTGCATTCGCTCGGCCTGTCCCTCAAGGACAGCCCCGCATCCTTCGATCCCACCACCGTTGCCGGCTACGACGCCGCCACCGGAACGTGGAGTGACACTGATGCCGGTTCCTTCGGCGATGCCGAGGGTACCGAGGACTACGCCGAGACCGAACAGCTGTAGCAGCTCAGGTCCTTTACTAGGAGATCATCATGCCCAAGCCCAAGAAGGGTGCCCGCTTCGGCGGGTCGGCTTCCCACCAGAAGGCGATTTTCGCCAATCTGGCTACCGCGCTCTTCGAGCACGGTCGCATCACCACCACCGAGTCCAAGGCCAAGGCACTGCGCCCCTACGCCGAGAAGCTCGTCACGCACGCAAAGGCCGGCACGCTGGCTCACCGTCGTGAGGTGCTGAAGGTCATCCGTAACAAGGATGTCGTTCACACCCTGTTCGCCGAGATCGGCCCGTTCTACGCGGACCGTAACGGTGGATACACCCGCATCATCAAGACGATCCCCCGCAAGGGTGATAACGCTCCGATGGCAATCATCGAGCTCGTCAAGGAAAAGACCGTCACCTCCGAGGCTGATCGCGCTCGTCGCGTCAAGTCCTCGCAGGAAGCTCCCGCCGCAGAGAACGTCGTCGAGGCCGTAGAGGCCGACGCGACCGAGGCTGAGGTCGAGAACGCTGACGCAGTCGTCGAGGCCATCGAGGACGAGACCGCAACTGCGGCCGACGCTCCCGAGGCCGAAGAGGCCAAGAAGGACTAGTCTCCCTTGGTTTCGGCACACGCTGAATCGAACGAGCCCGCCGCCCCCACCGGGGACGGCGGGCTCGTTCGATTGCGGCTCGACATCTCCTATGACGGCACCGATTTCTCGGGTTGGGCCCGTCAGACCGACCTGCGCACCGTGTGCGGCGAGATCGAAGACAAGTTGGGAACGGTGCTACGGCAACCGGTTCAGCTCACTGTTGCCGGTCGAACGGACGCCGGTGTCCACGCGACCGGGCAGGTAGCGCACGTCGACGTCCCGGGCGAGTTGCTCCCGGACGACCCTTCGCGACTTGTGCGCAGGCTCGCACGATTCTTGCCCAAGGACGTTCGGGTCAAACAGATCTCGGTGGTTCCCGGTGAGTTCGACGCGCGATTCTCGGCGATGCGACGCTATTACGAGTACCGGGTGACCAACGCGGCATTCGGCGTGGAGCCCCTTCGCGCACGCGATACCGTGTCGTACCCCAAACCACTCGATCTCGGCGCGATGCAGGAAGCGTCGAATCGGCTTCTCGGCCTTCACAACTTCGCGGCATTCTGCAAGCGTCGAGAAGGTGCCACAACGGTGCGAGAGCTGCAACGATTCGACTGGGCACAAGAGGGCACGGTATTCACGGCTTACGTGAATGCGGACGCATTCTGCTGGTCGATGGTTCGCAGTCTCGTCGGCGCAGTCCTCTCCGTCGGTGAGGGACGGCGCACCGCCGACTGGCTGGCAGGTTTGCTCGACGAAACTTCGCGGTCCAGTTCCATCCTCGTTGCGCCGGCGCACGGACTTTCGTTGGTCCGCGTGGACTACCCCGACTACTCGGAACTGGCTGCCCGGAACGCGATTACCCGTGAGACCCGCGAGATTCCGTCTTCGGGTGGATGCTGCGGCGACTGATCGACTGCATACAAAATGCCCTCCCACTCTGGTGTGGGAGGGCATTCGTATCGGGCGGCTATCCCGCCAGTTGGCGCGCGATGACCAGCCGCTGAATCTGGTTGGTGCCCTCGAAGATCTGCGTGATCTTGGCCTCGCGCATGTAGCGCTCGACGGGGAAGTCCTGGGTGTATCCGTACCCACCGAATACCTGAACGGCGTCGGTGGTGACCTTCATTGCCGCGTCGGTGGCAACAAGCTTTGCGACGCTGGCATTGCGCGAATACGGCACTCCGGCGTCGCGGCGGCGGGCTGCATCGAGGTAGGTGGCACGAGCGGAGTCAACTGCGGCAGCCATGTCTGCGAGCACGAATCCGAGTCCTTGGTGATCGATGATCCGCTTGCCGAATGCCTTGCGCTCCTTCGCGTAAGCGACCGCGTCGTCGAGCGCGCCCTGGGCGATTCCGACGGCAACAGCAGCGATTCCGAGTCGACCGGAGTCGAGCGCGCTGAAGGCGATCGGGAGCCCCTGTCCGCGCTGACCGATCAATCGCTCGTCAGGAATGAAGGCGTCGTCGTAGTTCGCGGAGGCAGTGGGGACCGCGCGCAGCCCCATCTTCTCTTCTGGTTTACCGAAGCTGAGGCCCTCGGTGTCCTTGTCCACCAGGAGGCAGGAGACCCCGCGTGAGCCGTCGTCACTGGTGCGGGCGAAGAGGTTGTAGAAGTCCGCCTTGCCGCCGTTGGTGATCCAGGCTTTCGAGCCGTTGACGCGGTAACCGCCTTCGGTGGGCGTCGCCTTGCACGACAAAGCGGCGGCGTCGGATCCGGCCTGCGCTTCGGAGAGGCTGTATGCGCCGATGGTGTTGCCACCCAGCATGTCCGGAAGCCAACGGTTCTTCTGTTCGTCGGTGCCGAAGGTGAACAGCGGGAAGCATGACAGGCTGTGCACGCTTACCGCCACCGCAACCGCGGCCCAGCGAGAGGCGATCTCTTCGAGGACTTGGAGGTAGACCTCGTACGGCTGATCGCCGCCACCGAACTCCTCGGGATACGGAAGGCTCAGTAGGCCTGCTTGTCCGAGTGCAGGGAACACTCCGTCGGGATACTTCTCGGCCTTCTCGTATTCGTTGACCTTGGGCGCGAGTACCTTGTCCGCGACATCACGCGTCAGTTCGATGAGATCGCGAGCTTCTTGGCTGGGCATCAGGCGTTCGACGGGCACGGTCGGCTCCTAGCTAGGTAGTAGTACTGAGAACGATACTGCAGTACTGTCTTGCGTATGGCAAGGCTGGTTCGCAAGACGACTGCGCGCAGGGCGGAACTGTTCGATCAATTGGTCGAGCTGTTCCTGAGCGAGGGTTTCGCCCACCTCACGCTCGACGAGATCGCAGCTCGTCTGCACTGCTCCAAGAGCACCTTGTACACCGTGGCGGCGGGCAAGGAGGACCTCGTGCGGGCGGTGACAGTTCACTTCTTCCGTGCGGCGACCGATGCGGTGGAGAGTGCCGTGGCCGCAGAGGCGACGCCCACTCGTCGAGTGGCGGTTTATCTCGAAGCAGTCGGTGATCAATTGTCCCCGGCGTCCCGTCAATTCATGGAAGACCTGTCTGAATCGGCGTCGGCGAGCCAGGTTTACGAGAAGAACACGTCGATCGCCGCGGATCGCGTGCGAGCACTGATCGTGGAGGGGGTGGATTCGGGCGCATTCCGGCAGGTACACGCGTCATTTGTTGCCGATGCGGCCGCGGCGACGATGGTTCGGATCCAGCAACGCGCGGTTTATCGGGCAACGGGATTGGACGACGCCAGCGCGTATCGGGAATTGGCGGCACTCATCACGGACGGGATCACTGCGTGAGAGGTCGCTAGCATCGATGTTCATGGCACCTTTGAACGTCGAAGTCATCGTAGGTTCGGTCCGCGAAGGGCGAATAGGACGAGCAGTGGCGGATTGGTTTGTCGAGCGCGCAACCACGAACCCGTCGTGGAAGGTGTCGGTGATCGACCTCAGAGACCTGTCGTTACCCCAGGATTTCTCGGATTCACCTGCCACGGAGGTTTTCCGCAAGCGAATCGGGCGCGCCGACGCTGTTGTTGCCGTGACCTCCGAATACAACCACGGATATCCGGCTGCCCTCAAGACCGCATTCGATTCCGTGAAGCACGAGTGGCGGGCCAAGCCGATCGGCTTCGTGTCCTACGGCGGGATTTCAGGTGGTGTTCGGGCCGTCGAACAGCTGAGGCAAGTAGTGGCGGAGTTGCACATGGTCTCGGTGCGTCAAAGCGTGACCATTCACCGGGTTCGTAAGCAATTCGGACACGAGCCGTACGGCATCGATCCGATTGCGATCGATGCGACCGAGAAGATGATTCGTGAATTGCATTGGTGGGGGAGCGGATTGCGTACGCAGCGTGCGAGTGACCCATACCCCGGCTGATCGGGAACCTACGCGATCACGCCATCTGGTGAGCGTCGCCGGCTCGTGGACGACCGATGAACGAGGTCTCGGAAGCAATGGTCACCAGAGTCAGGTCGACGCGCGTACGGCCGGTTTCGACCGTGATCTTGTCGCCGAGTGCGAATGGCTGGACTATCGAAATTTCAGGGTCGATCCGAGGCCATTGGCGCGGATGTCCGTACACGTAGATCGCGGTCACGCCGGCACGCGGAGGCAGCCCCTCGACTCCGTCGAACACGACAGTGTTGAAGGCGCCTTCAGGCCCACCGCCCTGACCGGACACGCGGAGTCGGTCGGGCACTGCCATGGAGTCGGTGAGCGCGGTCCAGGCTTCCGGTCGATCGGTGTGGATGAGTACTCGAGCGCCGGTCGCGATGGCTCTGAAGATCAATTGCTGAGCTAGATAGAGTTCGCCGGCGACAAAGACCGTGTTGACGCCGGGCCCCGAAATTCTTGCTGTGACACCGTTCCCGTTTCGGTCGGAGCCGATGAGCTGGCCGCACCCGGCAAGAGGTAGAGCGAGTGAGTCGAGTGTGTCCGCGTCCATGCGGATGTGCGGCGTGATCGGATCCAACGCCGTCAGTGCGGTCGGCAGGTTGGTCAACAGTCCGTCGCGTTGGCGCCCCCGTAACGAGACCAAACCGGCCAACGGTGCGTTCTCAGGTGGATTGCGCGTGGTGAAACGGCATGTCGCGCTGACCTTCGCCTCTCCACGTTCGCCGTTGGGGCGCAACCGAATTGTCACGGATGTCCCGACCGTTGCCACTGCCCATATTCGAGTCAGGGTCGAGGCGGTGATGAAGCGGGGTTCAATCCCGTATCCCACGTTGGACACGCCGGGCAACGGGGTACTTCGCCACGTTTCGGTGACCTCGTCGCTGTCCACTCCTCTTGTCACCTGGGCAGTGGACGAGGCAATTTCCGGTGCGGTCAGGATCCGCGCCTTGCATCCCGCTGTATCGAGAACCCGGATGACACGATTGGCGGCAACAGCGATCGCGCGGCCCGCGCCCTGTTCGCCCCCGCCGCGGCGCTCGACTGCTGCAGAACCCTCGAGAGCGTCGAAACGTAGTGCAAGCCACACACTTCTGGTGGCGGTGGCTGGTAGCGGTCCGATGAGTCGTTCGTAGACTTCGGTGGCCGGGGTTCCGGATGCGGCGCGATATCCGTGACTGACAATGTCGATGCCGGTGAGCGAGATGTCGTGCTGATGAAGACAATCCACGAGCGCAGCCGTGGGCAGAAGGTGGGACGCGTCGAACGAATGACGCCCGATCCTGGTCAGGTAGTCGCGCGGTGGAGCGATCTCGACGACAGCGACGAGTGAAGATCCGTCAACTCGCAGCCCGATCGACTGCTCGGAGGGGGTGTGAAAACTGACGATCGTTCCGCCGTCCACGTTCTTGTGGCGAAGATAGCGAAAGTACCTGGCAATCCAGGACATTACCGACCAACCGCCCACATGGAGTAGCATTGATCCGGCAACCACACAACCAATTGTCAGCGCCCAGAGCCAATCCAGCCCACTGACCATCGCGATTCCGCCCGCACCGATTCCGAGAATCTGTGCCGACACGAATTCGCGCGCCGAAATCCTGTGCGACGACGGCCAATGCTTCAACCGCGATCGGTCCACGGTTCCTCCCCGATACCTGACCTGCCTACTACCCGAAATTTCCGCCCCAGCGAAACTGTACTGTGTCTTCGCAAGGGGATGTAAGGCACGGGGGGAATGATGGCTGCAACACCTACCACGCGCTGGCAGGTCAACGGATACCGTTTCTTGGTCAGGCGGATGGAACATGCGCTGGTAAGACGAGACGTACGGATGCTTCATGATCCGATGCGATCTCAGTCGCGCGCCTTCACCGTCGGAATAGTCCTCGCCGCACTGGGATTGGCGGGATGCGCAGTACTCGCCCTCTTTCGGCCACAGGACAAGATCGGTGATGCCGACATTGTGGTCGCAAAAGAATCTGGCGCAATGTTCGTCGCCATGGAGGGTACTTTTCGTCCTGTGCTGAACTTGGCCTCCGCTCGACTGATTCTGGGTTCGCCAGGAAAACCGGCAATGGTCAAGGCATCCGAGGTCGAGGCGAAACCCCGGGGCGCGCTCGTCGGCATTCCCGGCGCACCGTCCGCGCTGCCGGAATCGTCCGACCCGACCAACGCCTTGTGGACGGTATGCGATTCCGTCGGATCCGACGGGAGAAGATCGTTGACGACTTCGGTCCTGGTCGGCTCGTCCAATGTCGGTGATAACACGACATATCTGACGAATGACAGTGGATTTCTGGTGAAGTCGGGTTCCGATCACTTTCTCGTGTACGACGGGAAGCGAGCGGCAATCGATGTGGATAATCCGGCGATCATGCGGGCTTTGGGACTGGAAGGGGCACAGGCGCGTCCGATCAGTACCGGATTCCTCAATTCGATTCCCGAAGTCCCGCGCGTCGAGGCTCCGCGAATTCCCGAACTGGGATCAGCGCCCCGGTTTCCTCTGCAGAACAAGACTGTCGGCTCCGTCGTCCAGGTTTCGGTGGGTGCGGACCCGCAGTACTACGTGGTACTCGAGAACGGTATCCAGAAGGTCGGCGCGGCAGTTGCCCAACTGATCTACTTCTCGGATTCGCAGGGCGCTACCGGGATCACCAGCGTCACCCCAGATGCCATCAGTCGTATCCCCTCGGTGAGTGAGCTGGCCGTCGACTCGTTGCCGCTGGTGGCTCCAGCGGTACTCGACGATCACGACGCACCTGTCGGCTGTCTGGAATGGGGTCCGTCACCTGCCGTCGAGGGCGGCGAAAGTAGTTCTGCAACCCTGAAACTCATCGCTGGATTGCAGGTTCCGATCCCGGAGGGTGGCAAGTTGGTGTCCTTGGCGCAGGCGGACGGATCGGGTGACAATCTCGACAGCGTCCATGTCGAACAGGGCTTCGGCGGGTTCGTTCAAGCGACCGGAATCGAGACGAACAGCACCAGACACGACGGAGTATTCTACGTAGCCGATACCGGTGTGAAATACGGAGTACCGGACGAAACTTCCGCTCGCGCCCTCGGATTGACGCGAACGCCTGATCGCGCGCCTTGGCAGATGCTCGATCTACTTGCATCAGGTCCTGCGCTCGAGAAGAGCAATGCACTGATAGCTCACGACGGAGTCGCCCCCGATTCAGCGCCGGCCGCTCCGGTGAACTGATCTCCGACAGTTCAGAGATCGACGTCCCGTCGTTCGGGAAGTCGCCGACGAATTACTCGACGTATGGGCATCGACGCCAACAGTGCCAGTAAGGCGAGAGTACCGACGGTTCCGGCTCCGACGAGTGCCGCGTCGCGAGATCGGTTGTCGGGGGCCTGTGGCGTGGGTAGGGGATCGATCGGTACCGACTGATGGTTGACCCTGACGCGTTCTTCTGGGACCAATTCGCCCGTGACTGCGGCGAGCGGATCGATGACGCCGTGACCGATGTAGGGATTCCAGCCCTGCGCCGGAGCGTGGGCGGTGGCTTCGATACGTTGTATGACCTGAAGTGCAGTCAGTTCCGGGTGAACTGACCTGACCAACGCAGCGGTTGCCGCGACATAGGGCGCAGCGAAACTGGTCCCGTTGAACGACTGCACGGCGCCGTCGGAACCGTAGACTCCGTTGGTCAGACCCGGCGACGTCGGGTGAAGTGAGGTGATTCCGGTGCCGGGCGCCGCCACGTCGACCCATGGACCGCCGAGGCTGAAGGAGCTGGCGGCGCCATTGGGGTCTACCGACCCCACTGTGAGTACATAGTCGTCGTACCAAGCCGGACTGGCAATCGTCACAACCGAGTTCCATGGATCGGCTTGGGGATTGACGGGATCCGGTGGTGGATTCTGGTTCTTGCAACCTCCGGATCCGACGTTACCTGCAGCTGCGACGACTACGGCATTCTTCGCGATCGTGGCGTATTCGATTGCAGCGCCGAGTCGTTGGTCGTTGATCCCGTCCCCGGCAGGTTTACAGGCGACTTCGGAGATGTTGATGACGCTGGCACCCATGTCCGCAGCGTGACGGACGGCCGATGCCATGGTGTCGACGTTTCCGTACCCGGATGAGTTCTCGGCTACGGCCGGGTCTTCGCGTTGGCCGGCCACCGAGAAGGCTGCACTGGACTGCCTGATCGAGATGATCTGTGCGTCCGGTGCAGCTCCGGAGAATCCGGAACCCTCGACCTGTTCGGCGGCAATGAGACCGGCCACGACTGTTCCGTGTGAGTCACAATCGTCGGTGCCGTCGGAGGTCCCGACGTAGTCACCGCCGCCTTCGAGCGACGGTAGCCGAGGATGCCTGCTGACGCCGGTATCGATGACAGCAATTCGCTGTCCTGCCCCTCGGGTGATCGGCCACACCGAATCGAATCCCAGATCTTGTTGAGAACGTGGAATGTCCGCACCGTCACCAACTGCCACGGCTGGGACGCACAGGGTTCGTTGTTCGGTGGGTTGTGGAGGTGCAGGCGGACCGTCCTCCGGCAGCATTGCAGGATCGACGGGGGAAGGAACCGCGCTCGATGCGCCACCCGCCCCGGCGAGAACGCTGAAGGCAACGATCACGAGACTGGCGCAGATGTTTGTTGCACGTCGAATCACCATCGATCACCGATCGCTCAGAGGCCACGCATGAGCGCGAAGAGTCCGCTGACCCAGCAGATCAACGGAACGATTGCTGCAATCGCAGCGAGGTCCAACAGTTCTGCTGCTCGTCGCATCACGGGGCTGAATGTGTTCTGGGGGGCGAGGATTCCCAGAATCAGTGCCAGGAGGAGAACGATCATCGTGATGGCGAAGATGACCATGGCATAGTCGCGATGCGCCCATGCCATGTCGCCCAGGAGAACGAGAATCACCGAGATCCCGGCCGTGATGAGTGGGATCGCCTGCTGCGCGCCCGCGTAGGTGCGCCCACGAAACATCAACACGACGGAAGTCGCGAAAGCGAGAGCAAGGTTCGGCCAGACGATCCCCTGACCAGGCCAGGACCACGCGAGTGCGACGGCAGCGGTGAGTGCGACCACTGACGTGGCCACGATCAGCCCCGTCAGATAGCTACGGGCCCGCCCTGCCCTTTCAGCCAACTCGGTCAGCCCGGGTAGTTCGGGCTCGGGCAGTCCGTCACGGTCGTCGTCGAGGGGATTACTCGGTGTCGGAACCGGGGGAAGCGGTAGTCGCGCGAACAACATAGACAGTCGAGCGGTGAACGTCAGAACGAGTAATGCTGTGGCAATCACCGCGCCGCTGACGGTCGCGGTGCGCGCCTCGGGAAGCGTCGTCGTGACGGCGAAGGTGCCCACGGCCGCGAGAAGGACGACGAGAAGTGCGGTGAAAACAGCTAATCCGGCACCGCACAGGCGGAGACAGATCAGAGTTACCGCGGCTGCAAATGCCGAACCGAGAAGCAGATGAGCCGAAAGAACAGTGCCGGGTACGCAGAGTGCGCCGGAGACGAACGCCAGCGGCACCGACGCGCATCCGAGCGTGACGGAACTTGCCGTGTCTCCGTACACGCGCGCTGTCACGACCGCGGCGACGGTGGAAACCAAGGACGTGACTCCGCCGCAGACGGCGCCGATCAGCCCGGTATCGCCGAGGACCAGGGTGAGGGCCGCGATGAGCGCAGCGACGAGGGCGGCGCTCGAGCCGACAATGCGCGCGGTGATCGGAGTCCAGCGTCGGTAGATGTCTGCATCCGTGGCCGCGACGGTGTACATGATGTCGTCGAAAAGTGGGGGTGGGGCAGCCGTGTCCGCAGCATCGAGTACGAGCAATTCCCCATCGCGGATTCCGTGCTCGTGCAACGACAGCGTCGGTGACAGCGGTGCCCTGCCGACTTTGGACAGAGTCCAGTCGACGGGCTCGAATTGTTCGGTGCTCTGGTCGAACTCGTTGAAATTGCTGTGATTGACAATTGTGTCCACAATGCCCGGAATGACCACCGCGAGCGGAACACGAAGCGGCACCGCAAGATCCACCTGCGAATGCGCTGAAAGTACCGTCAACCTGCACAGCTCGGCAGAATGACTCGCGCGTCGTCCGTTTCCGGTGTTCGCAGCGCTGGTTGTAGTGATGCTGGTCAAGATCTTTCCCCTCCTATGACGCGATTCCCCCTTCGCGTCACCCCAGTTCACCCGAACAATACGACATGAAGTGCGCGCCCGTGTCAGGAGAGCTCCGACAACAGGTGGTACCGACCCGAGTGTCGGTGTTGTGATCTACTCTTTTGCAATTGCGCGATCACGCCTTGGGGGGCGGGCCGGTGGTAGTCGGACGAGGCGCATGGCGGCATCAGCCGCAGCACCGATGGGGTGGGTGAATTGAGTACTGTCAGATTTGCGCGTCGAGCGCGCCGCGAATCGCCGCGCACACCGGGCGGCGAAGTGACGCTGCAGGCCCCACCGGAGATTCCTCGTGTCACGCCGGGAAACCTACTGACCAAACTACTTCCGGTGATCATGGTAGTTGCGATGATCGGCATGGTGGCGCTGATGTTTTCTTCCGGCATGGCGCGCAATCCGATGTCCCTGCTGTTTCCGGTCATGATGATGGTGTCGATGCTCGGGATGCTTGCCGGGGGCGGTCGTAGCGGTGGAGCAAGAGCTTCCGAAGCGAACGAGGACCGCAAGGACTACCTGCGGTACCTGGATCAGATGCGCAGTGACGTCGCTGCGACGTCCGGTGCGCAGCGTGCTGCTCTTCAATGGAGCAATCCCGAGCCGTCGCTGCTCTGGACACTCGCCGGAACTGTGCGGATGTGGGAGCGTCAGATCACCGACTCGGACTACTGTCACGTTCGTGTCGGTCTGGGTACACAGCGATTGGCCACCAGACTCGTATCTCCGGAGACCGGTCCGGTCGAGGATCTCGAACCCGTCGCTGCTGTCTCCCTTCGGCGTTTCGTCCGTGCGCATTCGGTTGTACAGGACCTGCCGACCGCCGTCTCACTTCGCGGATTTGCTGCGATGTCCATCGAGGGGCAGCGAGATTCAGCTCGTGCGCTTGTCCGCTCGATGTTGATGCAGCTGTGCACTTTCCATGGTCCGGACACGGTCCAAGTTGCGGTGGTGTGCGGACCCGATACCGAATCCGAGTGGGAGTGGGTCAAGTGGCTCCCACACGTGCAACACCCGGAGTCTCAGGACGGCGCGGGTGCTTCACGCATGGTGTTCGGTTCGTATCTCGAGTTCGAAAGTTCCCTCGGGGAACCGCTTTCGATGCGGGCTCGATTCGCTCGCAACACTCCGGCGAGTGCGGGTGTTCCGCATCTCGTGTTGGTCGTCGACGGTGGGTTGCTCGAAGGTGACACCGGCCTGTTGTCCGAATCCGGGCTCGACTCGGTGACCGTCCTCGATCTGTGCGGGTTCTGCCCGCGACTGGCGGCGGCGCGCGGTTTGCGACTGGTCGTCGGTAGCGATCAGATCGGTGCGGTGAGCAGCGCAGGAGTCGAGAACTTTGCGACGCCCGACGCGGCGTCGACCAGCCTGGCGCAGTCGTTCGGACGTCGCATCGCACCGTTCCGTGCGGCATCGCAGAACGCCGTCGACGCAGCTGACGACGACCGGTCCGTTCGGACCTGGAGTCAGATGTTGGGGATCGGAAACATTGCGAGGTTCAATCCTGAGCATGGCTGGCTGCCACGTCAGGGGCGCGATCGACTCCGCGTGCCGATCGGAGTCGGACAAGACGGAAACCCCGTCGAACTGGATCTGAAGGAGTCGGCCGAGAACGGTATGGGCCCGCACGGGCTGTGTATCGGAGCCACCGGTTCCGGTAAGTCGGAGTTCCTGCGAACATTGGTGCTCGGCCTGATCGCGACGCACTCACCCAACGCACTGAACCTCGTCCTCATCGACTTCAAAGGTGGTGCAACCTTTCTCGGCCTCGAAGAGGCGCCGCACGTTGCTGCGATCATCACCAACCTCGCCGAGGAATTGGCGATGGTCGATCGTATGAGGGACGCTCTCGCCGGCGAAATGAACCGTCGACAAGAATTGCTGCGTGCGTCAGGAAACTTCGCAAACGTCTCCGACTACGAGAAGGCGAGGCTGGCCGGCGCTGCACTCGATCCGTTGCCTGCGCTCTTCGTGGTTGTCGACGAGTTTTCCGAACTGCTCAGTCAACAGCCGGAATTTGCCGAATTGTTCGTGGCGATAGGGCGATTGGGTAGGTCACTTCACATTCACCTGCTGTTGGCCAGTCAGCGACTCGACGAAGGAAAGCTACGCGGTCTCGACAGCCATCTTTCGTATCGGATCGGTTTGAAAACGTTCTCGGCGAACGAGTCTCGTTCCGTCCTCGGCGTTCCCGATGCTTATCACCTACCGGGCACACCCGGTGCGGGATACCTGAAGTCCGATTCGGCGGAGATCGTCCGCTTCCAAGGTGCCTACGTGTCAGGCCCGTACGAGGGCGAGCGGATAGTGCCCACTCGATTCTCGGTCGATTCTCCCGTCGAACTTGCGCCGCTGCCCTTTACCGCGACGCCGGTGATCGGCCCGGAGGCTGTTGTCGTTCCCGTCGAACCCGACGTCATCGACATGGGTGAAGTCGGTGACGATGCACGTTCTCTCATGGGAGTCCTCGTCGACCGCATGCGCGGTCACGGTCCACGTGCGCATGAGGTGTGGCTCCCACCGCTCGAGTCATCTCCGACGCTCGACCAGTTGTTGCCGCGGTGGGCGGCCGGTGATCAACCTCGCGGAAATCTGAGCGCACCCTTCGGCATAGTCGACAGGCCATTCGATCAGCGCCGCGATCTACTCGTCGCCGATCTCAACGGATCGACGGGCAACCTCGCGATCGTCGGTGGCCCGCAGTCGGGAAAGTCGACGGCATTGCGCACGTTGATCTTGTCTCTGAGCATGACACACACGTCAGAACAGATTCAGTTCTACTGCCTCGACTTCGGTGGTGGAACGCTCCTCGGATTGAAAGATCTGCCGCACGTCGGATCGGTGGCAAACCGATTGGATTCCGACCGCGTCCGGCGCACAGTTGCCGAGGTACTCGGTGTGGTCGCCAAACGCGAGCGACTGTTTCGTGACCTCGGCATCGAATCAATGGCCGATTTCCGTAGATTGCGAACAGCTGATCCCACCGGAGAAGGAGCGGCTGCGGGACTCCGAGAGGACCCGTATGGTGACGTCTTCCTCGTCGTCGACGGTTGGCCCAGCGTGCGTTCGGATTTCGAATCACTCGAGCCTCAGATAAACATGCTCGCCGGTCAAGGTTTGTCCTTCGGTGTGCACGTGATCGTCACGACGTCGAGGTGGGCCGAGATCCGGCCGGCACTCAAGGATCAACTGGGTACTCGTATCGAACTTCGATTGGGTGATCCGGGCGATTCGGATGCGGGTCGCCAGAAAGCGAGCCTGGTACCGGAACGTCGACCGGGTCGTGGCATCACTCGCGACGGACTTCACCTTCTCACCGGACTACCTCGAATCGACGACACGCCTAGTAGTGAGAACTCGAGTGCGGCTGTGGCGTCGGCCGTCGAACATATTGCAGCCATGTCGAATTCGCGTCCGGCGCCGACCGTGCGGATGCTTCCGGATTCGTACTCGCGGGCAGAACTTCTCGAAACTGTCGGGACTCGGTGGCCCTCACCGAGTGCGGCCGACGGTCGGTGCCTCACCGTACCGATCGGGCTCGGTGAGACCGACCTCGCCCCGGTGTACATGGACTTCCGGGAACACCCGCACTTCTTGATATTCGGCGACACCGCGTGTGGGAAGACATCTCTCTTGCGCGGAATAGCCGAAGGGATCATTGCGTCGAATACGCCGGCTCAGGCCAAGCTGATCATCGGTGACTATCGGCATTCCCTGCTGGGGGTGGTCGAAGGGAATCACCTCGGCGGGTACTCGGCGTCGTCGACGACGTTCGGTGAGTTGATGGTCGACCTGGCTCGGATCGTGGCCGCCAGAATGCCGAACGCGGAGACGACACAGCAGCAACTACGGGAACGGTCGTGGTGGAGTGGGCCGGAGATTTACGTATTGATCGACGACTACGACCTTGTGGCCACATCGAGTGGCAACCCTGTGGCGCCGTTGCTCGAATACATCCCACATTCCAAGGACATCGGTTTGCATCTGGTGATTGCCCGCCGTTCCGGTGGCGCAGCCAGAGCTCTGTACGAACCGGTGATTGCGAGAATCCGCGACATGGCGCCGGCTGGATTGATCATGAGCGGAAGTCGTGACGAGGGAAATCTCGTCGGCACTGTCCGCGCGTCGGCAATGCCGGAAGGTCGTGGGGTTTACGTTTCTCGCTCGCAAACCCAACTTGTCCAAGTTCCGTGGATGCCACCGCTGTGACCGTTCCGTCCGCGGTGTCGGTCTCGGTACATTGGGGCGCATCCAACATCTGGGTCGTATCGGGTCAACGCGAATTCTGTTGTAGTGCAGACCTCAGACGCGAACCGGCGTCGGGGCCCGGTACGACCGTTGTCAATGCGATCGATTTTGTCGACGACGATTATGTCGACGTGGACGGTCGGATTGTCCCGACCGTATTGGAGTTGGCCAGGCTGATCTCCAGCGCGATGGACGGGTGCGGAATCGTCGACGCAGACATTCTTTATCTCAGTCATCCCTCGGATTGGGGCGTCCCGCGCAGGCGCCGATTGCTGGATGCCGCACGGCGAGTGGCGCACGACGTCGTCCTCGTGCCGACCGCGATCGCGGCGGCGAGGTCGGCGCATACGGCCTGGCGATCGCGGTGTGTCGTCCTCGAACTGCGCGGCGGAATGGTGGTCGCTTCCGTTGTCGGTGAGGTTGACGGTGAACTACGAATCGACGGGGCACAAAGTTCGGAGATCGCAGACGTTGCGGGTTTGTTTTCCGCGATCGGGGACTTGTCGGTTCGGGACGCTGTGGTGTTGGTCGGGCCGCGCTCCCACGCGGTTGCGGCTTCGCTCGAACGTGGGCCGACGAATGTTCACGGTCACGCGAGCATTCGAATTCTGGACGAGAGCCGTATGGCTTCGTCTCTGGTGGATCCTCGAGCGCTCGTTCGCCAGACAACCGTGCGGGACAGTTCCGGGCGAATCGTCGACAATTCGGCTTTTGGTGCCGGGTGGGTAGGCACTCCGGACATTGCGATGTCGGTTCCTCGCGCGGACTCGAATGCCCCTCTGCCGCGTCGTGTCGATGGGCACTTCCGAGGCCGTCGACGGTTCGCTGTGGCGCTTGTAGTGGGAGCCGTCGCCGCTGCGGCCGCGGCGACGATCGTGGTGTCCATTCGCGATCGAGGCGATTCTCCGTCGGCGGAGTCGGTCGCAGCTACGGCGGAAGACAATGTCGAGAACGTGCAGGCGTCGAAAGAGCAGGGAAAGCCTGTCCCGAAGAATTCGCTGCCGTCGATCGACGCCGGTGCCACGCCGGAACTCGTGCGTGTGGACCTGGGAAGCGTTGCAGCAGAACTACCTTCCGATTGGAAACTCGTGCCGCGAGGGGCCTCGAGCGGGCGTACCGATTTGTTGCCCAGCGCCGGTGCGGATCGCAAGATCGTGGTCGTCGAGAAACGCCTGGCCGAAGGTGCGGGATTCGATTCCGTCGAAGCTGCTTTGCGTCAGCAGTTTTCGACGTTCGAAGACCCTTTGCGCTTCGGGGAGTTTTCCGTGCTCGACGATGGTGCAGGAAAACAGGCAGTGGTGTATCTCGAGTTTCCGGACGATTTCTCCGAGGTGCGTTGGCACGTGTACGTCGACAACGGATGGCAAGTGAGTATCGGCTGTCAGTATCTTCTCGGCGAGTGGGACAGTCTCGAAGCGGACTGCCTGCGGACGTGGCAGTCACTCGAATTCACGCCGTGACCTCGGATCGGTTGGTTCTGAAAATATTCTTCGGTCGGGCCGGAACCGTTGGCACTGAGGTCGCGTCAAAGTATGTGTAGCGCACATCAGGGAGTTCCGCTCGACCCCGGTGCACGTCCGACGGACAAGCCGTCGTGTGTGATCGCCGATACCGAACGGTACTCACCGAATCCAGGGGGACGACATGGGCTTTACCGCAACTACCGCTGAATTGATCGATTCGGCGGGGACCATCGACGGACATCTCGGTGACATCAGGGGACTGGTCAACGCTGTTCGATCGGAGGCCGACGCTTCGCACAATTCGTGGAACGGCGCGGCGCAGGTCGAATACGCAGGGATCATGGAGCGATACAACAGCGCGGCCCTGAAGTTGGACACCGCTCTGACCGACATCTGCGAGCAGATCAAGCAGGCTGCGGGAACCTTCGACTCGACCGAAGACGACAACGTCAGCTCGCTTCGCGGCGCGACGGTGAACATGTCCTGACCGTCAGCTCTTCACAGTTCGATCGAGCAGTTCTCAGCCAGTAGTTCTCACAAGATCTCTTCAGTCACACCGAACCGGGAGCAGTTATGTCCGACAGGATCAAGTACGACTTCGGCGGCCTCGCAATGCTGTCCGATCAGATGAAACAGCAGGCCAAAGCGATCAACGACAAGCAGGGCGACATCAAAGTTGTCGTGGACAAGCTGCAAGCAGGTTGGGAAGGCGCAGGTTCCGAAGCGTGGAACGACGCACAGCGCCGCTGGGCCCAGGCCTCCGAAGAACTGAACATGGTTCTCGCGCAGATCGCCGGAGCGACGGCAAGCGGTTCCGAGAAGATGCAGGAAGCTGATCGGATCGCCGCAAACGGGTTCGGTCGCTGACAGCAATCATGTCGTGATGACACCCGACTGCCCCGGTACTGACAGGTGCCGGGGCAGTCGTGCTGGACGAAGATGCTGTTGGCAGGGAGGGCCGCGCTTTGACCTGGCCGCGCTTTGACCTGGCCGCGCTTTGACCTGGCCGCGCTTTGACCTGGCGGTGGGTAGACCGGTATCGTCTATCGGTGGCGTGCCGTAGGGCTCCGGCAGAAATGCGTGGAGACCGGCGGTTCTCGGGTCTCAACTGGCCGCCGAGGATCGTTTACGCGATACGCACATGGTCAGCAGTGGAATGAATTAAGACGAGGAAGATCTGTGTCTACGTACACCCCGAAGGCCGGAGATGTGACCCACTCGTGGCACGTCATCGACGCCACTGACGTGGTGCTCGGCCGTCTTGCCGTTCAGGCAGCGAACTTGCTGCGTGGCAAGCACAAGCCCACCTACGCGCCGCACATCGACGGTGGTGACTTCGTTGTCATCATCAACGCTGAGAAGGTTGCCATCAGCGGCAACAAGCTCCAGGGCAAGAACGTTTACCACCACTCCGGATTCCCGGGTGGCCTGAAGTCCCGCACTGTCGGTGAGGTCCTCGACAGGACTCCCGATCGTCTCGTCGAGAAGGCCATTGTCGGCATGCTCCCCAAGACGAAGCTCGGCCGCGCAATGAGCAGCAAGCTCAAGGTCTACGCGGGCCCGAATCACCCCCACACCGCGCAGCAGCCGGTGCCGTTCGAGATCAAGCAGGTCGCACAGTGACATCGCCGGAAGAGCAGAACGTGTCCGAAGAGAACATCGAAGCAGTGGAAGAGCTTGTTTCCGCTGACGCAGTCGAGGTCGTCGAAGAGGTTGCTGCAGCTACGCTCGCACCGATCGTCCTCGATCGCCCGGTCCAGACCGTCGGTCGCCGCAAGGAGGCTGTCGTTCGCGTCCGGATGGCTCCCGGCACCGGTCAGTTCAAGCTCAACGGCCGTACGTTGGAGGATTACTTCCCCAACAAGGTTCACCAGCAGCTGATCAAGGCTCCGCTGGTGCTCGTCGAGCGTCCCGAGTCTTTCGACATCATTGCACTGCTGCACGGTGGCGGCCCGTCCGGTCAGGCAGGCGCTCTGCGTCTGGCTATCGCGCGCGCACTCATCGAGGTAACCCCTGATGATCGTCCGGCCCTCAAGCGTGCAGGCTTCCTGACGCGTGACGCCCGCGCTGTCGAGCGTAAGAAGTACGGCCTGAAGAAGGCCCGTAAGGCATCGCAGTACTCCAAGCGCTGATGCTTTGCCGAGGTTGACCCAACGGGTCTGCTTCGGCACCTGTTCACCACAAGAGCGGGCGTCCATCGTTACCGGACGCCCGCTCTTGTGTTTCTCGAAGAAATTCCATGCTCGAAGTTCCACTTTCGAGGTTCTCAGGATTCAGGAGTCGTTCTATGGGTCGGTTGTTCGGTACCGATGGTGTTCGTGGACTTGCCAATTCGGATCTGACTGCAGATCTTGCATTGAGATTGGCAGTTGCCGCAGCGAGCGTACTGACAGCCGACACCTCGGATGCACGTCCGACCGCCGTGGTCGGTCGCGACCCCCGCGCCAGCGGTGAGATGCTTCAAGCCGCGGTGACGGCCGGGTTGAGTTCGGCAGGCGTCGACGTGCTCGACGTGGGTATTCTTCCGACTCCCGCAGTCGCATACTTGACGGCAAAGCTCGACGCCAGTCTCGGTGTCATGATTTCGGCATCGCATAATCCCATGCCGGACAACGGAATCAAGATCTTTGCAGCCGGTGGACACAAGCTGGACGACTCGGTCGAGGTAGCGATCGAGGATGCACTCGACGGCACCGTGTCGCCGGTCCTTCCGACAGGTGCCGGAATCGGCCGAGTTCGTACGGTCGACGACGCCGCTCAGTTGTACCTGGCGCATCTGGCAAGCGCGGCGAGCGAGCCACTCGCCGGACTCACCGTTGTCGTCGACTGCGCAAACGGCGCTGCTTCCGCGCTCGCACCGGTTGCCTACGCCGCAGCGGGCGCTCGCGTCATCGCGATCAGCGCCGATCCCGACGGCCTCAACATCAACGACGGTTGCGGATCGACACACCTGGAGAATCTCCAGAAAGCCGTGGTCGATCACGGGGCTGACCTAGGGCTCGCGCACGACGGCGACGCCGACCGCTGCCTGGCCGTCGACGAGACCGGCGCGGTGGTCGACGGTGACGCGATCATGGCAGTTCTGGCGATCGCGATGAACGAGGCCGGAGAGTTGGTCGAGAACACTCTCGTCGCGACCGTCATGAGCAATCTCGGGTTGCACATCGCCATGCGCGAAGCAGGTATCAACATCGTGACGGCCGCCGTAGGTGACCGCTACGTCTTGGAAGAACTGCGCGCGGGCGGGTACAGCCTCGGCGGCGAACAGTCAGGCCATGTCGTGTTGCCGGCGTTCGGCACCACGGGCGATGGGATTCTCACCGGTCTCCGGCTGCTCGGACGCATGGCTCGTACGCGTAAGTCGGCATCCGCACTGGCCGCAACGATGACCACCCTCCCGCAGGTACTGATCAACGTGAAGGTCGGGGACAAGGCGACGGTGGCAGCGTCGCCGTCGGTACTCGCAGCCGTCGCGGACGCCGAGCGCGTTCTCGGTGACGGTGGTCGAGTGCTCCTGCGCCCGTCCGGGACAGAGCAACTGGTCCGCGTCATGGTCGAGGCCACCGAACTTCCGCTCGCGCAGAAGCTGGCCGACGAGTTGGCTGAAATCGTCGGTTCGGTCTAGTTCTTCGTTACGCGTGCGCTTTTTCGAGAGAGCCTCTACGCGTTCGCGTATTTGAGGGAACGTAATTGCGCCCGGCTGCGTCCAAGGAGTCAAAGGCCGCTCGACGTGCGAGTGGTTCTGCTGAAACTTGGGGGCGCTCGTGGACGTCGACCGTGCTGGAACAGACGAATTGGCACGCCACGCGGTGTCTGTGGCTCAGGGTCTGCGCGATTCTGCGGCACCGCTCAGGTGTTTGCGATGGAGCGGTGCCGTTTCGGGCCGTGACTACGTCGAGCACGGAGCCGCTTTGGCGTCGGCATTGGAGGTCCTGAATTCTCGTCTGACTGGGCGTGCTGATCTTCTCGATACGCTGGGGCGCCGGCTTTCCTCCTCGGCTCAGGTGATCGCCGAGGTGGACCGTGAGGGTGCGCAGCGGTTGCGGGACTCCGGCGGGTCGGCCTCGTGATATCGAACAGCCATACAGCCCAGGCAGTACCGAACGGCTACTACTCTTTCGAAGATATTCTTGGACTGCGTGATTCACTCGTGCGTCCCGACGAAATTCTGGACGCCGGCGCTCGAGGGCTGCAGTTTTTCGACCGATTTCACTACCTGGCCACTCGGTTGGGGTTCGAAGAACGAGTTCTCACGTCTTACGAGGATTCGTATCGCGCAGAGGCCGGCATCGATTTCGAGCCCCTGGCGCGAGACGTGTCGGACATGGCTGGGGCGGTGGATGGTTCGGTCGCGGAGATCGCGATGCTGACGGTCCTGGCGGAGAATCTTCCTGCGGTGTGGAATGTTTCCGACGTCGACGCGGTCGTAGATCAGGTCTTCGCGGCGCGGCAAGAAGCTCGGTCCGATGCGGATTCGGCGCCATTGTTGATTGTGCTGGCCGACGAACTCGCACAGACTGTTCGAAGGGCTCTGGCAGACAAGGCTTTCAAGGTGGCCAGCCTGGACCGGGCGACCATCGGCGGTCTGGGTGCGGGGGAGATCGATCAGCTGGTCCGCATCGCTTCCAGTGGTCGAGGCTCTGCGCCCTGGCTGGACACAGTTTTTCGCTCGGCGTATCTGGAGGCTCGCGACGAATTCGACAGGGCGTGTGCGCAGTGCGCGAGCGCGGTAGGCGATGCTTTCGATGCCGCGACTGCGTGGGTGACAGACGCGTTCCCGTCGACCTTGCCGGTCGCCGAGACGAACGAATCCGTCACCGCGGCTGCGCCGATCTCTTTCTCGATCGGCGGCAACACGTGGGGCTTCTCGATTGCGCCCGACGGTCGTGGGGTGAGTCTCGATGTCGCCGGCGCCGACGGGAACTCTGTGTCGGTCACCGTGGAGTTGGACGAAAATGGTTGGCCGAGAATAGTTTTTGATGCCGGTCAGGGGGTGGTCGTGCAGGAGACACACCCGCAAGAAGCTGCCCAGCCCGCGACACCCCAGCCTGATATTCCCCAGCCCGAAGTGCCGGTTGAAACCACCGCCGAAGTCTCGCCAGCGCCGGACCCGCCTGTCACAGTCCCTGACGAGTCGGTCGCGGTCCCCGACGGAGAGACGGGTGCGGAGCTGGCCGGAGCTGGTCCGCTGTGAGGTCCGTCCACGCGCCGTTTGAAGCGATCCGTCGAACCCTCGACTCTCAACTTGACGACTTCCGTGAGCGCAGAGCAGCCGCGGCGAGCGAGGAATCGCGCCAGGAGCCGCCGTCGCCGCGGCCTGAAACGACATCTGCCGAGAACGGCACGGATGGGACCGCCAGAGCCGGCCCGTATCTGCGATCCGCCTCCGAGCCGACGCCGACGAAGCCGAGCCCGCCGGTGGCGAGCACAGACCCCTACTTACGCAACAGTTGGCTGGCCCGCGCGTCGGAGTGAGGGTCGACCGGGAGCAACGGCGCCGTGTGCGGAATCTCGACGTCGGGATCAGCGAAGTCCTTGTACTTCTTGTCGCCGGTCAGATGGAACAACAGGAAGCCCGTGAGCAGGCACCGTGTGGCGGACTGTGTCTTGCGCTCGGATCCACCGAGACCCAGGGCGCCGAGGAGTCGTCGGCCTTCGATCAGTCCGGCGTCTTGGCCGTCGTTCACGGTGCGTGCGACGACGGGACCGCCCCACTCCACGCTCAGCGGCCGGGCATTGCTGGTCAAGGAATCGACGTCGTCTTCGCCGGCGAGGATCAATCCGGGCGCTGTGATCTTCGACGCGTAGTTCTCCGCCTTGGGTGCTGTCGGGGCCGGGAACAGTGCGGCTACCGCACCGACATCCCCGCGCTGCGCTGCGGCCAGTACCGCCGCGCCCGCGCCCATGCCGTGACCGGCAAACGCAACCCGATCGGGTTGGACGCTGATCTGGCCGGGGCCGAGTCGGACGCCGACGCAGATGTCGAGCGTCGCCCGAAGATCTGCAGCCAATCCGAGATGTGACGGGACCGGACCGCGTTCGCTGTCGGGCGCCGCTGCGACAATTCCCCAGGAAGCGAGGTGCTGGAGTGTTTGCTCGTACTTGTGTGACCCGACCATCCACCCGTGCGCGAACGCAACGGCGGGGAGATTGAAACCGGTTTCGGGCGTGTACACGACGCCCGGCTGTCCGGCCAGGGCGAGGTTGCCGCGGAGAACTCGGTGCGGGCCGCGCTTGGACAGCTCACGGGTCAGTGTCTTCAGTTTCGGTGCCACGGTTGAAGACGTTATCCGATGAGCCGCCTCGTGTATGCGGAGCGGACGCCGGAACCAGGTGCGGGAACCGCAAAATGCGCCCACCGCCGATGTCCAAGTACCCTGAGTCACCATGTGCGGAATCGTGGGATACGTCGGCCACCGCCCAGCTCTGGGCGTTGTGGTGGAGGCTTTGCGACGAATGGAGTATCGCGGGTACGACTCGTCGGGAATCGCGATTCTCGACGGAACCGGTGGGGTCGAGATCGAGCGTAAGGCCGGTAAGTTGGCCAACCTCGAGGCGGAGCTCGGCGAGTACGGTGCGGATCACTTCGTCGGTACGTCCGGTATGGGCCATACCCGTTGGGCGACGCATGGGCGTCCGACGGACCGCAATGCGCACCCGCATCGTGATGCCTCGGGCAAGCTGGCTGTCGTTCACAACGGAATCATCGAGAATTTTGCCCCGCTGCGTGCGGAGCTCGAGGCTGCAGGCGTCGAACTGCAGAGCGACACGGATTCCGAGGTCGCGGTTCACCTCGTCGCCCGGGCGTACGCCCAGGGGCCGACGGCAGGTGATTTCATCGAGAGTGCGCTGTCGGTGGTTCGTCGGTTGGAAGGTGCGTTCACGCTCGTCTTCACGCACGCTGATCACGCGGACACGATTGTCGCCGCGCGCCGCTCGACACCGCTCGTAGTCGGTGTCGGTGAGGGCGAGATGTTCCTCGGCTCCGACGTCGCTGCATTCATCGAGCACACACGCGATGCGGTTGAACTCGGACAGGATCAGGCAGTGGTGATCACTGCCGACAGCTACCGGATCTCCGACTTCGCGGGAAACGAGGCAGAAGGACGCCCGTTCCGCATCGACTGGGATCTCGCGGCCGCCGAAAAGGGTGGTCACGATTACTTCATGCTCAAGGAGATCGAAGAGCAGCCGACTGCTGTCGCCGACACGCTCCTCGGCCACTTCGAAAACGGGAAGATCGTCCTCGACGAGCAGCGGTTGTCCGATCAGGAACTGCGCGACGTCGACAAGGTGTTCGTTGTCGCTTGCGGTAGTGCCTACCACTCCGGTCTGTTGGCGAAGTACGCGATCGAGCATTGGACGCGTCTACCTGTCGAGGTCGAACTCGCGAGCGAATTCCGTTACCGCGACCCGGTTCTCGATCGTTCGACGCTTGTTGTCGCGATCTCGCAGTCGGGAGAGACGGCCGACACGCTCGAAGCTGTCAAGCATGCCAAGGATCAGAAGGCGCGGGTTCTCGCGATCTGCAACACCAACGGTGCGCAGATCCCGCGTGAGGCCGACGCCGTCCTCTACACCCGGGCAGGACCGGAAATCGCGGTCGCGTCCACCAAGGCGTTCCTTGCGCAGGTGACCGCGAATTACCTCGTCGGATTGGCATTGGCCCAGGCGCGCGGCACCAAGTACCCGGACGAGGTCGCCCGCGAGTACGCCGACCTCGAAGCGATGCCCGCATTGGTCAGCAAGGTACTCGAGACGGCACAACCGGTGCGCGCGTTGGCACGCCAGTTCGCGCACGCGTCGACCGTGCTGTTCCTCGGTCGCCATGTCGGCTACCCGGTGGCGCTCGAGGGTGCACTCAAGCTCAAAGAGCTTGCCTACATGCACGCCGAGGGCTTTGCCGCCGGTGAGCTCAAGCACGGCCCGATCGCGCTGATCGAGGAGGGCCTGCCGGTCATCATCGTCATGCCGTCGCCGCAGGGTCGCGCTGTGCTTCACTCGAAGTTGGTGTCGAACATCCAGGAGATCAAGGCGCGCGGCGCGACGACGATCGTCATCGCGGAGGAAGGCGACACCGTCGCCGCGGCGCATGCGGATCACCTGATCGAGATTCCGGCGTCACCGACACTGCTGCAGCCGTTGCTGTCCACGGTTCCGTTGCAGATATTTGCAGCCGAGGTTGCCGCGGCGCGCGGATACGACGTCGACAAGCCGCGTAACCTGGCGAAATCGGTTACGGTCGAATAGCTTTCGCCCAAAACTCGGGCCCCGCAGTCGAAAGACTGTGGGGCCCGAGTGCGTTACTGCGCCGCAACGACGACGGTTCCGCGCATCTCGGGATGAGGTGTGCAGGTGTAGTCGAAGGTTCCGGGTTCGGTGAACGTGTAGGTGTAGGTTCCCGACCTCTTGAGTGGGCTGCGGAGTTTGCCCTTGGCGTCACCGAGGCCGCTGACGTCGTGAGCCATTCCGTTGTCGTCGAACACCCACGTGACCGTCTCGCCGACGTTCACGGTGATGGAAGCGGGGGAGTACGCCATCCCGGAGATTGTGACCACAGGTCCGCTGGCCGTCGTTTCCGGAGCCGGTGGTGTGGAGTCGGTGGTGGAACTGCACCCGACCAAGCCGAGAGCGAGCACGAGTCCCGCGATTGCCGGGCGAAGACGTGATTTCATGGTTCCGAGGGTAGCGACGGCAACTGAAGGGTTCCGACATGCGTGGGTTCTACACAGCCGATCAGGTGCGAGCAGCGGAGGCGCCACTGCTCGACAAGCTGCCGGACGGGGTGCTGATGCGTCGAGCGGCTTACGGTCTCGCGCGAGTCGTCGCGGATGAATTACGTTCGCGCACAGGATCGGTCGCACATCGGTCCGTGACGCTTCTGGTAGGTACCGGCGACAACGGCGGTGACGCCCTGTGGGCCGGTGCGTTGCTCCGCAAACGAGGTGTGAGTGTCCGGGCCGTGCTGCTCGACCCGGCCCGCGCTCATCGGGCGGGCCTCGACGCTCTACTGAAGGCCGGTGGCCGAGTCGCCGCCGAAGTCGGGTCGCCGGATCTGGTGATCGACGGCATCGTCGGGATTTCCGGGCACGGCGGTCTGCGGCCGAATGCGGCTGAGCTGGTCGGCCAGGTGGATGCGCCGATCGTGGCGGTCGATGTGCCGAGCGGCGTCGACGCGAACACCGGCGCAGTGGACGGTCCGTCGGTACGCGCTGATGTGACGGTCACCTTCGGTGCGCTCAAACCGGTACACGTACTCGCGGCTCCGCTGTGTGGTCGTGTCGAACTCGTGGACATCGGATTGAGCGTCGGCGAACCGGAGTTCGGTTCACTCGATCCGGCCGAGGTCGGCGCGCTGTGGCCGGTACCTGGTCCAGACGACGACAAGTACTCGCAGGGTGTGGTGGGCATCGTTGCGGGAAGTGAGCAGTATCCGGGCGCGGGCGTGCTCTGTACCGGCGCCGCGGTGACCGCGACCTCCGGTCTGGTCCGCTACGCCGGGCACGGAGCCGCAGAGGTGCTGTCCCGGTTCCCGGAGGTGATCGCCAGTGAGACGTTCGAGGCTGCGGGGCGAGTTCAGGCCTGGGTGGTCGGCCCCGGTATGGGTACCGACGATGCCGCTGTGCGACTTCTCGCGTCGGTACTCGCTTCCGATGTGCCTGTTGTCGTCGATGCGGACGGACTGACCTTGCTGGCTCAGCGTCCCGAACTTGTCGCAGCACGGGCCGCGCCGACACTTCTGACTCCCCACGCCGGCGAGTTCGCACGATTCACACCCCTCGGCGACGACAGAATCGCAGCCACGCGTGCTCTTGCCGAACGACTCGGAGTCACGGTGCTACTGAAGGGCCATACGACGGTGATCTCGGATCCGGGCGGTGAGGTCCTGGTCAACGACGCCGGCGGCTCCTGGGCGTCGACGGCAGGTTCGGGTGACATCCTCTCCGGCGTGATCGGCGCGTTGCTGGCTGCGGGTCTGAGCCCTCTCGAAGCCGGGGCCGTCGGCGCGCGGGCCCACGCGTTGGCTGCGAATATCGCCGCCGCGGGCGATCAGAGCGATGTCGCCGGAGCACCGATTTCGGCGTCACCCCTGCTGGGAGGACTGCGCGAGTCGGTGCGTGTGCTCCGCTCTTTTGCCCAGAACTGAGTGTGTTCAAACCCGAACACGTGTCCGATCCTGTGTGGGTGGCAGGATTGTCGCCATGACGCTTGCCCAGGGAAGAGCACCGAAGGAGCCTGCGGAGGGGAAGTCGAGCCAACTTGACATCGCAGTAGGGCCGCAGACGGAGGCAGTCGTCGATCTGGACGCTATCGCGCACAACGTGCGAGTCCTGCGTGAATTTGCCGGGGATGCAGCGTTGATGGCGGTCATCAAGGCGGACGGATACAACCACGGCGCAGTTGCGGTGGCACGGACGGCACTCTCAGCCGGAGCGCGGGAACTGGGCGTCACCACCATCGCCGAGGCATTGGTTCTTCGCGAGGCAGGCATCACCGCTCCCGTCCTGGCCTGGTTGCACGGCGTCGATGCCGATTTCGCGTCGGCGATCCGCTCGGACGTCGAGATCGGGGTCTCCTCGCCGCGACACCTGGCTGCGGTGGTCGACGCGGCACGAGTTCTGGGACTACCGGCGACGGTGACGCTCAAGGTGGACACCGGTCTCAATCGCAACGGCGTATCGAGAACCGAGTGGCCGCAGATGCTCGACGACCTCGCCGCTGCCCGGGACGAGGGCACGATCCGGCTACGCGGAGTGTTCTCGCACCTCGCGCACTCCGACGAGCCACATCACGACGTCATCGACATGCAGAAGCAACGCCTGATCGACGCGGTTGCCGACGTCCGTGCCCACGGATTCGACCCCGAAGTTGTTCATCTTTCCAACTCGGCAGCGACGGTTACCCGCCCTGACCTGCGATTTGACATGGTTCGACCCGGAATAGCGATATATGGATTGTCTCCGGTGCCCGAACTCGGAGATTTCGGTTTACGACCGGCGATGACGCTGCGAGCGAAGGTGATTCTGGTGAAGAAGGTGGCCGCCGGAGAGGGCGTCTCCTACGGGCATCAGTGGGTCGCACCGCACGACACCACTCTTGCGCTGCTGCCCGTCGGCTATGCCGATGGTTTGTCTCGTTCCCTGAGCGGCAAGTTCGAAGTGCAGTTGGGCGGTAAGCGTCGCCAGGCGGTCGGGCGTATCTGCATGGACCAGGTGTTGGTGGACCTGGGGCCGGACGGCGACGGAGTTCGCGAAGGCGACACCGCGATCTTCTTCGGCAATGGCGATCACGGCGAACCCAACGCGCAGGCCTGGGCCGACGTACTCGACACCATTCACTACGAGGTCGTGACCGGAATACGTGGACGCACTGTGCGTACGTACATCGGGGGAGAGACGTCATGAAGACTGCAGGAAAAATGAGCATTCTCGGTGGCCTGCTCAGCGCTGTGGCGCTCGGGTCGATGGCCGGCGTGAACGCATTCAAGACCGCGACGCGTCCTGGCCGGGAAATCTACGCCGACGAGGACTTCGACCTCATGACGCGCGACCGCAAGAGCACTGTGCGCACCGAGGACGGCGTCGAGCTGGCAGTTCGCGAAGTGGGACCGGACGACGCTCCGCTGACAGTCGTTTTCGTGCACGGATATTGCCTGAGTGCGCTGTCCTGGCATTTCCAGCGCCGCCAGCTCGAAGAGCGATGGGGCAACAAGGTTCGCATGGTGTTCTACGACCAGCGCGGACACGGGGATTCGGGTATGCCACGCTCGAAGAGTTGTACGGTTTCGCAGCTCGGCCGCGATCTCGCGACCGTCGTCGAGGCCAAGGTACCCAAGGGCCCGATAGTTCTCGTCGGTCACTCGATGGGCGGTATGACGGTACTCGCGCTCGCCGGTCAGCGACCCGAATGGTTCGAGGGCCGCGTCATCGGCGTGGGGCTGGTCGCGACGACGGCGGCAGGCCTGGCCGAGACCGGCCTGACCCGCAATCTGCAGAATCCGATCATCGACGGATTCCGGTTGGCAGTGCGCACCTCACCGGGAGTAGTTCAGCATGCACGGGGCGCTGCGCGAGTATTGATCACGCCGATCCTGCGTGCGGCCTCGTACGGCACCGATGTCAGCCCACGGCTGCATGAACTCTCGGACGGCATGCTCGACCGCACCTCGGTTGTGACCATCGTCAATTTCCTGCGGACGTTGGAACTGCACGACGAGTCCGCTTCTCTCGAGGTCCTCGCGCACACACCGGCAGTCGTGATCTGCGGCGATCAAGACATGATGATTCCGTTCATCAGCTCCAAGCGTCTCGCTGCCGATCTACCCGAATCCGAACTCGTGCGAGTTCACGGGGCCGGCCATCTGGTGCAGCTCGAGTTCCCGGCGATCGTGACGGAGGCAATCGACAAGTTGGTGCAGCGAGCGCAGGTCGAAGAGCGGTCCGATGTCGGCTGAGAACTTCACCGGACTTCCCGAATCCGGACAGATCACGTTGGAAACGGCCGAGGACACCGAGGCTTTCGGCCGACGATTGGCGGCGGGGCTTGTTGCCGGCGACCTGGTGGTGCTCGACGGACCGCTCGGGGCAGGCAAGACGGCGTTGACTCGCGGTATCGGAGCGGGCCTCGGCGTGCAGGGCCGGGTGACGTCCCCCACGTTTGTCATCGCCCGTGAGCATCGACCGGGCACCCGTCCCGGCGGCGGCGATCCCGTCGGCATGATTCACGTCGATGCATACCGACTGGGCGACAGCGGACCGCACGCACTCGACGAACTCGATGCTCTCGACCTCGATACAGACCTCACCGACGCAGTGGTGGTTGTCGAATGGGGTGGCGACGTTGTGGAAAGGCTCGTCGAACGGCACCTGCGAGTGCAGCTTCATCGGGAACCTGAATCAGATGTGCGGACGGCCAGCTGGGCCTGGACGTCGTGAAACGGAGTTTGGTGTCACAGCCGTCGTGACCCTCCCGGGCCGGAAGTAGTTCTTCACGTGCGGGTACCCTGAGAAATCGTGCTTGTTCTCGCAATTGACACCTCCACTCCGGCAGTCACTGCCGGGGTCGTCTCCCTGTCGGCTTCGTCACCGGACACAGTGGAGACGCTTGCCGTGCGTGTCACGGTCAATCCTCGTGCGCACGCCGAGGTCCTGACTCCTCACGTCCTCGAATGCCTCGCCGAGGCAGGGCTCACGCCGGCCGAGTTGAACGCCGTCGTAGTGGGTGTCGGGCCGGGGCCGTACACCGGCTTGCGGGTCGGCATGGCGACTGGCGCTGCCTTCGGCGATGCTCTCGGTGTTCCCGTGTACGGCGTCTGCAGCCTCGACGCCATCGCGGCTGCGGTACCGACCACGGAGAGCTTGCTCGTCGTGACCGACGCGAGGCGTCGGGAGATCTATTGGGCGCGCTACGACGGCGGTGCGCGCGTCGAAGGACCGGCTGTGAATTCCGCCGGCGACGTTGATCCTTCGCCCTCGACGCTGATTGCCGGATCGGCGTCGCACGTGGACTTCTTCGACCTGCCCGTCGAACCTGCTGAGACACCGTCGCCGGCCGGGTTGGTGACTGTCGCTGCCCGCGAGATTCTGGCCGGCTCGGTTCCTGCCCCGCTCGAGCCGCTGTACCTCCGACGCCCGGATGCGAAGACGCTCGCAGAACGTGGCAAGTGAGACAGAGCAGATGAAGTGACAGAGCAGATGAAGTACAGCATCGAGCCGATGAATGTCGATGACGCCGAACGGTGCGCGGAGTTAGAGCGCGCCTTGTTCGCGGGCGACGGGCCATGGAGCGCACAAGCGTTCGTCTCGGAACTTGCGGGCGCACATAATCATTATTTCGTTGCCAGAGAACCCGACGGTCACGTCCTCGGCTACGCCGGAGTCGCCCTGTTGGGGGCGTCGCCGAACATGGAGGCCGAGGTTCACACCATCGGCACGGATCCTTCGGCTCAGCGGGTGGGAATCGGCAGCGCGTTGCTCGATGCGCTTCTGACGCTGGCGGATTCACGGCAGTGCCCGGTGTTCCTGGAAGTGCGTACCGACAACGAACCTGCGATCGCGCTGTACCGGCGTGAAGGATTCGAGATCGTCGGAACGCGAAAGAAGTACTACCAGCCCAGTGGGGCAGATGCGTACACGATGCGACGGCCCGCCGTGCTCGGTGTCCGCGAAACTGAGGAGCAGCAAGCATGATCGTCATGGGTGTCGAAAGCTCTTGCGACGAAACAGGAGTCGGTGTCGTTCGCTGGAACGGCGACGGAACCTGCGACCTGTTGGCCGACGAGGTGGCCTCGAGCGTGGATCAGCACGCCAGGTACGGCGGAGTGGTTCCAGAAGTAGCCTCGCGGGCTCACCTCGAGGCGATAGTGCCGACGATGCGCCGCGCCCTTGCCGTCGCCGGTATCGAGAAGCCCGACGCGCTTGCCGTCACTATCGGACCTGGCCTGGCCGGCGCGCTGCTGGTCGGTGTTGCCGCCGCGAAAGCTTATGCGGCAGCATGGAACATCCCCTTCTATGCGGTCAATCACCTCGGTGGTCACGTCTCCGTGGACACTCTCGAGCACGGTCCGTTGCCCTCGTGCGTCGCATTGCTCGTCTCCGGTGGTCACACGCACCTGCTTCACGTCGAAGATCTGGGTAAGCCCATTGTCGAACTGGGCACGACTGTCGACGACGCCGCCGGCGAGGCCTTCGACAAGGTGGCCAGACTGCTCGGACTCGGATTTCCCGGCGGACCGGCACTCGATGCTGCTGCGCAAGAGGGAGATCGGAACGCAATCGCCTTTCCTCGTGGCATGACCGGCCCGCGCGATTCGCGGCACGACTTCTCGTTCTCGGGACTCAAGACGTCGGTCGCTCGCTATGTCGAATCGAAAGAGCGCGCAGGCGAGTCCTTTTCGATCCCGGACATCGCTGCCTCGTTCCAGGAAGCGGTTGCCGACGTACTGACGATGAAGGCGGTGCGTGCAGCCAAGGATGTCGGAGTCGACACGTTGGTTCTCGGCGGCGGTGCCACGGCCAATTCACGTATCCGCTCGCTCGCCGAGCAGCGCTGCGTCGAAGCCGGAATCACGTTGCGAATTCCGAAACCTCGACTCTGCACGGACAACGGCGTCATGATCGCTTCGTTGGCCGCCCACCTCATCGGGAACGGCGCAGGCCCTTCGGAACTGAGTGTTGCGACCGACCCGGGGTTGTCGGTCTCGGTCAGCCAGTTGATGCGCTGAGATTCAGGCTGCGCTGAGAATCAACCGACTGGGGCCGGTTCCCGATCCGGTGTGGTCGCGGCACCCGGTTCGGGCGTCGCGATGTTCGGTTCACCGGGCTTTGTCGTCGGATTACTCCCACCGGGGGTCGTGATTTCCGTTTCGGTGGAACCGGATCCGGGATTTTCCGGTGTCGTCGGGTTTTCGCCGCCGCTCTCGCCCGGGCCGATACCGCCGCCCGGGTTTCCCTCGGTCGGATCGATCGGAGGCGTCGCCTCCGTGTCCGGGAGCGTCGGCCACCATGCCGGCGGATCGGGCAGTGTGATTCCGGGGATGGTCGGCCAACTGGGAGTCGTTGTTGTCGTGGTCGGCGACGCGGTTGTGGTCGAGGTGTCGGGTATCGGCGCCGGCGGAAGCGTGTACTGATGCGTTGTGTACGTGTGCGTGCCGTACGGCTGTGAGTCGAACGGTGTTGTGGGATACCCGTACTGCGGGTACGTGCTACCCGCTACCGAAGGTAGGGGGTCATGAGACGGGATGATCGTCGAACCGGTGCTCAGCGTCGCTTCGGGGCTCACCGTCGTCGTGGTCGAACCGGTTCCGACGGGCGAGACAGCGGTGTCATCGGTCGGCACCAATTCCTTTGCGCCGTAACCGAGTACCAGTCCGCCGACGACGAGCGCGCCGATCAGAGCGCCGGAGACTTTGGCCGTGGATCCAGAGCGCTGTGCAGTTCCGGAGCCCAACAAGGGGAAGCGGATTGCGGTGATCGAATCAGCAAGGAGCGCAGCACCTTTGGTTGCCGCAGTCTCAGGCTCGTCGATCTCGACCAGGGGGAGATCGACGGCAGCGGCGACAGCCGAGCGCACGGCTGGAATGTGTGCACCACCGCCGATGAGTACGACGGCACCGACGGGCCGCGGCGAGCCGTTCACGACCTCACGGATGAAGGTGACGGCGCGCTCGATGTCCGGGGCGATGATGGCCTCGAACTCGTCGCGCGAGATCGACATCGCATCGACGGGAAGGTCGATGGTGACCTTGGCGGCCGTGGACAGTTGTTCCTTCGCGACGTGGCACCGGGCGGCAAGTAGTTCCGCGTCGGTGTAGCGGCGCAGGTGCCCTGCGGCCTTCTCCGTGACGAACTCGACGAGAGCCCGGTCGATCCCGGCCCCCGCGAGGGCGTCGATACGGTCGGAATGCAGAACTTCACCGGTGTGGTCGACGACGGACACCGTCAGGCCCTGATCTCCGACATCCACCTGAGCTGTCGTGTCGTACCGCTCGGTCTTCCCGGTCTCGGCAAGGTAGGCGTGTACGGCGGCAGGTTCGGGGATGGCACGGACCTGCTTCGGCGAGCGGGAGAGCGAAGACCTGATACTCGCGAGCTGGTCGTCCGTGCGATAGCTGACACCGATGGAGCGCGGCGCCGCAGATCCGTCCGTTACCTGCGTCGTCATCAGCTTGATGGAAGCGCGAACGAGGTCGCCGACGTTGGAATTGGCCTGATCGGCCGAGACGAATCGGGTCTCGGCAGGCACGGCTCCTGGCGCATTTGTGCTGGTATCGGTGTCGACGAGGGCTGAATAGACACCGGAAGATCCAGTGGAAATTCCCAGTGAACAACTCATCGCGCACCTCCTCACAGTCAATACCGGTCAATGTTCAATCGACCGCCGTTATATGAACGTTACAGAAGGTTCGTGAGGATTGCTCAGTGCTTTTCGTCTCCGTGATGCTCATTTCGGACCGAAAGGGTGGTTTTACCTGGGAAATTGTCGATCATTGATTCATGCAGAAAAAAGGCGATTCTCCCCACATCGACGGCGAGCGGCGACGCGCGCTGATCCGTGGCGCGGTGCTTCGACCCACGCTGACGGTGATCGCCTTCGGATGCGCGTATTTCTTCCTGCCGTGGATCGACGTTCACACGGCGGGTGCGATCTTCCTGTTGATCGGTGGAGGGGTGGCGGTGCTTGCCGTGACCACCTGGCAGGTGTGGCGAATTCTGCGTTCCGACGTGCCTTCCCTGCAGGCGGTGGAAGCTGTGGCGGTGGTCATGCCGACGTACTTGTTGTTGGTGTCCATCACCTATTTTTCGGTCGAGCATGCGAGCGCCGGCAGCTTCACCGAACCTCTGTCACGGATGGCGGCGCTGTATTTCTCGCTGTCCGTCTTCTCGACCGTCGGTTTCGGCGACATCGCGGCGCAAACGGATCTGGCCAGGGGACTTGTGAGCCTGCAGATCATCTGCAATCTGGTGTTGATCGGGTTCGGTGTTCGATTCGTGGTTGCCGCAGTGTCGTGGGCGAAAGCGCACCGCTCGAGTTCGAGCGGACCTGAAATCGCCTAGGACACTGCGGCAATCGGGATCATCGTCCGGTGTGAACCAACAATTCGACGTTCTGATCGACGCCGGTACCGGTCAACTTCGGGTCGCGGTGGATGTCGTTGAACGACAGTTCCCGATACAGCGAGGCGAGCCCGGCTGCCGACTTGTCGCTGTAGTCGGCGGAATTGGGGCTCTCCGCCTCGAAGAGCGTCGCGAGCAAGGACACCGTTCCGTCGTGGTTGTCTGCGATCTCGACGATGCGCCCGAGTTGCGGGTAGTCGATGTGCGAGGCGGTGTTGATCTCCCAGAAGCCCTGTTCGGGGGTCGCGCCGGGCCACGGGGTGATCTTGTTCTCGTGAGTGTGTCCGTTGACCCAGGCGAGCACGTTCGGGAAGCGGTGCAGCAATTCGAGAAGCTGTGAACCGCGGAAGCGCGGCTCGAGGATGTTCTCGGGGTCGGGAATGAGATTGTCCATCGTGTCGCTCGTGTGGTGGCTGAACAGTACGAAGTAGGTGTCACTACGCGACTCGGTGACACGCGAGCCCGCTGCGTCGTAGTAGGTGCTGCTGCCGGCGCGCAGGGTGTTCTCGATCCACTGGAACTGAGCGGCGCCCAACGAACCGTCGACGAAGCCCGCGCGGTTGGTGGAGTCCATGCTGATGCCGACAACGCCCGGTGCGATTTCGAACGAGTAGTAGCCGATACCCGTTTCTCCGGCGTCGGGGGCGAAACCGTGCCCGACGGGGCCGGGGCCGGTGTGCGCCGGATCAAGGTGCGCGGCGATGAACTGCCGAGGTGTGAACGGCGCGCGAGACGGGTCGGGGGTGACCTGGCGCGGCGGCGTCGTGAAGGCGGACAGGATTCCGGGAATCGCACTGGGATCGAATTTGGTGGCGATGTCGATCTGCTTGGCTTGCTCGGGTGAACCGGGCACCTCGAATTTGAGAGATCCCGTGTACATCGCCTCGAGCGGCGGGATGCCGCTGGGCACCGTGCCCGACACCGAATCGTCGTGATTGCCGAACACGCAGTACCAAGGCGTGTTCAGGCCGGGGCTCGACACGGGAGTGAAAGCGGCACCGAAGAAATCGGGGATCTCGGGGAAACCGGCCTTCTTGTACATGTCGAGCATCGGTGACTCAGGGTTCCAGTACAGATCCGCGCCCGAGTTCTGCACACCCTCGTAGCGATCCTTGGCGCCGGTGTTGGCAACGACGGTTCCGCCGTTGAGGGAGGTGAGGAACCAGTCGAGTTCGGCGAATTCCTTGTTGTCCGTGTTGTCGCCGGTGGTGACAACGGCATCGAAGGGTCGCGACGTGTGTGGGCCACTGCCGATCGAATTGACTCGTCGGACAAGTGAAATCAGCCCGTGCGCCGTCAGGGTCTCCTGTGGGCGGAACGCCGAGCCGGTGATCTGGTGGACGTACTCGAATCGCATGGGGGACTGGGCGTCGACGATGTGGACGTCGGTCAACTGCACGAGCGAGGCGAGTGCGGTGCGGCGATCCTCGCGTCCTGACTTCGGCTCCGCCAACTCGCTGCGTACGATGTTCGCCCAACCCGGCCCGGCGGTGAGCCTGGTGTAGCCGCTGCTGCTGACGGGCGTGGACACGGACTCGAGAGTGGTGCCAGGACCTGACGTCGGAATGGTCGACGCGCCTGCATATTGCAGGCCCCACGGCTTGCCAAGGCTGACCGCGCCGACGGCGCCGAGTCCGGCGAAGGTCAGAAAACTACGGCGATTGATGTTCGTCACGAAGTGAACAATAGGTGAACGTGGTGGACGGCTGTCCTGTTTCGCTCTGGACGAAGAGAAAAATGCGCCCAGTCCTTGAGGGTTGGCACTCTCACGTATAGAGTGCCAATTGGCGCTGATCGAGTTCCGGCACCCGCGACGACGGGACTGCAGTGACGCGCCGTAAACGGCATACCCAACAGCTGTCCGAGGATCGCCTCGGACGCACATACCCCAAAGTGGAGGGCTCATCGTGGCGAGCGTCAACATCAAGCCGCTCGAGGACAAGATCCTCGTCCAGGCCAACGAGGCTGAAACGACGACGGCTTCCGGCCTGGTCATTCCTGACACAGCCAAGGAAAAGCCCCAGGAGGGCACCGTCGTTGCAGTCGGCGAAGGCCGCGTCAACGAGCAGGGCAACCGCATCCCGGTCGACGTCAAGGAGGGTGACACGGTCATCTACTCCAAGTACGGCGGAACCGAGATCAAGTACGCCGGCCAGGAATACCTGATCCTGTCGGCACGCGACGTGCTGGCTGTCGTCTCCAAGTAAGACACACGTGATCCGCCCCGGAGTCCACACAGGATCCCGGGGCGGAATGCGTTCACGCCCCGAAGATTCAGGAGCTGACAGAACAGATGTCCAAGCAAATTGCGTTCAACGAGACCGCACGCCGCGCTCTCGAAGCCGGAGTCGACAAGCTTGCCGACGCCGTCAAGGTGACCTTGGGCCCGCGTGGACGCCACGTCGTGCTCGCCAAGGCATTCGGCGGCCCCACCGTCACCAACGACGGTGTGAGCATCGCCCGTGAGATCGAGCTCGAAGATCCCTTCGAGAACCTCGGCGCACAGCTCGTCAAGAGCGTCGCCACCAAGACCAACGATGTTGCCGGCGACGGCACCACCACCGCGACCGTTCTGGCCCAGGCCATCGTCCGCGGCGGACTCAAGAACATCGCAGCGGGCGCGAACCCGATGGCGCTCGGCGTCGGCATCAACGCCGCAGCCGACAAGGTCGTCGAGGAACTGCTCGCCGCAGCCACTCCCGTCGAGGGCGAGAAGTCGATCGCTCAGGTCGCCACCGTCTCCTCGCGTGACGAAGAGATCGGCAAGCTCGTCGGCGAGGCACTCACCCGTGTCGGAACCGACGGCGTCGTGACGGTCGAGGAATCCTCCACCGTTGCAACCGAACTCGTTGTCACCGAAGGTGTTCAGTTCGACAAGGGCTACCTCTCGCCCTACTTCGTCACCGACATCGATGCGCAGAAGGCCATCTACGAAGACGCGCTGATCCTGCTCTTCCGCGAGAAGATCAGCTCACTTCCCGATTTCCTGCCGCTGCTCGAGAAGGTTGCCGAATCCGGCAAGCCGCTCTTGATCATCGCCGAGGACATCGAGGGTGAAGTTCTCTCCACCCTGGTGGTCAACTCCATCCGCAAGACCATCAAGGCCGTCGCCGTCAAGGCGCCGTTCTTCGGTGATCGTCGCAAGGCATTCCTCGACGACCTCGCAGTCGTCACGGCAGGCACCGTCATCAACACCGACGTCGGTCTCTCCCTCAAGGAAGCCGGCCTCGAATTGCTCGGTAGCGCTCGCCGCGTTGTCGTTACCAAGGACGAGACGGTCATCGTCGACGGTGCAGGTACCGCTGACGACATCGCGACCCGCGTTGCGCAGCTGCGTCGCGAGATCGAGAACACCGATTCGGATTGGGATCGCGAGAAGCTCGAAGAGCGTCTGGCGAAGCTGTCCGGCGGCGTGGCGGTCATCAAGGTCGGCGCAGCCACCGAAACCGATCTGAAGGAACGCAAGTTCCGCGTCGAGGATGCGGTCAACGCAGCCAAGGCAGCAGTTGCCGAGGGCATCGTCCCCGGTGGCGGATCGGCTCTCGTTCAGGCCGGTACGGCTCTGATCGGGAACCTCGGACTGTCGGGTGACGAGGCCACAGGCGTTGCCGTGGTCCGCGAAGCCCTCAACGCCCCGTTGTTCTGGATCTCCAGCAACGCAGGCATCGACGGTTCCGTCGTTGTCAGCAAGGTCGCCGAGATGACCAAGGGCGAAGGCTTCAACGCTGCCACCCTCACCTACGGCAACCTGCTTGCCGACGGCGTCGTCGACCCGGTCAAGGTCACTCGCTCGGCAGTGGTCAACGCCGCTTCCGTCGCGCGCATGATCCTCACGACCGAGAGCGCCGTCGTCGAGAAGCCGACCGAGGAAGTTGCCGACACCGGACACGGTCACAGCCACTAACTCGCTGCTCGTAGTTTCGACAAAAAGAGATCCCCCACCGGAATCCGGTGGGGGATCTCTTTTCGTCTGGCGATCAGATGAGCGGGATCGTTGCGAACGGCTCGCTCGTCGGCTGCTGCGATCCGCCGGGCGGTTCGACAGTGAACGCCAACTTCGTGTTCGGACCGATGCCGTCGAGCACCACCTGGGTAGTGGGTTTGACGTCGCCCGGAGCCATCGTCCCCATCGGGATCATCGTGGTGTCGTCGGTGTCGCCCGGCACCAGCCACATCTGGTAGACGGTATCCGGACTCGGGGGAGTCACGTCGTTCATCACGAGGACTGCGGCGTCTTCGGAAGGCGAGAACAGCGTCGTGGCACTTCCGCCGCCCGGGATTTCACGCGTCGTGGCATGAACGTCGGGTGCTGCCATGATTTCGGATGCGGGGTTCTGCGGCGGCGTGTTGTCGGACAGCGTGCGTCCGATTCCGATGCCGCCGACCAGGATTGCGACTGCGGCGGCCGCCGCAAGAGCCATGGTCCACGGGCGTCGACGGTTACGACGCTCGGCCAGTGAGATCGGGGCGTCGGCAGCAGCGGTCTGTTCCGAGATCGAGGCGAGGACGCTGCTGCGCAGTGACGGCGGGGGCTCGACGGCGTCGACGACGGTCATCGCAGCCATGGTTTCGGCGGTGAGTCGGACCTGGGCATCGAATTCGGCGCGGGTCGCGGAGTCCGAAGTGGCAAGTCGTCTGTCGACCTCACGGCGCTCGTCGAGGTCCAACGCATCGATCGCGTAGGCGTACGCGTAGTCGATCAGCTCTTCGTCCATCTCACATCACCCCCAAACATCCACGTAGGCGCAGTAGTCCGTCGCGAATTCGCGACTTGATCGTGGGAATCGCCACGCCGAGATCTTCGGCCACCTCGCGGTACGTTCGGCCGCCGTAATAGGCGAGAGTCACCGATTGGCGTTGAGTGTCCGTCAGCGTTTCGAGACAGTCGGTGACAGCACGATGCTCGTCTCTTCGTGTCACCTCATCGCTGACGACGTCGAACTCGGGAGTCGAATTGGTGGTGTCGTAGAGAGCCTGTCGATCCGAACTCGACTGTTCGGAGCGAACGCGGTCCACCGCGCGGCGGTGAGCGAGCGTCAGGAGCCAGGAGAGTGCGGACCCCTTGGCCGGATCGAAACTGTCGGCCGATTTCCAGGCTTGGAGGTAGACCTCTTGGACAGCTTCCTCGGAGAAGCCTGGATCACGGAGTACACGTAGAACCATGCCGTAGACGCGGGAGCTGGTTCGGTCGTAGAACTCGGCAAAGGCGCTCTGGTCGCCGCCGGCAACGTTCGCGAGGATCACTGCCAGCTCGCGTGATTCCGCGATTCGCGCGGTGCGGGCCGCAGAATTGTCCGTCGGGCATGCGTCGGCCGCATCCGACGCATGGTCTGGCTCGCTCACGAAGAGTTGTCTCGCTTCATCGCGTACAACCGTAGCGTGCATGTCCGGTTCTTTTCTCTCGGCCCGCCGTTGGCCGCTGTGCGCCTTTATTAACCGCGGGAGGTTAACAAAGGCGCACAGCAGGTGGGGACTACTGCGGCATCAGCACCGAATCGATGAGGTAGACGGTGGCGTTTGCGGTCTTGACTCCACCGCAGACGACGGTTGCGTCGTTGACCTTGATGTTGTCACCGGATCCGGTGACGGTGACCGTTCCGCCCTCGGCGGTGGGGTGCGTTCCGTCGATCGCGTCAGGGGCGATCTGGCCGGGAACCACGTGGTAGGTGAGGATCTTGGTCAGCGTGGCGCTGTCCGTCTTGAGGCTGTCGATCGTGGCGGGGTCGATCTTGGCGAATGCCGAGTCGATCGGTGCGAAGACGGTGAACTCGCCACCGTTGAGAGTGTCGACCAGGTTGACGTCCGGGTTGAGCTGGCCGGAGACTGCCGCGGTCAAGGTGGTGAGCAACGGATTGTTGGATGCCGCTGTGGCAACCGGATCCTGGGCCATTCCGCTGACCGATCCGGCGCCGCTCGGCACTGCAGCTGCGTAGTCGGCACAACCGGCACCGACCAGATCAGAAGCGGGCTCTGCCATCGCGCTGCTGGGAGACATGCTCGATCCCATGGGCGAAGACGTCATGGCGGCGCTCGAGGTGTCGGTCGACGAATCGTTGTCGTCGGAGGAGCAACCGACGACGCCGAAGACGGCGAAAGAAGCTGCTGCGGTGACTGCCAGAACTCGAGTAGAGGTGTTCATGGGTCTGCCTTCCTGAAGGGATGTGCTGAGGTGCACTGTCAGAAGGCATTCGGAGTCGGCTGTCGACAGGATGGGTCGGTTTCCTAAATTCTTTTCACGAACTGGTGTGGGCATGCAAAAGCCCCCGAATACTCTCGGGGGCCTTGTGCTCTCGACCTGCGCGTATCAGGACGCTATGCGAGTGGTGCGACGGTGGCGTGCGTGTAGTTCACGTTCGGTTTCCGACATTCCGCCCCAGATGCCGTACGGCTCGGCGACGGTCAGCGCGTGGCTGCGGCACTGCATCAGTACCGGGCACTGACGGCACATTTCTTTTGCGCGGGTTTCGCGCTGGGCACGTGCTCTACCGCGTTCGCCATCAGGATGGAAGAACATCGAGGAGTCGACTCCGCGGCACAGACCGTGCATCTGCCAGTCCCAGATGTCTGCGTTGGGGCCTGGAAGGTGATTCGGTGCAGGCATGTTGACTCCTTACTGCAAGCTCGCGTTGATCAACGAGCGGACCAAGTTGCCCGGAGGTTATCCGGGCCTTCTGAATCGTTCACGCTTGCTAACCGTAAGGGTGCTGAGTAAATCGCGTCAATAGGCTCGTTCAGTGGTGATCGGCATATATCGAAATGCGAGAGTTAACGAAGTATATATTTACATTTCGGTTCCTTCGTGCGTTGTGCTGCGCCGATGTCGGAATCGGGCCGATCGATGGGCTGACCGAGAAACCTGGCTGCTCGAGATGCGAAACCCACAGATCAGGGATATGTTTGCTGCTGATCGCCCGGCGAAATCGCTCCGTCGTTCAGCTCGGTTTGCGTCATTTGTCCGATATTGAGCGAACGAGGTTTCGCTCCATTTCGGGACTTAGTGCCCAAGTTTAAACTAGGACATCTGTCCAATAAGTAATGCGCAGTTAACGTCACGGATATATGCCCGTTAAATATCATTACGAGTACATTTGGCAAATCTCAGTTGAATATCTGATTAACTCCGACAAACTTGCCTTTTGGTATTTCCGTGCCACTTATGGCATCGGTCAGGCGCTTGACTGCTGGTGCTGCTGCGATGATCTACCTGTGTCGACACCTGAGCGCCCTGAGACAGCTGTACGATCCAAAACCCTCGAGTCCGCCGCGTTCGGCGCGGATCCGGACCTCGACCGGCTCCCGGAGCCCGGCTCCACCCGGGATTGGTGGACAACGGCAGTAGTTCTGGGTGGTCAGGGGCACTACGCCAGAGCGCGGGCGGCCTTGGATGTCCTGGACCGGCTCACGGCCGGGTTCTCGACGCATTCGGATCGAGTCCTTGCCTCTCTGTCTGCCAGCACAAGAGCGTCGTTTCTTCGTCAAAGCGGACGCCATGCGCTCGCGGCCACGTGGGACGGGCGTGCATTGGCGATAGTCGACGGCCGGCCCGTCAACGCGGAGGCTGCCTGTGATGCGCTGACCGGTCTGGCTGCGGACGCCCTCGGCTGTGGCCGGCTCCCGCTCGGCTGGCGGCTGCTGGGGGAGTGTCGGCGTCGTCTCGACGACGACGGTGCTCTGGTTGGCGACGGTGGGCTGTGGCGGCAGCAAATTCGGATCGAATGGGTCTCGGCGGAACTGGCGCTGGCGGGAGGTGACTTCACGCGCGCCGGCAGACACGCAGAACGCGCCGTCGAATTGTCAGGGGAATCGGAGTCTGTGCGGCACCGCGTGAAGTCGGATCTGCTGCGTAGCGCCGCGCTGACCGGAACAGACGCGAGCGCAGCCGTGAAGATGGCAGCAGATGTGTTCGGGCGGTGCCGGCAATACGGCCTGCTGCCCCTGGCCTGGGCGTCGTCTCTGTTGATCGAAGGTGTCAGCGGTGAGAGAACCTCACCGAGTGCCCGGGAGATCGGCGATCTGATTGCGATGCGTGGTGGATCACTCCTACCTTTGTCGTAACCACTCCACCGAAGTCTCCGGAGAACATTCCAGAAGGAGCTGTATCGATATCGCGACTGCTGGGCAGGCATGCGGAGACCAGCCGGTCCGGATGGTTACTCTTAGAGGGTTCCGCTGAGAGCGGGAGCACACCCGCTCGGGAGGTGCCACTGTAACGCCAGGATTTTCGCTGACGATGACAAATACGAGCGATGAGTTGGACACCGCGGTCGCCGCTGCTGCGCAGGGCGACCGTACAGCTCTAGCTTTGGTTCTGGAGAACATCCGACCGATGGTGGTGCGCTACTGCCGCGGTCGAGTGGGTGCGGCCGAGCGAGGACACCTGTCCGCTGACGACGTCGCACAGGAAGTGTGTCTGGCCGTGATGACCGCGCTGCCGCGTTATCAAGACCAGGGACGCCCGTTCATGGCCTTTGTGTACGGAATTGCGGCACACAAGGTTGCGGACGCACATCGAAGCTCCGCCCGTAACAAGTCGGAGCCCGTTTCCGAAGTACCGGATGTAATAGCACTGGATGATGGTCCCGAACAGCGAGCACTCGATTCGGAATCCAGCAGACAGATGCACGAACTGCTCGGCACACTTCCGGAGAAGCATCGGGAAATCTTGATACTTCGCCTGGTGGTCGGGATGTCGGCCGAGGAAACGGCCGTCGCCGTCGGTAGTACCGCCGGAGCTGTACGAGTCGCTCAGCACAGGGCGATCGCGAAACTGAAAAAAGAAGTAACGAAAGCAGGTGAGAGCTTTGGCTAGAGACGAGGGGCGTGACGCTTCGGATCTCGGTGATCTCGCCGACGACGGTACGCCAGTGGATTTGGCTGCGGTTCGGCGTGACGATGCGCTGATCGAATCCATTTCGAATGGTGGGCCAGTAGCAACCGATAGCACCGAACAGTACGAACTTGCGTTGATCCTCTCGCAATGGCGTGACGATGTCGTTGCGACTCCGATGCCCGAGGGTCCGTTGTTGGACGATGTCATCGCTGCAATCACAGCGACGCCGTCCGGCTTCTCCGATCGTCAGCGTTCACGTTCCCGTTCTCGATTGCGTGTGGTTCGTCCGATCGCCGCCGCTGCAGCTGTTGCAGCAGTGGTCTTCGGTGGCGCCACGGCGATGGCGTACGACGCCCAGCCCGGCGATGCCCTGTGGGGTGTCAAGCAGGTCGTCTTCGCCGACGAGGCCAACTCGACAGTTGCGAAGATCGACACGACTTCCGAGCTGGAAAAGGCCGAGCGGCTGTTGGCTGCTGGAGACATTCCTGCGGCAAAGATGGTGCTGGACAACGCAGCTCACCGTGCCGATGCGGTCAAGGACTCGCAGGACAAGACGGATCTCGTCGAGCGCTGGGGCAAGTTGATGACGCAGGTCCAGGAGACCACGTCACCCGCCGTACCGCCGTTGACGACCGACCAGCAGTCCTCGATTGCCACCTCTCCCACGGCGATTCCGGGGATCTCAGTCAATCCGGCCAACCCTCAGCTGCCTGGCGGCGTGACCACGACGACAACGCCCAACCCTGGAATCATGCAGGCGCCTGGTCCAAGCGCGGCGTCGTCGACACCGTCATCGTCGCCCACGGCAACGACCACGACGACGACGACAACAACTACGACAACGACGTCACTGGCTCCGGCCTCGTCGCCGTCGGGTGATTCTTCTTCACCCCCGCCCTGATCGTATCGCTGCGATCCGAGTCATACGAAAGTGGCCGACAAGCAATTGCTTGTCGGCCACTTTCGTATGAACTTGGTGGGGTTTCGCTCAGCTGTCGAAACCGTCGCCGTGCATCGCCTCGTTCATCGACGCGTCGGCGTATCCGCGGCAGTAGTCCCACGTGACATATGCCTCAGGCATCGGGTCGTAGGCAGGCTCGTGAGGGCGGACGGTTCCGTCCACGAGGAGCTGCAGCAGGTTTGCGCGCAGCATGTCCCAGTCGTGGTAGTGATCTTGTTGGCAGTCCTCGCAGCACACTACGAGACCGCGGATGCCGCGGTGAGCGAGGAGTGCCTCGTAAACGGCGAGGTCAGCGAGATCCTCCTCGACCGCTTGGCGTTCGTGGGGGTCGAGTGGTTGGCCCGGCTCGATGGCATCGAGAGCCGCGGAGGGGTCAGCTGGGTCGCCGGCGAAGGGATCTGGCGGCAGACCGGGGGGCAGTTGATCACGCACAGCACCACGGTACGCAGGTCAGGGGGGTCAGCGCCACTTGTTACGCGTACCCGCAGCGTGGGTGGGATGGTTCGGACCTTTGAGTGAGCCGATACCATGGTGTGCAACGCCGGGAAAAGGTGCCAGGAATATCTTTCTGTGCAGGTGCCTTCTATCCGATATCCAGCTTTCGTAATCCGTTTCGAGGCGGCTGCTACAGCGGTCGCCCTGGGCGAATCTAGGTCCATGGAGGGTCCTGACCGCATGAGTAGTTCTGCAGGACATGTACACACCGGAGGAGACGACCCCAACAAGGTCGCGATGCTGGGACTGACATACGACGACGTGCTGCTGCTGCCTGCCGCGTCCGACGTCATCCCGAGCCAGGTCGACACGTCCAGTCAACTGACTCGCGACATCCGTCTGCGGATCCCGTTGGTCAGTTCTGCGATGGACACCGTCACCGAGTCGCGCATGGCAATTGCGATGGCACGCGCCGGCGGCATGGGTGTACTGCACCGCAACTCGTCGGTCGACGTCCAGGCAGGACAGGTCGAGACCGTCAAGCGCTCCGAGGCCGGCATGGTGACCGATCCCGTCACGTGTAAGCCGACCGACACGATGGGCGAGGTCGACGCGAAGTGCGCTCGCTTCCGCATCTCGGGTCTGCCGGTCACCGACGACGCCGGCCAGTTGGTCGGCATCGTCACGAACCGTGACATGCGTTTCGAGGTCGACCAGAACCGCCCGGTCGTCGAGATCATGACGAAGATGCCGCTGATCACCGCTCAGGAAGGCGTCACCGCTGACGTGGCACTGGGCCTTCTTCGTCGGCACAAGATCGAGAAGCTGCCGATCGTCGACGGAAACGGCAAGCTCACCGGTCTGATCACGGTCAAGGACTTCGTCAAGACCGAGCAGCATCCCGACGCCACCAAGGACCGTGACGGTCGACTGCTCGTCGGCGCTGCAGTCGGTGCTGGCGATGACGCCTTCCAGCGCGCGATGGCGCTCACCGATGCCGGTGTGGACGTACTCGTGGTGGACAGTGCGCACGGGCATTCGTCCAATGTTCTCGACATGATCGCCAAGCTCAAGCGTGAACTGGGCGAGCGGGTTCAGATCATCGGTGGCAACGTCGCTACGCGTGCGGGTGCTCTGGCTCTGGTCGAAGCCGGCGTCGATGCCGTCAAGGTCGGAGTCGGCCCTGGTTCGATCTGCACCACCCGCGTCATCGCCGGTGTCGGTGCCCCTCAGGTCACGGCCATCCTGGAAGCGGTTGCCGCGTGCAAGCCTCTCGGTGTGCCCGTCATCGCTGACGGTGGACTCCAGTTCTCCGGTGACATCGCGAAGGCTCTTGCCGCAGGTGCGTCGACGGCCATGCTGGGTTCGCTCCTGGCCGGTACCGCTGAATCGCCCGGCGAACTGATTCTGGTCGGCGGCAAGCAGTTCAAGAGCTACCGCGGAATGGGTTCGCTCGGCGCGATGCAGTCGCGTGGCGAGGCCAAGTCGTACTCCAAGGACCGGTACTTCCAGGACGACGTACTTTCCGAGGACAAGTTGGTTCCGGAAGGCATCGAAGGACGTGTTCCGTTCCGTGGCCCGCTCTCGCAGGTGACGCACCAGCTCACCGGTGGTCTGCGCGCTGCCATGGGATACACGGGGTCGGCGACGATCGAGCACCTGCAGAACGCTCAGTTCGTCCAGATCACGGCGGCTGGTTTGAAGGAAAGCCATCCGCACGACATCACGATGACTGTCGAAGCACCCAACTACACCGCTCGTTAGCAACCAGTACACGAGAAAGGGGCGCGCGTGCGCGACCTCGTTGAGATCGGCATGGGTCGAACGGCCCGACGTACCTACGAGTTGGACGATGTGAACATCGTTCCCTCCCGGCGAACCCGTTCGTCGAAGGAGGTGTCGACTGCTTGGCAGCTCGACGCTTACAGGTTCGACATTCCAGTCCTCGCACATCCCACCGACGCATTGGTCTCACCGACCTTCGCGATCGAGCTGGGAAAGCGCGGCGGCCTCGGTGTCATCAACGGTGAAGGCCTGTGGGGCCGTCACCCCGATGTCGAGGAGAAGCTCCGGCGTCTCGTCGAGATCGCCGAGAAGGACGGTGGGGTCGACGCGGCCATCCGTTATCTGCAGGAGTTGCACGCGGCACCGCTGCAGGCCGGTCTTCTGGCCGCCGCGGTCGCGCAGGTCCGTGATTCGGGGGTCACCACTGCCGTTCGCGTCAGCCCGCAGAATGCGCGCGCACTGACGCCTGAGCTGATCAAGGCCGGAATCGACCTGTTGGTCGTCCACGGCACGATCATCTCGGCCGAGCACGTCGTGCACACCGAGCAGGAACCGCTCAACCTCAAGACGTTCATCTCGGAACTCGACGTTCCGGTTGTCGCGGGTGGGGTCAGTGACCACCGCACCGCCCTGCACCTGATGCGTACCGGTGCTGCCGGCGTCATCGTCGGGTACGGCTCCACCGAGGGCGCAACCACCACCGGTGAGGTCTTGGGTATCGGTGTTCCGATGGCCACGGCCATTGCCGATGCTGCAGCAGCCAGGCGCGACTACCTCGACGAGACGGGTGGACGCTACGTCCACGTCATCGCCGACGGTGACATAGCAACCTCGGGCGATCTGGCGAAGGCCATCGCCTGCGGTGCGGACGCTGCAGTTCTGGGAACGCCGCTGGCCGTGTCGGCCGAGGCGCCCGGTGGCGGCTGGTACTGGCCGTCCGCTGCGGCTCATCCTTCGGTTCCTCGAGGAGCGCTTCTCCCGGTTTCCTACGGTGAGCGTCCGAGTCTCGACCAGGTTCTGAGCGGTCCGTCGGATGACCCGTACGGTTCGCTGAACTTCGTCGGCGGTCTTCGTCGTTCGATGGCCAAGGCCGGGTACTCCGACCTCAAGGAGTTCCAGAAGGTCGGGCTGACGGTCCGCGCGTAATTTGTACCTTTCTGTGGCCCTGGTTCCTCGTGAACCGGGGCCACAGTTCGTTGTGCAGGACTTTCGTCCGTTCCTGATACTTGCGGTTACGCTTATGAGACCCCTTGTGGTGGTAGTCACAAGGAATAGGTGCATACTGGCGGGTAACTACGGTTCACGGTGGAGGTGTCCTGATGGGCAAGCAACGGGCAACGGACTACGACGTACTGATCGTCGGATCCGGGTTCGGCGGAAGCGTGAGCGCGCTTCGTCTCGTGGAGAAGGGCTACAAGGTCGGCGTCATCGAAGCCGGCCGACGGTATGCCGACGAAGACTTCGCGAAGACCAGCTGGGATCTCAAGAAGTTCCTCTGGGCTCCGAAGCTGGGTTGCTTCGGCATTCAGCGCGTACATCTGTTGCGCGACTGCCTCATTCTTGCCGGCGCGGGTGTCGGCGGCGGTTCGTTGAACTACGCCAACACGCTCTACCAGCCGCCGGAGCCGTTCTTCCAGGACAAGCAGTGGGCGCACATCACCGACTGGCGCAGTGAACTCACGCCGTACTACGAGCAGGCTCAGAAGATGCTCGGTGTGGTCCGCAATCCGCACATGACGCCCGCCGACGAGATCATGAAGTCGGTCGCCGACGACATGGGCGTCGGAGACACGTTCATCCAGACGCCCGTCGGCGTCTACTTCGGTGAGCCGGGCAAGAAGGCGAAGGACCCGTACTTCGGCGGTGTCGGACCCGAGCGCACCGGTTGCATCGAGTGTGGCGAGTGCATGACAGGCTGCCGTCACGGAGCAAAGAACACTCTTCTCAAGAACTACCTCGGCCTTGCCGAGACCGCTGGGGCCGAGATCATTCCGATGACCACCGTGTCCGGACTTCGTGAGGCTCGCGACGGTTCGTGGGACGTGTTCACCGAGCGAACCGGTGCATTCGGACGCAAGAACCGCCGCACGTACACGGCTGCGAACGTCATTCTCGCGGCCGGAACGTGGGGCACTCAGCATCTGCTCTTCGACATGAAGGACACCGGAGCGCTGCCCAAGCTTTCCGACAAGCTCGGCGAGCTGACTCGAACGAACTCCGAATCCATTGTCGGCGCAGGCAAGTACAAGGTCGATCCCGCACTCGACCTGACCCGCGGAGTGGCGATCACGTCGTCGTTCCACCCGAGTAGTGACACGCACATCGAGCCGGTCCGCTACGGCAAGGGTTCCAACGCGATGGGACTGCTGCAGACCTTGATGACGGATGGCGGTGGCTCGACACCGCGGTGGATCAAGTTCCTCGGTGTGGTCGCGAAGAACCCGTACCAGATGCTGCGCATGCTGACGGTCAAGGACTGGAGCGAGCGCACGATCATTGCCCTGGTCATGCAGAACCTCGACAACTCGATCACCACGTACACGAAGAAGGGCCTGTTCGGTCGACGCAAGGTCACCAGCAAGCAGGGCCACGGTCAGCCGAACCCGACGTGGATTCCGGAAGGCAACGAGGCGACGCGTCGAGTTGCCGCGAAGATCGACGGCGTCGCAGGCGGTACGTGGGGCGAGATCTTCAACGTGCCGCTGACGGCGCACTTCCTCGGCGGTTGCGCTATCGCGTCGGATTCCGATCACGGGGTCATCGATCCCTACCACCGCGTCTACGGCTACCCGACGCTCAGCGTCGTCGACGGAGCAGCGGTCTCGGCCAATCTGGGTGTGAATCCGTCGCTCACCATTGCCGCTCAGGCTGAGCGCTCGGCCTCGCTGTGGCCGAACAAGGGGGAGACGGACCTGCGTCCCGCTCAGGGCAGCGGCTACGAGCGTTTGGCTCCGATCGCACCCAAGTCGCCCGTGGTTCCGGCGTCGGCTCCGGCCGCGCTGGTTCTGCCGATCGTGAAGATCACCGGCGGCAAGACTGCTGCCACTGTTCCGGCTGAGCCTGCAGCCGGATAAGGTCTCCGCAAACGAAGATGGGGCGTGTCGTCGAAGATTCGACGACACGCCCCATCTCTGTTTCAGGGTGTCAGCCTCCTAGCGACCCGAACAGGGTGCCGAGGTCGAGGCTGCCGGTCCCGCCTCCGGGTCCACCGTCCGTATCACCGGGGACGGTCAGGGTCTGCGGCGCAGATGCGGAGGACGTGTAGCCCGAAGCGCCCACGAATTCTGCAGTGACACTGTAAGTCCCGGAGTTGTAGAACGTCGCCGGCACCGTCGCGACACCGTTGACCACGTCGACCGGTCCGCCGATGAGGGTGTCACCGACCTTGAACTGGACCTTGCCCGTGGCGCCGGCCGGATCGATCGTTGCCTTGAGCGTCACGGGGGTGTTCTTCTGGACGGTTCCGACGGCGTCGAGAACCGTGGTCGTCTCGACGTCAGCCGGAGCCGGTGTCGTGACGCTGACCGGGAATGCCGGGGCAGCGGAAGGCGCGAATCCTGGTGAGCCCGTGAACTTCGCGACAATCTTGTGCGTTCCGGTCGAGGTGAAGGTATACGGAGCGATGGCAACTCCGTCGGTTCCGACCGTGGCACTGACCGTTTCGGCGCCGTCGACGATGAAGTCGACGGTGCCGCCGGTACCCTGCGGATCGACCTTGGCAGTGAGGTTCACGTCCTGACCGACCTTCGCGGTCGACGGCGAAACCGTGGCAGTGGTGGTCACGGCGTCAGGCGGTGCGTCCGTCGTGACTGTCACGATCTTGGCCGACGCCGAAGTCGACGCCAGGAATCCGGGTGCGCCGCTGTAGCTTGCGGTGATGGAGTGTGGCCCATCCTCGGTGAAGGTCGGGGAGATGCTGGCCGATCCAGCCGTTACCGGCACTGCGTCCTCGAGTGGGTTGTCGCCGTCGAAGAACTGGACGGTTCCGCCGGTTGCGCCGCCACTGATGTTGGCTGACAGCGTGACGGGCGTTCCGTTCTTGGCGTTGGCCGGTCCGACGACCGTGGTGGTGGTTGCCTTGTCCGCCTCGATGATTCGCGTGGTGGCGAGGGGTCCGGCGCCGCTGTTGAGCGGACCGTTCTCGGCATCGCGCGGGGTGCATCGCGTGGGTGCCCAGGCGGTGATGACCAGAGTGGCCTTGGGGAGGAACGTGAGGAAGTTGCGATCGTTGTTCCACGCTCCCGCGCTGCCGCCGGTGCGTACCTTCATGGCTACCTCGCCCGAGTCGCCGGCCTTGAGAACTGCCTTGACCTGGGGGAGCTGGAACTGCGTGTAGCCGTCGGCATTGTTGGAACCGTCGACGTTCTTGCCGGTCGCCTTGACGACGATTCCGCCCTCGGAGCTGGTGCTCGAACTCGGGCTGTTTCCGATGACCTGGTTGTTTCCGGAAAGGCGCAGAATCGTTCCGTTGGGATCGACGTTGCCGTTCTCGTTGACGCGCAGGATGTTCGGCGCGACACCGCTGAGCCCTGCCGAAGTTCCGGGAACGATGGTGGCTTCCACCAAGGTGGCGTTCGCGGGAACGTCGACGTCGACCTTGATACGGGAGACGTTTTGGACGGTCGCCCCCGAAGCGGAGCCGGGGAAGGCGATGGGGCCCGGTTGGATGGTGACCTCGAAGGTTTCACCGGCTCCGATTGATTCCGGTGCGTCGACGATGACCGAGCCGGACTGGGATTGCGTGGTCGGCCCGGCGACAGCGGACGGGGTTGCGAGGCAACTCGTTCCGAAGGTTGTTGTCACCGGCGCTGCTGATGCGGGGATTCCCGCGAGGATGACGCCACTGGCTAGTGCCGTGACGGCGATCGGCGCCGCGATGCGGCGTCTGGAATGCACGAACATGGATTCTCCTGAGTTCGGTACGGGAGTGGTGTCCAAGGCTGATGTGGGGGATTAGCTTCCGAAGAGCGGGATGAGGCCGCTGAGCGAACCGGTGTCCACGCTTCCGGTGCCGCCGCCGTCGGTCGGTGCGGTGCCGACCTGCACGACCGTCGGACCGGAGACGGAGTTCTTCCAACCGGCGTCGCCGACGAAGTTGGCAGTGAGGCCGAAGGTTCCCTCGTCGTCGAAGGTGTGCGTGAGCGTCGCGACGCCGTTGACGACGGCAACGGGTGCGCCGATGGGCGTCGTGCCGGACTTGAACTGGATCATTCCGTTTGCTGTTCCGGGTGCGACGGTGGCCTTGAGCTGCAATGCTTTTCCAACCTGAGCCGAGCCGCTGACGGTCAGAGACGTAGTGGTATCGGCGCGAGCGGGTTCGGGATCGGTCACGTTCACCGTGAACGACGTGGACGTGGAGCCGATGAATCCGGTTCCGCCGGAAAACTCTGCCGTCACGGCTGCAGCGCCCGCTGATGCGAAGGTGTGCGGGAGGATCGCGACGCCGTCACCCGTGCCGACCGGTGCGGTACCGACCTCGGCGCCGTCGACCTTGAACGTCACGGTTCCGCTGCTCGGGATGGGGGAGACGGTGGCCGAGAGGTTGGTCGGTTCACCGACAACAGCGGTGAGTGGTTCGACAACTGTGGTCGTGGTTCCCCAGTCGGGATCGCTGACGTCGAGTTGGGTTGCGGTGGAGACGGAATCGCCGTAGCCGGCCTCGCCGGTGAACACTGCGGTGAAGCTGTGGGTGCCCGAAGCGTCGTAGCTGCGGGTCAGGGAAGCCGTTCCGTTGACCACAGCCACCGGTGCGCCGAGGTTGGTGTCGCCGTCCTTGAACTGCACTGTGCCCACGGCGTTTGCCGGTGTGACGACGGCGCTCACGGTGATGCTGTCGCCGACCAACGCGGCGTTCGGGGCTGAAATCGTAGTGGTGGTGTCCGCGGAGACGTCGACGGTCTGGACTCCGGAGGTCGAGCTGTGGAATCCCGAACCGGCGTTGTACGCGGCGGTGATGTCGTGGGCGCCGACGCTGTCGAAGGTGTGGGAGAGGGTGGCACTACCGCCCGAGACCGGGACCGGTGAGCCGATGTCGTTTCCGCCGTCCTTGAACTGGACGGTTCCGGTCGCGTTGGACGGCGCAACCGTTGCGGTCAGGTCGACCGGTGTGCCGACCTTCGCCGTTGCCGGTGCAACCAGTGTGGTTCCGGTGGCGACCGACGGGTCGACTACCTGGACGTTGACGTTGATCGGGTTGAGGCCCTGCTGTGTGCTGAAGGCGTTGACGTCGAAGAGCATGCCGCTGTCGTACGTCCCGAAGGCTGTTCCGACGGGGACCGTGTAGGTCGCCTCGAGCGTGACGGGTTGGTTCTTCTTGACGACGAATCCACCGACCAGGAAGGTGCAGCCGCTCGAGCACTTCGCTGAGACTCCGCCATCTGATTCGTTGCTGATCGTCGCCCGGTTGGTCACACCCAGGTAGGTGGCCTTGGCGCTGCCCGGCACGAGGACGAATCCTGCGGGCGGGATGTCACGGATCTTTGCGATCGACCGTTCGATGCCGCTTTCGTTGTGCTTGATCTCGGTCTTGTACGTGACGGTGTCGCCTGGGTGAACTGCCGCGTTCCCGATGACACTCTTCGTGAAGATCAGATTGTCGGTCGTGCCGGTGAAGCTGGTCGGCGGGGCTTCGTCAGCAGTGGCCGGCGTGCCGAGGACTAGAAGTCCGGCGGCAGCCGTCACAGCCGCGACAGGTATGGCGAGTCGTCGTATGAATCGACGCACAGGTCCTCCTCGAGGTGAGCGCCGTTCGGCGGCGCCGGCCGTTTGCGATCGTGATCCTGATCACTTGACGGGCGAGATTACCTTTACTGGACGTTTGGTTCAGGCGAATCGGTCAAACGTCCAGAAAATTCACCCTTCGTCCATTTCGGGCCCTGGCCTGCGATGATGCCGCTAATTTGATTGCCGAAGCTAAGGTGCGGGTGATTGGGGCGTCGTTGACCTGGACGGTGGTCTAGATCAGTGCGAGGTCGCTGCGCAGTTCTGAGGGTCGGCCTTTGTAGTGACGTACCTCGCGCTCGCTCGGCCGAGGAGCGGGCTGAGTCCATGCATGCGCAGAAGCGCTGGCTGCGGCGATTAGACTGCACCTGTGGCAGATATCGAGCAGCAGAGACCAGTTCTTGTCGTCGACTTCGGGGCGCAGTACGCGCAGTTGATCGCACGGCGAGTTCGCGAAGCCAAGGTCTACTCGGAGGTGATTCCGCACACCACGACCGTCGAGGAGATCGTGGCCAAGAACCCCTTGGCTGTTGTGCTCTCGGGTGGGCCCTCGAGTGTCTACGCAGACGGTGCTCCCAAGCTCGATCCCGCACTGTTCGATCACGACATTCCGGTTTTCGGAATCTGCTACGGATTCCAGGCCATGGCCGGCGCCCTCGGCGGCACCGTCGCCGAGACCGGTACCCGCGAATACGGCCGTACCGACATCGCGGTATCCGGCGGATTGCTCCACGACGGTCTTCCCGCGACGCAGCCCGTATGGATGAGCCACGGCGACGCCGTCACCGAAGCGCCTTCCGGCTTCGAGGTGACCGCGACCAGTGATGGTGCTCCCGTCGCGGCGTTCGAGGACCGCGCCCGCAAGCTCGCCGGTGTGCAGTACCACCCCGAGGTTCTGCATTCACCGCACGGTCAGCAGGTCCTGAGCCGCTTCCTGCACGAGATCGCCGGTATTCCGGCAGCGTGGACGGCGTCCAACATCGCCGATGCGTTGATCGAGCAGGTTCGCGAGCAGGTCGGCGACGGACACGCCATCTGCGGTCTGTCCGGTGGCGTCGACTCCGCTGTCGCTGCGGCTTTGGTTCAGCGCGCAATCGGCGACCGGTTGACATGCGTCTTCGTCGATCACGGTTTGATGCGAGCCGGTGAGCGCACGCAGGTCGAGCAGGACTTCGTCGCGGCAACCGGCGCTCGTCTGATCACCGTGGATGCCGCGGACACCTTCATCGGTGAGCTGGCCGGCGTCACCGATCCCGAGACCAAGCGCAAGATCATCGGCCGCGAGTTCATCCGCAGCTTCGAAGGCGCAGTCAGTGATGTTCTGGGCGAGAACGCATCTCACGGTGCGACCGTGGACTTCCTCGTCCAGGGCACTCTGTACCCGGACGTCGTGGAGTCCGGCGGCGGCACCGGAACCGCAAACATCAAGAGCCATCACAACGTCGGCGGACTTCCGGAAGACCTGCAGTTCAAGTTGGTCGAACCGCTGCGTCTGCTGTTCAAGGACGAGGTCCGTGCCGTCGGACGCGAACTCGGACTGCCGGAAGAGATCGTCGGACGCCAGCCGTTCCCCGGTCCCGGACTGGGTATCCGGATCATCGGTGAGGTCACCCGCGATCGCCTCGAGATCCTGCGTCAGGCAGATTCCATTGCGCGCGAAGAGCTTACGTCTGCAGGCCTCGACGGAACGATCTGGCAGTGCCCGGTGGTTCTTCTCGCCGACGTTCGAAGCGTAGGCGTGCAGGGAGACGGCCGTACGTACGGTCATCCGATCGTGCTGCGTCCGGTCTCGAGTGAAGACGCGATGACCGCGGACTGGACGCGTCTGCCGTACGAGACCCTCGAGCGCATCTCGACTCGAATCACCAACGAGGTTGCGGACGTGAACCGCGTAGTCCTCGACGTGACGAGCAAGCCGCCGGGAACTATCGAGTGGGAGTAAAAATAACTGTGCGCCTTTATTAACCCCCCGCGGTTAATAAAGGCGCACAGCAGTTTTACTTGCGGTTCCGTCGATTCGGCAGGATCACCAGCAGTAATCCCGCCACGACGGCGGCACCGACGAACAGCCAACGGAATTGAATGTTCGCTGCCGGCGCCAGGGAGAACGGCCCGATCAGTGCCCACACACTGACCAACAGTGCGGCCAGTCCGGCGATCAGCAGAAGTGCTGAGGGGCGCTTGGATTCTCGGATCTCGTCCTGGTCTGTGGTCTCGTCGAAGTCGCTCATGATTGCGTCACCTTCAGGCTGCCGAACGTTGCTTTGGCGTTGATGGTCAGTGTGGGTGAATCCGGTGTCACATCACGGCCCGGGTGTATTCCGCCGTCGAGGCAACCTGATCCGTCACCCATGACGACGGTGCAGCTGTTCTTGACGTTGACGGTTGGTGGCACGATGACGGTGAACTCGCCGAACGACGCCGCGACGTCGATGGTCTTGTCCTCGGTGAACTTGACCCCGTTGAGGTCGAGAGTGAAGCTTCCGAAGGCTCCCGAGTACGACGGATCCAGCTCGGATGCTGTTGCCGGAGTCCACCTTTGCTCACCCGAGGCGTCGAACTCGATCGGGTAGACCAACGAGGCCAGCAGTACGAAACCCACGAGTGGTCCGGTGACGACCAACAGGCCGTATCCCTTTCGGAAGAAAGCCCCGAGAATCAGGCCCAGTGCGATGACAGCCAGTCCGACCGCACCGACCCGGCCGGGAGTGAACCAGTCGTTGCCGGTTGCCGCGCCCGCCGCCCCGGTGACGGCAGCGACGATGATCGCGAGTCCGAGCACTGTCAGCGTCCAACGCGAGCGACGCTTACGTGGTGGCAAAGGCAGCAGCGGCGTGGCCTTGACTGCGGGATCCGGAAGATCCCAGGCGAACGGTGCAACGCCGAGTGGATCCCAGGAGGGCGGTGTGATGGCGGCTTCGCCGATCACCTCGGTCGGATTGGTCGTGGCCGAAGATCCCGGGTCCTTGGAGAGGTTGATCGTCGGATGATCGGCTTGGGATTGCGGTGACTGCTGTGACTGCTCGGCCGGTCGTTCCTCGGGCACGTAGCTGTCGGGAAGTTTGGTGTACGGCGTGTACATGGGCGGCTGATTGGGTGCGAAGTATCCGGGAGTGAACGGCCCGGGCGTGAATCCCGTGCCTGGATACGCGGTACCCGCGCCGACGTACGGTGACGTGCTCTGTGGCAGTGCAGGCGGGACCGGCGCTCGTTGGTAGAGCAGCCACAGGCCTCCGACCATCAGAATCAGCCCGATCAGACCGGAACCACCCAGGCCGACGCCGACAGGCCCGACGGTCGTAGCCGCGATGGCGAGAGCCACCAACAAGACGATGGTCTTGGTACTGGAATCGGAGCTGTGTCCGCGGCCCATCAACGACTGTGCGGGGGACGATCCGTCACCGGCGCGGGCGAGCACCAACCACCCGGCGAGGTAGAGAAGGATGCCTGAGCCGCCGAAAATGGTGGAGGCCACAAACGCGACACGTACCAGAATGGGGTCGATGCCGTACCGGTATCCGATTCCGGCGCATACCCCGGCCACGTGACCTTGTGCCGGCAGACGCACGGGGCGGGTCCGCCACAGATCCTGGATCTGTTCTTGGAAAGTCGGATTGTTCATGAATCAATCCTGGCTTCCGGGGCGGCCTCCGCGCATCAGGGCCAACCCTGATCTTTGTGACGATCGGGGCCAGGGGCGCCGCCCTGATTCAGGGTTGGACCCTGATGTGAGTCCGAGTGGTTCGTGCCAGTATCGACTATGTGCAATATCTGTCAGATCCGCCGTTCGTGAGCGGTCCCGCTCCCGGGTTTACGGGAGGCCCGCCCGTCAACGGGGTACCGGTGCATGCCGTACCCATGAAGAAGGGTGTGCCCATCCCGGGCGGTGTTCCATTGCGAAAGCTGGAGCGGCGCACCGGCGGTCGCATCGTCGCCGGTGTTGCAGGCGGTATCGCCGATCATCTCGGGATCGACGTTCTGAAGGTTCGAGTCGCCTTCGCGATTCTGGCGGCGATGGCCGGATCCGGCATCGTGATTTACGGCGCCCTCTGGATCTTCACCTCAGCCGGCACGGACACCCAGAAGCCGTCCGCGGCCGAGCGGCAGCGGGCGTACGGCTTGATCGCACTCGGATTGGGCGGCGCAGCCGCGTTGTCCTGGCTGTTCAGCGGCACGGCGGGTTCGGTGCTCGCACCGTTCTTCGTCGTCGCGATCGGTGCCGCTTTGGTGTGGCGCGAGTTCGACTCCGACGGTCCCCGGACCGTCATCGGCTTGCCGCAGCGGCCTACCGTTCTCACGTGGGCGCGGGTGGTCGGGGGAGCGACCTTGATCATCTTGGGTCTCGGCGTCGTTGTCCTCGCTCAGGTCGACCTCGAAGCACTGCGTTCGTCCCTGCTGGCCGTGGTGGTGACGCTGATCGGTGTCGGTTTGTTGACGGTGCCGCTGTGGCTGCGGATGTGGCGGGCTCTCGGCGCCGAGCGTGCGGCCCGAATTCGCAACGACGAACGTGAAGAGATCGCCTCGCATCTGCACGACTCCGTGCTTCAGACTTTGGCGCTGATTCAGAAGCAGTCCGACAATCCGCAAGAGGTGGCGCGCCTGGCCCGTGGTCAGGAACGCGAGCTGCGCAAGTGGTTGTTCAGCGGTGGCGATATCGATCACACGAGTTTGACGGAAGGCCTGAAGATCATCGCCGGCGAAGTGGAAGACCAACACGGTGTCACGGTCCGCCCCGTCACTGTCGGCGACGTGCAACTCGAAGGCGAGGGCGTCGAGAACGGTCTGCCCAAGGAGGCGTTCACCGCGCTCCTCGGTGCGACGCGCGAAGCTCTCGTCAACTCCGCAAAGCACTCGGGGGAGAAGGAAATCAATCTGTTCGCCGAGGTCGAGGGCGACCAAGTCAGTGTGTTCGTGCGTGATCGCGGCGTCGGATTCGACGTCAATGCTGTGCCGGAGGATCGTCAGGGGTTGGCCAAGTCGATTCGTGGTCGCATCGAACGTCGAGGTGGCCGGGTGGTGGTTCGGTCCGACATCGGAAAGGGCACGGAGATCCGCGTGCACATGCCGCTCGGTGACTCTGCTCTAAAGTGGGACGAGACTGCTGACCGTGTCGACAACCCCGAGGAACAGCCCCAGTGACTTCGCTTGCGCCGCCCCCGTACCGCGTATTTCTTGTCGACGATCATGCAGTGTTCCGCTCCGGGGTGAGGGCGGAACTCTCGCGCGAAGCAGACATGGACGTCGTCGGTGAGGCCGGCGGCGTCGCGGAGGCAATCGCGGGTATCAACTCGACGAAGCCGCACGTCGTTCTCCTCGACGTCCACATGCCTGACGGTGGTGGAGTGGCAGTTCTGCGGGGAATCGATTCCGGTCCGGTGTGCTTGGCGCTCAGCGTTTCCGACGCGGCCGAAGACGTGATAGCGGTGATCCGCGGTGGTGCTCGCGGGTACGTGACCAAGACGATCTCGGGATCCGAACTTGCCGAGGGCGTGCGACGCGTTGCCGGTGGTGACGCAGTATTCGGGCCGCGCCTGGCAGGCTTCGTACTGGACTCCTTCACCGGACGTTCCAATGCGCCGGAGCCGCAACTCGATCCGGAACTCGACTCGCTGACCCCGCGCGAACTCGAGGTATTGCGCTTGCTGGCGCGTGGGTACACCTACCGTGAAATCGCCGAGGACCTGGTGATTTCCGTGAAGACCGTCGAGACTCACGCGTCGAATGTCCTGCGAAAAACTCAGCAGTCCAATCGCAATGCGCTGACGCGTTGGGCACATCGCCGCCAGATCGACTGAATTTCCGCGCGCTCTTTCGCGATTGCGTGTGAAGGCGCACCATGGACCGATGACGGAACCACTGGCGCTCGCGTCGAGACGTGGGCGTTGGGTTGTCGCCGCTACCGTTCTCGGCTCGAGCATGGCTCTCCTCGACGGCACCGTCGTCAACATTGCTCTGCCGCATATCGGTGAAGAATTAGGTTCCGGTGTCGCCGGACTGCAGTGGACTCTCAGCGGTTACACCTTGGCGTTGGCGTCACTGATCCTGCTCGGGGGAGCCCTCGGAGATCGTTGGGGTCGGCGACGGGTATTCGTGTGGGGGACGGTCTGGTTCGCGGTCGCGTCGTTGCTCTGCGGAATTGCACCTGACATCACGTTTCTGGTGATTGCACGGATCCTGCAGGGCGTGGGGGCGGCGCTGTTGACGCCTGGCAGCCTTGCCATCATCTCCGCGTCACTTCGTGAAGAGGACCGCGGCGCAGCCATCGGATTGTGGTCGGGTTTAGGTGGTGTTGCCGGCGCCATCGGACCGCTTTTCGGTGGTTGGCTGGTGGAAGTGGCGGGGTGGCGGTCGGTGTTCCTCCTCAACATTCCGCTGGCGGTCGTCGTGGTGTGGGCAGCGGTGCGCCACGTGCCGGAGAGCCGGGATCCGAATCCACCCGAGCATCTGGATGTGGTCGGATCCGTCTGCGCAGTAGTCGGTCTCGGCGCGCTGACGTACGGGCTGATCGAGGTCAACCTGATAGTCGGTCTGATCGGAATGATCGCTCTGTGCCTGTTCGTCGTGGTGGAACGACGCTCACCGAGCGCCTTGGTGCCGCCGTCACTGTTCCGCTCGAGGATGTTCGTCGCAGCTAATTTGGTGACACTTGCGGTCTATGCGGCGCTTGGCGGTGTGTTCTTCCTGCTTGTGCTGCAACTGCAATTGGTTGCCGGGTACTCGCCGGTGGCGGCCGGTGTCGCGACCGTGCCGATCACCTTGGCGCTCTTGCTGTTGTCGTCGAGAGCGGGAAGCTACGCCCAGACCCACGGACCACGATTGCCGATGACGGTCGGACCGGCAGTTGCCGCGGTGGGGTTGGTGCTGATGACGCGTATCGGGCCGGAAGCGTCGTACCTGACCGTCGTGTTGCCGGGAGTTCTGGTGTTCGGGCTCGGCCTGGCGGTGATGGTGGCCCCGTTGACTGCCGCGGTGCTCGGCTCGGTGCCGGTGGAGCAGTCGGGAATTGCGTCCGGTGTGAACAATGCCGTTGCCCGCACGAGCCAACTTCTTGCCGTTGCGGCCTTGCCTGCGCTCGTGGGTATCGACGCCGAGAGTCTGGTCGATCCGACGAATTTCTCCGACGGATTCCGGTACGCGATGTACATCTGCGTGGCGCTGCTGTTGGTCGGTGCGGTGATTGCCGCAACGCTGATCCGAACTCCGACAGTAGAGCCGGTTCAGGAAGCGGATTCGGTTGCCTGCAAGCCGCATTGTGATCTGACGGGACCTGCAGTGCAACCGAATCCGATGAGGGACTAGACGCTGATGTCGCGATCTCGGCTGGGCACCAAGGGGATTGCGGCGGCTGGAAACGCTGCGACTATCGCGAAGGCGACCGGGTAGCCGACCGCGCCGATCAGCGCACCGACCACCGGGCCCACTGCTGACGCGGCGATGAACTGGCCGGTGTTCTGTGCGCCCAACGCTTTTCCTTGCCATTTCGGCCCGGCAGCTTCGGCGACGGATGTGAACGCCAACCCGTTGTCGGCGACGCTGACGGTAGTTGCCAACAGCAGGATCAATGCCGGAACGCCCCATGGCGCTGCGTCGGCTGCTGCCATTGCCAACATGACCGCAGATGCAGAAACCGCTACCAACCGCAGCGGGCCTACTCTGCTTCCGGCGCGATCACTCCAGATGCCGACAACGATGCGTCCGAGCGCACCCACGAACTGGGAGACCCCGATCAGGAGACCAGCGGGCGCAGCGTCCCATCCTTGCTCGCTGATCAGCCAGACCAGACCGAATGTCGAGAGGGTGAACTGCGGAAACACCAGCAGTGCCGAGACGACGTGAATGCGCCAGAGGAACCAGTTCGAGCGATACGGGTTGACCGATTCGACCGGGATATCTGTGGGCCGCGCCGCCGGTCGCGGGGGATTGATCAATGCGACGGCGCAGATCAGGGCGAGAACGCCGTTGAGAGCTACCGACAATCCGACGGCCGAACCGATTCCGACGTTCGCAGCAAGAGTCGGGATGGTCAGCGACGCAATGGTCACGCCCAGGGGCTGTGACATCTGCCGGATTCCCATCGCGAGGCCGCGCCGGTCCTTGGGAAACCAGCCGACCACAACACGTCCACTGGCAGCGTTGGTGCTCGCCGCAGCCATTCCGCCGAGTAGAAATGCGATCCCGAGGAGTGTGTAGTTGTCGGTGGTGGTCGCGGCCAGCGCGGCGATCGCCGTCAGGCCGAGCCCGATGGAGATGACCCATTTCTCGCCGAATCTGTCAGCCATCGCTCCCCACGCCACCAGCGTGAGAACCATGCCGAAAGTGGGTGCAGCGGCCAGGGTTCCGGCCTGCGTCAACGAGAGACCGTGCTCGGAATGCAGCAGCGGGATCAGGAAGGCCGGGGTGCTGACGAAGACGGTGCCTGCTGCCTGGGCCGCGACGCCGATTCCGAGCATCGTCCATGCCTTCGGGGAGACGGCAGTCTTTTCCAACCGCGACGCCTGCGTCATGGTGCCCTCCGATTTCTGCGCTGTTCGACGGTGCCCAGGCTACGCGCGCAGTTTCACATGTTGAAACTTGAATCCCATTATTTGGTCATATCTCGGCGGTGCTGGGTTGCGACAGCCCACCCCTTTTCGAGCGAACGGTACGACGATCGCCTTGGGTGCGCTGAAAGGTACGTTCGCTCGGGGAGGGGGTCAGCGATTGGGCAGGCGAACCGTGAAGACCGTGCGCCCGTCCACCTGGTCGACGCCGATGGTGCCGCCGTGCAAGTGCACGTTCTCGACGGCGAGCGAGAGTCCGAGTCCGCTGCCCTCACTGCGTCCGCGCGCGGTGTCGACCTTGTAGAACCGCCGAAAGATCGCCTGTCGATCTTCCGGTGAGATGCCGGGGCCGTGGTCGACGACGGTGATGACGGAGAAACCGGGTTCGACGCTCAACTCGACGCGAACCGGGGGTGCTCCGTGGCGCAGTGCATTACCGACGAGGTTGGCGACGACGATGTCGATTCGACGCGAATCCACTCTGGCACTGACATTTTCAAGCGCACGGAGTTCGACGGTTTCGATCCAACCTCGGCTCTCGAGTGTGCGCTCGGTCAATTCGACGAGGTCGACGTCGTCGAGGACGAGGTGCGCCTGCTGAGAGTCGTGGCGAGACATTTCGATGAGGTCTTCGACAAGTCGAGTGAGCTTGCCGATCTCACTGCTCACGATGCGCGCGGCAGCGGCGGCGTCGGGCGGAAGATTGGGGATCTCTTCACGGAGAATTTCGCTGACCGGCACGAGTGCTGCGAGCGGCGTCCGGAGCTCGTGGGAGACGTCGGCGACAAACCTTCTCGACTGCTCTTCCGATTCTTCCAGGCCTCGGATGACCGCTTCGTTGCGAGCGACCATGTTGTTGAACGTTGTTGTGACCTGGGCGAGTTCGGCTACTCCGTCTTCGGGGAGCCGGACGCTCAGGTCGCCGTCGGCGGCGCGTGCGGCGGCCTCGTCCAGGCGTTTGAGCGGACGGACCAGCGTCGACGCGATCCAGAGTCCGAGCAGACCGCTCACCAGCACACCCGCCGCGAGGGTGAGACCGACTGCTCGAAGTAGGTCGTCGAACTTGTCCTGCACCCCTACCAGCGGCCGGATGGTAACGGCTTTGACCAGTGTCTCGTTGTCGTAGCCGTCGTCTGCGCTCATGTCCACGACATTGACGGACATTCCCAACATGATGCGCTGTGAGTCGAGTCTCTCGAAGCGGATCAGTTTGGGACTGTCCAAACCGTCCTCGAAGCTGGGCGGGATGGTCGCCGCATCCACAGTTCCTTGACGGATGACTTCGCCGTCGGCGATCAGTGTCATGTCGGATTGGAAAATCTGTTCGAGGTTGGCAGGTGTCAACTCGTCTACCGGCACTCCGTTGCTGTACTGCAGTTCGTCGCGAAATTGTGCTGTTGCGACGTCCTGAGCGTTGGAATAGATCCACGACCGCGCCATGAACGAGACGACGCCTGCGGTTGCCCCGGCGATGATCACGACGATTGCGATGAACACGAGCACGAGCCTGGTCCGCAGACCGTCGACCTGAAGCCAGGGCGGTCTCATCGAGCTGAGCTGGTGTTGAAGCGATACCCGAACCCGCGCACCGTTTCGATGACGGTCGGTGCGGCCGGGTCGTCCTCGATCTTTCCGCGCAGTCGCTGCACCGCTGCATCGACGATTCGGGAATCGCCCAGGTACTCCTGGTCCCAGGCTGCGGACAACAACTGCCTGCGGCTGAGGACCTGTCCGGGGTTCTCGGTCAGCGCCAGTATCAGTCGGAGTTCGGTCGGGGTCAGGGTCAGCAGCGTCCCGGCCTTGCGCACCTGCAATGACGACCGATCCAATTCCAGGTCGCCGAACGTCTCTGCACCCGGCGCCACATCTGGACGCGTCGTTGCGGGTGCCGAACGGCGGACGACGGCTTTGATCCGAGCGTCGAGGACACGCGGACTGGCCGGTTTGACGACGTAGTCGTCGGCACCGGCTTCCAGACCGGCAACGGTGTCGATGTCGTCGGATCGAGCGGTCAGAATGATGATCGGGATCGAACTTCGGGTGCGGATACGTCGGCAGATCTCGTAACCGTCGGCCCCCGGCAACCCGAGGTCGAGGAGGACGAGGTCGGTGGCGCCCAGGGCGTCGTCGAAATCGCCGTTACCGTCGGGGCGATGGCTGACGTTGTGCCCGAGTCGGTTCAGTCCCAACGTGATTGCCTCGGCCACGGCTGGATCGTCTTCTATGAAAAGAATGCTCACCATGAGCTCACCTTGGACTCGCCATGATCAGGGGCCTTCTGCGGTCGGAGGAATCTCGGTCAGCCAAGGGTACAGGGATCACACTCGCGAGAGTCGCTCGTTGCCTGAGTCTGCCAGTACCGCATGCCGGGCGACGCTTGTGTTCAACGGAAATGCCGACACAGCAAGGGTGTAGCAGCCGACGAGCAGTAGTGCACCGATCACGTCGCTCGGGCGGTGCCATTGCAGCACGACCACAGAGATCGCGGTTCCGATGGTGACCAACGCACCGTTGACCGCAACGACCGCCCGCCACCTCGAGGGTGTGACGATCACGATCGCGCAGACCAGAGCAGCGATGGCCGTCAAAGTGCCGCTGGGAAAGGAATTGTGCATCACCAGACCGTTCAGGTCCGGTCGATCCAACGATTGTTTGAGAACCCAGGCCGTCGTGATGGGACCGAGGGTCACGACGACGACGCGTAAAGCTAGCGCAATCGGGTTGTTGCGCAATGTGATCATGAGCGCCACGAGCACTCCTCCCACTATCAGTATCGGGGTGACGAGGCCGATGAATTCGGCGGAGAACACACTGAGGCGTTCGGAGGTGGCCGCGCCCACCATGAGTTGTTGGTCGACGATCTGACCACCGGTAGTGTTGACCGCCAATTCGAATTCGACGACTCCGAGAATCAAGAGTGCCAGTGCGGCAATCAGTCTCGCTGGTTTGACTCGTGTCATGATCAGCCTTCCGCTCTCTCGTCCGAAGGGTTGCTCAGCTGGGGCGGACATTCCCCGCCGGGAGTGGTTGCCAATTCGAAATGCCACATCTCGTTCGCATAGGTCTGGCAGAGGCCGTAATCGCTGCCGTGCTGTATGAGCCAGTCGTCGGCGTCTGTCGGTCCGATGTCGACGGCCAGCCCGCTGACATGCTTCGACAGACTCGGGGAGTGCACCCACTTGGACGCTTCGTCCACGCTGCCGTACTTGAAGACGGCTTCGTCGAACAGTCGCTGTTGGTATGCCGCGGACCGCCAACCCGACGTGACGTGCATGTCCACTCCGGACGCCTGTGCGTCGGCCGCTGCCGACTGCAGCGCCGCGAGCAGTGCGGTATCGAGACGGGCCAGCGCGGGCACATGAGTGTCCTGCAAGCTGATGCCGTCTTCGATCTCGCCGCCTGAAGGTCCTGAATCAGGCTGAGTGGCAAGGTAGTTACCGCTCTTCGGCTGTGCTTCTTCTGTGTACGAGCACGCGCTGAGCGTGACCGCACCGAGCACGACTGCACCGAGGGCGACGAAGCGGATGATTCCGCGGTGGCTGGGCATGTATCAGAGACTGCTCGGTCAGTGTCACCGGCAGATGGTCACCGTTCGTCGGCGGTGTCACGGTCTGCAACAGCTCTGTAACAGGACGGAACGGGGCTGGTGAGCGTGCGCTATGCGGGGCGCGGGATCGATGCGAAAGTCGAGAGTTCGAACCACGAAGGCAAGCTACGACGCAACGCTGTCGGCCCCGAAATGGTGACATCACCGGACCGTATGGCGTCCGACCAGGTCAGGTTACCGCGCCAGATCTCGGTCATCGGTCGCAAGCCAGCAGAGACCGACACCGCAACGTCGAAACCTGGATCGATATCGCACATGTCCACCTCGCCGGAATTGATGACGAGCCACCAGTTCCGCGAATGTCCACGCACTCCGGAGAACGCGAAGTGCACCACGGTCTTGCCGTCGGGCACCACGGAATGATCCACCCGGCGATGCATGTCCCACAGCAGCAGTTTCGGATCCAGATCTTCGTCGCCGAGCTCGCCGATCCATCTGGTGCCCCAGATGCCGAGAGCTTCGACCACGGGACGCAGTTCACGGCCGGCGTCGGTCAGACGATAGCTGACGACGCAGTCGGTTTCTTCTCGCTCCACGATGCCGGCGACCGCGAGCTGGTGAAGCCGGGTCGAGAGCAGTGTCGGCGACATTCGCGGAAGCCCGCGGCGGAGATCGTTGAAATGCTCGCTTCCCATGATCAGTTCGCGGAGGAGAAGCAGTGTCCACCGCTCGTCGAGTAGCTCCATCGCCTTGGCGACGGGGCAGAACTGGTGGTACGAGGACCCCATCTCTCGATCGTAGGCCTCCGGGGTGCTCCGGTACAGATTTCGTACTGGAGAGGTGCGAACCGTCGTCGTAGCGTCGAAGTAACGGCATCAACTTTGTTGGTTCGGAGTACGAAAAATATTGAAGGAGAACGGTAATGAGTGGATCAACGGGAACGCTCGGGCTGGACCGGGAGCTGAAGGCGAAGCACCGGGCAATGTGGGGTCTCGGTAACTATCCGGCGGTAGCGGCGCAGGTCATCGCGGAACTCGGACCTGTATTGGTACGTGAATGCGGCGTGCAGAAAGGAGATCGGGTGCTCGACGTCGCGGCGGGGTCGGGCAATGCGGCGATCCCGGCGGCCGCGCTGGGTGCACATGTGATCGCCACCGACCTGGCTCCCGAACTATTCGTGGCAGGAAAGGAGGCCGCGGCGCTCGCGGGTGTCGAACTCGATTGGCAGGAGGCCGATGCCGAGGCTCTTCCCTTCGGCGACAACGAGTTCGACGTGGTGCTCTCGTGCGTCGGCGTGATGTTTGCCCCGCACCATCAGCGTGCCGCGGACGAACTTCTGCGAGTATGCCGATCCGGCGGAAAGATCGGAGTGCTGAGTTGGACTCCGACGGGATTCATCGGCGAGATGTTCAAAACGATGAAGCCGTATGCGCCGCCGCCACCGCCCGGCACCCAACCGGCGCCGTTGTGGGGCGACGAGAACCATGTTCGTGATCTGCTCGGTGATGTCGACGCCAGGACAGACGTACTGCGTGTGGAGACATTCAGCGGACCGGAAGATTTCCGTGATTTCTTCAAGAAGAATTACGGGCCGACCATCGCGGTGTACCGGAACATCGGCGACGATCCTGACCGAGCGCAGGCACTGGACCGAGATCTGCTCGAGTTGGCGAAAAAGTACGGCACCGGAAGTGAGCCGTTCGTGATGGAGTGGGAGTACCTGCTTCTCACCGCGACACCCGATAAGGGCGGTGCGTGATGACGACAGTCGAGTTCGCGCCGCTGAAATCGGCGATCACAGGTTCTGTGTTCGGTCCCCGAGATCCGGAGTACGACGACGCCAGGTCGATCTGGAACGGGCAGATCGACCATCGGCCGGCGGTGATCGCCCGGTGCCGGTCGGCGTCGGATGTGTCTGTGGCACTTGCATTTGCCAGAGCCCATTCATTGGAGGTTTCGGTCAGAGGTGGCGGGCATTCCTACCGCGGCACATCGGTGTGCGAAGGCGGTGTGATGATCGATCTCAGCGCGATCAACGTGGTAACCGTCGCCCCGTCCGCGAAGCGAGCCAGGGTCGGCGGTGGTGCGACGATTGCCGACCTCGACGCCGCGACGCAGGAACACGGATTGGCAGTGACCGGTGGAGTGATCAGTGATACCGGCGTCGGTGGCCTGACGCTCGGTGGCGGCATGGGGTGGCTGACCCGCACGCTCGGCCTGGCGATCGACAATCTGGTGTCGGCGGAGGTGGTGCTTGCCGACGGTTCGATCGTGCGAGCCTCCGAGGACGATCACAGCGACTTGTTCTGGGCTCTGCGCGGCGGCGGCGGAAACTTCGGAGTGGTCACCGAGTTCGAGTACCGTCTGAGCGAGATCGGTCCGGAAGTGCATCTGGGACTGTTCTTCTGGGGAATGGAGGACGGACCCGCAGCGCTTCGTCTGTGCCGCGAAGTGGTGCCTGCCCTGCCGAGAAATGCGGGAGCGATGGTTGCCGTCAGTTTGTCCGCGCCGCCGGCACCGTTTGTCCCGGATCAGTTTCACCTGCTACCCGGATACGCGTTGCTGGTAGCCGGTTTCGGATCGGAAGAGGAACACTCTAATGCGATTGCGCCGATCCGAGAGGGCGTGCCGACGCTGTTCGAGTTCGTCACCCCGCTCCCGTACACCGGTTTGCAATCGATGCTCGACGACTCGGAACCGTGGGGTGCGTACGCCTATGAGAAGGCTTTGGACCTGGTGGATTTCTCCGACGACGTGATCGATGTTCTGACCGAGCAAGCGGGCAAGAAATCGTCGCCGATGTCCTTCATGCCGATCTTTCCGCTGCAGGGAGCTTTCACTTCCGTCGGCGAGGACGAGACTGCGTTCGGTGGTTCTCGCACACCACATTACGTGTGCAACATGACGGCTACGGCCACCGATGCCGGAACGCTAGAGTTGGACCGATCGTGGGTGCGTGAGACCTGGGAAGCCTTGCGTCCGTTCTCGTCCAATCAAGGCGGGTACGTCAACTTCATGACCGATGTCGACGAGGACCGAGTGCGAGCCTCCTACGGCGCGGCGAAGTATGCGCGATTGTCCGCAGTCAAGGCGAAGTACGACCCGGACAACGTGTTTCACCTCAACGCAAATATTCTGCCCGCGTAAGGCGTCCAAATCAGAGTGCGAACACCAGTCAGACCGTGAATACCAGGATGACGACGATCAGCGCGGCCAAGATGATGACGGCAATCATGCCGGTCATGGCGAGGGGAGCCCAGGCCACTACCTTGTCACGGGTGCTGGCATCGGCGGGCCCGGTCGGTATTCGCGGCGGCCAGGAGAACATGTCCATCGGACTGGGAACGTTCCGCAGTGGCGTGTTCTGTTGCACTGCTGGAAGTCCGGTGATCGTGGATCCGGTCAAGCGATTGCGGCGGTGTGGGTCGGCAAGTTGTGTGGTCCGGTGAGCCCAGGCCGGTACGGCGCCCTCGGACGAGTAGACGGGAGCGTCGATCAGCTGCTCGATCGTGCCACCGCCCGTCGCGGCTGCAGCGAGAGCGTCGCGTGCCTGAGCCATTGTCGGCCGTCGGATGGGGTCCGGCTCGAGGAGTTGAAGGAGAACGTCGGTGAGCGGTCCGGACTTGGTGGGTCGGTAGATCTCGGCCTTGGCAACACGATGCAGTAGGGCGATGGCGTCCGAGTCGATACCGAAGGGCGGTTGACCCTCGATCACCGTGTAGAGCGTCGACCCGAGTGAGAAGACGTCACTGGCCTCGGTGGGGTCGTCGCCGCGGGCAACTTCGGGTGCGAAGTACGCGGGAGTGCCGGTGATGACTTCGTCCTGGGTGTCGGACACGTCGCTCTTTGCACGGGCGATGCCGAAGTCGCTGATCTTGACGGTGCCGAGGGACTTGCCTCGGTCTGCGATCAGGATGTTGCCGGGTTTGATGTCGCGGTGGACGATGCCTGCGGCGTGCGCTTCGGTGAGTGCCGCAGCGATCTGCGCGCCGATCTGCGCGACTTCGAGTGGTGGCAACGTGTCGGCCAGGTTCATGGCCTGGGCGAGGCTGCGAGCCGGGAAGTACTCCATGACCAACCAGGGTTCGCCGGACTCGATCGCGACGTCGTACATGGCGATGGAGTGGGGATGGGTGAGCTTTGCGGCGTTCCTGCCCTCGCGCAATGTGCGTTCGCGGACCTCTTCGGCCGTTTCGGTGTCGAGGCCTTCCGTACTTGTGACCTGTTTCACCGCGACGTCACGGCTGAGGAGGGTGTCGCGGGCCAGCCAGACGGCGCCCATCCCTCCGTCGCCAATCTTGGAGCGGAGTCGGTACCGCCCCGCCAGCAGGTATTCGGGCCCGATGCCCCTCCCGGTCTGCTCCTGAGCTGTCACATCTCAAGGTTAATGGATTGATGCCACTGTGACGCTCGAGGCTCCTGTGAACTGGGTTTTTGGCTCTGCTTGACGTGTCGGGGGTGACACGGTTTACTGAAAACAGTTCGAAAATATGTTCGAAATTGCTGTTCGTTGGATGCATGTCAAACCCGACTTCCCCGCGGTTTGCCGGCTGGTTATGGATTGCTACCAGTGAGTTTTTCCGGTGTTCCGGAGGATGGGGATGACCGAGGTGACCGAGTTGGTAGAGCTGTCGGCAGATGCGGCGGGGTTGTCCCGTCAGGATCGGCTGGCACAGCTCCGCCGACAGATCGCGTCCATTCCGTCTCGGGGCGATACGTCGTTTTCGGGACCGAGTGTTTCCGTGGCTGGTGTTTCCGGGACAAGTGCAGCAGCCTTCGAGAGTGTTGCCGACCGGGACATACCGGTCGTGGACCGCGCGCACAAGGCTGGTGTTCTCCCAGTGCCGGAAGGTATCGGGGCATTGCTACCGCAGGGCGGTTTGGTGCGCGGAACCGTGGTGTCCGTCGAGGGCGCTGCTTCCTTGCTTTTGGGATTGGTCGCGTCGGTGACGGCGTCCGGAGGGCATGTTGCAGTCATCGGGCAGCCTCGACTGGGATTGCTGGCGGCGTACGAGATGGGTGCGCAACTGGAACGTCTGGCACTCATTCCGGCGCCTGGGCCGGATCCGGTCGAGATCGCCGCTGTGCTGCTCGACGGTATGGATCTGGTGATTCTGGGGTTGGCGGGTGCATCGGTATCCCCGTCGCGTGCGCGAGCGGTGGTGGCGCGCGCCCGGAGCAAGGGCTCGACTCTTGTTGTCACCGAAGGTCACTGGGACGGAGCCGAAGTTCGGTTGGACGCTCGGGTCCATGGTTACGGTGGGTTCGGTCAGGGCCGGGAGTTGGGGCGTGGTCGGCTCAGTTCCCTGAGCCTCGCGGTTCGTGCACGGGGGCGCTCGTTCCAGCCCCGGACCACGCGCCTGGACATCTGCAGTGCAGCCGGCCGGGTCGAGTGGGTGCCTTCCCAGCCGGTGGAGACTGTGTCGGAGCAGGTGGTGTCGGAGCAAGTGGTGGCGTCGCAGGTGGTGTCACTGTGAGCAGAGTTCTGGCGTTGTGGTGCCCGGACTGGCCGGCGGTGGCAGCGGCAGCACTTGCCGATCTTCCGGCAACACATCCCGTCGCGGTCACCTCGGGTAATCGGGTGATCGCATGTTCGGCGACGGCCCGCGCGGAGGGAGTTCGCCGAGGCTTGCGTCGACGCGAGTCGCAGGCCCGCTGCCCGGAACTGTATGTGGCGACGGCAGATCCGGAACGCGACGCCAGATTGTTCGAGCCGGTCGCCGCGGCCATCGATGCGGTGGCACCGGGCGTCGAGGTACTCCGTCCCGGTTTGTTGGTGCTCAGTGCGCGAGGTGTCAGTCGGTACTTCGGTTCGGAGGAAGCTGCGGCGGAACGATTGGTGGATCAGGCATCTGCTGCGGGCGTCGAGAGTCAGGTGGGTGTGGCGGATCAGCTGTCCACGGCGGTCATTGCCGCACGCCGGGCAGCGCTGGTGCCGCCGGGGGAGGGAGCACGGTTTCTGGCGCCCCTACCCATGCCGGAGTTGGCGGCCGAGCCCAGCCTCTCTGCGCCGCATCGCGGAGAGTTGGTCGATCTGCTGCGCCGACTCGGGATCAGAACCATCGGTGCTTTCGCAGATCTACCGGCAGTGGACGTCGCTTCGCGTTTCGGTGCCGATGCGGTGCTCGCGCATCGTGCCGCGCGTGGTGAACCCGAGCGGCCACCGTCGGCGCGGACGCTTCCGCCGGACCTGGAAGTGGAGCAGCATTACGATCCGTCGATCGAGCGTGTGGATGCCGCAGCGTTTGCCGGGCGTGCCTTGGCAAGTCTGCTGCACGACAAGCTGTCTGCTGCCGCGGTGGCGTGTACGCGTCTGTCGATTTCGGCCAGCACGGGCAACGGTGAAAATCTTTCTCGGACTTGGCGTTGCGCCGAACCTCTGACGCCGGAGGGAACGGCCGATCGAGTGCGTTGGCAACTGGACGGCTGGCTCACCGGGCGCAGTGAGACCCGGCCGACTGCAGGCATAGCGGTGTTGCGTCTGGAACCGGTGGAGGTGGTCAGTGCCGGTGCCTTGCAGTTGGGACTGTGGGGCGGGGTCGGCGACGAGGAGGAGCGGGCCAGGCGAGCATTGGTGCGCGTGCAAGGTCTTCTGGGCGGCGAATCGGTTCAGGTCGGTGTCCTGAGCGGTGGTCGAGGACCCTCGGAGCGAATTACCCTGTTGCCCTTGGGAGACGAGCGGGTAGCTGCCCATGATCCGACAGCCCCGTGGCCTGGTCGTCTGCCGCAGCCCTCTCCGGGGTCGATCTTCGTCGACAACCCCAAGGTATGGCTGGGGGATATGGCCGGCAATGCCGTGTACGTCACCGAGCGCGGAGTCTTCAGTTCGCAGCCGGGAAGGCTGAAGTGGGGGAGCAAGGAATGGGCAGTGCAGGGATGGGCCGGGCCATGGCCGGTAGACGAGCGATGGTGGGACGCTGCCTCGGCGCGCACGGCGGCGCGGGCTCAGGTTCTGCTGGAGGAATCGCGGGCGCTGCTGATGATCTGTGAAGGCGGTGGATGGTCGGTGGAGGGTGTGTACGAATGAGTTCACAGGTACAGCCAGCTGTACCGGACATGGTCGAGTCGGCTGTACGAACAGTAGGGGCGCTGGCGCCATCGTACTGACGCCGTCGGGCACCTAGCGTCTATGACATTCAAAAACTCACTGTTGCAATGATTCTCGTCGTTGCAACTCTTCGCGAGGAGTGTCATGAAAACGGCGGGCCGATCTGACGTTTCCGGAACCGATCGACTTCACTACCGGCCGACGGAGCTACGCGACGCAGAACTTCTTGCGTACGACGAAGCCGGCGAAGGCCGAATCGTGGAGGTATTCGGGGACGTCGCCACAGCTGAGCACATCGTGATCTTCGTGCCAGGCAATGACAACGGCCTGGGAAACTACTTCGACGAGAACCGTCCGACAGGACCACGAGCGAGCGGATGGACACTGGGAAGGATGCTCCGAACGCTCGGTCCGAACGACCGCGTCGCGGTGATCGTGTGGGTCGGTTATCGGACGCCGTGGGGATTTCTCGAGTCGTTCTCGCGGACTCTTGCAGAACGCGGTGCGATCGATCTGGCGCGGTTGACTCGTATCCTGCCGCGTTCGGCGCATGTCACGCTCGTCGGGCACAGCTACGGGGCGGTGGTGTGCGGACTCGCCCTCCCGTCGGCGCGCGCGGACGATTGTGTGGTGATCGGCAGCCCGGGAATGGGGACCAGTTCGCGCAAGGACCTGTGCTTTGGCGGCAATCTCTGGGCTGCTCTGGGGCCGTCGGACTGGATCCGGTACTTCCCGCGCGTGAAGATCGGTCGTCTCGGGCACGGCCCGTCTCCAGTCCGAGCGCAGCACGGAGCCATAGTTTTCGACACCGGCGCCATTCGAGGGCATTGCGGATACTTCGCCGATGCAAGCGAGTCGCTGCGCAACATCGCGAGGATCGGGCTGGCTCGCTACGACGAGGTCACGAGACCAGGGGAGTTGCCGCCTCAACTGACCGCGTCAGCAATCCGCGAGGACAGGTCTATCCTGGGAACTCGTGAGTGTCGCTAACGTACGAAGTGCCGGCGGGGTCCAGATCAGCTACCGCGATTCCGGCTCGCATCCCAGTGTGGCAGATCTGCCTCCGGTAGTTCTCGTGCACGGGATGGGCGGCGACAGCGGTACCTGGGACAAGTTCGCGCGGACCTTGCGTTCGCGCAACCGACGAGTTGTCTCGGTCGATCTTCGCGGCCACGGCCGGAGCGCTAGGGCGTCGTCGTACCTGTTCGACGAGTTCGCGGACGACGTCATGGACGTGTGTGATCATCTCGAACTCGATCAGGTGGATCTGGTCGGCCATTCGCTCGGCGGGCACGCGGCGTCGTTGATCGCTCAGAAACGTCCCACCGTGGTGCGGAAGTTGGTCATCGAGGAAGCGCCGTTACCACTACGTGCGGGTGACCCGGAACAGGTGTTCGCGAGGAAATTGCCGAGTGTGCCAGAACTGTGGCACGCCACAACAAGTTTGGTGCGACATCCGCGAGCCGCGCTGACGTTCGATCGCTCGATGACGCGGTCCGCGCTCGAGCAGTTCCGCCGACCGGATCCGCAGTGGTGGGATCGCTTGCCACTCATCGAGGCCGACATGTTGTTCCTGCGTGGAGGTCTGGGCGGGATGGTAGACCCCGTTCGCCTCGACGCTGTTGCGGCCACGGTCGCGCGCTGCGAATTGGTCTCCTTCCGCACCGGCCACAGTGTCCACCGCGACGGTCACCGCCAATTCGAATCCGTTGTGTTGCCGTTCATTTCCTGAAAGCGGAATATCAGATCAGTTCCGGAAAGAACCCATCCACAACGAGTGCGGCACCGAATGTACTTTCATGCACACCAACGGCAACGACTGGTCCGCACACGAATACGTCGACGCGGTAGCACGATCCGTTCACGGTGAGACAGTTCGGTGGCCGCAGGGTCCGAGCACGGATGCGGTGATCGTTCTCCCCGTTCATGCCCGAAACCATCCGGGGAAGAACGCAGTTCTGCTCTGGAATCACGACTTCGGTTGGTCGTGGGGCGTCGAGGAGGCTGATGTGCGAAGGACGATTTCGATAGTCGACACTCTCGGCATCGGCCGGACACCGGATCCGCTGCGCTGTGCGGATCGGGTTATCGAGCTGATCAGCGCTCAGACAGTTTGCTCGAGTATGTGTAGCGAACACTGATTCGGTCAACTCTGGGGCGACAACGCCTCCGAGAGGACGACGCCCGTGAACCCAGAGAACGTTCCAGCCTCGCATTGTCATTCATTGCCGCGCCGGACGTTCCTCGGTGGCGTCGGTGCTCTTGTCCTCGCCGGAGTGGCAGACGTCGCAACCGGCGTGGTGAGCGCGGCGCCGGCACAAGCAGCGCCCGCCGATCGGTTTCCACAGAAACCCAACATCGTTGTCATCATCACCGATCAGGAACGCCGGCCGATGTACTGGCCGCAAGGCTGGGCTGATCAGAATCTGCCCAACCGCAAGAGGATTGCCGATCACGGGCTGACGTTCGACCAGGCGGTGTGCAATACCGCGATGTGCTCGCCGAGTCGCAGTACGTTCTTCACCGGCCTTTACCCCGCGCAGCACGGGGTCACGAGAACGCTCACCGAAGGCGGCACTGTTTCCCCCACCGAGCCACAGTTGCAGGTCTCCGAACAGAACATGGCAAAGCTGCTGGCGTCGGCCGGCTACAACGTCCAGTACCGGGGGAAATGGCATCTGAGCAAAGGCGTCGAGGGTGGTGATCCGACAAGCGAGGACGTGGCAGGATTCGGCTTCGAGGGGTGGATTCCGCCGGACGCGGGCCAGGACACCAATCCGGATCATTTCGGTGGCGGGTGCGCAGACCATGATCGCCGTGTCGCCGAGGAAGCTGTCGAGTTCCTCTCCGGACCCGCAGTCACATCCGGACAGCCTTGGGCGCTGATCGTCTCGTTCGTGAATCCGCACGATGTCCTCGCGTACCCCCAGACGTGGAACGCGATGAACGGCACGTGCGACAACTACGGATCGGACGCGCCGGGCGCCTTCGAGCAGGGTATCGACCTGCCGCCCACCTTCGACGAGATCCTGGCGCTCAATCACAAACCGACAGCACAGGTTCAGTCGGAATTGCTGCTCGCAGCCGGGCTCGGGCCGCTGCTCGGACCCGATCAGGCCCGCAACTACATCAACTTCTACGCCTACATGCACAAGGTTGTGGACGAACACATCGGCAGCGTGCTCGACGCGATCGAGGCCACTCCACAGATGCTCGACGACACGGTGATCGTTCGCATGTCCGACCACGGGGAGATGGGGATGAGCCACGGAGGTTTGCGGCAGAAGGTGTTCAACGCCTACGAGGAAACGCTGCGCGTTCCATTGGTCATCAGCAACCCCTTGCTGTTTCCCGAGTCCGTTCGCACCGACGCCCTGGCGTCGTTGATCGACGTGATGCCCACGCTCGCCACTCTCGCCCAAGCGCCTGCGCGTCAATCGTGGAACTTCTTGGGCACCGATCTGACACCGGTCGTCGTCGACGCTGCCGCCTATCCGCAAAGTCCCAGCGCACAGGTTCAGGACACGATTCTGTTCACCTACGACGATCAGAACTGCGCAACGCCCGACGGTCAGAACATCGTCACGCAGCCTAATCACATCCGGTGCATACGTGAGAGTCGATGGAAGTACACGATGTACTTCGATCCCGCGGGAGTTGCTGCGCCGCAATACGAACTCTACGACTTACAAGCCGACCCCTTGGAACTGAACAATCTAGCCAATCCGCTCAATATCGGCTCGTATCGGCCAGATCTGGCGGCTCAGATGAACGCCAAGCTCTTCGCAGTGATGGAGACCAAGGGCGTTTCTCTGAAGGAATAGATCAAATTTCGCCAAAACTGATTCACGTTTCAGTTCTGCGGGCATGCTGGTGGGGCATCTGTCTTCGGTTCGGGAAGAAGGAATGTCATGACTGTCACCTCGCCGGGGCGAGAAGGTTTCAGTACTCTTCGGTCGGGAGGGTTGAACTGGGATTCGTTCCCACTCCGATTGTTCACCAAGGGAAATGCAAAATTCTGGAACCCAACCGACCTCGATTTTTCCCAGGACGCTCGTGACTGGCAGGAGCTGACCAGCGAGCAGCAGCGCAGCGCCACCTTCCTGTGCGCGCAGTTCATTGCCGGTGAAGAAGCCGTCACCGAAGACATTCAACCGTTCATGAAAGCGATGTCGACCGAGGGCAGGTTCGGCGACGAGATGTACTTGACGCAGTTCTGTTTCGAGGAAGCCAAGCACACCCAGGTATTTCGGCTGTGGATGGACGAAGTGGGATTGACCAGTGACCTGCATTCCTACGTCGCTGACAACCCGTACTACCGGCAACTGTTCTACGAGGAGTTGCCTTCGTCGCTACGCATTCTCGAGACGGATCCCAGCCCGGTCAACCAGGTGCGTGCCAGCGTCACGTACAACCACGTCATCGAGGGCAGTCTGGCGTTGACGGGCTACTACGCCTGGCAGAAAGTCTGTGCGACGCGCGGAATCCTGCCTGGCATGCAGCAATTGGTGCGGAAGATCGGTGACGACGAACGACGGCACATGGCTTGGGGGACGTTCACCTGCCGAAGGCACGTCGCCGCCGACGATCACAACTGGGACGTCGTCCAGCAGCGGATGGGTGAACTCATGCCCATGGCGCTCGGAATGATCAACTGGGTCAACGATCAATTCGAGGTGCAGCCGTTCGGTTTGGACAATCAGGAGTTCCTCGAGTATGCCGCAGACCGTGCGCAGCGCCGACTTTCGGCGATCGAGTCTGCGCGCGGGCGCGACGTCGCCGAGATCGACCTCGACTATTCGCCGGAAACTCTCGAGGAAAAGTTCGGGGCGGAAGATGCCGCTGCGATGAGTGAGGCGGCCGGCTGAAATCGAGTTCTATTGGGGCCAAGCCGAGTTCTGGATGACCTCGACAAAATCGATGTGCCGAAATCCCGGTACAAAATGTTCGAGCACGTCACCGTTGACCGTTCCGAACGTGCTCTCGGGGCGGTGCTTGAAACCGTCGGTGAAGGCCTTCAAGATCTGATTCTTGAAATCCGGGCGGGGGTGGGCCGCGGTGACGGCGTCGATGTCGGCCTGGTCGAGTTCGCTGTATCCGATTCCGAGTACATCGGTCTCCACACCCGCTGTCACCAAGGCGATTTCGGGTTCCAATCGGGAGGGAACTTCGGGCGTCGTATGTAGAGCGATGCCTTCCCACACTGTGCGGATGTCGGTTTCGTCGACACCGTAGCCGGTGAGGAATCGCCGCGCTTCGTCGGCGCTGTCCAATTCGAATCGAGCCGTACTGTCTCGGAACTTCTCGGTGAGCCCCAGGTCGTGGAACATGGCGCCGACGTAGAGCAATTCGGGGTCGGCGTGCAGCCCCAGACGCGCTCCCTGAAGCGATCCGAAGAGGAATACGCGTCGCGAATGGTGAAACAGTAACTCGGAAGCCGTATCTCGGACGAGTTCGGTGGCGTCGGCAGCCATCTTCGAATCGGGGATTTTCACACCGGCAATGATCGTGTTCATCGGTACCTGCTCTGCTCGTCGCTGCTGCGAATTTCTCGGTCTATCCCAGTGTCGGTCGAGCACGCACGCGGGCGCACCCTGATCTCGGCCATACTGTCCACAGATCAGGACGAAGGGGAGTGATCGTGACCGCAGTGCATCGAGTTGCCGTCCTGGTGTTCGACGGCGTCAAACTGCTCGACGTCGCAGGTCCGAGTGAGGTGTTCGCAGAAGCCAATCGCGGCGGAGCGAACTACGAGTTGGTGATCTGCTCGGTGGGTGGACACGATGTCGACTCGTCGACCGGCATGCGCATTCCGGTCGACTGCGACGTCGCAGATTCCGGTTCCTTCGACACGTTGCTTGTCATGGGTGGCGACGTGTTCCCGTCCACGCCGGTGGGTCCGGAATTACGCGAGGCAGCACGTGACCTGGCAGGGCGATCGGGGCGGGTTGCCTCGATCTGTACCGGGACTTTCATCCTGGCGGCGAGTGGACTGCTCGACGGACGCCGCGCAACGACGCATTGGCAACACACGGCAACGCTGGCGCGCGCCTATCCGCAGATCACGGTAGTTCCCGACGCCATTTTCATCGAGGACGGCACGGTGTTCTCGTCTGCGGGTGTGACCGCCGGGATCGACCTCGCGCTCGCATTGCTCGAGCGAGATCATGGTGCAGAGATTGCCCGACGCGTCGCGCAGCTTCTGGTGGTATTCCTCCAGCGTCCAGGTGGGCAGTCACAGTTCTCGCCGTCGTTGAGCGGGCCGCGGCCCCGGGTGCCCGCGCTTCGCGCAGTAGTCGATGCGGTGGCGGCCGATCCGGCGGGGGAGTACTCGGTCGACGAACTGGCTGCCCTGGCGCACCTGAGCCCACGGCATTTGACGAGACTCTTTCGCGAGGAACTCGGTACGACGCCGGCCAAATACGTCGAGTTGATCCGCTTCGATTCCGCGAAAGCGCTCCTCGATGCCGGCCACTCGGTGACCGAAGCCGCGCAGTTGGCGGGATTCGGCAGTTCGGAATCCCTACGCCGAGCATTTTCGACGCATCTCGGAATCTCGCCGCAGGTGTACCGTCGTCGTTTTCAAGCTTTCGGTTGAGACTGACTTTCGTGCTTGCCTTGCGGCGGGCTCATGCCCTGCTTGTCGAGCCAGGCAAGGCTGTAATCCGCGATCTCGCGCCAGCCGTGGTCGATGGTCAGAGAATGCCCCCGATCGCCGAAGACCTTGTATTCGTTGACCGTTGGCGCCTTGGCATACTTCTTGAACGAGCTGTCCGAACTGGCTTTAGGGACTGTGCGATCCTTGCCGCCGCCGATCATCAGGAGTGGCCCACGGCGGGCGTTGAAATCCACTGCAGCGGGGCTGTGAGGCGCGAAGTTGGCGAGTGCTGCCTCGAACAACGGCCGACCAGGGGCGGGAATCGCATACTGCTCGAACAAGGCGTCGGACTCGTCCTTGGACACGGCGCTGGCAAAGGACTTGTGAAACGACTCTCTGTTGTGTGAGTAAGCCTTCCGGTAATTCCTGGGGTTGGACAGGACCGGGAAGACGCTGCCCAGTTGAACAAGGGGAAGTTTCAGCACCCCTTTGGGCTGAGCCGGGTCGATGGCGATTGCCGCTGTCGCCAACTTCTGGCCCAGCAGTTTCTGCGCGATCAAACCTCCGAACGAATGCCCCACCACGATCGGTGGTTCGTCGAGATCGGCGATCACCTTGGCGTAGTGATCCGTCACGTCGTCGATGCCGTGCCCCGCGATGTCCTCCGGGTGTTCACGCGTCTCACCCACCGTCGACGCGTCCCCTGGCCACCCCGGCGCCATCGTGGAGTACCCCTGCGCGCCGAAAACCTGCGCCCAGGGGTCCCAGGTGGTCGGGTGCATCCAGAGTCCGTGGATGAACAGAACAGTCGGGTTGGACTTGGGCGACATGCGCGCTCCCCGCTATCGGACCGATGATCGATACGGGATGCCCGCTTTTTACAACCTCATGCACATTTTCGGCGAGCTTTTCCGTCGGGCCGTTCCGTTCTGTTGTGCGAAGATGGCACGATCGTGGAATGGCACCAACTGGATCTGCGAAGGCGATGGCATTGTGGACGACTGCTTTTGTTGTCTCACAAGCGAATATTGCTCGCCTACTCGGGCCGGTGGCTCCCAAAGTATTGGAAGTGCAGACGGCCTTCTCTGCTCGCCGGTACGTCGAAATATTGGACTCCATGGACGCAGAGGCCTCGGCGCGATTTCGTAGTCACTACTACCCCGACTTCGTACATCCCGCGATCTACGCGATGGCTTTGCGGTCAGCAGGCAAGCGGCTCGGGGAGTGGGTTCCCCTTTCCTCCGCAACTCGGCGCGTCGTTGCCGTCGCACCGGTACTGTCGGCGGCCGGCGACTACGTCGAGAACGTGGTCGGACTCCATTTCCTCGATCATCGCGACAGCATCACCGACTCGAGGGTTCGCGCCGCTTCGACTGTCAGTATTGCCAAATGGGTGCTCGCGCTCGGAACTTTCGGATATTTGTCGCAGGGTTTTGTCAGAGTATGGGTATCGAGAATGTGAGGAGCACTGATGGCAGTCGAACTCGATACCGAATACTTCGCTGACGGAGAAGAGTTCCGTCGATGGCTGTCCGAGAACCACGAGGTGGTCCCCGGCCTTTGGCTGAAAATGGCCAAGAAGACCTCGTCGCACAGCTCTATCGACTACGACCAAGCGTTGGACGTTGCCCTGTGCTTCGGCTGGATCGACAGCCTCGCACGGCGAATCGACGACGATTTCTTCGTGCAGAAGTTTTCGCGACGCACCGCGCGGAGTCCGTGGTCCAAACGCAACGTCGAGATAGTCGCCCGCCTCGACGCCGCGGGACTTCTCGAGCCATCCGGTGTCGCCGAGATCGAGAAGGCCAAAGCCGACGGTCGATGGGATCGCGCGTACGAGGGATCAGCCAAGGCCGAGGTCCCGAAAGACTTTCTCGATGCGCTTGCGGACAACCCGAAGGCTCGCGAGTTCTACGCGACGCTCAATTCCACCAACCGATTCACCATCGCGTACCGACTACAGGAGGCAAAGCGTCCGGAGACGCGAGCCAGGCGGATCGAGAAATTCGTCAACCAGCTTGCGGAGGGCAAGAAGTTCTACTGAGCTTCCGCGTCACTGAGCTACAGGCACTTGCGAATCGATACCCAGCGCGGCTGACACAATAGGGCTCGTGACCGAAGCCGAAACCTGTTCCGCGCTGTCTGCTGTCGACGAACCGCTGGCAGGCAGCGCTGCCGTCGTGCGGGGTTGGGTGTGTCTCGAATTCAACGCAGCCTGGGGTCGTGACGTGCTGGACGGAACGGCGTTGGGGGAGGAGCTCGCCGCCGAGCTGAGCCGACGAGCCGACGCTGCCGACGTACGAATCATGTTCGTTCGGCGACCCGGGCGCACCGATCCGATGACTGATGGACACACCGTCCTGCTTGCGCGCTCCGATCCGAGCGACTCATGGTGTGAAAGGTTGCACATCGATTCGCCGATGGATTTACTCGACGTCGATTTCTTCCTGTTGGATGGGCCGCCACCAGGATTGGGCGAGCAAGTGACCGAGCCAGTCGTATTGGTCTGTGCTCACGGCAAGCGCGACCAGTGCTGCGCTGTATTCGGCAGGCCGATTGCCGCAGCGCTCATGTCGTCCTTCGGGCCTCAGGTGTGGGAGTGTTCGCATACCGGCGGGCACCGATTTGCGCCGTCGATGATCCTGCTGCCGAGCGGCAATACATACGGCCGTCTGTCCGCAAGTGAGAGTGTCACGGCCGTGGAGGTGGCTTCCCGAGACCAAGTCCATTTGCCAGGCCTGCGTGGTCGGAGTTGCTGGTCTCCGGCGGGTCAGGCTTCGGAAATTGCAGTGCGACAACAAATCGGCTGTGGAATCAACCAGTTGGCTGTCATCGAGCAGGCGAGTGACGGGACATGCGTCGTCGCACATGTGGACGGCCGGCGATGGGCCGTCGAGACTGCAGTCTCCGAACTCGCGCCGCGTCCACCGAGTTGCGGCGCGGCGCCCAAGCCGGTCAGGCCGGTTGTCGTCACGTCGATTCGAGACCTGTGATTCCCTCGTCGGTTTTATGCGATCAGTCTCGATGAACTCGGGTGTGGGTCCGTGCTACCGCAACAGGAACGCAATGACTGCGGGCGGTAATTGACGTTGTCCGAGGAGGTTTACGCGTTGGCATCCGTCGAGTTCGACTGCCATCCGAGTGCCGCCCGATCCGTCGGGACGAAGCACGTCGATCGAAGCGATGTGTTGAGCGACGAGATCGCATGGGCCTGCAGGTGGCGCGGTGGATGCAGCCTCCATCAGATCAGTACTCTGCTGGCGTGACAAGCGGATTCGGGACGCGGTCAGCGGCGGTTCGGTGGAATAGCGGCACACCCGTAGTCTGCCGACGTCGGAAATCGGTGTAGCCAAAGCTGTTTCCGTCAGTGGGCGCGCGTGAGTGTCTTCGTGTTCTGCCATGCGATTCATGTCAGCTTCAGTGGTCGTCGCGAACGGTTGTCCGATCGAGTCGGGGCAGATTCCCGCATCATCGGCGGACACACCGTCGACCAAGTGTTGTTCGCGGCTGTCCTCTTGCAATCGGTTCAGGGCTGCGTGTGGTTTCTCTTGCAGTCCGCAGGGCGCGGTCGGCCAGGTAGGGCGTATGGCTGCTCCTGCTTCGTCTACCAGCCACAAACCGGCTGGCGGGACGAGACGGTACGCGCAGTCGGCTCGGACGTTGGCAGGAAATCGACGAGACTGTTCGCGGAATGCTTCGTCCACCGCGTGGATGTCCCCCTCGAGGCGTACGGTGTCGATCGATAACCCGCCGTCGGACGTTTCTCCGCGTTCGCATCGAACAACGGCAACGGGGCTGAAATCAGGAGGGGGGTAACCACTTCCCTCAGGGCGAAGAGCGATGCTGCTGTCGCGTGCCTCGGGGGCTACGAGCGCGGCGGCGATATCAGGGGCGAGACAGTCCGCCCGATCGACCGCTGTCGCGGCCGGTGGAGTGAAAGATTCATAGTCTCGAACGCCGGCCCAAACCAACGCAACGGCGACGACACTGACGACGACGATAAAGACCCCAGCTGTGAAACGTCCACTCATACATCGACACTATGTGCTTTTGCGATGGATTGAGGCGAAGTCTCGACCATTGCGGGTGGGACGTAGCATCGCTGCTATGACTGTCGATTTGGTTGCGCCTGACGAGGCGTTGTGGGTGTCCTGGTTGGAGTCGCGTGACGAGTGGGGCGGACCGCAGGCGGATCAGCCCGGTTCGGCCTTGGGAGTTGCGCAACGTCTGGATCTCGACCTTGCATCCCGCGATGGGTTCGGGCACTGGGTGCAGGAGTTGTTGGCGCAGCCTGAGGCGTTGCCGGGGCCCGACATTGTCCCGGCAACCAACTGGTGGATCGTTCGTGACGGCAGGTATCTCGGTGCTATCCAGTTGCGACACAGCTTGAATGAGTTCTTGGCTGATCTTGGTGGTCATATCGGCTACGGGATTCGGCCGTCGGAACGCCGGAAAGGGATAGCGTCGACTGCTCTGCGGGACGTGCTCACGTACGCCGGCGACCCGGTGGGGCTCAGTCGCGTCCTGATTACCTGCGACGAAATGAACGCGGGTTCGCGTAAGGCAATCGAAGGGTGTGGCGGTCTACTCGACAGCGTGCGCCCAGCTGATCAGTTGTCGCGCAACCTCGGTCATACTGGGGATACGCTTCGCTACTGGGCAGCCACGGGTCGGTCAAGCGTCAGTTGACCGCGTTCTGACCGTCAACTGGAAGTCACGGTCGCAGGGTAAGCGACACGGGCCGCAATGCTTTCGCTGACGTCGTGGATTTCTGCGGCGAGGACGTCTCGGCCCTTCGTGTCCGACTCGTGAACGAAGGTTGTCGATCCCAGTGTGGCACCGCAATATTCGATGATGCCGCGCTCGATCTGTGTCCGGAAGGCCTCGTACACGCCGTGTCGGTCGAAACTCTCAGCGTCGTCACCTGCGACCGGAATCAGGTGGACGGTGAGTCGGTCCAGTTTCTTCACGAATTCGCTTCCCGGGGTGTATTCGTACGCCCATCCGCTGACAAAGACTCGATCGATCCAACCTTTGAGTAGTGCGGGCATCGACCACCAGTACATCGGAAACACGAGAATCAGATCGTCTGCACGATCGATTCGGTCCTGCTCGGCTACAACATCGGCCGGGGGAGTCCCGTTGCCGCGGAACAGGTTCACATCGGCTTCGGAGAATCGGGGATCGAAATTCTCGGCATGTAGGTCCGCGAAGTCGACGTCGCCGCCCAGGTCGCGGATCGCGTCGGCGGTAGAACGGGCGACATGCTGGGTAAGTGACTGTGGATCGGAGTGGGAGACTACGACGAGTGTGGTCATGAGCGTCCTTCGGTAGCTGGTGCGCTTATGTACTAAGAGTAGGTTACTATTGGTATATAGCGCAAGGAGGTGTCCGATGGCACGTACGAGACTGTCGCGAGCCGGCAGGTACGAACAGCTCGTCGAGGTGTCGTGGGCATTGGTGCGAGAGGAGGGCGCAGACGCGCTCACCCTTGGCCGGTTGGCTGAACGTGCCGGCGTCGCAAAGCCCGTTGTCTACAGCCATTTCGCCTCCCGCGCCGCGTTGTTGGCAGCCCTTTTCAAGGAATTCGACGATCGTCAGACGGTGATGCTCGAGGAGTATCTCGATGCCGCGGATGAGTCTTTGAGCGGACGCGCGAATGCCATCGCCGACTCCTACGTCGGATGTTCGCTGGCGCAGGGGCGTGAGCTGACGGGTGTGCTTGCAGCGCTGGAGGGTTCGCCCGAGCTGGAGCGGGTCAAGCGTGAATCCGAACACGCGTATTCCGAACGATGTCGGGAGGTGCTGGCTCCCTTTGGTGTGGGCGGGGGACTTGCGCAACCTTCGATGACTGCAATATTCGGTGCTGCAGAGGCACTCTCGCATGCGGCTGTAGCGGGAGCGCTCTCGCCCGACGATGCTCGAAGCGAACTTGCCGCACTGATAGTCGCGGTTGTTGGTAGGGCCTGAGGTCACTGGCTATTGCGGGCGGTCGTGATCGGGCCGCCCAGGGTCGTCATAGACTGACGTGCCCATCCAGTTCGACGCGCTCACACATGGATTCGGATATCGCTGTCAGAGTTCTGACGAACGCGTCGATGGCGGGAGCAAGTGGAGGTTTCCCGTAGGTCGCGACAGAGATAGTGCGCCGCTCGCCGGGAATGCGGTGTGCGTGGATATCCGGATTCTGATGTGCCTGGAGAGCGAGGGCCGGAAGGGTGCTGACCCCGCTTCCGGAGGCGACCAGCGCTTGGACGGCGACGTAGTCGTCGGTCTCGAACTCGATCCGCGGAATGAATCCAGCACGATTGCAAGCGGTGAGGAGGTGGGCGCGGCAGCTCGGGCAACCGGCAATCCAGGTCTCGCTGGAGTAGTCGCTGAGCTGGCTGGCGGCATCTGGATTCCGCGCGGAGGTGATCAAGTACAACGGATCTTCCAGCAAAGTCGTCTGCGCGACATGCTTGAGCCCGACTTCAGGGGTGTCCTCGTGCGCGAAGACAACAGCTACGTCGACATCGTTGTTACGAAGCAGTGCAAGTGCTTTGGGTGGTTCTGCATCAACGAGGCTGATGGACACATCGGGGTACTGGGACGTGAACGCTGCCATCGCCTGCGGAATCAAACTCGCCAGGGCTGACGGGAATGCGGCCAGTCGTACCCGCCCGGCCCTCAGTCCTGCGTACGTTTCGACTTCCGCTACTGCTGCATCGACGTGGCCGAGGATCTCGGTGGCTCGCCGAACCAGTACCGCACCGGCATCCGTCAGACGTAGCCCACGACCGGCTCGCTGGAACAGTGGAACCCCGACTTCCGATTCGAGTTGTCGAAGGTGGTGGCTGATGGAGGGCTGTGCGTAACCGAGAGAATCGGCGGCGGCTGTCACCGATCCTTCCTGCGCAACAGCGACCAAGACCCTCAGCCGAATTAGATCGAGCATGCCGAAATCATAGAAGATTTCGATGCTTTTGACGAAAACACGTATTGGACCTATGAATCAGTGTTTGGAAAGGTGCTCCACATGGCACAGGCACCTGATCTCGCGGCAACAACCGAGCTACAACCACCCACGTGGGCAGACATCGAGCGTGCCAGTCAGGTCGTCCGTCGGCATCTACCGGTTACGCCCCTGGTATCGCATCCGACCTTGGGTGCGGGCTCGTGCAGCCAATTGTTCGTCAAACACGAGAACGTGCACCCCACGGGTGCGTTCAAGGTTCGCGGCGGACTGAATCTGGTGGCAGGACTGGATGAGGCGACGCGCGCGCGGGGGATTGTCGGCTACTCGACCGGAAACCACGCTCAATCCTTGGCGTATGCAGCAGCGGGTGCGGGCGTGCGATGTGTGATCGTCATGCCGGTTGGGGCGAATCCAGTCAAGGCTCATGCTGTCCGCATGCTCGGAGCCGAACTTGTCGAGCACGGTGTGAATTTCGACGAGGCACGTGCTCACGCCGAGTTCATCAGCGAACGTGACGGCCTGCGTCTCGTCAGCGCCGCCAATGAGCCGGCCATCCTTGCCGGTGTCGCTACTGCTTACGTCGAACTCGTCGAACAACAACCCGATCTGGACGCGGTGGTAGTCCCAGTCGGTGGCGGCAGCGGTGCCGCGGCGGCGTGTCTCGTCGCCAGTGCGCTCGCGCCGCACCTAGAGGTGTTCGCAGTGCAGTCGGAGGCCGCGCGAGCCGCACATGACTCATGGAGTTCCGGCACGTGCGTCGAGCGCCCGAACACCACCCGTGTCGAGGGGCTTGCGACCGGTGCCGGGTTCGCACTGACACAACGTGTTTTGCGTGAACGGCTAGGAGCCTTCCTGCTCGTCACTGACGACGACATCACCCTCGCGCAGCGGGCGTTGCTCTACGACGCTCACACTTTGAGTGAAGGCGCCGGTGCGGCCGCACTTGCTGCGGTCTATGCGCATCCGAACACCTTCGCTGACAAGCGCGTTGCTGTTGTCTGCACGGGCGCCAATGCCTCCGAGAGCGAGATCCGCAGGGTTGTCGGCTAACCGATGGCATGATCGGAACCATGGGCCAGTTTGGTAGGGCGGCACCAATTTTGCATCGCGTATGTGTGTCTGGAACAAGATTTCGCTTCCACGATTGAGCAGAGTGAAGAGGGTCGCATCTCGCGACAGCAAGGCCACCGTGGAGGAGACGTGATGCTGCCGACAATCGTCGTTCGGGACGGGACTGTGCTCGATGGTAGTGGGAGCCCGCCCAGGAAAGCGGATGTTGCGATCTCCGGTGACACGATCGTGGAAGTCGGAACGATCGGTGCTGTGCCGGGGGCGAGCGACATCGATGCTCGCGGTTGCATGGTGGCTCCCGGTTTTGTGAATGTGCTCAGCCATAGTTACCTCACGCTGCAGCAAGACCCACGAGGATTGTCGGACTTGTATCAGGGGGTCACAACCCAGGTCTTCGGTGAAGGCGTGTCTCTCGGACCGGTCACGGGTTCGATGACTCCGGCGATGCTCGGATTGGGTGCGATTCCACTTGGAGTGCAATCACATTGGCCGAAGTTGCACGATTTTCTCGAATCCTTGGAGACGAACGGCGTCGGTTTCAACGTGGCGAGCTTCGTCGGCGCAGCGAATCTGCGCATGGTGGTTGCGGGTGTGGACAATCGTCTGTTGAGTGAACAAGAGCTGGCCGAAGCGTGTGCCCTGCTCGACGAGGAGCTTGAAAATGGAGCTCTCGGAGTGGGTTCGGCTCTGATCTATCCACCCGGAAGCTATGCGGATACCGGCGAGTTGCGAGCATTTTCGCAGGTGCTCGCCAGACATGATGCCGTCCATATCTGCCATCTCCGAAGCGAAGGGCAGAGGTTTCTCGAAAGCATCGAGGAACTGATCGACATCGCTCGAACGACAGGAGCGCGCGGGGAGATTTACCACCTCAAGGTTGCTGGTAAGTCGCACTGGCACAAAATGTCCGAGGCCCTGCAATTGGTTGAGTCGGCTCGCGAGGAAGGCGTGCGAATCACCGCGGACGTATATCCGTACGAGGCGGGGAACACGCTGCTCAGTGCCGCGTTGCCACCGGAGTTTCGGTGTCGTGACACCACGGCCGGGCGCACGCACCTGAACTCGACCGGTGTCCGAGACCAGATCCGCGAGAGGATCCATCGTGAGGACGAGGACTGGGAGAATCTCTACGCTGCGTCCGGAGGTGCCGATGGGGTGACGATCTTGTCCGAGGTACCGGCACTCGGGATCCGAGCGGGGGAAGCTCTGGGATCTATTGCTCGGAGGATGGGGCATCACGACCCGGTAGACACCATACTGGCTGTTCTCGACGCTCTCCCCACAGCCGAAGCTGCCTATTTCATTGCGTCGGAGGACAACACGCGAATTGCCTTCGAGCGTCCCTGGGTTTCGGTTGGTTCCGATGCCGATGCTCAAAGCACGGAGACCCTTTTCGCGGGGCAACCCGTCCACCCCCGTTCATTCGGAACTTTCGCCCGTATTCTGAGCCGCTACACCCACGGCATTGGCGGGCAATCAGTCGAGGAATGCGTTCGCCGAATGACCAGCCTTCCTGCTGAAAACTTCGGTTTGGCGAAGCGGGGCTACATTGCGCCAGGGGGATACGCCGATCTGGCGATCTTCGACCCCTCGCAGGTAGAGGATCTCGCGACATACGACAACCCAAGAGCGTATGCGACCGGAATGCGGCACGTTGTGGTCAATGGGCAACCGGCACTGTCGGACGGGGTGCCGACGGGGAAGCTTGCAGGGCGCGCACTTCGGCGCTCGCGCAACGGGTTCGATGCAGTGAGGTGACGAGCTGGCACCGGGGTCAGCTCCGGATCGGCGAAGCGGCCACTGCCGGGAACGACCCTTCAGCGGCCACTTCGCCGGACTACGTGAGAGCCCTCAGAATTTCGCCGGGGTCTGTGGAACGATCATGGCCACCAAAGCCGCCGCAGCCGTCGCGCCGACCAGGACTCCGAACGCGGCCATGTACGAGAACTGGTCCACCATCCATCCCATGACGAGAGGGGTGATGAAACCGGCAAGCTGTCCACAACCGTTGATCAAACCCATTCCGGAACCGAGGAATTCGGCTGGCAGCGCCCGCAACGGGAGGGCGAAGATCGACATCGAGCACAGTCCGCTGACGCCCATCGCGAGGGTTTGATAGAACGTGAACATCGCGACGGTATCGGTGGTAGTCATCAAGAACAGCAGAATGGCGGAGGTGGCCATGCACGGAACGAGCAGAATGCGCGCGCTGTCGTGGAAGTACTTGTCCACCAGACGTCCACCGACGACGATGGCCAATGCCGTGACGATGAACGGGATCGCCGCGAAGATTCCCGTATCGATCAGCGAGAGTCCCTTTTCGTTGAGGAGGTAGCTCGGCACCCAGGTCAACAGCCCATATCCGGCCATGTTGGCCAGGCAGAACAGAAGTGCGAATTTCCAGACCGAAGCGGACTTGAACACCGCGGCGCGTGAGTGTTCACTGGCGAGCGGTTGCAGTGCGGCCTCCGGATCTTCCGTGATCTCTGTGTCCAACGGCGCCGGGAGCACCAACCAGACGACTGTGCCGATCACGGCGCCGACTATGGCCACCAGCCAAAATGCGTCCCGCCAACCGACGGCCATGAGAACTGGGGCGATGATCAATGGTGCGATGCCGGGGCCCAGGTTGTTTGCACCGATCATGAAGCCCATGGCCGTGGCGCGAGTTTTCGGACGGGTTCGCTCAGCCAGAGCTTTGAACGACGCTGCTGGGAAGAGACCCTGGCTGAGCCCGAACATCGCACGCATGACCATCAGCGAGACGAGGCCCCAGGCGAATCCTGTCAGTGCGGTGAATACCGACCACAGGATCAACGCGACGATCAACAGTGGCCTGGGTCCGAATCGGTCGGCCAGCATGCCGCCGGGGACCTGCCCGAGCATGTAAAAGATGGCGAAGATCGACACGACTCCGCCCAATTGCGTATTGCTGAGGGAGAATTCGTCTCCGATCATCGGCAGTGCAAGCCCGATCATCACGCGATCTATCATGTCGATCATCCAGATTGTACTGAGCAGCCCAACAGTCATAGTCGTTGTTCGACGAATTGACTTGTTGTCCAATATGTTTTGTATCGACTTGCCGCCGCTATGCGAGGGTTCCTCGACTGTGGCGCGTTCCGACTTCATCATGCCTCCTGAATTGCGTTGTGCCGCATGGACTGATGAAGTGTGGCAGCGGACACGTTGGCCGCATTGGTCCGTTCGGCCAATAACCGACCGAATGTTTCGTCGGTCGGTACAGCGTCACTCGGGTGAGATTCCGGGTGACGCTGTCACCAGAGCTAGCTGCACAAAGCTTTGTCCACGGTGTCTGCGACGTGTTGGGTGGCGGACGCAGTCGAGGGAAGAGCAGTCACCGCAAGGTTCACGGCGCGCCCGTTGTCGGTGATGCCGCCGCGGGTCTCGTAACCGACTATGTCGCCGCCATGGCCCCAGTAGACCCCGCCGCACGAGAGAGTCCTGCTGGTGAGGCCGAGACCGTACTCGAGTCCGGTGGGCCCGCCGACGTGGACGGTGGTACGCATCTGGTCGAGTTCGGCTGCGGGGAGCAGTCGTCCGTCGAGGAGTGCGTAGAGGAACTGGTTGAGGTCCGAGGTGGTGGAGATCAATTGTCCTGCGGCCCATCCCCACGACGGATCCATCTCTGTGACGTCACTCAGTGGGCTGTCTGGTGCGGTGCGGTGGTATCCCTTGGGATGGGGACCCCGGATGGTCATGTCGCCCAGGGATGGGAAGTAGGTGTCGCGCAGGCCGATCGGCGCGAAGATACGTCGATTCATCTCCTCGGCGAGGGGGCGGCCGGTAACCTTCTGTACGAGTAGGCCGGCCAGAATGTAGTTGGTGTTGCTGTACCCCCAAGTCGCTCCGGGCGGTGCGTCGGCGGGGTGCTGGAAGGCGATGTCGAGCAAATCGTGGGGGTCGGCGTAGCGGTATCTGATCTCTTCGTCATTGACGTGTATTCCGTACTCGGGGAGTCCGCTGGTGTGTTGGAGGAGTTGGCGGATGGTGATGTTGTGGCCGTCGATCCCTTCTCCGCGGACGAGTCCGGGTAGGTAGGTCTCGATGGGGGTGTCGAGTTCGATCTTTCCTTCGGCGACCAGTTGCAGGACCACTACTGCGGTGAAGGTTTTGGTGTTGCTGCCGATCCGTATCTGGCCGTTGTGCGGTACCTCTGATCCGGTGGTCAGGTCACCGACTCCTGCGGTGTAGTTGTGGGAGTTGCCGTTTCGGTCTTGGATGCTTGCGAGGGCGGTGGGTAGTCCGTCCTCGCTCACCAGTGCGTCGAGGGAGCGTTGAACCGCGTCGGACTCGGTGGAGGAAGAACCGACGGTATCGGGACTGAGGGCGGATGACGGCGAGCAGGACGCCAGCGTCATGGCACCGAGGGCCATCGCGGTAACGACCGAAAAGGTCCGGTGCTGTTTGCGGGCCTGCCGGCGATCTGAGGAAGGGAAGACCTTTCGAATATTGTTACGCATCAGTAGAACTCCTGAGGATTGGTAGGGGTCGGGACATCGTTCGATCGGGAAGAATTGTTGTTCGATGTTGCGCGCGAAGTCGTGCACGAACATGTTTCCTTCACTCCGCGCACATCGCTGCGTCGACAACTCGCTGTGCTGCTACGAAGGCGTCCTCGCTCATCGGGATGTGATTGAGGGTGAGAGTCACAGCGCGTCCTGTGGTATCGACTCCGCCCGAGGTACCGAAGCCAGGGATTCCGCCGCCGTGACCCCAGATCTCCTTCCCGCAGGAGCTGTTCACGCGGACCAGTCCGAGTCCGTAGCTGTCCTGCGGGCTCCTGTCGAACGGCACGGTGTGTTTCATCTCGGCGAGCCTGTCATTCGAGACGAGGTCGCCGCGTAGCAAAGCCGTGAAGAAAGTGTTGAGGTCGGCGCCGGTTGCGACCATCGCACCTGCGGTGTCGGCCCACGACACGTCGCCATCGGTGACATCGACCTGAATGCCGCCGATCGGGTGATAGCCCTGTGCATGAGAACCGCGGATCTGTGTCTCGCGGGAGGCGGGAAAATAGGTGTCCTTCAGTCCGAGCGGATCGATTATGCGGGTGGTGATCTCCTGCGCGGCAGGGCGTCCTGTGACCTTCTCGATGAGCACCCCGAGCAGAATGTAGTTCGTGTTCGAATAGACAGCCTTGTCTTTGGCGGCCGGGCCGGGTGGAAGGGACATCGCGATATCGACCAGTTCGGTGGGGGAGAAGTGCTCCGATGGTTGTGCGCTTGTCCCCACCAGCAGCTGGCCGGGCTTGACGTCTTCCGGCCGTGCTCCGCCGGCGGCGAGGTAGTCCGTCAGTCCACTGGTGTGCTGCAAGAGATCTCGAATGGTGACTCGGTTGCCGTCGTTCCCGTTGCCTACGACGGTTCCGGGCAGGTAGTGCTCGATGCTCATGTCGAGGTCGAGCAGTCCGTCGTCGACGAGTTGCATGACGACGGTCGCGACGAAGGCCTTTGTGTTGCTGCCGATTCGGACCCGCGCATCATCGGGGACAGGCTCGCCGGTGGCGGTGTTTCCCATTCCCGCACGAATGATGCGAGTGCCCCGCGGCGGGTCGGAGATCACGAGTTGTGCGCCGGGGATCCCCTGCTCGATGACGCCGTCGAGCGCCTGTTGCACGGCAGCGTCGCTTTGCCGAGTGGAATCAGTGGAGTCAGTGGTGCCACCACATCCGCTGACGCCCAATATGAGGGCTGCAGCGGTGACTGCCGGAAGTACGGTGAGCAGGGGGCGACGTCGAAGGGTGGTCATTGGTTGTGGCCTCCTGTTGTCGGATCTCATGGTGAGTTCCATATGCAGAGAACAGTATTGACGTGCGTACGCCTCCTCCATGGTGCGAAGTGCAGTCTCTCGGTGGTGCGTGCCGGAGCGTACGGGGTGTAGCTGGCTGCACCTCGGAGTCCCGCGTCTCGCACCCGATACTGTCGGTTTGACGAGTTATTCCGGAGTAGGCGACTTTTGGCGATTGACAGGAGAGCCTCAGCGGCAAAGGGCGATATCCACCGCGTGTTCGAGTTTTCTCCGGGTGGCATCGTCGGCGACTTGCATGGTGACCGCGAGGTTCGCTTCGCGTCCGTCGTCGGTAGCGCCCCCGCGTGTCTCGTATCCAGGGAAACTGCCGCCGTGGCTCCAGGACAGGCCGCCACACGGTAGCGGACGGCTGACCAATCCAAGTCCGTAGCGGGCCTCGGGTCCGAAGGTTTCCTCCGCGGGGACTGTAGTGCGCATCTGGTCGAGTTGGACTGCGGGGAGCAGTCGTCCGCCGAGGAGTGCGTGGAGAAACTGGTTGAGGTCCGAGGTGGTGGAGATCAATTGTCCTGCGGCCCATCCCCACGAGGGGTCTATCTCTGTGATGTCGACGGGAAGCGCATCCGATGACTCCCGGTAGTAGCCGCGGGGGTGGAGTTCCGAGATCTTCTCGTCGTATGGTTCAGGAAAGTACGTGTGCTGCAAGTCGATCGGCGCGAAGATTCGCCGGTTCATCTCCTCGGCGAGGGGTTTTTCGGTGATCTTCTGTACGAGTAGGCCGGCGAGGACGTAATTGGTGTTGCTGTACTTCCAACTCGTTCCGGGGGCGAAGTCGGCGGGATGTTCGAGCGCGATGTCGAGAAGTTCGCGTGGATCGTAGTATCGGACTTCGTCTTCCAGGTAGTTGCTGTAGTTGGGGAGGCCGCTGGTGTGTTGGAGGAGTTGGCGGATGGTGATGTTGTGGCCGTCGATCCCTTCTCCGCGGACGAGTCCGGGTAGGTAGGTCTCGATGGGGGTGTCGAGTTCGATCTTTCCTTCGGCGACCAGTTGCAGGACCACTACTGCGGTGAAGGTTTTGGTGTTGCTGCCGATCCGTATCTGGCCGTTGTGCGGCACCTCTGATCCGGTGGTCAGGTCACCGACTCCTGCGGTGTAGTTGCGGGAGTTACCGTTTCGGTCTTGGACGCTTGCGAGGGCGGCGGGTAGTCCGTCCTCGCTCACCAGCGCGTCGAGGGAGCGTTGAACCGTATCGTGCCCCGCAGCGGCAGTATCGGCGGTCGACGAGCACGCACCGAGGGTGACCACGCTGAGAGTCATTGCGACGGAACAGAGGGCGCGGTGCCGTTTCCGGCCTTGTCTTCGGGGTGAGTTAGGTTGGCCCTGTCGACTGTGGCGATGCATCAGTAGAACTCCTTGGAGAGATTGATCGGTCTGGACACGATCGTGTCTGCTGGAGGATCGGTCGCGCATCGCTCCGACGCGGGAAAACCATCTCCCTCGATTGGGGGAGGCCATCGCCGAGCGGCCCAGTCATACTGGTCGAATCATGATCACAGGATTACGACCGCTGATGCGGGGCTCTACATACTCAGCTGTGCTTTTCGCCGTTTGTGGTGTGTTGGCGAGCGTGCCACTTCTGGTGGTTGCCATGTTGCCTGCTCTCGCGTGGCAATCCGCACCCGAGTTCGTCCGGGCGCTTTCGGTCCTGCTCATATGGGTGACTCTGGTAGGAGCACTCGGCCTGGCGCATCCTGTGCGACGCGCGCTCATCGTGTCTGCCCGCCGACTTCTGCAGGTGTCGCTGCCGAGCCCAGCGCTCGGACACCGTACTCCCAACCTCTCGGACATTGATCGCTGGCGTGCCCCGCTCTGGATTGTCCTGCATGTCATGGTGGGCTGGATGGCGGCGCTCGCGACCATCGTCCTTTTCATCATGGGGATTTCGCTCCCGGGGAACTGGCTCGGCGGCACGGCGCGAATCAGTCTGTTCGATACGTCGGTTGACGTGACCGGTGGATGGACCTGGGTCGTGGCGGCCGGCTGCCTCCTGCTTGCGGCAGGAATTTGTGTCCTGGTGGCAACACTGCTGAGGTGGCTGGCGCCACGACTGTTGGGGCCGTCCACGGCCGAACGGCTCGCGCTGGCGGAAGAACGTGAACTGCAACTGGCCGAACGTAATCGGGTCGCTCACGAGTTGCACGACTCGATCGGGCACACGCTCACCGCCGCCACGATCCAAGCGGCGGTGGCGGGCGAGGTGCTCGCCTCCGATCCTGCCGCCGCGAGGGCCGCCATGCGTAGCATCGAGGAGTCGACACGGGCCGCGCTCGAGGACCTGGACTACGTACTGGGTGTACTTCGCGAGGAGAGGCCTGGGGCTGTACCTTCTCGGACGCTGTCGGACTTGCCCGCGTTAATTGATCGGTTGCGGCATGCGGGGGCGGTTGTGGAGGTGAACCTGTCGGGTGACTTTTCACAGATCCAGGGGACACTCTCTCGCGCGGCGTACCGGATCCTGCAAGAGGGGACGACCAATGCTCTGCGGCACGGGGACAGCGGGCCGATCGAAATCACGGTGGCAGTCGGCTCGGAGAGCGTCGAGCTCAGAGTGGTCAACAGCATCGGGGCAGTGACCGGGGGAAAGGAAGACGTAGTTCGAAGATCAGGGCGCGGCCTGGGAGGTCTGGCCGAGCGCGTGCGACTCTTGAATGGTGAGTTCAAGGCTGGACCGGACGGAGCCCAGGGCTGGCGATTGAGTGTTCAGTTGCCGGTACGAGTGGCACGATGACCGAAGCCAATCGGAGTGAGGACGCCTCCAACCTTGCAAGCATGCCAGTCACCCTGCTGATTGCGGATGACGACGACGTCACCCGCAGCGGCCTGCGTATGCTGCTCGCAGCTCAGCCCGGGATTGTGGTCGTCGGCGAGGCTTCCGACGGTATCGAAGCAGTGGAGCTTTCGCGGCAACTTCGTCCGGATGTGGTGCTGATGGACGTGCGGATGCCGCTGCGCAACGGTATAGAGGCAACTCGGCACCTCCAGGCCGAGTGCACCGAACCGCCGAAAGTCTTGGTAATCACCACTTTCGAGAACGATGGCTACGTCACGGCCGCACTCAGTGCGGGTGCGAGTGGCTTCGTGCTGAAGCGGCTCCCAGTCCCGCAGATCGCAGCGGCAGTACGTGTGGTGGCGGCGGGCGAAGTGATCCTGTTCCCTGCCGCGCTGCGCCGGATGGTTACGCCCCGCCCATTGGTTTCCGCTGAGGCGTTCCCGAATGCAGCGCTGACAGCAAAGGAGGAAGAGGTATTGCGGTTGATGGCCACCGGGCTGTCCAACTCGGATGTTGCTCAGGTTCTGGTCGTGAGCCTGGAGACGGTGAAGACGCACGTTGGAAATGTGCTGGCAAAGCTCGGTGCTCAGAATCGAACGCACGCTGTCGTCATCGCCTACGAGTCTGGTCTGGTGGTCCCGCGATCAGGCACCGATACGGAACCCTGTGCAGCTGGCGGTTGATTGCTTTTGCCAGCGTGACCCCGGTGAGGATTCGCCGACTGAACCCGCAGACCCGTTCCTCTTGTCCGTTCCTCTTGCGAACGCCCTCGGGGGCGAAGTCGCACGACCGATCACCAGTGCGTACCGGGCACGAGTCGGGCGGCTCGTCGGCCGAGTTTGCGAATTCGTGAGCGTGAATGGTGCTGTCGCGTCGGTGTTGCCGGAACGTCTGCCGGAGTTTCCTTGTCTACCTGACCCTTTGCCGCCGGAGAATCTGGGAAGGCCTGGTACATCTGGTTGAGAATCCGGTCCTTGGTGTGCGGTGCGAACAGGGTTCCCAGATCGCCCAGAGTTCCCAGTGGCACGTCGATGCGTTTGGGGCGGTTGATCAGCGCGCGGATAACCATTGCCGCAGCCTTTTCCGGGCTCGTGATCGGGCCGTTGTTGAATTCGCCGGTCGGAGCGATCATCGGTGTTTCGACCAGCGGCATGTGGATAGTCGTGAAAGTGATTCCATCTGCCAGGGTTTCGGAGGCGGCTACGTCCGAGAAACCGTCGAGGGCAGCTTTGCTCGCCACGTAGGCCGAGAATCGGGGCGTCGCCGCCTGAACTCCCGCGCTGCTGATGTTCACGATGTGGCCGAAGCGCCGAGAACGCATGGTCGGCAACAATGCCAGAACCAATCGCACAGCGCCGAAGTAATTCACGGCCATCGTTCGTTCGTAGTCGTGGAAACGATCTGTGGAGTGGTAGATACCGCGCCGGATGGATCGGCCGGCGTTGTTGACCAGCATGTCCACGTGATCATGCTCTGCCAGAATGCTTTTGATCGTGTGCTGGACCGATTCGTCGTCGGTGATGTCGCAGGGATAACCGAACGCCTTGCCTCCGGCTGATCGAATCTCCTGTACCGCGGCATCGAGTTCGTCGGTGCGGCGCGCGATCAGGAGAACGGTGGCGCCTTTCTGAGCGGCGGCAATGGCAGATGCCTTGCCGATTCCGGACGAGCCTCCGGTGATCAGAACTATCCGACCGACGAGTGGTCCTTCGGGATGCCTGCGACGTGCGCGATTGGGATCGAGGTTTGCGCGCCAGTACTTCCACAACACAGTCGAGTACGACCCGAACTCGGGGACCGCCAGTCCCGATCCGGATAGGGCGGCAACGGTTCTCGCGGAGGTGAATGTCGGCGCCATCGTCATGTTGTCGAGTAATGCTGCAGGCATGTCGATGCGATCGAGGAAGACCTTCCGTGCCGATTCTGCCGAATCCATCGGCAACGGCGAGACGAAGGGTTTGGCGATCACGCCCGGCAGGCTGAGTGCGGGCCGCGGCGCTCCGGCGGCCTTGGCGAGTCCGGCATAGATTTCGCGTACCGGTTGAGGTTTCGGATTCACGAGATGGAATGCTTCGCCGTCATGGCCGGGTACATGCATCAATTCGACGAGGGAGGCGGCCACGTAATCGACGGGCACCACGTTGGTCGCGCCGAGGTTGGGGATCGGGACGGGGAGTGCTGCAGGTAGTTTCGCGAGTAGCGCCAGTCCTGGGAACAAGTAATACGGACCGTCGATCTTGTCCATCTCTCCGGTGACGGAGTTACCGACCACGGCAGAGGGTCGATAGACACGCCAGGTGAGGCCTTCTCGTTCCCGAACGATTTTCTCGGCCTCGAACTTGGTTCGGTGGTACGGCGTGGGAAAGCCTTGACCGCAATCGAAATCGGTTTCGCTGAAGGTTCCCGGGTAGTCGCCCGCAACTGCGACTGATGACACGTGATGAAGAGTGGCTCTCAGCTGTGCGGCAAGGTCGACCACGGAGCGTGTGCCCTCGACATTCGTCGAAGCCTGCTCGTCTCCGGCGGTGATGTCGTAGATCGCGCCGAGGTGAAGGACGTGGTCGGCAGGTGGGGGAGAATCGATGCCCAACCCAGGCTCCGTCAGATCTCCAATGAGCGGATGCACGCGATCGCCGCCGGGAATTGCCGACACCTGTTCTTCGAGTTTGGCGACAGAACCGGCTCTGACCAGCACATGGATCTGAGCAGTTTGATCACGCTCGAGCAGGAGTGGCAGTGCAGCTCGTCCGAGAAATCCGGTACCGCCAGTGACGATGTATGTGGCCATAGTCGGTAACTTACTCCAAAGTAAGATCAGCGGCTAGAGGGAAACGAACATCAATGCGTCATGACCCCGTCCTCGGCGTCGAAGTCGATGCCCGCGGAGATGATTCCGGAGAACAAGAACGCGACGGCAAGCGCAAGAGCGGGGATAGCAAGGATCCATTCGAAAATTGTCATGCTCCAAGTCTGACGAAATCAGCTTCGGAGAACATCGCCCTGCGGAGCGATTTAGACGATCGGGCAGTCATCCTCGAGGACGACTGCCCGATCAGGGAAATCCACTAGTGCGCGATCAGTGGCCAGAAATCAGTGGCCCAAAATCAGTGGCCGATGCCGACCTTCGCATGAACCTTTTTCATCCACGCGGGAGCCCACCAGTTCGCTTCGCCCATCAACTTCACGAGCGAGGGCACGAGCAACATACGGATGATGGTCGCGTCGACGATCAGTGCGACGATCATGCCGACGCCCAGGAACTTCATCACCGACAGCCCGGACATCGCGAAGGCCCCGGTCACCACGATCAGGAGTAAGGCGGCAGCCGTCACGATGCGGCCGGTGCGCTCGGTTCCGAACTTGACCGCTTCCTCTGTCGTCGCACCCGCGTTCTTGGCCTCGACCATCCTTGACATCAGGAAAACCTCGTAGTCCGTGGACAATCCGAAGACCACCGCCAGGATGAGCACGACGAACGTCGCTTCCAGCGGAGTTTGACTGACCCCGAGGAGTTCGACGCCGTGTCCGTCCTGAAAGACGAAGGTCAGGACGCCGAAGGTGGTCGCGAGGCTCAGGGCTGCCATCAGCACCGCCTTGATGGGCAGGACCACCGACCCGAATGCAAGGAACAACAGGATCAGGGTGGATCCGACCATGATGAGGATCATCACCGGTAGCCAGTGCAGGACGGCGTTGTTGCCGTCGTCGACCATGGCTTGACCGCCGCCGACAAGCAGCACCGTTCCGTCCGGAGCGGAGATCGCTCGTAGATCCGTGACTGCGGCGCTCTGCGATTGGGGCGTGGACCCCTCGCTGTACAGCGCCTGAACCGCGATGAGTTGATTGGTGCTCGCAACCACGGTTGCCTGACCGATGCCCTCGACCTGACCGGCGGACTCGGCGATCGCTGCACCTTCGGCCGGGGTGAGAGTGTTCCCGTCCTCGGCCTGCAGGATCATCGTCGCGCCGTTTCCGGTCTGCGGGAAGTCGTTGACCAAAGTATCCATCGCGACTCGAGCGGGGTCGTTGTCCGGCAGGGCGGTGTACGAGAGCTCTCCCAGACGGGCGCCGAGCAGAGGTGAGGCCATCACGAGCAGCACGGCGACGATCGTCACCGAGACCGCCACCGGACGCTTCATCACCCACGTGACGACGCGGCCCCAGAACTTGCGCGAGCGTTCCTCGCCGCGTTGTGCCGCGTCCTTGCGCCACGTCAGGGCATTGATGCGGTGACCCAGAATGGCAAGCAGCGCAGGCACAGCAGTCAGCGACAGGACGGCCGCGCTCAGTACCGCAGCGATCGCGCCGAAGCCCAGAGATCGGATGACGGCCTGGGGGAAAACGAGCATGCCGCTGAACGCACAGATCAGCAGTAGACCCGAGAACATGACGGTGCGACCCGCCGTCAGAACTGTTCGCTGGGCAGCAGCTCCCGGATCCGAGCCTGAATTCAGTTCTTCACGGAACCGGCCGACCACGAAGAGTCCGTAGTCGATCGCCAGTCCCAACCCGAGAAGAGAAGCGACGTTGATCGAGAATGAGGACACATCGGTGATCAAGGTGAGGATCCGGAGAACCGCCAATGCGCTCAGGACACTGAGTACACCCACGAACACCGGAACCGCGGCAGCGACGACGCCGCCGAAGATGAAGACCAGCAGCACCAGAGTGATCGGAATGGCGATGGCCTCGGCGACAACCAGGTCTTTCTCGAGTTTGGTGTTGAATGCGACGCCGACGACGGTGTTGCCCGCGAATTGTGCCTCGGCGCCTTCGACTTCGAGCTTCGGCAAGAGATCGGCGAAAGTGGCCGGCGTGACTCCCGAGTCCGGTGCCAACGTGATCGCAACGGCGCCCATGGATCCGTCGTTCGAGAGCAGACTGGCCTTGGCTGCCGCGTCCGTTCCCCAATACGACTTCACCGACGCCGTCGGCACTTCCGTTTTGAACTGGTCGACCGCGGCCGTCACTGCCGGCCCGATGTCGTCCAGGGTCTTACCGCCCGTGGGCGAATAGATCGCGATGATGTCCGGGGTCTGTGGGCCGAGATTGTCTTCGATGATGTCGGCGACCTTCGCGGAGTCGCTGCCCGGATCGATGAATCCGCCCTGGCTGAGCTTGCCGAACACTCCGAGTCCCCACACCCCACTGATGAGAACTATCAGAACCGCGAGGCTCAGTACCCACCATTTCCGGGCAACGACGGTTTGGGCCCAGCGTGTCATGTATCAACTCCGGTGTGTGGGGGCGTCTGGCCAGATCGACTGTAGTGGGCGTTTGGTCTTGAATCGGAAACGTCATGCATACTGCTCGAAGCACTTGCAAGCCACGCGTGTGGGGGAAGCCGGTCCGAATCCGGCGCTGACCCGCAACGGTAGGTCGATTCTCGGTAGTCACCGAGCGTCGGCAAGCCCGATTACCCACCGCGCGGTGTGCGACATCCATTCGTCGTGGTCTACGAAAAGGAAGTCCAGCAGGAGCTCTGGCCGAGGATCAGCGTGCGGGCGGAGTTGTCTGTCGGATTCTCATTCGTGGCTCAGAGCCCTTACGAGGTCCCCGTGTCACTTCAGTTCTCCCCGTCCCGTGCCGCCGCCGTTCTTGTTGCGGTCGCCTTGGTTTCGGCAGGTTGTTCCAAAGGTCAGGAATCAGAGTCAGCGTCTGCTGCGGAATCCTTCGCACAGCCGGTGTCCGTGACCAACTGCGATCGCGAGATGACCTTCGATTCGCCGCCGCAGCGCATCGTGTCCTTGAACGGACACGTCACCGAAGCCCTTATCGAGATCGGCGCTGGTGATCGGATTGTCGGTCGGGCCTACAGCGACAACCCACCAACTGCTGAGACCGCCGATCAATTCAACAACATTCCCAGTCTCTCCGACACCTTCCCCAGCATGGAGCAAGTCCTCGACGTCGATCCCGACTTCGTGGTCGGAGGAATGACCAGTGCCTTCAACGAGAAGCAAGGGCGTTCACGAGACGCCTTCGGCGAGCGAGGAATCAACACCTTCCTCTTCTCCGAATACTGTGGCACCGGTTTTCCCGACATCGGATTGCTCGAGAACGACTACACACAACTCGGTCGACTCCTGGGCGTCGAAGATTCGGCCCGCGAGGTAGCCGAAGAGATCAGCAGTGGTCTCGATTCCGTCCGCGCATCGGTCGGGGACGCAGCGCCGGTGCCGACTTTCTTCTACGACAGCGGTGACCAGGTCCCGACGACAATCGGCGGAGTCGGCGTCGGTCAATTGGTCGCGGAATACTCCGGTGTCTCGAACATCTTCGCCGAAGGGACAAAGCCCTACATCGACGCATCGTGGGAAGCTGTTGCCGAGCGTGCGCCCCAGGCGATCGTGGTCATCGACTACGGCGACAAGACAGCCGAGCAGAAGATCGACTTCCTCCGTGCCCAGCCGTTGATGGCGACCACCCCTGCTGTGCAGCAGAACCGGTTCGTCGTGGTCCCTCTCGCGGACCTGTTCGAGAGTTCGCGGTTGGTGCGTTCGGCACAGACCATCGCGACGGCCTTTCATCCGGGCGCTGACGCGGCGAAGTGACTCGCACGCGTTACGGGTACGGCGCCCTGCTCGTCGGCTTGGCGTGCGCCTTGGCGATCGTACTGGGGTTGGCCGTCTCCTTGGGATCGGTTCGCATCCCCGTCGGTGACGTGTGGGCGATAGTCGGAGCCCGTTTGGCGCCAGGGACTTTCGAGACATGGTGGACCGCGGCGCGGGAGTCGATCGTGATCGATTCTCGCTTACCTCGTGCCCTCACGGCTGCGGTGGTGGGTGCCTCCTTGGCGATGTCGGGTGCTGTTGCTCAGGTTGTCACACGGAATCCTCTTGCCGACCCGTATCTGCTCGGAGTTTCGTCGGGCGCGGGATTCATGGTGGTGCTCGTGTCGGTGCTGGGTTTCGGCGCCGGCCTCCTCGGGGTTTTCACGATTCCGGTCGCAGCATTCGTCGGGGCGATGATCCCGTTGTTTCTCGCACTGCTGATCGGCGGCCGGTATCCGCAGCCGACCGCGATCATTTTGGTGGGTGTCGCGCTCGCCCAGATATTCTCGGCGCTCATCACCTTTTGCATCCTGGTGTTGGCCGACGATCGGCACGTGACGTCGGTGATGCACTGGATTGCCGGCGGATTCGGTGATGCGCGATGGTCGACGCTGATCTTCCCGACAATCACGCTGGTCGTCGTCGGTACCGCGCTTCTGCTCAGTTCGCGATGGATGGACGTGTTGCAGACCGGTGACGACGGGGCTGCTGCACTCGGTATGAACGTCCGACGGTTTCGTGTGTTGTCCTTGCTTGCGGTCTCCGTACTGGCCGGCGCAGCTGTCAGCGTTGCCGGCGGAATCGGTTTCATCGGTCTGCTGATCCCACATCTGGCCGGTTTCATCGTCGGCACCAGAGCAATTCGACTGCTCCCTGCCGCAGCCTTGCTGGGCGCTGTCGCCATGGTTGCCGCAGATACCGCTGCGCGCTCGGTGGCGCAATCCACTGAAGTCCCGGTCGGGGTGATCACCGCCCTCGTCGGTGCGCCGATTTTCGTCTGGATGCTCTACCGGCAGTATCGGAGGCTCGAACAGTGACACAGGCCAGAGCAGTGACACAGGCCAGAACAGTGACACTCACGAAGGATGCCGAAGCTGCGCCACTGCTCGAACTCGTGGAGACCCGGGCGCGGCTGGGTAATCGCGAAGTGTTGCGCGGCATCACTTTCGCAGTTACGTCCGGTGAAATATTGGGCTTGGTCGGGCCGAACGGCAGTGGCAAGACGACGGCGCTGCGCTGCTGTTACAACGCCCTGACGCCAACAGGTGGCGCAGTTCTGATCGATCAGACCGACTCGACGACGCTCTCGCGCAAGGACATCGCCAAAACCATCTCGGCGAGCGTCCAGGAACCTACTGTCTCGGCGGGTCTTTCGGTTCGTGAATCGATCGCACTCGGACGAACTCCGCACCGTAGCTGGTTGGACCGAAGCACGGAGCGGGACACCGCCATCGTGGACCGGTGCATCGAGCAGGTCGGTTTGGTCGAACTTGCCGGACGAGACGTGTCGACCCTGTCGGGTGGTGAGCGGCAACGTGTCTCGATAGCTCGCGCGTTGGCTCAGGAGCCCAAGGTTCTGCTGTTGGACGAGCCGACCAACCACCTCGATCTTCGGCACCAGCTGATCGTGATGGAATTGCTGGCCGAGCTTGCTTCGGCGGGGCTCGCGGTTGTGGTCACGATGCACGATCTACGGTTGGCAGTCGAGTACTGCGACAACCTTGCTGTGCTCACCGATGGTGAACTCCGCGCGTGTGGGTCTACCGTCGAGGTGTTGGACGAGCCGTTGTTGGCCGAGGTTTTCGGTATCAGGGCGCGAGTCGAACACGGAGTACGCCCGCGGATGGAGATATTGGGGCTGGCATGACGGAATCTATACCCGGGGTCTACGCCCGTATGGCAGCAGCTGTGCCGTTCTTCGACGACCTGACCGCGTATCCGGAAACGGTACCCGCGGTGTTGATGACCGACCCCCAGTGGTTGGCAGCTCGCGTCGCCGATACGGCCAGGCGATGGGGGAGCGCGGACAGTCGAGTCAACGGCACGTTGTGGTGGTACTCGGCCAGCTCAACGCTGGCAGGCATTCCGATCGGAACCGGAATGGTTACCGGGTTCGCGGCCGATCCGTCGCTGGATGGTGGACGTATCTTCCTGCGTGACAACGGCTATCTGGGTGGGTTTGCTGCCGGTTCGGTCATCCCGATCTCGCAGAGTGTGGCGGAGTTGGGTCGCGCGATGTTCGGCTCGCTCGGTCCCGTGATCGAGGTACTCGCCGACGTGTCCGGCGTTCGGCAGCAGGCGCTGTGGGCGATCGCGACGGACTCCATCGCCAATCGCAGCCTTGACGCGGCCGGTAGCGCGCGGGAGCGTGGAAGTGCATTTGCTGCCGGCCTGATCGATGTTCTCCGCGGTGAGAACCCGGGCATTCCGGCACCGCGTTTCGTTGATGTCGACCGCAGTGAAAGTGTTGTGCGCGTTTCCAATCCATTGGTGCCGGTGGCATTCGGGCGACGTAGATTCACGCAGCGGGCGTCGTGCTGCCTGATCTACGAGGTGCCCGGTGAAGGCAAGTGCACCAGTTGCCCGAAGCGCGCACCCGAAGATCGGGTGCGCGCCTTGGCAGCTCTGGTGTGACTGGACCCAGAAATTACCGGGTCGGGTGTTTCTCAGGTCAGTGCGCTGCGACCTTGGAACGGTCGAGACCCAGCGCGTCGGTCATGGTGAAGAACAGATCGGTTTGGTCCGTGAGGCCACTGACGTTGGCCGCGTGGGGGCCGAAAGCTGCCACGCGCAACTGAGTTCCGGTATGGCCTTCGGACTCGACGGCCGGATCCTCGGACGTTCCGTAGCTGATCGTCATCTCCGAGCCGTCCTTGGTGGTCAGCTTGCGGGTCAGGCCGGGGTAGACGATTTCCTGGGCGCGCTCAACCGGGATGTTCTGGTCCTTGGCGATGGTGGCGATGTCGTCGGCGCTGACATTGGTGACGATCTGACTGGTGTGAGCGTGGTCGGCCGTGACGATGACCAGGGTTTCTCCGTCGGTCTTCGCGAATTCGAGTGCCTTCTGCACAGCTTCGTCGAGGTCGACGGTTTCACCGATCTGACCGCACGCGTTGGCTGCGTGATCCTGCTTGTCGATCGAGGCACCTTCGACCTGAAGGAAGAAACCGTTGTCGTTGACCTTCAGCAGATCGATGGCCTTCTGAGTCATGTCCGCGAGCTTGGGTACGTCGGAGGTTCGCTTGGGGTTGTCGACGCAGGTTTCGGCGGGCTGCAGGTAACCGTCGCGGGTGGCGACGGATCCTTCCCAGCGGACGGGCATGTTGCCCTCGGCGAACAGGCCGAGCACGGGCGCATCCTGATCGGCCTTGCCGACCTCGTTCATCTCGGCGGCGTTCTTCACCAGCTGGTAGCCGCGAGCTGCGGCCTGCTCGTTGAGCGTCTTACCCTGCCAGTCACCGGCTTTCGCAGTCTCGGCGAAGGACTTGGCACCACCGGCGAAGGTGACGTCGGCGCGGGTGTCGAGGAGCTGTTCGCTGATCGATCCCTTGCCGCCGTTCTCGAGGGCGTTCTCCGGGCAGGACTTGGACGTCGCCTCCGGGCCGTAGCACTTGCGGCCACTGACGTGCGCGACCTGCACTGCGGGGGTGGCGTCCTGCACCTCGGCGGTGGAGACGTTGCCGGTGGCCTTGCCGTTCGCCTTGGCGATCTCGAGGACGGTCGACTGGGCCTGCCCCTTGATGTCGACGGAAATCGCGCCGTTGTAGGTCTTGGTGCCGGTGGACCACGCCGATCCGCTGGCTGCGGAGTCGGTGACGTAGTCGGGCTTGCCGTCCTTGGTCAGTGCGTAGTGCGTGTACTGGCCGGTGATCGGTAGGGCGTCGAGACCGGGGAAGCTGCCGGCAGCACCCTCGGCGTAGTTGCGCGCGGCGGTGATCTCCGAGTCGCCCATGCCGTCGCCGATCAAGAGAATGACGTTCTTCGCTCCGGAGGCGTTGACGGCGTCGCGCACTGCGGCCGACTGATCACCGTCGATACGGCGAGCACCACCGTTCGAGGACAGTTCGCCGGTCGCGGCTCGATCGACGGTCGTTCCGTTCGAGCCTGTTGCCTCGTCGGCACTGCTGCTGCAGCCGGCAGCGGCCAGAACGGCGACGGCGCCGGCGACGGCCGTCAACCTACGTGTGTTGCGCGAGAACGACATACGAGTAGTACTCCTGGAAACAGTGTGGATGGAGATGATGAACGCCGCTAATGATCTGGGTCCAAAGTGAACGGAGTGCAGACATGCGTACATCTGAATGTGACGAGACGGTGAGGGTTGGGGTTCGCTCTGTTGACTGCGAGTGAGTGACCTGTCAGACTGAAACTGCATCGAACATCAGTTCGATGCATGTGGTGCGTCTTCCCTTTCAGCATCCTCGAGCAGTCGGTCGTCCGTGACGGCCGGCTCGATCAGGTGCGAGGTCAGTGTGGGTTGGGGAAATGGGCCGCCGACGTGGTCCGAGATGGAACGGGTGCTTTCAGGGCGGCCCGGCCGCGTGGAACACGAGGATTTGTTCCCCGGCGATGGAAGCGACAGCCCCGCCTGGTCGCGAAAGCGCGGCGAGTACCACGCTGGCGAGCTCACCCGTGGCACCGGCGTGGTTCCTTACGCAGAGTTGCATGCTCACTCGGCCTTCAGTTTCCTCGACGGCGCATCGCCGCCGGAAGAGCTGGTCGAAGAAGCAGTGCGTCTCGGGCTCGAAGCTATCGCCGTCACCGATCACGACGGGTTCTACGGCGTGGTGAGGTTTGCGGAAGCCGCACGTGAATGGGGAATGCGCACCGTGTTCGGGGCCGAGTTGTCCCTGGATTCGGTACCCAGAACCGGGACGGCTGATCCCGGTGGAACGCACCTCCTGGTACTTGCCCGTGGGCAGGAAGGGTATCGCCGTCTCTCGCGGGAGATCGCCGCCGCGCATTTGGCCGGCGGTGAGAAGGGCAAACTGCAGTACAACTACGACGTGCTGACCGAAGCGGCCGGTGGGCACTGGCAGATCCTGACCGGGTGCCGCAAAGGTCATGTGCGGCAGGCCTTGACGTCGGGTGGTCGCGAAGCTGCGGCGGAGGCCTTGCAGGATCTGGTTGAGCGTTTCGGGGCGGAGCGAGTGTCGGTGGAGCTCACCCATCATGGGTTGGCGGAGGACGACGAGCGCAATGCAGTTCTGGCCGAACTGGCGAGAGAGCGTGGATTACGCACGGTGGCGACCACCGCCGCGCACTTCGCCGCTCCGCCGCGTCGACGCCTCGCCATGGCGATGGCAGCTGTGCGATCGCGTCAAAGTTTGGACGAGGCGGCCGGATGGCTGGCCCCTACCGGCGGAGCGCACCTGCGATCCGGCGCGGAGATGGCGACACTGTTCTCGCTCTATCCCGAGGCCGTCAGTGGTGCCGCCGATCTGGGACGCGAGTGTGCTTTCGACCTCAAACTCATCGCACCCAAATTGCCACCGTTCGACGTTCCCGCCGGGCATACCGAGGCGTCGTGGTTACGTGAGCTCACCATGGTGGGAGCCATGGAACGCTACGGCCCACCGGAAAGTGCACCGAAGGCATACAAACAGCTCGAACACGAGCTTGCCATCATCGCGGGTTTGAATTTTCCCGGATACTTCCTGGTGGTGCATGACATCGTCTCGTTCTGCAAGAACAACGACATCCTCTGTCAGGGAAGAGGTTCCGCCGCGAACTCGGCGGTGTGTTATGCGATCGGCATCACCAATGTCGATCCGGTTCGCAACAAATTGCTGTTCGAGAGGTTTCTTGCGCCCGAACGTGACGGCCCGCCCGACATCGACGTGGACATCGAGTCCGACCGCCGGGAAGAGGCGATCCAGCACGTGTACGCGAAGTACGGGCGTACGTATGCCGCGCAGGTCGCCAATGTCATCACCTATCGAGGAAAGTCGTCGGTGCGGGACATGGCTCGGGCACTTGGCTTTTCGCAGGGCCAGCAAGATGCGTGGAGTAAGCAGGTCGGCCGGTGGGGTGGTATCGACAAGAACGCGGATACCGATATTCCGCGTCCGGTACTCGAACTGGCGGCGCAGATCGAAGGCTATCCGCGGCACCTGGGCATCCACTCAGGCGGCATGGTCATCTGTGATCGTCCCATCGCCGACGTCTGCCCGGTGGAGTGGGCGCGGATGGCCAATCGCAGTGTCCTGCAATGGGACAAGGACGATTGTGCTGCCGCTGGGCTGGTCAAGTTCGATCTGCTCGGTCTCGGCATGCTCTCCGCTTTGCACTACATGATGGATCTGGTGGCCGAACACAAAGGCATCACAGTCGATCTGGCGCAACTCGATCTGTCGGAAACAGCGGTGTACGAGATGCTGCAGCGGGCAGATTCGGTGGGGGTGTTCCAAGTGGAATCACGTGCGCAGATGGCGACACTGCCGCGTCTGAAGCCTCGAAACTTCTACGACCTGGTGGTCGAAGTCGCGCTCATCCGGCCGGGGCCGATTCAAGGCGGATCAGTGCATCCGTACATTCGTCGGCGCAACAAACTCGAACCTGTGTCCTACGAACATCCTTCGCTCGAGAAGGCACTCGAACGCACGCTGGGAGTTCCGCTGTTCCAAGAACAGTTGATGCAGATGGCCGTCGACGTTGCGGGTTTCACACCGTCCGAGGCCGACCAATTGCGTCGGGCAATGGGATCGAAACGCTCGACCGAGAAGATGGAGCAACTGCGGGCGAGGCTGTACCAGGGCATGCGAGACCTACACGGTATCGGTGACGAGGTTGCCGACCGGATCTACGAAAAGCTGTATGCGTTTGCCAATTTCGGTTTCCCGGAAAGCCATTCACAAAGTTTTGCCGCGCTGGTCTTCTACTCCTCGTGGTTCAAACTCCATCACCCCGCTGCGTTCTGCGCTGGGCTTCTGCGCGCGCAGCCCATGGGTTTCTACTCACCGCAGTCCCTGGTTGCCGATGCGCGCAGGCACGGAGTGCAGGTACACGGTGCCGATCTCAACGTCAGCCTCGCGCACGCCACTGTCGAAGCAGGTGGATTCGAGGTTCGGCTGGGATTAGGGGAAGTGCGCAACATCGGCGATGCACTGGCCGAGAAGATCGTCGAACAGCGCGACCTCGGTGGACCGTTCACGTCGTTTCTCGATCTGACCGGGCGGGTGGAACTGACTACCGCACAAGCTGAATCGCTGGCGACCGCCGGGGCGCTGGCCAGCTTCGGTATCTCGCGTAGAGAAGCGCTGTGGGCAGCGGGCGCTGCTGCGGGGGAGCGTCCCGACCGCTTGCCCGGTATCGGTGCATCGGTCACAGCTCCCACTCTGCCCGGCATGAGCGACGTCGAATTGGCGGCAGCGGATGTCTGGGCGACAGGAGTATCTCCCGATACCTACCCGACACAATTCCTTCGCCCACAGCTAGACGCGCTCGGCGTGGTGCCGGCGTCGAGACTTCTCGACATCCCGGACGGTGACCGTGTGCTGGTGGGGGGAGCGGTCACACACCGGCAGCGTCCGGCAACAGCTGCTGGCGTCACGTTCATCAACCTCGAGGACGAAACCGGCATGGTCAACGTCGTGTGTTCGGTGGGGTTGTGGGCAAAGTACCGAAAACTGGCAAATACGGCGCCGGCGTTGCTTATTCGAGGAAAGGTGCAAAATGCAGAAGGCGCTGTCACCGTCGTGGCAGACCGGATGCAGCTGATGGATCTGCGAGTCACGGCCAAATCGCGAGACTTTCGCTAATGCCCGATTCTGATCGGAGTTTTGTGCCGAGGGGACAAATGTCGAGCGCAACTCTGACCCCCGAGCATATGGCGCGGGTCACATTTACTCCCTAGGGTTGTCGCTTGAGCGCGATCGATTCACCACACGCAGCCAGGGCCAGTTGCCTTGCAGGTGAATATTGTCGCCTTCCAAACACGCTGAACCCAAAGCACTTCGAATCGAACAGGAACTCCATGAGCACAGCGATCCTCGTCGCACACGTACACCCCACCGATCCGTCTTCGGAGGAAGCATTCAACCGCTGGTACGACGACGTGCATATTCCGCAGGTCGTCGAACGAGTGCCCGGGGTTGTCTCCGCCTCCAGATTCTCTCTCGCGGATGTGCAGTTGCTGCCCGAGGAGGCCTTGCCCGCTCGCCGCTACCTGAGCATCTATCAGCTCGACACGGAAGATCTCGCAGGGACTGCCCAGGCATTGGGAAGTGCTTTGGGCGACGGAACTCTCGACATGTCCGAGGCCATCGCGACCACCGGTGACACCGGACCCGAATTGCTCTTCTACGTCCCGACCGAGAACTGAAGGAAGCAGCCGACATGTCAGATCTACTCGAGAACAAAGTCGCGATCGTCACCGGAGCAGGCGCAGGCATCGGTGCGGCCATTGCCCGGGCATTCGGGGCGGAGGGTGCACGCGTCGTAGTCTCCGACATCAACGGTGACGCAGCACAGACCGTGGCGGACTCGATCGAGGGCGCCATCGCGGTCACCACGGACGTCACCGACGAACAGCAGGTCAAAGATCTTGTCGCCAGAGCGGTCGAAGAGTTCGGCGGACTGAACGTCGTAGTGCCCAACGCCGGCATCGCCACCACGACTCCACTGATCGAGACCTCGTTCGAGGACTGGCGGAAAGTCATGTCCGTCAACCTCGACGGAGTGTTCTTGACCGTCCGCCATTCGTTACCCGCGCTCGTCGCATCCGGCGGCGGTTCGATCGTGAACATTTCGTCGATCTCGTCGACCACCGGCTCGCCTTTGATCGGCAGCTATGCCGCCGCCAAGGCTGCGGTTCGCAATCTCACCGAAACCCTCTCGGCCGAACTTCGCTTCCATGGAATCCGCGCAAACGCGTTGCTGCCCGGATTCATCGATACCGACCTGGTCAAGAGTCACCAGCAAGACTTCGAGAACGCCCTCGGCCTCGAGTCCGGGGGATTCGACGACTTGATGGTCACCAAGCAAACGCGCTATGGGCGGACCGAGGAAGTGGCCGCCGCAGCAGTGTTCTTTGCGAGCGACCAATCGTCGTGGTGCAACGGCAGCAGTCTGGTTCTCGACGGAGGCTTTACCGCCTCTCTCCTCTGAGTCGCAGCACCTTTCCGAACATCACCCGATCATCATTCGTGCGAGGATCCACACCATGACCAACCGCGCCGTGTACGTACTTCCGCCTGGAGGTTTGAACAACCTCGAATCGAGGACGGTCGAGACCCCCGGGCCGGGTGTGGGTGAGGTGACGATCGCGATCCACGCGAATTCGCTCAATCACCATGACTACCTCGTAGCGACCGGCGAGATAACGACCGACGGTCCGCGGATCCTGTTGTCCGATGCTGCCGGTGAGGTAATCGCAGTCGGAGACGACGTCACGCAGTTCGCTGTCGGGGACCGCGTGATGAGCACTTACCTGCCGCATTGGCGCAGCGGTGCACCGGATTTCGACGGATTCGGAAATTCGCCCGGCGACGGTGTCGACGGGTTCGCCCGTGACACCGTCACCGTGCCGGTATCGGCCGTGACGGCGATGCCGCGAAACTACACCTACGAGGAAGCCGCGACCCTGCCTACCGCAGGATTGTCTGCGTGGCGTGCACTGTTCGCGGGCGTCCCGATCATCCCCGGTTCGTCGGTGTTGATCCCTGGGACCAGCACGGTAGCGCTGTTTGCCGTCCAGCTGGCCAAAGCTGTTGGAGCTCAGGTGATCGCAACGTCGTCGGCCCCCGGCAAGATGGCACGATTGGTCGAACTCGGTGCCGATCACGTGGTCAACTACCGTGAGCGCCCGGACTGGGGAACGGAAGCGATGCGGCTCAGCGGCGGGATCGACCTCGTCCTCGACGTCGGCGGGCCGTCCACCCTCGGCCAATCTCTGGCGGCAGTCAGACCAGGCGGGCGGATCTGCGCGCTTGGCATCATGAACGGCCCCTCGTCGTCGATCGACCTGAGTTCGCTACTGACCAAACAGGTCACCATCGAAGGTGTCCTGGTGGGCAGTCGTGCCCACCAGGAGGAGATGGTCGCCGGGTTGGAGAGCCTCGCGCTTCGTCCCGTCATCGATTCTTCCTACAGCCTCGACCGCCTCGCTGACGCCTTCGAGCAACAGAAATCAGGGCAGGCCTACGGCAAGATCGTCATCACAAACCCTTGACGGCTTGCCGGTCCCAGTGGGGATCGGTGAGAATTTCCGCCGAGTCGCCGACAAAGGCAGGTGCAGCAGTCTGGTCGCCGCTCAGAGTGAACCTCAGCCACGCGGTGAGGTAGCCACGAAATCCTTCACCGTCTGCGGCCCAATTGTGGCTGACTCCAAGCAGTCTGCCGCGGACCGCCGGCCCAGTGGTTTTCTCGAAGTACTCAGCTTGCGGATCGGCGGTGGAGACCGGGTCGTCGGCGCCGGTCATGAAGAACGTCGGTCCGGTCAACTGGGCCACGTCGATCACGTCGACAGGTCGCGAGGCCCACCACGGGTCAGGCAAATCGAGTACCGCCGTGGCGGTGATCAGATTCGCGGACTGGGTTGCCGCGTTGATCGCGCCACCGGCGCCCTGGGAGTGTCCGACCGAGGCAATGTTGTCGGTGTCGATCCGCTGGTGAAAAATGCTCTCAGCGTTGGTGTTCTGATCGACGACGTACTGGGCAGCCCCCAAGATCTCCGTCCCGTCGCCGGTGACGCTGCTGTCGGCCACCACAACGACAAAACCCCAAGAAGCGAGATGCTGCAGGAGCGCTTCGTACTCCTCGTAGGTCGCGTAGCTGCCGTTGCCGAAGGTGACGACGGGATGCCGTTCCTCGACTGTGGCGATATCGGTGGGATAGAAGAGCTGATACCCCGTCACCGATTCCTCGGTGACCTCGTGGGAACCCGGATTCGCGAATATCTCACTGACCGACTGCTGTACAACGGCCTCGGTCGTGGACACGTCGGAAGTTGTCGGAACCCCCGCGGTGGCATGAGTGACGGCACCCGAGAGCGCCAGTACACACGATGCAGTCACGACGGCGATCGAGTATGTGGTTCGAGAAGGCATGGGCACAAGTATGTCTTGTACGGTCGCGGTCGGTCAGGCCGAGACGCGTGTGGGCCGTTCTTCGCCGATTCGATCCTTGATGAGGAAGATGGCGATTACCCCGAAGACGACCAAGAGGACCGTGAGTAGAGAGGTGATGGCGGCGGCGCCACTCACTTCCGTCGTCACCGAGGTGTCCAGCCCGCCGGTCGAGAGAATGGTGGTGGGGTCGGTGAGGCCGTGTAACACCATTGCGGCCCAGATCGTGCCCGTCACACGCATGGTCAGGTACATGCACATGCCGAATCCGAACGTGTAGACAACGGTGACAAGGACGGTCGACGGCTTCATCCCGGCGATCAGGTTGACCGTGTGCATGAGTGCAAACACCAGTGAAGACACGACGGCGACAAAGCGCTCGCGGTGGCCGGCGTCGCGCAGCATCTTCACTGCGAGACCGCGTGTGGCCAGTTCCTCCGTCAGTCCGACACACGCACCGAGTACCAGCAGGGCGATTATCTCGCCGGTGGTCCACGCGCTCCAGTCAGTTCCCGCGAGATGCGCAACAATGGCGGCGACCACGATAATCGGACCGATCCACATCCAACCCCGCCCACGAATGGGCTGTGGGCCGAAGATATCGCGCAGCCAGCCGACCTTGGTCGCGAAAACCAGCAGGGCGATTCCGCCGATCGCGATGGGCAATGCGACGCCGAAGATGATGCTGGAGGCCCTCGCGACGACGTTGTCCGTGTCGATCTGGTCTGCAAAAACCCGAGAGGTAACCTGCCCGACAGCGAGATAGAAGGCCAGGTAGCCGACGATCAGCAGGAGTACTTTCCACACCGTGGGGCGACTCCAAAAACCGGACTTTTCGGGAACCGTATTGGTCATTGTCAGATCGTAAAGGGAGTCGCAGGAACGCGCGCGGGTACCGTCTATCCGGACAGCAGCGAACATGAAGGCGGGCGCAGAAACAATGTTGGAAGTCGATTTGAATGCACTGGACACGGCTTTGGCAGCGGGTGAGCCGTTGATCGACGTCCGTGAGGCCGACGAGTTCGCTCAGGTTCGAGTTCCGGGTGCGACGCTCATTCCGCTCAGCGAATTCGTCGCTCGTGTAGGCGAGATTCCGGACGCCGAAACTGTTTACGTCATCTGCGCTGTCGGTGGCCGTAGCTTGCAAGCGGCAGAGTATTTGCAGGCTCGCGGCATCAATGCTGTTTCGGTGGCCGGTGGAACGATGGCGTGGTACCAGTCGGGGCGCCAGGTCGAGACCGGGGCCTAAGGCGCAACTGATGGGGCAACTCCAGTTTTCCGGAGCTGCCCCACCAGGTCACTTTCGCCAGAACAAGTGGTGCGTCACGCCGCTCGGGCTCGGCACTGTTTCGAGGTTGAAGCGGTCTCGTAGCTCGTCGGGTGACTCCCACAGCCGTAGACCGGATCCGAATTCGACCGGGCAGACGACCACGTGCATGGCGTCGACAAGGTCGGCGTCGAGGAACTCACGGATAGTGCTGACTCCGCCGCCGAGCCGAACGTCCTTGCCCTGCGCCGCCTGACGTGCCTGCTCGAGGGCCGTCGCGGGGTCGGCGTCGACGAAGTGGAATGTCGTGTCCGAGAGGGTGAACGAGGGCCGCACGTGGTGGGTCAATACAAAAACCGGGGTGTGGAACGGTGGCTCGTCGCCCCACCAGCCCTGCCACTCGAGATTCTCCCATGGACCACGTTGAGGGCCGAACTTGTTGCGGCCCATGATTTCGGCACCGATGTTGTTGGAGAAGTCCCGGGTGAAATAGTCGTCGAGGCCTCGGCTGCCGCCGGGATCGGTGCGATTGGGCCAGCTGGCCGTAGCTCCCGCCCACGCAAACATTTCACCGTGGTCGAGGCCGAACGGGCTCTCGAAGCTTTGGTCCGGACCGCATGCTATTCCGTCTCTGGAAACGCCGAAATTCTGCACTCGCAATAACTGACTCACCGTGTACTCCCGCTCTCGACAATGGTCTACGTGAGTACAGACCGTACGGCGAGCCAAAACTCATCGGTGCAAACTCGTCGATACAAATTCATGCTGCTGCGGGGAGAGCGCCACTGCGGATCGAGCGGACGGTCCGTACCGCGACGGTTGCCCAGATCGGGATGAGCACAGTCAACAGTGCAAGCGCGATACCCAGGATTGCTGTGGAACCAGTGGCGACTCCGAAGGCGTTCGCGCCGACAGCACAGGCTCCGATGGGGAATGTGAAGCTCCACCACCCGAGTGAGAAGTCCAAGCCGCGGCGCAGTGCGTGGACGGTGACGGTGGTGACGGTGACAAAGGCGATCACGCCGATGATTCCGACGACGGTTCCGTACGCGATTCCGAATTCGTGCAGGGCGTCGGCATGCTCGGTACTGAGTGCATGCCGGGAGGCGGCGGCCAACAAGTTCGATGCAGCGATCGACTGTCCGATCACGCCCAACGGAATCCACAGTGACGGAATGGCATTGAACGGGATCACGTCAACGCCGGCCGACCGGTTGCGTGCGAACTGCCTGGCGACGGCCACCAGAATGCCGATGGCGGCGGTCAGTGCCAGAGCGAACAGGATGTAGCAGAAGACCAGTACCGCGATGCGCAGTGCACCTTCAGGCATGTGGGTGCTGACCGCTGCGCCGGTGGTGGCCGAGACCATCGGAGGTACCACAGGCATTAGCCAGAACGGCATAGCCGTTGCCATTCCCGCATCTCGAACCAGACGAATCATCATCACGACGTAGGTGATCAGGCCGAGTGCCGTGCCGATTGTCCACAGTGTCAGCGACACGGTGATCGCGACGTCGTGGCCGAGGAAGTCCGGGCCCGTGATGCCGGTTGCGGATCCCACGGTCAGAAGTGCCATTGCGACGGCGCCGTAGAAGGGGAACATCGCGGGGCTGTGCAGGTATGCGAGGGCCTGACATCGATGTTGTGACCAATGGGTGGCGAATGCTCCGATCAGGGCGCACAGTACGAGAACCGCCAGGACCCAGAAGATCTCCGAGACCAGTTTCAAGCCCTCGATCTCCGGTTCGAGCGAAGCCGCGGCCACCGACACGATTCCCGTTCCCATCGCTGCCGCGAACCAGTTCGGGGTGATGTGGGCGAAGGTGGGACTCGTGGTGGTGGTCATGTATTTCACTGTCGTCTCATCCGGTTCGTACCGGTAGACCGGTTGTCCTTGAATGCCCACAAACTCGCCTTGTGGGTCTAATCTTGGGTTATGTCGTTGTCTCCTCGGGTGCCGGAACTCAGTGCCCTCGACGTCCTGCTTTCCGTGGGGCGTCTGGGCAGCATGGGTGCTGCCGGCCGGGAGCACGGGCTCAGTCAGCAGGCAGTCAGCGCCCGGGTGCGTTCGGTCGAGCGTCAGCTCGGAATCAAGGTCTTCGATCGCGCAGCGACGGGTGTACGGCCCACTGCCGAGGGCGGACTGATTCTCGAATGGGCCAGCCATATTTTGGTCAGTGCCGAGGAAATGGCGTCGGGAGTTGCCGCTCTTCGCGGTGAACGCGACGCGGCCGTCACGGTCGCGGCCAGCATGACCATTGCCGAGTATCTGGTCCCCGGGTGGACGGTTGCGATGCGCCACAAGTTCCCCAACGTCGTGGCGTCGGTGAGTCTGCACAATTCCTCGGACGTCTCCGCTCAAGTCCAGGCAGGTAAGGCTGATATCGGATTTGTCGAAGGGCCGGATGTGCCGTCGGCGCTCGCGTCGTGCGAGGTGGCGCGTGATCACCTCGTGGTGGTGGTTCCACCGGGGCATGACTGGGCGAATGGTGCGCCTGTTCCGGTCGCGGACCTCGCACGCACACCGCTCATTCAGCGCGAGTCAGGGTCCGGCACGCGTCTGACACTCGAGAATGCTGTTCCCGATTGTGTGCCGCCGTTGCTCGAGCTCACCTCGTGCACCGCCGTCAAGGCTGCGGTGGTGGCAGGCAACGCCCCGGCCGTTCTGTCGTCGCTGGCTGTTGCCGCCGACCTGACGGACGGCCGACTGGTCGCGGTCAACGTCGACGGCTTGCGGATGCCGCGGCGACTGCAGGCCGTCTGGGATCCCGATCGCGGATTACGCGGTGCAGCAAGAGATTTCCTCGACATCGCGCTCGGTTCCAACACCGCTGTTCATTCGCGCTGACGGGTCCGGCGGTTAAGTGACGGTGTCGATCCCCGCGAGGATGAGGTTGATGCCTGCCAGAAACTGCTCGCGGTCGTCGTGATCGCGCAGTTGTGCAGTCACCTGATTGAGGAACGGGTACTTCGCGGAGTCGAGTTCTTCCCACCGCGTGGCGACGCCCGCGAGGAAAGCGGACCGATCTGTCTCACGGGGGAGCAGACGGGCGCCTGCGGCGTACTGTCCGGCGAGTCCGAGCACGTAGTTCAGGAGCGCGGACGCGCAGTCGAACTGTGCCGATTCGGGAACGCCGAGCGCCTGGAGTTGCTCGCCGAGACTTTCGAAGATCTGCATCACCGCTGATTGCCACGGCTCACGTGAGAGTTGGGTGCCGACCCAGGGGTGGGCGTCGATTGCGTCGAACACGCCGAGGGTGATGATCCGGATCGCCTCACGCGGTGTTGCGCTCTCCGTTCCTTCGGTTGTCACGCGGGCGATGACGTCATCGGTCGCCGCCGCGAGCAGGTCGCTCTTGTTGGCAACGTGCCAGTAGATCGCCCCACTACCTGTTGCCAGGCGTGCGGAGAGAGCACGGAATGTCAGCGCGCCTTCACCCTCGGAATCGAGGATCTCGATTGCGGTCTCGACTATCCGCTCCTTCGAGAGCGCATCCGTGCGTCGTTCGGCCCGCTGATTTCTGGTCGCCATACGCACCATCTTGACATATCTGGAACGGCGTTCCAAGATTGTTGTTGGAACGCCGTTCCAATTCATTGGAAGGAATCAACATGAACACGTCAATCTCGATCATCGGGGCAGGCCTAGGCGGCCTGACCCTCGCGCGCGTACTCCACGTCCACGGAATTCCCGCGAAAATTTACGAGGCGGAACCGTCGGCAGAGGCCCGTACGCAGGGCGGACAACTCGACATCCACGAACACAACGGCCAGGCAGCGCTCGAGGCTGCCGGCCTCACCGACGAATTTCGCGCGATCATCCACGAGGGCGGCGCCGCGTCGCGCGTACTCGATCAACACGCCGCCGTGCTCCTCGACGAACCCGACGACGGCACGGGAACACGTCCCGAAGTGCTCCGCGGAGACCTCCGTCGAATCCTGCTCGATTCCCTTCCCGACGGGACGATCGAATGGGGACGCAAGGTCGAAAGTGTGCGCTCGCTCGGCTCACCCGACACAGCCGACGGCCGCCACGAGTTGACCTTCGCCGACGGTTCGACAGTGACCACCGACCTCCTCGTCGGTGCAGACGGTGCCTGGTCGAAAATCCGGCCGCTGCTCTCCGATGCAAAGCCCGACTACGTCGGAACCACGTTCGTCGAGACCTACCTCTACGACGTCGACGAGAAGCACTCGGCGGCAGCCGCAGCGGTCGGTGACGGGGCGATGTACGCGCCCGCGCCCGGACAAGCGATCGCGGCGCATCGAGAGGCGGGGGACATCCTGCACACCTACGTTCAGTTGAACCGTTCCGCGGAATGGTTTGCCGGTATCGATTTCACCGACGCTCCCGCTGCGACAGCGCGGATCGCGGCCGAGTTCGACGGTTGGGCAACGGAACTCACGGCGCTGATCACAGACGGCGAAACGGCTCCGATTCCGCGGGCGATCCACGCCCTTCCCGACGCGCACCGGTGGGATCGCGTGCCTGGGGTGACTCTCCTCGGTGATGCGGCCCACCTGATGACCCCGTCCGGTGAGGGCGCGAACTTGGCCATGTTCGACGGAGCCGAACTGGGAAAGGTGATCGCCGCGCACCCCGACGACATCGAAGCGGCACTCGCCGAGTACGAAGAAGCGATGTTCGTGCGCAGCGCATCCGAGGCCGCGGACTCGCACGTGATCCTTGATCTCTGCCTCGGTGACCATGCACCGTACTCACTGGTCGACTTCTTCACCGGTGCTGCTTCCGTATCCGGATAATGGGCGGATGCCTGTCGATTCCTCTCCCGCGTCTGCCGCGATTGCACACGTGCACGACCTCTCGAAGGGCAGCCCGCTGGACCGAAATCACCGGGTGACGTTGCACTTTCATCCAGACCTCCCATTTGAAAGTGGCCTGACACTGGCTTCGATCGCACGTCAGGGCACCTACGTGACCCAGTTCGAGACTCGTACGAGCAACGGGGGACTGACGGCACACCACGGCGGCGACCGTTGGCGCTGGGAGAGTCGGATTTTCGGCCGAGCCTACGACGAGCGAGAGCCGTCGGAACGGCCGAAGTACGGATCATTGAACTTTTCCGCCGATCCGTACGGTGCATCTCCTCGGTTCGGCTCGTCCTACTTCCGGCTTGCCGAGCACACGCTCGACCGCACCACTTTCTGCTTCCCGGACAGCGTCTTCGAGCCCAGCCTCTTCGGAACGGCGGAAGCGATGAGCTTGGTCGACGCCGCAGGAGCCACCGAGTTCGCGGATCCGCTCGACCACTACATCGAGGCGCACGTTCACGGCGTCGTCGACATCGGAACGGACGTCGAGGCACTCGTTCTGGATCCGAGTTACCGGGGCACACAGGTCGAAGAGATCGCCCACTCGCTCACGTGCCCGGTGTTGTGGCACGACGGTTACGCGGTCGACGCCGACGAGGTCGCCGAACATCCCGACTATCGGGGAGCAACCATCGTCGACCTTGCCAGAGAGGTTGCGCTCGACGGTCGACTGACGCCCGCCATCCTGGGTCTCGCCCGGCGCGGCTCCTACGATCCGCAGGACGTCAAAAAGGTCTGGCATTGCATCGCTCGATTCGGCGGCAGGGCGTAGAACTGGGCATTCGCGTATCCCGCCCGTCAACGACTGCTGGTTCCGGGACCGCACATCAGTCCGAAGGCGGCGGTGAGGAAAGAGTGATTGATACGCAACATCGGGCATGAACTCCCGAAACAACTGCATCCGAAGATGGAAGTCGACCTTGATCCTCGGTCGAAGGGATGCATGAATCGATGGGCGCTCAACTCACTACCACCAGTGTCGACACCCTCTGCGCGTACTGCGGCGTGGGCTGTGGACTTGTCCTCGACATCATCACCGATCCCGAGACCGGGCGTCGGAAGGCGGCGAAGTCGTTCGGTTCGAAGACACATCCCACCAATTTCGGACGTTTGTGCACCAAGGGCACCACGACGGCGGACATGCTCGCCGGCCCGGGGCGCATGGAATCTGCGTATCGGCGTCCGCACCGAGGTGAGGCGATCGAAGCTGCGGACATGAGCGCAGTCATCACCGAAACTGCCCACCGCCTGCGGGCGATCATCGACGAGCACGGCCCCGACGCATTTGCGTTGTACGTGTCCGGGCAGATGTCTCTCGAGGCCCAGTACCTGTCGAACAAACTGGCCAAGGGCTTCATCGGCACCAATCAGATCGAATCGAATTCCCGACTGTGCATGGCCAGCGCCGGCACCGGATACAAGCAATCGCTCGGGGCCGACGGACCGCCCGGTTCCTATCAGGACTTCGAACATGCCGACGTGTTCTTCGTGACCGGCGCGAACATGGCGGACTGCCATCCGATCCTCTTCCTTCGAATGCAGGAGCGGGTCAAGGCGGGCGCGAAGTTGATCGTCGTGGATCCTCGACGCAGCGCCACCGCAGACAAGGCGAACTTGTTCCTGCAGATCGCCCCCGGCACCGATCTCGCACTACTCAATGGACTTCTCCACCTACTCGTCGTGAACGGGCACATCGATCCGGACTTCATCGCCGAATTCACCGAAGGCTGGGAGGTGATGCCCAGCTTCCTCGCGGAGTACACACCGGAGAAGGTCAGCGAGATCACCGGCATCCCCGAAGTCGACGTTCGCACCGCAGCGCAATGGATCGGTGAGGCCGACAACTGGATGAGCTGTTGGACAATGGGTCTGAACCAGAGCACCCACGGCACGTGGAACACCAACGCCATCTGCAACCTTCATCTGGCGACCGGCGCGATCTGCACGCCTGGCAGCGGCCCGTTCTCGTTGACCGGTCAGCCGAACGCCATGGGTGGGCGTGAAATGGGCTACATGGGGCCAGGTTTGCCAGGTCAGCGTGCCGTGATGGTCGACGCCGATCGCGACTTCGTCGAGGAGCGATGGGGGATCCCGCAGGGTTCGCTGCGCACCGAAACCGGCGGTGGGACCATCGACCTGTTCTCCCGAATGGCGGCGGGTGAAATCAAGGCGTGCTGGATCATCTGCACCAATCCTGTTGCGACGGTGGCCAACCGCAAGACCGTCATCGACGGATTGGAGAAGGCTGACCTCGTCATCACCCAGGATGCTTTCTTGGGCACCGAGACCAACGAATACGCCGACGTCCTGCTGCCGGCGTCATTGTGGACAGAGTCCGACGGAGTGATGATCAACTCCGAACGCAACCTGACGCTCTTCCAACAGGCACTGGATCCGGTCGGGCAGGCGCTGCCTGATTGGCAGATCATCGCCCGAATCGCTTGCGAGATGGGCTATGCGGATGCATTCACCTACACCAGCGCCGAAGAGGTGTTCGAGGAGATCAAGCAGTTCTGGAATCCGAAGACCGGCTACGACTTACGCGGCGTCACCTACGAGCGCCTCCGCAGATCGCCGATCCAGTGGCCATGCCCGCCCGAGAGTAATCAAGACCGTCATCCCATCCGATACCTCAATGACGGTGTCAGTCAGAGGCTTCTGGTCCGAGAGGACGGCAGCACTCCGCGTCTCGCGTTCCCCACCGCCACGGGCCGTGCGATGTTCTTCGCCCGGCCACACATGCTTCCCGCCGAAATGCCCGACGACGACTACCCGTTCCTGCTCAACACCGGTCGTCTTGCGCACCAATGGCACACCATGACCAAGACCGGCAAGGTGGCCAAGCTGAACAAACTCAACCCCGGGCCATTTGTCGAGATCCATCCCGACGACGCCACACGCCTCGGCGTCGTCGACAAGGACGCGATCGAGGTCGCCTCACGCCGTGGCCGCGCAGTGCTCCCGGCCGTGGTCACCGACCGAGTGCGTCCGGGAAACTGCTTCGCACCGTTTCACTGGAACGACGCCTTCGGCGAGTACCTCTCGATCAACGCCGTCACCAACGACGCCATTGACCCTGCCTCCCAGCAACCGGAGTTCAAAGCCTGTGCCGTCACTATGACGAAGGTCGCCGTGAACACGCCTGAAACGGAGCTCGCCGAATCGCCGCGGGTGGCTCCCGTGGCGGATGATCGGGCGTCGTCGCGAACAGATGTCCTCGCTGATGTCATCGGTCAAACAGGAACACCCGCAGTGGTATTCGATCCGCTACAGCAGAGCTATCTGGCAGGTCTTCTCGCGGCGTTGCGTGCGGATGCCGATCGCACTCCCGGGGTGCCGACCTTGCCTCCGGCTGCACCCTTCGATGCCGAAAAGAGGATGTGGGTAGACGGTGTCTTGGCCGGCCTGTACTCACGGGCCTCGCTCCCTGGCACTGACGGGCCCGCGTTGTCATCAGGTACGGACACTGCCTCCGAGCGGGCGCCGATCGTCGTGCTGTGGGCATCGCAGACCGGCAACGCGGAGGAGTTTGCCGCCGCCTGCGCTGCTCGACTCAGCGAAGTCGGCTTACCCGTGGTGATGCACGCAATGGACGAGTTCCCGGCTGCCGACCTGGCGGCCACCCGAGAGGTCCTGCTGATCACCAGTACTTCCGGTGACGGCGAATCCCCCGACAACGGCAGCGGTTTCTGGGATGCCCTGGCTGCTGACACAGCGCCTCGGATGGGCGAAACACGTTATGCAGTCATCGCTTTCGGTGACTCGAACTACGACGACTTCTGTGGACACGGCCGAAAACTCGACGCTCGCCTTGCTGAACTGGGAGCCAGTCGTATTGTCGATCGCGCCGACTGCGAGCCCGATTTCGAAGACACTGCTGCTGGATGGCTCGACGCGGTCACGGCCGAACTTCAGAGCACGGAGGCTGGCGAGCCGACCGACGTCGTCGTCGCAACGAATAACTCCGGCACAACTGCTGTGGCCGCGTCGATGTCACCGGCGATTTCGGCGCCGCTGCAGTACAACAAGAAGGCGCCACTGACCACCGCTTTGACGCGCAATGTCGTGCTCAACCGGCCAGGCTCTTCCAAAGACGTGCGGCAGTTGGGTTTTCACCTTCCGGACGACACGGTCAGTTACGAAGCCGGCGACGCTCTCGGAGTCTGGCCGCGAAACAGCTCCCCGTTTGTCGACGAGTGGCTTACCCTTACCAGCCTCGACGGTGAGGAGACCGTCGATCTGGGGCAGTACGGCGCGATGACCTTGCGTACCGCGTTGACGGAACGCCTGGAGATCACGCGAATCTCGAGCGACATGATTCGGTTCGTGCATCAACGAACGCGCGATGCGGACCTGGCCGAGTTGATGAAGCCGGAGAACATCTCCACGCTCAAAGACTGGTCGTGGGGACGACAGTCCGTCGACGTACTTGCGCAGTCGCCGGTTCGTGCTTCGACCGACGAATGGCTTTCGTTACTCAAACCGCTTCAGCCGCGGTTGTATTCGATTTCTTCCAGCCCGAAAGAGAACCCGCGCGAAGTGCAGTTGACGGTGTCCGCCGTTCGGTACAACGTGGCAGGCGTCCCACGCCGCGGAGTGTGCTCGACGTATCTCGCAGATCACGCTGACGGTGATGACATCGGAATTTACGTGCAGAAGTCGACTCACTTCCGGCCTCCGTCCGATCCCGAGACCCCGATGATCATGGTCGGTCCGGGGACAGGCATCGCGCCGTTCCGCGCTTTCCTGCATGAGAGGAGGGCGTTGGGGCACACGGGTCCTAACTGGCTGTTCTTCGGGGAACAGCATGCGGCGACCGACTTCTACTACCGCGAAGAAATCGAAGAATTGCGGAAGGACGGTTTCCTGACCGAACTCGACCTCGCATTTTCCCGGGATCAAGCCGACAAGGTCTACGTGCAGGACCGGATGCGTGAGCGGGGCGCGCTGCTGTGGGAGTGGCTGCAGAAGGGCGCACATTTCTACGTCTGCGGCGATGCCAACCGGATGGCCAAGGACGTCGACAACGCCCTCAACGGTGTAGTTGCTCAACACGGAAAACTGGCCCCTCGTAGTGCCGAGGCGTATGTGAAGGCTCTTTCGGCGGAGAAGCGCTACGTCCGAGACGTCTACTGACGCCGATCAGACGGCGCCCTTGAACCCATGCTGGCGCCAGGCCTCGTACGTCACCAGGGCGGCAGCGTTGGACAGGTTGAGGGACCGGCGTCCGGGAAGCATCGGGATACGCAGACGCTCCGTGATGTGTTGGTCCGTCAGCACTTCCTCGGACAATCCGGTGGGTTCGGGCCCGAACAGCAGGACATCCCCGGGTTGGTAGGCGATATCGGCATATGACGTGGTCGCGTGCGCGGTGAAGGCGAATACGCGAGCGGGGGTGACGGCTTCCCAGGCAGCGGCCAGGTTTTCGTGGACCGTGACAGTCGCCAGATCGTGGTAGTCCAAGCCTGCGCGCTTGAGCTTCGGCTCCGACAAGTCGAACCCGAGAGGGCCGACCAGGTGGAGTTCGCAACCGGTGCCTGCGACCATGCGGATCGCGTTTCCGGTGTTGGGTGGGATGCGGGGCTCGTGGAACATCACTCGGAACACTCGAGGAACTGTACCGGGCGGCATATCGGCACCCGCGTCTGCGAGAAGAGCGGTTGAGAAGTGTGGGCGAATTGGTAACAAACCGGCCAGTCCGTGCGAACCTATTTCCGGCACTCTTCTCAGAACGGACTTTTCATGAACCCTCCCGCCGGTTGGAACCCCGACCCCTTCGACCCCACGATCGACCGTTACTGGGACGGTCAGCAGTGGACCGCACAGACACGGCCCAAGGGCGTCGACGCACCTACTCAAGCATTCGGTACTCCGACGCAGGTCTTCGGTGCACCGGAATCGGCGGCGCCGGACGCAAACGCCGAAGAAGGAAGCAAGCGGCGGAAGTGGCCGTGGATCGCCGGCGCAGCAGTCGTGGGACTGGTGGCCATCGCTGCGGCGACGGGAGCAGGCAAGTCGGAAGAAGCGACGACGCCTGCTGCGACCTCTTCGACGACAGCTGCAGCGACGACAACCAAGAGCACTGTCCCGTCGACGACAAAGACCACAACGTCGTCCGTCCCGCCGACCACGACTACCGCGACGACGCTGCCGACCACGACAACCACCGTGGCAATCGTGCCGCTGGTGCCTCAGGTCCCGGAGACCACGACAACGCCGTACGTTCCGCCCGCGCCGGCCTACACGCCCCCGAAGACAACAGAACCGGCGTACGTACCACCGAAACCGTCGGGAGGAACGGTGAATCCGGGGTCGTTCTGTTCGACCCCTGGAGCAACAGGCGTGACAAAGAAGGGCACTCCGATGGTGTGTGGGATTGGTAGCGACGGACGAGATCGCTGGGTGTCGGCCGGCTGATTGTCGGCTGCCATCAGGGGCGCTGAACCGGTGTCGGTGCGGCGGGGCAGTATGGACGGCATGCTCCCCGAAGAATCCGACGATGTCGTCGGCGAAGACTATTCAGACGCGCGGCTGGCCGGGCAGAAGTGGCGTCAGCGCACTTTCACCAATTGCAATTTCCGAGACGCCGATCTCACCGGACTCACGACGGAGTCGGTGGTGTTCACGGATTGTGATTTCACCGGCACCGATCTGGGGGAGTCCGTACATACGGGAACGGCGTTCCGATCCTGCAATTTTGCGCGGACCAGTCTGTGGCACAGCACGTTCCGGAACTGCAGTCTGCTCGGGTCGACGTTCGACGGTTGCCGCATCCGGCCGTTGACGCTCGACGAAGTCGACTTCTCGTTGACCTCACTCGGCGGGGCGGACCTGAGGAAGATCGACTTCACCTCATGCCGCTTCCGTGAAGCGAACCTGGTTCGGGCCGACATGCGGGGCGCGGTGCTGGCGTCCGCGGATCTGTCCGGTGCTCGCACGGGTGGACTCAAACTCGAAGGTGCAGACCTGCGCGGTGCGCGGATCGATCCGAGCCTGTGGACGTCCGCATCCGTCGGAAACGCACAGATCGAGTTGATGCAGGCGGTGGCGTACGCGTCGGCGCATGGTCTTGTCGTCGACCTGAAGTAGTGACGCCTAGCTCGGCAAGCGCTCCTCGAGGCGCACGGTCACCCGCTCGCCCGTGTCCTTGCCGATGGCTTTGCGCAGATCGGCTTTGACCGGCAGCTTGTGGTTGCCGTCTCCCAACGCCATGAACGAACTCTGGAACGGATGTCCGTCGATCGTCCCGCGCACCTTGACCAGGCCGCGGGTGCCGAAGAACTCGGCGGACTCCGGCCAGATCACATAAGTCCACCCGCCCTTGGCGTCGCTCTTCTGCAGGGTGGCCGTGAATTCCTTGTCCAGCAACATGATGTCGGTCCTTTCGAGCTCGTCCCAGTCGATCAGCGGTTGAATTCCCGAGCAAGGAGATCCATCAACAGTCCGTCCTTCCACACACCGTGGCGATCTCGCGAGTACTCGCGCATCACCCCGACGTCCTTGAATCCCACAGATCGGTAGCACGCGATGGCGACGGAGTTGTCGACCTCGGGGTCGATGACAAGACGGTGGAATGCGAGGTCGTCGATCAGATGGGCACACAGCACCCGTATCGAATCGCGACCGAACCCTTGGCCGTGGAAGTCGGGATCGAGAAACAAGTCGAGCCCGGCGTGGCGGAAGTCGGGGTTGTCCTCAGCTTCGTACCACTGGATGAAGCCGATCAGTTGGTCGCCGTAGAAAATGCTGTAGCGCGTGGTGCCGGCCTCCGGCGCCGCAGGCCAGTCGTCATCGGGATTTTGCCACCACTGCACGACGTCCGGGTGCAGGTGAATTGCCCGCAGACGGGCGTGATGATCGGGCGCGAGCGGGGAGAGGACCACTCTCGGGCCGCGTAGTTCCGGAGCCGTTGTCACTCATCGACCCTAACCTGGAACAATGGTCGCCGTGACTGCAACGATCCTCGACGGCAAAGCTACCCGCGACGAAATCTTCGAAGACCTGAAGGTGCGGGTGAGCGCTCTGAAGGCAGAGGGCATCACGCCCGGCTTGGGCACCATTCTGGTAGGCGACGACCCCGGATCCGCTGCCTACGTGCGCGGCAAGCACAACGACTGCGCCAAGCTCGGTATCAATTCTTTGCGACGCGACCTGCCTGCCGACATCACGCAGGAACAGCTCAATGCGACGATCGACGAGCTCAACGCCAATCCCGAGTGCACCGGCTACATCGTACAGTTGCCGATTCCCAAGCACCTCGACGAGAACGCGGCCCTCGAGCGCATCGACCCAGACAAGGATGCCGACGGCTTGCATCCGGTCAACCTCGGTCGTCTGGTGTTGGGCAAGGAAGCGCCCCTTCCGTGCACCCCGCGTGGAATCCTGCATCTCCTGCGTCGCTACGAGGTGCCGATTGCAGGCGCACACGTGGTGGTCGTCGGACGAGGCATCACGGTCGGTCGCCCGATCGGACTCCTGCTGACGCGTCGTAGTGAGAACGCCACGGTCACCCTCTGCCACACAGGTACCCGCGATCTCGCAGCCGAGGTTCGCCGCGCCGACATCATCGTCGCCGCCGCCGGCGTTCCCGGTCTCATCACCGCCGACATGGTCAAGCCCGGAGCAGCGGTCCTCGATGTCGGCGTCAGTCGCACCGACGAGGGCCTGCGCGGCGACGTCGCAGCCGACGTCAACGAGGTTGCCGGGTTCGTCTCACCCAATCCCGGTGGTGTCGGGCCGCTGACCCGCGCGTTCCTGATCACCAACGTGGTCGAGCGCGCCGAGCGGGTTCTGGCCGGAGTCTGAGTCCGATGTCCTCACTGGTCGGCCTCGCGAAGAAGAATCTGCCCATGCTCGCGGTCCTTGCCGTGATCGCGGCAGCTGTTGTTCTCGTGCTGGCCGACCGGTGGCGCCGCGGTGCTCTCGTCTTCGGTGTTGCCGTCATCATCGGTGCTGCCGCGCGGTGGTTCGTTCCCGAGAATCGTGTGGGGTTGCTTGCCGTGCGTGGGAGGGTTTTCGACACTGCGGCGATGGGCGTCATGGGAGCGTTGATCGCGACGCTTGCCCTGACCATCGATCCGCTCGGTACCGACTGAGAAGGTCAGTCCCCGTAGAACGAGCGGATGTCGATGTCGCTCAAAGGGATCCACTCCGGTGACTGTGCGGATGCCGACTTCTTTCCGGCCTTGTCCGGTACGCTTCGCAGCGTAACTGCGAGGACCGGTTCCTCGTCGATTCGCCCGGCCAGGGCGTAGATCGCGGCGAGATGGTGAACGCACGGCGAGCGTCGACCTGAGCAGTCGCAGCTGGCAATGCACTCCGAAAGATCAACGGCTACTGCGATATTTCGAGACAGTAGTTCGGTGACGACGCTGTCCGGTAGTTCGCCGGTGGAGACGGATCTGTTGGCCTTTCCCGCCGAGCGGAGAAGGCTCTTCACTGCAGCGATTTCGGATTTGTTCCACAGCGGGACACCAATCGTCACCGACGAGGTTTTTGCTTTGGTGCTCACCTCGGCGACGACGGTCCCCGATGAGACCACGGTGAATTCCACCGACCCGTTGCGTGCGAGGGCACGAGCCGTCGGCAGGGACGGGTTCGGACCGGATGCCGCGGTCCGTTCCACCGTGCGCAGCCACGCCCGACCCCAAGCGGTGACACCGAATTCGTTGGCCATCAGATGATCACCGCGCCGTCGAGTTCGAGAAGTTCACGCAATTCGGTGTCGGGAAGATCCGCCAGGGCGGCCTCCACGTTGCCGGAAACAGCATCGGCTACAGCTCGTTTCGACTCGTGCATCGCTGCGATGTGATCCTCCACGGTTCCGCCCGTCACCAAGGTGTGGACGTTGACGGTGCGCTTCTGGCCGATGCGGTGTGCCCGGTCGGTTGCCTGATCTTCGACGGCTGGGTTCCACCACCGGTCGTAGTGCACGACGTGACTCGCGCGAGTGAGGTTGAGGCCGAAGCCGGCGGCGCGCAGGCTCAGAATCAGAACCGGCGGGGAATCCGCGTCGTTCTGAAACGCGTCGACCATCCCGTCTCGCTTGTCGGTGTTGAGGCCACCGTGAAGGAAAGGCACGGCACCGATTCCCAATTCGGATCCCAGGTGCCGGGAGAGCATCTCGCCCATCGTCCGGTACTGCGTGAATATCAGCGCGCGATCGCCGTCGTCGACGATCTCGGCGATCATTTCCGTTGCGCGGTCGAGCTTTCCGGATCTTCCGTCAAGGTCGTCCGTATCGCCGGTCACCTGTGCGGGGTGATTGCATACCTGTTTGAGGGTGGTCAGCAGCGCAAGAATGTTGCCGCGTCGGGCAATTCCCGTGCCCAATCCGGTGTCGAAAGCATCGGCAACTGCCGACCGATAGATCCGCGCCTGTTCCGATGTCAGAGTGCACGAGATGGTGGAGAACTGCTTGGGCGGAAGATCCTTGGCCACTGTGTCTTTGGTTCTGCGCAGAATGAAAGGATCGATGACCGCGGCAAGCCTGGTCGCCGCAGTGGCGGATCGACCGGATTCGATCGGGACGGCGAAGCGTTGACGAAAACGCGCGCGAGTTCCGAGGACTTCGGGATTGGCGACGCGAAAGAGTGACCACAATTCGTCGAGGCGGTTCTCCACCGGCGTGCCGGTCATCGCCACCTTGATGTCGGCCGACAACCGCATTGCCGCTTTCGCAGCGAGGGAAGACGGGTTCTTGATCTGCTGCGCCTCGTCGAAGATCACCGAACTCCAGTGGATCGGGGTCAATTGGGCCGTGTCGGAACGCAAGACGCTGTAGCTGGTCAGAACAGTGGTGCCGGCGGGGATACGAGTGGGAAGTGCGCGAGCAGTCCCGTGATGAACATGCAGTGGTAGATGCGGAGCGAATCGCTCGACCTCGCGGCGCCAGTTTCCGATCACCGAGGTGGGACACACAACCAGATGCGGACCGTCGTCGGCGCGGATCGCGATCATCGAAATCGCTTGCAGTGTCTTACCCAAACCCATCTCGTCGGCCAAGATCCCACCGCCCGAACCCGACAGCGCCGTCAGCCAGGCAACTCCCTGCATTTGATACGGGCGCAGAGTCGCCTGAATCCTTGCTCGGCGAAGGCTGTCCAGGGCTGTACGCGCATCCGTGAACAACCGCACCGTGGACCGGGCGCTTCGGATCTTCGTGTCGTCGCCGTCGATCGCCGCATGCGCCGCGGTCGGAATGTCATGCGCGCCGGTCTCGATGACGCGCTTCCATGCGAGCAACGACGGTCCGAGGTCGCCGCGACCTGCATCGAGGTTATGGAAGGCGTCGATCGCGGCTGTGAGGTCGAGCAGTTGCGCTTCGACGTCGGTTGCTGTGATCGACTCGTCGACCGGGATCGCAAGCCTGCACACGCCCGGCGACCCGGTCGGCATCCCCAGTGCCGACAGTCGCGCTGCCGGGTCTGCGTCACCCCAGAACGCGAAGGACATGTGCTCGGGAATGTACGTAGCCTGCAGGCGCGTCGAGCATGGCTGATTCACGTTCGCCGATGCTAGCCGCGCCGGTTCACGTTCGCCAATGAAAATGTCGGGAAAACCCGCAGATCAGCTGTGGTTTTCCCGACATTGACGAATTCTGAAAATGTGGCTCTGTGCCGGATCAGCGAGCCGTGCGTGCGAACTCCATCGTTCGGCGAAGCAGTCCGGCGACGGCGTCCGCCTCCGTCAGGAAGCCGTCGTGGCCGTCCTTGGACTTGAGAATCTCGAGGCCGCTGCACGTGGAAATTCCGTCGGCGATCTCCTCCTGCAAACGGAGGGGATACAGCCGATCCGAATCCACGCCGCCCACGACGACCGGTGCCGTGATCGATGCCAACGCCGCTGCAACGCCGCCGCGTCCTCGGCCGATGTCGTGCCGGTTCATGGCTTCGGTCAGGAGGACGTACGTGCTCGGGTCGAAGCGGTCGACCAGCTTGTCCGCCTGGTGTTCCAGGTAACTCTGCACAGCGTATCGTCCACCGTTCCACGGGTTTTCGTCGTTCTGGGCGGAGTTCTCGAAGCGCGCATCCAGTTCGGACTCGGTGCGGTACGTCAGGTGCGCGATGCGGCGAGCGATGCCGAGTCCGGCGCGAGGTACCCGGCCCGATCCGTGGTAGTCACCGCCTTGCCACTCGGGATCGGAGACGATAGCAGCGATCTGCGTCGTCTGGGTGCCGATCTGATCGGCGGTGGCCCGTGAACCGGTTGCGAGAACCAACGCGGAGCGAATGCTGTCCGGGTAGGTAACTGCCCATTCGAGGGTGCGCATGCCGCCCATGGATCCGCCGACCACAGAGGCCAATTGGTCGATCCCGAGGAGATCGACGAGCTTCTTCTCCGCCGCGATCTGATCCCGGATGGATATCTCCGGGAACCTGCTGCCCCACGGCTTGCCGTCGTCGGCCAGTGAACTGGGACCGGTCGTGCCGCGACAGCCACCGAGGACATTTGTTGCGATGACGCACCATTCGCCGGTGTCGATCGGTTCGCCGGGGCCGACCATTCCGTTCCACCAGCCGGGGGAGGGCTGATTCGCGGAGATCGGACCGGTGACGTGTGAGTCTCCGGTCAGTGCGTGCTCGACGAGTACGACGTTGTCGCGGTTCGGGGACAGCTCACCCCAGCGCTGAACGGCGAGCGAAACCGAGGGGAGTACCGCGCCGCTCTCGAGTTCCAGGGCGCCGATGTCGACGAACCCCACCTGGCCGTCGGGCGGGGGCAGGAGGTCGATCCTGGGCTCCAATTCGTTCACGGTCACGAGTTTGCCACCGCAGCCAGGCCGACGGTGAGATCGGCGAGGATGTCGTCGATTCCTTCGATGCCGACCGCGAGGCGGACGAGCCCGGGCGTGACGCCCGAAGCGAGCTGCTCTTCGGGGGTGAGCTGCGAGTGCGTCGTCGACGCGGGGTGGATGACGAGTGAGCGAACGTCACCGATGTTGGCGACGTGGCTGTGCAGCGTCAGGGCGTTGACGAACTTCTTTCCCGCATCGATCCCGCCGGGCAGCTCGAAGGTGACGATGGCGCCGGTTCCCTTGGGCGTCAGCTTCTTTCCACGTTCGAACCACGGTGAGGAGGGGAGTCCCGCGTAGGAGACGGAGGCCACCTCGCCGTGGCCGTCGAGGAACTCGGCGACCTTCTGCGCATTGGATACGTGGCGCTCGATGCGCAGGCTCAAGGTCTCGATGCCCTGCGCGATGAGGAACGCGTTGAACGGTGCCACGGCGGAGCCGAGATCGCGCAGCAGTTGGACGCGCGCCTTGAGTGCAAACGCCGGCGCGCCGAGGTCCGCGAAGGTGACGCCGTGGTAGCTGGGATCCGGGGTGGTGAAGTTGGTGTGGCGACCCTGCGTCCAGTCGAAGGTGCCACCGTCGACGATGACGCCGGCGATCGCGGTGCCGTGTCCACCTAGGTATTTGGTGGCGGAGTGAACGACGATGTCGGCGCCGTGCTCGAGTGGGCGGAGCAGGTACGGCGTCGCCACGGTGTTGTCCACGATCAACGGAAGACCGTTCTCGTGGGCCAGCGACGAGATGCCAGGTAGATCGAGGATGTGGTTCTTGGGATTGGCGATCGTTTCGCCGTAGAACGCCTTCGTGTTCGGGCGAATGGCCTCGCGCCACTGGTCGATATCGTCGGGATCTTCGACGAACGTGACTTCGATGCCCAGCTTACGAAGTGTGTAATGCAGGAGGTTGTACGTGCCGCCGTACAGGTACGGGCTCGAGACGATGTGATCGCCGGCCTCGGCGATGTTGAGGATCGCGATGGTCTCGGCAGCCTGACCCGAGGACAGGAGGAGTGCGGCGACTCCGCCTTCCAGGGCGGCGATCCGCTGCTCGACGGCGTCCTGCGTCGGATTCATGATTCGCGTGTAGATGTTGCCCGGCTCGGCCAGGCCGAACAGTGCGGCAGCGTGATCGGTGCTGTCGAAGACGTAGCTGGTGGTCTGGTAGATCGGCAGAGCGCGCGCATTGGTGGCGGTGTCCGCTGTCTGCCCGGCGTGCACCTGCTTGGTCTCGAACGACCAGTTCGCGGTCGGATCCGAAGCTGCTGCGGCGTCGGCTGTGTTGTCGGTCATGATTTGTTCACTCCAGTGGTCTGACGGATAGATGTCGGACGGGGGCGAATGATCGCCGCCCCGTGCTGGGGTCTATCTACAAGTGCGACACATACTGAAATACCTCCGTGGGGCTCGGCCCGGTCTGGGGTCCGTCCCTGTCGGACCCGCGCTTGTCACCCGAATTGCGGTGGAACTGCGTGAGCAGATCCACGTCGGGAAACCTGGTCATCACCCGGGGCACCCCACCGCGGTTGGAGGGTTGCCGTCCAGCGAGCCGGGGCTTGACGCTGGCACTCATGACCAAGTCGGATTCTACCGGGAAGTGAGCGCAGTCCTGACATGGGGCGAAATGTGAGCCGCAACCGCACGCGAGGCAGAGCGACGCAGCCCACTAGCAGGCAAAAGTTACTCGCGAGTAGAGACCGATGAGTGGACCTGCCGGTTGCGGCCTCACGGGTTAGCAGTACGCTTGTCTTGTTTGGGACTCATCTCCCGAGATCAGTCCACACCGTCTAGGTTTGATAATCGAACCGTTCGCGGACCCACTCACAAAGTGTGACCGCAACCGTGTAACCAGGGAAACTTCCTAGGAGGACGCGAAGCACCCATGTCCAAAATCAAGGTTGAGGGCACCGTCGTCGAACTCGACGGCGATGAGATGACGCGCATTATCTGGCAGTTCATCAAAGACAAGTTGATCCATCCGTATCTCGATGTGAACCTCGAGTACTACGACCTCGGTATCGAGTACCGCGACGAGACCGACGACCAGGTCACCATCGACGCAGCGCACGCGATCCAGAAGCACGGCGTCGGCGTCAAATGCGCCACGATCACGCCGGACGAGGCACGTGTCGAGGAATTCGGTCTCAAGAAGATGTGGCGTTCCCCGAACGGAACGATCCGCAACATTCTCGGCGGCACGATCTTCCGCGCACCGATCATCATCTCCAACGTTCCGCGACTCGTTCCAGGCTGGACCAAGCCGATCATCATCGGCCGTCACGCATTCGGCGACCAGTACCGCGCCACAGACTTCAAGGTCCCCGGCCCCGGCAAGGTGATGATCACCTACACGCCCGAGGACGGCAGCGCACCGATCGAGCACGAACTGGTCAACTTCCCCGAGAACGGCGGCATCGTTCAGGGGCAGTACAACTTCAACGATTCCATCCGTGACTTCGCTCGCGCGTCGCTCACCTATGGTTTGCAGCAGAACTACCCGGTGTACCTGTCCACCAAGAACACCATTCTCAAGGCGTACGACGGTGCCTTCAAGGACATCTTCCAGCACATCTACGAGACCGAGTTCAAGGCTGAGTTCGATGCCGCAGGTCTGACCTACGAGCACCGCCTCATCGACGACATGGTCGCTTCCGCACTCAAGTGGGAGGGCGGCTACGTCTGGGCATGCAAGAACTACGACGGTGACGTCCAGTCCGACACCGTGGCCCAGGGCTTCGGCTCGCTCGGCCTCATGACGTCGGTTCTGCTGACACCGGACGGACGGACCTGTGAGGCAGAGGCTGCTCACGGCACCGTGACGCGTCACTACCGTCAGCACCAGCAGGGCAAGCCCACCTCGACCAACCCGATCGCGTCCATCTTCGCGTGGACCCGTGGGCTCGAGCACCGTGGCAAGCTCGACAGCACCCCTGAGGTCATCGGCTTCGCGCAGGCGCTCGAAGACGTTGTCATCAAGACCGTCGAAAGCGGCCAGATGACCAAGGACCTCTCGATGCTGGTCGGCGGAGATCAGGGCTACCTGACCACCGAGGAGTTCCTCGGCGCACTCGACGTGAACCTACAGAAGGCCATGGCCGCGAAGTAGATTCACCGCTTCACCTTTCGAATGGGACGTCCGGGAAACCGGGCGTCCCATTTGTGTTCGCGGTCTCACGTGAGTGAACTCACCCGCTCTCACTTGGAAGTTCAACCAGGTGTGAGATCACAATTGATCAGTGACTTCGTCTACCCTCTCCCGTTCTGACGCCTCGACACCCGGGGTTCGTTCCGCCAGAGGTCCGGCGATGCTCGCTCTCGCCCTCGGCGGTTTCGGTATCGGCACCACCGAGTTCGTCGCCATGGGACTGCTCCCGGAAATGGCATCCGGGCTCGGTGTCTCGGAACCCATCGCAGGCCACGTGATCTCCGCGTACGCGCTCGGGGTTGTCGTCGGCGCTCCGCTGATCGCTGCTCTCACCGCACGGGTACCGCGCCGCACACTGTTGATCGCGCTCATGGTCGCCTTCACCGTCGGCAATGCCGCCTCGGTCTTCGCTCCCTCGTACGCGACGCTGATGATGGCTCGCTTCGTCGCCGGATTGCCGCACGGCGCGTACTTCGGAGTCGCCGCGTTGGTCGCAGCTCACCTGGCCGAACCGGGAAAACGCGCCAAGGCCGTGGCGATGGTCATGATGGGTCTTTCCGTGGCCAACGTGATCGGGGTACCGGTCGCCGCCTGGATCGGTCAGGCACTCGGCTGGCGCAGCGCCTTCGCTTTGGTCGCCGTGATCGGGGTGGCAACCGTTGCTTCGCTCTTCGTCTGGATTCCGCGTTTGGACGGCATGCCGGTGACGAATCCGATCACCGAACTCGGAGCGCTGGGCCGCGTCCAGGTGTGGATGACGCTGATCGTGGGCATGGTCGGGTTCGGCGGCATGTTTGCCGTCTACACCTACATCAGTACGACGCTCACCGACGTGTCCGGGCTCGGCGCTTCGTTCATTCCCCTGGCACTCATGCTCTACGGACTGGGCATGGTGGCCGGCAACTTCGTCGGTGGATACCTCGCGGATCGTGCCCTGATGAAGGGCCTGTTCTTGTCGATGGGATCCCTCGTGGTGATCCTCGCGGTCTTCGTGATCGCTGTGCGCAATCCTTACACGGCACTGATCTTCGTCTTCCTCATCGGTCTCGCGGGGTCCTCGATGGTGCCAGGTCTGCAGACACGGCTGATGGACGTCGCCGAGGACGCTCAGACCCTGGCTGCTTCCCTCAATCACGCCGCGCTGAACATCGCCAACGCCTTCGGAGCGTGGATCGGCGGCGTCGTGATCGCGGCCGGTTACGGGTACACGGCGCCCGCGGCAGTGGGGTCTTTGCTGGCGGTCGCGGGTCTTGCCGTGCTGGCGATTGCAGTGATTCTGCAGCGTAGGGCCGTACGCTGACCTGGGCGCCGATCCACGTCGGTGGAATCGGCTACGGTGCTTGCCGTGCCACAAACTGCTGACTCCCACATTCTTGCTCCCCACACCATCACGTCCGTGAACGTCAACGGCGTTCGAGCAGCGGCCCGCAAGGGCATGCTCGACTGGCTGGAGAAGACGTCGGCGGATTTCATCTGCCTTCAGGAAACGCGTGCGTCGGACGATCAGCTTCGTGAGACCCTCGAGCCAGCGCTCGGCAACGGATGGTTCCTGGTCTCGGCCGAGCCATCCGCCAAAGGCCGCAACGGAGTCGCGGTGCTCTCTCGCACCGAACCTGACGCCGTGCGGATCGGTCACGGAGACGACGAATTTCTCGACGCCGGTCGATACATCGAAGCCGACTTCGCGGATCTGACCGTCGCGAGCCTGTACCTGCCCTCCGGGGAGGCACTCACACCGAAGCAGGAGGAGAAGGAACGCTTCATGGCGTCCTTCGCGGTTCACCTCGCCTCCACTGCCGCAGCGGCCGAGGCTGCCGATCGCCACGTGGTGGTCAGCGGCGATTGGAACATCGCGCACACCGAACTCGACCTCAAGAACTGGAAGACCAACAAGAAGTCTTCGGGATTCCTCCCGGAGGAGCGCGCATGGATGGACCTTCTGTTCGCCGCCGATTCCGCGTGGGTCGATGTCTTCCGCACCCTTCACCCTGGCGTCGATGGTCCTTACTCGTGGTGGTCGTACCGCGGCAAGGCATTCGACAACGACTCGGGGTGGCGTATCGATTACCAGGTTGCCACCCGCGGCTACGCCGAGCGGGCCAAGGTCGCGGTCGTGGAACGCGCTGAGTCCTACGACCTTCGTTGGTCGGATCACGCACCTGTCACCGTCTCGTACCGGTAGGAACGCGCATGCCTGAAGGTCTGAAGATGCCGAGCGCGAAAACCCGCAACGCCATCATCACCGTCGTCGTTGCCGTGGTGGCGCTTGTGCTGGCGGTGACGCTTTCTTCACGCGACTCCGACAGTTCGGCGTCGTCGGTCACCAAGTCCTCGAGCGTTCAGTCCTCGAGTGTTCAAGCCAAGCCTGGCGCCACCACCAAGGCTGCGCCGTCGAGTTCTGCGCCGTCGAGTTCCGCTGCCAAGTCAACGCAGCAGGCAAACAGCGATGCGCCGGCGCGAGTTCTCGCCACGCTCGTGGAGATCGACGCCGGGAGGTGGCCGGATTCCGCCAACGCGCCGGGAACCAAGGGCGGCATCACCTTCCGCAACAGCGAGGGGCGTCTGCCTGCTGTCGGGGCGGGTGGTGGACGTGTCGTCTATCAGGAATGGGACGTCAACGCGAAGAAGAACGGCCAAGGCCGCGACGCCGAGCGAATCGTCACCGGCAACGACGGTTCGGCCTGGTACACCCTCGATCACTACGACACGTTTGTGAGGATTCGCTGATGTCCGACTCGTCTACCGTCAGCGTGGCGCAGTGGCTGGATCCGTCTTCGGATGTCGCTTCGGTGGCGCTGCAGGGCGACCCGGCCGTTGCAGATGATCTTGGACGTGAACTCCGTGGCGAGAATTTTGTCGTTCGGGTGGTTCGTGGCGAGAACATGCGGACCACGTCGCAGGTCTTCGACGAGTTCGCGGCGGCCTTCCAGTTTCCGTCCCACTTCGGGCGAAACAAGGATGCTTTCGACGACGTCATGCGAGATCTGGACGACGTACTCGGATTGGGCGCCGGATATGTAGTTGTGATCCGAGGTGCGGGTTCTCTACTGTCCGAGCAACAGGATCAGTTGGAGTGGTTCCGCGAAACGATGGACTTCTACACCGAAGAATGGGAACCCGTCGTTTTCCGGACCGTCTACCAGTTCGGTGAAGACGACCTGGGCGCCGCCGGTGAAGACCTCGTCGAACTCGACTACCCGGGCACCACGCCACCGCACTGATTTCCACTCGTGAAAAGATCGGAACCATGTCGACCCCTGCAGAACAGAAGCCCACCGCAAAGCCTCGCGTGCTTTCCGGAATCCAGCCGACGTCGGATTCTTTCCACCTCGGCAACTACCTGGGTGCGCTGCAGCAGTGGGTTCCGTTGCAGGACGATTTCGACGCTTTCTACTTCATTCCGGATCTTCACGCCATCACGGTGACGCAGGACCCGAAGGAACTGCGTCGTCGCACCAAGGTTGCGGTGGCTCAACTTCTGGCGCTGGGTATCGATCCCGATCGGGCGACGCTGTTCGTGCAGAGTCAGGTTCCCGAGCACGCGCAGTTGGCGTGGGTCCTGAATTGCATCACCGGTTTCGGTGAAGCCAGCCGTATGACGCAGTTCAAGGACAAGTCCGCCAAGCAAGGCAGCGACAACGCCAGTGTCGGTTTGTTCACGTATCCGGTTCTGATGGCCGCGGACATCCTCCTGTACCGCCCGCAGCGAGTCCCGGTGGGTGAGGATCAGCGCCAGCACCTCGAACTCGCACGCGATCTGGCCGGCCGGTTCAACACCCGCTACGGCAAGGCGTTTGTCGTTCCCGAGCCGCAGATCATCAAGGGCACGGCAAAGATCTACGACCTGCAGGATCCGACCGCCAAGATGAGCAAGTCCGCTGCCAGTGCGGCCGGACTGATCAATCTGCTCGACGATCCGAAGGTGTCGGCGAAGAAGATCAAGTCGGCCGTCACCGACAACGAGCGCGAGATTCGCTTCGACCCGCAGGCCAAGCCGGGCGTCAGCAACCTACTCACCATTCAGTCGGCTCTCTCCGGAGTACCGATCGAGACTCTGGTGGCCGGTTACGAAGGCAAGGGGTACGGCGACCTCAAAACCGATACCGCTGATGTCCTGACCGAGTTCGTCACCCCGCTCAAAGCGAAGGTGGACGGTTACCTCGCAGACGAGGCGGAGCTGGATCGCATCATCGCGGCCGGAGCGCACCGCGCCCGAGAGGTGTCTTCACGCACACTCGCCGCTGTCTATGACAAGGTCGGATTCCTGGCACCGAAGGGCTGACCGACGCGAATTCGGACTCACGACGCCTGACCGAACATGAGGGGGACGGCAATGGCTGACACGGACGACGACGCACCCAGCTTTCTCGAGAAGCAACGGGCAGCGCGACCTTGGCTCGATCATCTGGTTCGCGCTGCTGGACGGTTCCAAGAGCAAAAAGGCGACTACTACGCTGCGGGAATCACGTACTTCAGCGTTCTGGCACTGATTCCGATCATGATGGTCGCGTTTGCCGTGGCTGGTTTCGTATTGGCCGGGCATCCCGAGTACCTGGAGTCGATTCAGGAGCAGATCACCAAGAGCATTCCTGGCAGCTTGGGTGACACCATCAACACGCTGATCGATTCGGCTATCGATTCGCGCGCCAGCGTCGGAATCTTCGGTCTCCTGGGTGCCGCGTACGCGGGTCTGGGTTGGATGGCAAACGTTCGCGACGCGCTGACGGCCATGTGGGAGAGCAAGCGCGAGCCGAAGGGTTTCGTGCGTACCAAACTCGGTGACGCAGGGGCACTTATCGGTCTGGCCCTCGCCATGGTCGTCTCGCTCGGAATGTCGGCGCTGAGCAGCGGGCCGGTAGCCACTCAGATCGTGAAGTGGCTCAACCTCGAGAACATCACCGGTGTCGGTGTGGGGCTCAGAGTCGTTTCACTGTTGCTCTCACTCCTGGCGACGTGGGCGGTCTTCCTGTGGGTGATCGCCCGGCTACCGCGCGAGCCCGTCACGCTGCGAAGCGCCGCGCAGGCAGCGCTCATCGCCGCGGTTGTGTTCGAGATCTTCAAGCAGGTGGGTGCGATCTACCTCGCTGCCGTCACCGGTGGCCCCGCGGGTGTGGCATTCGGCCCGATCATCGGTTTGCTGGTGTTCGTGTTCACGGCGTCGAGGATGCTGCTTTTCTGCACGGCGTGGGCGGCGACGACAAAGGAAAGTATGGCTTTGGCCTTCGTTCCTCCGCCCGATCCCGCAGTGATCTCGCCGCGCGTGGTTGTCAGCGATGGTGCCTCACCGTCGCGTGCCGTTGCATTGATCGCCACGGGAGCGGTTGCCGGCCTGGGTCTTTCGGGCTTCCTGCGTCGTCGGCCGCGCTAGCGCCGTCGACGGTTGAGGGCAACGGCTCCCGCCACCAGCGCGATCACCACTACTCCACCGACCGCGCCGATGAGGATGCGGTCCGTGGTGTCCGACTCGCTGTCGGTGGCGGTGGGTGCTGCCGAGATCGAGCCTGGTACAGCGGCAGACGGTGTGCGGGTGACGTCGGGCGTGGCGTCGTCGGTCGAACGGTCCGTCAACGAGCCGACGGTTGTGCTCGCTGGGAGTGCATATCCGTAGTCGAGTAGACGGGCAGCTTGCTCCCACGGACGGATCGGCTTGGCTTCGCCGCCCATCAATGTCACCAGTAGTTTCCGGCCGTTACGTTCCGCGGCACCCACGTACGTGTGGCGTGCGTCGTCGGTGAAGCCGGTCTTGCCGCCCAATGCACCGTCGTAGTTGTAGAGCAACTGATTGTCGTTCGCGAGAGTGAATCCGGGCCGGTCCTGATCATCGGGAATTGTCGGGTCCTTGGGGAAGCCGGGGAACTCGACGGTCTCGGTATGGATCAGACTGGCGAATGTCGGGTTCTGCAGTGCGGTATGGAATATCACGGCCAGGTCGTACGGTGAGCTGCTCATCCCCGGGCCGTCGAGTCCGGACGGAGTTGCCGTGCGAGTATCGAGGGCGCCGAGGTCGGCGGCGAGGGCATTCATCTTCGACACGGCTGCAGCGTCACCGCCGAGTTGACGGGCAAGAGCATGCGCTGCATCGTTCCCCGACGCCATGACCAGACCTTGCATCAGCTGTCGGTTGGTGTACTTACCGCCCTTGCCGATGCCGACGGCACTACCTTCAGCGTCCGCGTCCTCGGCCGTTGCGGTGATTTCGGTGTCGAGATCGAGTTCGTCGAGCGCGACGAGAGCCAACAGCATCTTGATGGTGCTGGCCGGTCGGTAGCGACCGTGCGGGTCTTTGGCGGCGAGGACCTCGCCGGTGTCAGCATCCGCGAGTACCCATCCGGATGCCGCGATGTCGGCCGGGAGCGGGGCAGCGCCGTCTGGGAGCACAACACCACACTCGCCGAGCTTGTCTCCACCGACGGGGCTTTCCGGAATCGGGACAGCAGTCGGGACCGTGGATCCGGGCGCGGGAGCTTCGGAGAGATCGATCGCCGGTGCCGGGCTACTCGTGAAGGGGCAGCTGTCGGTGTTGGGTGTGGTGAACGGCGCCTCGGTGGTGGTCGGCGGCGGCGGGGCCGGTTGGGCGCCGGCGATTCCCGAGCTACCTACAACACCGGTAAACGCAATGCTCCCTGAGAGCACTGTTCCGGCTACTGCCACTGCACACTTTCGACGCCACATCATCGATATACGAGGGTATGCGAACCAGAGTGAACGTCCGAATCGCCACGCAAGCGTGGGGACCGAAAACAGACGATTCGGTTTGTACATCGGTCATAGTGGACGGACGCCGGATGAGTTCCCCGACCACGCAGAGTCTGTAACAGTGGGGTAGTCGACTACTCGAATGGCGCACACGCACTGACGACAGGGGATCGGTATGGGCAAGATCGTGGTGACAGAATTCGTGTCTTTGGACATGGTGATGGAAGCGCCCGGTGGTGAACCGGGTTATGCGCACACTGGATGGGTCTTTCCCTACCAGGAGGGCGATCAGATGAAGTTCAAACTCGACGAAACCCTCGCCGCGGACGTGCTTCTACTCGGTCGGCGGACCTACGAGAGCTTCGCCGGTGCCTGGCCTGAGCGCGAAGACGACCAGGGCTTTGCGGACAAGATGAACGAGATGCCCAAGTACGTCGTCACGAGTTCGACCGAACCGCTCGAATGGAACAACTCGACGGCGCTCGACGGTCCCATCGAGGAATCCGTTCCGAAGCTGAAGGAGCAGATCGACGGCGAAATCCTGGTCGCGGGAAGTCGGACGCTCGTCCACGCGTTGTTGCTGGCCGGTCTGGTCGACGAGCTGCGACTGATGGTCTTCCCGGTCATTCTCGGGTCCGGCGGGAGAGTGTTCCCCGAATCGGCCGACAAGATCGACCTCGAGTTGAAGGACGATCGTCGGTACGAATCCGGAGTTCAGGTACTGACGTACCACCCTACGGTCGCGTAGACCTCTCGAAAAAATCTGTGGCCGAGCCTCTTCGAGAGTCTCGGCCACAGATGTCTTGCCGGCTAACTGTTCTCGGGGAAGCCGAGGTTGATACCGCCGTGGCTGGGGTCGAGCCAGCGACTGGTGACGGCTTTACCCCGCGTGAAGAAATGAACACCTTCGGTCCCGTGTGCGTGGGTGTCGCCGAAGAGGCTGTTCTTCCAGCCGCCGAAGCTGTAGTAGGCCATGGGAACCGGGATGGGGACGTTGATGCCGATCATGCCGACCTCCACCTCGTTCTGGAAGCGTCGGGCAGCGCCGCCGTCGTTGGTGAAGATGGCGGTGCCGTTTCCGTACGGATTGTTGTTGATCAGTTCGAGGGCTTGGTCGTAGGTGTCGACACGCACGACGGACAGGACAGGTCCGAAGATTTCGTCCGTGTAGATCGACATGTCGGTGGTGACGTGGTCGATGAGGGTGGGCCCGAGCCAGAAGCCGTCAGCTCCACCATCGGCCTGAACTGTGCGTCCGTCGACCACGATGGTGGCGCCGTCCTTCTCACCTGCATCGACGTAGGAGGCGACCTTGTCGCGGTGGGCCTGGGTGACAAGCGGACCCATGTCGGAGTTCTTGGTGCCGTCGCCGGTGACGAGGGGAGTGGTGCGTTCGACGATCTTGGCCACGAGTTCATCTGCAATGTCGCCGACCGCTACGAGGGCGGAGATTGCCATGCAGCGTTCGCCGGCGGAACCGAATCCCGCGTTGACCATTGCGTCGGCGGCGAGGTCGAGGTCTGCGTCCGGTAGAACGATCGCGTGATTCTTGGCGCCGCCGAGTGCTTGGACGCGTTTGCCGTTGGCGGTGCCGGTGGCATAGACGTACTGGGCGATAGGGGTGGAACCGACAAACGAAATCGCTTTGACTGCTTTGTTTTCCAGGAGCTCGTCCACGGCGAGTTTGTCACCTTGGAGGACGTTGAAGACGCCGGGAGGCAGACCGGCTTCGGCCCAGAGTTCGGCGAGCCAGATAGCGGCGGTGGGGTCCTTCTCCGAGGGCTTGAGAATCACGGTGTTCCCGGCGGCGATGGCGACCGGGAAGAACCACATGGGGACCATCGCGGGAAAGTTGAAGGGGGAGATGATGCCGACGGGGCCGAGGGGTTGGCGGATGGAGTAGACGTCGACCTTGGTCGAGGCGTTCTCGGTGTACCCACCCTTGAGGAGATGCGGTATTCCGCAAGCGAATTCGACCACTTCTTGCCCGCGGCTGATTTCGCCCAGGGCGTCGGAGAGAACCTTGCCGTGCTCGGCTGTGATGATCTCGGCGAGTTCACCTTTGCGAGCATTGAGGAGTTCGCGGAAGCTGAACAGTATCTGTGTGCGCCGGGCCAATGAGGTGTCACGCCAGGCGGGGAAGGCCGCGGCAGCCGCGTCGATGACGGTGCGGGCGTCCTCGAGGTTTGCCAGGGCCAGTCGGCCGGTGATCTGTCCGGTGGCGGGGTTGGTGACGGGGGCGGTGTCCTCGGACGTTCCGGCGAACGGCTTGCCGTCCAACCAGTGCGCGATGACACGAGTATCAGTGCTGGTCATGGTATTTCCTAGTGGTCCGGTGACTCAGGAGTTCGGGGAGGTGTACTTGGCGACGTAGTCGTTCATCGTCTCGCGCTGGTATCGGGAAACCTCGTGCGCGTTTTCGTTCTCGGCGAAGACGCTCGACACCATCACGGTGTTCTCACGTTCGTAGAAGCCGAGTTTTCCCAGGCCTCCGAAGAATTCGTCCCAGTTGACGTCTCCGTCACCGATCTTGAGATGTTGATGCACTCGAACGGCGTTGCCTGGCGGGTTGGTGATGTAGCGCAGTCCGTGGGAACGGTGATGGTCCATGGTGTCCGCCACATGAACGAGTCGGACCATGTCGCCGGCGGCCTCCATGATAGCGGGAAGGTTCCCACCCATATGGAATTGGTGGCACGCCACGATCACCATGCCGAGGTTCTTGGAGTTCACGCCGCGGATCGTGCGGATCGCGGCAAGTCCGTCTTCGACAAAATCGTCCGGGTGTGGATCGATCAGGACGTCGATTCCCTCGCGCTCGATGATCGGAACCAGTTCCTCCATCGAACGATAGAACGCACGCTCGGACTCTTCGGCTTTTTCGGGGCGGCCGGAGAATTCGGTGTTCATGACGTTGACGCCGAGGTCAACGGTGATCTGGATGGCCCGTTTCCAGTACCGCACTGCTGCTTCGCGGGCGTCCTCGTCCGGGCCGGACCAGCGAAGGACCGGTAGCACCGAAGCGATGCCGACTCCCGCACTCGCGCAAGCCTTCCGGAATTTGGCAACGAGTGCGTCGTCAGCTTTCGGGTGATTGAAGAACGGGATCATGTCGACGTGTGGTGTGAGTTGCAGGTACTCGTACCCGAGATCGGCAACAACCTGAGGAAGCTCGAGCAGTGAGTAATCGTGGTGGAACGGTGTGGGATCGAGCGCGACCTTCATCGTTTACGCTCCGGCTACCGAGGTTCGCGGAACCATGTCGACAACGACGCGCTGACCCGACTCCAGAGACTTCACACCGGCGGCGCAGACCGCGGCCGCGGCGTAGCCGTCCCAGGCGCCGGGGCCGTCGATGTAGTGACCGGTGTCGGCGCCGGTCTTGGCGGCCTTGATCCAGCGGGCAAACTCGGTGTCGTACGCCTGCCCGAAGCGTTCGCGGAATCCTGGGGTGATCTGCCCACCCCAGTTGCCGGGCTTGCTCTTTCGGATCAGCCCCACGTCGAGTCCGATCATCGCGCTGCCGAGTTCGCCGACAACCTCGGTGCGCACCTCGTAGGCGACGCCGGTGGTGACAAAAACCTCGGCGTCGACGTGCCTACCGGATTCGGTCTCGAAGATCGCGATCTGCGGGTCCTGAATACCCGCGGGAGCCAGCGAATTCGCGGCCGGTCGGATGATCTGGACGGAGGTGATTTCTTCGTCGAGCAGAAAACGTGTCACGTCGACCTCGTGGACGAGTGAGTCCTTGACGATCATCGCGCTGTCGAAACCCTTCGGAACCGCAGGATTACGATGCGCACAGTGCACCACGAGCGGGCGACCGAGATCGCCACTGTCGATCAAATCCTTGAGCTGGGTGTATTCGTGGTCGAATCGCCGCATGAAGCCGACCTGGATCAGCTTCTTGCCCAGCGCTGCTTCGGCTTTCACGATCGCGAGCGAACTGTCCACGTCGGTGGTCAGCGGCTTTTCGCAGAGAACAGGCTTGCCCGCTTCGAGGCAGGCAAGAACCTGCTTCTCATGGGTCGGGCCCGGGGTTGCGAGAACAACGGCGTCGACGTCTTCGGCTGCGATGGCATCGAACGGGTCGACGACGACGCGCGACCCTGGCGTCAGTGCTGCGATTTCCTCGGCGCGGGCCAGCGAGTGGTCGTTGACGACGGTGACGCGGGCACCGCCGATCTTGTTGGTGATGCGGTCGACGTGATCGGCCCCCATGATGCCGACGCCGAGCACTGCGATCCGGAGATCCTGGTTGTCAGACATGCGGTGGTACTCCTCGATTGTGTTGCTCAGCTGAAACGGACGGCGGGGACGCCACAGGTGGACAGGTACTTCTGGGTGCGCGCTGCGATGGGCAGCGGTGTGTCGGGATGGCAGGGATACATGTCCTGCTCGACGATCGCGAACACGTCGATGCCGAGCTTCTCGATGGCCTCCAGAAGCGTTGGCATGGCGGGGATTCCGCGCGGCGGTTCGATCATGGCACCGAGTTTGACGGCCTCACCGAACGGCAGGTCCTCCGCCTCAACCTTGGCGACGATCGCCGGATCCACCTGCTTGAGGTGTAGGTACCCGATGCGCTCCGGATGTTTGTCGATAATTGCGAGATTGTCGCCGCCGCAGTAGCTGATGTGGCCGGTGTCGAGACACAGATTCACGAAACGCTCGTCGGTCCCTTCGAGGAACTTGTAGACGTTGTCCTCGATGTCGACGTGACTGTCGGCATGAGGGTGGTATTGCGCCATGACGCCGTACTCCTCGAGCATTGCCTTCCCGAGAGCGTTCATGCCGTCGGTTTTCTTACGCCACTGCTCGGGCGTCAGATTGCGGTCTTCGAGTACCGCTCCGGTGGAAGGGTCGCGCCACATCTCAGGGATGACCACCACGTGCTTGCCGCCGACGGCTGCGGTCAACTTGGCGACATCCTTGATCTGATTCCAGACGGCATCCCAGGAATCGTCCTGGTGCAGATGTTCGAAAACGGTACCGGCCGAAAGCTTCAGGCCGCGGGCACCGAGTTCGTCCGTCAACTTGGCTGGATCGGTCGGAAGGTATCCGAACGGGCCGAGTTCGATCCATTCGTATCCCGACGCGGATACCTCGTCGAGGAATCGTGTGTAAGGGGTCTGCTGTGGATCGTCCGGAAACCACACGCCCCAGGAGTCGGGGGCTGATCCGACGCGAATCGCGCTCATGTCTAGATTCCTTTCGCGGGCAAGCTTTATGGGGTGTGGTTGTGCGGAATTTTCATTCGGATGGACGTAGGTACGGTCGCTGGATCTTCTTCCAGGACTCGTAAGTTGCCCGTGCTTTCTTGGTGGACTCCAGTTCGGAGGTGGCCGATACCGGTACATCCCACCAGGATTCGCTGTCCGGGGCGCCGATCAGCGGATCGGTTTCGACGTGGATGACCGTACTGGTCTCGCTTGCTTTGGCAACCTTGATCGCGTCGGCGAACTCGGCAGCGGTGTTGGCGCGGATGACGTCGACACCGAGGCTGGCGGCGTTCGCGGCCAAATCGACCGGGAGAACCCCTCCGTCGAGACGTCCGTCATTCGAGCGGTAGCGGTACTGCGTGCCGAAGCGCTGGGAACCGAGCGACTCGGACAGCGAACCGATGGAGGCAAATCCGTGATTTTGCACCAAAATGACGATGACCTTGAGGCGTTCCTGCACGGCGGTGACCAATTCGGTGGCCATCATCAGATAGGAACCGTCGCCGACCATGACGAACACGTCGCGATCGGGACAAGCCATCCGGACGCCCAGACCTCCCGCAACTTCGTATCCCATGCAGGAGTATCCGTATTCGACGTGATATCCCTTCGAATCGCGAGTACGCCACAGCTTGTGGAGGTCACCGGGCATGGACCCGGCAGCGCACACCACGACGTCACGTGGATCGGACAGAGTGTTGACCAGACCGATCACCTGATTCTGATTCAGCGACCCGTCGGCTGCAGGTTCGGCCGGGTTGTAGACGGATTCGACGACAGCATCCCAATCGCGAGCGAGTTCACCGATCCTGGACGCGTACTCGTCGTCCACCCGGTAGTCGCTCAGTGCGAGTGCCAGGGCGTCGAGAGCCTCACGCGCATCGGCCACCACACTGACACCGCCCTGCTTCACGGAATCCAGTGAAGCGACGTTGATGTTGACGAAGCGAACGTCTGGATTGGTGAAGGCGGTGCGGGATGCGCTCGTGAAATCGCTGTACCGCGTACCGATTCCGATGACGACGTCCGCATCGGTGGCCAGAGCGTTTGCAGCGGTGGTGCCAGTGGACCCCACTGCTCCGACGGATTGTGGATGGTCGTAGACCAAGGAACCCTTGCCGGCCTGGCTCTGCCCCACGGGGATTCCGGTCTGCGCGCAGAACGCTGCCAGAGAGTCCGTGGCCTGGCTGTAGATGACGCCGCCGCCCGCGACGATCAGCGGCTTGCGAGCCGAACGGATGATCGCGACGGCGCGTTCGATCACCGATCTCTCGGGGAGCGGACGGGCCACGTGCCAGACTCGTTCGGCGAAGAACGACTCTGGCCAGTCGAAAGCCTCGGCCTGTACGTCCTGCGGGATGGCGATGGTGACTGCGCCGGTCTCGACGGGGTCGGTGAGAACTCGCATGCCGGCCATCAGAGCACTCGGCAACTGTTCCGGGCGCCATACCCGATCGAAGTATCGCGAGACCGGTTTGAAAGCGTCGTTGACTGTGACGTCACCGCTCGACGGGAGTTCGAGTTCCTGCAGGACCGGGGCACTGGCCCGGGTCGCGAAAGTGTCTGCGGGCAGAAGTAATACAGGTAGACGGTTGATGGTGGCCAGTGCCGCGCCGGTGATCATGTTGGTGGCGCCCGGGCCGACGCTGGACGAGACCGCCCACGTCTGCAGGCGGTCCTTCATGCGGGCGTGGGCGACTGCCGAGTGCACCATCGCCTGCTCGTTGCGTCCGAGCACGTAGGGGAGCGTCGGCTCACGGCCGGCGTCGAGATCCTGGATCTCGGCCTGCAAGAGTGCCTGCCCCAGTCCGGCGACGTTGCCGTGCCCGAAGATTCCGAAGCAGCCGGCAAACAGCTTGGTGCGCTGGCCGTCGCGTTCGGTGTACTGGTTGGCGAGGAAGCGGACGACAGCTTGAGAAACGGTGAGGTATACGGTCGGCTCGTCGCGAGGTGGACGATTGCCGGTTGTGTTGTTGGTGGGTGCCACAGCTTTCACTTCCGTCAGTTGTGGGACTGCAACGGCAGTCGAGGGTCGATGTCCTGGTGATCCCAGCTTCCGCGCAGCCAGGTGTGTTGCGGATCGTCACAGATGTTCCACGCCCGGATCTCGCCCGAACCTGCCATGACGTTGAGGTAGTACATGTGGTGCCCCGGCGCTGCGATGGACGGGCCGTGATAGCCGTGCGGCACGAGGACGACGTCGCCTGAGCGGACTTCCTCGAGCACCTCGATAGGTCTCTCGGCGGTTCCGTACACGCGGTGGTAGCCGAATCCTTCGGTGCCGGTCGGGCTTCGGTCGATCTCGAAGTAATAGATCTCTTCGAGGGCCGATTCGACGTCGCTGTTCTCGTCGTGTTTGTGGCTGGGATACGACGACCAGTTCCCGCCGGGGGTGATGACCTCACACGCGATGATGGAGTCGGCCTCGAAGGTGTCTGCGGTGGCGAAGTTGTGAACCTGTCGGCTGCAGTTCCCGGCACCGCGGAGCTCGACCGCAACTCCTGATGCGGGACCGTAGCGATGGGGGAGCTTTGCGCGGGCGCGGGCTCCGCACAGAGCGAAGCGGCCCCCGTCAGTGCTGCTGACCGAGTAGTCGACGTCGCGTCCTACGTACGCGAAATCACTCGGACCGTCGAAAACCGATGCGCGACCAGTCAGGGGAATCTCGGTCCCCTCGGCAACAACCAGGGCCGAACCCGCCAGTGGAACGACGATGATCTCGTTCTCGCCGGACTGCAGGTGGACGTTCGCACCCGGGGCGAGTTGGAGTGTCCACAAGCTGGATTCGGTCCACCCGGCAGACTCCGGCGTGACCACTGTCGTGAAATCACCGTCGGCGGAAGAGTCGGCGGGGACGTAGTACTTGCTGAACATCTTGCTCCTGCCAGGTCGGTTCTAGTGGACGAGCTTGACTGCGGTGTCGACGGCCGCGGTCACGTCACCGTCGGGTGGGTAGAGCAGCGCGCGCCCGACTATCAATCCGCGCACGGACGGCAACTGAAGGGCAGCGTCCCACTTTGCGTACGTTTCTTCCGGCGCGATCTGCGGGTCGCCGCCCAACAGGAGCGTCGGGAGAGTCGTCGCATCCATGACCCGTTCCATCTCGTCGACGACTGGCAACTTCATCCACGTATACGCCGAGGTGGAGCCGAGGCCCTGGGAGATATGGATGGACTTGATGACGGCGTCGGGGCTGAGATCGTTGACCACCTTGCCGTTTACGCGACTGGAGAGGAACGGCTCGAGCATCGCGATCAGTCCGGCCGCGGCCAGTTCGTCCACGGCTTCCGCACATGCCGTCATGGTGGGCAGAGTGCCCGCGTCGTCGAGTGCGATGCGCAGCAGCATCTTTCCGCCGTTCATGCCGAACTTTGCGGTGCCGGCCGCGGTGTATCCCGTCATGCGGTCGTCGAGTTCGAAGCTGGCGCCTGCCAGGCCGCCGCGGTTCATCGACGAGAAGACGACCTTGTCGTCGAGGGCGCCGAGGAGGAGCAGATCGTCGAGAATGTCCGCAGTACCGAGAACGCCGTCGACTCCAGGATTGTCGAGAGCAGTGCGCAACCGGTCCAGCAGATCGGTACGACTGTTCATCGCTGTCGGCTTGCCGCCGACAGACAGCGCCCCACGGGCCGGATGATCGGCGGCGACGATCATGAGCCGGCCGTTGCCTCGAACAGTGGCGCGAGGAGTTCTTGCAGCCCAGGCCTTTTCGATGATCTGCGGATCGCTCGCACGCAGTTCCGTCACTTCGGCGTAGGTGGTGGCGAGGGGGCGGGCGGCGAGCTTGTCAGACATTGACTGCCTCCGTGGCTGTGGCTTCGGCGAGATCGTGGACTTCTTCGGCGGTCGGCATCGCGGTGGAGCATTCGAGCCGAGATGCGACTATCGCGCCGGCCGCGTTGGCGTAGCGCAGTACCTTCTCCAGCGGCCATCCGGCCAACAGTCCGTGGCACAGTGATCCGCCGAAGCTGTCGCCTGCTCCCAGCCCGTTGACCACGTCGACGGTGTTGGGCGGCACGGTGATCGACTGCTTTCGCGTTTTGCCGAGTACACCCTTCGGGCCCTGCTTCACGATGGCCAGTTCGACTCCGAGGTCGAGAAGCGCGTCCGCAGCCTTGTTCGGGTTGGTCTCACCGACAGCGATTTCGCACTCTTCACGGTTCCCCACGGCTACTGTCACGTGTGCGAGGGCGCGCTGTACCTGCGTGGTCGCGTCCTGCGGCGTCGACCAGAACATCGGGCGGTAGTCCAGGTCCAGAACGGTGAGCGGGCGCCGTTCGCGGGCTTCCCAAGCGGCGAAGTGTGCGCTGCGGCTCGGTTCTTCGGACAGCCCCGTCACAGTCGACCAGTACAGCGAGGCTGTTCGAACGGCGTCGAGGTCGATGTCTTGCGGGGTGATCCGAAGATCAGGCGCATGCGGCTTGCGATAGAAGTACAGAGGAAAGTCGTCCGGGGGGAAGATTTCGCAGAACGTCACCGGTGTCGGGTACTCCGAATTGGTGACGACAAACCTGTTGTCGACACCGAGACGTGCCAATTCGCGTGTGACGAACTTCCCGAAGGGATCGTTGCCGACGCCGGAGATCAATGCTGCTCGCCGACCGAGGCGCGCGGCCGCCACCGAGACATTGGCTGCGCTGCCGCCGAGGAACTTGCCGAACGTCTCGACGTCCTCGAGTCCGACACCGGTCTGAAGTGGGTAGATGTCCACACCCGATCGGCCGATGGCAAGCACGTCGAAGGGTGCGTCAGGGATGTGCGACCCGCTCTGGTGAGTGTTGATGCTTGTCAAAACTGACTCCCGAGAGTTCGTGGTGGGTTGCCCACGCAGGGCACCGATGTATGACTGAAACTGTGCGCCGCGACACAGCGATTGTCAATAGTTTGTCTGGACATTATGACTTGCGGTCAAGTGAATGTTAGTGTTCGCATACACTGCCGAGAGAAGTAGCGTCGATACGGCGCCTTCCCAAGTCAGAGATCGGAGTTGACCGTGGTCGCAGCACTCGCCGTCGAGTTGGACCGCTCGAGCCCGGTGCCGCTGTATTTTCAGCTGGCCCAGGCAATCGAGGGCGCTATTCTCGGTGGCGACCTTGCCCCAGGCGATCGCTTCGAGAACGAACTTGCGTTGGCCAAACGGCTCAATCTCTCGCGTCCGACCACACGGCGCGCGATCCAGGAATTGGTGGACAAGGGCTTACTTGTTCGCAAGCGGGGTGTCGGAACTCAGGTGGTGCAGAGTCCCGTGCACCGCCCTGTCGAGCTCACCAGCCTGTTCGACGACCTGGCGAGGGCAGGCCAGGCTCCGACGACCAAGCTCCTCGAGTTCACGGTGGGAGTTCCCGGCGAGGACGTTGCCGCGGAGCTCAACCTCGAACCTGACGCCGAAGTGGCCACCATCAGGCGTCTGCGGAGCACCAACGGCGAACCACTGGCAGTGATGACCAATTACATTCCGGTGGACATCGCACCCGATCCCGAGGAGTTGGAGACGCAAGGGCTCTACCAGACCTTGCGAACTCGCGGCGTGCACATTCGTGTGGCTCGGCAGCGAATCGGCGCCCGGGCGGCGACTCGCGAAGAAGCAGGATTGCTCGACGAGAAAGTGGGTGCTGCCCTCTTGACCATGAGCCGCACTGCATTTGACGATTCAGGTAGTGCCGTCGAGTACGGCAGCCACTGCTACCGAGCGTCGCGTTACTACTTCGACACCACTGTGGTCGACCGCTAGATCTCGATCCCGGTGACACGAGTACCCGCCTGACTGAGTCAGTGGGGGTGATTTGTGACCCCAGAATTTCTGCGATCCTTCGATCATTTGACCCGAACGGAGCCTCATGACAGGCATTTCTGTAGCAGTTGCCGGATTCGGATGGATGGGCCGCGTACACACGCAGGCGTATCTGCGTCTGCGGCAGCACTATCCCCAGCTTCCCGTGATCCGCCTGGCTGCCGTCGCCGACGAAGTGCCGGGCCGAGGGGAGGAAGCAGCGGACCAATTCGGTTTCGACGCTTTCACCCAGGACTGGCGCGATATCGCAGCCGATCCGGCGATCGACGCGGTGAGCATCACGGCCCCGAACTTCTTGCACCGTGAAATCGGCGTCGCCATGGCAGAGGCCGGCAAACACATCTGGATCGAGAAGCCCGTCGGGTTGTCCACGGAAGACGCGAAAGCTGTTGCAGCAGCTGTCTCGAAGGCAGGTGTGCAGTCGAGCGTCGGCTTCAATTATCGAAATGCGCCGGCCGTGGCCCTGGCAAAAAGCCTGATCGAGTCGGGGGAGCTGGGCACGATCACTCATTCGCGTTTTCGCTTCCTCAGCGACTACGCGGCGCACCCCGAAGGCGCTTTGAGTTGGCGGTACGAGCGTGAGCGCGGCGGCGCCGGCGTCCTGGGTGACTTGGCTTCGCACGGTATCGATCTCATCCGTCATCTCCTCGGCGACGTCGACGCCCTCGTTGCGGATACTGCCATCTTCATCCCGGAGCGGGCGCGACCGTCCGCAGCAACCAGTGGACATGCCCGCGCCAGCGGCGGAGAGATGGGGGCTGTCGAGAACGAGGACTTCGTCAGTGCACTGCTGCGCCTCGGTTCGGGTGGCCGCTGCACCCTCGAAGCGTGCCGAGTCGCCGTGGGAAAGCAGAACAACTACGGATTCGAGATTCACGGCACGAAGGGCGCCGTGTTCTGGGACTACCGCCGGATGGGTGAACTGGGCACCAGCCTCGGCTCGAAGTACCAGGACCAATCCGTCACGACGGTTTTGGTCGGCCCAGAGTCGGGTGAGTTCGGCCGCTTCCAGCCCGGCGCGGCCAACGCGATGGGCTACGACGACCTGAAAGTGATCGAGGCTCGCAATTTCATCTCTTCGATCGTGGACGGAGCGCCGCAGGGCGCGACCATCGCTGATGCTGTCGCGTCGGCGCAGGCTCTGGACGCGATGGTCGCCTCGGTGTCCTCCGGCGGTTGGATCACTCTCGGCTGATCGACAGCGTCTCCGAAAGGCTCTGGCGCAGTGACATTTCCCCGCGGGCTGGCGCTGCTGGTGGCAGCAGCGCTGTTCATGGAGATGCTCGACGCGACGATTCTCACAACGGCGCTGCCGTCGATCGCCGAATCATTCGGAGTCGCTGCCGTCGACGTCAATGTCGCCGTTTCTTCGTATCTCTTGGTGTTGGCAGTCTTGATTCCGGCGAGCGGATGGATGGCCGACAGATTCGGAACGCGGCGTGTCTTCATCTTCGCCATAGCTGTTTTCACGGTGGCATCGGTGGGATGTGCACTCAGTACGTCGCTCCCGATGCTGGTGGGAATGCGCGCATTACAAGGGGTAGGCGGCGCCATGATGGTGCCGGTGGGGAGGCTCGCAGTATTGCGGGTGACGTCGAAGGCGGAACTGGTACGGGCTATCGCCTACCTGACGTGGCCGGCGCTCACAGCGCCGGTTCTCGCGCCCGCTCTGGGTGGAGCCATCGTGTCGATCGCGTCGTGGCGCTGGATATTCCTGATCAACGTCCCGATCGGGATCGTCGGGTTTCTCCTTGCATTGCGCATGGTGCCTGAAATTCGGGCAGCGCAGAAACGAAGCCTCGACTGGCTGGGCCTGGTGGCGATCGGAGCGGGCGTCGCCGTGCTCGTTGTGGCACTCGACAGCGTGCACAGTTCCGGGACCGATTGGATTCGAGTGGGACTCGGGATCGTTGTGTCTCTGATCTTGTTGACCTTGGCCGTCATTCACCTCCTCCGGTCGGATCACCCGCTCATTGCGCTCGGGGTCCTGCGGCTCCGATCCTTTCGGATTGTCGCGTCGAGCGGCTCGCTGTACCGGCTCGTGATCATGGGTGTGCCGTTTGTGCTGCCGCTGTTGTTCCAAGTGGGATTCGGAATGTCGGCGTTCAAGGCCGGTCTGCTGGTGATGGCTCTGTTTGTGGGCAACATCGCGATCAAACCGCTCACCACGCCGCTCATGCGCAGGTTCGGGATCAGACGAGTTCTGGTGGGGAACGGCGTTCTGTCGGTGGTGTGCTTCGGTGCGCTTGCACTGATTTCGTCGTCGACACCGGACGGAGTTGTCGCCGTGGCGCTGTTCGTCAGTGGCGCGCTGCGATCAATCGGGTTCACCGCGTACAACAGCTTGGCATTCGCCGAGGTCGACTCGGGGGAGCTGACCGATGCCAACACCTTGCATGCAACCCTGCAGGAGCTGGCGTCCGGTCTGGGTATTGCGCTGTCCGCGTTGGTGATCACGCTTTGTACGCCGCTGGCGGAGTCCGGCGATCTTGGCGGAGGAGTGCCGTTTTCGCTGACACTGGGTGTTCTCGGGCTCATGCTGGTGCCGACGGTGATCGAGAGTTGGCGGCTCCCGCACGGTACAGGCGCTGCGGTGTTGGCGCGCCGATGAAGAGGGGCCTCCCGCCACTTTCATCATAACGCGGGACCGGGGGCTTGCGGCAAGGCCCGGGTGATGGTGCAGACTCGGCTGCTGCGAGCAAGCAAATGCCTTGCCCGGAGGAGGGGTTTGCATGAGTGACGTCATCATCGTCGGTGCCGGACCAACCGGATTGATGCTGGCAGGCGAGCTCCGGCTACACGGCGTCGACGTCGTTGTCATTGACAAGGACGAGGAGCCGACCCGGTTCGTCCGTGCCCTCGGCATTCACGTCCGCAGCATCGAAATCATGGAACAGCGCGGGTTGCTGGACAAGTTCCTCGCGCACGGCCGCAAGTACCCGCTCGGCGGATTCTTCGCGGGGATCAGCAAGCCGGCACCCGCTCACCTCGATACTGCGCACGGATACGTCCTCGGCATACCTCAGCCCGAGATCGACAGGATTCTTGCCGAACACGCCACCGACGTCGGCGCGGACATTCAGCGAGGGAAGCGCGTCGTCGCAATCCGTCAAGACAGTGACAACGTCACAGCGGAATTGTCGGACGGCACAACACTTCATGCGCGTTACCTCGTAGGCTGCGACGGTGGGCGTAGCACCGTTCGGAAGCTGATCGACGTCGGGTTTCCCGGCGAGCCGTCGAGCGCCGACACGCTGATCGGCGAAATGGACGTGACCATGCCGGCTGATGAAATGGCCGCCGTTGTCGCCGAAATCCGGGAAACGCACAAACGATTCGGAGTCGGTCCCGCCGGCAATGGTGCTTTTCGCGTCGTGGTACCAGCGGCCGAAGTTGCCGACGGTCGCGCGGTTCCGACCACCCTCGACGACATCAAGCAGCAGCTACTGGCCATCGCCGGCACCGACTTCGGTGTGCACTCGCCGCGGTGGCTCTCGCGCTTCGGCGACGCCACCCGATTGGCGGAGCACTACCGCCGTGACCGGGTTTTCCTCGCCGGCGATGCCGCTCACATCCACCCACCGATGGGCGGGCAAGGCCTCAATCTCGGTGTCCAAGACGCCTTCAACCTAGGCTGGAAGCTCGCCGCAGAGATCAACGGCTGGGCACCGGAGAGCCTGCTCGACACTTACGAATCGGAACGGCGTCCGGTGGCTGCCGACGTTCTCGATAACACGCGCGCGCAGGCGGAGCTGATCTCCACCGCGGCCGGTCCACAAGCCGTGCGACGCTTGATCTCCGAGCTGATGGACTTCGAAGACGTCAAGCGTTATCTGACCGAGAAGATCACTGCGATCTCGATTCGCTACGACTTCGGCGAAGGCGACGACCTACTCGGTCGGCGGCTGCGGAACATCGCGTTGACGCGCGGCAACCTCTATGACCTGATGCGATCCGGCCGCGGACTTCTTCTCGACCAGGGTAGCCAACTGGCGGTAGATGGTTGGAGCGATCGAGTCGACCACGTGGTCGATACCAGCACCGAATTGGACGCACCGGCTGTCCTGCTTCGGCCGGACGGTCACGTGGCATGGGTCGGGGATACGCAGGCGGAGTTGGATACTCAGCTGTTTAAGTGTTTCGGCCGGCCAACGGCGTAGGGCTATCTGGTTCTACCTCTAAGCCGACTGGTCGCTTAACACGCCGGCCAATGGGCTGTGTATTGATCCGATACTTCGTCGTGGTCGCGATAGAGCTGTTTGCGTTTGCGCGTTGGAAGTCGGTCGCCGAAGACAATGCCGTTGATGTGGTCAGTTTCGTGTTGGAAGCAGCGCCCGAGGGTGCCACCTGCAGTGATTTCGATCGGGTTGCCGTATTGATCGTTTCCGCGACAGGTGGAGAAGTCGGGTCGTGCGAGGTCTGTGTAGGCACCGGGTAGGGACAGACAGCCTTCGCAGTAGTCGACCAGCTGCCGGTCGACTCCTTCAGGAAGGTCAACGACCGGGTTGCAGACGACGCCGGTGCGTTGCGTCCCTACCTCGTCAGTGCAGTCGTAGATGAACACCGCGAGGTCGACGCCGATCTGTTGAGCTGCGAGTCCTGCGCCGTGTGCGGCGGTGTTGGTAGCGAACATGTCTGCCAGCAGATCTTGGAGATCGCTGCCGAATTCAGTCACTGGCCGAGCTGGCGCATGAAGGACAGGGGTGCCCCAGCGAATGATCGGTTGCGCGGTACCTAGGCGGAGAAGTTCGGAGACAGGCATGAGGTTCATGTTCCGCTCTGCTCCTGCCCAACGCAACGAGAGTGTTCGCGTTCGGCCGCTATGCACCTCACTGCCGTGCAGAGCCGGTTTACTCTCCCGCGTCGCGCGGACCGCTGTCTGAACATTGGATCTGGTGCAACTTTCAGTCAGCGTGCTTGGCTGTCCCTTCGCCTCCGCGCTGTCGAGCCCTACCGGGATTGATGTGGAGCCGAACACCCTCGTAGGCGACTGTGTACGGCACATCGTCGTCGTTGTCCGGGTCGCCGGAGTCCGCAGGATCCGGAAGTTCCGCGATCTGTTCGATGACAGTCTGTGCTCGCGCCGCACCGGGATCGAACATCTCCTGAAACGGCCCGACGAACGACCCCCCAAGCCCGCGGCGCCTTGCCCGAACAGCCGCCCACCCGAACACCGCCAACGGGCCGATCATGGCGAACAGCACTAACAAGTCCCACCCCATGCCACGAGCGTACCGACCGATCGGCATTAAGCGGCCTAAGTCTTTTCAGCGCTGCCGTCCCTCAGCTCATTCGCCTCTCGGACTGTGCCTTCAGCAACTCGGCCAGATGGTCAGGCGAGATCCGCTCGCGAACTGCCTCCATCACTAGTTCGGCCTGCGTCTGAGGCGCGAGGCCGTCGATCGGTTGGTCTCGGTCCAGATTGGTCGGGAAGGCGTAGCCCTCAGCGGAAGCGGCGACGGCACACCGAACGGACTCGTCGGAACCTGCTTCGCTGAGGGCGAGCAGTGCCGGATAGATCGCGTTGACGAGCGCCTCCCGGTCGATGGTTCCGAGGGCGCGACCGAAGGCTGACGACACCTGAAGAAGATTTGCCATGCGCAGGACGTTGGCGGATTTGTTGTGGCCGGCGGCGTGGAACAGTGCAGGGTTGAAGAAGACGGCATCTCCCTTCTCCAAAGGTAATTGGACGTAATTGGCCTCGAAGAACTCCTTGAACTCGGGACGCTCGAACGCGAGGTATCCGGATTCGAATTGTTGGGAGTACGGCAGATATTTTGTCGGGCCCGTCTCGACCGGCATGTCCACATGGGCGACTGCACCTTGCAAGGTGAGGGCGGGGGTCAAGCGATGAACGTGCGCCCGGAACTTCGCAGCGACGTCGCTCGACATGAAACCGAGGTGGTAGTCGCGATGTGGATTCTGTGCGGCGCCACCGGGATTGACGACGTTGACGTCCGACGTCACCTGATACATGGGGCCGAGCCAGGCTTCCGAAGCTAAAGCGACAATGCTGTTTGCGTAGTAGTCGACGTAAGCCTTGGGATCTTCGAGCGCCAACTTCAGTTGTGCTCCCCAGATCCGGTCATTTGCTCCGGGTTTGGCGAAGTGATCCCCGGACGTCACGCCGGATTCGTGTTGGCGCGCAATGAGTTCACGAAAGACTGCACTGGCGCGATCCAATACCTCCGCGTCGAATGCGCCTTGGAAGACCGTGATGCCGGGCCCGGTGAGTAACGCACGGGCGATCTCGTCCTGAATCTCCGCGCGGATTTCAGGATTCGACGATTGCTCGACCAATGCCTTCGAGTCGTACAAGAGAACCCCGTCGGCCACAGAATCGGCGTACGGGTAATCGGCGAGGTCTGTCTCGTGTGCGACCAAAGCGGCGAAGTCTTCGATGTTGCAGTTTTGCCGGTGCAACCTACCCGCGGACGGCACGGTGTGGTCGGTCAGTGCTGGAGTCATTCGGGGACCTTTCCTGCAGTGTTCAAGATGTGCTGTGACTCAAACACTGCCAAGGAAAAGCCATCGAAACTACCCCTGAAATCCATCAAAAAGACCTCGAGAAACGTCCCCTATGGATTCGACCGAGACAGTTTCTCCTTCGGAGTGCATCGACTTGATCACTGCCGCAGCCACGAGGTTTGCCTGCAGTCCGTCGGCTGCTGTGGCCAACGTCGACGGTCTACCGGTGCTCAACGCGTCGATCCACTCGTGAAGTTGGCGCCGATACGACTCGGCAAAACGCGGAATCCAATCCGCCGCATAGCCGTACGAGTGTGAGCGGTCCGTGTCGGTGTGAATGACCACGGGTTCGGCGAGGCGAGCCGCGCCGATTTCGCCGACGACCTCGCACCGAGTGTCGTAGCCGTACCGCGCGTTCAGAAAGATCTCGACCGTGGTGAGAACGCCGTCGGCGGTGCGAAGCATGATCACTTGCGGATCCTGGCGATCGGTCACGAGTGAGCTGGAGCGCCCGCAGTGCCAACTGGCCGCAACGACGGGGGAGTTCAGGATCCACGGCACGATGTCGAGTTCGTGAATCGCGGAGTTGGTCACCGTGGATTCCGAACGGCCGCCTGGGTAGGTGCTGACTGTTCGACTCGAGCAGTGCACGATCAGTGGGTCTCCGATACGGCCGGAATGTGTTTCGGCCTTCAGCGCTACGTATCCCGGATCGAACCGACGCATGAAGCCGACGCTCACCAGAGGGCTTTCGGGGTTCTCGGCTGCAACAACGCGTCGGCAATCCTGCGCTGTCACTGCAAGAGGCTTCTCGCACAAAACCGGTTTTCCGGCTTCGATCGCAGCAAGGGAGAGGTCGGCATGCGTCGAATCGTGGGAAGCGATGACTACGGCATCCACGTCGGCGTCGTTGATCAGTTCCAAGGGATCGGTCACCCACCGTGCTCCGACTGCCGACGCAACCGACACTGCCCGGTCCTGATCGAGGTCTGCGACCACTGAGACCGTTGCCCCGGAGACCGTGAAATGCAGATTGTGGACGTGGTCGGCGCCCATGACGCCGGTTCCGATCACACCGACACGAATCGACATGAGGTTCCTACTTCCAGAGAGTTTAATTGGACAACATAATGTCCTTACATATTTCGCGATTCGACTCTACAGTTCGAGGCATGACTTCTTCCACAGTTCTGGAACTTCCTCGGACCAGGGTTGCCGATCCGATCGATGCCCCGACTTTGCGCTGGGGGATTCTCGGTCCCGGCTGGATTGCACAACGCTTCGTGGAATCCCTGCAGGCCAATACAGCTCAGGAGGTGACGGCAGTTGCTTCGCGCGGACTGGCCCGAGCGCAGGCCTTCGCGGACCAGTGGGGGATCCGACGCGCTCACGGCAGTTACGAAGCTTTGCTTGCCTCCGAGGAGGTGGACGTCGTCTATGTCGCAACCCCGCACACTGCTCATTTCGATTGCGCGATGGCGGCATTGGATCACGGAAAGCATGTTGTGATCGAGAAACCACTTGCCTTGAACGGCGGACAGGGACGTGCCATTCAAGAGAGGGGAGCAGCGCTCGGATTGTTCTGCATGGAGGCGATGTGGACGTCCTTCCTGCCCAAGTTCGATGTGATCGACCAGATCATCGAGGCTGGACTTCTGGGAACCATACGTACGGTTCTGGCAGATCACGGTGAACGGTTCGAGACCGATCACCGTATTTACGATCCGGCGCTCGCGGGCGGGCCGCTTCTCGACCTCGGGACCTACCCGGTCAGTCTTGCGCATCGCGTACTAGGTGTTCCGAGTTCGGTTTTCGCTCTCGGCCAACCGGCCAACCACCAAGTGAACGGCCAGATTTCCGCGGTGCTCTCGTGGTCCGGTGTAGCTCAGGCCAGTCTGAGCACCACCATCCTCGCTGACACACCCAACACCGCGTCGATCTGCGGTGACAAGGGGATGATCGTTCTGGACTCGACGTTCTACCGCCCCGGGTCCTTTACGGTCCGGCTCGGAGACGGAAGATCTGCGCGCTACGACGACCCGGTCGACGGATACGTCGGAGGTCTCGCGTTCGAGGCGGCCGAGGCGGCGCGTCGGATCACCGCCGGGGATGTCGAGTCGCCGGTCCATCCGCTCGACGCGGCCATTGCGACGCTCGACATCCTCGACGAGATCCGCCGTCAGGTAGGGATCACGTTCCCGGGGGAGGCCTAGAGCGTGAAGGCTTTCCGGAAGGCAGCGAGCGCGACGTCACTGTCTCCCGACGCCCAACCCTCCAAACCGATTGTGCCGGTGTATCCCTGGTCAGCGAGCACGCGTGCGATGGCGGGGTAGTTGATCTCGCCGGTTCCGGGTTCGCATCGACCGGGTACGTCGGCCACCTGAATCTCGCCGATGTTGTCACCACAACGCCGCACGAGTTCGATGAGGTTTCCTTCGCCGATCTGTGCGTGGTAGAGATCGAGCATCATCTTGAGGTTCGGGTGTGAGACGGATTCCACCAGTGCCAGAGTGTCTTTGGCTCGGGCCATCGGAACTCCGGGGTGATCGACAATCGTATTGAGATTCTCGAGGCAGAAGACAACTCCGGCGTCTTCGCCGAGGCGCGCGATCTTCTCGAGTGCGCGGCCGGCGGTCAGCCACATCGCCCCGGTAGTTCGATACTGCGGGCGAGCAGCCTGCCCGTCGATCAGCTCACCGGTGTGGAAGTTCAGCCGGGGAACGCCGAGTTTCGCTGCCGGAGCGAGGCACAGCTGCGCCGTGCGTACCAGTTCGGCGCTGCCCGCCTCGTCGAACAAATCGCCGTGCAGGTAGCCGGTCATCGAGGAGAACCGAGCTCCGGTGGCGACAAGAGCGTCGAGGTCCTTGTCCTGCCAACTCCAGATCTCTGCAGCAAATCCCGCATCCGAGATCCGCCGAACACGCTCGACGAAGGGGAGTTCGGTGAACGTCATTTCGGCGGAGACCGCCAAGTCGAACGGGCTCATCGCGGCACCGACAGTAGCGACACCGGCAGCCCGGTTTCCACGGATTCTTTTGCAGCCAAGGCAATTTCCAGCGCGTTGCGGGCATCGAGACCGTCAACTGACGGCGCAGTACCGGAGCGGACGCAATCGGCGAAGTGTGCCAGCTGAGCGACATATGCGTCATGGAAGAGTTCGATGTTCACCCGGGGTGTGTCGGCCAGAACACCCGGCGAGCTGTAATGACGCATCGCGGTCCGAGTGACCTCTCCTGCACTCACCATTCCTCCGGAACCGAAGACTTCACCGCGCACGTCATAGCCGTAGGTGGCCTGGAAGTTGGCCTCGGCCGACGCGAGGGCGCCGTTGTCGAAGCGCAACTGAACCATCGACGTATCGAGGTACCCCTGCTCCTTGTACTGCGGATGGATGAGAGCATCGGCCTGCGCGAACACCTCGACGACGCGTGCCCCCGGGTTGAGCCAGAGCAGAGCGTCGAAGTCGTGAATCAGCGTCTCGTTGAAGATGGTCCACGGCTTGACCCGAGCAGCGACGTCGGCGGTGATGCCCGGATCGCGGGTCAGGGAACGCAGTAGCTGTGGGGTCCCGATCCCGCCGGTGGTGATCACGTCGTGGGCTGCCGCGAAATCAGCGGCGAAGCGCCGATTGAAACCGACCTGCAGCGCAACGTTGTTCGCAGCGCACGCGCCGATTGCGCGATCGGCGTCTTCGAGCGTCAAGGCCATCGGCTTTTCACAGAAGACATGTTTGCCGGCCTCCGCTGCTGCCACCACGAGATCGGTGTGAGTTGATGCGGGCGTACTGATGAGCACCGCTTCGACGTTCGGATCGGCGATCAGTTCGAGTGCATCGGTATACGGGCGAGCGTCGGGACTGACACGCTCGATCAATGACGCCGCAGCGCCGGGCGCGGGGTCGGCGACGGCGACCAGACGGGTGCCGGGGATGCGCAGCGCGACGGACTCGCCGTGGAAACGGCCGATCCATCCGGCGCCGATGAGACCGACTGCAACAGAGGCAGACATGGGGGGCTCCGTTCGGAGTGAGAATGAGGAACTAGATCGTTCTAGTGGTGCCAGTAAAGCGCCGGTTGCGGCGCGCGTCAACGTTTGCGTGCGTATTTGCTGGAACGATCTAGTCTGTTGAGGTGAACAGTCGACGCCCCACCTTGCAGGATGTTGCCGATCTGGCCGGAGTGTCACGCGCACTGGTGTCCATCGTCATTCGTGATGTCCCGGGTGCCAGCGATGCGACGCGTGTACGAGTCAAGGCGGCCGCGGACCAACTCGGCTATCGACCCGACAACGCTGCGCGACTGCTGCGTCAACATCGCAGCCGCTTGATCGGTGTCAGTTACGTTGCGGCGCAAACATTTCACGCGGAACTGCTCGATGAGATCTACGACGCAGCGGAAAGGTTGCGCTACGACGTCGTCCTCAGTGCCGTCTCGGATCGCAGGCCTGGCTCGCGCGCTGTGCGTACCCTTCTCGATGACCGATGCGAGGCGATCTTGCTGTTGGGTTCGCAGGCGCCGGAATCGGAGATCGTCGACCTGGCGGCCAAGGTTCCCGTCGTCGTGCTCGCGCGGAAGATGCCCTCAGTGCATGTGGACGTTGTCCGCACGGACGACGAGGCGGGCGCCGTGATGGCCGTGAATCATCTCGTCGAACTCGGGCACCGCTCGATCGTCCACGTCGACGGCGGACGCGGTCCGGGTGCCCAGGAGAGGCGTCAGGGCTACCGGAAGGCCATGCGGGCGACCGGTCTGGAATCGCGGATCCTTCCCGGCGGTCTCACGGAGGCGTTCGGGGCAGGCGCCGCGCGGTCGATGGTCGAAGAAGGGCTTCCCAGTGCGGTCTTCGCTTTCAATGATCGTTGCGCGCTCGGAGTCCTGGACGTCTTCTTGCGTTCCGGAGTCTCGGTGCCCGGTGACGTCTCCGTGATCGGATTCGACAACAGTGCATTGGCAGGTTTGACGCACATCGATCTGACCAGTGTCGGGCAGGACACGGCGTTTCTGGGCGGCGCCGCGGTGGAGCGGATCTCCGAACGCCTCGACGGCGGAAGTGGACTCTTGGGCAAGGACATAGTCGCGCAGCCACAACTAGTAGTTCGAGGTTCAACTGGACCTGCAGCGCGTTGACCTGGCGTTTCCACGGGATCCGGTTTGTCCCGTCTTTGATAAGCAGTCCTAATGTCAGAACAAACTATTGACATTCGACTGTGACGGGTATTACATCTTTCACATACAACCGAGCACCATCCGTTCGCGGGCCGTTGGTTGATGTCGAGAGGGAGTTCACATGTCGTTTCTCACGGGGCGCAAGAGCGTTGCCGTACTGGCCGGAGCCTCAGTCGTGGTCTTGGGTCTGGCCGCCTGTTCAAGCACCGGCGGTAAGCCGGATTCTTCCGGATCCGGAATGGGCGCGGGTACAGCGGACACGCCCCGCGCCACCATTGCGATGATCACCCACGAAGTTCCCGGTGACACGTTCTGGGATCTGGTGCGCAAGGGCGCCGAAACCGCAGCGGCGAAGGACAACATCGAACTTCGGTACTCCGCCGATCCCGAGGCACCGAATCAGGCCAACCTGGTTCAGAGCGCGATCGACAGCAAGGTCGACGGGATTGCAGTCACCCTCGCGAAGCCTGACGCCATGGTTGCCGCGGTCCAAAGTGCCACCGCCGCGGGCATTCCGGTGGTCGCCCTCAACTCGGGCCTCGAAACCTGGAAGGACATGGGCGTCAAGGAGTACTTCGGTCAGGACGAGTCGATTGCCGGTGGAGCTGCGGGCGAGCGACTCAACACCGAAGGAGCGACCAAGGTGTTGTGCGTCATTCAGGAGCAGGGCAACGTGAGCCTCGAATCACGTTGTGCCGGTGTGAAGAAGTCGTTCAAGGGAGCGACGGAGGTTCTCAACGTCAACGGCAAGGACATGCCGTCGGTGGAGTCGACCATCACCGCGAAGCTTCAGCAGGACCCGGCCATCGATCGAGTCCTCGCTCTCGGTGCGCCGTTTGCATTGACGTCCGTGACGTCGGTCGGCAACGCAGGCAGCAAGGCGAAGGTGGTCACCTTCGACACCAACGCGGCTCTCGTCGACGCCATCAAATCCGGTGACGTGCAGTGGGCAGTGGACCAGCAACCCTTCCTGCAGGGCTACCTCGCCATCGATTCGCTGTGGCTCTACCTCAACAACGGCAACGTGATCGGCGGCGGCCTGCCGACGCTGACCGGACCCGCGTTCATCGACAACACCAACATCGACTCGGTCGCCGAGTACGCCAAGAACGGAACTCGCTGATCCGGGCGCACGGAGGGCTGAGAATCCGCCCGCCGTGCGCCTGTCCAGCACGGAAGGGAAATCATGTCCACTCAGGCAGATCTCGACCTTGCCGCCCACAAAGTCGTGACCGATGAACGGGTGAAGGAGCAGAAGCGCATTCAGCGTCTGCTGCTCCGCCCCGAGATGGGTTCACTTGTCGGCGCCATCGCTATTTTCATCTTCTTCTGTATCGTCGCGGCGCCGTTCCGTACGCCGGAAGCGCTTGCGACAGTGCTCTACTCCAGCTCCACGATCGGCATCATGGCTTGCGCGGTCGCCCTGCTCATGATCGGCGGCGAGTTCGACCTCTCCGCCGGCGTCGCGGTCACCACGTCCTCGCTGGCAGCGTCCATGATCGCCTACAACCTGCACCTCAATCTGTGGGTGGGCGCAATTCTGGCGCTGGTGGTTTCACTCGCGGTCGGATTCTTCAACGGTTACCTCGTCATGAAGACGAAGATCCCCAGCTTCCTCATCACCTTGAGTTCGTTCCTGATGTTGACCGGCATCAACCTGGCCGTCACCAAGCTCGTGAGTGGTCAAGTGGCCACACCCAGCGTCTCCGACATGGCCGGATTCGATTCCGCCAAAAAGGTATTCGCGTCGTCCTTCTCGGTATTCGGCGTGTCCGTCAAGATCACCGTCGTGTGGTGGCTGCTGTTCACCGCGATTGCCACGTTCATCTTGTTCAAGACCAAGATCGGCAACTGGATCTTCGCGGTCGGTGGTAATCAGGACAGCGCACGCGCGATCGGTGTGCCGGTGACGGCAGTCAAGATCGGTCTGTTCATGACCGTCGGCTTTGCGGCCTGGTTCGTGGGCATGCATCTGCTGTTCTCGTTCAACACCGTTCAGTCCGGTCAGGGAGTCGGTAACGAGTTCCTGTACATCATCGCCGCAGTCATCGGTGGTTGCTTGCTCACCGGTGGTTACGGAACCGCGATCGGCGCTGCGATCGGCGCATTCATCTTCGGTATGACCAACCAGGGCATCGTCTACGCAGGCTGGAACCCGGACTGGTTCAAGTTCTTCCTCGGCGCCATGCTGCTCTTCGCGGTCATCGCCAACAACGCATTCCGCAACTACGCTGCGAAAAGGTGACACATGAGTACCACAGCTGAAGTTCCCGCTCTCTCGAACTCGGGCGGCAACGTGCCACTGATCGAGCTCAAGGACGTCGGTAAGCAATACGGAAACATCATCGCGCTCAAGGGAATCAACCTCCGCGTCGGCGCGGGTGAGGTGACCGGCGTGCTCGGTGACAACGGCGCAGGCAAGTCCACACTGATCAAGATCATCGCCGGCCTGCACCAGCAGAGCGAAGGTGAACTGCTCGTCGACGGCGAACCGACGACGTTCCATTCTCCGAAAGAAGCCCTCGGCAAAGGCATCGCGACGGTCTATCAGGACCTCGCCGTTGTTGCGCTGATGCCGGTGTGGCGCAACTTCTTCCTCGGGCAGGAACTTCGCAAGGGCGGACTCATCAAGTCGCTCGACGCCAACGCCATGCGCGCGACGACGCTCTCGGAACTGTCGAAGATGGGCATCGAACTGCCCGACGTCGACGCACCGATCGGCAGCCTCTCCGGCGGTCAGCGTCAGTGTGTAGCCATCGCCCGCGCCATCTTCTTCGGCGCGCGCGTGCTGATTCTCGACGAGCCGACAGCAGCGCTCGGCGTCAAGCAGTCGGGAATGGTGTTGCGCTACATCACCGCTGCCAAGGAACAGGGTTTCGGCGTCATCTTCATCACGCACAACCCGCACCACGCGTACATGGTCGGCGATCACTTCGTTCTCCTCAACCGAGGTCGTCAGAAGCTCGACGCCAAGTACGACGACATCTCGCTCGAAGAACTGACCAAGGAGATGGCAGGCGGTGACGAGCTCGAGACACTGACCCACGAGCTTCGCCGCTAGATCAGAACGTCACGACTACTGCCTCGGTTCGAATCGAACCGAGGCAGTAGTCGTTTCGTCAGAGGGTGGTAGTCGGCCGAACCCCGAGGCCGGAATGCATGTACGCCTCGTCGATCATCGTCATGTTGGCGAGCGCGTCGGCCGGGCCGATGGGAAGTGTCGAGTCCCCGGCCAGATGATCGGCCAGGGCCTCGAGTTGGTAGGTGTACGACGACGTGGTGCCCAGATGCTCGACGATCGTGCGCCCACCGGCCGTGACGGAGACGCGGTCGTCGACGTCCGGCTGCAGGAAGTTGTGCACCAGGACGTCACCTTCCGTGCCGAAGACTCGGAAGGTGAAGTGATAACGCTCGTCCAACATCGTGGTCACCACGGATGCCGTGGCGCCACTGGGGTATTCGAGTTCGATGTCGAACCACGAATCAACTCCCGGAACGTATTCCTCGTGACGGGTCGCGGTCACCACCGGCGCCCCACCACACACGTCACTCAGCATCCGGGAAGCGTGTAATCCGTAGCAGCCCAAATCCATCAGAGACCCTCCCGCCAACGCGAGTTCCCACCGCGGATCGTTCTCGGCGGGGGTCGGCATCCGCAGTACCGTTTCCACTCGAGTTAGTTCGCCGACGGCGCCGTTCCGAACCAGATCCAGCAGGCGCCGGTTCACCGGATGAAAGAGGTAGTGGAAACCCTCGAGCAGCGTCACTCCGCTCACGCGTGCTGCCTCGACTACCGCCTGTGCTTCCGCCGCGTTGCTCGAAAACGGTTTCTCCGTCAGCACGTGCTTGCCCGCCTGAATGGCGGCGAGATTCCACGGGCCGTGCAGGCTGTTGGGCAGCGCGTTGTAGACGACGTCCACCTCCGGATCCGAAATCAGCTCCGCGTACGAACCGACCACCCGTTCGATCCCATGCTGTGCCGCATAGGCTCTGGCACGCTCGGGGTTGCGTGCGGCAACGGCCACCAGGCGGTGCCCGGTGGCCGTTGCGGGTTTGATCATCGCGTTCTCGGCGATTCGTGAGGCTCCCAGAATGCCTATTCGCAACGGGGTAGGTGTCACAGAACCGACCGCAGGTACTCGACGCTGGCTCGCACGTCGCGTACCGGCCCCTCGTCCGATGGCGCCTCGGTCAGAATTGTGTCCTGCTCGAGGACGTACCACCCGTCGAAACCGTGTCGCTGCAAGATGGCAGTGACACCGGCGATGTCGACGTCGCCACCACCGAGCGGACGGTACATTCCTGCCTTGACGCCGTCGGTGTAGGTGAGCTCGCCGCTGCGAACGCGTGATGCGAGGGCATCGTCGACGTCCTTGAGATGTACGTGGGTAATGCGCTCGGGAGCTTGACGCGCCAGGTCGACCGGATCGGTGCCGCCGATCAACAGGTGGCCGGTGTCGAGACACAGTGGGATGGCCGAGCCGTCGAGCACGCGCAGGACCTCGTCGCGCTGCTCGATCATCGTTCCGACGTGAGGGTGGACGACTGCTCGAATGCCGCGCTCGGCCGCGGCGTCGGTGAGCCGATCGAGATTGTGCAGCAGGGTTTTCCAACTCTGCTCGTCCAATTCCGGACGTGAATCGTAGCCGTCGGAACCCGTCGCGGCAGCGAGAACCAAAACCTCGGCACCCGAGGCGACAAAACCGTCGAGGATCGGGGAGATGCCTGGCACCGGATCATGATCGTGATCGTGCAGCAGAACCGGTGCGAACCCGCCGACTGCGCTCAGGTCGTGATCCGCGAGCACCTTGGCCATCTCGGCGGGTGCTGTCGGCAGAAAGCCCTCCGGACCGATTTCCGTTGCCGCGAGGCCGACTTCGCGCATTTCACGGAGAACCTGCGCGGGGTCGAGTTGGTAGCCCCAACCCGGGACTTCACACACACCCCAGGAGATCGGTGCGCCGGCGATGCGGGGAGTGCTCATGTGTGTGCCTCATTCTTGTTGTGAAGGAACAGATCTTTGACTTCGGTGATCGCCACGGGCCTACCCTGGTGCAGCGAGTACGTTGCAGCTTCGGAAATCCAGGCCGACTCGACTGCATCCGCGGGAGTACAGGGTGATTCCCGACGCCCGGCGACAACGCCGAGGAATGCTTCGAGTTCGGCACGGTAGGCGGAAGTGAAACGGTCCATGAAAAACGTGTACGGCTCCTTCGAGGGAAACGAGATTCCGGGGTCGAGCGAGCGGAGTGGCAAACGGTCGTCGAGTCCCGCAGCGACGGAGTCTCTCGAGCCGAGGACTTCGAGCCGGCAGTCGTGGCCACGGCCGTTGTAGCGAGTATTCGACACGACCGCGATGGTCCCGCCTTCGAACGTGAGAACCGTTGCAGCGGTGTCGACGTCACCGGCATCGGCGATCGCGCGATCACCCTGATTCGAGCCGGTGGCAAAGACCGTGGTGACTTCGCGGCCGCTGACCCACCTGACGATGTCGAAATCGTGGATCGAGCAGTCGCGGAAGATGCCGCCGGAGTGTTCGATGTACGAGATCGGTGGGGGAGCAGGATCGAGGGTGGTCGATCGGAGAGTGTGGATCCAACCGAGCTGTCCGGATCGAACTGCGTCGTATGCCGCCACAAATGACGGATCGAAGCGGCGCTGAAATCCGATCTGGACCGGTACTGAGGTCTGCTCGACAGCCTCGAGTACACGAACGGAAGATTCGATGGAGTCGGCGACCGGCTTTTCGCAGAACGTCGGGATACCCCGGCGGACAGCGGCTTCGATCAAGTCGGCGTGCGAACTCGACGACGCGGCGATCAGAACGCCGTCGACTCCCGAGGCGAGAAGAGACTCTGGGTCGGCGGCGGACTCCACGTCGAGTTCGGTTGCCACGTCGGAGGTGCGAGATGCGTCGGCATCGGTGACCACCAGCGAGTCGACGCCGTCCATCGTGAGCAGGTTTCGGGCGTGGAAGCTGCCGATTCTTCCGAGCCCGATGACTCCGATGCGAGCGCCCATCAGTCCAACCCTCCGAAGACGTTCTGGTCCCAGTCGATGATCGAACCCGTCACGACTCCGCTGCGATCGGAGAGCAGGAAGACGACGAAGTCGGCGATTTCGTCGACCTGTCCGAGCTTGCCCATGGGGAGGGTGCTGCCTGCACGTTCCTGCCAATCGTCACCGGCGTCGTGAAAAGCTCTCTGCGTGAGGTCTTCTCCCTCGGTCTGTGTCCACCCGATGTCGAGACCGTTGATCCGGATACGATCCCAGCGATGCGCATGGGCGGCGTTGCGGGTCAGACCCGCCAGCCCGGCCTTCGCTGCCACGTACGGCGCGAGATATGGCTGGCCGCCAAGTTCGGACGTGGAGATGATGTTGACGATGGACCCGGGGACCGCACGCTCGCGCATGTCTTTGACTGCTGCCTGCATCGTGAAGAACGGACCGCGAAGGTTCACCGCGATGTGCTGGTCGAAGAGTTCTTCGGTGGTGTCGAGCAGCGTGCCGCGCGAGGTGAGCCCGGCAGAATTGACGAGGGCATCCACGCGGCCGAAATGCGAGATCGTCTCGGCCACGCTGGCGAGTGCGGAATCCGTCTGTGCCACATCGGCTTCGATGAAATGGGTTCCCGGAAGTTCTGCCTCGAGAGTCTTTCCGACGTCAGGGCGTCGGCCGGTGAAAGCCACCTGAGCGCCCTCACGGACAGCGGCGCGTACGACGCCGGCGCCGACGCCTTGCGAGCCGCCACTGACCAGTACGACAGTGTCGGCTAGGAGTGCAGGCCTGATTACGCCCGGCGGAGAAGTCATGGGTTTAGTCTGGCTGTGACGAAGACCTCGAGCAACAGCGAAAAACCATCAAATATCCATCATTGTGAGGTAGTTGTGGCGCATCGATTCAAAGTGCGGGAGATCGCCCAGCAGTCGGGCCTGAGTGAGGCCACCGTCGACCGGGTGCTCAACGACCGTCCCGGAGTTCGCGACGGCACACGATCGGAGGTTCGCCAGGCGATCACGGACCTGGAACGTCAACGCTCGCAACTGAAACTGGTCGGTCGAACATTCATCGTCGACGTCGTGTTGCAAACTCCCGCACGGTTTTCCGACGCCGTCCGCGACGCGCTCGAGGCCGAACTGCCGACCCTTGCGCCCGCTGTGGTGCGGTCCCGGTTTCACTTTCGTGAGACCGGTTCGGTAGAAGCGATGACATCGACGCTCGACAAGATTCGCCGACGCGGGTCCCACGGTGTCATCGTCAAGGCTCCCGATACTGCGGAAGTCGTGGCGGCGATCGATCGGCTCGTGGCGGCAAAGATTCCGGTCGTCACGTTGGTGACCGACGTTGCCGGCAGCAGGCGAGCCGCTTACATCGGCATCGACAACCGCGCCGCCGGAGCCACCGCCGCGTATTTGATCGATCGGTGGCTGGGGGATCGGGACGGCAACGTGCTGGTCAGCATGAGCAGCGGATTCTTTCGCGGAGAGGAAGAACGGGAGATGGGATTTCGCTCCGCCATGCGCGTTTCGGCTCCGCATCGACGTTTGATCGACATTCCGAACAGTGACGGTTTGGACCAGACGAGTAGGAAACTGGTGCGGGCAGCGCTCGAATCCGATCCGCAGATCCGTGCTGTGTATTCGATCGGTGGCGGCAACCTGGCCACGGTCGACGCGTTCGAAGAACTGAATCGAGAGTGCTCCGTCTTCGTCGCCCACGATCTCGACGGAGACAATCGAAAGTTGCTGGGGGAGAGGCGAATATCGGCGGTGCTACACCACGATCTGCGGGCGGATCTTCGCACTGCTGCTCAGGTGGTCATGAAAGAGCACGGCGCCATGGGCGCCCACTTCGGTTTTACGACGTCACCGGTTCAGGTCGTGACTCCGCTCAACATGCCCCCGACATAGCTGTGCGCGGTCAAGGAGTCCGGAGACTCCCTAACCGCGCACAGGCCGAAGGCCAACTATCGAGCGAAGAGCAGCGCTCGCTTGACTTCCTGAATAGCCTTTGTCACCTGGATGCCGCGGGGGCACGCGTCGGTGCAGTTGAACGTGGTGCGGCAACGCCACACGCCGTCCTTGTCGTTCAGGATGTCGAGACGCTCGGAAGCGGCCTCGTCACGGCTGTCGAAGATGAACCGGTGTGCGTTCACGATGGCAGCGGGACCGAAGTAGCTGCCGTCGCTCCAGTACACGGGGCACGACGTGGTGCAGCATGCGCAGAGGATGCACTTGGTGGTGTCGTCGAAACGAGCACGGTCGTGCTGGCTCTGGATGCGCTCACGAGTGGGCTCGTTGCCACTGGTGATGAGGAACGGCTTCACTGCGCGGAATGCGTCGAAGAAGGGCTCCATGTCGACAACCAGGTCCTTCTCGACGGGCAGGCCCTTGATGGGCTCGACCGTGATGGTGACAGGCTTGCCGTCCTTGGGGAGCATGTCCTTCATCAGCAGCTTGCAGGCCAGACGGTTCACACCGTTGATCCGCATCGCGTCCGATCCACAGACACCGTGTGCGCAGCTGCGACGGAACGTGAGGGTGCCGTCGAGGTAGCCCTTCACGTACAGCAGCAGGTTGAGCAGACGGTCGGTGGGCAGTGCCGGAACCTGGAAACTGTCCCAGTGCTGGCCCTCGCCCGATTCGGGGTTCATCCGCGCGATCTTGAGGGTGACCATGACGGCGCCCTCGGGAACAGCGGGGAGTTTTGGTGCATCTACAGCAGGCGCAGACATCAGTACTTACGCTCCATCGGCTCGTAGCGGGTCTGGATCACCGGCTTGTAGTCCAGACGGATGTCGGAGAGCAGGCCGTCACCCTCCTTGTACGCCATCGTGTGCTTCATGTACTCGGCGTCGTTGCGATCCGGGAAGTCCTCGCGAGCGTGGCCGCCGCGCGATTCCTTGCGGTTGAGGGCACCGACGACGGTGACCTCTGCCATTTCGAGGAGGAAGCCCAGCTCGATGGCCTCGAGCAGGTCGCTGTTGTAGCGCTTGCCCTTGTCCTGGACCGTGATGTGGTTGTAGCGCTCCTTGAGAGCACGCACATCCTTGAGTGCCTGGGTGAGGCGCTCTTCGGTGCGGAAGACGGAGGCGTTGTTGTCCATCGACTGCTGCAGCTCGGTGCGGATGTCCGCAACGCGCTCGTGGCCGTGATCGGACAGGATGACGCCGACCCAGTCTTCGACCATCGCGGCCGGGGTTTCCGGCAGGTCGACGAACTCGGTGGAGTTCGCGTACTCGGCGGCAGCGATGCCGGCGCGGCGGCCGAACACGTTGATGTCGAGGAGCGAGTTGGTGCCGAGGCGGTTTGCGCCGTGCACGGAGACGCAGGCACATTCGCCGGCGGCGTACAGGCCCTTGACGACCTCGTCGTTGTTGCGCAGAACCTCACCGTTGATCTTGGTGGGGATACCGCCCATGACGTAGTGGCACGTCGGGTAGACGGGCACGGGCTCCTTGACGGGGTCCACGCCGAGGTAGGTGCGCGAGAACTCCATGATGTCCGGGAGCTTCTCGTCGAGAACTTCCTCGGGGATGTGCGTCACGTCGATGTAGACGTAGTCCTTGTTCGGGCCGGCGCCGCGGCCTTCGAGGACTTCGAGGACCATCGAACGAGCCACGATGTCACGCGGAGCGAGGTCCTTGATGGTGGGGGCGTAGCGCTCCATGAAGCGCTCACCGTCGGCATTTCGGAGAATGCCACCTTCACCACGGACAGCTTCCGAGATCAGGATGCCGAGACCGGCGAGTCCTGTCGGGTGGAACTGGTGGAACTCCATGTCCTCGAGGGGCAGGCCCTTGCGGAAGATGATGCCCATGCCGTCACCGGTGAGGGTGTGCGCGTTGGACGTCGTCTTGTACATGCGTCCCGAGCCGCCGGTCGCGAAGATGATCGACTTGGCGTGGAAGATGTGCAGCTCGCCGGTCGAGAGCTCGTAGCAGATGACACCGGTGGCAACCGGGCCGTCCTCGGTCTCGGTGATGGCGATGTCGAGCGCGTAGAACTCGTTGAAGAACTCGACGTCGTGCTTGACGCAGTTCTGGTAAAGCGTCTGCAGGATCATGTGACCGGTGCGGTCGGCTGCGTAACACGCACGGCGGACGGGTGCCTTGCCGTGGTCACGGGTGTGTCCACCGAATCGACGCTGGTCGATCTTGCCTTCGGGCGTGCGGTTGAACGGCAGGCCCATCTTCTCGAGGTCGAGCACCGCGTCGATGGCCTCTTTGGCCATGATCTCGACGGCGTCCTGGTCGGCGAGGTAGTCGCCGCCCTTGACGGTGTCGAAGGTGTGCCACTCCCAGTTGTCTTCCTCCACGTTCGCCAGTGCGGCACACATGCCGCCCTGGGCCGCACCGGTGTGGCTGCGGGTGGGGTAGAGCTTGGTCAGTACGGCCGTGCGGGCACGGGGGCCAGCTTCGATTGCCGCACGCATGCCTGCGCCGCCGGCGCCGACGATGACCACGTCATAACGATGTTCCTGCATGAAGTCTGTGCTCCCCTAGCTCGCCGAGATATTGGGGTCGAAGGTGAAGATGACGTACGTGCCCAGGCCCATGATCAGGATCATCGAGAGAACGAGGATCGTGGTCAGCCAGAAGCGCGTCGAGTCCTTGCGGGAGTAGTCCGCGATGACCGTGCGCAGGCCGTTGCCGCCGTGCAGCTGTGCCAGCCACAGCATCGTCAGGTCCCAGAACTGCCAGAACGGGCTGGACCAGCGACCTGCGACGAATGCGAAGTTCAGACGGTGAACGCCACCGTCGAGCATCAGCATGATGAACATGTGGCCCAGGACCAGAACGATCAGGGCGACGCCGGAGAAGCGCATGAACAGCCATGCGTACAACTCGAAGTTGTTCCGAGCCTTCGCACGCGGGGACCGCGGGTTGTCCAGGCTTGCGGGACGGTCGTATGAGGTGCCCAGGCTCTTGGCTTCGGGTCCGTGAGTAGTCGCCATGTCAGTGCTCCGCAAACATGTTGATGAGGATGCGTCCGGCGCCTGGGATCATCACCAGGAACCAGATCGTCAGAATGGTCCAGAGCATGACGCGCTGGTACTTCGGGCCCTTCGACCAGAAGTCCACCAACATCACGCGCACGCCGTTGAGGGCGTGGTAGAGGACTACGCCGACGAGGCCGATCTCCATGAGGCCGACGAGGGGGTTCTTGTACGTGTCGATGACGGCGTCGTACGTATCGGGATTGACCCGAACGAGTGCCGTATCGAGAACGTGTACGAATAGGAAGAAGAAAGTAGCGACGCCTGTGATCCGGTGTAGAACCCAGGACCACATTCCGGGGTCGCCCCGGTAAAGCGACCTCGTGCGCTCCTTCTGAGGAGCGGCTTCAGTCGTAGTACTCATCGAGTGCTGTGCCTCCAACGTCATTGGTGGACGCGTCGAGCCTGCAGAGAGCTTCGATGTACCTCAGCCCGGGCTCGACGGGATCCTGAACCGACTTGACTCAGACTCTAAACCTATGTGAAACCGGGAACTAATCAGATGCGGGATTCGTACGCGTACCAAACTCTTTGTAAGGTTTGCCTTTCCAATCTCCGTGAGACGGTTACGGCGTGGTTTCTGCATCCATTCAGTCAGCGTGATTGGATAACGAACCATGGGTGACATCGACTGGAAGTTGTTGCGGCACAACGCGCAAGTGGTCATGCGGCAGGCCTATGCGCCGTACTCGGGGTATGCGGTGGGTGCAGCGGCCCTGGTAGACGATGGTCGAATCGTCTCAGGATGCAATGTGGAAAATGTCTCATACGGTTTGAGCCTGTGTGCCGAATGTGGACTCGTCGGTAACTTGGCCGCCACCGGGGGTGGACGGCTGGTGGCCTTCACATGCTGCGACGCGAAGGGCGCGATTCTGATGCCCTGCGGCAGGTGTAGACAGCTTCTTCTCGAGCATGGCGGGGGTGAGATGCTTGTCGACACCAGCAGCGGCTTCAGGCCGCTGAGCGAGCTGTTGCCCGATGCTTTCGGGCCGGAACAAGCAGAGGGGCTCCGCCATGTTTGACGCAGTTTCCATCATCGGCGCCAAGCGTGACGGCCGCGAATTGTCGGGGACCGAGATCGACTGGATAGTTCAGGCGTTCACGCAGGGGGTCGTCGGCGACGAACAGATGTCGGCGCTCGCGATGGCAATCTATTTCCGCGGAATGTCGCGGGCGGAGACCGGTCGATGGACCGAGGCGATGATCGAATCCGGCGGGAGGATGGACTTTTCGGACTTGCCGCTGCCCACCGTCGACAAACATTCGACAGGTGGAGTGGGGGACAAGATCACCCTTCCGCTCGCGCCCCTCGTCGCTGCTTGCGGTCTTGCAGTCCCGCAGTTGTCGGGACGTGGACTGGGCCACACCGGTGGAACACTCGACAAGCTCGAGGCCATTCCGGGTTGGCGCGCAGACCTCACGGCGGCGGAGATGGTCGACATTCTCTCGGACCCGAAAATCGGTGCCGTGATCTGCGCTGCCGGAGCGAACCTGGCCCCGGCCGACAAGAAGCTCTACGCGCTGCGCGACGTGACCGGAACGGTGGAATCCATTCCGCTGATCGCAAGTTCGATCATGAGCAAGAAGATCGCCGAGGGGACCGGCGCCCTGGTGCTCGACGTCAAAGTCGGTTCCGGAGCGTTCATGAAGGACCTCGGCGACGCCCGCGAGCTGGCTCGCACGATGGTCGAATTGGGCAACGACGCCGGTGTGCGCACAAGCGCACTCATCACCGGGATGGACACTCCACTGGGACTGACGGCCGGCAACGCTCTCGAAGTACGAGAATCCGTCGAGGTGCTGGCCGGCGGGGGTCCGTCGGACGTCGTCGAGCTGACCCTGGTCCTGGCTCGGGAAATGCTGTCCGCGGCCGGGATCGACGGTATCGACCCGGCAGACAAACTTGCCGACGGCACGGCCATGGACCGATGGCGCGCCATGATCGGCGCACAAGGTGGGGACCCGCACGCAGCACTGCCGGTGGCTAGGCACAGCGCCGTCGTCACCGCGGACCGAGACGGTGTGCTGACTCGACTCGACGCCATGGCGGTGGGCGTCGCAGCCTGGAAACTCGGAGCCGGACGCGAACGGCAGGGTGAAGCCGTGCAGGCCGGTGCCGGCATCGAGATGCACGCAAAGCCGGGCGAAGTGGTCCGCGCCGGGCAGAAGCTGATGACATTGCACACGGACACTCCCGAGAGATTTGACGCAGCGCGTCGAAGCCTCGGTGGTGGCTGGTCCATCGGGACCGAATCCGACACCGTTTCGCGGCCGCTGCTCATCGAGCGAATTGTGGGTGATTCGCGTTAGCGTTGGCGAATGAACGCACCGGAGTTGACCACGATCCGCAGCGCACCCAAAGTTCTTCTCCACGACCATCTCGACGGAGGACTCCGACCCGAGACCGTTCTCGAACTGGCCGAGCAGTGTGGCTACGACGAGCTGCCGGCGAATTCGGCATCCGAACTGGCACAATGGTTCCGAACTGCCGCTGACAGCGGTTCGCTCGAGCTCTACCTCGAAACGTTCGCGCACACCGTCGCCGTGATGCAGACCCCGGAAGGGCTTGCGCGGGTGGCACGTGAGTGCGCCGAGGATCTGGCCGACGACAACGTCGTCTATGCCGAAATCCGTTTTGCGCCCGAGCAGCACCTGGAACAGGGCCTGAGTTTGGACGAGGTCGTCGAGCACGTGCTCGAGGGCTTCCGAGCCGGCGAATCCGCCGCCAGGGTCGCGGGACGGGAGATCCGAATCGGGTGTCTCCTGACGGCGATGAGGCATGCCGCCCGGTCGCGCGAGATCGCCGAACTCGCGGTGCGATTCCGGGACCGAGGAGTGGTCGGGTTCGACATCGCCGGCGCCGAGGCCGGAAACCCACCGAGCCGGCATCTCGACGCTTTCGAATACATGCGTGATGCGAACGCTCACTTCACGATCCACGCGGGTGAGGCCTTCGGATTGCCGTCGATCCACGAAGCGATCGCGTTCTGCGGTGCGGACCGGTTGGGACACGGCGTGCGGATCGTCGACGACATCGAGGTAGGCGGCCACGGTGGGGCAGAGTTGGGTCGGCTCGCAAACTACGTCCGTGACATGCGCATTCCCCTGGAACTGTGCCCGAGTTCGAACGTACAGACCGGAGCCGTAGCCGCCCTGGCGGACCATCCGTTCGGACTGTTGGCGGACTTGCGTTTCCGCGTGACCGTCAACACCGACAACAGGCTGATGAGCGACACCAGCATGAGCCGGGAAATGGCGGCGTTGGTCGAGACCTTCGGTTACGGCTGGACCGATCTGGAACGCTTCACCATCAATGCGATGAAGTCGGCCTTCATCCCGTTCGACGAGCGCCTCGCATTGATCGACGACGTCATCAAGCCGGGTTACGCCGTGCTCATCGGATAGATGACGTGGACCCGACTACTCAGGTCGCAACCGGGCCTCGAACTCACGCTCGAGTTCACGCCAGGCCTCGGATTCCTTGGTGAACGGCGCACTCGGGGCCATCCGGGACGGATCGGGATTGAGAAGGTAGGAGACGTACCAACCCAGCTCGTTCGACGCGGACAGAACTTCCTCGGTGGAGTCGTCGTCGGCGAAATCCGCTGCATCGGTGAACAATTCGACGGCAAGCTCCAACTGCTCGGCATCGACCACGTCCGGGCCCTGCGCGAGGTCGTCGGCGATGCCGGGCAGAACGTAGACGTTCTCGTCCGTGACTTCGATTTCGAGTGAACCGTCGACGGCAGCATTCTGAATCTCGCCGTACGTGCTGACCTGCGAGAGATCGTGTTCGTGGTTGTCCGCGAGATAACGAGCGAGTGCGCGCTCGCTACGGAAGACGGTGATCAGTCCGTCCTTGCCGAGGAAGATCGCCTGATCTCCCATGTAGCAGCGCAGAGTGTAGAAAGTCTCGGCCGAGGTGATGATGCGGATCGGATCGACGCCGACCTCGCCCCAGAAGGTCTCGACTTCGTCTTCGTCCTCGTCGAGGTCGTCCTCGTCGAATTCCTCGTCCTCGCCCTCCTCGGCGACATCGTCGGCGTCGACGGTGTTCTCGGCAGCAGCGAGCAGTTCAGCTTCGGCGACCGCGACGGCGGCAGCGTCGACCTTCGGGGAGGTGACCACCTTGTCGATGGCGTCGAGAACGGCGTCCCAGTCCTTGACGATTGCGGCGCCAACCTGATCCCACAGCTCCAGTCCTTCGCGACCTTCGAAGGTGCCGGCGCCAGTGGCCAGCGCGCCGAGTACCGGATGGCCGCTGAAGAAGCGGATGACGGCGTCGAGTTCGCACACCTCACCGATGTTGCGAGCCATGTTCAGGGTGTCTTCGAGTTCCGAGACCACCAGTGGCTCAGGGTCACCTGCGGCCAGCTCGGGCACGCCGACGAAGTCGAAGGTGAAGTTCTCTTCCGGCTCGAGTTCGGCTGCCGACAGTCCGGAGACGACGGCCCACGCCGGATGCTCGACCAGGTCGTTGTCCGAGTCGGTGCGGATGAAGGCCGCGAGCTCCGCGACGGAGGAGAACCCGTAGAGGTCTTCCTCATGGCCGAGAAACGCTTCCCACTCGTCGTCGCCCTCGCGCCAGCGGGGTGCCCACAAAGTGACGAGGTCTCCGTCGGTGAGTCCGATTTCGATAGGGACGATGTCTCCAGCCATGGGCGGAAGCCTATCCACCGCAGAGCGAAAGGCATAGCGGGGGTTGGTCACGTTTGTTTCAGCGACACGCGGAGCTCACCCACCAGCCGTTCTCGTTCATCATTGGACTGCTGAACTGCCTGGTGAATGGTTGCCACCGTCAGTGCGGCTACCGTGCGCGAATCCATGGCGGTGATCGCATCGGTGATCCGCAAGTCGACCAGAGCGCCCAGCCCGTCGACAGTCGCTGTCACTATCCCACCTTCACTCGCGACGACTGCCCGCAGAGCGGTGACCCCGTCGACGGCGTCCTGCAACAGCCCGGTCCGGTGTTTCGCCAGCTCCATGATTCGATCCATCTCGTTCATATCGAACGCATCCAGCTCGACGGCAGGCTCTGGTCCTCTGTGGCGTCGACATCAGCGAGTTCGTCTCGCGTCGCGAGACCGAGTCGATCGAGGATCGCCGCCGGCGCGCCGGTCTGCTCGAGCTCCACACGATGGCGTACACCGGCTTCGATTGCAGCTTTCGAGGACAGAGCGAGTATCTGCTGCGCCAACCGTGCGCCGCCGTACCGCAGTTCGCCCTGGCTGATCCGCAGGTCCACGGGGACAGCATGCTCCGTGGCGCGGACCGCGATGGTTCCGGCGCGGTTGACGGCGACGGCTGTGATGATCGGCGGCGATTCCCGGAGGTTCTCGGACATGTTTCCTGTCATTCTGTCGGGCGGTAGAAGCCGTGAAAGCCCATGCCGCTGTTCGTGGTTCGGATGGAACTGACTTCGACAGGGTCACCGGCCTCCACCATCTGACCGTTGCCGATCACCATGGCGACGTGTCCGTCCCAGACTGCGAGGTCGCCCGGCATCAGATCGTTCTGATCGACCTGGTTTCCGATTCCTTGTTCCTGGGCCAACCTCGGAATATCGACTCCGGCTTGGCCGTACGCCCATTGCGTCAACCCGCTGCAGTCCAGTCCGACTCCGGGTGTCGTGCCTCCCCAGGCGTACGGGACACCCTGTTGAGTGAGCGCGTTGCGTACGGCGGCAGCGGCCTCGGCGTTCGGTGCGGTGGCGATCGAGCCGTCGGGGAGTTCAACCTCTACACCGCCTGCGGAAACGGAACCACCAGCGGAACCGGAGGTGCCCGCCGAACCCGAGGCGCCTGGCGCGGGTTCCGGTATCGGGACGGGTGGGATCAGCGCGGACATCTTGTCGGTCGACCCGGCCAGTTCACCGCGTACCCGCTCGACTACCGAGACCGCCCGCCCGAGGTGCTCCAACGCGGCCGACAGCAACATCAATTGCCCCATCGGCGTCGCGAGCGTCGGCCCGGCCTTGACGGCGAGCGCCAGAAAGGACTGAAGAATCTCACCGAGTTCGGTCATTCCCGCGGACACGGACGTTGTGGCTTCGTCCACGACGCCGGCGATGTTGCTCCCACGATCGGCGAGGTTTCGCGTCGACGTCTGCGTCTGCTCGGTTTTGGTCACAGCGGCGGTGAGAGCATTCGACGAACTCTGGGTGGACGCCAGTTCGCTCAGTGCGGCGCTTCCCAATTGGTAGGCGATCTCGAGGGCGTCCGAAGCGATTCGGATGCCGACGTCGGGTCCACTTGTGCTGGGGACGCCAGTCCCGACAGTGTCGACCAGATCAATGATCGGTCGTGCGAGTGCGTCGACGTCGATCATGAGCGTGTGGCTTCGACGAGAGCCATTCGTACCGATTCCTCGGAGTCCCGATAGGCAGCGTGAGCGTCGCGGGTGGCTGACTGGACGCTGGAGACCACAGCGGACAGTCGATCGATGTCGTCGACATGCGCTTGTTGTGCTCGGCCCGCGACGCGAACGAAGTCTCCGCCGATCAGCCCCAGCACAGCGGACAGAGCGGTGTGATCGCCGCCGGACGCATGCTGTCGGGCCTGCGCGACGTTGTCGGCAACGGTGCCCAACCGCGCGGCGAACTCCGCGATGCTTTCGGTGTGTAGATCCAGATTTGTCAACTTGTCTTCCCCCCGTTGCGCTTACTCCTTCTTGGACGCCGCGCGGGGTGCTTCGGTTCCCGAGGAACTATTCTGATGGTCATGCAAACGCACGTAGTCGACCATCCGCTCGCGGCGGCCCTCTTGACGACAATGCGTGATGCACGCAGTGAGAACGCGACGTTTCGTTCCGCACTTCGCAGGCTCACGCACATGCTGGTCTACGAGGCCATGCGTGACGCGGAGGTAGAGGAGTTCCCGGTCGACACCCCGGTAGCAGCGACGACGGGCATCCGGCTCGCGAAGCCGCCTTTGCTGGTACCGGTGCTGCGCGCGGGTCTGGGCATGGTCGAACAAGCCAGTGCACTGATCCCGTCGGCCGGGGTTGGCTTTGTCGGAATGGCCCGTGACGAGGAGACACATCAGCCGGTTCCGTACCTCGAATCCCTGCCCGCGGATCTGTCCGGTATCCCGGTATTCGTGCTCGATCCGATGCTCGCGACCGGTGGTTCGATGGTGCACACCATCGACTTGCTGGTTGCGCGTGGCGCGACCGATGTCACGGCAGTGTGCGTCGTAGCTGCTCCGGCCGGCGTCGATGCGCTGGCAGCCTCCGGACACCCGGTGCGTCTGGTCATCGCGAGCATCGACGACGGACTCGACGAGAACGCTTTCATCGTCCCCGGACTCGGTGACGCCGGCGATCGGCAGTTCGGACCCCGCTAGAGCGAGAGGGCGAAGGTTCGGAGTTCGGCCAGCCGGGCCTTCGCCTGCTCGCGCGCGTTCGCGAGATCGCTGCGGTCGGCTACCGGGACCACGACTTCGAGATAGCACTTGACCTTGGGCTCGGTGCCGGACGGTCGCACAACCACGCGGATCGACGGTCCGTCGAATATCACTGCGTCGGTGCGCATACCGCCGCGAACCAGGGACAAGTCTTCGACGGTCACCGGCTCACCCGCGAGCTGGCCGGGCGGATCGGCGCGTAACCGTTCCATCATTTCGGTGATGTCGCTCGAGTCCTCGACGCGGCGGGATACTTGGTCCCCGCGATGCAGTCCGAATTCGACGGCATAGTCGCCCAGAACATCCAAGAGGGTTCTGTTGCTGCCCGCGAGGGTGGCAGCCAAGTCGGCCACCAGTACGGCAGCCGAGATGCCGTCCTTGTCTCGCACCACATCCGGATCGACGCAGTGCCCGATCGCCTCCTCGTAGGCATAGACCAGACCGTCGCCGGCGCGCGTGAGCCACTTGAACCCGGTGAGTGTCTGCGCAAACCGCGCTCCGCGGGCTTTCGCCAACTTCGAGAGCAAAGTCGAGGAGACGATCGTCGTCGCCACCAACGAATCTTCGGGCGCCGTGCTCAGCACGTGGTCGGCCAGAAGCACCCCGGTTTCGTCGCCGCGCAGCATGCGCCACTGACCACCGTCGAGAACTCCGACGGCGCAGCGGTCGGCATCCGGGTCGAGTGCGATCGCCAGATCCGCGTCGACACTTCCGGCGAGTGCGAGCAGCCGGTCTGCGGCGCCGGGCTCTTCGGGATTGGGGAACTCGACGGTCGGAAACGTCGGGTCGGGATCGAACTGCTCCGCCACGACGTGCAGGTCCTCGAATCCTGCTGCTCGCAGAGCAGCTGTCGCGGTCTCGCCGCCGACGCCGTGCATTGCCGTGAGCGCAATCCGGATCGAGCGGGCGTCGCCGTGCGGGAGGGTCGCGATGCGCGCGATGTACTCCTCGACCAGGGAATCGTCGACGGGAAACACCGGCATTCGAGGGACGTCGGAGGCGCCACCGATGCGGGCGATCTCGCTCTCGATTTCACGATCGGCGGGGGAGACGAGTTGCGCCCCACCCGAGAGGTACACCTTGTAGCCGTTGTCGGCAGCAGGATTGTGGGAGGCGGTGATCTGGATACCTGCCGCTGCGCCGAGCCTGCGCACCGCAAACGCCACCAGCGGTGTCGGCAACGGACGGGGGAGCAGGGTCACCTCGAACCCGGCCGCCGCCATGACTTCAGCGGCGGCGCGAGCAAATTCCTCGGAACCGCGCCGGGCGTCGCGGCCGACGACAACGCGGGAGCCGCCCTGGCAGCGAGCTGTCAGCCAGGCCGCCAGACCGGCCGTGGTCCGGATGACGACCGCGAGGTTCATGCCGTTGGGGCCGCCGCGCACCGGCCCGCGAAGCCCAGCGGTGCCGAACGCCAGTGGCGCGGAAAAGCGTTCGGCCAGTTCATGTTCCGAAAGGACTGTCAGTTCTGCGCGGGTGACTGGGTCCGGATCGGCGTCGATCCACTCGGTGACGTGGGTAGGTGTCACAGTTGCTCGACCAGTTGACGCAACAGCACTCCCATCCGCGCTGCCGACGCTTTGCCTGCCGCCAGCACCTCCTGATGGTCCAGCGGGGCCCCAGTGATTCCGGCGGCCAGGTTGGTGACCATCGAGATGCCGAGAACGCGGGCGCCGAGCGCGCGGGCCGCAATGGTCTCGTGCACCGTCGACATGCCGACCAGATCGGCGCCGAGTGTACGAAGCATTCGAATCTCGGCCGGAGTCTCGTAGTGCGGACCGGGAAGCCCGGCGTAAACACCCTCGGCAAGGTCCGGGTCGATCGAGCGAGCCAGCGCGCGCAGTTCCGGCGAGTAGGCGTCGACCAGGTCGACGAACTCCGCGCCGACGAGCGGGGACCTGGCCGTCAGGTTCAGATGGTCGCTGATCAGCACCGGTTGGCCGACGGCGTAGTTTCCAGCAATACCGCCGGCCGCGTTGGTGAGGATGACGGTGTCGGCGCCGGCAGCGATGGCCGTCCGGACCGGGTGGACGACGGTGCCGAGATCGTGGCCCTCGTACGCATGCGCGCGCCCGAGCAGCAGCAGGACTTCGGTATTCCCGACGCGCACCGAACGAATGGTGCCCGCGTGCCCGAGCGCCGACGGTGGGGCGAAGCCAGGCAGATCGGCCATCGAGACTTCAGCCGTCACGTCCGCACCGGCGTCGCCGAACACGTCTGCGGCGTCGGTCCACCCCGACCCGAGCACGATGGCGACTGACGGTGACGAAGAACCCGTCATGGCGGACAGAGCAGCGGCGGCGGCCTCGGCGATCGTTCCCATGTGAGCAACCCTACTGAGGAGTCGGGTCGGTTCGTCGGGTGAGTTGGCGGGCGTTACTCTCCCATCCATGCCTTATCTCGAACGCGACGGCGACGTATTCATCCTGTACCTCGGCAACGAGGGCGAAACGGACAACGAGAACCGCTTCGGCCCCGAGTGGATCGACGCTGTTCACAGCAAGCTGGACGAGGTCGAAGCGCACGAGGGGCCGGCAGCCCTGGTGACCACGGCGACGGGCAAGTTCTACACGAACGGCCTGGACACGACGTGGATCTTCGGCAATCTCGACGGTCTTCCCGGTTACCTGGACAAGGTCCACACCATCTACAGCCGGCTGCTGACCTTCCCGATGGCCACGGTCGCGGCCGTGCAGGGGCACGCATTCGGCGCCGGCGCCATGCTCGCGTCCTCGCACGATTTCCAGATCATGCGCGCGGATCGCGGCTTCTACTGCCTTCCCGAGGTCGGACTGAACATGCCGTTCACAGTCGGGATGTCTGCATTGCTGAACAGTCGTCTGCCCAAGCAGACGGCGGTCGACGCGATGACGACGGGGCGTCGATTCGGCGGCGCCGACGCGCTTGCTGCCGGCATCGTGCAGGAAACGGTCGACGGCGACGGAGTGCTCGCGGCAGCAGTGGCCAAGGCGTCGGCATTGACGTCGACTCACGGCAAGAACTTGGCGGGTATCAAGGCAGGCATCCACCGCGATGCACTTGCGGACCTCGCTCAGGTGACTGACAAGAGCAACTTCTCCTTCGGGTGAGACAATGATCGCGTGAATCAGAATGTCGACAGTGCAGTCAGGTCTGTAGAGGCCGATCTGATTGCGCTGTCGCATTCGATTCACAGCGACCCGGAACTCGCCTTCGAGGAGTTCCGCAGCGCTGCCAAAGTGTCGGACCTGCTGGCGCAGCACGGTTTCGCGGTCACTCGCGGGATCGTCGATCTGCCGACGGCTTTCGATGCCACCTACGGCAGCGGAGAGTTGGTCATCGCGATCTGCGCCGAGTACGACGCGCTGCCCGAGATCGGTCATGCCTGTGGGCACAACATCATTGCCGCAGCCGCGGTCGGAGCCGGCATCGCGTTGGCTACCGTGGCCGATGAACTGGGGATCACCGTCCGAGTGATCGGTACTCCGGCGGAGGAAACCGGTGGCGGCAAAGTTCTGATGCTCGAGCGTGGTGCATTCGACGGCGTCGGAGCGGCCATGATGGTTCATCCAGGACCGATCGACATCATCGGTGCCACCTCGCTGGCCCTGGCGGACATCGCGGTCAGCTATCACGGTCGCGAGGCGCATGCGTCTGCTGCGCCTGAATTCGGTCGTAATGCCGCCGACGCGGCGACGCTCGCTCAGGTGGCGGTCGGGCTGTTGCGTCAGCACCTGCAGCCAGGCCAGCAGATTCACGGAATCGTCAGTGATGGCGGCACAGCTCCCAACATCGTTCCGGCCCGGTCCGAACTGCTCTACTACCTGCGTGCCGAGACGGCCGCGTCGTTGGCCAATCTGTCCGAGCGTGCTGACGCCTGCTTCGCCTCGGGCGCACTCGGCACCGGATGCACCCACGAAATCCGCACGGTATCGCCCACTTACACCGAGTTGACCCCCGATCCGTGGCTGGCGGCGGCGTACCGTGAACAGATCGTCGATCTCGGACGGGTGCCACTGGCGGTGGAATGGGAGCGCTCCCGTCCGCTGGGTAGTACGGATATGGGTAATGTGACCAATGTGATTCCGGGAATTCACCCGGTCATAGGCTTGGATTCATCGGGGGCAGTGACACATCAGCCGGAGTTCGCGGCGGCGTGTATCACCACCTCCGCAGATCGAGCGGTAGTCGACGGTGCAATTGCGTTGGCCCGCACTGCTGTCCGGGTAGCGTCCGATCCAGAACAACGCGCCCGTCTGTTGGAAGGGGTAGATCGCCGGTGAACGCGGCAATCGATACGTGGATTCACGCGCACACCGACGACCTCGTCGCGTGGCGCCGACACATCCATGCCAACCCGGAGTTGGCTCGCCGCGAATACGCGACCACCGAATTCGTCGCGACCCGCCTCACTGCCGCTGGGCTGTCGCCGAAGATCCTTCCCGGTGGCACCGGCCTCACGTGCGACATCGGACCGGAAGGTCCACGAATCGCACTCCGCGCCGACATGGACGCTTTGCCGATGCAGGAAGCGACAGGGGCGACGTATTCGTCCACGGTCCCCGGTGTATCCCATGCATGCGGGCACGACGCCCACACCACCATCCTGCTCGGCGCCGGACTGGCTCTGGCCACGCTGCCCGAACTTCCCGTCGGGGTTCGGCTGATCTTCCAGCCCGCCGAGGAAGTCATGCCTGGCGGAGCACTCGACGTCATCGCCGCCGGTGCGCTCGACGGTGTGTCCAGAATCTTTGCTCTGCACTGCGATCCGCGACTCGAGGCAGGCCAGGTGGGCATGCGTCTTGGCGCGATCACCTCTGCTGCAGACACCATCGAGGTCGTCCTCGATTCTCCGGGTGGGCACACGTCGAGGCCGCACCTGACCACGGATCTGATCTACGCACTCGGCACAGTCGTGACCGGGCTGCCTGGAATGCTCAGCCGTCGTATCGATCCGCGTACCGGCACCGTCATGGTGTGGGGCGCGGTCAGTGCAGGTCAGGCGCCCAACGCGATTCCGCAGACCGGCATGATGACGGGCACGGTACGTACCGGCGATCACGACACGTGGGAGTTGCTCGAACCGCTCGTGGAAGAAATCGTCCACGGATTGCTCGCACCCACCGGCGTTCGCTACCAACTCAACTATCGTCGCGGAGTGCCACCGGTCGTCAACGACGAGGTGTCCACCCGGATGTTCGAGGACGCCATCGCGACCGTCGGACAAGATGCTCTGGCGGACACCCCGCAATCCGGTGGTGGCGAAGACTTTTCGTGGTACCTCGAAACCGTGCCGGGTGCCATGGCGCGGCTCGGTGTGTGGTCGGGTGAAGGCGACCAGCTCGATATCCACCAACCCACTTTCGATCTCGACGAGCGTGCACTCGGCGTCGGTGTGAAGGTTCTCACGAGCCTGGTTCTGGGATAGTTCCGGTTCCCGTCGGGGGTACCGTTTTTCGTTCGTTCGAGTGAAGGTACGGGCATGTCGATAGGTGTGGGAGTGCGAATCGGCACATTGGTGTCGACGGCTGTCGTTGCGTCGAACGATCCGGGTTCGGCCGATCCGGTGGTGTTGGTTCGGGACACGATCCTCAATCAACGCAAGGACGGAACGACGGTGCTCGGAGGCACCGAGCAACTGGGTGCCGGTCGTGAGTTCGCCGAGAGCTGGTCGGGTTTTGTCGGTCGCGTCGGGGACCCGAGTGGCGTCGCAGGAACGGCCGATACTCGTTACCGCGCCGAGGATTTGGTGGCGACCTCGATTCGCTGTCTGTTGCAGGAATGTGAGCCGCTGCCCGATCGCGGTGGCCGGAGCGGGGGAGCCCCCGACATCGTCGCCACGTACCCGTCGCGCTGGGACTCGTCCACTGCCGCCCTCATGCAGGATTCTCTGGTCTACGCGGGCCTCGAACGAGTCACACTCGTCTCGGATGCCGAGGCGGTTTCGGCGTGGTTCGAGTCGGAAATCGCGGCGCTCGCCGGCACGCTCATCGGCATCTATCACGTGGACGACACCGGAGCAGCGGTCACGCTGGTGCGTTCGGGTGTCGCCGCGGGCCGCGCATTCGGCTTTGCCGGCGACGGGAGTTCGCCGAGTTCACGCCTCGCGACAGCCCTGGGTGCGTTCGGCTGGATGCCGGAGAACCTGGACGCCGTAGTCGTCACCGGTGACGGAGAACCGGCGACGGACAAAGCAGCCATGATGTCCATAGCTGCCGGGATTGCCGAAAAGCTCGGTGTCAGATGTGAACTCGGCCCCGGACCCGAGCAGTCGGCCGCGCTGGGAGCTGCAATCCTCGCTGCCGGATTCACCTCGACGTCGCACACGATCGTGCCGATCGGGTTGCCGCCTTCACATGACGTGACCGAGGTGTTCGACACTCTGGGACGCGAGAAGGTGGCGGCTGAAACCGCAGCCGGGGTGGCAACAGCCGAGCCGGAAACTGCAGTTGTCGCAGGCGAATCGGCGTCGCGCGGTTCGAAGCGCGTTCTCGTCGGAGTCGCGATTGTGGTCGTGCTCGCGGCACTCGCGGTGCTCGCGTATTTCCTGCTGCTTTGAGCAGGACGGCAATCTAGTCCGTCACTCCGTTACAGCGCTTAATCGGTAACTCCGTTACCCGGACCAACGTTGCGGCTGTTTCGCGTCCGCAACTCTCGTACATACTCGGCCGGCGCTCCGGCAATCTCGGCAGCGTCGGCCATCACGCCGATGTAGCGGGCGGACGGCAGTCCACCTTCGTACGCATCCATGACATAGAGCCACGCGAGGACTGCATCGCCGGCCGTGTCGACCCGCACTCGGATCTTGCGGTGCAGACCTAGTTCGGCGCCTTCCCAGCGGTCCAGGCTTACTTCGTCCTCTTCCGGGACGTCGTAGAGAACCACGAAAACACTGGAGTCAGGATCTTCGACGACGGTGGCGAGAGCACCCTCCCAGCCGAGGTCCTCGCCGCTGAAGGTCAGGCGCCAGCCTCGCAGCCACCCTGTCCCGGACATGGGCGAGTGTGGGCAGCGCAACAACATCTGCTCGGGATGCATGTTGGAACCGTAAGCGGCATAAATCGACACGGGCGCAAGCCTAAACCGTGGTCCGAGGGTGTGGCGAAGCGGACCACCGGACGCAAGTAATCTGGTACAAGCACTGCGCGACACGTAGTGCTCGAATAGCGTGACACTGGTCGACGGGAGACCCCTGCCGGCCACGCGAGGACTTGGAGGACACATGACCCGGATCGTGATCATCGGTGGCGGACCCGCCGGCTACGAGGCGGCACTGGTAGCCGCGCAGCACGGGGCCACGGTCACCCTGGTCGATTCGGACGGCGTCGGCGGTGCGTGTGTGCTGTTCGACTGTGTTCCGTCGAAGACATTCATCGCGTCCACCGGAATCCGCACCGACATGCGTCGTGCATCCGATCTCGGCATCACCTTGGATCCGGAGCAGGCTTCGGTTTCACTGCCGAAGATCCACTCCCGAGTCAAGAGTCTCGCGTTGTCCCAGTCCTCGGACATTCGCGCACGGTTGCAGACGGTTGGTGTCGAGGTTCTCTCCGGCACCGCCGAACTCACCGATCCGCTCCTCGGAATGGCGGCGCACCAGGTTCGCGCGACGCTCGGAAGCGGCGAGCAGAAGACCATCGACGCAGACGTCGTGTTGATCGCCACCGGCGCCAGCCCCCGCATCATCCCGGGAGCCGAGCCCGACGGTGAGCGAATCATGACGTGGCGTCAGCTCTACGACTTGGACGAGCTGCCCGAGCACCTGGTCGTGGTCGGTTCCGGTGTCACCGGTGCCGAGTTCGTCTCCGCGTACACCGAGATGGGCGTCAAGGTCACTCTCGTGTCCAGTCGTGATCGTGTTCTGCCCGGCGAGGATGCCGATGCGGCACTCGTACTCGAGGACGCCCTCGCCGAGCGCGGCGTCTCCCTCGTCAAGCACGCCCGCGCGGACGCCGTCGAGCGCACCGAGAAGGGCATCGTCGTCAAGCTCTCCGACGGCCGCACGGTCGAAGGAAGCCACGCTTTGATGACCGTCGGTTCCGTCCCCAACACCAACGGTCTCGGCCTGGAACGGGTCGGCATCGAGCTGGACAAGGGTGGATACCTGCGTGTCGACCGGGTTTCGCGCACCACGGTTTCCGGAATCTACGCAGCCGGTGACTGCACCGGGCTTCTTCCGCTCGCCTCGGTGGCGGCGATGCAGGGACGCATCGCGATGTACCACGCACTCGGTGAAGGCGTCAGCCCGATCAAGCTGAAGACTGTCGCGTCGGCCGTCTTCACGCGCCCCGAAATTGCAACGGTGGGTGTTTCGCAGGCGGCGATCGACAACGGAGAGGTGCCTGCTCGCACCGTCATGTTGCCGCTCAACACCAACCCGCGTGCCAAGATGTCCGGTTTGCGTCGCGGTTTCGTGAAAATCTTCTGCCGCCCGGCTACCGGCGTGGTTATCGGCGGTGTTGTGGTCGCACCCACCGCTTCGGAACTGATCCTGCCGATCGCGATCGCTGTGCAGAACAACTTGACGGTCAACGACCTGGCTCAGACGTTCTCGGTGTACCCGTCGTTGACCGGGTCGATCACCGAAGCTGCTCGTCAGCTCATGCGTCACGACGACCTGGACTGACAACCGACCAGAATTTTCTTACAATGTGAGAACTCTGTTTCACATACTGAAGTATTGGTGAGATAGTCGAGATACCGACCGAATCAAGGGTCGGTATCTCGGCGCTCTCCCGCCCCGTTGACCCAGGACGGCTCAGGGTGTTATTCCTCTGACCTTCATTCTGCGTGCCTGGGAGCTTCACATGACACACGCCGCGCTGTCCGCTCGTATGGACGGACTCCGTAGTTCTGCAATTCGCGATCTACTCACTCTGACTGCCCGACCCGACGTCATCAGTTTGGCCGGCGGGCTACCCGACCCCGATTTCATTCCGCGGGAACGAATCTCGAAGGCGGCGCACGACGCACTCGGTGACCCCTCGTCCGTCCAGTACGGCGAGACCTCCGGCCTGCGGCGCCTCCGTGAGGTGATCGCCGAGCGTGAATCCACGAAAATCGGGCGATCACTCGACGCGTCCGAAGTTGTGATCACACACGGTTCTCAGCAAGGTTTGAGCTTGCTCGCGCAGGTGCTCCTCGACGTCGGTGACGTCGTTGTCGTGGAGGAACCGGCGTATACCGGTGCGCTGCAGGTCTTTCGGACGGCGCAGGCCCGTCTCGTTCCGGTCCGGCTGGACGAGGACGGGATGGACATTGCCGCGCTCGAGGCGAAACTCGACGCCGGTCTTCGGCCCAAAGTTGTTCACACCGTGAGCAATTTCCACAACCCGCGCGGCGCGGTGCTTTCCGCGCAGCGCCGAACGCACCTGGCCGCACTGGCCGACCGATACGGATTCTGGGTTCTCGAGGACGACCCGTACGGCGAGCTGTACTTCGGCGACCAACCGCCCGCGCCGCTGGCTGCGCTGTCGGACAGGGTGATTCGGCTGTCCAGTGCCTCCAAGGTGTTGGCGCCGGCGCTGCGCGTCGGCTGGCTGCACGGCGATCGGCGAGTCTGCGAGGCCGTCGAACTAATCAAGCAAGGCGCTGATCTGTGCGGTTCTTCGCTCACCCAGCAGATCGCCGCTGACCTCTTCTCCGACCGGGAGTGGTTCGACGCGCACCTCGACAACCTCCGGGCGGGGTACGGAGCCAGAGCGAAGGCAATGGTCACAGCCGCCGAGACGGAATTGGGTGGTCGTGCACGCTTTTCCGAGGTCCGCGGCGGCATGTTCTGCTGGATGGATTTTCTCGACGACGTCGATACCACCGAACTCCTGGGGGTCGCACTGAAATACGGAGTCGCTTTTGTCCCAGGTTCGGCGTTCGCAGTCGAAGCGGACCTCAGCCGAAGCGCTCGACTGTGTTTCGCGACGTATCCCGAAGCCGTGCTGGTCGATGCCGTCGGCAGGCTCCGGGACAGTGTCAGCGCAGGTACAGCCTGACCTTGTCGATCGTGTTGCGGAGCAGATCGATCTCCGTGCTCGACGGTGGAGTGGTGACGGTGACATGGTCGGCGACGGCCAGGTCCCATCCCGTCGACTCCCGTACCTGATCGACAGAGATTCCCTCGTGGACGCTGGTCAACTCCAGTTCGCCGCCGGGGCCCTGGTGTGTCAGGACGCCGAGGTTGGTGAATACCTTTCTCACTCCTGCACCTGCCGGCATGATGCCCTTTCCGCTGGCGAGGGCGCGGGCGGGGCTCGGTGAGGTGCAGAAGTCGAGCTCGGCCGGAAAGGAACTGAGGTCGTGGCGACGCATCACGACGAAGATTTCGGCGGCGTTCGCGATGATCTCGACAGCTCCGCCCGCTCCGGGCAGTCTGACCGTCGGATTCTTCCAGTCACCGATGAAACTCGTGTTCAGACTGCCCGTTCGATCGATTTGAGCGGCCCCGAGAAATCCGACGTCGACGTTGCCACCCTGCAGGACATAGCCGAAGAGCGCGGCCATGCTCAGCACGGATTCGGCGCCGGAGACAACCACGGAGTCGGCGATACCCTCGGCCATGGCTGACGGGTGCGCGCCGCACACCCCGGACTCGTAGATCAGCTCGACGTCCGGATTCGACGTGTGCCTCGCGAGATCGACTGCGAGCGTGGGTAGCCCAACTCCGGCAAAGACTCGGCGCTTACCGGCCAATTCGCGTGCCGCGACGGCGACGATGGTCTCGGTGGAGGTGGTAGCCCCGGTGTCGATCGTGGTGGTCATAGTCTGCTCCCGTAGTCGACAGGTGTGGAAAGTTTTGATCCGACTTCGAGATCGGTCCAGTAGTCTGCTCCGAGTTTGGCGAGATACTCGCTGTGACTGTCGAGTGCGTACACCCAATCGTCGAGCCAATCTCTCAGCCGTGAAGGATCTTTGGAGATTTCGGTCCAGCGTCGGTAGAAGCCGCAATCGCGGTCGTAGTATCCCTGTGCGTACGACGGGTGCGCGCCGCGCGGGCAGACGACAACCGCGTCGACCGCGTGCGAGGGAATCAGAGTTCGGCTGGGGTCGGACCTGATGACCTCGTCGTCGACCAGTTCTTCGACAACGACGATCGCCTTCTTCGCGGCGTACACGGCTTCTTGCTGCACACCGGCGATGCCCCAGATCTGTGCGTTCCCGGACGAATCCGCCCGCTGTGCACCGATGATCGTCACATCCGGATTCAGTGGCGGCACGACGTAGACGCTCCCGCCGCCGTACGGGTCGTCGACGAGTCTCAGTTGCGGGTTGAGCGCGGGCAGATCACTCCCGGCGTACGACCGTAGAGGGAAGAAAGGAAGCCTGGCGGCTCCAGCCTGATACCGGCAGACCATGCCGTAGTGGCTGTATTCCTCGACCTCGAGGGGGAGCGGGTCCTGGTTCTCGATGCGTCTGCGTAACTCGTACAGAGACCCCGCGGACCCGCTGGCGAAGAACGATGCAACCAGCTTTCGGACGCAGCCGGCGGCGACGAGCTGATCGGAAACGATGTCCGGCGTCATTCGGCACAGCGTGAGGTCCTTCCTGCCCTGCCGGATGATCTCGTGTGCCGCGGCAAAGGGGATGAGATGCGAAAATCCCTCCAGCGCAACAGTCATGCCGTCTCCGACGTATCGACCGATGGCCTCTTTCATCGAGAGGGTCTTGTCCACGTGTGTACCTCTTCTTGTTCTCTCGCGCACTCGGTCGGTTTCGGAAACTTGACAGGGTCGGCCGGCGTGGCGCAACAATGTCGGGTGGAAATTCATCAGATCAACGCATTTCTCGCGGTGGCTGAGGAGCTACATTTCGGCCGTGCGGCGCAGCGGCTTCGGATTGCGCAACCGCCACTGAGTCGAACGATCAGGCAATTCGAGAAACAGCTCGGTTCGCCGTTGTTCGATCGAAGTACTCGAACCGTGCGGTTGACTGCTGCCGGCGAAGCGCTGCTGCTTCCGGCGCGCGAGATACTGGACGCGTGCCGGATGGCCGAGATCGCGGTGTCCGCGGCAGGCAAGGGAACGACAGGTCGCGTTCGCCTGGGTTTTGCGGGTACCTCGTCGCATCTGCTCGTCGGGCGGTGGGCGAAATTGGTGAGAAAGACCAATCCCGGTATCGAATTCGTGCTCGACAGTTCCGCTTTCGCGAACGAGGCGTTGTTGATGCTGCTCGATCGACGACTCGATATCGGGATGGTGCGGTGGACCGTCCCACCGCTCGGGATCACGTCGAGGCTGATCGCTGAGGAGGACTTTCTGGTTGCCATGTCGAAAGACCACCCGTTGGCGTCGAGGGACTCGGTTCGGTTGATCGAATTGGAGTCCGAGAATTGGGTGACGCTTCCGGCGGAACCCGGGTCGATTCTGCGGGAATCTCTGCTCACTGCGTCGAAGAACGCAGGGTTCCTCGCCCGAATCGTGCAGACGGCACCGGATTCGATGTCGTTGATCGCGCTGGTGTCCGCGGAAATCGGATGCTCGTTGACCATTTCCTCGGTAGCCCAGAGCATCGTGAACCCGGATGTGGTCTTTGTTCCCGTCATGGATCCACCTCCTCCTCTTCAACTGCGTATCGCCTGGCGAGAGGGAGACGACAGACCTGCTCTTCTCGAAGTGTTGAAATTGTCCGAGCAGGCGCTGCCGTCCCTGGCTTAGACGGTTGCCCGACCTGAAGGAATCTCACCCGCTTCGGATTTCGGCGAGTTCGCAGTTTCGGCAAGGGTGTTCTCGAGTTCGAGTTCGTCGTAATCCGCCTGCTCGGCCGTCGAGAGTTCGCTTGCGTTGTATCCGGTACGGCGGAGCAGGAGAAGGGTGCAGATCAGCGAGACAAGTGCGTACAGCCCGGACACGATCGCGACCCCGACGATGTTGCCGGAGGTGTTGAGCATCCACTGCGCCAGTACCGGAGTTCCGCCGCCGACGATGAGGGAACACAGTTGGTACGCCGTCGACAGACCGGTGTAGCGGATGTTGGCGGGGAAAGCCCGAGCGAGAACGCCGGCGATCGCGCCGTAGAACATCGAGTGCGGGATCGTGGCCAGACACATCGCGACGACTGCAATGGTGAAGTTCCCGGTTCTGATGGCGAAGAACATCGCGGGCATGAGAACGAACTCCGGTATCACCATCAGACACATGGCTTTTCGCATGTCGATCTTGGAGACAAGGACGGCACCGAACGGTTGGACGATGAACTGCACGACGAGCGCGATCGCGATGGCGGCGAGGAAGGTTCCTCGGTCGTATCCGAGTTCTTTCGTAGCCCAGGACAATGCGAAGGTGTTCTTGAAGTAGGTGACCTGCGCGAGGGGGAGTGCGCCGGCGCCGAGCAGTACCAGTACCCAATGCTTGCGCAACACTTCGGCGAGCGGAAGTTTGACGACCTTCTTGCGGGCGAGAACGGCCTTCATCTCGTCGGACTCTTCGAGTTTGAGGCGAATGATCATTCCGAGAATGACCAGGCATGCCGAAACGAGAAATGGGATGCGCCAGCCGTAGAGAAGGAATGACGGCGTCGGCATCGAAGACAGCAGGAAGAATGCGATGGTGGCCAACAGATTTCCCGCGGGGGAGCCTTGTTGAGCGAACGCGGAGTAGAGGATGCTCTTGCCCTTCGGTGCGTTCTCGCTGGCGATGAGCACTGCGCCGCCCCATTCGCCACCGACTGCGACTCCCTGGATGACGCGAAGGGTGACCAGGCCGATCGGCGCCCAGATCCCTACCTGTGCATAGGTAGGAAGGAGTCCGATGCCGACGGTGGCGACGCCCATCATCATCAAGGTGATGACCAGAGTGTTCTTGCGTCCGATCCGGTCGCCGAGGTGTCCGAAGATGATCCCGCCGATCGGCCGGGCGAGGAAGCCTGCCCACAGAGTGATGAAGGCGAGGAGCGTTCCGACCCCGCTCGGGAGAGTGTCGGAGAAGAAGATGTCGCCGAACACCAAGGCAGCTGCGGTGCCGTAGATGTAGAAGTCGTACCACTCGATAGTGGTTCCGATGAACGAAGCGATACCGGCTCTTCGTGCCTTGGCGTTGATCTCCTCGGAACTGCGAGAGGGTGAACTCATGCGTGGCGACCTTTCTCTGCATCATTCGCGGCGCCGAAACGTGGCGCGCCTGAATGAGATTCGCAGAGTGGTGTAGGTCACGTCCAATACCAAGTTGGTCGCCTATTGATACCTCTGGAGTATCAATAGGCGACCAGGATCAACTGTTCCGGTATGGAAGATGTCTGACGGGGGAGCCGGTGTCAGTCCGAGCGATCGGGGTGATTACTCGGACCAGTTGTACGTCCTTTCGACGGCCTTGTTCCACTCCGCGTACAGCCGTGCTCGTTCGGACTCGTTCATCGCCGGTTCCCACGTCTGGCCGACGGCCCAGTTGTTGCGGATGTCTTCGGTGTCCGCCCAATAACCGATGGCAAGGCCCGCTGCGTATGCAGCACCGAGTGCTGTTGTTTCGTTGACCACCGGACGGATGACGGGAACTCCGAGGATGTCCGACTGGAACTGCATCAGGGTTTCGTTGACCACCATGCCGCCGTCGACCTTCAGGGCGGACAGTTCGACGCCCGAATCCGCACGCATCGCGTCGATGACCTCGCGGGTTTGGTATGCCGTCGCCTCGAGTGCCGCGCGGGCAAGGTGTCCCTTGTTGACGAAGCGCGTCAGGCCGACGATGACGCCGCGTGCGTCCGGTCGCCACCGAGGTGCGAACAGTCCCGAGAACGCGGGCACGAAGTAGGCGCCGCCGTTGTCCTCGACACTTGCGGCGAGCGGCTCGATGTCCTTGGCGTTCTGAATGATTCCGAGATTGTCCCGAAGCCACTGGACCAAGGATCCCGTCACCGCGACGGAACCTTCGAGTGCATAGACGGCGGGGGCTTCGCCGAGTTTGTAGCAGACGGTGGTCAGCAGTCCGTGCTTGCTGTGAACAGGCTTCGTTCCCGTATTGAGGAGCATGAAATTGCCGGTGCCGTAGGTGTTCTTGGCTTCACCCTCGGAGAGGCAGGCCTGACCGAACGTCGCTGCCTGTTGGTCACCGAGAATTCCGGCGACCGGTACTCCGGCGAGATTGCCGCGAGGGCGGCCGGTGCCGTACACCTCGGAAGAACTACGGATTTCCGGGAGCATCGACATCGGGATTCCGAAGTCCGCACAGATCGATTCGTCCCACTGGAGGGTCTCCAGATCCATCAACATCGTGCGTGACGCATTGGTGACATCTGTCACGTGAACGCCCTCGGTCAAGTTCCACACGATCCACGTGTCGACAGTGCCGAAGCACAGCTCCCCGGCCTCCGCTTTGTCTCTCGCTCCGTCGACGTTGTCGAGAATCCAGCGGATCTTCGGCCCGGCGAAGTAGGTCGAGAGCGGTAGTCCGGTCTTGTCTCGGTACTTGTCCGGCCCCTCGTCTCCGCCCAGTTCGACGCACAGTTGATCGGTGCGCGTGTCCTGCCACACGATCGCGTTGTAGACCGGCTTGCCCGTCGAACGCTCCCAAACGACGGTCGTCTCACGCTGATTCGTGATTCCGACGGCAGCGATGTCGGCGCGTGTGAGATCGACCTTCGCGAGCGCTCCGGCGACCACCTCTCGGGTGTTGATCCACAGCGCGACCGGGTCGTGCTCGACCCAACCGGCGCGCGGGAAAATCTGTTCGTGTTCTTTCTGCGCAACGCTCACCACGGCGCCGTCGTGATCGAAGATCATGCAGCGGCTCGACGTCGTGCCTTGGTCGATGGCGGCGATGTATTGATTCACTGTGCTCCTAGGTTCGGGCGCGTTCGCAGTAATCCGTGCGCTGTCGCAGTATGTGGATCAAGCTACTAGCCTGTAAACGGATTCGTCGTCGACTTACAGGAGACCGGGTTGAGTAAGCAGCAAGGTGCGCAGTTTCTCGGCCCGCAGCAGCGTGAAGCTGCTTGGGAACAACTTCAGACCGAGCAATTCGACGTCGTCGTGGTCGGTGGCGGTGTGGTCGGTGTCGGAGCTGCCCTCGATGCGGCAACCCGCGGACTCAAGGTTGCGTTGGTCGAGGCTCGTGACTACGCATCCGGCACGTCCAGCCGCTCGTCGAAGATGTTCCACGGCGGTCTCCGCTATCTCGAGCAACTCGAATTCGGTCTCGTTCGTGAGGCGTTGCGTGAGCGCGAACTCTCGCTGACCACGCTGGCGCCGCACCTGGTCAAGCCCCTGAAGTTCCTCTTCCCCTTGGCTCACCGCGTGTGGGAACGCCCGTACATGGCCGCGGGAATCTTCCTCTACGACCGGATGGGTGGCGCAAAGTCGGTCCCCTCCCAGAAGCACCTGACCCGGGCGGGCGCGCTGCGCATGTCGCCGAGTCTCAAACGCAGTTCGCTGACCGGTGGCATCCAGTACTACGACACCGTCGTCGACGATGCTCGGCACACCATGACCGTCGCACGCACCGCTGCACATTACGGCGCAGTCGTGCGAACGTCGACGCAGGTCGTGGGCTTTCTGCGGGAGGCGGACCGGGTCTCGGGAGTTCGTGTCCGCGACTGCGAAGACGGACGTACCGCCGAGGTCAAGGGTCACGTCGTCATCAACGCGACCGGTGTCTGGACGGACGAGATCCAAGCGCTCTCACGTCAGCGCGGACGGTTCCGGGTGCGAGCGTCGAAGGGCGTACACATCGTCGTCCCGCGCGATCGCATCGTCAGTGAAGCCGCCATTATCCTGCGTACCGAGAAGTCGGTGCTGTTCGTCATTCCCTGGGGCAGTCACTGGATCATCGGCACCACCGACACCGACTGGAACTTGGATCTCGCCCACCCCGCGGCAACCAAAGCAGATATCGACTACATCCTCGGACATGTGAACTCCGTCCTGGTCACGCCGTTGACGCACGCCGACATCGACGGTGTGTACGCGGGTCTGCGTCCGCTGCTCGCCGGTGAAAGCGACGAGACGTCGAAGCTGTCGCGCGAGCACGCTGTCGCCCGGGTGGCTCCCGGCCTGGTCGCCATCGCCGGAGGAAAGTACACGACGTATCGGGTGATGGCGGAAGACGCCGTCGATGTGGCTGCAGAAGACATTCCGGCGCGAGTGGCGTCGTCGATCACGGAGAAGGTACCGCTCGTCGGTGCCGACGGATACTTCGCACTGGTCAATCAGACCATGCAATTGGGTGAGCAGTACGGATTGCATCCGTATCGCGTCAAGCACCTGCTCGACCGGTACGGGTCGCTCATCACCGAGGTCCTCGAACTCGGCCGGCAGACGCCGGAGTTGTTGCAGCCCATCACGGATGCGCCCGACTACCTTCAGGTCGAAGCTGTGTACGCGGCTGCGGCCGAGGGGGCACTGCACCTCGACGACATCCTGGCCCGCCGCATGCGCATCGCGATCGAATATCCGCATCGCGGTGTCAACTGCGCGCAGCAGGTCGCCGGCTTGGTGGCCCCGATTCTCGGTTGGGATGCCGCCACCGTCGAACGCGAGGTCGACACGTATCGAGCGCGCGTCGAAGCGGAAATCGAGTCTCAAACCCAACCGGACGACGAGTCGGCCGATGCCTTGCGCGCCGCAGCGCCGGAGTCGAGGGCCGAGATCCTCGAGCCTGTCGTCGTGGTGCCGGATCGGGTTTGAGTCGCCTGTCGTTTGTTCTCGGTCCGCCGTGGGTAGACGGGTGTCGAATCACCACCCGTGTCAGCACAGACCGGTCGAGCGTCGCCCAGGAGGATCCCAATGTTCGGTAATCGGTCGCGATCTGCTGAGGAACACATAGCTACCGGCTATCTGGTCACTCACCTGTGCGGGGCGATGGTGGGGCTGCAGCTCTCGCGGTCGCTCTCGGACTCGTACGGCGTCTGGGCTGACGGTGAGCTGGATTCGTTGCCGGGCGAGCTCGAGTACGAGATCGAACAGCTGCTCCAACTGATCGAGGACACGCAGGGCATATCGCTGCCGCGGTACTCGAAGATCGACGCGACTGTCAATCGGATCAGACGTCTCGTCCACGTCGACGCCATCTGGCGCAACCGCCTCGTGAAGTTGGCAACACTCGAGATCATGCGGACTGCTCTGTGCGGCAAGAGTGCGATGTGGGAGGTCCTGCGAGACATTCCGGCGGGGGAGACGGAGGAGCAGTACCGCGAGCTCAACGACCTGGTGTCCAAGCAGATCACCACCGTGACGGCTCTGCATCACCGCGCAGCCACGGAAGCTTTTCAGGGGACGGACGGGCGGGAATCGGCGAGCGGCGGCGACCCCATCCGCTCGAGTAAGTAAGGTTTGTACCGTTCGATGAAGAATTCGATGAACGGTAGACCCCGAGGTGTATGGAGATGGCTGAGCGCGACCAAGCACTGACAGATCCCAAGGCAGTGTTCGCGGCGTTGGCGGAGATCCTGTACTCCGCAACAGAGAGCGCCGAGGTGTACTCCGCGATTTGTTCGGCGGCTGTCGAGTTGATTCCCGGTTGCGATCACGCAAGCCTGATGCTGCGACGGGGAAACACCAACGTCACGGTAGCGGCAAGCGACGAGATTGCCGAGCACGCAGACGATCTCGAGCGGGCCACGGGGGAGGGGCCGTGCATCGACGCCCTCGACACGGAGGCGCCGCAACTCGAGTCGGACCTTCGCACACCGAGTCAGTGGCCTGAATTCGCTCGGAAAGTAGTGGCGGAGACACCCATTCGCGGATCCATGGGGTTCCGACTGATGGTCGATCGTCAGAAGTTCGGTGCCCTCAACCTCTTCTCGGATACTCCGGGGGCTTTCACGGAATCCGCTGCCGACCACGCGATCATGTTGGCGTCGTTTGCGTCCGTGGCAGTCACTGCGCTCACGCGAGGCGAGGATGCCGATTCGCTGCGGCGCGGTCTGGCCAGCAGCCGAGAAATCGGTCAGGCAGTTGGTCTGTTGATGGGACTACATCGTGTGTCCGACGACGAGGCCTTCGACATCCTGGTGCGAACCTCGCAGAACATGAACGTCAAGATCGCCGAGTTGGCACGCAAAGTCATTGTTCAGCATCGTTCGACTCTCGACTGAGCGCTTCGTTCGCCGGGGGGCGAGCCGAGCAGTTGAGATCGCTTGCGATCCACAGTCTCTCGGAGAGTCGTCACCACAGCTGCCACTTCCGGGCGTCGCAGAGATTCCGAACGGGCCACCAACCAGTAGGAAAGTCTGACCTCGATGTGAGCCGGTAGCACGCGAATCAGATCGTCGTGCTGCTCGGCCATGAAGCAGGGGAGCAGGCCGATACCTGCGCCGGCCCGCGTTGCCTCGATGTGCACGAACACGTTGGTGGACGTGACGGCCTCCCTCATGGAGACCGTGAGCTTGCGAGCCAGATCGAGTTCGTCGACCTGCAGCATCGAGTCGATGAAGTACACGAGCGAGTGATCGGCCAGATCTGCGGCACTCTCGGGAACAGCATTCTGACGTAGATAGTCTCGGGATGCGTACAAGCCCAGCGCATAGTCGGCCAGATGGACTGCCTCGGCGCGGTGAACTTGAGGCTTGCCGACCACGACCTCGATGTCGAGCCCCGAGCGTATCTGTGACGCCTTTCTGGTTGCGACAACTATCTCCACGCTGACACGGGGATGGCGTCTGCGAACCGCTGCGCCGGCGGGGGCCGCGATGTAGGCGCTGAAGCCGTCGGTGGCCGAGACCCGCACGACGCCGTCGAGTTGCTGCTGACCGGTGGAGTCGAGTGCCAGTTCGTTCACTGCGGCCTCGATGCGCTCGGCTGCGCTGAGGGCTTGTCTGCCCAGGTCGGTCAACTCCCATCCACCGGACGAGCGAACCAGGACACGGCCGCCGAGGCTCTTCTCGAGCGAGGCGATGCGGCGCGAGATAGTGGTGTGATTGAGGCCCAAGTCGTCGGCGGCGGTGTTGAAGCGACCGGTGCGACCGACCGCGAGAAGCACCAGTAGGTCATCCGGGCTCAGTCCGAGATTCATATCTGCATTTTTGCACCTATATGGTGCGAGATTTGTCATTGTCGTGCCAAGAATCTGCACTGATACTCATCGAGTCACAAAAAATGTGCGAGCGGTCACATTCCTGATCGTGAAGAGCAGGCGAATCGCGAACTGAAGACGAGGGAGTCCACGATGAGCGTCGACAACATGCCGAAGCCCGAGAGCCAAGCCCCACCATCGGGGCTGAAGAAGGTGGTCGGCGCCTCGATGGCGGGCACCGTGGTCGAGTGGTACGAGTTCTTTCTGTACGGCACGGCGGCCACGCTGGTCTTCAGCAAGGTCTTCTTTCCCGGCGGCGGCAATGAGCTGGATGCGATCATCGCTGCTTTCATCACCTACGCCGTCGGATTCGCCGCCCGACCACTCGGCGGGATCGTCTTCGGATACTTCGGAGACAAGTTCGGTCGGAAGCAGTTGCTGCAGTTCAGTTTGCTGCTTGTCGGTGCCGCGACATTCCTGATGGGCTGCCTACCGACCTACGGTCAGATCGGCTACTGGGCACCGGCACTGCTGGTCACGCTGCGCTTCATCCAAGGATTTGCAGTGGGCGGCGAATGGGGTGGGGCGGTACTCCTTGTCGCCGAACACAGCCCGAATCGATCTCGCGGGTTCTGGTCGTCCTGGCCTCAGGCCGGCGTGCCGATGGGCAATCTGGTCGCGACGGTTGTGCTGTTGATCTTGACGTCGACGCTCTCGGACGAATCGTTCATGAGTTGGGGTTGGCGCGTGGCCTTCTGGCTTTCCGCGGTCATCGTTCTGGTCGGGTACTACGTTCGGACCAAGGTCACCGACGCTCCCATTTTCATTGCGGCACAGAAGGAAGCAGAGCTGGTCAAGGCAACGTCGTACAGTGTTTTCGAGGTGGTCAAGCGCTACCCACGCGGAGTGCTGACCGCGATGGGACTGCGTTTCGCCGAGAACGTCATGTACTACCTCGTGGTGACCTTCTCGATCACCTATCTCAAGGTCGTCGTCCATGCGGACACGGCGCACATTCTCTGGTGGATGCTGATGGCACATGCCGTGCACTTCGCGGTGATCCCGTTGGTAGGCAAGCTGTCCGACACGATCGGTCGACGCCCGGTGTACATGATCGGCGCCGTCACAGCCGGAACGTGGGGATTCTTCGCCTTCCCGATGATGAACAGCGGGCACAACGCCGTCATCCTGTCGGCAATCATCATCGGACTTGTCTTCCACGCCTTCATGTACGCCGGACAACCCGCGATCATGGCCGAGATGTTCCCGACCCGGATGCGCTATTCCGGTGTCTCCCTGGGGTATCAGGTGACTTCGATCGTCGCCGGCTCGCTGGCTCCGATCATCGCGACAGCACTACTGAGCAAGTTCGACTCCTCGGTCCCCATCGCGATCTATCTGCTGCTGGCCTCCTTGGTCACCATCGTCGCAGTCATTTTCGCGCGTGAGACCAAAGGGATCTCGCTCGAGTCCGTCGATGCCGCTGACGCCCGTGTTCTCGCCAACGAGCGGGCCGGTGTTCCCGCGTGACGCTCTCTGGCAAATCGGCACTGGTCACCGGTGGTGCGAGCGGGATCGGCGAGGCTTGTGTACGGATGCTCGCTGCCCGCGGCGCCCGCGTCACCGTCGCTGATCTCGACGACGTCGCAGCGAAGGCGCTGGCCGAGGAGATCGACGGCACCGCATGGGCCGTCGATCTCCTCGACACCGACCAACTCGTAGATATGGCGCTCGAGACGGACATACTCGTCAACAATGCAGGTATTCAACGGGTCAGTCCCATCGAGGATTTCGACGTCGAGGACTTCCGGAAGATCCAGCGCCTCATGGTCGAAGCGCCGTTCCTCCTCGCTCGGTCTGCCCTGCCGTACATGTACCGCAACGGTTTCGGCCGCATCGTGAACATTTCCTCGGTCCACGGGCTCCGCGCTTCGGCATTCAAGAGTGCATACGTCACGGCGAAGCACGGACTCGAAGGACTGTCGAAAGTTGTTGCGCTCGAAGGCGCCCCACACGGTGTCACCAGCAACTGCGTCAATCCGGGCTACGTCCTGACACCCCTCGTCCAATCCCAGATTGCCGACCAGGCAAAGGTTCACGGCATCAGCGAATCCGAGGTTGTCGAGAAGGTGATGCTCACCGAGAGCGCGATCAAACGGATGGTCGAGCCGGCGGAGGTGGCATCCCTGGTGGGATGGCTGACGTCGACCGAGGCGTCGATGGTGACGGGGGCGTCGTACACCATCGACGGTGGGTGGAGCGCCAGCTGAACCACTCAGGCTGCTGAGTTGTTCAGGCTGCCGGGTTCAGGCTTCGGGAATCTCGATTCCGAACTTCTCGCGGGTGATGACCTCGGGCTCGGGACCGCCGCGCACTCCGGTGTCGAGTGCGTCGATTGCGGAGAGCTCTTCGGCTGTGAGTTCGAAGTCGAACACGTCGAAGTTCTCCGCGATGCGCGAGGGAGTCACCGACTTGGGGATCACCTGACGGCCTTGCTGAAGGTGCCAGCGCAGCATCACCTGCGCGGGAGACTTGCCGTGAGCGGCCGCGATCGCTGCGATGGTGGCGTCTTCGAGAGTCGAACCGTGGGACCCGTCGCGGTAGAACGTGATCCCGCCGATCGGTGACCATGCCTGCGACAGAATGCCGTGATCGGCGTCGGCCTCGAGCAAGGCCGACTGCCTGAAGTACGGATGGACCTCGATCTGGTTGACCGCCGGCACCACGGACGTTGCGCCCAAGAGTCGGGTGAGGTGATCCGGCATGAAGTTACTGACTCCGATGGCACGGACCTTGCCGTCTGCCAGCAGCGTTTCCAGCGCCTTGTACGCGTCGATGGTGCGTTCGAACTCGCTCGGCAAGGCTTGGTGGAGGATGAGGAGGTCAAGGTGTTCGACACCGAGCTTGCCTGCGCTCTTGTCGAAGGCGTGCAGAGTCTCGTCGTATCCGTAGTCGGTGATCCAGACTTTCGTTTCCACGAAGATCTCGTCGCGATCGAGGCCGGATCGCCGGATCGCCTCACCGACGCCCTTCTCGTTGCCGTAGGCCGCAGCAGTGTCGATGTGGCGATAACCCGTCGACAGCGCGGACTCGACGGCGGCGACTGTTTCGTCCGGCGGTGTCTGGTAGACGCCGAAGCCCAGCGCGGGGATGTCGACGCCGTTATTCAGTTTCAGGCTCGGAATGCTCATGTCGTCCACGGTAGCGGCGGCCGGGGGTTCCGCGGGAGTGACTGCTCAGCCGGGTAACGGCAGTACCCCTTCATGCCAGGGAATTCGCGATCGGGAGACTCGTCAATGAGTGAGCACTATCTTCAATCCGACGATCAGAGTTGCGACGGCGGCCAGGGCAAGGGCCGCGAGGTGTGTGTTAGTACCGACTTTCTCACCGTGAAGTCGGCTGATCACGTAACTGGTGGACCCGATGCGCAGGATCAAGACGATTTCCGCGATCAACTGCGCCGTCCGCGGTTCCAGGATGTTGAACCACGCCGTCGCGAGAATGACGACAGGAACGACCGCGGAGGTGAGGATCGGGACGGAATCGCGAAGCGAGTCGATTCTTTCCGCGGTGGTCAGGCGGCGGTCGTTGCGAATGCTTTCGCCGACGCTCTCGGCAAATGTGTGGGCGATGTATGTCGACAATGCCGTGCCGACCACGATCGCGGCGCCCAGCGATTCCTGAGATTTCGTCACCGGTATGAGTGCAGCGAGGACAAGTATGTTGCCGTAGATGTACGCGGTGGTTCTCGCCGCTACACGTTCTTGTCCCAGCGGCGAACCGTGAGAGGTGATCGGCCGGTTCAGCAGGGTTCGCAGGTCCCACTCCATGCTCCGAGCATGGCAGATCAGACCCTCGGGCTGTAGTGCATCGGATTATCTCGCTGCTGGAGCGGGGGTAGATTGCGCGCCGGCGTGTGGACCAGTGGTGTGTCGGCGGGGATTCGGCCGCTCGCTCGATCCCATCCGGCGCGAGCGCGTGGCTGATACCGGTAACGCCACGGCACCAATCGGAAGACGGCGTTGACGCTTCGGCCGACAGTGGTGTGAATTCTCTGATCTCGGCTACTCCACGAGTAGCCGAGAAGGTCGCGAACAGGTTGGTCGTACATGCCCACCGTCAGCCACACGAATCCGCGTGCGAGGGGGATCCGCGCGAGTCGCCACAACGGATCGGGAAGCCAGGTCATGTACGGGGGCTTTCCGAGGCCGGACAGGTCCAGGACGTCGCGGGTTGCCTTGTTGTCTTCGAGTACGTTGCGGCACATGCGGTCCCAGTACTCCTGAAATGCTTCCCAGGTCTCGGGAACCGGGCGCATGCTCATCCCGTACAGGCGATACCACTGAATGTGTTCGGTGAAGAGCTGTCGTTTCTGGGCCTCGGTCAAGCCACCGGAGAAGTTGTCGGCCGTGACGATGGTGCCCATGAAAAACGTTGCGTGTGCCCAGTAGAAGGTGTCGGGATCGAGGGCGTGGTATCGGCGCCCCAACTTGTCGACGCCCTTGATTCGCGTGTGATATCCGCGGACTTCTTCGGCTGTCTGCTGCGCGCGATCGCCGTCGAACACCACGCCCGCAATGGGATACAGCGATCGGTACAGCCGTTCCCAGCGCTCGTCGAAGAACTGCGAGTGCTCCTCGACGCCGGCGCCGAGCCCTGGGTGCATGTTCTGCATCGAACCGGCCCAGACGCCTTGGAGCATCCCGCGCCAGTCGCCGAAATACTTCCAGGTCAGGGAATCCGGGCCGAGAGGAACCGGGGTGCTGCTGTCGTCAAGTTGACTACGCATGTTGTCAGATTAGGATCGACAACAGCGGTAGTCAAGGATCGGCTACCGGTTGAATCGAATTCCGGTTGCATCGAAGAGCCAGTATCGGCGAAGTGGGGAAGTTGTGAGCATCGAAGAACGCAGGGCCACTCGAAAGGCGACGTTGTTCGACGTCGGAGTGACACTGCTCGGTGCGGTCGACGGTCCGGCCGTCAACGTGCGTGCGGTCTGCAAGGCCGCCGGTCTGACCGAGCGGTATTTCTACGAGAGTTTCACCGATCGTGATCAGTACGTTGTTGCGGTCCACACGTTTGTCGCCGAGCGCGCGCAGTCGGCGCTTGCGTCGGCAGTGGAGTCGGAGACGACATCCGAGGCCGTCGCCACGGCTGCGGTCGACGCTTTCGTCAAGCTCATGGTCGACGATCCGGCGATGGGGAGAGTGCTTTTGATCGCTCCACTCTCCGAACCTGTCTTGAGTGGACGTGGTATCGAATCGATGCCGGCGTTCGTGGATCTGGTGTACGACCAGTTGTCCGAGATCGCTGATCCCGTGGACAAGCAACTGGTGGCCGTCGGACTGGTCGGGGCGTTGTTCACGCTGTTCATCGGTTACCTGGACGGCACGATCGTGGTAGACCGCGAACGATTTGTCCGCCACTGCGTCAGGCTGCTGATCAACGCTAACCGGGCGTGAAGGGCTGGCAGGCCGGGCAGAAGAAGATATTTCGCTCGGTGAGCTGATCCGGTCCGAGGGTATCTTCTCTGATGCGGGTTCCGCATCGGCGGCACGGTTTTCCGCGCCTGCCGTACACCCACGTCTGCCTACCTGGACGGGTGTCGCCGGTCGTGACCCGGATGCGACGCGCCTTGTTGACGTTGATGGTACGGAACGACAAGTCCACTATCGCGTCGAGATTTCCGGCGAGGCGCGTCGGTGTTTTCGGATGAATGCCTCGTAGGAAGCAGATCTCGTTGCGGTACACGTTGCCCAGTCCGGCCATCACCCGCTGATCCAGGAGCGCGATTCCGATCGGTTCGGAGTCGGCAGCCCGAAGATTTCGGGCGGCCACGGAACTGTCCCAGTCGGTCCCGAGCAGATCCGGTCCGAGATGCCCGAGCGCCTCCTGTTCCTGCCCGAGTTCGAGGATCTCGGTGATTCCCAGTGAAAAACCCACTGCTACAGAGTCTTCGGTGGCCAAGATGATGCGCGCTTGGTGAGCTGGTCTGCGCCAGCGCTCGCCGGGGCGATAAATCTGCCACTGACCTTCCATCTTCAGATGCGTGTGAATGGACGCCTCGCCCACTCTGATCAGGAGATGCTTTCCGCGGCTGGCGACGGAATCCACGCGATGGCCCGACAGATCAACGGTGGCATAACGAGGAACGCGGACGTCGCAGGTGGTGAGTACCTTCTCGGCTAGGGCCGCTCGCAGTTCGTTGGCGGCCCGCCACACGGTATCGCCCTCAGGCATGGTCGCCGCTCCCACACTTCAGGATCTCAACTGCCACGATCTCAATCATCATGACCCCAATCCTCATGACCGCAACCGGAATCCGCGAGGGGTGGCCGCGAAGCCGGCTTCGACCAGGACCGGAGCGAAGTCGTTGCCGTGGATGGTCTCTCCGTCGACCTTCTCCACTACCAACTTGTCGATAGCGCGAGAAGTCACCTTCTGAGCAAGTGACAGTGCTGCCATGCGCAACGTTCCGCCGTCGTCGGTGAATGTCAGGATCGTGCGACCGCCGCGCTCGACGAACAGAACCAACTCACCCTCCACCAGAACTACCAATGCGCCGGCTTTTCGTCCGGGCCGGTGCCCAGGGGCTTCCTCGCCCCCCGACGCCGGCCACGGCAGCGCCGCGCCGTACGGGTTTGCCGGATCGCACGCCGCGAGAGTGACTGCAGCCGAAGAGGTGTGGCGTCCCTCGATGGAATCACCGAACGTGCGCAAGCGGTCCACCACGGGAGGCGTGGAGAACTGGGCGCCGCCCAAGGTGTCCACGAAGTATCCGCGTCGAGCGCGGCCGTTGTCCTCGAACGTGCTCAGTACCTTGTAGATCAACGCGAAGCCGCCCGGCACGTTCTCACTCATCACCGAACCGCGGGTGACCACGCCGTACCGTTCGAGCAACAGATCGGCCGTGGCGTGCGCCCGGATGGTCGGATCCGGTTCGACGGCTGGCAGTTGGAACCACCGACCGGAGGCAGTTGCCGGTCCGGTGCGAGCGGGCGTGGAAGCGCGGGCCATTCCGCGGTACGGACGGGCCCGCGGAACACGGCGAGGTGATCGGTGACTGGTTGTTGTTCTAGTGGTGTCGGAGAGAAGTGCGCGAAGCGGTGCGACGGTGTCGTTACCGATGTGTCCGAGCCACACCAACTCCCACAGTGCCGTCGTCACCGCGCTGTCGACCGTGTCCGCAGCCGACTCCGTAGTTCGCAACGCGTCGACCAACTGTCGGAAGAAGTAGGCACCGCCGCCGGACAACAGGTCGAGGATGCGCTTCTGCAACTCCGAGACGTCGGTGTCGGCGGGCGAATTGAGCGTGATCGGTGCCAGGTCGGCGGGGTGCAGCACTACCCACCCGTCCTTGCCGGAGATTGCTCCGGATCCGGACCACAGGACTTCACCGGTCGACGTGAGTTCGTCCAACATCGCGGGAGAGTAGTCGGCGACACGACTCGGCAGGATCAACGATTCGAGAGCCGACGCCGGAATCGGAACTCCGGCGAGTTGATCGACCACCGTTGCAACACCGTCGATTCCTCGCAGCGTGCCGCCCACGTGCTGCCAGCTGGGAAGGAATCGTCCGAGCGTTGCGGTACTGACCGGCTCGATCTCTTGGCGTGCAGCGGCGAGCGAGCGGCGGCGTAGGCGGCGCAGGACCTCGGCGTCGCACCATTCGCTTCCGGTTGACGCCGGACGGAATTCGCCTTCGAGGACACGCTTTTCGAGTGCGAGTCGACCGAGAACGTCACGTGCGACGGAAACACCGATACCGAACCGTGCGGCAGCGTCGGCGAGGGTGAAGGGGCCGTGGGTGCGGGCATAACGGCTCAAGAGATCATCGAGAGGTTGATCGACCGGCTCGATGAACGCGGCGGGAACGCCGATCGGTAGGGGAACGCCGAGTCCGTCGCGAAGGCGCGCGGCGTCTTCGACGACGGTCCACCAGCTCTCGCCCGCATACGAGACGTGGAGGGCACGTTTGTCCGTAACCAACTTCTCGAGCCACGAGAGCGGGTCCTCGAGACAACGATCGGTGACTTCTTCGGTGGTCAGCGGGCCGAGCATGCGCAGGAGGTCGGCAACACCCTCGAGATCCTTGGCCTTGCGGTCGGGCGCGAGCCGTTGCAGCTCACTTTCGGCCTGCTCGATCACTCCGGCGTCGAGTAGCTCGCGCAGTTCGACGCGCCCCAGCAGTTCGGCCAACAGCGTGGAGTCCAACGACAGTGCGGCAGCGCGTCGCTCGGCGAGGGGGCTGTCGCCCTCGTACATGAATGCGCCCACATAGTTGAACAGGAGCGCACTCGCGAACGGAGACGGCGAGGCCGTCTCCACCTCGACGATCCGGATCTGCCGTTTCTCGATCTCGCCGAACAGTTCCTTCAGTGCAGGCAGGTCGTAGACGTCCTGCAAACACTCCCGCACCGTCTCGAGCAGGATCGGGAATGTCGGGAACTTGCGGGCGACGTCCAGCAGTTGTGCTGACCGCTGACGCTGCTGCCACAGCGGTGCACGTTTTCCGGGATTACGGCGCGGGAGAAGTAGTGCGCGGGCGGCACATTCGCGGAATCGGGAAGCGAACAGCGCGGAGCCGCCCACCTCCTGGGTGACCAGATCTTCGATGTCTTCGACGTCGAAGGTGAACAGTTCGGCGCCGGGAGGTTCGTTCTCGGTGTCCGGGAGCCGGATGATGATGCCATCGTCGGAGGCCGTCGGGCTGGAATCGACGCCGTATCGTTCCTGGAGGCGTGCGCCGATCGCGAGGGCCCACGGCGCGTGAACCCGTTGGCCGTACGGGGAATGCAGCACCAGACGCCAGTCACCGAGTTCGTCGCGGAAACGCTCCACCACCAGCGTGCGATCCGACGGCACCTGACCGGTGGCATTCTTCTGCTCGCCGACGAGTTGAATCAGATTGTTGGTGGCATTGTGATCGAGCCCGCCGACTCGGCAACGCTCGACGACGTCGGCCTCGTTACCGAGGGCCGTCTCGCGGACGAACTGTCCCAACGCCTGCCCGAGTTCGGCAGGGCGGCCGAGTCCGTCGCCGTGCCAGAAGGGCAAACGACCCGGCATGCCGTAGGCGGGGCTGACCAGAACCCGATCGAAGGTGATCTCCTCGATCCGCCAACTGGTAGCGCCGAGCGCGAAGACGTCGCCGACCCGGGACTCGTAGACCATTTCCTCGTCGAGTTCGCCGACGCGTGACGCTTTCTCGCCCACCATGTAGACGGTGAAGAGGCCGCGGTCGGGGATGGCGCCGCCGGAAGTGACGGCCAAACGCTGCGAACCCGGGCGCCCCGTCAGAGTATTGGACTCACGATCCCACACCAGGCGCGGACGTAATTCGGCGAACTCGTCCGAGGGGTACCGCCCGGCGAGCAGATCCAGAGTCGACTCGTACGCCGAACGGGGAAGCGTTGCAAAGGAACCGCTTCGGCGCACGGTCTCGAACCAGTCGTCGACGTCGATCGGTTCGAGGGCGGTGGCCGCAACAGTTTGCTGGGCGAGGATGTCGAGGGGATTGGCCGGAACGGCCATCGCTTCGATCTTGCCTTGGACCATGCGCTCGACCGTCACCGCGCAATGAATCAGGTCGGTGCGATGCTTGGGGAAGACAACGCCTCGCGATATCTCACCGACCTGGTGGCCGGCGCGACCGACACGTTGCAGCCCGCTGGCAACCGAAGGCGGTGCCTCGACCTGAATGACCAAGTCGACGGCGCCCATGTCGATTCCGAGTTCGAGACTGCTGGTGGCGACGACGCATCGCAATCGACCCGATTTGAGGTCGTCTTCGATGAGGGCGCGCTGGTCCTTGCTGACCGATCCGTGGTGGGCGCGAGCAAGGAGAGGTTCCGCGCCGTAGTTGACCTCGGTGGGAGCCCCGATCTGCGCGGGTGGTCGTGGCAACTTGTCGACGACGAGGCCGGCGCGCTCGGCATGAATTTCGTTGAGTCTGGCCGTCAATCGTTCGGCGAGGCGGCGAGAGTTGGCGAACACGATGGATGATCGGTGATCGAGAACGAGGTCGACGATCTGTTCCTCGACGTGGGGCCAGATCGAACCGGCTTGCGGGGTGGGGGATTCGGAACCGTCGGCCGGCGTCGCGATACCCAATTCGGTCATGTCCTCGACGGGAACACGGACGGTGAGGTCGAAGGTCTTGGCGGCAGGCGGCGCCACGATCCGAATGGGTGCCGAACCAGCGAGGAAGCGCCCGACCTCCTCGTGCGGACGAACCGTGGCCGACAATCCGATGCGCTGCGCCGGACGGTCGAGCAAGCCGTCCAGACGTTCCAGGGAGAGCGCAAGGTGTGAACCCCGCTTGGTACCCGCCACCGCGTGAACCTCGTCGACGATCACGGTGTCGACGCCGACCAGTGTTTCCCGAGCAGCGGAGGTGAGCATCAGGAACAACGACTCCGGCGTCGTGATCAGGATGTCCGGAGGCCGCTTGATCAACGAGCGCCGATCGGCCTGGGAAGTGTCACCGGAACGGACACCGACGGTGATCTCGGGCGGAGTGAGGCCCAGACGCTTCGCAGTCTGTGTGATGCCGACCAGCGGTGCGCGAAGGTTTCGTTCGACGTCCACACCCAGCGCTTTGAGCGGCGAGATGTAGAGGACTTTCGTGGTGCGTTCGCCCTCGTCCTTGGCTGCGAGCTGATCGAGCGCCCAGAGAAAGGCGGACAATGTCTTGCCGGAGCCGGTGGGTGCGACGACAAGTGTGTGAGAGCCACTCGCGATGGATTCCCAGGCACCGAGCTGCGCAGCGGTGGGAGCGCTGAAAGCACCGCCGAACCACTCGCGTGTTGCGGGCGAGAATCTGTCGAGGACATTGGTCACGACCACCATATTGCCCCTTCCCACCGACAGCGTGTTCGTGCCCGCAGCCGAAGTGCAGAGCATACTATTTGCCCTGTTATAGCGATTCTCTTGTTATCGAGAAGGCGAGTGCCTGATGGAAGCAGTCAAGATTGTCCTCGAGCTGGCGGTAGTGCTCGGGGCGATTGTCATGGGTACCAGATCGAGCGGTGTCGCTCTCGGTCTGTGGGGCGGCGCGGGTGTTGCCGTCCTCGTGTTCGTCTTCGGAGAGGACGTCGGCAGTCCGCCGGTCGACGCTCTACTCATCGTCCTGTCCGTCGTTCTCGCGTCGTCGATGATGCAAGCGGCCGGTGGTATCGACTGGATGGTCACCATCGCAGCCAAACTGATCGAATCCCGACCGAAACAGATCACGCTGATCGCGCCGTTGGTGTCGTTCCTGTTCTCGGTCGGTGCCGGTACGTCCAACATCCTCTACCCGCTGCTTCCCGTCATCTACGACGTCTCGTACAAGAACGGTGTGCGGCCGTCACGGCCGCTGTCGCTGTCGGTCGTCTCCACCGGCGTGGCGTTGGCTTGTAGCCCGGTGTCAGCGGCGATGGCGGCCATGGTCACACTCACCGACGTCGCGCCCTACGATTTCGAACTCATCGACATCATCAAGATCACGTTCCCGGCGGCCGTGGTCGGCATCGTCCTCTCGTCCATCGCGGTCAACCGCCTGGGCAAGGACCTCGACGACGACCCGGAGATACAGGCGAAGTTGAAGTCGGGCGAGTTGGCCGGACCGGGTGCAGCGTCCAAGACCGAACTCGTCTCGACGAAGACCGGACGAAACGCGGCACTGATCTTCCTGGCCGGCGTTCTGGCCATCGTGATCTTCGGTCTGTTCAAGGGAATTCGCCCCGAAGCCGCCGACGGCACTCCGATGGGGATGACACCGATCATCGAGATGCTGATGTTCGTCGTGGGTACGTTGATCCTGTTGGTGTGCCGCCCGAATGTCGCCGACGTGCCGTCCTCGACAGTCTTCCGTGCCGGTATGGTCTCGGCCATCGCGTTGTTCGGTCTGGCATGGCTGACGGACACGTTCATCAGCGCCCATTCCGAGCTGATCACGAGCACCGTCGGCGACTGGGTCAACGCCGCGCCGTGGATCTTCGCGCTCGGTGTTTTCCTGGTCTGCGTACTGACGACCAGTCAGTCGACGGCTACGAGGACCATCGTGCCGATCGGTCTCGCTGCCGGGATTGCACCCGGTCTGGTGAGCGGAATGTGGGCCGGAGCGTTTGCCGGCGTCTATCTGTTGCCGACAAACGGTTCGCAGATCGCGGCTGCGAACTTCGACCTCTCCGGCAGCACGAAGCTCGGTTCCAAGCTCGTCGACCACTCGTTCTTCCTGCCGACCATCATTTTGGCCGTGACGACGATTGCGGCCGGTGCGGTGTTCGGAGTGGTGCTCGGCTGAGTCAGCTGTTGCGGTAGTGGTCCCAGCTCGCCTTGCACGCGTGGGCGAGCTGGTCCACCCGTTCGGCGTCGGGTGTAGGCCAGTCGACGCCGGGTTCCATGATGTAGGCGGCCAGTTCGTCTCCCAGTAAGAATTCTCGTTTGAATTCGGCCTGAACCGCGCTCAACGTGATCCCGGCTTCGGCGGCGCGGGCGCTCAATTCGGCGAATCTGGCTCCGGCCGCGATGATTTCGAAACTGCCGAGGTACGGCTGATTGAGAGCGACGGCATCCGGATCGTCGACCTGAAATCCCTTGCGATGTGAGACCGCGAGTGCGCGAATGAGCGCCGGATCCATCGTCACGGGATTGTCTGCGCGTCGATTACCGTCGTGATCGCCACGATTGGAGAGTGCGACGACGTCGGGGAGTCGATCTGCTTCCGGCCGTTCGACATTGACGGCGCCGTTGCGGCGAGTGGTGTGGTTCATCGTGTCGTGGAACGACAACGTCGTGAACGAACGGCCGAGTTCGAAGCTCTTCTCCACCATGGTTTCGATCAGTGCGTCGCGAGTTCTCTCGTAGACGCCCAAACCGTGTTCGGCTGTCTCGGTGAAGGTCTCGGCGAGGTTCTTCCAGCCCGCGTCGTCGGTCGGCTCGAGCAGTAGTGGGTAGAACGAGAAGGTGACAGGGCGAACTGCGTCGACGCCGGTGAGGTCCGCCTTGTTTCCCGCTCCGGCCTTGTGCACGCGCGCGAAGGCTTCGCGTAGTGACGCCTCCAGGTTTTCGGGCTTTGCACGGTTGGGATCACGAATCATGCGGGGGTGTGGGTTCTCCACGTACACGATGCGCGAATCGATTTCGGCCCAGCGGCGCACGATGGGACTGGTGGACATGTCGGTGAAGTCGAACTGCAGTCGCTGGGTGAACTCGGGTGCGAGAAAGCGTGAGAGTTCTGCCGGAATCGCGGAACCCGAGTGTGGGCAACTGACAAGAAGGTCGGCTTCGACGATGGCGTCGTCGAGACTGCGGGAGTCACGATCGGCATAGAACGTCAGGTCCTCCGGCGTGAACACGGTTCCGGCCGGGATGAGTACTGGTTCTCCACTGGTCATGAGCCCCAGCGTAATCGAGTGTAACCGTGCAGACTCAGTATCCGCTGAGTCGTTCCACGAGAGCTGTCTTGATCTCCGGTCGACCAGCCGCGACAAGAGTGAAGGTGGCTTCTCGCATGAGCCGCTCGGGGGTGTTGCTGCCGACCAGGGCGCGACTTCCGGTCGCAGTCACGAGTGCGGCCGACGCTCGTATCGCAAGTTCCGACGCTCGGGCGCGGGCGGCTGACATGTCGCCTCGATCGCGCAAAGCGGAATCAAGGTCTGTGCGCGCCCTGGCGGCTTGTTCTTCGAAAGCGCCGGCGTCGACGCCGAGATCCGCAAGTTCGGTAACAGCGCGGCGGGTGATGCCCATGGCCATCGCGCCGTTGAGCCACAGTCCGGGTAGCTGGGTGCTCTGAAACTGTTCGTCGCTGACGACGGAACAGACGTCGGTATCGGGGATTTCGAAAGCGTCGAACACGATTCGGACAGTGTTGCTCCCGCGCGCCGCGATCAGGGGAAGCTCCTCGATCGTCAGCCCCGGCGCTTCGCCAACCGGTACAACGGAATGAACGATGGAATTGTCGAACTCGTCCCGCGCCGACACCAGGAGAACATCGACGATGCCCCAACCGGTGACGAAGGGTGCGATTCCGTCGAGGACGTAGCCGTCGTGCACCCGCTTTGCCCACAGGAGGGGCGGGCGGGGGATGGCGCCGGCATACGCAACTCCGCCGCGAATCGTTCCGGAAACGAGGCCATCCCAGTATTGTTCGCGCAGAGACATATTGGGACTGGCTGCCAGGGCTCCGACGACGCCGTGATGCTGCATCCAGGTGAACGTCGTCGCGAGGCAACCGCCGCACAAGGTTTCGAGGACGTCGACCAGTTCTTCGCTGGTGGGGCCACCGTCACCGAGGGCTGCGATGCCGTAGAAGCCGTCGGCGGCGAGCGCGTCGAAATGGCTGCTGGGGATTTCTCCGTCGGCGTCGACGCTGTCGGCGACGGGAAACAGAACGGTGTCGGCGATTTCGCGCGCAAGTTCCGGCCACATGGTCACGCTGTCAGGGTAAGCCGTGAGCGTGGGTTGTGGTGTGGAACTACAGCCGCGCATCTAGAACGAGGGAGGTGAGCTCACGATGAGGAATCTTGCGACCGCATCGGTGCGATTGAACCACCGGTGCGGGATGGTCGAGGTGTAGAGGAGGGTGTCGCCGACGTGAAGAACGTGATGCTCGTCCAGTCCCACCTCGACCTCGACAGATCCTTCGAGAACATGAATGAACTCTTCGCCGGCGTGCTCTGTGTGCTCACCTGCCTCGGAATGAGGTGCTGCCGTGATCTCGTTGGGTTCCATTGTCCGTGAGCCGGTGGAGCAGAATCGAATCACCGAATCGTGTGCCAGTTCGAAGGTTCGCCCCTCACCGGCGCGGACGAGGCTGGACGGAGTTCGCTCACCCTGTGCCAAGAGTGCGTGCGCCGTGGTGCCGAGCGATTGCGCGAGGCGATGAAGGTTCATGACACTGGGTACTGCGTGGCCGTTTTCGGTCTGGCTCAGGAAGGGCTGCGACAAGCCCGACTTCACGGCAACCTCGCGCAACGTCAGTCCGGCTTCTTTTCGCGCCGTCCGCACGGCAGCCCCGATTGCGGTCGCTATCGCCTTCTGGTCGTCGTCCATGTGCCGAAGATAGCAGTGCTCTGGTGAAAGTTTTGATTACACAGACGAAACAAATTCGACCACGGTAAGAAATTATCGACGTGCTGAATAGTCCCGTACACGAAACACTTCCAGCTTCGGACGGAGATCGGCGCATGGCCATCCATCCTGTCGACCAGCGGCTCCCATTTGCCCGCCAGTCTGCTTTTGCTCTTCAGCACGTCCTCATCATGTACACCGGCTGCATCACGGTTCCGCTGGTTTTCGGTGCGGCAGTAGGACTGGACCGCAGCACGGTAGCGATGCTGATCAGTGCGGACTTACTCGTTGCAGGCATCATCACGATCATCCAGAGCCTGGGCGTCGGGAAAGTCGCCGGTGTGCGCCTGCCGATCGTCTGCGGTGCGACGTTTGCCGGGCTGACGCCGATGATTCTGATCGCCAAGGAGTACGGCCTGCAGGCCGTGTACGGGTCCATGCTGGTCGGTGGTGTTGTCGGCATAGCTTTGGCCGTACCGTTCGCCAAGATCGTCCGATACTTCCCGCCCCTGGTCACCGGCGTCGTCCTCACCGTTATCGGCATTTCGTTGATCGGGGTCGCAGGAGGCTTGATCGTCGGTAACGACCCCACCTCCCCGTCGTTCGCCGACCCGAAGAACCTGGCGCTGGCTGCGGCAGTCGTTGTAGTCGCGGTGGCGTTCATCTGCCTCGGCCGAGGGATGTGGACGCAGCTCGGTGTGCTGATGGCACTGGTGATCGGTACCGTGATCGCCATCCCGATGGGGCTGATCGATCTGAGTGGCGTCGGCGGCTCGGCGTGGGTGGGCTTCCCGATGCCGTTCCACTTCGGTGCTCCGGAGTTTCCCGTCACCGCCGTGGTGGCGATGAGTATCGTCATGGCAGTCGTCTTCGCCGAATCGACGGCCAGCATGCTCGCCGTCAGCGAGATCACCGGAAAGCCTTTGAAGAAAGCAGATCTCGCACGAGGGCTGGTGGCCGACGGTATGTCGGGAGTTCTGGGCGGGATCTTCAACGCGTTTGTCGACACCGTCTTCTCGCAGAATGTCGGCGCCGTTGCCACTACCAGGGTGTACAGCCGGTACGTGACCGCTACCAGCGGCGCCATTTTGATCGTCCTCGGTCTGATCCCGCGAATGGGTGAAGTGGTTGCCGCCCTTCCCGATCCGGTGGTCGGCGGCGTGGGAATCATCTTGTTCTCGACGGTCGCGGTGGTCGGAATCAACACGTTGCGCAAGGTCGACCTCAGCGACCCGATCAACACCACGATCGCCGCCGTATCCGTGGGGATCGGTATCTTGCCGGAATTTGCGGAGGGCATGTTCGAGCGGTTCCCCTCCTCGGCCCAGATCCTCCTCGGTAGCGGCATCACCTTGGCTGCGGCCTCGGCTTTCTCGCTCAACCTACTGTTCAACCACACCAGGCTCGGTGAACTCGCCAGGCGATCACGCGAGAGCCTCCACTCCACTGCATATACTGAACCCGCTACCAGCTCTGCAGGAGACGCCAGTGCCATCGTCACAGTCTGAAATTTTCGAAGTTCCCGTCGTCGACATCTCGCCTTACGTGCTCGGAGGCGCCGACGAGGACAGGGCGCGAGTGGCTGCCGAAGTCGACCATGCCTGTCGGACTGTAGGTTTCATGCAGATTCGGGGCCACGGTGTGCCGGCCGACGTATCCGCCGGTCTCGCCGAGGCCATGGACGACTTCTTCGGGCTGCCGATGGAGACGAAGTCGGGTCATCGTGTCGAAGGTGCGAATCGCGGATACAGTCCGCCCAAGAGCGAGTCGCTGAGCCTGAGTCTGGGCGTCGAATCCGCGACTCGGATGAACGACTTCTTCGAGGCGTTCAACATAGGAACCGAAGCTCGATCGTTCACCGAACTCGAACTCTCGGAGGAGGATTACGGAATCAACCTGTGGCCCGCTGTTCGCGGATTCAGGGAGCGCGTAGAGGACTACTACGCCCATGGCGAGCGGGTGGCACGCACACTGACCACCATTTTCGAAGACGCGCTCGGGCTGACCCCAGGATTCTTCGAGTCGATCACCGACCATTCCATCGACGTACTGCGGATGAACAACTACGCATTGCCGCAGGGGACTGTGACATTGGACGGCGAGTTGAAGGGAATGGGGGAACACACCGATTTCGGTCTGGTCACCGTGTTGTGGGCGGATCAGGTCGAGGGTTTGCAAGTGCTCGGGAGCGACCGACGCTGGCACGATGTCTGGCCGGATGACGATGCGCTGTTGGTCAACCTCGGGGATCTCACCGCGCGACTGACCAACGACAGGTGGATGTCCACGCTGCACCGAGTTGCGCCTCCGGTGGTGAACGGCACCGTCAAGCGCCGGCGATCGGCGGCCTTCTTCCATGACGGAAACGTCGACGCGGTGATTGCGACCTTGCCGAGTTTTCAGGACGGCTCCGGCTTGGAGTACGAACCCATTACCGTTCGCGATCACATCAAGGCCAAATTGGCCGGGTCGAGGCAGGGAAAGTCCAATACCGCCGCAGTTCGTGAGGCGGCTCGGGTACTTTCGGCTGCAGAGCTCGAGGTCAAGCAGTGAGCGCTCGGAACATCGTCTTGATACACGGCGCCTGGGCCGGTGGTTGGGTCTGGGATCGCGTGTGTGGCCCTTTGAAGACCGCCGGCTTCGATCCTGTTGTGGTGGAGCTTCCCGGCACGGGGAGTTGGAACCCCGACGACGTGATCGATCTTGCCGCTGTTACCGAACATGTTGTGGCAGTGGTCGAGTCACTGGACGGTCCGGCAGTCCTGGTCGGCCACTCGGGCGGCGGCATCGTGGCCTCACAGGTGGCCGAGCGGATACCTTCGCAAGTAGCGGGTCTCGTGTACGTCGCAGGGATGATGCTGCCGTCGCAGATGGATTTCGGAATGCTCTGTGCAGAAGTCGGTTTGGCAAGTCCGGTCGGAATCTCGCGTTGGCTGGTCCCCGTCGGCGACGGCGACGCAACGGCAGTTCCGCCGGAAGCCGGTGCCGCCGTGTTCTTCCACGAAGCGCCGGTCGCCGATGCGATCGGTGCAGCGCGCATGCTGGCCCCACAATTGGAGTCCGCCCGCCTGATGGCCCCGGTCTGGACCGAAGAGCGGTTCGGAACCGTGCCGAGGCGCTATGTCGAGTGCACCCTGGATCGAACCGTGCCGATCGAGGCTCAACGTGCCATGCAAAGACTTGTCCCCGGCGCCCAGGTGGTCAGCCTGGACACCGATCACGCACCGCAGTTGTCGGCGCTCTCGGAGCTGATCGACGCGATCACCGATTTCACCCAGCTGGTGTTCAACCGAACTCGACGCCTTGAGCCAGCGGCAGTTGGTCCGAGTAGTTGACGGTATTGGTGGCTCGGCGCATGTAGGCCTTCCACGAATCCGAACCCGACTCGCGACCGCCACCGGTCTCCTTCTCCCCGCCGAAAGCGCCGCCGATCTCCGCACCCGACGTTCCGATGTTCACGTTCGCGATACCGCAATCGGAGCCGTCGGCGGCGAGAAAACGCTCGGCTTCACGCTGATCGAGTGTGAAGATCGAGGATGAAAGTCCCTGAGGTACACCGTTGTGTAGCGTGATGGCGTCGTCGAAATCGGTGTATGTCAAGGCGTAGAGGATGGGTGCAAACGTCTCCGCCCGCACCACCTCGGTCTGTGCGGGCATACGAACGAGAGCGGGCGTCACGTAGAACCCGGAATCGCCGACACGGTCGCCGCCGCACACCACGGTGCCGCTGTCGGCGCGCGCGGCCGAGAGGGACTTCTGCATCGCTTCGAACGCAGCCTCGTTGATCAGCGGCCCGACCAGAACACCGGAATCGAAGGGACTGCCGACCTCGAGCTGTGCGTACGCGGCCGCAACGCGCTCGACGACGTGATCGGCGATCGACTCGTGCACGATGAGCCGACGAAGTGAGGTGCAGCGCTGCCCCGCAGTTCCGGCGGCGGAGAACACGATTCCGCGTACGGCAAGCTCGAGATCTGCCGACGGTGTGACGACTGCGGCGTTGTTGCCACCCAACTCGAGGAGGCTTCGCCCGAAGCGTTCGGCGACCCGCGGAGCCACGGCGCGGCCCATTCGCACGGAACCGGTGGCGCTGACCAAGGCTACCAGTGGGTTGTCCACCAAGGCCTCACCGACATCGCGTCCGCCGATGATCAACTGGTGCACGTCGATCGGTGCATCACAGTCGGCGAGTGCGCGTCGGAGGAGGGCGTCACATGCCAGTGCAGTCAGCGGCGTGGTCTCCGAAGGCTTCCAGACGACGGCGTCGCCGCACACGAGAGCGATGGCGGTATTCCACGACCACACCGCGACGGGAAAGTTGAACGCGGAGATGACCCCGACAACGCCGAGAGGGTGCCACGTTTCCGTCAACCTGTGTCCGGGACGCTCGGACGGCATGGTGCGTCCGTAGAGCTGCCGGGAGAGACCGACGGCGAACTCGCAGATGTCGATCATCTCCTGTACCTCGCCGAGAGCCTCCGAGGTGACTTTGCCTGCTTCGAGGGTCACGATCTCCGCGAGGTCCTCCTTGTGCTCGGTCAGTAGGCTGCCCAGCCGGCGCACGACTGCGCCGCGCGCCGGAGCGGGGACGGTGCGCCAGGTGAGGAACGCGCGATGCGCCGCGCCGACGGCGTCGTCGACTTCTCTGGCGGAGTGCTGCCGAACGGTACGCAGTTGCGTACCGGTGATCGGGGTATGTGCGCTCAGGTCGCCGGCGGGCCACTCGACACCGCACGCGGCAAGGGCGCTTTCGGCGCGATCGGCGAGGCTCGAAGAATCAGGCAGGTTCACTGGGGAGTCCTCTGTTGTTGTGGGCGGGAGTGGTTGTAGGCGGGAGAAAGCGCGGCACGTGACGCCTCTTGTTGTGCGTGGTACAGCTCGAACGGATCTTCGATGGTGTGGTCGATGGCGCCCTCCAATCGATCCTGCCCGTATTCGGCGCCGGGCGCATCGGAAACGAATCCGGTCACCGAATCGAGATTGGATGCGAAGATGCCGGCCGCGGAGGCCGGTAGGAAGTCCTCGTAGACGATGGGATCGCGGACGAGCGTCGACCCTTCGTTTCGGTACGTGAAGTAGGCCAACCCCGCCGCATCGAGTCCGTCCTCGGAGTGCGGAAATTCGCTGTCCCAGTGTGCATCCTCCGGCCTGGCGATCAGTCGGTCGTAGATCTCTCGACCGCTGCGGGTCAACGCGATTCCGCGGGCCTCCACCTCACCGAATCTGACGCGGACCGGTTCTGTGGTGATCGATCCGTCCGGCCGGCGGAAGCGCCTGTCTTCGGCCAATGCGCGAAACGACGTCTGCCGCAGAAGCAGTGGCGGTCCACTCCATCTCGGCGGGCCTTGGATGCGGTCGATCATGGTGATGCCGCGCTCAGTCATGCGGCGGTACAACTCGTCGATGTCGAGTACCCGCGGGGTGAGGTGATTGACATGTGTCGAGCCCTGCCCCGCAATGTCTGCAGCGACCGGTGAGATCGCGGCGAGTTCGCGGTACCAGGCCGCGTCGATGGGATCGGTGCCGAGCCGAAACGCGGAGGTCGCCGCGTCGACGAAGTGTGTCGCCTCGGGCTCTGGCAGGCCGCCCTCGCGGCTCGATTGCCGTGCCCATTGAAGAAGTTCGGGAGAGAACAGGGTGCGGCGACGCAGAAACGCAGTGATCCGACGCTCGAGGTCGGTGTCGAAGAACCTGGAATCGGAGATGGTCAGTACCGAGGTGAAAACGCGAAACGGGTTCCGGGCGAGTTCGGCGGGATCGGTCGGGCGAAATGCTGTCGAGACAACAGGAATAGGGGAGTCCGTGAGCCGGAGGTCGTAGTAGCCGACCGGAAACATACCGAATCCGCCGAAGACGATGGCCACGTCACGCAGTTCGTCGAGGGTGCCCAGTCTGATGGCCCCGTGACGCTCGGCGCTGACCCGCGCGAGAGTGCCCAGACGCTCCGCAGAATCCGGATGTGCCGCGGCAAAATTACGGTTCACCTGCAGCGTTACGTCTACCAGCGTGTTGTAAGCGGGGACCTCCTCGCCGTACATCCGTGCAAGCGTCGCAGCGAACCGTGCACGTAGCTCCGAGGTTTCAACCATACGAATGTCCGATTGCGTTAGCCTGCGCAGGTGCGAGAAACAGAAACCAGTGACGTTGCCGGTGTTCCGGTCGACGAAACCGATCGACTTTTGATGCGTGAATTGGTCTTGGACGGGCGTGCCACTCTCGCGAGTCTTGCTGAGAAGGCTGGACTCTCGATCTCCGCAGTCCAGTCGAGAGTGCGTCGTTTGGAATCTCGCAAGGTGATTCGTGGGTACTCGGCGAAGATCGATCCGGAGGCACTCGGTCACAATTTGTCCGCATTTGTCGCCATCACTCCTCTCGATCCTTCGCAGCCCGACGATGCGCCTGCTCGCTTGCGTCATCTGCCGGCGGTCGTCTCATGTCACTCGGTAGCCGGGAGTGAAAGCTACGTCCTCCTGGTCCGGGTGGCGTCACCTCGGGCGTTGGAGCGATTGCTGCAGGAGATCCGTACGGCAGCCAACGTCAACACACGAAGCACCATCATCCTACAAACTTTTTACGACGAATGACGGACGTTCCGTAACTTTTACGGCCTTCTATCGACACTTTCGTAAAATTGACATAATCTTCGCGTATGAGTACTGCGGTGCGAGACTTCGGTGACAGTGCGCTCTTTCCGGTCTACGAGGTGTTGAAGGCCAGCATCCTCGTCGACGGATTCGATCTGATTCTCGACGTCGAAGGGTCGAGGGGTTCCTATCTCCGCGACTTGCGGGACGGAACCGAGTATCTGGACATGTTCGGGTTCTTCGGCTCTTCCGCTCTGGGGATGAATCACCCGGCGATCACAGGCGACGAGGAGTTCCAGCAGGAGTTGGCAGTCGTGGCCTCCAACAAGCCGAGTAATTCCGACATCTACACCGAACCCATGGCGCGCTTCGTTGCGGCTTTCGCTCGCATCCTGGGGGATTCGGCACTTCCACACTTGTTCTTCGTCGACGGCGGAGCCCTTGCGGTGGAAAATGCGCTCAAGGTTGCCTTCGACTGGAAGAGTCGGTTGAACGAAAGTCGTGGATTGTCAGAAGATCTGGGGACGAAGGTCCTGCATCTGAGCGAGGCTTTTCACGGTCGCAGTGGCTACACGATGTCACTCACCAACACCGAACCGGGCAAGGTCGCGAGATTCCCCAAGTTCGACTGGCCACGAATCGGTTCACCGTATCTCGCCGACGGCCGCGATGTCGAAGCGGCGGAGAGGCAAGCTCTGGGGCAAGCGCGCCAAGCGTTTGCCGACAACCCCGGCGACATCGCCTGTTTCATCGCAGAACCGATCCAGGGTGAGGGCGGCGACCATCACCTCAGGCCGGAATTTCTGCAGGCGATGCAGGAGTTGTGCCACGAAAATGACGCCCTCTTCATTCTCGACGAGGTGCAAACCGGGTGCGGAATCACCGGAACTGCCTGGGCTTACCAACAATTGGGTCTGCATCCGGATGTGGTGGCTTTCGGCAAGAAAACGCAGGTGTGCGGCATCATGGCTGGTGGTCGCGTGGATGAGGTGCGCGACAACGTGTTTCACGTCAGTTCCCGGATCAATTCGACGTGGGGTGGCAACCTCACTGACATGGTTCGTGCCCGGCGAATACTCGAAGTCATCGAGCAGGACCGACTGATCGACCGGGCGCGATTCACGGGTGCGCATCTCCTTGCCCGGTTGACCGAAGTCTGCGAACAGTACGCGGCGGCGACCGAGCCACGAGGTCGTGGGCTGATGTGCGCGATCACGTTGGCAGACAGCGACCTTCGCGATCGCGTCGTGCAGCGACTACGAGAAGACGAGCACGTGATGATTCTGCCCACCGGGAAGAGGGGAATCCGATTCCGGCCCGCGCTGACCGTGACGACCGGAGAGCTGGACGACGCAGTCGATGCAGTCGAGCGCGTACTTGCTCGCGAGACTTAGGGTCTCTGCAGCTCGCCCCACACCCGGTCCGGTGTCATCGGAGTGGAGTACATCCGAACTCCACATGCATTCGCGATTGCGTTTGCCAACGCCGGTGCCACCGGATTGAAGGGCGCTTCACTCATCGATTTTGCGCCGAAAGGCCCCAGCTTGTCGTACGTGTCGGCAAACAAAACTTCGGTGATCGGCAGATCCCCGATCTGTGGAACGTGGTAATTGCGCAGCTGCGGATTGATCACCCGGCCTTCCTCGATGACGATTTCCTCCGACAGTGCAGCACCCAGGGCTTGTCCCACACCGCCTTCCACTTGCCCTCGGAGCTGGGCCGGGTTCATGACGGTTCCGGCGTCGGCGGCCTGAACGGACTGCAGAATCTTCACCCCGCCGGTGTACGTGTCGACGGCGACGCGAAAACCGTGGACATTGAAGGAGACCGAGCGGGGCGTTCCGTCGTGACGGCCGTCCGCGGTGAGCGGGCCGCCTTCGAGCAGTGTCGGGAAATCGATGCAACCGAGCGAGGATTCGACCCCGTTCGGCGAAAGATCGCGGACCTGCGCTCCGTGCCCGCTCACTCGTACAGCGCGGGTCAGTATCCGCTCACGGAGGCGTTCGCAGGCGATCAGGAGAGCCTTTCCGGCAACTACCGTTCCCGTCGACCCGAACGCTCCGGTGTCGTATCCACCGGTGTCGGTGTCGGATTGAACAATCCTGATGCGATCCACTGTCGTCCGCAATTCCGTGGCAGCGATCTGTTGATGAACCGTGGTGGTTCCGTTGCCGAACTCGGCGGTCCCGATGTTCACGACGTACCGACCGTCGACCTCGAGTGTGACGGAGGTGTCGGAGAAGTGACCGCGCGGCGGAATCGTCGCAATCATCGCAATCGCCATGCCCTGGCCGGTCTTCCAACGGGACCCGGTCGGTGCCCGTTCTCCGCGTCCGCTCGCGAGCGCACCGTCGACGAGGTCGATGCACTGGTCCAGCCCGTAGCTGCCGAACTCGAGATCGCCGTCTTCGACGTGCCAGTCGACGAAGTCGTCTCCAGGCAGGACGACGTTGCGCCGCCGAAAATCGAAGGGGTCCATGCCGAGACGCTCCGCGAGCTGATCCATGGCCGACTCGACGGCGAAGATGATCTGACCGAGTCCATAACCACGGAAGGCCCCGGACGGAACGTTGTTCGTGTAAACCGCCTCGGCGTCGACGCGTTTTGTCGCAGCGCGATAGACCGCCATGGATTCGGCGCAACCGTGGAACATGACTCCGATCGAATGGTTCCCGTACGCCCCGGCGTCGGAAAGGACGTCGATGGCGAGCGCGGTGAGAGTTCCGTCGGCATCGGCGCCGGCACGTACCGAGACCCGCATCGGGTGCCGCGACGGTGCGAGGGTGAACTGATCGCTTCGACTGAACTCGTAGGTAACGGGTCTGCCGGTTCGCAGGACGGCCAGTGCGACCAGATCCTCGGTGAGTAGTTCCTGCTTCCCGCCGAAACCTCCGCCCACCCGCTTGGCGAACACGCGGATGCCGCTGCGGTCGAGGTCGAAGATGTGGGCCAACTCGTCGCGAACCAGGAACGGCACCTGCGTGCTACTTCTGATGACGAGGCGGTCATCCTCGTCGAGCCATCCCACTGCGCCGTGGGTTTCCAATGCCACGTGCTGGACCCGTGCGGTTTGCCAGGTGCCCTCGACGACGGCAGCCGCATCCTGCAGCGCGCGATCCAGGTCACCGACACCATCGTGAAGTGCTGCAACCACATTGCGGGAGGCCGCGGCGATCCGGGAACTCTCGTCCTTGTCACCGTGCAGGAGCGGAGCGCCGGGGGAGCGCGCACGGTCGGGTTCGAAAACCGCGTCGACGACCTCGTAATCCACCTCGATCAGGGCGAGGGCACGCCAAGCCTGCTCAGGGGTTTCGGCGATGACCGCGGCGACGCGTTGGCCGCGGAAACGGAGAGTGCGATCGAACACCCGTGTGTCGTCGGGATCGTCGTTGCGGTCCTCGTGCCGAGCAGTCGAGAACAACACGTCCGGACTGTCACGGAAGGTGAGTACCGTCACGACGCCTGGCGCCGCTTCGGCTGCCAGCGTGTCGATCCCGGTGATGTGCGCGTGTGCGTGCGGACTCCCGAGCACCGCGGTGTGAAGCAAGCCGTTCGGCATCTCGCCCGGGGCGAAGTCCATCGTGAACTGCTCGGTACCCGTGACGATTCGAGTGGACGCCGGCGCGGCGATCGAACGGCCTTGGGCCGAGCCCAACGCGGCCGTCTCCGTGTTCGCAGTACCCGCCAGGGCGTCACGAATCGATCTGTACCCAGTGCAGCGGCACAGGTTGCCCTTCATCGAGCAGGTGAGATCGGTCTTCTGCTCCGGAGACAGTGCCGATGCCGTGACCACCATTCCTGCTGTGCAGAAACCACATTGGAAGCCGCCCGCATCCACGAAGGCCTGTTGAGTGGGATGCAGACTCTCCGGCGTACCGAGACCGGCGGCGGTGACGATCTCGCGGCCGTCGACGCGATGGGCTGGAAAGATGCACGAGTGGGTCGGGTGCCCGTCCACGAGCACCGAGCACGCCCCACAGTCCCCGGCGTCGCACCCCTTCTTGACGGAGTTCGTTCCATGCTCGCGGAGGAGGGTTCTCAGGCACTGCCCAGGGCGGGGTTGGTCGTCGCGGGGAACTCCGTCCACCGAGTACTTCATTTCAGTTCACCTCGGATTTCTTCGGCGAGGAGCGCAGCCATCGCCTGCCGCCATGGCGCAGTTCCATGAACATCGGTGAAGTAGGCGTCTTCCGGAATCCTGATGCGCAACGCATTCGCGAGTGCAGCGGTGTCGGGGAGCTTGTCGAATTTCAGAGCGTACGGACGTCGGGTGGCAGCGGTGACCGCCAGGGTGAAACCGTCGACGCCGCACCGGCCGGCCACGGCGACGGCAGAGCGCCCGAGCGACGTCTGCGCCAGTTTCCGCATCGCGGTGCGTGCGGTCAATGCGTGTGCGGGAATCCGGATACTGCGGATGATCTCGCCGGGGCCGAGGACGTTGCGAGAATCGTCGATGACGAATTCGACTACGGGTAACGAGTATTCGGTTCCGTCCGGGCGCCAGATCGTCAGATCGGCATCGAGGGCAGTGCACAGCGTCGTCATGGCGCCGGCCGGGAAGGACAGTGCGATGTTGCCGCCGACTGTCGCGTATCGCAGCACTTTCCACGATGCGAGCAATGCATCGGCGCACTGGCGGAAGAGCGGAGCGGCGGTCCACGACGCGGGCAGCTCGGCGCGGCAGAGTTCCTCGATGGTGCAGGTGGCCGCGATCTCGATACCGTGATCGCTGACCTCGACGGCTTCCCAATCGAGGCCCGACAGGTCGACGAGCGTGGTCAGGTGTGGCTGCGGTTCGGAATACAGCCAGGTGCCACCGCCGATGAACCCGATTCCGGTTGATGCGCAGGGGATCTCGGCTCGGCTTCGCGGCACCAGTACTTCGTCGACACTGTGCAGATCCATCGCGCCGTCACGCCTTTCCGAGGAGGTCGCGGTGTGCTCGTGCGACATCCGAGGCCGCGACATCCTCGTCGACGGTGGTGACTCGGCCGTCGGCAATGACGATTCGACCGTTCACGAGCAGTAACTTCAACGGGGGAGTCGAGCCGAGTACGAGCGCCGCCACCGGATCGGTGATGCCGGCATGGGCGACGGTGTCGAGCTTCCACACCGCCAGGTCGGCAAGCTTCCCCACCTCGATCGATCCGATCTCGGCGTCGCGGCCCAGAACTCGTGCGCCGCCGACAGTGCCAAGTTCCAATGCTTTTCGCACGGTCATCGCCTGCGGGCCGCCCTTGGCACGAGCGAACAGAAGTGCGTGACGCGACTCCTCGATCAGGCTGCACGCTTCGTTGCTCGCCGCACCGTCCACACCGAGGCCCACGGTGACCCCGCCGTTCACCAGATCCACGGCACGGGCAATACCGGCTCCCAGTCGCGCATTGGAGGTCGGGCAGTGCGCCGCCGCAGTTCCGGTTCGCGCCATCGTCTCGATACCGGCGTCGTCGAGATGGACTGCGTGTGCGTACCAGACGTCCGGGCCCACCCAGCCGACGCGTTCCATGTATTCGACAGGTGTGCAACCGAAAAGCTCTTTGCAGAAGCTTTCCTCGTCCAACGTCTCGGCCAGATGCGTGTGCATCCTGACACCGGCTTCACGCGCCAGCGTCGCGGACTCGCGGAGTAACGACTCCGTCACCGAGAAGGGTGAGCAGGGTGCAACCGCGATCTGCAGCATCGATCCGGGACTCGGGTCGTGCCAGCGATCGATGACGGCCTGCGTTCCGGTCAGGATGTCATCGAGGTTCTCCACGACGTGATCCGGTGGTAGGCCGCCGGAACTCTGGCCGAGATCCATCGACCCACGGCACGGATGGAATCGGAGACCGACCTGTGCGGCAGCATTGATCTCGGCCTCGAAAACGTCCCCGGCATCGCGGGGAACGACGTAGTGGTGGTCGGTGGTGGTCGTGCACCCGGTCTTTGCCAACCAGATGAGCCCGCCCGTGGCCGCCACGTGTACGGCGTCGGCGTCGATACCCGCCCAGACGGGGTACAGGGTGGTCAGCCACTCGAAAAGCGTCGAATCCGCGGCCAGGCCTCGGGTGATCCATTGGTAGAGATGATGATGTGTGTTGACCAGACCCGGCGTGATCAGGCAACCACTCCCGTCGATCACTTGCGCACCCGGGTATTCGGGTGGCTTTCCGGCGCCGACGTCGACGATCTTGTTGCCAGAGATCACCACATAGCCGTCGGTGTACTCGGAGCGGTCACCGTCCATCGTGACCACATGGGCGCCTGCGACGACGAGGGTTGCCCCTGGGGCTGATTCGGTCACGACAACCAACCGGCATAGGTGGTCCACGACGGTCCTGCGTCCGGCGCGTCGGATCGGCTGACCGCAGCTTGGATCAGCCCGTAGGGACGATCCGCAGCGTGGAACACCTCGTTGTCGTTCTCCACACCGAAGCGGCCGAGTGCATATTCGAAATGATGCTTGTTGGGTGCCGAGAGTCGAACCTCCGCAATGATCGGGAATTCCTCGAGAATTGCCTTACCGATGTGGAAGAGTGTCTGCTGCAGGGCAAGTGAATGTACCTGTGCGAACTGTTTGACGATCTGTGCCTTGATGCCCACGTAGACCGATTCCCAATCGACGTCGGTGGTGACGAATCGCCACTGGGCGACCAACGTCGTTGCCATGACCCGGTCGTCGGTCGGCTCGAGAACGGTGTACGGGTCTTCGAGAAAACCCGAGAACTCACTACCGGTCGATTTGAGGATCACCAGGTCCTTCAAGCCACCGATCACCCATGTCCCGGTATCGGAGATGGTGATCGACGCCGTTCGAACTTCCTGACCCTTCCGGATCCAGGTGTAGTCGTGCTCGCTGCCGTCGACAACCGCACGCTCCCAGGCATATTCCTCGATCTCGATCCGCGCGCCACTGACCGGTTCGATGTCGTCGACGAAATGACGGGCGAGTTCGAGTCCGTACGTCTCGATCGAGATCAGGCCCTTTTCCTTGGCGTAGGAATAGGCCGTTTGTTTCTGCGTGTCGGTCGGCAGAACCTTCGACTGATCGCCGGTGAGGTACGCGTCGGCGAAATCTCCACGCAGGCAGGTGGAGACGTTGATGTCGTGGATCTCGTGACGAGGAGTGTCGCGATAGATTCGGACTACCCGATTTTCCGCTTTGCCGTACTGGTGGCCCGAGAGTTCGATGGATCCGCTCAACCGGTCGGTGTTCGTACTGCCAGTCGTCATGTTGCCGGTTGTGATGTTTTCGGTAGTCACGTTTTCAGCTCCCGCGATAGGTGGAATAAGCAAAGGGCGACAGCAACAATGGGACGTGATAGCCCCGTGCGGTGTCGTCCACCCGGAAGGTCACTGTCACTTCCGGGTAGAAGTTCTCTTGTCCGTTGGTCTCGAAATACGTTCCGGTGTCGAAAGTCAGGGTGTAGTGACCGGCGGTCAGGCCGCCCGGAGCAAGTTCGGGGATGCGGCCGTCGGAATCGGTCTCGGCAGTGGTGATCGTGGCGCCGCCTCGATCACGAAGTTCGACGCGAATCCCCGCCGCGGGATTGCCTGTCGTCGCGTCGAGAACGTGCGTGCTCAGGGACTTGCTCATGCTGCGCCTCCGGCGAGTGAATCGATCAGACGGGTAAGTCTGATCCGATTGATGGCGGCCAATTCGGTTCGAAGCACGGAACGCTCGGTCGCCGGGTCGTTTCGGAGACGGCCTCGAAGGATGTCGAGGAGCTCCGTTCCAGATTTCCCCGACGCGCAGACCAGGTAAACATGGCCGAATTTGTCCTCGTACTCGGCGTTCTTCTGCCGAAGTTTCGCGAGTACGTCTTCTGTCGCGGACGAAACGCTTGACTGTTCCCGGGTCGAGGACGCGCTCTCGCTTCGCTCACCGATTCGTGGGTGGCCGGACAGTGCGTCGTCGATCTCGGACTCGGGAAGCTCGGCCAGCACCGCATCTGCTTTGTCGAACAGAGCTTCCAGATCGGTGAACGGGCGAGACGAGGCGATTTCCTGTGCCCACACGGCGGAATGGCAACACTCGAGCAGCGCCGCGACTGCCTGGTGGTCACCGAGCGCATCGAAGGCTCCGAGACCACTGGAATTCGTTGTAGGCATGTCCACAGGATTACTTGAGCATGTTACGGATCTGTAGCGCAGCAATTACGGGAGATGATGTGTCTCGATCTTGTTTCTCCGGCCGCCCTTTTCCGGTGACGGATACATTCTTAGGTATGACCGATACTCCCAAGTTGTCTTCCGTCGTACCGTCACTGGCGAACCTCCGAGACATCGGTGGCACCGAATCGAGCTTCGGTGGCACCGTGCGCACCGGGAGCGTGTTTCGTTCCACGGACCTGGCGTCGCTCAGTGCGGAGGGCGCACAGACCCTCACCGATCTGGGAATCGTCACGATCTACGATCTGCGCACCGAATCCGAACGTGAGACGGCGCCGGACCTGACACCGGACGGTATCCGGGAACTCGGTCTGGACGTATTGGCGGACAAGCAGTATCGCGCCATTCCAGCTCAGATGCAGCAGATGATCGCCGACCCGGCATTCGCTGCCGAAGCGTTGGGTAGCGGCCAGGCGCTCGAGTACTTTCAGGGAAGTTACCGCGATTTCGTGACCTTGCCGAGTGCGGTCGCGTCGTACCGGCAACTGTTCGTCGACTTGGCGCAGCCGTCCAGTTCGCCGGCACTCGTTCACTGCACCACGGGCAAGGATCGCACGGGTTGGGCCGCAGCCGCGCTATTGCTGTTCCTGGGTGCCTCCGAGGACGCGGTCTTCGCGGACTACCTCGAAACCAACAAGATTCTGTTGCCGATGTTCGCGCCACTCCTCGAACGATTCGAGGCGAAGGGTATCGACCCCACCCTGCTCGAAGGTGTCCTCGGTGTCAGGCGCGAGTACCTGGAGGCGTCGATGGCAGAGCTTGCGCAGGTCCACGGATCGATCGAGGCCTACTTCACCGACGGCTTGAAGATCGACGCGTCGACCCAGGAACAATTGCGGAGCAACCTGCTCAGCTGATCAGGACCTGCTCGGCTCGTCGTCGCGGGCGCTTCGACGCCGCATCACGAGGCTGACGATACCGATTCCGATGGCAATGCCGAGCAGGTCGGCGGTGCCGTCCCAGATCGAACCCGAACGCGAAATGGGCAGCGCTGCTTGAAGAACCTCGGATGTCGCGGCAAAGATCACCAACCACACCGCCGTGAGCCACGCCGGGATCCGGGCGTGCAGCGAGGTGATCGCCAACACCGCGAACATCAACGTGTGGGTGATCTTGTCGGTGTTCTCCGGGCTCGACGGCACGGTGGAGCCCGGAGAGAACAGCATGATCAGAGCAATGACCACGGCTATCGCCAGCGGCCAGTATCGGCTGTTCTTCAATTCGTCTGCCCCTCGACGACAACGAGTCCGAGTGCACCTTCGGCGAACCTCGTGACGGCCTCGGCAGCTGTTGCCAGTGCCTCGGTGTGCCCGTCGCGGGCCCAGCCGGTGAGCAGGGCGGTGGAGTCGAGAGGCGTCAGAACGACCTCGGCGAGAAGCTCACCGGTGTTGGGTTGGCAGACGGCCCAGGAGTAGACGCTGTTTTCGTGCCACTGAACGCTCCGCTGACTCACGTACTCGGGGTCGGTGATACCGCCGTCGGCAAGCGCTGGGCGGTCGTCCACACGCTCGTCTGCGCGCAACGCCCGCAGATACCAGCCACCTGCGTTGATCTCGATCGGCTCCATCAGTCGGAGCCCCGCTCGCGGCGGCGCTTGGCTTTGCGTTCCCTGTCGGTGCCGAACAGCAGCGCACCGGCAAGGGGAATGGCGAGGAACCACAACCAGGTACCGGTGACGAAGAACAGGATCACCGCGAGAATCGGAATGACGGCCATGATCCGTCCGGACCAGTCGGGGTTGAAGCCTCGCTCCGCCGGTGCGTCGGGAGGCGTCACCATCGACAGGGGAGCGGTGCCGGGGGCTTGATAGTTGCCCGGTAGATCGGCGAACACCGGAACGAGTTCACTGCGAGTTGTTGCGGCACTGACTATTCCGCTTCTCTCGTCGAATTCCGTGACGGTGAGGCGCCCTGCCGCGAAGTGCTCGCTCAGGAGATCGAGTGCCTGCTCGCGTTCTGCAGTGCCGATGCGAATGTCGGGGACGTCAGCCATCGTTACAGCCTACTCAAACGACTGTGCGCCTTTCCGGTAGTGGGGACTACCGGAAAGGCGCACGGGGCCGGAGGCCTTACTTCAGTTCAGCGAGAACCGTTCCCTGCGTGATTGCTGCACCCGGCTCGACGGACAGTCCGGTGACGACACCGGCCTTGTGCGCGTTGACGGGGTTTTCCATCTTCATCGCTTCGAGAACCGCGATCAGATCGCCTTCGGCGACTTCCTGGCCTTCGGTCACTGCGACCTTGACGACGGTGCCCTGCATCGGAGCGGTGACAGCGTCACCCGATGCTGCACCTCCGCCTGCGCCGCCGCGCTTGCGCGCCTTCGGCTTCTTGCGGATCGCACCGGAGGCAGCGCCGCCGCCGTTGCCGAGCGAGAACTGACCCGGGAGAGAAACCTCGACGCGACGTCCACCGACCTCGACGACGACGTTCTGACGCGGCAGAGCCTCGTCCTCGTCGTCCGCGGGAGCACCGGAACCGGCGTACGGCTCAATGGGGTTTTCCCAGTCGGTTTCGATCCACTTGGTGTAGATGTCGAACTTCTCGCCGTCACCGACGAATGCCGGGTTCTCGACGATGTGGCGGTGGAACGGGAGGACGGTCGCGAGGCCGTCGATCTCGAACTCGGCCAGGGCGCGCGAAGCCCGCTGGAGGGCTTCTTCGCGCGTGGCTCCGGTGACGATGAGCTTGGCGAGCATGGAGTCGAACTGTCCGCCGATGACGTCGCCGGCGACAACACCGGAATCGACGCGAACGCCGGGGCCCGTGGGCTCGCGGTAGACGGAGACCGGGCCGGGGGCAGGCATGAAGCCGCGTCCGGCGTCTTCACCGTTGATGCGGAACTCGAAGGAGTGTCCACGCGGGGTGGGATCTTCCTTGATGGAGAGTTCTTCGCCGTTGGCGATGAGGAACTGCTGACGCACGAGGTCGATGCCCGCGGTCTCTTCCGTGACGGGGTGCTCGACCTGGAGGCGGGTGTTGACCTCGAGGAAGGAGATGGTGTCGCCCTGAACCAGGTACTCGACCGTTCCGGCGCCGTAGTAGCCGGCTTCCTTGCAGATGGCCTTCGCGGACGCGTGGATGCGTGCGCGCTGGTCGTCCGTCAGGAAGGGGGCCGGAGCCTCTTCGACGAGCTTCTGGAAGCGACGCTGCAGCGAGCAGTCGCGGGTACCGGCGACGACGACGTTGCCGTGCTGGTCGGCGATGACCTGAGCTTCGACGTGGCGGGCCTTGTCGAGGTACTGCTCGACGAAGCACTCGCCGCGACCGAAGGCTGCGATGGCCTCACGGGTTGCCGACTCGAACAGCTCGGGGATTTCCTCGATGGTCTGCGCGACCTTCATGCCGCGTCCACCGCCGCCGAAGGCAGCCTTGATCGCAACCGGTACGCCGTATTCCTTGGCGAATGCGACGACCTCGTCGGCGCCCTTGACGGGATCTTTGGTGCCGGCCGCCATCGGTGCCTTCGCACGCTCCGCGATGTGGCGAGCGGTGACCTTGTCGCCAAGGTCGCGGATGGACTGCGGCGAGGGACCGATCCAGATCAGGTTCGCGTCGATGACGGCCTGGGCGAAGTCGGCGTTCTCGGAGAGGAAACCGTAGCCGGGGTGGATGGCGTCGGCGCCGGACTTCTTGGCTGCGTCGAGGATCTTGTCGAACACGAGGTAGGACTCGGCGGACGTCTGTCCACCGAGGGCGAATGCCTCGTCTGCGAGCTTCACGAACTGCGCTTCTGCATCGGGCTCGGCGTAGACGGCAACGCTGCCGTAGCCGGCATCCTTGGCCGCCCGGATGACCCGTACCGCGATTTCACCGCGGTTCGCGACAAGCACCTTCGTAATGTGCGCGCTGGCATGACTGGGCACTGAGCCTCCTGTGGTTCGCATAGTCTGTCTCCGCGGTGTATTCCTCTGGGATTTCACCATCGGGGGATTGGCATCACTTCGGAGTGTATGCATCGCTTCGGGGCTGGTTGTAACCGGATCGCTAAAGCCCACTCCGGCTTAGGAAACGGTTTCGAAAACTACCGATGAGTAGCTGTCGGGGGTGCCGGTGTCCGGTTCGGTGACGATTTCTTCGACGGTCCGGCGCAGTGCGGCCACGTAGGCGTGTACCGCGGCATTCGCCGTCTCGTTGCCTGGGTACCTGACTGCGAGGTTGAGGCCCTGGGGTGTGCGGTTGATCCAGATGTAGACGTCGTGTGTGTATGCCTTGCTTCGGAGTGCTCTGGCGTTCCATTCGGGCCACTGTGCGGCCTCGGGTACAAAGCGAACGTCCATGTAGGACACCACGAATCGCGGTCGGATGGGCGTTCCGAGGTGCTCGCCGATCCGATCGAACGGGACAGCGGCGGCAGGCTTGACCGAAGCGATCGAGTCGGCGGCGCGCTTCGCGAGGTCGCCGAACGAACAGTCCGATCCGACCACGAACTCGACCGGGCACAGTCCGACGAACCAGCCCAGCGCACCCGCCCATTCCTGGGCGCTACGGGTGTGAACCGGAGTCACGACCTCGAATCGATCGGCTGCCGCGACTTCACGACCCACGGCGGCAAGGCCGCCGAGCAGTCCGGCGAAATACCCCACGCCAGAGGCTGCGCACGTAGAACTGAAGGCCTTGGACTGGTCAGCGTCGAGAAGCCAGGTCGACAAGCCGTTCTGAGATTCATTTCCACGTTCACCGATCGGTAGCGGGAACTGGGGTAATCCGTCACTGCCGAGCGCGCCGCGCCAGATCTCGACCGCAGCCTTTTCGGCCTCCATGTCGGCCATCTGCTCGCGTTCGACGGCACCGAAATCGACGTAGCTGCCCACGGGGAACAGATTCGCCGCACTGCCGGTCGTCGCCTCGCGGTACAGCGCTGCGATCTCGTGAGCGACGAGCACGATGGAAAACCCGTCGATGATCGAATGGTCCGCTGCGAAGAACACGGTGAACGGACCGTCGCCACCGCGCGGCGTCAACGTCGCGAAGACGTACGACGGCCAACTGTGCGGCGACGCGTAGTCGTCGAACAGGCGGTGAAGGTGATCGAAGTTGTCCTGGCTGGACGCGTCGTAGCCGTGGCTGACGACCCCGATGTCGATGCCGCCGATCGGGACGGTGTGCCGGGTGATCTCGCCGCTCGAGGGTTCGAGGACGGTATGCGAGCGCAGAACTTCATGACGGTCGATCCACCGGCCGAGTGCAACTCGGAAGGCGTCGACGTCGAGCGGGCCGGAAATCTCGAAAGCTGTTCCCAGCCAAGACTTGTCGCCTGCGCCGGCAGCGGAACGGTTGAGATGTGCCTCGTGAATGTAGGAGACGGGCCGCGGATCCGGAACCCAGGGCCCGGTTGCGCACGGCAACCATTCGACGAGTGCGCCGGCCGGAATCGCATAGTCGGCCAGTTCGGTGAACTCCATGTTTTCAGCCCCGCAAGTGCCGCTTGATGCGCGCGAGCATGGCCGACATTCCGCGCAGACGGAGCGGGCTCACAGCTTCTGCGAGACCGAGTGCCGAATAGAAGTCGTCGGGTACACCGAGAATCTCGTCGGCGCTGTGACCGTCGAGCCCCTGCGCGAGGATCGATGCAAAACCACGCGTGGTGGGGGCCTCGGGGGGAGCGCTGAAGTACAGGCGAACATTGTCGCGGTCCGAATCGTCGACCGAGAGGAACAGCGGCGACTGGCATTCGGGGACCGGCTCCATCGCGCTCTGTTCGAGCTCCGCCGGCAACGGCGGCAATTCTCGGCTGAACTCGAGGAGAAGGGTGAGCTTGTCCGAGGCTCCGACGGCTGCGAAGTCTTCGACGATTTCGGCCAGAGCCGAAGGTAGAACGCTCATGACGCCGATACGGAGGAAGGAACGGCGCCGGGCTGTTCGCCCTGGACGATCGGGACGCGCACGGCATTGCCCCACTCGGTCCAGGAACCGTCGTAGTTCCGAACGTTCGGGTAGCCGAGGAGATGGGTCAACACGAACCAGGTGTGACTGGAACGCTCACCGATGCGGCAGTACGCGACGATGTCGTCGTCGGCGGACAGGTCGCCGTAGATCTCGCCGAGTTCCGCGCGGGTGCGGAAGCGGCTGTCCGGGGCCGCTGCCTTCGCCCAGGGAATGCTGAGAGCGCTGGGGATGTGTCCACCGCGCAACGCACCCTCTTCGGGGTAGTCGGGCATGTGGGTGCGCTCGCCGGTGTACTCCTGCGGAGATCGCACGTCGATGAGCGGCCCGTCGCCCAAGTGTGCGAGGACGTCGTCCTTGAATGCGCGAATGGGAGCGTCGTTGCGCTCGACGACCGGGTAATCGGTCGACGTGATGTCGGGAACGTCGAAAGCGGTGTCGCGGTTCTCGGCGATCCACGCATCGCGGCCACCGTCGAGCAGGCGGACGTCCTCGTGGCCGAACAGGGTGAAGACCCACAGTGCGTACGCGGCCCACCAGTTGCTCTTGTCGCCGTAGATGACCACGGTGTCGTCGCGGCTGATGCCCTTGCGGTTCATCAACTCCGCGAACTTTGCGCCGTCGATGTAGTCGCGGGTGACCGGATCGTTGAGGTCGAGATGCCAGTCGATCTTGACGGCACCGGGGATGTGGCCGACGTCGTACAACAACACGTCTTCATCGGATTCGACGACCTTGAGACCCGGCGCACCGAGATTCGCCGAGAGCCATTCCGTCGAGACCAACCGGTCGGGATGCGCGAACTCGGCAAACGCGGTGGAGGGATCGGGGGCAACGGGCACGGGCGTACTCCTGAAGACGAATCGTTCGGTTCGAACACGGACTTGATCGATTCTATGCGCTGTGCGCAAGGCGAGACGCCTGGAAGCAGGTTCTGCCTGCTCGTACCCGTTGCCGAAACTAAATTCTCGGTGTTCCTGCTCCGACGCTCGAATCTCTCAATTGTTCGGTGACACTTCCGATCGGCGTCACGCCCCGGGCGCAGACCTCTCTCAGAATCCGGTCGAGCTCGGTGAGGAAATTCACCATGGTTTCGTTTGCGGTGTCGGTGTCCGGAAAGCGAGAGCGCAGCGAGAGACCGCGGTTCGTCCGCGAAATCCAGAACTGGGCATCGTCGGCGACCGTAACGTTGCTGATGTGATGAGCGTTGAGGAGATCGTGATCGTCGGTGCCGGGCAGTTTGCGGTAATCGATGTACGACACCATGAAGACGTCGGTGCGCGTGCGTCGAATCTTGTCGCCCAAAGCATCTCGAACCTGAGCCATGGTGACGCCTTCGAGCGTCAACGCAACTCGGAACGACGCGTGCGTATGTGCAAGGGATGCACCGAAATCCGTATCGGGAGTGATCTGCACCGTGATCGGCGCACTCGTGGTGAGCCAACCGATCGCGTCGGCCCATCGAGGATCTTTGCGGATGTGAAGCGGGAATTGCAGCGGAAGTGTCGACTGTCCAGTGTACGAGTGAACGGAAAGGCCCATCGCAGTGAGGATTCCGGTGAAAACGCTACCGCCGGCGGAGAGGCAAATCTCGTCGAACGTCGCCGTCAGTTCTTCGTCGAGAAGCACGCGTACATCGGCGCCCTGCGGCGCGGGCTTTCCGCCCTCGACGCCGAGATCCAAGGGGAAACTCGGCGAGGTGCCACCGCAGATCTCGTAGAACCTGGCCCACTCGCGGATTCGGGGGTCGTTGTCGACGGGAAGCAGAGCGTCGGCCTCCAATTCGCAGTACCGCACGAAACTTCCCGGGTCACCCAACCGGTTCATCACTGCGTCGACGGCCTCGCGGTCGCCGAGTTCGGGGAGGACGATCAGTCCCTCGTAGATCTGTCGCAGTTCCCCGAGGGCGATGACCAACGAATAGCCGTCGACGAGTGTGTGATCGAACGCGCTCAGAACCGTGTAGTGCTCTTCGCGTTCGACCGTGGCAAACGTGTAGGCAGGGAAGGTCAGGGGATCGCACACCGTCGTGAATCGCTTCTTGAGGTGCGCTCGTAGTTCTTCGGTGGAATCGAATTTCAGAGGCTCGGAAGTCTCGATGTGTGTGCCGTCAGGGTCGAGTCCCATACGGGTGGTGGTGAACTCGCCCACCTCGAATCCAGTGTGCAGCGTGTCATGGCGACTGATGAACAGGCGCAGTGCGAGATCGAGTGCCGGCCGATTCAGCTCGCCGGGAAGGTCGAATGCGGCTGCCATCCACACACTCCGGCCCATGCCGTGTGTTCGCGCAGTTTCGAGATGAAAATGCTGGTTGTACGACGGTGGTACCTCCGACTCCGTGACGGCGCCGTCAGCGGGTTGGAGCGACCATTCGGTGACGATTCCGGGGTCGAGTCCGTATCGATCGATCGAGGTGACATGCATCAGGACACTCCCTCTGGTGCGGAGAACGAGTAGTCGCCCTGAGCTGCAACTGTTTTGATGATGTTCGAGACGTGCTCGGCGAAGCGGGTGGCCGATTCGTGGGCAATGGGGGTGTCGGGGTGCGACACGGCAATCCAGGTGCCGGTGTGCATCCGGTTGATCCACATCGACGCGATCTGAGTCTCTTTGCCGCCGACGATTCCCGTTGCCTTCGTCTCGACGTAACTGTATGGATCCGGCATCCGTCGACCGTCGATGTACGAGACGATCGGCGGCGGCGTGAGCGTTTTCGACAGTCCGCCGGGTGCTGAGGAGTTCTCGTCCGACATGCTGGAGAGTACGAGATCGATGACCTGCTGAACGGAAACGTCCAGCAGCGCTTTGCCGTCGTGGTAACCCTGCTGTCCGACTTTCGCCAATTCGGTGAAACGTCGTTTGTCGTCGACGTCGATGCCGACGGGGATCAGATTGATGTACCAACCCTGCGCAAACGAGTCGGCCTCGGTTCGCGTGCTGACCGGCGAGAGAGCGATGTACTTGTCGCGTCCGGCCAGTTCGAATTCCGCGATCGCGAGGGCGGTGAAAATTCCGCCGATGAAGTTGGCGCCGTTGGCTTTACAAATCGCACCGAATTTTTCGCACTCGGTGTCGTCGGCCAGGTCGAATCGCGAACCGATAGCCGGTTTGGGGGCGTCGTCGGCGCCGAGCGGGAGGGGAAATCCGGGGAACGAGCCGCCGCTGCGCATGAGGTAACCGAGCCACTGATGCACTGCGGGTGACTGCATCGTCAGCTCGGTTGTTCGCGCGCGCTCGACACGACCGAACTGTGCGTAGCTTCCCGCGGGACCCAGCTCGGGCTGTGACCCGGTCGTTTCCGCTGCGTACAACTGACGCAATTCTGCGTACATCAGGACCATCGAGTTCATGTCCGAGTGAGCGTGGTCGACGGCGTGAAACAGGGTGAAACTCGGCTCGGCTTCCGTGTGCGTGTGATCGTGCTCGACGGCGCCGAAAACGAATGCCGGCCACTGCAGCGCGCTGGTTTCCGTGGCGAATTTGGTGGCGACGAGCGCGCGAATCGCCTCGGATTCGGAGACGTCCTCGCCGAGGCGGTACTCGAGTTCGACGCTCTCGACCGGCACGACGTGTCGACGGACCTCGAACGAGGTGTCCGCTGCGTCGGTGGTGGCCTCGTCGAAGGAGAACCAGCTGTGCAGTGTGTCGTGGCGTCGGACGTATCGCTGCAGGGCTCGCGTCATGGCGTCGCGGTCGAGGGTTCCGGCGAAATCGAAGGCGATACCGATCCACGGAGACTGAGGATCGCCCTTTTCTGCGGTGACGCGGGCGCGTCGCAGGTGGCGGTCCTGCATCGTGGTCGGGGGTAGTTCTCGGTCGATCTCGGCTTCGGCGGCTCGCTGAGCGGAAGCATGCGTGACGCCCCATTCGATTACCCGTCCAGGAAGCGGGTGCCAATGGGTGATCAAGTTCAGATCCATCGAGTAGAACTCCTGCGTGTGTCGTCGAGAAGCCTGCTCTGAAAATGGGCAGACGCCGAACTATCCCATCTGCGGGACTGAATTGTCCGAAATACCGCAATCTAAACAAGAACAGGTTCTAGAAGCCTCTTGTCGATTAGGATTATTCGGTGCTTCCGGACCCCTTAGGTGACGCTGTCGGCGCCGACCACAAGGGCGGACGGCGATCAACTTCTCTGACGCCCTGGCTCGGTTTGGCCACGAGTCTGGCGGCGGCGTTCATGCAGTTGCTCGACGCAACCATCGTCAATGTCGCGCTTCCGAGCATCGCCGTCGATCTTCAAGCCGGCGTCTCAGCGCAGTTGCTCATGGTCAGTGTGTACATCCTGGCCTTCGCGTGTTCCTTGATCACCGCGGCCCGGCTGGGGGACCTGTTCGGTCGCAGGGTTGTATTTCTGACCGCCCTGTCCGTATTCGTCGCAGCCTCGTTGCTGTGCGGGCTCGCTCAGAGTGCGACCATGTTGATCGTCTTCCGTGGCCTGCAAGGGTTGGCGGCCGGTTCGATGTCCGCGCAGACATTTGCCATCATCTCGGGTCTGTTCCCGAAGGCGAGGCATCCGCGGGTGTTCGGGATCTACGGCGCGACGATAGGACTGGCAACGGTAAGTGGACCCCTGGTCGGCGGGCTGCTCATCGAATGGAATCTGTTCGACTGGGGTTGGCGCCTGATCTTCTTCGTCAACGTCCCTATCGGTATCGCCGCCTTGATCCTCGGCTTCTTCCATCTCGTCGATGCTCGCGCGGAGCATGTGCGCTCACTCGACCTCATCGGCGCTGCGCTGTCGTCGCTGGCGCTGTTCTTGCTGATCCTTCCCCTGGCCGAGGGCAGGGCGCGTGGATGGCCGGCAGGGCTGGTGGTGATGCTCGCGATGTCTGTGCCGGTGGCATTGGCCTTTGTGCTCTACGAATCGCGTCTGGGGAAACGAGGCGGCGATCCCGTCCTTCGTCTCGAGCTTTTCCGCGACCGAGCCTTTGCCATCGGTGCGATTCTTGCCTTCGTGTTCTTCGGGACCTTGACTTCGCTGATCTTCACCATCAGCCTCACGCTGCAGTTCGGATTCGGATTCTCCGCGCTGAGGGCGGGCGTGATGACGCTGCCGTGGGCTGTCGGCATGGGTGTGGCGGCAGTTCTCTCGTCGGCGGTGTACCGGATGCTCGGAAACCGTGTCCTGATTCTGGGGATGGTGGTTTTTGCCGGTTCGCTGATCGCATTGTCGGTGATCCTCGAACACGAGGGAACTGATCCGCGCTGGCTGGCGCTCGCCGGGCCACTGCTTCTGGGAGGCGCTGGGCTGGGACTGTTCGTGGCACCTCTGCAAACCGCGATTCTCTCGACGGTCGAGCCGGCGCACGCAGGTTCGGTGTCCGGGCTTCTCCCGACCGTTCAGCAGGTCGGTAGCTCCATCGGACTGGCATTGATCGGCGTGGTGTTCTTCTCGCTCGTGGCAGGGCAGGCTCCGCAAGCGGTGCAGGGGGAGCGGCCCGAGTACGTTGCGAACCTTGAAGCTGCCGGCGTTGGTCCCGGCCTGATCGACATCGCCGAAAGGGCCTTTGTCGATTGCGCGACAAGCCAATTGGCATCGGGAACACCGATGGAGGTGGCGCCGGAATGTCGCCGGGACAGCTCCGCCGGTGCCGGGGGTCAATCCGTTCAGGTGGCAGTTGATGCCGCGTACGCATCCACTCGGGCCGCTGCCGGCGAAGCGTTTCTCGAAGCTCAGCGCCGTGTACTCGCGATCATCGCAGCAATTGCGCTCGGCATCGGGTTGGCGTCGACTGCCCTACCTCGGGTCAATTCGCCAGTCTGAGAATTTGCCCTTGACTCGAACGAGTGTTCGAGTACCCTGTGTGTAGGGGATCGGGGGATTCTATGAGTGTCTTGTCGTCGGAAGTGGTTTCGGGTTCTGCGGTGGGGTTGCGCGGACGCCTGTGGCGGTTGACTGCTGCCGAGTTACGTGAGGCTGCGGTGTCGTCGAGTGCGGAGATTCTGCGCCTGGAAGCCGTTCGGGTGGCGGTGGTAGACGAACTCTCGATTCGTCCCGACGATCAGGTGATTGCCAGCCGCGGTGTCGGGTCATGGTTGGCAGCAAACACGATGCTGCAGGTTCGGGACGGGAAGAAGATCGCCGCCCTGGGCGCCGCGCTACGCGCGTTCCCGGCCGTGGCAGCAGGCTTCGATGATGGTGACTGCTCGTTCGATCACGCCGTTTTGATCGTCGCGTTCTGTGAATCCCCGCCGAAGGGGATGCCGGAGGAAGCACTGCCACGCTGCATCGACCTGCTGCTTGCGGCTGCGTCGGGTGCGGAGGCGACAACGACGAAGGTGCGGCACGTTATCGCGACCTTGGAGCGGGTGTTCGAGTCCGATGAGATTCCACCTGCCGAAGATGTGGATCGGAACGAGCTCCGTATCGCGTCGACGCTCAATGGTCGGGTGGTGGTGCGCGGTGATTTCGACGCTCTCACCGGCGAAATGCTGTTGTCGGCGTTGTCGAATCTGACGATGCCGACCCCGGCGCCCGATGGAACTCCCGATGCCCGGTCGGCGGCGAAGCGGACGGCGGACGGGTTCACCGAACTGATCCGCCGGTATCTGGACTGCGCGAAAACCGGTACCGACGGCGGCCAACGCCCGCACGTGAACGTGCACATCGACGCTCGCGATCTCGCTGAGCATCGGGACTGCGCCGCCGCGCCCTCGAATGGTGGAGATACTCGGTCGGATCTTGATGTCGGGCACATGCCATGGCTCGGACCGCTGTCCGTCTCGCAGACGAGGTTGTTGGGGTGCGATTGTTTCCTGTCGACTGTTCTACTGGACGCTCACGGCGCGCCGTTGGATGCGAGACCCGGAAAACGGTTGGTCAACGCCGAACAGAGAGTGGCGCTGATCGCCCGCGACAAAGGCTGCGCCTTCCCGGGGTGTTCATGCGTGCCCGCGTGGACGGATGCGCACCACATTAAGCACTGGGCGAACGGCGGCCCGACGGTGATGAACAACCTTGTCCTGCTGTGCCGCTCGCATCACCGGCTGATGCACCGCAAATCCGGGTTCGTCGGAAAATGGGAAATCCGAATAGGCATCGACAACAAACCGTGGTTCATCCCGCCGCCCTCGATCGACCCGCAGCGGCACCCGCGGCCGGCGAACACCACCTTCAAAACCTGAAGGCGCAAACCTCTACGGAGACAACAAAAAGACCAGCTTCGCATCGGCATGGACCCGATGCGGGGCTGGTCAGTGGTGCTTGGAGAAAACGTGCTTGGGGAAAACGGGCTTGAAGAAAAACGCGTCAGAAGATGCTCTGCGTGCGCCAGAGATCCGAGACGGAAACTCCAACGCGCTCGAGAAGTGTTCGCACCAAAGGTAATCCGATACCGATGACGCTCGAGGGATCACCCTCGATCCTCTCCACGAACCAGCCGCCGAGACTGTCGAGTGTGAATGCTCCGGCAACTTGGAGCGGCTCTCCCGTTGCCAGGTATGCCTCGAGATCCTCGGTGGAAGGTTGCGCAAAATGAACGACCGTTGCGCTGTGATCCGAGGCCATGCGAACGATGCGGCCGTCGGCCACGCGCAGGACACAGTGCCCGGTCAAGAGGGTGGCGCTGCGACCGGCCATTGCAGCCCATCGCTTTCGGGCGATATCGACGCTGCCCGGCTTACCTTGAAGCTGCCCGTCGATCAGGAGCATCGAATCGCACCCGACAACGACTACGTCGGTGAGATTGTCGGCGGCGAGGCCGGGGACGATTTCGGCGGCCTTGGCTTCGGCCAACACCGTCACGACTTTTTCGGGAGCGGCGTCGGGGCCGAGGTTGTCGGCAATCTTGTCCTCGTCGACACCGGAGACACGGACAAGCGGCGAAACCCCGGCCGCCCGCAGAACTGCGAGGCGTGCCGGGGACGCGGAAGCTAGAACCAGTTGAGTCACGTCAGCAGATACTGATTGTCAGCTGCGACGGATCGCGGGGTTCAGGTACGCGTACGGCGAGAACGGCGCACGCGTGCGGTGGAACTGAGTCGGATCGCCCCAGGTCTCCGCGGGAACATTGGACTCGGGAGCCTGACCGCTGCCGGCAGCTGCAGCGAGCACGCTGACCAGTGCCGCGATCTCGACGTCGGTGGGCGAACCCTTGACGATCTTGATGACCGACGCGTCGGAGGTCGACGTCTCGGTCAGCTCGGTGAGCGAGACGTCCGTCGCGCTTCCCTCGACGACTGCACCGTTGGTCGGTGCAGTCTCCGCCAGTGCGACATCTTCGCTGAGAATGTCCTCGGTGGTTGCGGTCATAGGGGAATGTTCCCATGCTTCTTGGGCGGAAGGGAAACGGCCTTGCGCTCGAGCAGTCGCAATGCGGAAACGATTTGTCCGCGGGTGTGCGACGGGGGAATGACTGCGTCGACGTATCCGCGCTCAGCGGCGACGTACGGGTTGACGAGTGTGTCCTCGTACTCGTTCTGAAGCTTGAGGCGCAATGCATCGACGTCTTCGCCGTTCTTGGCGGCTTCGAGAAGCTGCTTGCGGTAGACGAATCCGACTGCTCCGGATGCACCCATGACGGCGATCTGAGCGGTGGGCCATGCCAGGTTGACGTCGGCGCCCATGTGCTTGGAGCCCATGACGTCGTACGCTCCGCCGTACGCCTTGCGGGTGATGACCGTGATCTTGCCGACCGTTGCTTCGCCGTACGCGTACAGGAGCTTCGCGCCGCGGCGGATGATGCCGTTGTATTCCTGCTCGGTTCCGGGGAGGAAGCCGGGAACGTCGACGAGGGTGATGATCGGGACGTTGAACGCGTCGCAGGTGCGCACGAAGCGAGCGGCCTTCTCGGACGCGTCGATGTCGAGGCAGCCGGCGAACTGGGTGGGCTGGTTGGCGACGATGCCGACCGAGCGTCCGTCGACGCGACCGAAACCGACGATGATGTTCATCGCGCGCTCGGCCTGGACCTCGAGGAACTCGTCGTCGTCGAGGATGCGACGGATGACCTCGTGCATGTCGTACGGCTGGTTGGCCGAATCCGGGATGAGTGTGTCGAGTTCGATGTCCTCGGCGGTCAGGCTTTCTTCGATCGAACCGACGATGGGGTCGGTGATCTCGCCGCGGGGAGCTGCTGCCTGGTTGTTGGACGGCAGGTAGCTGAGCAGGTCCTTGACGTAGTCGAGTGCGTCCTGCTCGCCGGAAGCGACGTAGTGGGCGACACCGGACTTGACCATGTGGGTGCGAGCACCGCCGAGGTCTTCCATCGTGACGTCTTCACCGGTGACCGTCTTGATGACGTCGGGGCCGGTGACGAACATCTGGGAGGTCTCGTCGACCATGACGACGAAGTCGGTCAGCGCGGGGGAGTAGACGTGGCCGCCGGCGGCGGGCCCCATGATCAGTGAGATCTGGGGGATGACACCCGAGGCCTGGACGTTGCGGTGGAAGATCTCGCCGTAGAGACCGAGCGAGACGACGCCTTCCTGGATGCGCGCGCCTGCACCTTCGTTGATGCCGACGAGGGGGCGACCGGTGCGGATCGCGAGGTCCATGACCTTGACGATCTTCTCACCGTAGATTTCGCCGAGCGATCCGCCGAAGACGGTGGCGTCCTGCGAGAAGACACAGACGTCGCGGCCGTCGATGGTGCCGTAACCGGTGACGACGCCGTCGCCGACCGGGCGGTTGTCAGCGAGACCGAAGTTCACACTTCGGTGCCGTGCCAGTGCGTCGAGTTCGACGAAGGAGCCCTCGTCGAGGAGGGCGGTGATGCGCTCGCGGGCGGTCAGCTTGCCTTTGGCGTGCACCTTGTCGATGGCGGCTTCGCCGCTCGGTGCCTGCGCCTGGGCTTGGCGATTCCGCAGGTCCGCGAGCTTTCCCGCGGTCGTGTGGATATCGGGTGCGGCCGCCGCCTCCGGCGCGTTCGGCTCTTGGACAGTGGTCATGGACGTGAGCTTAACGAGAGTGTGTGGGGGGCTTCGAAGGCAGGTCCGATTGTCGCGGTTTCGCGGGCTCAAGCTACTGACCAGTACATTCTCGCCGTCGTCATAGGCTGGGGCAATGTGGACCGACTTGAACCGACCGCCCCTCGACGGCAATGCCCTACGCCGCGCACTCGTGCGCAGCGACAACGACGACGCGCGCGTTTTCTGGAACCGCCTCGACGTGGTCGCGGAGACCGGTTCGACGAACGCGGATCTCCTTGCGCGAGCGGCAGATCCGGATGCCGACCGTCATGTTCTGATCGCCGAATATCAGGCGAGTGCGCGCGGCCGGCATTCGCGCACTTGGGTGAGTCCGCCCCAAGCGCAGATCTCGATGTCGGTTCTGTTGTCGATGCCCGGAATGAATCTCGCAGACATGGGCTGGCTCCCGCTGCTGTCGGGAATCGCGGTCGTCGATGCATTGCGCAACGTGGCGGAAGTGCCCGCAGAACTCAAGTGGCCGAACGACGTTCTCATCGGTGACAAGAAGGTGGCCGGAATTCTGGCCGAGGTGGCAAGGACGGCGCCCGATCCCGCGGTGGTGGTGGGCATCGGACTGAACGTGAGCTTGGGTGTCGAGGAACTGCCCGTCCCGACCGCCACATCGCTCCTGATCGAAGAAGCATCGACCGTCGACCGTGACACCCTCGTTCGAGCAATCGCCCGTGAGTTGGCGACGCAATTCCGTGCTTGGGAATCATCGAAATGGGATACATCTGTGTTGGCTGCCGAGTACCGGCAGCGCTGCGGGACGCTGGGTAAACGAGTCCGCGCGGTTTTGCCGGGCGACAAGGAGGTGTTCGGTATCGCGACCGACGTCGACACTTCCGGCCGCGTCGTCATCGAAATCGAGGGAGCAGAAGGAGAGACCTTTGCGGTCGCAGCGGGTGACATCACACACCTTCGGGCCGCCCCGGTAACCGAATCGTGAGCCTTGCCGGATTTTCTGGCACCAAAGTGCTAATTTTTGGCCCGGACCTGTTTCGAACCAACCGTCCGTCCTTCATTTCACTCGACTGCGGGATCTACTTAGCTGCCTAGGGGCGTCATGACCACACCGATCGTTGTTCCGACTGAAGCCGAGACGGCCGAGAGCGCCCGCCGCGTACTCACCGGCGTGACGGTGCTGCTCGGTGTCCTCACATTGGGCCTGGGTATCGCGGTACTCGCGTGGCCGGATGCCACCCTGTTCGTGGTGGCGGTTGTCATCGCGATTCAGCTGTTCGGATTCGGACTCGTCCAGATCATTCGTTCGTTCGCAGACGTGACGGCTACGGGTGGAACCCGGACGTTGGTCGCGATCTCCGGAGCGTTGGCAGTGCTCCTCGGATTCCTCGTTCTCCGAAGCCCTTTGCAGACCGTGGTCCTGATCGCATTGGTGATCGGCGCGTGGTGGGTGTTCCGAGGCGTGCTCGACCTGGTCGATGCAGCATCCGGCCACACGGTCGATCGCGGCCTGTCGATCGTGCTCGGAGTCATCAGCATCGTTGCCGGTGCAATCGTCCTGTTGCAGCCGGAACTTTCGCTCGACGTCTTCCGCATCGTGGTCGGTGTGTGGATGGTGCTCTACGGCATCATCATCGTCGTGACCCCGCTGGTGCTGCGAAAGATCGCGCAGCCCTGAGCATCAGCCCGAAAGTCGGTGTGCCTGAAAGTCGGTGTGCCTGAAAGTCGGTGCGGGATGGCAGACTTCCGGTCATGGGATATCCCGAAGACGCCCTCGCTCAGGACGAGGAACTGATACTGCATCGCCATCCTCATTGGAAGATGTTGGTGCTTCCGGCGCTGACGTTCGTGCTTGCCACGGCCGTCGCCGGGTTCTTGTTGGGCCTCGCTCAGACGAGATTGGACGGCACGGCTCGGGCCGTGTCGTCCATCGCCGTCGGAATCGTCTGGCTCGCCGTCGTGGCGTGGAGATCGATTGCGCCGTTCACGGTCTGGAAGTTCACGCATTTCATCGTCACCGATCGACGTGTACTCATCCGCCACGGAGTGCTCACGCACACCGGTATCGACATTCCCATGGGGCGGATCAGCAATGTTCAGTTCCGCCACGGCCTGGTCGATCGAATGCTCAAGACCGGAACTCTGGTCATCGCTTCTGCCAGTGACGATCCGCTCGAATTCGACGACATTCCGGATGTCGAGCACGTTCACGCCCTGCTGTATCACCAGGTTTTCGATTCCACGCAGCAGCCACCACCGCCTCCACCACAGCGGCCGCCAGGTGAAAGCGACGACCCGAACGATCGAAATGGCTGGTAATCAACGTGCAAAGGCGTGTTGTCCGTAGTCTGTTCGTGTGACTGCCGTATTGCTAGCCGAAGACGACGAGGCCATTGCTGCACCCCTCTCCCGCGCATTGGGGCGTGAAGGGTATTCGGTGACGGTCGAACCGACCGGACCCGCTGCGTTGCAGCAGGCGCTCGAAGGTGATTTCGATCTGCTGATTCTCGATCTCGGCCTTCCCGGTATGGACGGCCTCGAAGTGTGTCGACAGATTCGTGCGCATCGCACCTCGCTCGCCGTGCTGATGCTGACCGCCAGAACCGACGAAGTCGACTTCGTGGTCGGCCTGGACGCTGGCGCTGACGACTACGTCAGTAAGCCGTTTCGTCTCGCCGAGTTGATGGCACGTGTGCGAGCACTCTTGCGTCGCCACGGTGGCCGCGAGGACACGATCGTAGAGGTCGGTGGCATCAGGCTCGAGCCGGCGGCGCGTCGCGTACTCGTCAACGGCTCCGAAATCGCCTTGGCCAACAAGGAATACGAACTTCTGCGAGTCCTCCTCGAGCATGCCGGGGAAGTAGTCTCGCGCGATACGATCCTTCGCGAGGTGTGGGGCGACGTCGAGCTACGTGGATCGAAGACACTCGACATGCACATGTCGTGGCTGCGCCGAAAGATCGGTGACGAAGGCCCGGCCGTGGAACGCAGAATCGCCACCGTCCGCGGTGTCGGTTTCCGAATCAACACCGATTAGCTTCTCGAGAATCAGGAACTGCCGGCATGCGGCGTCGCATATTGCAGTCGATTCTCGCTGTCGTGATCATGACGGCGTTGCTGCTGGGGGTTCCGCTGATCTACACGGCGTGGCTCTGGGTGGAGGACGTCACGCGGAGTGATCTCCGGGTGCGACTCGACCGGATGGCCGCTGAGGTCATTGCGCAAGAGGGGACCAACGGACTCGTCGAAGGTGCGTTGAACACCGATTCGCTCAAAGTCCTCACTCCCAACGACGGGCGCCTGGTTGTCGTGTATCCGACTGCCGTCGACGGCGCCGCGCGTGTCGACGTCGGCGAGGCGACGGTCAAGAACGCACTCGTCGAATCGCTCGCGATGGGCACCTCCGGCTCGTTGCGCCTCGAGGTGCCGTCGGAGAACCTGCGCACCCAGCAGAAGCAGGCGGTGATGGCGGTCGGCGTACTCGTGCTTCTGTCCATCACGGCAGGCACCGTGGTCGCCGTGGTCACCGCGCGTCGGCTTGCCGATCCGCTGCAGGATGTAGCAGACAGGGCGGCGCGCCTCGCCGAAGGTGACTTCCGTCCAGATCCTCGTCGGCACGACATCCCCGAACTCGACCGCGTTTCCGACGTCCTCGACGCGGCAACCGTGGAGATCTCCGTGCGGCTGCAACGAGAGCGCGCGCTGGTCGCGGACGTCTCGCATCAACTGCGCAGTCGACTGACCGCGGTGCGGCTGCGCCTGGACGAGTTGTCCGTTCACGAAGATCCTGACGTTGTGAACGAGGCAGAGGAAGCCATGGCTCAAGTCGACAGGCTCACCGACGGAATCGACGATCTGATTCGCTCGTCGCGTACCAGCGGGTCATCGGCGAGTTTGGTGTCGGTAGTCGGCGAGCTGGAACAGGTGACCCGCGACTGGCAGGCTCAGTTCGACGGAGAGGGGCGCAGGCTCCGCCTACGAGGCGATCGCACGGTGATGGCCGCGACCACCGGATCGCGTCTGCGTGAAGCTGTTTCCGTTCTGGTCGACAACTCGTTCGAACACGGTGAAGGCACATGCACGGTGTCTGTCCGATTGATCGACGGTGCCGGGCGCAGTTCGTCTCGTCGTGACTCGATGGTGTGCGTCGAGGTCACCGACGAAGGCGCCGGCGTGGAGAACGATCTTGCGCCCCATATCTTCGACAGAGGATTCTCGGGCGCCGGGTCCACCGGCGTCGGGTTGGCGCTCGCACGCGCTCTGATCGAAGCCGACGGGGGGCGATTGGAACTGCAGCGGCGTAAGCCTGCCTTGTTCGCGGTCTTCCTGCCGGTGGCCAACACTGCTCCGCCCGCGGACGTCGTTCCGCACCGCGAACCGCGTTGACCGAAAACTCAGGAGTGTCCGAGTTCCTCTTCGGCATCCGGAATTACCGGGTCAGGCGCGGTGGTTTCCGATAGCGCTGTGGTTTCCGACAACGCTGTGGTTCCGGACAATCCTGTGGTATCGGACAGTTCGAGCGGTTCGGGATTCTCGTCGGGAAACACGAACTTGCGGAACGCCCAGAATCGGAACGCCATTTGCAGCAGGTTGCCGATGACGTATGCACTGATGAAGTCGGCAATGTTCTCCGTCGCCAAGCTGACTTCGGGTACGCGCAGGTTGAAGACGTAGCTGGAGATGTACAGCGGGATGAAGCTGATGACCACACCGATGGCGCTGATGATGAAGAACAGCGCAGCTTCGTGCGCTGGTTCACGGCCACCACGGTTCTTGAACGACCACTCCCGGTTGAGAATGTACGACGCGATGACCGCGACGACGCCGGCGATGATCTTGGCCGTGATCGGCTTGGATTCGAGGATCGACAGCTTGAGTGTGTAGAAGATGCCGGAGTCGATCAGGAAGGTCGTGCCGCCGACGATCGCGAATTTGATCAGCTCGCTGTGACGCAGAGCGATGTCACGAAACGGTTGGGGTATTCGGGCAATGACCCCGTCGACAAATGGCACAACAGATGAGTTTACGAAACGAAACCGCGTTACCACCAATTTGCCGCGGAATCATCAGCAGAATCACAGATTGGGAACGCTGAATGAACGGGCGAACGCGGCACATGACAACATAGAGAGCCGTGACCGGCAACAACGATCCCGCGCAGATCCCCGCCCGCCCGACCACCCCCCGACCGGCAAAAGCATCCATGCCCGTCGTCACCATGATCGGTGGCGGACAGTTGGCCAGGATGACGCACCAGGCGGCGGTGGCCCTGGGCCAGACGCTCCGAGTGCTCTCCGGGACCGCGGACGAACCGGCGGCTCAGGTCAGCCCCGACGTCGTATTGGGAAGCCACACCGACCTCGATGCTCTCCGCCGTGCAGCGGTCGGTTCCAATGCACTGACGTTCGACCACGAGCACGTGCCGACCGAGCACCTCGAGGTTCTTGTTGCCGAAGGCGTGAACGTTCAGCCGCCGCCGCAGGCTCTGATCTTCGCTCAGGACAAACTGCTGATGCGTCGCAAACTTGCCGAACTGGGCGCACCCGTACCCGCGTACGCCGAAGTGACGTGGGCGGAAGACGTCGTGCGTTTCGGCTCCGAACACGGTTGGCCGCTCGTCATCAAGGCAACACGCGGAGGCTACGACGGCCGCGGCGTCTGGATCACCGACGATCAGGACGAAGCAGAAGCCATCGTCACCGAGCAGCTCAACAAGGGTGTTCCGCTGATCGTCGAGGAAATGGTCTCGATGCGTCGGGAGCTGTCCGCCATGGTGGCGCGGTCGCCGTTCGGGCAGGGCGCTACGTGGCCGGTCGTGGAAACGGTTCAGCGCAACGGCCAGTGCGCCGTCGTGATCGCACCTGCCCCCGAGCTTTCGAGTGCCGTTGCCGAGGAAGCCGAACAGTTGGCGCTGCGCATCGCGTCGGAGCTCGGTGTGGTCGGCTCGATGGCCGTCGAACTGTTCGAGACGACCGACGGCACTCTCGTGGTCAACGAGTTGGCGATGCGCCCGCACAACTCCGGCCACTGGACGATGGACGGCGCCCGCACCTCTCAGTTCGAGCAGCACCTGCGCGCGGTTCTCGACTACCCGCTCGGCGATACGTCGCCGATCGCGCCGGTCACCGTGATGGCCAACGTTCTCGGTGCGCCCGAAGCTCCCGAGATGACGATGGACGAGCGCGTCCATCACCTGTTCGCGCGGATGCCTGACGCGAAGATCCACCTGTACGGCAAGGGTGAGCGCAAGGATCGCAAGATCGGGCACGTCAACATCGTGGGCGGCGCCGGATCCATCGACGATCCGAATTACGTTGCCGCAGTTCGGGAACGCGCCGAGCGCGCAGCACATTGGCTTTCGTACGCAGTTTGGACCGACGGATGGGATGTACACGGTGAGTGAGAGCGCGCAGGTCGGCCTGATCATGGGCAGCGATTCGGATTGGCCGACCATGGAAGCTGCAGCCGAAGCTCTTGCGGAGTTCGGTATCCGCTTCGAGGTCGGTGTCGTCTCGGCGCACCGCACGCCTCAGCGGATGCTCGACTACGCCAAGGAAGCTGCCGGCCGCGGAATCAAGGTCATCATCGCCGGTGCCGGCGGCGCCGCGCATCTTCCGGGCATGGTTGCCTCGGCTACGCCGTTGCCCGTCATCGGTGTTCCGGTGCCGCTCAAGTACCTCGACGGTATGGATTCGCTGCTTTCGATCGTCCAGATGCCTGCCGGCGTCCCGGTGGCGACAGTGTCGATCGGTGGCGCTCGTAACGCCGGTCTGCTGGCTGCTCGGATTCTCGGTGCTTCGGATCCCGCACTGCAGCAGCGGATGGTGGCGTTCCAGGAGAGCCTCGAGTCCATGGTGCTCGACAAGGACAAGGCGCTCCGCGAAAAACTGCTGGGCTGATCTTCTCGTGTGTGCACGCCGCGGGCTGCCGCTGATCCGAGCGAGTCGGGGCAGCACGCAGTCCGCGTTCGTCACCCGCGTCGCCCTGCTGTACGCCAGGATTCTCGGCGCGGACATCCGCTTCGACGACGAGTCCGGAATCTTTGTCGCCTCCGGACTGCGCCGCGGGTTCGCCAGAGGCGGAACAACTCTCGGTGGTGTATATCTCACCCGACGGAACACGACTCGATCCGTCCTTCGTCACGAGGCCGTTCACGCAGACCAATGGGCCAGGTACGGAATCGCATTCGGGTTGTTGTACCTGCGTGAGGAACTGCGTCACAGGGGGCCGCGGAACCGATTCGAAATCGAGGCCGGACTCGAAGACGGCGGTTACCGCGCCTGAGTTGAAGTTGCCGAAGCTGAGTAAAAGCTACTGTTGGCGGCATGGCTCGTTTTCCGACTAGTGAGCGCTTCGTCCGTTGGAGCGCGGATCATGCTCGCGGTGTGGACATCTGCATTGCGACGGTTGCCGCACTGTTCAGCGTTGTCGTTGCGGTCGAGGCGAGTCCACTTGCGGTGTTCATCTCGCTGGGAATGACCGTTCCGCTGGCATGGCGACGCTCACGGCCGGAACTCTCCGGCATGGTCATCGCGGCGTTCGCGGTTCTGCACGTGATCGTCATCGGCAATACGCTGCTCGCGTCCGCCGTCGTAGTTCCCATCTCTCTGTATGCACTTGCTGCCTACGGCGCACGGTGGAGTTCCCTCACCGGCCTGGTGCTGGCATTGCTCGGGTCGATCGCCGGGAGTGTTCGATACTTCAGCTACGACCGAATCACCGTGTCTTCGCAGGTCATGCAGTCCGTGGCCGTCATGATCTTCATGCTTGCTGTCTGGGCGTTCGGCGATCTGCGCCGAGTGCGCACCAAACAGTTGGAAGGTCTGACCGAGCGTGCTCGGCTTCTCGAACTCGAGCGTGCGCAGGAAGCGGAAATTGCGACGATCAGCGAACGCTCGAGGATTGCGCGCGAGATGCACGACATCGTCGCCCACTCGTTGACGGTTGTCATCGCCCAAGCCGACGGCGGACGCTACAGCGCGGCCAAAGATCCTCAGGCTGCAATTCAGGCACTCGAAACCATTGCCTCCACCGGGCGCCAGGCGTTGACCGACATGCGATCGCTGCTGTCCGTCCTGCGTGAGGACACGCCCCGCGATTTCTCGGTGATACCGGGCGCCGGCGACATCGACAGTCTCTTCCACGAGTTACGCAGCAGCGGACTCGACATCGCCGTCAGCGTGACCGGGGAACCACGCGAACTCTCTGCGGGTGCGGGGTTGACGGCGTATCGCATCATGCAGGAATCGCTGACGAACGTTCTCAAACATGCGGGGCCTGGAGCACAGGCGAGCGTCGAGATGACGTGGGCTGAAACCGAACTCGTTCTCGGTATCACCGACGACGGACGAGGCGGCAGCGCCGCGCTGGTCGAATCGTCACCAGGCGGACAGGGACTGATCGGGATGGCCGAGCGAGCCAAACTGCACGGAGGCAAAGTAACCGCCGGACCGAAATCGGGCGGCGGATACAGCGTCCGGGCCGTCCTGCCGTACGAACGAACGTCTGGGTAGGTCTTGAAACGTCCGAAGGTCTTAAGGTGAGTGGCATGGACGAACACGTGGCTCCGATCGCAGTGGCACTGATCGACGATCAGCAGCTGGTCCGCGCAGGTTTTCGAATGGTCATCGACTCACAGCCGGATCTGTCGGTGGTTGTCGAGGCTTCGGACGGTCAGCAGGCGTTGACCGAGTTGGCCGCCCGTCACGTCGACGTTGTCCTGATGGATGTCCAGATGCCGAAGATGGACGGCATCGAGGCGACTCGTCGACTCCTGGCCGACCCCGATGCGCCGAAGGTCGTGGTGCTCACCACCTTCGACAACGACGAGTACGTGATGTCGGCCATCAGGGCGGGCGCCAGTGGATTCCTGCTCAAGGACGTGCCACCGGAGCAGTTGCTCGACGCCATCCGCACCGTGCACCGCGGGGACGCGGTGATCGAAGCCCGGGCCACTCGGCGCCTGCTACAGCACGTCGGTCCGCTCCTGGAAGGCTCGGCGCCCGAAGCGCAGTTGCCCGAAGAGTTGACACCGCGCGAGGTAGAGGTGCTCGAGGCCATGGCGTACGGGCTGTCCAATTCGGAGATCGCCGCGAAATTCCACGTCTCCGAGACGACAGTGAAAACCCATGTCGGACGGGTTCTTTCAAAGACCCATTCACGCGATCGTGTGCAGGCAGTCGTCTTCGCTTTCCAGATCGGACTTGTCCGGCGCGCGGATCTCCTCGGTACCGAGGGCTGACGAGCAGCTCTGTTCAGTCCTACCCCGGGATGACACCGGGCTTTCCAAGATCGCCCCGCGCTCCGACGCGGAGACCACTTGCGCTGCAATAACGTCGATTCCGTCATAGCGAGAAGCTTTACGGAGGGCAAAAGAATGCATGCGCACACCACGACGGAACCAGCCGAAGTGTCGGCGATCACTGCCCGCGGCGTCACCAAGGTGTACGGCACCGGTGAAACCACGGTGCACGCGCTCGGCGGAGTCGACGTGGACTTCGGGCGCGAGCGCTTCACCGCGATCATGGGCCCGTCCGGCTCCGGAAAGTCGACGCTCATGCACTGCCTTGCCGGACTCGACACGGTCTCGGGTGGGCAGGTTTTCCTGGGCGACACCGAGGTCACGAAACTCGGCGACACCGAACTCACCGAACTGCGGCGCGAGCGAATCGGGTTCGTCTTCCAGGCGTTCAACCTGCTACCGGTGCTCACTGCTCGGGAAAACATGCTGCTGCCGATGAAGTTGGCGGGCAGTGAACCCTCGCCCGAGTGGATGGACGAGGTGATCGGCAAGCTGGGCCTGTCGCAGCGTCTCGATCACCTGCCGCACGAATTGTCGGGCGGTCAGCAACAACGCGTAGCCGTCGCCCGCGCACTACTGCCGCAGCCCGACGTGATCTTTGCCGACGAGCCCACCGGCAACCTGGATTCCCGTTCCGGGACAGAGGTTCTGGGTCTCTTGCGCACCAGTGTCCGGGAGACCGGTCAGACCGTCGTCATGGTGACGCACGATCCGGTGGCGGCGTCGTACGCGGACCGCGTCGTGTTGATCGCAGACGGGCGCATTGCCGGCGAGATCGACGCTCCCACTGTCGACTCGGTGATCAGTGCCATGCGAGCCCTCGGTGCCGACGACCTGGCCGATGTTCCCGTAGCTTCGGGCGCACTGCGATGAAGGGTCTGGCGTTTGCCCAGGCGCGGGCGCATGCCGGGCGCTATGTGGCGTCGATACTTGCCGTGGTGATCGCGGTCGGATACATCGTCGCGACTTTGACATTGAGCTCGACGGTTGACGCGAGTGTGAGTAAATCACTTGCGTCGCAATACGAAACCACGGACGTTGTCGCCTCCGGTCCAGGCGTGACGGAAGCCTTGCTGAGCGCAGTGCCGGGTGTCTCGGCGGTGGCCGAGGACGTGTCGACGTACGTTCGTGTCGATTCCGAGGCGAAGGGTGCGTCCTACGGGGACGCGCTCTCGATCGCCGACAACCCCGAATTGCGTTGGGAGAAGCTGTCGGAGGGTTCGCTCCCTGTCGGTCTCGGTCAGGCGTTGGTGAGTGCGGACTCCGGTATACCGGTGGGTGCCCGAATCACTGTCACGGCACGGGATTCGACGGTAGGTGCCGCTGCGCCCACTGCGCAGGTTGTCGGACTGGTCGATCTCTCCGGTTCGGCGCAGCGCCTGGGCGGGATGAAAGTGTTCACCACTGCCGAGCAAGTGAGCGCTTGGGCCGGAGACAGCGCCGCACGTGAATTCCGCGTAGCCGGTGACGGCTCTCGCTCGCAGCAGCAGTTGGTGGATTCGGTTGAGAGCGCGTTGCCTGCGGACTCCACGGTGCTGACCGGCGAAGAAGCTACCGACAACGCGGCAGCGAAGTACATGGGCGGCACCAAGATCCTCAGCACGGTGCTGCTCGCCTTCGGCGCTATCGCCGTTGTTGTTGCCGCGCTGGTGATCGCCAATACGTTTGCCGTGCTCCTCGCGGCGCGCACTCAGGAACTCGCGTTGCTCCGGTGCGTCGGCGCCACGGCCAAGCAGGTTCGCCGGAGCATTCGCAGCGAAGCCGCGGCGGTCGGTGTGATCGCCTCGGTGATCGGCGTCGGGCTCGGTATCGGACTCGCCTGGGCGATCGGTCGCGTGGCCACGGCCGCGGATGTGCCGGTTCCACTTTCGTCACTCAGCGTCACCCCGGTGACCGTGCTGGTCGGCCTTGCAGTCGGCATCGTGATGACGATGCTCGCTGCATCTGCGCCCGGTCGCGCGGCAACGAGGCTGTCCCCGTTGGCAGCACTGCAGCCGATGGAGTCCAAGCCCGAGAGCGTTCAGGTATCGGTGGTCCGACGGGTTCTCGGCATAGTGATCCTGCTCGCGGGCATCGCGATGACCGTCCTGGGAGTGACGAATCAGCAGGTTCTGGCGGCGACCGCTGGTGGACTGTTCTCGTTCCTCGGGATTGCAGCCCTGTCCGGTCGAATCGTGCCTGCCCTGATCAATGCAGCCGGCGGAGTGTTGGCGAGGGTGATCGGTCCCGTGGGCAGCCTGGCAGCAGGCAACGCCGGCCGGAATCCACGCCGCACCTCGGCAACAGCCACGGCACTGCTGATCGGCGTCGCCTTGACGAGCACGCTCGTCGTGGGAATCGCGACGGTCAAGGAAGCTGCACCCGCGGCGATGGACAGCCAATTCCCCGTCGACGTGATGGTGAGCAGTTCCGGTTCGGCGCCCCTTCCGGCCGGTTTGGGGACCGACATCGCCGCCGTCAACGGGGTCGGCGCAGTGAGCGGTCTGGAAAAAGCCGAGCTGACGATCGACGGGCGCGGCTCGTTGGCCGGATTCGGTGTCGACGCTGCCCAGGTGAAAGATGTTCTGCGTACCGAGATCTCGGTACCTGCTGCCGGTCAACTGGTGCTCTCTCCGGCCGATCTGAGCGGATACAACCTCTCGGCGGGCGATACGGCAACGGTGCGCGGGGATCGCGGCGCCGTGAACGTCAGCGTGATCGAAGGGGTGAAAGGTCAACCAGCACTGCTGGATCGAGGAGATCTCGGTGCAGCGGCCTCCGCGCCCACCACCGATTCGTACTGGGTCAGGTTGGGCACGGACACTGACGAACAGGCTTTGGCCACCACCGACCGCATCACCGAACTCGCACGCCAGGAAGCCCCGGGGAGCGAAGTTCAGGGGATGACCGAAATGCGTTCGGCCCTCGATTCGATCCTCGACACCATGCTCATGGTGGTTGCCGGATTGCTGTCGGTAGCGGTGTTGATCGCCTTGATCGGCGTCGGAAACACCATGGCGTTGTCCGTTCTCGAACGGCGCCGCGAATCCGGACTGCTTCGCGCACTCGGACTGACCAGGAAGGGAATTCGAGCCATGTTGATCTGGGAAGCACTGCTGGTGGCAGGAGTTGCATCGGTGATCGGAGTGCTGTTCGGGATGGTGTTCGGCGTAGCCGGTACCGCTTCGGTGTTCGGGATCGAGGACGTCGCCCTCAGCGCAGTCCCGTGGGTGCAGTTGGTGGCCATCGTGTTGATCGGCGGAATCTGCGGCGTGATCGCGTCACTGCTCCCCGCTCGGCGGGCGGGATTGGTCTCGCCGGTGACAGCTCTCGCGAGCTGACACTCAGAACTGCTTCGTGACCTTTTCGGTGCCCACTCGGCGCGCGGTAGCTTCCGCGTCCGGGTGGGCCACTTGCACGAGTGAGGCGCCTGCAGCGAGAACTGCCAGAAGTCCGTCGATCAACTCGTCTGCCGTCTCCCACGTGCGGCTCGAGAGGACACGATCTGTCGATGCCAGTGCGGAGTTCTTCGCCGATTCCCGGGCCGCGTCGATCGTGTCCGCAACAGACCGGCCTTCCAGTGCCGAACCGGCTCCGGCGCTACGGAATTGGTCGCCGTGTACTCGAATGGAGGTCGCGTAGTCGGCAACACCGAGCGGAAGATCGCTCAGGCCCTTGCCGAACGCGTCGAGCGAGAGCGCGGCGACTTCGGGTACGTCCGCAACATCTTCCAGGCGGTCGACAGTGACAAAAGCGAGTTCGGCATCAGCGTCGGGGGAGAGGACCACCTCGCCGCCTGCCCACCACACACCCAACAGCACAGCGACGCTCTGCCAGTGCGCGGGAAGCAGCACGGCAACCTTGCCGCCGGGCTCGAGAGCGAACTCGTCTCGAACCATGTTCGCTGTCTTTGCCGCCCAGTTGGCCAGCGTGCTCGCAGACAATTCGATGCGCTCGCCGGTGGCGTCGTCGTAGTAGGTCACGCGAGGCCCGGCCGGGTCGGCAGTCAAGATCGGTCCGAGAAGGGCATCGGTCAGGTTGTCTACAGGCGAAGGCACCCGATCAGCTTACGCAGCGGTTCAGTTAACGCAGCGCGGGCCGTTGGAGGCTGCGTCGATCGGGGGACCGGGAGGGGCCGGGGTGGGGCTGGTCTCGGTGGTGCTCGCCGATTCAGTGGTGGTTGACGCCCCGCCGGACGGGGACACCGCGTCGGCGGACTGCGGTCCGCTGTAGTCCTCGGCGATGACAACACGAACCTTGCCGGAGGACAGTGACGAATCGGCCTTGACCGTCAGGCCGCCGAGTGCCTCGGCGACTGCGAGTGCAGCGTCGTCGTCCGCAGACTTTGCGAACACCGTGGATTCGGTGACGTCCGCTCCGGTGTTGTTGCCGACCTGACCCTGCTTGTACCCGAGGGCGCTCAAGGCCTCGGAGACCCCACTGGCCAATCCTGCGATGTCACTGGCGTTTGCGACGTCGACCGTGATCGAGGACGCATTCACCGTGGTCGGTGCCTCGGAGGTCTCGTCCGAGTCCTCGCTGTCGGCGCCGACCAATCCGGCGATGTACTTCTTGACGGCCTTGGGATCGACCTTGACGATGGACTCGCCGTAGTCCGTCATGCCGTTGATGTCGAGGACGGGAATCGTCTCGAACTGCACCTTGCCGCCGGCCAGATTCTGCAACTGCTTGGCGAATTCGATGATGTCCCAGTCGTCGTCGATCACGACGGAACGCTGGACAGCCGAGGTCAACTGACTGAGCTTGCTGGGGTCACTGAGGGTTTTTGCGCTGAGCACCTTGCTGACGAGAGAAGCCATGAACACCTGCTGGCGCACGATTCGGTCCAGGTCGCCGCGAGGAAGATCGTGTCGTTGTCGCACGAAGCTCAGCGCGTCGGCACCGTCGAGTGTCTGTTTCCCGGCTGCGAAGTTGGCCCCGGACATCGGTTCGTCGACCGGCGCGTTGAGGCAGACGTCGACTCCGCCCACTGCGTTGGTCAGCAGGACGAATCCGAGCAGACCGACTTCGGCGTAGTGATCGACGGTGATTCCGGTCAGATTCGCCACGGCTCCGATGAGCGCGGTCCGGCCGGCTTCCGTCGACTTCTTGTCGGCGTCGCTGTCGGACGACCCGTTGTTGACCAACTTCAGTCGCTCGGTTTCCTTGGTGGCACCGAACGCGGCGTTGATCTTCGACATACCGATACCGGGGACGTTGACGTACGCATCGCGGGGAATCGAGATCGCGGTCGCGGAACTTCCGTCGTTGGGGACGCGGATCAAGATGATGGTGTCGGTGTTGGACGCAACTTCCTCACCAGCGCGCAACGAGTCGAGTTCGCTTTGTGAGAGCGGGTTGCCGTGTGCGTCCGTGCGACTGTCGGTTCCCACCATCAGGATGTCGATGGCGCCGTCCTTGCCGCCACCGAGGCCGAGGCCGCTGGCAGTGGCAAGGCTGTTCCTCAACGAGTCCACACCCCGCCATGCGAACCCGGTGACCAGCAGTACGAGCACGGAGAGCACCGCGACCGCTATGCGAGCCGGGCTCGTCTTGGTCCGAATCGGCGCAGGTCGTGGACGCGCGCGGCGCTGCGGTTGCTGGTGGGACACCCCTTCAGGTTACTGGTCCGATGCTCGGCCGCGGGTACCTCGACGCGGCGTGCCAGACTGAACCGTGTGACGAATATCCTGCTCACCGGCGCCCGAGGGCAGCTCGGGACCCGTGTCGAAGCCCTCGCTACCTCGGCGGGTCTTCCCGTCACGGCCGTCGGATCCGACGAGCTGGACATCACCGACAGCCACGCCGTCGACGAATTCGTCTCGCCCGGTTCGGTGCTGATCAACTGCGCCGCGTACACGGCCGTCGACGCCGCCGAGACCGACCAGGAGGCAGCGAAGGCCGTCAACGAGATCGGACCGGGGAATCTCGCGCAAGCCTGTGCGCGGGTGGGTTCGCGATTGATCCACGTCTCGACCGACTACGTGTTTCCCGGCGACGCGAGCACACCGTACGACGTCGACGCAGCGACCGGTCCGGCGACGGTATACGGACGAACGAAACTGGCCGGCGAGGTAGCTGTCCGGGAGTCCGGGGCAGACGTGGCGGTTGTCCGTACCGCGTGGGTGTATTCCGGTGTCGGCTCGGATTTCGTCGCCACGATGCGAAGGCTCGAAGCCGAACGTGAATTCGTGAACGTCGTGGACGATCAGGTCGGGTCACCTACTTACAGCCTCGACCTGGCGGGCGGGATCGTCGAACTCGCGCTGCGGGACTTCACGGGTTCGTCGACATTCCACGTGACCAACGGTGGGCAGGCAAGTTGGTACGAGTTGGCACGCGCTGTGTTCGAGGAGATCGGCGCAGACCCGACGCGGGTGCGGCCGTGCAGCAGCGCGGACTTCGTGCGCCCCGCTCCCCGCCCGGCGTATTCGGTCTTGTCCGAGCGCGCGTGGGTTACCGCGGGAATGACGCCGCTGCGTCCGTGGCGAGAGGCTCTGCACGCCGCTCTGGCGTGAGCTTTGTTCGGGGCAGTGCCCGCGGACGGCTAGGCTGACCGGCGTGAGTCCCAAGCTGGCCGTGGTAACGGTGACCTACTCGCCAGGCGAGCATCTCGAGAATTTCTTGAGCACGCTCGCCGTGGCGACGACAGAAAAACCCCAGGTCATCATGGCCGACAACGGGTCGACCGATGGCGCCCCCGAGGCCGCTGATGCCAAGTACGAGCATGTCCGTCTGCTTCGAACCGGTGGAAACATCGGCTACGGCGGAGCGATAAATCGGGCAGTTGCGGAGATCGATTCGTCTATCGAATTTGTCGTGATTTCCAATCCAGACGTCCAATGGGCACCCGGTTCACTCGACGAATTGGTCGCCGCGGCAAATCGGTGGCCAAGGGCCGGTGCACTCGGGCCGAAGGTCCTCGAACCGGACGGCAGCGTCTATCCGTCGGCGCGAACCGTGCCCGACATCACCTCGGGCGTCGGGCACGCATTGCTCGGCACCGTGTGGCCGAAAAACCCGTGGACTGCTCGGTACCGTCAGGAGAACGAGGCCGTCACCGAGCGCGCAGTGGGCTGGCTTTCCGGCTCGTGCCTGCTGGTACGACGCGACGCCTTCGACTCCATCTCCGGGTTCGACTCGCGATACTTCATGTACATGGAGGACGTCGATTTCGGTGACCGCCTCGGAAAAGCCGGCTGGCTGAACGTCTTCGTCCCCTCGGCCGTCGTCACGCATGCCAAAGGCCATGCGGCAGGACGTCATCCGGAACTGATGTTGCCCGCTCATCATCGCAGCGCCTATCAGTTCCAGGCCGATCGCCATCCGCACTGGTGGCAGGCTCCGCTGCGACTCGCGTTGCGCGGTGGCCTGGCCGTGCGGTCCAAGATCGCCGTAGCTTCTGCTGTTCGCGAGCGCGCTCGCACCGACAACTCCACCGACAACCCATCAGTTTCGAACCACGGGGGAAAATGATGTCCGATCAGAATCCGACCGACGCCGTAATCCTGGTAGGCGGCAAGGGCACTCGGCTGCGTCCGCTGACGTTGTCTGCGCCCAAGCCGATGCTTCCGACCGCCGGCTTGCCGTTCTTGACACACCTGCTCGCCCGGATCGAGGCGGCCGGTATCAAGCACGTGGTGCTCGGAACGTCCTTCAAGGCAGAGGTATTCGAGGATTACTTCGGCGACGGCTCCAAGATGGGCCTCGAGATCGACTACGTTTTCGAGACCGAACCGCTGGGCACCGGCGGCGGAATTCGCAACGTGCTCCCGAAGTTGCGCGGCGACAACGTCATGGTGTTCAACGGTGACGTGCTCGGTGGCACAGACCTGAACGGCATTCTCGAGACCCACGAGAAGACGGACGCCGACGTGACCCTGCATCTGGTTCGCGTGGGAGACCCGCGTGCATTCGGTTGTGTTCCGACCGACGAGGACGGACGAGTCTCGGCATTCCTGGAGAAGACCCAGGATCCGCCGACGGATCAGATCAACGCCGGCTGCTACGTCTTCAAGCGCGAGATCATCGAGCAGATCCCCGAGGGACGACCGGTGTCGGTCGAGCGCGAGGTGTTCCCGAATCTCCTCGCCGAGGGCAAGCGGGTGTTCGGCCACGTCGACTCGTCGTACTGGCGTGACATGGGAACCCCCGAGGACTTCGTCCGCGGTTCCGCCGACCTGGTGCGAGGTATCGCGCCCTCACCCGCTCTCGAGGGTCCGCGCGGCGAGTCGTTGGTGCACCCCGGAGCCGGAATCGCACCCGGGGCCGTCCTGATCGGCGGCACGGTTGTCGGTCGAGGCGCAGAAGTCGGCGCAGGTGCGCGTCTCGACGGTGCGATTCTCTTCGACGGCGCCGTAGTGGAAGCCGGTGCGGTGGTCGAGCGATCGATCCTCGGATTCGGCGTCCGTATCGGACCCCGAGCGCTGGTCCGCGACGCCGTCATCGGTGACGGCGCGGACATCGGTGCGCGGTGCGAATTGTTGCGCGGCGCACGCGTGTGGCCGGGGGTGACGCTGCCGGACGGTGGCGTGCGCTTCAGCACAGATGTGTGATCGTTAGCTGACCTACTGGAATACTGGCGGGTATGACTTCTCTTCCGAGCCGTTACGTTGCCCTCGGTGACTCGTTCACCGAGGGCGTCGGCGACGCCGACGAACGATTCCCCAACGGTCTGCGCGGGTGGGCAGACCGAGTGGCCGAGCAGTTGGCGGTGAACAACCCCGAGTTCCGCTACGCCAACCTGGCGATTCGTGGTCGCCTGCTCGGACCGATCATCGACGAGCAGGTGGAACCGGCTCTGGCGTTGAAGCCCGATCTGGTGACCATCTACGCCGGCGGAAACGACATGATGCGTCCCAAGCTCGACATCGACGCGGTCGTCGCCCGCTACGATTCGGCAATCGGCCAGCTCACGGCTTCCGGCGCGCGGGTTCTCATGTTCACCGCGTACGACACCGGATGGTCCGCCTTCTTCGGCAAGCTCCGCGGACGCTTGGCGATCTACAACGAGCTTGTTCGCGAGGTCGCGGACCGTCACGGCGCGACCCTCGTCGACTTCTGGCGATTCTCCGAGTATCAGGACCTGCGGATGTGGGACTGGGACCGACTGCACATGTCGCCCGCCGGGCACGAGAACATGGCGATGCGGGTGCTCGACGTCCTGGGCGTCGAACACGGTTTGATCCCACCAGATCTGGGGCCGGCGCCGGTTCTCACCAAAGCCGAAACTCGCCGCGAGGATCGTCAATGGGCGCGAGAGTTCTTGGTGCCGTGGGTAGCTCGGCGAGTGAAGGGAACGTCTTCGGGCGACGGCGTGAGTGCCAAGCAACCCGAACTGTCTCCGTTTCAGTCCTGATTCTTGCGCTGATGTGCGAGCGCGACCAGGTGGTCGATGGTCTCGCGTTCGGCAGTCGGCGGCAGCGCGTCCACCGGCCACCATCGGAGGTCGGTGGACTCCGCGCTCCGGACGATATGCGAATTGTCCGGTGCCACAACAAGAAACCGTAGATCGAGATGGCGAGTCGGAACCCCGAGCGAGCACGTGATCGGATGTGTGTGGGCGGAGAGTAGGTCCGCGTCTATCCGAACGTCGTGGATACCTGACTCTTCGCGAGCTTCACGCAAGGCCGCATCGACCACCGTCTCGTCGTCGGGCTCACAATGACCGCCGAGCTGAATCCACCTGCCCACCTTGGGATGCAGGGTCAACAGGACGTGGCAGCCACTCTCGTCGAGAACCAGAGACGATGCGGTGATGTGTCCCGGTGCATGGCGACGAAGGCATCCGTCCGGAGCCGAATCGAGGAACGCGAGCATCGTGTGCCGCAGTGACTCGTCCGCTTCGGAGGATGTCGCCCAGTCCTCCAGAACGCCCTTGGCCGAGGCGTGCAGCGATTCGGCTGACATGACTTACAGCTCCACCAACGCGTCCCCGGGGGCGGAGACGGTGCGCGGAGTCAGGGGCTCGAGTGGGTGCCCGATTGCGACCGCGCCGAGTGGCTGCCAGTCCGCCGGGAGATCGAGCTGGTCACGTACGAGGTCGGCGGCGAAGATGGTCGAGCCGATCCAGCAGCTTCCCACGCCGCGTGTGGCCAGCGAGACCAGCAGGCCCTGTACTGCCGCGCCGGCGGCAACCGTGAACATCGTGGACTCCGAGGCGGTACGTCGGGCATCCGGATAACTGTGTGCGCCGTCGGGCACGCAGAAGGGAATGACGACCTCGGGGGCGTCGAACAGGATGTTTCCGCGTGCAACCCTGGCGTCGACGGATTCGTCACTGCGACCGTCGGCGCGAAGATCGGCGGCCCACTGCTCACGCATCTTCGCGAGGAGAGCCGTGCGGACGGACTCGTTACGCAGCCACACGAATCGAACCGGTCTCGTGTGGTGTGGTGCGGGAGCGGTCAGTGCCTCGGCGATCGAGCTGCGAATGATCTCCGCGTCGACGGGGTCAGCTGCGAACTGCCGAACCGACCGACGCAGCAGCAGTGCCTGGCCGCGGCCCATCACCGTGGCCTCCTCGGTGCCCAGCCAGAACAGATCGTCCGGGCCGCGGCGGATCAGATCCTGGCCGCTGGAACCGTCGTCCTCGAACCGAAGCCCGCGAACAACGGCGACGGGAACGCCGCCCAGCTTGCCCTTGACCAGATCGCCGGCAGCGGCGATCTCGTCCGCGATCGCGATCTCGGTGACGATCAGGTCATTGCCCTGGCTGTCCTGTGCTCCGAGATAGCCGTGCAAGACCGCAATGCCGGACGAACCGATTGCGGCGTCGGTCTGCCCGTTGCGCCACGCACGACCCATCGTGTCGGTGACGACGACGGCGACGGACTTGCCCGTGCTCTCGAGGATCCGGGCGCGCAGACCCGCAGCGCTTGCATCGGGATCCACGGGGAGCAGAGCCAACTCGGCACCGTCGACGTTGGAGCCGTCGATGCCCGATGCGGCCTGCACGATCCCGAGTTTGTTCTCGGTGATCAGAGTGCGGCCCTTGCGCGCCACGACGCGGACGGCTTCCTGATCCACCAGGAGGCGCCGTGCTGCGTCGCGCTCTTCCGGATCGGTCGGCGAGGAAACGATGCGACCCTCGACTTTGGAGAACACCTTGCTCGTGACGACAACGACGTCGCCGTTCTCGATCCACGGCGTCGCGTCGACGACAGCGGCGGCCAAGTCGTCTCCGGGCCGGAACTCGGGAAGGCCGAGCACGGGAATGATTTCGATTGCGGCGCCGGGGGAGTGATCTCTGTCCTGGTTTGCTCGAGCTCCGGGTTCGGTCACAGTTCGACTCCGGCGATCTCGAAAGCAGTTCGAACCATTTTTGCGGTCTCTTCGGGGGACGTCATCAAAAGTGGGATGCTTCGCACGTCCACCCCGTCGATGTCGGCCGTGTCACCTTCGTCGACGAGCCAGCCGTCGAGAATGCCGTTGATCGAACGGGCTCCGTAGTGGCGGCCGATCGCCTCGGAAGTCGTGTCGACCCCGATTACGTCGAGGCACTCGTCAGCCATGCCGCGCAACGGTTTTCCGCCGATGACGGGGGAGAGCCCGACAACCTTCGCTGCAGTGGTTCGCAGGGCTCCGCGAATTCCGGGCACCGCGAGGATCGCGCCGACGCTCACGACGGGATTGGACGGTGCGATCAGCACGATGTCGGCACCGTCGATCGCCTCGACCACCCCTGGCGCGGGCTTGGCCTGCTCGGCGCCGACGTGAGCGAAGCTGTGGGTTTCCACCTGTGCTCGATGGCGTACCCACCACTCCTGGAAATGAATCGCCTTCTGCTCACCGTCTTCCGGATCGGTGATCACGACGTGTGTTTCGCTGCGGTCGTCGCTCACGGGAAGCAGTGCGACACCTGGATTCCAGCGATTGCACAACGCTTCGGTGATCGCGGACAACGGATATCCCGTTCGGAGCATCTGGCTGCGAATCAAATGTGTTGCGATATCGCGATCTCCGAGACCGAACCAGTCCGGCTTCGCTCCGTATGCCGCGAGTTCTTCTTTCGCATTCCAGGTTTCGCCGGCGTGCCCCCACCCGCGTTCGGTGTCGATACCGCCGCCGAGTGTGTACATACAAGTGTCCAGATCGGGGCAGATACGCAGACCGTGCATCCAGACGTCGTCCCCGACGTTGACGACGGCCGTGATGCGATGTGGGCCTTCGTATTTCTCGAGGGATTCACCACCGACGATTCCGAGCGCATTTTGCACACCTTGAAGGAAACGGGCCCCGCCGACGCCGCCAACCAATACAGTCACGTTCACGACAACAGAGCCTAGGCGGTCGGCGCGTCGTCGTGTCTGGCGGGCAGAAGGTCCCGTCAATTGGGGGCCGGAATACTAATGGATTCATCTCGTTTAGCTTGACCGCGACACGCTGGACGTGTGTAATCTCAAATGTGTCATTCCAACCGCTACTTGTGAGTTCACTTGCAGCGGGGCCGGTTTCGAACACAGTTTCGAACGGTCGACGGGGTGGGGTTGAAGATGGAGTGAAAATTCTGCGCTATTACAGGTGAGGAGGCGGAACGATGCCCAATGAAAATGTCGAGATCAGTTCTCTCGCAATGACAGTAAGCGACGAACCGCAGACCGATTCCCGAGCAGGCGCAGCAGAAGGTGCCTGCAGCAGTGAGTTCGACGGTATGAGTACTCGGCCAGTGCTGAGTCTCGTCACCGGCTTCGAAGAATTGTTCGACACCATCGAGGATCAGTGGCAGGAGCGTGCTCTCTGCGCGCAGACCGATCCCGAAGCGTTCTTTCCTGAAAAGGGCGGATCGACGAGGGAAGCAAAACGGATCTGCCTCGGTTGTGAAGTTCGTGACGAGTGCCTCGAGTACGCGCTCGCGAACGACGAACGGTTCGGAATCTGGGGAGGGTTGTCCGAGCGCGAGCGTCGGCGACTCAAGCGGGGGATCATCTGATCTGCTGCTGAATCGGTTCTGTCAGCGTCGGGGCTGACGGGCGGTCTTCGAAAGTCTGACCTGCAACGGGGAATTGCAGGTCAAGCAACGACTGTTTTGTTCTTCGTGTGGATTTACATCTTCGTGTGACATCAGTTTTTTCGTCTGACAGTGCGTCAGTCCTCGTCGGGCAGTATCCGTCCTGTTCAGGAAGTTTCAGTCCTCGTCGGGCAGTGTGGGGTCGATGACCTGTGGGTCGACGCCCAGATATGTGCCGACTTGATGGACCAACACGTCGTGCACCAGATCCGTGAGTTCTTCCGGATCCTTCGCACGCTGCTCCAGCGGGCGGCGAAACAGCACAATTCTTGCGCGAGTGGTATTTCCGTGACGGTCGATTCCGGCCGGAATCAGTCGTGACAGTGGAACCGGGCCGTCTGCGATGACCTCCGGTGGCCACGTCACGGACTCCGGATCGTGCGCGTGAATCTTCGGGACTTCGTCGACTGCGATGTCGAGTTTCGTCAACCGGTCGTGCCACGCGAGGTCGACTGGCGAGAAGGCGTCGAGCACCAGGAGATCGAACTTCTCGGCCCGGGTACGCCGTGCGGGCACCTCCGGGGGAAGTAGCGGTCCGCGCAGGCCACGGCCGTGTCGCTCGATGGAACGAGTGGTGACCGAGCGTCGGCGGCGGGCTTGTGGCATGGCGCCCAGATTACGACAGAAGAAACTGCTCGGTGTGTCCGAGTAGGTTCCGGACGTGGGGAGGGCTAGGCTCCGTACCTGTGAGATCTCTGCGTCGCTGCTGCCGCCCCGGGTGCAAGAACCCCGCCGTCGCGACGCTTACGTATGTCTACTCGGACTCCACTGCGGTTGTCGGGCCGCTGGCAACCGTCGCCGAGCCTCATTCGTGGGATTTGTGTGACACGCACGGTTCGCGAATCACTGCCCCGAAGGGCTGGGAACTCGTCCGCCACGAAGGCGGATTCGCGTCGAGCACTCCCGACGAAGACGATCTGACCGCTTTGGCCGAAGCTGTACGTGAAGCCGGTCTCGGAGATCGCAGCAAGTCCAACGTCGACGCAGATGAGGACATACGTCCCGCAGCTCCGAGTACTGCCCGTACAGGGCGTCGTGGACACCTCCGCGTTCTGCCCGACCCGTCCAACTGACGCGAGATTCGTCGCCGCAGACGCTAGGCTCGACCGAGTACTTCCACACCCGAGTACTGCGAATCTCCGGACGCTACGCGCCCGGCCGTTCCCGTCTGTGAGGGTGCATGCACAAGGAGATTTTCAGTGGGGCGAACAGCCGAGTCGGTTGCTGCAATCATCAAGGCGTACGACGTGCGCGGCGTGGTCGGTGAGCAGATCGACGAAGATTTTGTCCGCGACGTCGGTGCATCGTTCGCCCGTCTGGTCCGCGACGAGGCCGGCGCCGCCACGACGGTTGTGATCGGCTACGACATGCGTGCATCGTCGCCCACACTGTCTTCGGCTTTCGGTGACGGCGTGCTCGCTCAAGGGCTCGACGTCGTCTACATCGGATTGGCGTCGACGGACGAGCTCTACTTTGCATCCGGTTTGCTGAACTGCCCTGGCGCGATGTTCACAGCGAGTCACAATCCGGCCAAGTACAACGGCATCAAGATGTGCCGGGCGGGCGCCAAGCCGGTCGGTCAGGACACCGGTCTCGCGACCATCTCCGCCGAGGTCGTCTCGGGTGTGCCCGCGTACGACGGGCCGGCAGGCACCGCCACCACCAAGGACGTCCTCGAGGAATACGCGAGCTACCTACGCGGATTGGTCGACCTGGCTGCGTTGCGTCCGCTGAAGGTCGCAGTCGACGCAGGCAACGGCATGGGTGGACACACCTCTCCGGCCGTATTCGGGCCGATGCCTCTCGAGGTTCTCCCGCTGTACTTCGAGCTCGACGGCACGTTCCCCAACCACGAAGCCAATCCGCTCGATCCGGCCAACCTTGTCGACCTGCAGGCCTACGTGCGTGAAACCGGAGCAGACATCGGCTTGGCGTTCGACGGTGACGCCGACCGTTGCTTCGTCGTCGACGAGAAGGGTGACCCAGTCTCGCCGTCCGCGGTGACGGCTCTTGTCGCCAAGCGTGAACTTGCGAAGGAACCGGGCGCGTCGATCATCCACAACCTGATCACGTCACGGGCAGTGCCCGAACTGGTCGAAGAACTCGGCGGCGTCGCGATTCGCACCCGGGTCGGCCACTCGTTCATCAAGCAGGAGATGGCCGAGACCGGTGCCGTCTTCGGCGGCGAGCACTCCGCTCACTACTACTTCCGCGACTTCTGGGGCGCCGACTCCGGCATGCTCGCGGCGTTGCACGTACTCGCTGCACTGGGCGAGCAGGACCGCCCGCTGTCGGAGTTGATGGCGGAGTACACGCGCTACGCGGCCTCGGGCGAGATCAACTCCACGGTGGCGGACGCAGCCGATCGCACGGCCGCCGTCCTGGCAGCATTCGCGGACCGCACCGAGTCGGTGGATCGCCTCGACGGAGTCACGGTCAGCCTCGAGGGAAATGCCTGGTTCAACCTGCGCGCGTCCAACACCGAACCCTTGCTGCGACTCAACGTCGAAGCACCCACGTCCGCCGATGTCGACGCATTGGTGAACGAAATTCTGGCGATCGTCCGGGCTTGAATCCGAGTCTGATCGGTTTGTCGGTGAGCCGAAGCCCTGGGATAGTTGAGGGACTGTTTCGGGAACGACGGCGTCGGGAACGAAGGCTTTGCCACCACGAACCGCGTAGAGCTGGAATGCTGGATGGTGCGGGAACTGCTAACGGAGAAGGGGGTGCGGTGAGATGACAGCGCCGATGCCGCTTCTCGACCTCGACGACAGCGAGGGTTTGTCGGCTGCCGATTCGGAGGGGCTACTGCGGTCTGTGGCCATGGGGGGCGCACAGATTCGAGCCACCGCGTCGGCCGTCGGCGAGGGTGTGATCTCTCGGCTGGCCGGTCTGCGTCCGCGCAGCGTCGTGCTGATCGCCGGCGCCGGTGGCGCTCGACACGGAGCCAGGATCGCGCTCGCCCTCGTCGGAGATTCGATCGGGTGTCCGCTCATCGTGCTCGACCGGACGCCGTCGTGGGCCGGACCGTTGGACGTGATCGTCGTCGCCGGTGACGATGCCGGTGATCCACGCCTTGTCGAATCGGTCGACAGTGCCGTTCGCCGTGGCGCCGAAGTTGTTGTCGCCGTTCCGGACGAGGGGCCCATGCGAGCTGTGGCGGCCGGGCGCACCATGCCGTTGCCGCCGCGGCTCTACGCCTCGCCGAGGCACACGATGACACGGTTCCTCGCCGTTTTCCTCGCGGTTGCCGCCGAAATCGAGGGCAAGGGATCGATCGAGGACCGTTCGGCGGTGCTCGGTCGAATCGCCGACGCGGTTGACACGGAAGCGTTGCGGGACGGGCCGGCCAACGAGGTATTCCACAACCCGGCCAAGTCGTTGGCCACCAGAATGAGCGGTCGACGCGTCGTTCTGTGCGGAAGTGGTTCCGTGACAACAGCACTCGCAGAGTTCTCGAGTGTTTCGCTGATGAGCTCGGGCCTGAACGCCGCTGCCGCCGAGATGTCGGAGGTGATCCGTTCGGCACGAGCGTTGTTCGCGCCCGACGCAGCTTCGCGTGATTCGGTTTTCCACGACCCGTTCTTTCACGATCCGCAACTGGACGGCGCACTGCCGACCGCGCCGGCGCGGGCGTTCGTTTTCGCGACCGAATCCACGCGCGGGGAGGCGAAACGGCGGATGGACGCACTGGCCGACGCGGATCTGGTGGTGGCGGCAGACGAAGACCAGACCAACGTGGTGATATCGGAGATGGAGCAGGTGTTCGTGTTGGCGTCTCGAGTAGACATGGCTGCGGCGTACGTGCAGTTGACGGGTGGTGCGAAGTAAGTGCGTGAACTCGAAGGTGCACTTCGTTCTTACGCGTGGGGTTCGCGAACGGCAATCGCCGAACTGCGCGGCCTCGCGACCCCGTCGAATCATCCCGAAGCGGAGTTGTGGTTGGGCGCGCATCCGGGTGACCCGGCGCGCGTGATCAGCGAATCCGGAAGCGAGTCGTTGCTCGAGGTCCTGCACCGCGAACCCGAGCGTGAACTCGGGCGTGAGAACCTCGAGGCTTTCGGTGAGCGACTCCCGTTCCTGCTCAAGTTGCTTGCGGCGGAAGAACCACTGTCGCTTCAGGCTCATCCCAGTGCGGTTCAAGCCGACGAGGGCTTTCGTCGTGAGAACGCTCTCGGCGTTCCCATGGAATCGCCGATTCGCAACTACAAGGACGGCAGTCACAAGCCCGAACTCGTTGTCGCGCTAAGCAGATTCGAAGCTCTTGCCGGATTCCGTGAGCCGACGCGCACTGTCAAATTGCTGCGCGCTCTGGCCGTCGACGAGTTGGAGCCGTACATCGGTCTGCTCGAAGGCCAACCCGATTCCGACGGGCTCCGGGCGTTGTTCACCACATGGATCACGCTGCCGTCCACGGTGCTCGGGACGTTGCTCCCTGCCGTACTTGCCGGGTGCATCGCCTATGTCGCGCATCACGACGCCGAATTCGTGACCGAGATCCGCACCGCGTTGGAATTGAGCGAGGCATACCCCGGCGACGCCGGCGTACTGGCGGCCCTGCTGCTCAACCGCGTCACACTCGAGCCCGGACAGGGACTGTTCCTCGCTGCCGGCAATCTCCATGCGTATCTCCATGGACTCGCGGTGGAGATCATGGCCAACTCCGACAACGTGCTACGCGGGGGACTGACGCCCAAACACGTCGACGTGCCCGAACTGCTGAGGGTTCTGGACTTCGTCGGGGCGGACATCGAAGTGCTCGATCCGGCTCCGGCCCCAGGTTCGGGTAGATACGAGTACGTCACGCCGGCGCCCGAATTTCGTCTGACGCGTCTGGAGTTCGACTCGAATTCCACCGACCTCGTGGTCGATTCTTCCGGCCCGCGGATTCTGATCTGCACCGACGGCGCGGTCACTGCGACGTGCGGCGCCGACACTCTCGACCTCGATCGGGGCCGAGCGGCGTGGATCGCGGCCGACGAGCCCGCGATACACCTGAGCGCACGGACTCCGACTGCGCAGGTTTTCAGTGCAGTAGTCGGGAACTAGGAGAGCGTGTGTCGGCTCATGGTGGCAAGAAGGCAATTCTGGCGGCTCTCGCAGCCAACGCCGGAATTGCCGTAGCGAAGTTCGCCGGATTCTTGATCACCGGATCGTCGTCGATGCTCGCCGAATCGGTGCACTCGGTGGCCGACACGTCCAATCAAGGTTTGCTGCTCCTGGGACAGAAGAAGGCAGAACGTGAGGCAGATCAACTGCACCCGTTCGGCTACGGGCGTAACCGATACTTCTATTCGTTTGTCGTGGCACTGGTGCTCTTCACCCTCGGCTCGCTGTTCGCGATCTACGAAGGTATTCACAAGATTCAGCATCCGGAAGAACTCAATTCGGCCTTCGTGGCAATTGCGATTCTTGTCATCGCGATTTGTCTGGAGGGCTACAGCTTCCGGACCGCAGCGAAGGAATCACGACCGCTCAAGGGAAACGCGTCGTGGTGGAACTTCATCCGAACCTCTCGTAGCCCGGAACTTCCGGTTGTGCTGCTCGAGGACACCGGCGCATTGATCGGTCTGGTCCTTGCACTCGGCGGCGTCGGCCTCACGATGGTGACCGGAAATCCGGTCTTCGACGGTATCGGAACTCTGTGCATCGGTGTCCTGCTCGGAATCATCGCGATCATTCTGATCATCGAAATGCAGTCGCTGCTGATCGGTGAGGGCGCAACGGCGGTGGAGACCGAACTGATCCTGAACGCCCTGGTCGACGGAACTCGTATCGAACGCGTCATTCATTGCAAGACGCAGTACCTCGGTCCCGAGGAGATTCTTGTTGCTGCCAAGGTTGCGGTGCCGATCGGATCGACGATCTCGGATGTGGCGACGGCGATCGACGAGGCCGAGTCCCGCGTGCGCGCTGCCGTACCTGCGGCGCGGGTGATCTACCTCGAGCCGGACCTGGATCGTCTCAGGACAGATCGACCTGGGACAGATCTACAGGCTCCCGACAAACCCTGAACAAAGCCGCGCCTGCGGGCTTAGGCTGATGCCATCTCTCTACTTGCCCATAGTGGGACCTGCTGGTCCCCAGCAAGGAGGCGGCAATGGCTGTCAAGGACGAGCAGGCCGGATCTGGACGGTCGAAGCTGTTTCGAACGAAATCGATCGAGCAGTCCATCAAGGACACGGATGAACCGGAAACCAAACTCCGGAAAGAACTGAACTCGTGGGATCTCACCGTGTTCGGTGTCGCGGTGGTCATCGGCGCGGGCATCTTCACACTCACGGCTCGGACGGCGGGAAATGTCGCCGGGCCGTCGGTGTCCCTGGCGTTTGTCATTGCCGCCATCGCCTGCGGACTGGCAGCGCTGTGTTATGCCGAGTTCGCATCGACGGTGCCGGTCGCCGGGAGTGCCTACACCTTCTCGTACGCGACGTTCGGCGAATTCGTCGCCTGGATCATCGGCTGGGATCTCATCCTAGAATTCGCCTTGGCGTCTTCGGTGGTCGCAAAAGGCTGGTCGCTGTACCTCGGCGAAGTGATGGGCTCGCGGAGTCCGATCGTCGAGTTGGGGCCGATCTCCTTCGACTGGGGAGCGGTCCTGGTGATCGTGGTCATCACGGTGCTGCTCGCGACCGGAACCAAACTCTCGTCGAGGGTTTCGCTGGTGATCACGGCGATCAAGGTCGCGGTGGTGTTGCTGGTGATCATCGTCGGTCTCTTCTACATCGACACCGACAACTACTCGCCGTACATTCCGCCGTCTCAGCCGGGATCGACGGGGGAGGGCATCCACCAGTCCTTGTTCTCGTACGTGACGGGGGCCGGTGGCAGCACGTTCGGGTGGTACGGATTGCTCGCGGCGGCCAGTCTGGTGTTCTTCGCGTTCATCGGCTTCGACGTCGTCGCCACGACGGCGGAGGAGGCGAAGGAACCGCAGAAGGCGTTGCCACGCGGCATCCTCGGCTCTCTCCTGATCGTCACGGTTCTGTACGTGGCGGTGACACTCGTGCTGACGGGGATGGTGAAATACACCGAACTCGAGGGCGATACCTCCAACCTGGCAACGGCATTCGCCTTCCACGACATCACGTGGGCGAAAAATGTCATCTCGTTCGGTGCGTTGGCCGGCCTGACGACAGTGGTGATGGTGCTGATGCTCGGTCAGACCAGGGTGCTCTTCGCGATGGCACGCGACGGTCTGATGCCGCGACGCCTGGCGCCGACCGGCAAGCACGGAACGCCGGTGCGGATCACCGTGTTGGTCGGCGTTGTGGTCGCGGTGCTCGCCGGAGTGTTTCCGATCGGAACCCTCGAGGAAATGGTCAACATCGGCACGCTGTTCGCGTTTGTTCTCGTGTCGTTGGGGGTTCTCGTGCTTCGTCGGACGCGGCCGGACCTACCCCGCGGTTTCAGGGTGCCGCTGGTCCCGCTGATCCCGATCCTGGCCGTACTCGCGTGTCTTTGGTTGATGTTCAACCTGTCGGTGGAGACCTGGATGAGGTTCGTGGTCTGGATGGCCCTCGGTGTGGTCATCTACTTCGCCTACAGCAGACAGCATTCGTTGATCGGAAAGCGTGAACGCGGCGAAATCGAGTAATTGTACAAAGTTTGCTATTTGTCTATCACTTGTACAAATCAAGTAGTACTGTCTACCTCATAGTGAACTGACTCACAGTTGTCGAGTCGGTCCGAATCGAGGAGGTAGACCGTGTCGACGCACGTGAACTCGCACTCCGGGCAGACGCTCCCGCCGGAGCAGTGGCGGGACAAGAAGAGGTATCTCTGGCTGCTCGGCCTGGTGCCGCCGACGGCGGTTTTCATCGCCGTCGGATTGGTCGCGTTGTTCAACAGCCTCGGCTGGAATGCTGTCTCGCCGGTGTGGTGGTGGATCGGGCCACTGCTCGTCTACATCCTGCTCCCGATCCTCGACATCTTCTTCGGCCCCGACGGCGAGAATCCGCCGGACGAGGTGATGGAGCGTCTCGAGAACGACAGGTACTACCGGTACTGCACGTACATCTACATACCGTTCCAGTTGGCCAGCCTGGTCCTGGCCTGTTATCTCTGGTCGGCGGCGGACCTGTCCTGGCTCGGAATCGACGGGGGGCTGGGGCTGATCTCCAAGATCGGTCTGGCGATCAGTATCGGTTGTGTCGCGGGAATCGGGATCAACACCGCACACGAGCTCGGTCACAAGAAGGACGATCTCGAGCGCTGGTTGTCGAAGATCACTCTGGCGCAGTCGTTTTACGGCCACTTCCACATCGAGCACAATCGCGGACACCATGTACGTGTCGCCACACCCGAGGATCCGGCGTCGTCTCGCTTCGGTGAGAGCTTCTGGACCTTCCTCCCACGCAGCGTGTGGGGATCCCTGCGCTCGTCGTGGTCACTGGAAAAAGCCAGACTGGATCGACTGGGTAAGAAGCCGTGGACAATTCGCAACGACGTCCTGCATTCGTGGTTGATGTCCGTTGTGCTCTTCGGTGTCCTCGTCGCCGTTTTCGGGCTCTCGGTGCTGCCGTTCCTGGTGCTGCAGGCCGTGTTCGGGTTCTGCTTGCTCGAAACGGTCAACTACCTCGAGCACTACGGACTGAAGCGTCGTCGCTTGGACAGTGGGCGGTACGAGCGCGCTGCACCGGAGCACAGTTGGAACAGCGATCACATCTGCACCAACATTTTCCTGTATCACCTCCAACGACACAGTGACCATCACGCGAACCCGACGCGTCGATATCAGACGCTACGAAGCATGGACGGTGCGCCGAACCTGCCCAGTGGGTACGCGAGCATGATCATGCTCGCCTACGTTCCGCCGTTGTGGCGAAAAGTCATGGACCCCAAAGTGCTTGCCCATTACGACGGTGACATCACCCGAGTCAACGTTCAGCCGTCCAAGCGCGATCGCATCCTTGCCCGATACGGGGCAGCGTGATGAGCAGCTACCGATGCCCGGTGTGCGAATACGTCTACGACGAGTCCAAGGGTGCACCACGAGAAGGGTTTCCGGCGGGAACGCCGTGGGATGCCGTTCCGGACGACTGGTGCTGTCCGGACTGCGGCGTGAGGGAAAAGCTGGACTTCGAGCCGATGCCGGCAACGGCGGGGAGTGAATCATGAACGACTACAAGCTGTATCAGTGCGCGCAGTGCGGATTCGAGTACGACGAGGCGGTCGGCTGGCCGGAGGACGGTATCGAACCGGGGACTCGCTGGGACGACATTCCCGAAGACTGGAGTTGCCCCGACTGCGGGGCGGCGAAGAGCGACTTCTTCATGGTGGAGGTCGAGCGGCAGTGAGATGCGTCGGCGTCGAACGGACCTAGGTGCGGCGGTAATGTCGTCACCATGACTTCGACGCCCACCCGCCTGCCGCAGAAAGAAGCGTCGCGCCTGCTGCTGCGTACCTCGGTGCTCGATTCGATGCGTGAATTGTTGACCGAACGCGACTGGTCCGAGGTGACCCTGACGGTTCTGGCCAAGCACGCAGGTGTGAGCCGTCAGACGCTCTACAACGAGTTCGGTTCGAGGCAAGGGCTCGCCGAGGCGTACGCGCTCAGGCTCGCCGACGGCTTCGTCGACGCGGTGGACGAGGCCATGGTGGCGCACGAGGGGCGTGCAGTCGAAGCACTGATGGCAGGCTTCGGGTCGTTTTTCGCCTCCAGTGCCACCGACCCGCTGGTGATCTCGTTGCTCACCGGTGAGGCCAAGCCGGACCTGCTTCGCCTGATCACCACCGACAGTGCGGTCATCATCGAGCGGGCGTCGTCGCGGCTTGCGGAGAGTTTCCAGCGAGGGTGGATTCAAGCGTCACCTGCTGATGCCGGGATTCTGGCGAGGGCGATTGCGCGCCTCGGGCTGAGCTACATTTCGATGCCGCCCGAGTCCGGAGCTTCGGTCGCGGAGGATCTGGGTACTTTGCTCGGACCGTTCATCGACGTGGCGCGCGCGGGCCGGGCAGGAGAGGGCCGCGCAGTAGAGGGCCGCGCAGTAGAGGGGCGGGCGGGAGAGGGCGTCTAACCGATAGCCTTGTGCACCGATAGGCTTGTGCAGAGTATGCACGTCAACCAGGAGAGGCAGATGACGACCTCAGTTTCAACAACGCCCGTGGCCGAGAGCCGTAACGGCATCGACTTCAAAGTTGCAGATCTTTCGCTCGCGGAGTTCGGTCGCAAGGAAATCCGTCTGGCAGAGCACGAGATGCCCGGCCTCATGGCGCTTCGTCGCGAATACGCAGAGGTGTTGCCGCTCAAGGGCGCTCGCGTTTCCGGCTCGCTGCACATGACCATTCAGACCGCAGTTCTGATCGAGACGCTGACCGCGCTCGGTGCCGAGGTGCGCTGGGCTTCGTGCAACATCTTCTCCACACAGGACCACGCTGCCGCCGCGATCGTCGTCGGTCCGCACGGCACCCCGGAAGAGCCCAAGGGCGTTCCGGTTTTCGCCTGGAAGGGTGAAACCCTCGAGGAGTACTGGTGGGCGGCGGAGCAGATGCTGACCTGGCCGGGTGAGCCTGCCAACATGATTCTCGACGACGGTGGCGACGCCACCATGCTGGTGCTCAAGGGCGCACAGTTCGAGAAGGCCGGCGTCGTGCCGCCGACGGACGACGACCAGGATTCCGACGAGTACAAGGTCTTCCTTGCACTTCTGCGTCAGTCCCTCGAGTCCGACAAGGGCAAGTGGACCGCGATCGCCGAGTCCGTCCAGGGCGTCACCGAGGAGACCACCACGGGCGTTCTGCGTCTGTATCAGGTTGCCGCTGCCGGTGAACTCACGTTCCCCGCGATCAACGTCAACGACTCGGTCACCAAGAGCAAGTTCGACAACAAGTACGGCACGCGCCACTCGCTGCTCGACGGCATCAACCGCGGCACCGACGTTCTGATCGGTGGCAAGGCTGCGCTGGTCTGCGGTTACGGAGACGTCGGCAAGGGTTGTGCCGAGGCACTTCGTGGCCAGGGCGCTCGCGTCGCGGTCACCGAGGTCGACCCCATCAACGCCCTTCAGGCGCTCATGGACGGCTTCGAGGTCAAGACGGTCGAGCAGGCCATCGGCTGGGCCGACATCGTGATCACGTCCACCGGTAACAAGGACATCATCACGTTCGAGCACATGAAGGCCATGAAGCACCAGGCCATCCTGGGCAACATCGGACACTTCGACAACGAGATCGACATGGCCGGCCTCGAGAAGTCCGGCGACGTCACGCGGATCAACATCAAGCCGCAGGTCGACGAGTTCACGTTCGCCGACGGACACTCGATCATCGTGCTGTCCGAAGGCCGCCTGCTCAACCTCGGCAACGCGACGGGCCACCCGTCGTTCGTGATGAGCAACAGCTTCTCCAACCAGGTCATCGCGCAGATCGAACTGTGGACGAAGCCGGACGAGTACGACAACGAGGTCTACCGCCTCCCCAAGCACCTCGACGAGAAGGTCGCCAAGATCCACGTCGAGGCACTCGGTGGCACGCTGACCAAGCTCACCAAGGATCAGGCAGAGTACATCGGCGTCGACGTCGAAGGCCCGTACAAGCCGGAGCACTACCGCTACTGACCCGGTGATTCATCGCTGAGGATGTAGTGCCCGCCGTCCCCCGGTCTGCGCAAGCAGGCCGGGGGATAGGCTTGTCCGCCGTGGGAACACTGGTGGCATTGGAAGGTCTCGACGGAGCTGGAAAGCGGACGTTGATCGGCAAAGTGGAGGGCGAACTCCGCCGCGGCGGCACGTCGATCGCGACTCTGGATTTTCCGCGGTACGGAAAGTCGATCCACGCGGATCTTGCTGCTGAGGCGCTCAAAGGTTCACACGGAGACCTGGCCGAGTCCGTGAACGCGATGGCAGTACTGTTCGCCTTGGACCGCGCCGGTGCTGCAGGTCAGATATCGGAACTGTTGTCCACCAACGACATTGTTCTCCTCGATCGCTACGTGGCGTCCAACGCTGCCTACAACGCGGCGCGGGTGCATCAGGGTGTGGACGGCGAGATGGTCGCCTGGGTCCGTGAATTGGAGCTGGGCCGACTCGCTCTCCCTTCTCCTGATCTGCAGTTGTACCTCGACGTACCGGTAGCGCTCGCCGAGCAGCGCGCCCGCTCCCGCGAGGCCGAGGACGCGTCGCGTCAGCTCGACGCGTACGAGCGTGACGGCGGCCTGCAGGCCCGAACCGGTGAGCTGTACACCCAGTTGGCAGCGACGGACTGGGTCTCACCCTGGTGGATCGTGGGGCCGGAGACGGACCCGGCCGACCTGGCGCGCAGGCTCGCGGATTTCGCGTGATCGGTCACCCTTGCAGCCGGGATTCGAACTTTCCGGCACAGTAGAGGGAAAGACGCGGCACGCCGCACGGCCTCGTAACGGTCTGATTCATCGCTCCGAGATGCAACGATAGGGATATGAAACCAAGGATTCTGGTTGTCGACGACGACACGGCACTCGCCGAGATGCTCACGATCGTGCTGCGTGGTGAGGGTTTCGATCCCTACGTGGTAGGCGACGGAACCCTGGCGCTCGCGGCAGTGCGTGAGACTCGCCCCGATCTCGTCCTGCTCGATCTCATGCTTCCCGGAATGAACGGGATCGACGTATGCCGGGTTCTGCGTGCAGATTCCGGTGTGCCCATCGTGATGTTGACGGCCAAGACCGACACTGTCGACGTCGTGCTCGGCCTCGAATCCGGCGCGGACGACTACATCATGAAGCCGTTCAAGCCGAAGGAATTGGTGGCGCGGGTGCGCGCTCGTCTGCGCCGCACCGAAGAGGAGCCGGCGGAGCTGCTGAGCATCGCCGACATCGTGATCGACGTTCCGGCTCACAAGGTCAGCCGCGGCAGCGAGCAGATCTCGCTCACACCACTCGAATTCGACCTGCTGGTCGCATTGGCGCGCAAGCCGCGCCAGGTGTTCACCCGTGAAGTCCTTCTCGAGCAGGTGTGGGGATACCGCCACGCCGCCGACACCCGTCTGGTGAACGTGCACGTTCAGCGTTTGCGCGCCAAGGTCGAAACTGATCCCGAGAATCCCGAAGTGGTTCTGACGGTCAGGGGGGTCGGCTACAAGGCCGGACCGCCGTGAGCGGAGTTTCCAGGTGGCGTCGTCGTCTCAACCGACGGCTGACGCCATTTCTGCGGTGGTGTCACTCGATGAGCAACACCCTCGCGCACACGTGGCGACGCTCGCTCCAGTTGCGAGTGGTCGTCTCGACTTTGACGTTGTCTCTGATCGTCATCGTCATTCTCGGTGTCGTGCTCACCAGCCAGATCACCGATCGGCTGTTGGAAACGAAGATCACCGCAGCGACCGAGGAAATGGACCGTGCCCGCGGCATCGTCGAAGACCAACTCGCGGGCGTCGACGATTCGACGGCGCTCAACGTCCAATTGGAAAGCGCTGCGTCCGGACTGACGAGTCGTCGAAACCAGACCTCGGGCCAAGCCTCCGGGTCTGCCGGCACCTTCGACCCGGTACTGATCGTCCCAGGGGACGGGCCGCGCCAGCCCACCAGTTCGGGACCGGTGGAGCAGATCCCGGACAACCTCCGCGAGTTCGTCAAGCGAGGCCAGATCAGCTACCAATTCGCGACGGTGTCCAACCCGAACGGTTACTCCGGTCCCGCGCTGATCATCGGCAGCCCCACCGCGTCGTCGATCTCGGGACTCGAGCTGTACCTGATCTTCCCGCTCGCCAGTGAAGACCGAAGCCTGTCACTTGTTCGAAGCACCCTGCTGATCGGTGGAGCCGTGTTGCTGGTGCTCCTCGCAGCGATTTCGCTGTTGGTTGCCAGGCAGGTCGTGCTTCCCATCCGCTCGGCCTCACGAATCGCGGTGCGCTTCGCAGACGGCCGACTCAAGGAACGCATGCCGGTCCGCGGCGAGGACGACATGGCGCGCCTGGCCATGTCCTTCAACGAGATGGCCGAGAGTCTGTCCAAACAGATCACCCAACTCGAGGAGTTCGGCAGTCTCCAGAAACGCTTCACATCCGATGTCAGCCATGAACTCCGCACACCGCTGACCACGGTCCGAATGGCTGCTGACTTGATTTACGACGGCAGCGAGAACCTCGACCCGATGCTGCGCCGGTCGTCGGAACTGCTTGTCGCCGAACTGGACAGGTTCGAAGGGCTCCTGGCGGATCTCCTCGAGATCTCCCGCCACGATGCCGGTGTCGCGGAGCTGGCGTCCGAACAACTCGACGTGCGGATGTGTGCGCGAGCGGCGGTCTCCACCGTTCGCCATCTCGCCCGCGAATCCGGCACCGAGCTGATCGTGGACATGCCCGACGAGCCGGTCATGGCAGATGTGGATCCGCGCCGCGTCGAACGCATCCTGCGAAATCTCCTGGCCAACGCCATCGACCACGGTGAGGGGAAGCCGATTCTGCTTCGCCTTCGCGCCGACGAGAATGCCCTCGCCTTCATCGTCCGCGACAGCGGCGTGGGGTTGCGGCCGGGCGAGGAGAAATTGGTCTTCAACCGGTTCTGGCGCTCGGACCCGTCCCGCGTACGCCGCAGTGGTGGCACGGGACTCGGCCTCGCGATCAGCGTCGAAGACGCGAATCTGCACGACGGCAAGCTCGAGGCCTGGGGCGAACCGGGAGTTGGCGCCTGCTTCCGGCTGACGCTCTCGCGTACCCGCGGCAAGAAAGTCGTGTCGAGTCCGCTGCCGCTCAAGCCGACGACCACCAAATTCGTGCGCACGCCGAGCGAAGCCGACATCGTCGCCGATACCGTCGGCGAGGTCACGTCGTCACTGCCGACTCCGCGCGAACCGGACTCACGGAACGAGTCCAACGGTGGTGATCGATCATGATCGCAGCCCGCCGTCGTCTGGGACTTCTTGCAACCACGCTCAGCGTGCTGTTGCTGACCGGTGCGTGCGCCAGTTTGCCGGAGTCCTCGTCGCCGCAGGCAATCGGAACTCTGGCAACTGCCGTGCCCGGGACGTCCGTCGAATCACCGGCATCGGGGCGAGAGCCGGACCTACTGGTACGCGACTTCGTCAAGGCGAGTACCGACCCGTCGAACCGGCATGCCGCAGCACGTCAGTACCTCACCAAAGACGCGTCGGCGCGCTGGGACGACGCGTCCAGCGCTGTCATCGTCGACAAGGTCGACGTGCTCTCGGTTTCTCGAACCAGCACCGAAGCCGTCTACACGATTCGTGTGAACAAGGTCGGTCGCCTCGACCCGGGCGGGCTGTATGTTCCCGAAGAGGGCAGCTTCGAAGCGAGGATGACGCTGACGTTGACCGACGGCGAATGGCGGATCAGTGATCTGCCTCCCGGTGTGATCATGGAACGCCCACAGTTCCTCGGCGCCTATCAGCGGAAGTCGTTGTTCTTCCTCGACCCGACGAGTCAGACAGTCGTCCCCGACCTTCGCTGGATCTCCGGCGGTCAGGACCAGGTAGCGGCTCAGTTGATCGGTCTGATGATCGACGGACCGAAGGCGGCGCTGGCACCGGCCGTACGAAACGAGCTCGGCAACGGTGTGTCGGTGATAGGTCCGATCACCAAGGCCGACGGCAAGCCTGGGCAGGTCGGAGTCGGTCTCGGTGGCGTGCGCATCAACTTCCGCCTGGACAACCCGATGGATGCTGCGACTCGCGGATTGTTTGCAGCGCAGGTCATTTGGACGCTCGCCAATGCCGATGTCGCGGGGCCGTACGTTCTGGAGATCGACGGCGAACCACTCGACGCCGCTCATGCGGACGGCTGGACCACTGCCGACGTCGCATCCACCAACCCGCTGGCCACCACCAGTGCGACCGTCGGACTGCATGCCTTGCGCAACGGTTCACTGGTGAGCGTCACCGAGCAGGAGGCGACTCCGGTGCCCGGTTTCGCAGGCAACGCGGGCAACCTCACGGCGGCTGCTCTCTCACGGGACGGCAAGTTGGTGGCAGCCGTTGCGGACACCGCTCGGCCGGATCCAGGCACCAGGTTCGACTTGTCACTCGGGACATACGGCGATGGTTCCGTTCCGGTACTCGAAGGCAGCGCCATTACCCGACCTTCGTGGGAGCTGGACAACAACGCGGTCTGGGCGGCGGTGAACGGCAATACCGTCGTTCGGGTCGTCCGCGAACCCGGGACAGGTCGAGTGTCGGTCACCAATGTCGACGTCGGGGCCCTCTCGTCGGTCGGTTCCACGATCTCCGAACTGCGTCTCTCGCGCGACGGCGTGCGAGCCGCGATGATCATCGACGGCAAGGTTTACCTGGCTGTGGTCGTGCGCACCGCCAGCGGGGTCTATGCCCTGACGAGTCCACGCGCGGTGGCCTCTGGCTTGGGAAGCACCGCGCTCTCACTCGACTGGAGCAACAGCGACACCATCGTCATCGCACGCAGTGGCGCTGACATACCGGTCGTCCAGGTTGCGATCGACGGTTCCCGAATGGACGCGCTGCCCAGTGGAAACCTGACCGCTCCCGTCACCTCCGTGGATGCGTCGCCGACCACCGAGTACGTCGCCGACGCGCGTGCGGTGTTCCAACTGAACAACAACGACCCTGCAGGCGATCGTCGTTGGCGTGAAGTGACTGTGCTGACCGGACAGAAAGCGATTCCGGTTCTACCTGGCTGACTTGTCGGTGTTCTTGTTCATGTCGGTGCTCTCATTCATGATTCGGCCATGGGGGACAAGAAATTCGGTGCCGGCCTGCTCGATCTGTTGTTGCCACGCGAGTGTGGTGGGTGCGCCCGCAGCGGGACTCTGTGGTGTCGTGAGTGCGCGGAGCTGCTGAGCGACCATCCGGTTCAACTGAGTCCGCGCGTCGATCCGGGCGTACCGGTGTGGGCACTCGGCCGCTACGACGGCCCCAGGCGTCGCAGTGTGATCGAGATGAAGGAACGCGGTCGCCGCGATCTCGCGATGCCTCTGGGGGCCGCTGTGGCCGGTGCACTGGCCATGCTGGAACGGTGGGGCGAGCTCGGTGGCGGAAATCGTGCGCCAATCGTCCTGGTTCCGGCTCCCACGCGCGCCCGGGCGGCGCGATCTCGCGGAGGTGACCCGGTTCGCCGGATAGCTGAAAGTGTGCGAGACAAGCGCAGAGTGGAAGCGTGGGAAACCGGTTGTGTCGAGGGGCGCCCGATACAAGTGTGTCCGATTCTCCGGATGACGCGAGGCGTACGTGACTCGGTCGGACTGTCCGCGGCCGACCGAGTGACCAATGTGAACGGTCATGTGTCTCTCGACACCACTGCGATCCGTTCCATTGCGGGGGACAGCGCCATCGTCCTGCTCGACGACGTCCTGACGACGGGAGCGACTGCGGCAGAGTCGGTTCGGGCTCTCTCGCTCCGTGGGATTCGGACAACTATCGTGCTCGTACTTGCAGGGGCTTAGATGAATTTCGTTGGAACAGTGGCACTCGCGCGCGTTACGTACTAGCGTCGGCGGCACACCCGAAAATACTGGTAGGAGGTGGTACTTCGATACTGGTGCCGGGCGGATCCCCTCTCGGTACTTGCAGAATTTGCCGCCGCCCACCGTGGGGCGGGGCCGTAATTGGGAGGTACGAGTGACGACCCCTTCGCAAGCCTCGTTTTTCATCGAGGACGCCACCATCGAGCGTTCCGAGAATGCCGCAGTTCCGAGATCCGACGTCGTAGTCAAGGGACGAAATGTCGAGATCCCCGATCACTTCCGAATCTACGTTTCGGAAAAGCTGGCGCGACTCGAACACTTCGACCCCTCCATATTCCACTTCGACGTGGAACTCCAACATGAACGCAACCGACGACAGGCCAAGAGTTGCCAGCGCGTCGAGATCACCGCTCGAGGTAAAGGCCCGGTGGCCCGAGCCGAAGCGTCCGCAGACAGCTTCTACGCCGCCTTCGAATCGGTGATCGACAAGCTCGAGAGTCGCCTCCGTCGAACCAAGGACCGCAAGAAGGTCCATTACGGTGACAAGCGACCGGTGTCCGTCGCGGAGGCAACCGCCTCTCTCGTCGACGCAGACTCACTCGGAGTCACACCGGACATTTCGCTGAACGGTCAAGAACCGGACGAGTACGACGGCCCGGGACGCGTGGTCCGCACGAAGGATCACCCAGCCGAGCCGATGACCATCGACGACGCTCTCTACGAGATGGAACTGGTCGGACACGACTTCTTTCTCTTCCACGACAAGGAGTCGGACAAGCCGTCCGTCGTCTACCGTCGTCACGCTTTCGACTACGGATTGATCCGCCTGACATGACCCAATCGGTGGTGGGTTTGCTCGCTCGCCGCCGGTAGCGCCTACCATGGAATCCGGCCGGAGTTTTCGGACCCCGGCCGGATTTTCAGTGTGTGACCCCCTGTCGCCGAAGATTGAGGACGAAGAAGACTGTGCCGTCGCTGTCGCTATCGAAGCTGCTCCGTGTTGGTGAAGGTCGCATGGTCAAGCGGCTCAAGCACATCGCCGAGCATGTGGAATCTCTGTCGCCCGATGTCGAAGGCCTGACAGACGAGCAACTCAAAGCCAAGACCACCGAGTTCCGTGAGCGCTACGCCGCCGGGGAAACTCTCGACGAGTTGCTGCCCGAGGCTTTCTCCGTGGCCCGTGAGACGTCGTGGCGCGTGATCAATCAGAAGCACTTCCACGTGCAGATCATGGGTGGCGCGGCCCTGCACTTCGGCAACGTCGCCGAGATGAAGACCGGTGAGGGCAAGACCCTGACCTCGGTTCTTCCGGCCTACCTCAACGCGATCGCCGGCGACGGCGTTCACGTCGTCACGACCAACGATTACCTCGCCAAGCGCGACTCCGAGTGGATGGGCCGCGTTCACCGCGCCCTCGGCCTCGAGACCAGCGTGATCCTCTCGGGCATGACGCCGGCCGAGCGCCGCGTCGCCTACGCAGCGGACATCACCTACGGCACCAACAACGAGTTCGGCTTCGATTACCTGCGTGACAACATGACGCATTCGTTGGACGACCTGGTCCAGCGTGGCCATGCGTTTGCCATCGTGGACGAAGTCGACTCGATCCTCATCGACGAAGCCCGAACCCCCCTCATCATCTCGGGCCCGGCCGACGGCTCCAGCAAGTGGTACAGCGAGTTCGCCCGCATCGCGCCGCTGCTGAAGAAGGACGTTCACTACGAGGTCGACATCCGCAAGCGCACCATCGGTGTGCACGAGGCGGGCGTCGAACTGGTCGAGGACCAGCTCGGTATCGACAACCTGTACGAAGCCGCGAATTCGCCGTTGGTGAGTTACCTCAACAACGCGATCAAGGCCAAAGAGCTCTACACCAAGGACAAGGACTACATCGTCCGCGACGGCGAGGTCATCATCGTCGACGAGTTCACCGGCCGCGTGCTGGTCGGTCGCCGCTACAACGAGGGCATGCACCAGGCGATCGAGGCCAAGGAGAAGGTGGAGATCAAGGCCGAGAATCAGACCCTCGCCACCATCACCTTGCAGAACTACTTCCGTCTGTACGACAAGTTGTCAGGCATGACGGGTACCGCCGAGACGGAAGCTGCCGAGCTTCACCAGACCTACACCCTCGGCGTTATCCCGATCCCGACCAACCGTCCGATGGTCCGAGTCGACAACGGCGACCTCATCTACAAGACCGAGGAAGCCAAGTTCGACGCGGTGGTCGACGACGTCGTCGAGCGTCACGAGAACGGCCAGCCCGTTCTGATCGGTACCACCAGCGTCGAGCGCTCGGAGTACCTGTCCAAGCAGTTCACCAAGCGTGGCGTTGCCCACAACGTCCTCAACGCGAAGTTCCACGAGAAGGAAGCGACCATCATCGCCGAGGCCGGCCGCTCCGGTGCGGTCACCGTCGCGACCAACATGGCCGGCCGCGGTACCGACGTCGTGCTCGGTGGTAACCCGGACATCATCGCGGACATCGCGCTGCGCAAGAAGGGCCTCGACCCGGTGACGACGCCGGACGAGTACGAGGCAGCCTGGGACGCCGTCCTCGACGAGGTCAAGGCTGAAGTGAAGGAAGACGCGGAGAAGGTCCGCGATGCCGGTGGCCTGTACGTCCTGGGCACCGAGCGTCACGAATCGCGTCGTATCGACAACCAGTTGCGTGGTCGTTCCGGACGTCAGGGTGATCCCGGCGAATCGCGGTTCTACCTTTCGCTCGGTGACGAGCTGATGCGCCGCTTCAACGGGTCGGCACTGGAGTCGATCATGACGCGCCTCAACCTGCCTGACGACGTCCCGATCGAAGCCAAGATGGTCTCGAAGGCCATCAAGAGCGCTCAGACGCAGGTCGAGCAGCAGAACTTCGAAATTCGCAAAAATGTCCTCAAGTACGACGAGGTCATGAACCAGCAGCGAACGGTCATCTACAAGGAGCGCCGCCAGATCCTCGAGGGTGAGGACATGGAGGGCCAGGTCGAGCAGATGATCACCGACGTGGTCACCGCCTACGTGGACGGTGCCACCGCGGAGGGCTACGTCGAGGACTGGGATCTCGAGCAGCTGTGGACGGCGCTGAAGACGCTGTACCCGGTCGGCATCGATCACAAGGCGTTGGCGGGGGAGGACGGTGCAGGTATCAACAGCGACCTGAGCCGTGACGACCTGCGCACCGCGTTGCTCGAAGACGCCCACGCGGCGTACAAGAAGCGCGAAGCCGAGATCGACGCGATCGCCGGCGAAAACGGCATGCGTGAACTCGAGCGTCGTGTCTTCCTCTCGGTCCTGGACCGCAAGTGGCGTGAGCATCTCTACGAGATGGATTACCTCAAGGAGGGAATCGGCCTGCGTGCGATGGCCCAGCGTGACCCACTGGTCGAGTATCAGCGCGAGGGCTACGACATGTTCATCGGCATGCTCGACGGATTGAAGGAAGAGTCCGTCGGATTCCTCTTCAACCTGCAGGTCGAGGCAGCTCCGGCACAGCCCGCGAGCGGAATTTCCGTCACGGCGGGCTCGGCTGCTGCGGCTTCCGCCACGGCGCCCAAGCCGCTCCCGACGCAGGAAGCCGCGGCCAGGACAACCGGCACGGCTGCCCCGACGGCGTTGCGCGCCAAGGGACTTGACGACGAAGGTCCGTCACGATTGACGTACACCGGCCCGGACGAGGACGGCAAGGCGAAGGCAACCCGCGACTCGGCCGCCGACTCCGGTGACGGGGCAGCCTCACGTCGCGAACGTCGTGAGGCAGCGCGGACGCAGTCGAAGAGCAACCGAGCTCCGAAGTCCAAGCGCAAGCGCTGAGGTTTCAGTACGGATCGTGCTCGACAGGCTGGACGGTCACACCACGTGTAGTGCGGTGACCGTCCAGCCTGTTCCGTCTGTGTGGTCGATCCGACCTGCGACGGCAAATGTCTGCTTGCCTCGTGTGTACGTCGCACAGACTTCGGCGGTGCGCTCCGAAACCGCTTGAACGTGGGTGCGGTGAACGGCCGCGCCGCCCATCTTTCGGGCCGAATGGTCTGAAGTGTAAAGTCGCGCAACAACTTCCAGGACTCCTGGCGTCAGTACGCCGCTGAGCTGGCGTGGATTTCGTCGTCGGTCGACGGTTTCGAGAACCAGACGCAGTGATCGGTTCCAGAAGATGTCGGCACCTGCCAGCCGCGGTTCCGGAGCGTGAGTGAACCCGGTACTGGGCGATGTTCCGTTGTGTGGCGTCTTTCGCGGGCGACGCAGCATCCGGTCTGTTCGGCACTGCGTCAGGTCTGGTCGGCACTGCGGCCGCGACAGCACGACGGTGTGCGCGTGAGGCTCGAATTGTGGTGCCGGCTCGAGAACAATTTTGCAGTCCTGCTCCATGACATCCCCCCGGATGATCGTGCGTCCGAGTTGGCCGACTCGGACTTTCGCTCCCCCGAGCGATGGTGAGAAGCATGACACGAAATGCTCGAGATGTCGCCGTGATCACCATCGCGACTTAGGGTGATGGCGTGCGGGGACTTCTGTTGGATGTCGGTGGCGTGCTGTTCGGTCCGGGATCGGATCTCGAGGGCTTGAGCGCGCTCGTGCGCGCTGTGAGGGCCCGCGGAATCGTGACGGGAATCGTCAGTAACGATCCCGGCGGCGCCAGTGCTCAGTGGTTGCGGGATCTCGGCGACGGGGTCTTGGTCGACGACGTGATCCTGTCCGGTGACGTGGAGATGGCGAAGCCGGATGCCGAGATCTATCTGCTGGCGGCGAGTCGGTTGGGCGTCGACCCGGGGGAGTTCGTTTTCGTGGACGATCTCGAGGTCAACGTGCGCGCGGCGGTGGCCGTCGGGATGGTCGGCGTCCATCACGTCGGCTCGGAATCCACGATCGAGGAGTTGTCGATTCTGTTCGATCTGGGCGAAGGAGGGGACACGAAGCCATGGTGAACAGACTGACCACTCAGGACGCGGCTTTCTACTTCCTCGAAGCCGGGACGACGCCGATGCATGTCGGCTCGTTGGGGATTTTCAGGCAACTGCGAAACGGGATCGATCACGAGGAATTGCTTCGTCTGGTCGAAGATCGGCTCGGATCGGTTCCGCGGTACCGCCAGAGGGTTCGTGAGGTGGCGTTCGGCCTGGCCCGTCCGGTGTGGGTGGACGACTCGGATTTCGACATCACCTATCACGTCCGCCGATCGGCTCTGCCCAAGCCCGGTTCCGACGAACAGCTGATGGATCTGATCGCCCGGCTGACGTCCAGACCGCTCGACAGCACGAGGCCGTTGTGGGAGATGTACCTGGTCGAGGGGCTGGCCAGAAACAGATTTGCCATCTTCACGAAGTCTCATTCGTCGTTGGTCGACGGCGAAGCGGCTCCCGAGATCAGCCAGGTGATCTTCGATCCGGAGAAGAATCGAGCGCCCGGACCGGAGGAACTGTGGATGCCGGCCAGGCCGCCGAGCGACACCAGCTTGTTGGTCAGTGCACTGGCAGATCTCGTGACGAGCCCGGGGGAGGGGATCGCACGGGCCCGAGCAACGTTCAACGACGTGACGACGTCCGTCACCGAGGCGGTCAGTGCACTCGGAAAACTTGCAGAAGTGGTCCGAACGGCGACGCAGGTGGCTCCGTCGAGCCCGCTCAACGCCACTATCTCGCGCAATCGACGCCTTGCGGTGGCCAAGACGTCTCTCGAGGACTACCGACGTATTCGGGCGAGGTACGGGTGCGAGATCAACGACGTGATTCTGACAGTCATCGCAGGTGCGATGCGGAACTGGCTGCTCTCGCGCGGCGAACCGGTGACCGAGGCGACCATCGTGCGGGCGATGGTGCCCATGTCGGTCTACACGGACGGCCCCGAGAGTCCCGACGTCGACGATCCGCAGGCGCCGGGACATGTTTCCTCGTTCCTGATCGACCTGCCTGTCGGTGAACCCAACGCGGTGGTTCGGCTCTCGCACGTTGCGCATGCGACGGAGGCGTTTGCACGCCAGGGCCGGCGGGTCACCGCGCAGACGATGGTCCGAATGTCCGGGTTTGCGCCGGCGACGCTGCATGCGATGAGCTCACGTGCGGCCAGCAGTCTCTCGCAGCGAATGTTCAATCTGATGATCACCAACGCACCGGGTCCGCAGTTCCCGCTCTACCTCGGCGGGGCTCGGATGCTGGAGATGTATCCGGTGTCGCCACTGCTCAAGAATCAGACACTCAGCATCGCCCTGACGTCGTACGACGGAAATGTCTACTACGGTTTGAATGCCGACCGTGACGCGATGTCGGACGTCGACGTCGTTCGTTCGCTGATCTTCGAGTCACTGGAGGAATTGACGGATGCGAGTCGGTGACGAACGAACGAGCAGGGACGAACGAGCATGAAGGTGGTCTCATGAGGGTGTACGTGCCGGCGACGGTCGAGATTTTGCAGAAGTTGGTCGCAGATCAGGAGTTCGACCCGATGAGCCGGACGGCTTTTGCGGTCACCCCGACTCTGCGCGAGTCGTATGCGGCGGGGGACGACGACGAGTTGGCCGAGGTCGCCATGGGTGAGGCTGCGCGTGCGTCGCTGCGATTGATCGCCGGAACCGAGGGTGACGTCACCTTCCGGCGCGCCGTCGTCGCTGCCGACGTCGACGATGCCGACGTCAAACTGCGGCCCGATCTCGACGATTCGGTGGTTCGACTGGCAGGTCCCGTCACGATGGCTCAGGTCGCATCTGTGCATGTCGACCTCGAACAGGCAGAATCGGACATCGAGCGCGCTGCTGGCATAGTCGACGCGGCGGATCTCGGTGATGCCGATGCCGAGTTCACGCTCGGCGACGCGGAGGACCACGAGTTGGCGTGGTATGCCGCGCAGGAGTTGCCGTTCTTGCTCGACCTGCTGTGAATGTGCTTACTGTTAAGTAACCTACGGTACCGTAACCTGATAACCTACGGTACCGTAGGCAGTGGGTTCGGAAGGTGAGAGGTGGAGGTCTGATGGGTCTGAAGGACTGGATCGAGGCACCGGCAGCGTCGGTAGTTCCGGCAGCGCGGTCGAAGCTCAATCTGCTTCGCGGTGCGGCGGCTCGGCTGACCACACCATTGCTTCCCGACGACTATCTCCACCTCGCAAATCCGTTGTGGTCGGCCCGCGAGTTGCGTGGTCAGATCGTCGAAGTACGGCCCGAGACCACGGATTCGGCGACCATCGTCATCAAGCCGGGTTGGGGATTCGACTTCAACTACCAGCCGGGGCAGTACATCGGTATCGGCCTCCACATCGACGGTCGTTGGCATTGGCGCTCGTACTCCCTGACTTCTCCGCCCAACTGGGAGAACAAGCGAATCTCCATCGCGGTCAAGGCCATGCCCGAGGGCTTCCTGTCGAGCCACCTCGTCAGTGGCGCGGTCCCGTCGGGAACCATCGTTCGACTGGCCACGCCGTCCGGCAACTTCGCTCTGCCGGATCCGCCGCCGGAGAAGATCCTGTTCATCACTGCGGGCAGTGGCATCACTCCGGTCATGGGCATGTTGCGGACGATGAACCGTCGCGGGCAATTGCCCGATGTCATGCACATCCACTCGGCTCCGACGGAATCCGACGTCATGTTCGCCGACGAACTCACGGCGCTGCACGTCGAGCACGAGGACTTCGTCAGCCACGTCCAACTCACACGGCGTGACGGAAAGTTCAAACTCAGCTCTCTCGACACGGTCTGCCCCGATTGGCGCGAGCGCCACACCTGGGCGTGCGGACCGCTTCCGTTGCTCGACGAACTCGAGGATGTCTGGAAGGCGGAAGGTATCGAGGATCGCCTCCACATGGAGCGATTCGCGGTATCGCGCATCGACGCTTCGGCGGACGGCGGCACGGTCACGTTCGAGAAGTCGGGTAAGACGATCACCGTCGACGGCGCGACGACGCTTCTGGAGGCCGGCGAGCAGTCCGGTGCGTTGATGCCGTTCGGTTGCCGCATGGGCATCTGCCAGACGTGTGTCGTACCTCTCGTTGCCGGTCACGCGATCGATCTACGCTCGGGGAAACAGCACGCGGAGGGTGAGCGCATCCAGACGTGCATCTCCGCCGCCGCGGGCGACTGTACGCTGGACGCATAGCTTCTAGGCACACGGAGGACCACGGTGGCCATCACCGATATCAAAGAGTTTTCGCACCTCACCGAGGCCGATGTCGAAGCTCTCGGACGTGAACTCGATCAGATTCGACTCGACATCGAAGACTCTCGCGGAATCCGGGACGCCCGCTACATTCGTCGCGTCATTCGCGTGCAACGCGCGTTGGAGCTCGGCGGGCGTATCGCGCTGTTCGGCAGTCGGTATCGACCGGCGTGGCTGGTCGGTACAACCCTGCTGAGCCTGTCGAAGATCATCGAGAACATGGAACTCGGGCATAACGTCATGCACGGGCAATGGGACTGGATGAACGATCCCGAGATTCACTCCGTCTCGTGGGAGTGGGATCAGACCGGTCCTTCCGAGCACTGGAAGCGTGCACACAACTACCAGCACCACACGTACACCAACGTCGTAGGGATGGACGAGGATCTCGGTTTCGGGATTCTGCGTATGACGCGTGACGAGCCGTGGAAGCCGATCAACCTCTTCCAGCCGATCGCCAACGTGATCTTGGCGGCCACGTTCGAGTGGGGTATCGCGCTGCACGACCTCACAGCGGCAGCCGAGTTGGAGGGCGCGGAAAAGGGCCAACTGAACTCGCAGGCGAACAAAGACTTCGCGCGCAAGATCTTTCGTCAGGTCGGCAAAGACTTCATCTTGTTCCCGGCGCTGACGGGGCCGGCGTGGAAGTCGACCATGACGGCCAATGCCACTGCGAATCTCGTGCGCAACCTGTGGGCGTACGTCGTCATCTTCTGTGGCCACTTCCCGGACGGCGCGGAGAAGTTCACAGTTGCCGAATTCGAGCAGGAGACTCGTCACGAGTGGTACCTGCGCCAGATGCTCGGAAGTGCGAACTTCAATTCCGGCAGGCTCATGGGACTCATGAGTGGCAACCTGAGCTACCAGATCGAGCACCACGTGTTCCCTGATCTGCCGAGCAACCGCTACCCCGAGATTGCCGTGAAGATGCGTGCGCTGTGCGAGAAGTTCGATCTCCCGTACACCACCGGTTCGCTCTTCAAGCAGTACCTTCTGGCACTGCGCACGATCCACAAGCTGGCATTGCCGGACAAGTGGCTCACTGCGACCTCGGACAATGCTCCGGAAACGTCCTCGGAACTACGTTTCCGTGACTCAGGGTTCCGGGATGCAGCCATGGCGATGGTCGAGGACCTGCGTACCGATCCGGTCACCGGTAAGCGTCTGGGATTGTTGACTGCACTCAAGTCGCAGGCCCGTTCCCGCATGCCGAAGCGCCGGAAGTGATATAGGTTACATCGGGAAAAACCTAACCTACGGTGCCGTAAGTTACGCTACAGTAGGTGCAGTTGATCTGAACGATTCGAAATCATGATCGTTCTGCACTTACTACTTTGCGCCTAACTCACTGCTAGGAGGCTTTCCATGGCGATTGCAGATGTCAAGGAATACGCACATCTCACGGACGCTGACATCGAGGCGCTCGGCCGCGAACTCGACGCGATTCGTCGCGACATCGAGGAGTCGCGCGGCGAGAAGGACGCGCGCTACGTGCGCAACGTCATTCGCCTGCAGCGTTCGCTCGAAATCAGCGGCCGTGCAGTGCTTTTCGCCAGCCGTCGCCGTCCGGCGTGGCTCGCCGGAGTGGGCCTGCTGACGCTCTCGAAGATCATCGAGAACATGGAACTCGGGCACAACGTGATGCACGGGCAGTGGGACTGGATGAACGACCCGGAGATCCACTCCACCTCGTGGGAGTGGGATGTCACCGGCCCGTCTGCGCACTGGAAGCAGACCCACAACTACCTGCATCACAAGTACACCAACGTCCTCGGAATGGACGACGACGTCGGATACGGGCTCCTCCGCGTCACCCGCGATCAGCGGTGGAAGCCCTTCAACGCCGGCAACCTGGTCTACAACACCCTGCTCGCCCTGTTCTTCGAGTACGGCATCGCTGCTCAGCACCTCGAGCTGGGCAAGGTGGCCAAGGGCCGCGCCGACAAGGAAGAGACGCAGCGCAAGCTCCGTGAGGTCGGCGAGAAGATCGGCAAGCAGGTCCTGCGCGACTACGTCATCTACCCGGCCATCACCGGCCCGGCGTGGAAGAGCACGTTGTCGGCCAACTTCACCGCCAACACCCTGCGGAACGTGTGGACCAACGCGGTCATCTTCTGCGGCCACTTCCCGGACGGCGCCGAGAAGTTCACCAAGGAAGACATCGACAAGGAAACGCAGGCTCAGTGGTACCTGCGCCAGATGCTCGGCAGCGCCAACATTGAGGGCAGCGCGCTCATGGACTTCATGACGGGCAACCTGAGCTACCAGATCGAGCATCACCTCTTCCCCGATCTGCCCAGCAACCGCTACAAGGACATCGCGGTCACGGTGCGTCAGCTCGCGGACAAGTACGACCTGCCGTACACGACGGGCCCGCTTGCCGTGCAGTACGCCAAGTCGTGGCGCACCATCGCCAAGCTGTCGCTGCCCAACAAGTACCTCAAGGACACCGTCGACAATGCGCCCGAGACTGCGTCGGAGCGGATGTTCGACGGGGATCCGACGTCGACTGTCGATCCCGTGACCGGACGTCGTAACGGTCTCAAGAGCGCCATCGCACGTAAGCGTAAGAGTGGAAAGCTGCGCAGCCTCCTCGGCCTGCGCTGATTCCCGACTTCGCTGACAAGAGGAAACAAGCGGCCCGACACCATTCAGTGGTGTCGGGCCGCTTCTCTTGCTCAGGGGTCTTGCTCAGTACTGATCGTTGGACTTGATCGCTTCCAACAGTTGTCGCACAGCAACGACGCGTCGCGCCGATTTGCCTTCCAACAGATCGAGCTTGCATTCGGGATCTGCCGGCGGCCCCAGGTGCGTGCATCCGCGCGGGCAATCCTCGATGGCCGCAGCCAGGTCCGAGAACGCCGCCACCACGTTCTCGGGTGAGATGTGCGCCAGACCGAATGAACGGATGCCGGGGGTGTCGATCACCCAGCCGCCACCGGCTAGGGGGAGCGCCACCGATTGGGTCGAAGTGTGCCGCCCCTTGCCGACGCCGGACACGATGCCGACCGCCCGATTGGCGTCGGGGACAAGGCGATTGACCAGTGTCGACTTTCCGACGCCGGAATGCCCGATCAGGGCGGTCAACTTGTGCTCGAGGATCTGCGTCAGTTCGTCGAGGGGATCGTCACGGCCGGCGACGACCACTTGGATGTCGAGGTCGGCGAAAGTGCTCGCGAATTCCTCGGGTGGTTCGAGGTCGCTCTTGGTCAGGCAGACGATCGGCGTCAGGCCACCCACGTAGGCGGCGACCAGTGCGCGCTCGACAAAGCCGGTGCGCGGTGGGGGATCCGCGAGTGCCACGACGATGAGCAACTGCTCGGCGTTCGCGACGACGATGCGTTCGAAGGGATCGGTGTCGTCGGCTGTTCGGCGCAAAACCGTCGAGCGCTCGGAGACCCGGATGATGCGAGCGAGGGTGTCGGTTTTGCCCGACAGGTCGCCGACAATGTCCACCTGATCGCCGACGACGATGGGGGTGCGGCCCAGCTCGCGGGCGCGCATCGTCACGATCAGCCGGTCGGGATCGCCGCCCAGGACGCAACCCCAACGGCCACGATCCTTCGACACCACCATCCCCGATTCAGCCGACAGATGTTCGGGCCGTGTCTTCGTACGGGGGCGTGATCCGCGTCCAGGGCGTACCCGGACGTCGGACTCGTCGTACTGCCGCGGAGTCAGAAGCTTGCCTTCGGCGTCGCGGTCGAACTTTCGAGCATGTCGACCCACATGTTCTCGAAGCCGGGTAACGTCTTGGCGGTGGTTCCGACGTCGTCGACCTCGACGCCGTCGACGACCAGGCCGATGATGGCACCGGCTGTCGCCATGCGGTGGTCGGCGTACGAGAGCCATTGTCCGCCATGGAGTTCCGCGGGGACGATGGTCAGTCCGTCGTCGGTTTCGGTGACGGAGCCGCCGAGCTTGTTGATCTCGTCGGCTAGGGCGGCCAGACGGTCGGTCTCGTGCCCGCGCAGGTGCGCGATACCTCGTAGGTGCGAGGTGCCCTCGGCGAGAGCGGCCAGTGCCGCGACGGTGGGGGTGAGTTCTCCCTCGTCGTGGAGGTCGATGTCGATGCCGCGCAATTTCTCCGGACCGCGAACAGTCAGCACGCCGTCGGCAAGAGTGACGTCGGCGCCCATCGACGCGAGGATCCCGCGGATCGCGTCACCAGGCTGTGTCGTCGACGACGGCCACATCGGGACACTGACGGTTCCTCCGGTGACTGCGGCAGCGGCCAGGAACGGTGTGGCGTTGGAGAGATCGGGTTCGATGGCCCAGTCCACGGCGCGTACGGGCCCCGGTGCCACTCGCCAGGTGTCAGCGTCGCCACCCGTGGCGGGCGTCGTCACGGAAATGCCGGCCTGCCTGAGCATTTCGACGGTCATGTCGATGTGCGGCATGGAGGGAACTGGCTTGCCGTCGTGATGGACGGTGACACCCTCCTCGAAGGCGGCGGCTGAGAGGAGGAGACCGGAGACGAACTGCGACGAACCGGATGCGTCGATGGTGACCGTCCCGCCGCGTAGGGATCCGGTTCCGGAAACGGTGAACGGGAGTGCGTCACCCTCGATGTGTGCGCCGAGTCCGCGCAGTGCCTCCAGGATGGTGCCGAGAGGTCGTGTGCGTGCCTGCTCGTCGCCGTCGAAGTGGACGATTCCGTCGGCCATCGCGGCGAGCGGCGGCAGGAAGCGCATGACGGTGCCGGCGAGTCCGCAGTCGACGTCTCCGCCGCGGAGGGGACCGGGAACTACGCGAAGTGTGGTCGGATCGCCGGCTTCCTCGACGCCGATACCGAGGTCGCGCAAAGCGGCGATCATCAGGTCTGCGTCACGACTGCGGAGTGCACCCGTGATCGTGGAGGGGCCATCCGCCAGCGCGGCCAGAATCAGAGCTCGATTGGTGATGGACTTGGATCCGGGCAGCGTCACCACTGCATCGACGGGTGCTTGGGCCCTCGGGGCGCTCCACAGACTCAGACTCACATGGTCCATCTTCTCTCATCGGTGGGGGAATGGTCGAAACCGTGCCACCCTGGGTGTCATGTGCGGAAGGTATGCGACCACAGCGGACCCGGCCACCCTGGCGGTGGAACTCGATGCGCTCGACGAGACCGACCACTCGGCGCCCGTCGAAGCCGACTACAACGTGGCTCCGACGACCGAGGTGTTGACCGTCGTGGAACGCCACGATCGGGAAAACCCCGACAGCGATCCGACCAAGAGGATTCGGCGGATGCGCTGGGGATTGGTGCCCTCGTGGACCAAGGAACTGGGTAAAGGCCCGGTCCTGTTCAACGCGCGTGCCGACTCGTTGGCGGACAAGCCCGCGTTTCGGACCGCGTTCAAGTTCAAGCGTTGCCTGGTCCCGATGGACGGGTGGTACGAGTGGCAGACCGAGGCCACTGGCGGGAAAAAGGCAGCGAAGATTCCTTACTACATGCACCCCGACGACGGATCACGGCTGTTCATGGCTGGTGTGTGGTCTGCCTGGCGAGACCCGAAGGTCGAGAATGCGAGCCCCGTCCTGAGCTGCTCGATCGTCACAGTCGACTCACTCGGTCATCTGGAGCAGGTTCACGACCGGATGCCCCTAGCCCTGCCTCGTGACCGCTGGGAGGCGTGGCTCGATCCCGACAACACAGTCGATTCGGCCCTGCTCGAACCGACCCCGGACCTTTTCGAGCGGATCGACATCGCTCGAGTCCGGCCGCTGGTCAACAGTGTCAAGAACAATGGACACGAATTGATCGAGCCGGACATCGACCGTGCCGGAGAGCAGATCAGTCTGCTCTAGCGGTCAGCCGAGAGACCAGGTGACGGTCACTTCGAACGAAACCTGCTGGGTTCCCGGGGCGAGAACGATGTCGGACATCGAGGCGTCGCCGGGAGCGCGCATGGTCTGGCCACCGCTCGTGTCGTGCGCCTCGGTGATGGTCACGACGTTCTTCAATGACGTACCCGACAGATCCGCGTACTGCTCGGCACGGTTCTTCGCGTCCTCGAAAGCCCGAGTGCGTGCGTCGGCCAGAAGCTGGGAGTTGTCGTCGATGGCGAAGGCGACGTTGCCGAGTCGCGCTGCGTTTCCACCCGCCGCGATACCGGCGTCCAGGACACCTGAAGCCTTGTCGAGATCGCGGACGACGATCCGTACCGAGTTGGTTGCCCGGTAGCCCGTCACGTTGCCGCCGACGAACGGCCCACCACTGGCGTCGTACTGCGGCTGAACCGACAGATCGCTTGTCTGCACGTCCTCGGCGGCCACGCCGGCATTGACTATCGCGTCAATCATCTGGCGGGCCTTGTCATTCGACTCGGAAACCGCTCCCGATACATCCGCGGCGACAACCTCGATGCCGATGTCCGCGTTGAGGATGTCCGGCGCCCCGCGGACCTGTCCTGATCCGACCACCGTGACTTCCTTGGCGGCGCTGTCGGAACTCCCGCAGGCCGTCAACGAGACGGTGAGGGCCGCCGCTGCAGCGGTCAGTGCAAAAATTTTCACGGGTGGACGCTTGGTTTGTGGACGCATGAACAGACCGTAGCGACCGGATCCTCAGCCCGCGGTGATTTGTGCGGTGACCGCGCCGCTCAGCTGAGCAAGGTCGGCCGGAGCCAGTTCGATTTCGAGGCCGCGTCGTCCGGCACTACAGAGAACCCGATCCCAGTCGAGAGCCGAGGCGTCGATCACGGTCGGCAGCTTCTTGCGTTGGCCGAGCGGTGAGATACCACCGAAGACGTAGCCGCTCGAGCGCTCGGCTTCGGCGCGATCTGCCATGACGGCTTTGCTTGCGCCGAGGGCAGCGGCCGCAGCTTTGAGTGAGAGTTTGGCCGGTACCGGCAGAACCGCGACGGCGAGCTTGCCCGTGTCGAGTTTGACGACCAAGGTCTTGAAGATCTGGGCGGCCTCGACGCCTACCAACTCGGCCAGCGCCGTGACCGCCTCGTCGCCGAACGATTCGGCGCGGGGGTCGTGGTCGTAGCTGTGAACGCGGTGCGGTGTCTTCGACTTGCCGAGCAGTGCGGTTGCAGGGGTCGCTGTTCCAGCCATGACGAAGACCTTAGGTGGACCCCTCTATAAGGACTCCGACCAGGCCGGGAACAGAGTCGCAGACTCCCGTGTTGGTAACAGTTGATGAAACTTGTCCCGAGAAGCGAAGGAGCGACCGTGCTGGCTGTGTGTGAGCCACCACCGGCCCGTGGGTCGGATCTTCAGTTGGCGGTAACCTTGATCCCTACGGCTAGTGAAGGGATCAGAGTGCTGGAACACGACCGGCCCAAGGACGAACCGTCGGAGGTTTCCGAACCTGTCGATGGTGCGGTGTCCGAAACGCCCGAAACTGCGGATGAGTTGATTGCCCGGTTCGAGCGTGACGCGCTCCCGTTGCTCGACCAGTTGTACGGCGCTGCACTGCGCATGACGAGGAACCCGGCTGATGCCGAAGACCTAGTGCAGGAGACGTACGTCAAGGCGTACACGGCTTTCCGCTCGTTCCGTGCCGGTACCAACTTGAAAGCCTGGCTGTACCGGATTCTCACCAACACCTACATCAACTCGTACCGCAAGAAGCAGCGCCAACCCGCGCAGTATCCGACGGACGAGATCACCGACTGGCAGTTGGCCGCCACCGCAGAGCACACGTCCACCGGGCTGCGTTCGGCCGAGGTGGAGGCGCTCGACGCGCTGCCGGACGACGACATCAAGGCGGCGCTGCAGTCGCTGCCCGAGGAATTTCGGATGGCGGTGTACTACGCCGACGTCGAGGGATTCCCGTACAAGGAGATCGCGGAGATCATGGGCACACCCATCGGAACGGTGATGTCACGGCTGCATCGTGGTCGTAAGCAATTGCGTGGTCTCTTGGCCGATGTCGCCAAAGATCGTGGATTCAATCGGGACGGCGCGGTCGACACGGCCACGGCCGGCGCAGCCACCGAGGCGGAAGGTGTCAAACGATGAGTGAGCAGGACGAATTCGAAAGGCTCGACTGCTCGGCAGTCATCGCCGACGTCTGGTTGATGCTCGACGGTGAATGCGACGATTCCAGTCGCGCTCGTCTGCAACGTCATATCGACGACTGCGGATCGTGCCTCGAGGCCTACGGGATCGAGGAGAAGGTCAAGAGCCTGATCAACCGCAAGTGCGGCGGGGATCACGCACCGGAAAGCCTGCGTCAGCGGCTCACCGTCGAATTGCGTCGAACCATCGTCATCACGACTACCGAAACCGACAGCTAGCCCGTCAGCGAAGATCTGAGCGGCAGTAGTCGGAAGGCAGTAACGCCGAGGGGCGGGGAAGCATTGCTTCCCCGCCCCTCGGACGTTTTGTTGCGCTACATGTCAGGCGTTTGGACGCTTGCCATGGTTAGCGGCGTTGCCCTTACGGCTGCGCTTCTTACGACCACGCTTACCCATGATTGGTCTCCCTTCTGTTTCTTTCGCGTCATTGTTTCACGCCGATGCCGGTGTGGTTCCATTGGCAGGTCGATCGAGTAATCCGTCGACGTATTTTCGTGGTCAGAGTGCAGTTCCGACAGAAGTGAGGTTCACGATGGCAGAAGACGTGCGCGCCGAGATGGTTTCGACGGTCTACCAGGTCGTCGTCAGCGAGGGAGACGTCGTTGCGGACGGCGACACCCTGGTCATCCTCGAATCGATGAAGATGGAAATTCCCGTCCTGGCCGAGGTTCCGGGAACGGTGACGACGGTGGGCGTCAAGGTCGGCGACGTGATTCAGCAAGGCGATCTGATCGCCGTGATCTCCTAAGTAAGCCGATGTCCACTCTCAGTGACCTCCTCGCCGAACACACCGATCTGCCGGGTGCGGCGGTCGACCATCTCCAGCGCGTCGTGGGGGAGTGGCAACTGCTCGCCGACCTCTCTTTTGCAGACGTTCTCCTGTGGGTGGGCACCGAATCGGAGAAGAACCGATCCGAAGGGACGGTCATCTGCGTAGCGCACTGCCGGCCGACCACGGCATCGACGGCTTTCCCGGAGGACGCGGTCGGAACGGTCGTTTCCGAGTCCGAGCATCCGCAGGTCCTTCGCGCTCTTGTCGAGGGGCGCGTCGTGCGTGGGGAAGACGAGACGTGGCGTAAAGGAATGCCGCCGCGTAAGGAAGCGGTTCCGGTGCGTCTGGACGGGCGAGTCATCGCGGTTCTGAGCCGCGACACCAATCTGTCGCACCAGCGAGCGCAGAGTCCGCTCGAGCTCGCGTATCTCGATTGCGCCGAAGACCTGTGTCAGATGATCAGCGACGGAACCTTCCCGATCCGAGAATCGCGCTCCGACACGAACTCGAGCCCACGTGCCGGCGACGGTTTCATCCGTCTCGACACCGAAGGCACCGTCGTCTACGCGAGCCCGAACGCTCTCTCGGCGTATCACCGGATGGGTCTGAGTTCGGATCTGGTGGGACAAGATCTCGCGGCATTGACCCGTTCGTTGGTCACCGACCCGTTCGAGTCTCAGGAAGCTGCGGGTTACATCCGAGATACGTTGGCGGACAAGCCTGGCCGTCGGATGGAGATCGAGGCGCGTGGGGCGACCGTTCTGCTGCGCGCTCTGGTACTCAAGCCGGGTGGTCGGCACGTCGGTGCTGCGGTCGTGGTTCGCGACGTCACCGAGGTCAAGCGTCGTGATCGCGCGCTCCTGAGCAAGGACGCGACCATCCGCGAGATTCACCATCGAGTGAAGAACAACCTGCAAACCGTCGCGGCGCTGCTGCGTCTACAGGCCAGGCGAACCGGCAACGACGAAGCGCGACAAGCATTGACGGAATCGGTGCGACGCGTGACATCCATCGCCCTCGTCCACGACACCCTGTCGATGTCGGTGGACGAAGAGGTGGATCTCGACGAGGTGATCGACCGGTTGGTTCCCATGCTCTCCGATGTCGCGGGAGTGGGTGTGCCGGTGACGATTCGGCGCGAGGGAAGTTTCGGAGTGTTCTCCGCCGAGCGCGCCACCCCGCTGGTCATGGTGCTGACCGAGTTGGTGCAGAACGCGATCGAGCACGCTTTCGATCCGGGACTCACCGGCACGGTCACACTCAGTGCCGAGCGTTCTGCGCGCTGGTTGGACGTGATCATCCACGACAACGGGCGCGGCCTGCCGGAGAACTTCGACCTCGAGAAGTCCGATCGCCTCGGACTCCAGATCGTGCGGACTCTGCTGGGCGCCGAACTCGGCGGCTCGCTCGGACTGCACCCGGGAAGTGGCGGCGGCACCGACGCGGTTCTGCGTGTGCCGCTCGGTAGACGCACTGCGCGTTACTGATTCGAGCAGCGCCGGTAATTCGAGCAGCGCTGTTAATTCGAGCAGCGCTGTTAATTCGAGCAGACAAAAAGCCCGGCACCATGTGGTGCCGGGCTGTCGTCTTCGACTGTGTGGAGGGGCTGTTCTCCGCCGCGAGTCGAACGTCTCGGTTCTACCTAGACGGAAGTGCGTGCACGGGTACGTGCGTTACGACGCTTGAGTGCGCGACGCTCGTCTTCGCTCATTCCGCCCCAGACGCCTGCATCCTGACCGGACTCGAGGGCCCAGGACAGGCACTCGGCGGTGACGGGGCAGCGGTTGCAGACAACCTTGGCATCAGCGATCTGAGCGAGGGCCGGTCCACTGTTTCCCACGGGGAAGAACAGTTCGGGATCCTCGTCGCGACAGATTGCGTTGTGGCGCCAGTCCATCTTTTTTCGCTCCTTAATTGGGTGTGTATTCACACCATTTGGTACCAATGAGTTTGTGTGTGCGTCATCAACGTTTCCGCACTGTTACTTGTGAATGCTTTCACGAACTCGCGGTATGTCAATAGGTTTGAACGGGTTCGTGGGCCAACTCACTAATTTGTGACACACCTGACGGCCACCTGGTCGTCACCGGCATTTTACCCGATTTTGGCTATTCGGCACCAGAGTTTTTGCAGGTCAAACGTGTTGCCTGACTCACGTCGTAATCGGCGCGAACACTTCCAGTGCATCCGGGACCGAGGTGAATTCGACCTTTTCGCGAAGTCCGATGTAGTCGCCGTCCATCTGGAGTCCGATCGGTCGCGACGATTCGATGGTGATTGTCGGGACGTCGTCGGTGCGTAGGAGGACCTTCGATTTCGGCTCTGCGCCGCGTGCGAGGAGCTGCCGCACAACCCGCAGGGACGGTAGGACTTTGGTGCTCGTCATGGCGAAGATTCCGAGTCCACTGTCGAAGGTGGTTCCCGGATTGGTGTGTACGGGACGCTCTTCCAGATATGTCCACGGGCTCGAGTTCGACACGAACGCGTAGTGGACTCCGGAGACGGGATCCTGATCGGGAAGGTGGACTGTCAGGGCTGGTTCGGCCCGCTTCGCGCGGAAGAACGCTGCGATCGCGGTTCGGACATATCGGGCGGGAGTGGCAGCGTCACCATTCTTGCGGCTGGCGTCGACGGCTTCGCACACATCGGCGTCGAGGCCCATTCCGGCATTGAACGTGAACCAACGGTTGTCGCAATGTGCGAGCCCGATTCGGCGTCTCGTCCGCTCCGAGAGTAGGTCGACGAGTTGGTTTGTGGCGTCGATCGGGTCGGCGGCAATACCGAGTGAACGCGCGAAAACGTTTGCCGAGCCCCCTGGAACGACCGCGATCGTCGGGATCGGACCGACCGGAACCGATTTCATCGACGCGGGATGCGGTGCCCCGAGCAGCCCGTTGACCACTTCGTTGACCGTTCCGTCGCCGCCGTGGACGATCACCGAGCCGAAGCCGTCTTCGTGGGCTTCGCGCGCCAGTTCGGCAGCGTGTCCACGATGTGTGGTGTGCGCCACAGTAAGTCGCACCCGGCTCTCGAGGGCGTGTGCCAACAGGTCACGACCGGCGGCGGTGGTGGAGGTGGCATTGGGATTGACGATCAGCAGTGCGCGCACGGGGCATGAGCCTATCCGGTGTCGTGTTCTAGGCTGGCCTCGTGCCGAATACCGCCAGTCCGAACGCCCTGCCCAAGACAGTCAGATGGGCAGGTGCCCTCGTGACGCTGCAAGGGCTGATTGCCGCCGGGTTCGCGATCGTCGCGGTGATTCGCGGCGCAACCGGGCACGATCAGAGCGTCACCAACGGGTACGGCTTCGCCGCCTGGGTCGCGATTCTCGGCGGCGCGGTGTTGGCTGCCGGTATCGCTTTGCTGAACGGTCGCCGATGGGGCCGCGCAATCGCCGTCGTCGCCCAGTTGCTGCTCCTACCTGTCGCCTGGTCGCTGCTGACCGATTCGCATCAGGTGCCGCTCGGCGTCGTTCTGGGTGTCGTCGTTCTCGGCGCTCTCGGTTGCCTGTTCTCGGCGCCGACGTCTCGGTGGATGGCAGCGGAGTACGGCGCGTACGCAGACGAGGTATCGCCGGAAGAGGGAAACCCCGGCGCTGACGAGCCCGAAGAGCCGCGGGACAAGTAGGGCTGACCGCCAACTCTGCTTCGGACCAACTTTGTTTGGGCCTACTCGGCTTCGGCGGCGAGAGCTCCGAGGTGGGCGCCGGTCAGGCGATACGTGGTCCACTCGGTTTTCGCGTCGGCGCCGAGTGACTCGTAGAACTTGATCGAGGGGGTGTTCCAGTTGAGCACCGACCAGGACAGCCGCGTGTAGTCGTTGTCGGTGCACTCCTTGGCAAGTGCGGCCAGAAGAGCCTTCCCGTGCCCTGATCCGCGCTGGCTGGGCTGGACGTACAGATCTTCGAGGTAGATGCCGTGCGCGCCGTCCCAGGTCGAGAAATTGCGAAACCACAGCGCCATGCCGACGACGTCGTCGGCTGAATTCACAGCTACGTGTGCGAAGGCCGTCGCGGCCGGCCCGAACAGAGCCTCGCCGATCTGTTCCGCCTTCACGGTGCACTCGTCGAGGGCCTTCTGGTAGTCCGCCAACTCGTAGATCATGTCGGTGATCGGCTGGACGTCTGCGGGCGTGGCGCGTCGAATCATGGAGAGAATCTTAAGCCTCGACCAGTGGCGGCACGTTGTGATGAACGAGGTGGGTGGCGCCGTGCTCGTAGCCGAGAACCGTGTATGCACCCGGGAACAATGCGAAACGCTTTCCTTCCGTCACCGGGAGCTCGAGCCAGCGTGCGATGAGTGCGCGCGAGAAGTGTCCGTGCCCGATCAAGATCACGTCCCGCTCGGGTAGTTGTGAACGCACCATCGACAGCACCATGTCGGTGCGGGCATGGATCTGATCCGACTGCTCGCCGCCGGGGCACGGGTGCGTCCAGACGGTCCAGTCGGGCACTGTTGCGCGGATCTCGGGCGTCGTGAGGCCCTCGTAGTCGCCGTAGTCCCATTCGGAGAGCGCATCCCAGGTTCGCTCCTCCGGAAGGCCGGCGAGATCACCGGTCAACTGAGCGCGCAAGCGAGGACTCGTGAGAATCATGGGATTGCGGAGGTCGAGTGTCCGCAGGCGGTTTCCGGTCGCGGTGGCCTGCATCTCGCCGAGCGGAGTCAGCGGAACCTCGGTCCGTCCCGTGTGTTTCCCGGTGCGTGCCCACTCGGTTTCACCGTGGCGCATGAGTACGACGCGGGCGTCGAGGGGGATAGCCGAGGGGGCGGACTGGGAAGCCATGTGGACCATCATTGCAGGCTGCCTCGCGTGTGTAGCTCGCCTCCTGGCGCGAAGTGCGCAAGGATCTACGTGTGACGACGGTTCTCGCAGTGGCGAATCAAAAGGGCGGCGTGGCTAAAACCACCACGGTCGCCTCCCTCGGTGCGGCTTTGTCCGCGCTCGGACAGCGAGTCCTGGTGGTGGATCTCGACCCGCAGGGCTGCCTGACGTTCTCGCTCGGACACAATCCGGATCGCCTCGAGCGTTCGGTCAACGAGGTCCTGGCGGGTGATCTCGACGCGGTTGACGCCGTGCTGCAGACGGAAGACGGCATGGACCTCCTGCCGGCGACCATCGACCTCGCGGGCGCCGAAGCCCTGCTCCTGATGCGACCCGGTCGCGAGTTCGCGCTCAAGCGGGCGCTGTCTCCGCTCCTGGGTAGTTACGACGTCATCATCATCGACTGCCCGCCGTCGTTGGGAGTGCTCACTCTCAACGGATTGACTGCGGCGCAGTCGGTTCTGGTCCCGTTGCAATGCGAGACCCTCGCGCACCGCGGCGTCGGACAGCTGCTGCGTACGGTTCGTGAAGTCCAGGCCATCACCAACCCGGATCTTGTTCTGCTCGGCGCACTTCCGACTCTGTACGACGCTCGGACCACTCACAGTCGCGACGTGCTCGCCGACGTCAGCGACCGCTACTCCCTGGCCGTTCTGGCGCCGCCGATCCCACGCACAGTCAAGTTCGCGGAGGCCTCTGCTTCGGGTGCGACGGTGCTCGCGGGACGAAAGAACAAGGGCGCGGACGCCTATCGTGAACTCGCCGACAATCTTTTGAAGCATTGGGCTGGAAACGAAGTCGTGACTTTCGCGCCGGAACTGACGCTCTGAGCGCAGCGAGAAGTACTAGCGCAGCGCGAACACGGTGTCGCCGCGCTGTTCGAGAATCGTCTCGCCCGCACTGGCGAGCACGATCGGTGTCGTCGTCTCACCGCGGTCGACGGCGATCATGCGCTGAACCGTTCCGTCCGAAGGACTGACGGCTGCAATGCCGCCCGGAACGGGGATGAGCATCTGACCGGCGACCATGCTTCCGGGCCCTGACGTTCCGTTGACGATCCACGTCGGAGCTAGATCGCTCAGGCGTAGGTTGACGGTCTGGGAGCCGGTCCACCACGTGATCGAAGCCTTGTCGGCGTGGGTGCGGGCGCCTTCGGTCACCGCTCCCTCGATCGGATAGTCGACGATCGGATTGCCGGATCCGTCGAAAATGCTTATGCGAGAAACGGTTCCGTTGGCTGCTGGGAGATAGACCGCCGTCTTTTCGCCGGCCACGGCAAGCAGGCGGGCGCCCTCGGAGTCGAGGAGAATCGCGGATCCGTACTCTTCGGGTTCCTGGGCGTCCTTGGGTGCGGGATTCATCACCGTCAACCTGTTGGAGGCTTCACCGGGGCAGCGTTCGAGTACCGAGACTCGGTTGGCGCTCGACGCAGCATCGAGCAGCGTGCATCCGGTGCGGGGTTGCTTGTTGGGGTTGACCTTCGCGTCGACCCGGCCGTACTCGAGGGTTCGGACGAGGTCCGAGCGCCACAGTTCCATTCGCTCACTGCCGCGCGAAATCAGGTAGGTGCCGTCCGCTGAAAGGCTGACCGCGGAATCGGCGTCGCTGTTGCGTTGGTCCTTGCGGGCACCGGTGTCGGCGACCAGTGACGTGACCTGCGAGCAACCACGATTGTCTTGGTAGACACCGACGACGCGATCCCACGAACCGATCGCGCCGCACAGAGGGATGTTGCGTGCGTACCGCCACACTTCTTCGCCCGTAGCCGGATCGCGGCCGATCACTTCGGAACCGTCGGCGGTGACGACGGCATTTCCGACGGTGATGGGCGCCGTCGAGGCGGCGCTGGGGGATTCCCACGTCTGCTTCAGGATGTCGGGCAACAACACCGACGTCGACAGAGGTGGGAGTGACGTGTCAGCGGTGACCGAGGTGGTTCCGTGCGCATCACTGCGCAACCACACCACGGTCACCGCTACGACTACGGCCAGCGCGAGAGCCAGCGCACCGATCAGATCTGAGCGAGTACGCCTTTCAGGAGCCAGCACATCGGCAGCTTACTCTGCGGCGCCTGCCGTCGCGGTAGCCGCGGGGCGACGACGCCGACGTCGACGCGGCTTGGCTGCTCCGTCGTCGTCCGTGTTCTCGGTACCGGTTGCGGCGGGTGCCGAAGGGGGAGCGGTGGTCGCGGTAGCGGTGGTGCCGGTCGCGGCGTCGGCCGAAGCGCCGGCGCGGGTGCGGCGACGGGTCCGGTTGCGGCGGGGAGCGGCCTTCTCCTCGGTACCGTCCGAGTCGGTCGTCTTCGGCGCGTCTGCCTTGTCCGTTGCGGCCTTCTCGGGCGCAGCCTTCGCCTTGCGAACGGTGCCCTTGGCATCGGCCGGAATCGACAGCTCTTCGTAGAGGTGCGGCGAGCTCGAGTACGTCTCGACCGGGTCGGGGATTCCGAGGCTCAGGGCCTTGTCGATGAGCTGCCAGCGAGGGATGTCGTCCCAGTCGACCAGTGTGACCGCGATGCCGGTGCGGCCTGCACGGCCGGTACGACCGATGCGGTGGACGTAGGTCTTCTCGTCCTCGGGGCACTGGTAGTTGATGACGTGGGTGACGTCGTCGATGTCGATACCGCGGGCAGCGACGTCGGTGGCGACCAGAACGTCGACCTTTCCGTTACGGAAGCCCTTCAGCGCCTTTTCACGGGCGATCTGTCCGAGGTCACCGTGGACGGCACCGACGGAGAAGCCGCGCTCGGCAAGATCGTCGGCAACCTTCTGGGCGGTGCGCTTGGTGCGGGTGAAGATCATCGTCGCGCCGCGACCTTCGGCCTGCAGCACGCGGGCGACCATCTCGGCCTTGTCGAGTGCGTGTGCACGGTAGATGTGCTGGCTCGTGCGATCGTGCACGGCGGACGATTCGGCTTCCTCGGCACGGATGTGCGTCGGCTGCGTCAGGAAGGTGCGCGCCAGGGTGATGATCGGGCCGGGCATCGTCGCGGAGAAGAGCATCGTCTGACGCTTGTCGGGGACCATGCCCATGAGGCGTTCGATGTCGGGCAGGAAGCCGAGGTCGAGCATTTCGTCGGCCTCGTCGAGGACTAGGACGCCGACCTTGCCCAGGATCAGATGCGACTGGTTGGCGAGGTCGAGCAGGCGGCCCGGGGTACCGACGACGACGTCGACGCCCTTCTGGAGTGCCGAGATCTGCGCCTCGTACGGCCGGCCGCCGTAGATCGGCAGAACCTGGAGACCACGATCGCCGACGCGGAGGTACTTGCTGGCGTTCTCGAGGTCGCGGGCGACCTGGATGCACAGTTCGCGGGTGGGAACGATGATCAGGGCGCGGGGCGTGCCGTCGAGGACAGCCGTGCCGTTCTCCGCGGTGACGATGCGATGCAGAAGCGGGACGCCGAAACCGAAGGTCTTGCCCATTCCGGTTCGTGCCTGACCGATGAGGTCGTCACCGGCGAGAGCCAATGGAAGGGTGAGTTCCTGGATGGCGAAGGTGCGCTCGATGCCGATCTCGTTCAGCGCGCGGACGATTTCGTCGCGGACACCGAGCTCGGCAAAGGTCGGGGGTACGTGGGTGTCGTCGAGCTGGACGGAAACGGTGTTCTCGGTTGCTTCGTCTTCGTGGTCGACAGTGATCTTGCTCAGGGGACTAGCCTTTCCTCGTGGCGGTACGCACGCACAAGGTAAGGGGCCAGGCCGTAAGTCGGCCGATGTCGATGCCCTCTTTTTCTTCGGTCATGCCTACGCCTCAGCACTGAATTCCACTCGGACGAATTCGAACCGTCCGGAGATCTCGGCGAAGCGGGCAACAACCGTCGATGCAGGTGCGCGCACATTATCGGTGGGGTCCGCGTGAGCACAGTCGTGTCGGCTGATCTAAAGCAGCCGTCCCGGCTAACCATAAGAGCCGGGGGAACTGGCGAACTCCCAAGACCATTGTAGCTGCACATTGTCCGCCCCTCGCGATGACATGTCGAAGATCACCGAATCGGACATGCGGTCCTTGGCGGTCGCGTCGGCCGTCGAAGCACTACAGTTCGTAGTCATGGGCGCACACGATCTTGATGCTTCGACGGACGCTGGAACCGGAGGCCGAGTCGCTTCCGATCACCCTGGCGTGATCGATTTGTTTGCCGTTCTCGCGTATGGCGAGATTTCGGCGTTCTACCGTTTGGCGGAAGACGCACAAATGGCACCGGACCTGCGCGGCAAGGTGGCGTTCGCCAGCATGGCCGCCGCCGAGATGGACCACTTCGAGACTCTCGAAACAGCGTTGACGGAACGTGGCCACGAGATCTTTGCCGTCATGGACCCGTTCGTTCGCGCTCTCGACAACTATCACGCGTCGACCACGCCGTCGACGTGGCTGGAATCGCTCGTGAAGGCGTATGTCGGAGACGGAATCGCTGCCGATTTCTACCGCGAGATCGGGCATTCACTCCCGGCGGATGTGGCCGAGATCGTGGAGGACGTGCTCTCTCAGACGGGCCACTCGGAGTTCGTGGTGCTCGAGGTGAAGGCTGCAGTAGAGGCCAGTACCCGCGCCAAGGACCGGTTGATGCTGTGGGGACGCCGACTCCTCGGTGAGGCGATCACACAGGCGCAGTTCGTGCTGGCTCAGCGTGAGGACCTCACGGATCTGGTGATCTCGGCCTCCGGCGATCTCAACGGAGTTGTTGCGTTGTTCGACGGTATGCAGGCCAAGCACGCCGAGCGGATGGCGATCCTCGGACTCGTTTAGGCGCCTGTTCGCTCTGGGCACAGCGTGCAGAGGAGCGTGGGCAGTCGCTGCTGCATTAGCCTTGCGTCGACAACGGATGTAATTCACGAACAGTTCGGAGGTTGACCGTGGAGGTCAAGATCGGTGTAATCGACAGCCCGCGTGAGCTCATCGTCAACAGCGAACAGACCCCTGACGAGGTCGAGACACAGGTCGCGGCTGTCCTCGGTGGCCGTGAGCCGGTTCTGGCACTCGTCGACGACAAGGGCCGCAAGTTCCTGGTGCAGGCTTCTCGTGTGGCGTACGTGGAGATCGGCCCGTCCGATATCCGCAAGGTCGGGTTCGCGCCTACCGTCTGACGCGCAGCTGTAACAGCAGAATGGGCGGGCAGTCGTTACGACTGCCCGCCCATTCTCGTTCTGGGTTCGGTTACTTGGTTTCGGCCTGCAGCGGCACGTGAGAGAGGCCGCCCCACGCCAGTGCCACCGTGATCTCGACGGCTTCTTCCTTGGGAATGGGCCGGGCAGCTTCGAGCCAGTACCGCGCGGTGAACTGGCTGGCACCGACAAGCCCGACGGCAAGGATGCGTGCGCGATACGGATCGAGTCCGGAATCCTGGCTGACCAGGTCGAACACGGCGTCGACGCACGCTTCGGTGGCTTGTTCGACGCGCGTCTGCACCTGGGGCTCGCCCATGATGTCGGACTCGAACACCAGGCGGAAACCCTGCGAGTCGTTGTCGACGAAGTCGAAGAACGCCTGGACTGCGGCGCGGACACGCTGTTTGTTGTCCGTCGTCGATCGCAGAGCTTGGCGCACTCCCGAGATGAGACTGTCGACGTAGCTCTGGAGAACCGCTACGTACAGCTCGAGCTTGCCTGGGAAATGTTGGTACAAGACTGGTTTGCTGACACCGGCGCATTCGGCGATCTCGTCCATACCGGCCGAGTGGTACCCGTTCGCGACGAAGACCTCGCTTGCCGCTGCGAGGAGCTGGAGGCGGCGCGCATCGCGGGGGAGGCGGGTGCTGCGACGTGTTCCGGCAGGCTTGCCGGCCGTTGTACCGCGATCGGAGTCTGTCCGATCCGCGAGTTCTGTCATGTCGCTTCCAATCTGAGCAAAAGTAAAATTCGGTCGGCGCGCGGATCCGCGAGTCGCGTGTGCGTACCCGCCAGTATCCTCCGTCACACCGGTCGTAACCGAATGAACGATACCGTGTGTCGCCCGGGCGAGCCGCGTGTGCCTCGGTGAGCGAGACCAGCGGTCTTTCTCGTTACAGAGCGGGTTGCCATGACACGCCAGGACCAGCAGGTTTCGGTCAGCCTGGGCGAGCGACTTGCCGTGTGTGAGATTCTGGACGACGTGACTGACCCAGGGGGACCGCGCATGCGTGGACGAACTACGCAGAACCCTGATCGTGAGGAACTTCGAATGCGTAGCGGAACTGGTGCGCCCCGCGACGAACGTCGGCCGGAGGTGCCGGACGATCGTGCCTACGGCGAACGCGACTATCGAGGCATTTCCTCCCATCAGCCTTTGCGTGCCCAATGGGATCCGACCAAACGAGAAGTGGGTCGTACGCCGCGCAATCCGCGGCCGGACCGGGCAGCGCGAAAGCAGAGCAAACTCGGGCGCTTCGTCTCGACGTACGGTTGGCGTGCCTACGCGATCCCGGTTCTCGTGGTGCTCACCATCCTCGTGATCGTCGATGCAGTTCGTCCGGACACCACCGAGTCCGCGAGTAAGACGTCGGCCACCGCCGACCTCGCGCACAGCACCGACGGAACCGACGTCATCGGCGCACCACCCGCCGGAGACGGAACTTTTGCGTCGTCGATACCGTCCGGTGCACTTCCGGACGGTGGTCCGTTCACCGTCGCCGGCGGCGGTACGTGGCATGTCGTACCGGGTACGACGGGCAAGGTCGGACAGGGAACCGAACGCGAGTTCACGTACACGGTCGAGATCGAGGACGGGGTCGACACCACCGGCTTCGGCGGTGACGAATCGTACGGACGCATGGTCGATCAGACACTGGCCAATCCGAAGAGTTGGACCAACGATCCCAAAGTCGCGTTCCGGCGCGTCGACGCGGGTGAGCCGGACTTCCGGATCTCCCTGACCTCACAGATGACTATCCGCGAAGGCTGCGGCTACGAGATCGAACTCGAAGGATCCTGCTACAACCCGAGCATGGACCGAGTCCTGCTCAACGAACCGCGGTGGGTTCGAGGCGCCATTTCGTTCCAGGGTGACATCGGTTCGTATCGCCAGTATCAGATCAATCACGAGGTCGGCCATGCCATCGGTTACGCCGCTCATCAGCCGTGCGAGACCGAGGGCGGACTCGCGCCGATCATGATGCAGCAGACCTTCGGAACCGCGAACAACGACATCGCTAGGCTGGATCCCGAGGGCGTCGTTCCGATGAACGGACTCACGTGCCGCTTCAATCCGTGGCCGTACCCCCGAGCGTGACCGGATCAAGAACCCCTGATCTCGTCTTGAACTAGGAGTGTTTCGCGGTGTCTGCAACACCCGTCGTATTGCCACCACTGGTGGAGCCGGCAGCCGAGTTGAGCCGGGAGGAAGTTGCCCGGTACAGCAGGCACCTGATCATTCCGAACGTCGGCATGACCGGTCAGAAGCGGCTCAAGAATGCACGAGTCCTCTTCATCGGCGCCGGTGGATTGGGTTCGCCTGCACTGCTCTATCTCGCGGCTGCAGGAGTGGGCACGATCGGAATCGTCGAGTTCGACGAGGTCGACATGTCGAACCTGCAGCGTCAGGTGATTCACGGACGTTCCGACGTCGGACGCCCGAAGGGGGTCAGCGCGAAAGAGTCGATTCTCGAGATCAACGAGCACGTCGACGTCCGGTTGCACGAGTTTCGCCTGGACAACTCCAACGCGGTCGAGTTGTTCTCCGAGTACGACCTGATCCTCGACGGCACGGACAACTTCGCGACGCGGTACCTCGTCAACGATGCCGCCGTGATCGCCGGAAAGCCGTACGTATGGGGCTCGATCTACCGTTTCGAAGGGCAGGTCTCGGTCTTCTGGGAAAACGCCCCGGACGGCGCGGGACTGAACTATCGCGACCTCTACCCCGAGGCGCCGCCGCCGGGCATGGTCCCCTCGTGTGCCGAGGGCGGTGTTCTCGGAGTCCTGCCGGCGACCATCGGTTCGATCATGGCGACCGAGGCGGTCAAGCTCATCACCGGTATCGGTGAACCTCTTCTCGGACGCCTGATGATCTACGACGCACTTGCGATGACGTTCCGGACGATCCGCCTTCAGCGTGATCCGACCAGAGTTCCGGTCACCGCCTTGATCGACTACGACGCGTTCTGTGGTGTCGTGTCCGAAGAGGCGAGCGCTGCCGCTGCCGGCTCGACGATCACGGCGCCGGAACTCAAGGCCATGATCGGCGAGGGTCGATCGATCGAATTGGTCGACGTACGAGAACCGGTCGAATGGGACATCATGCATCTGCCGGGGGCGGTGCTGATCCCGAAGGACCGCATCCTGTCCGGTGAAGCCCTGGCGACCTTGCCGCAGAACAAGCAGATAGTCCTGTACTGCAAGACCGGAATTCGTTCGGCCGAGGCGCTGGCCTTTCTCAAGAACGCGGGCTTCGCCGACGCAGTTCACGTTCACGGCGGCGCGATCGCCTGGGCGAACCAAGTGGATGCGAGTCTGCCGGTCTACTAGGCGCGCCTCGCGGGAGGCAGCGGTGCGCACCGGTAGCGTTGTGGTGTGAGCACAGGCCAACCTCCCCAGCACGTGTGCTCCACCTTTGGCCTACGTGAAGTCGACCCCATCCCACTCGGTGCGGATTGGGACGGCGGTTGGCTGTGTGGAGACGTCGTCCTTTCAGCAGTCGCGGATCATGCCCGCGCAGCGTGGTCGGCGAAGGTGCGAGAGAACCTCGAAGTCGACGGTGTTCGACTGGCTCGGCCGGTGCGTTCGACCGACGGTCGGTATGTCGTCTCGGGCTGGCGCGCCGACACATTCATCGTCGGATCGCCGGAACCGCGACACGACGAAGTGGTTTCGATGTCCTGCCGACTGCATGCGGCGACGGCCTCGCTCGAGCGCCCGCGCTTCCTTGCGCAACCGCCGGTGCCGCCGTGGGCCGAGGTCGACGTATTCGTCGCGGCTGATCGCGCGGCGTGGGAGACGGTTCCGCTGAGGATCGCGAAGGGCGTCGAGCAGCTCGAGACGCCTACGCCGGACGGCCGCAAGAGTTTGGAACTGATTGCCGGGCTCGCGACTTTGCGTAAGCCGGTGCAGAGCCCGGACCAGCTCGTGCACGGCGATTTGTTCGGGACCGTGCTGTTCTCGGGCAGTATGGCGCCCGGAATCACCGACATCACGCCGTATTGGCGTCCGGCAGCGTGGGCGGCTGCCGTCGCGGTGGTCGACGCGATCTCGTGGGGCGGTGCCGACGAGGCGCTGGTCGGCCGTTGGGAAGACCTACCCGAGTGGCCGCAGATGCTTCTACGTGCGGTGATGTTCCGCTTGGCCGTTCATGTTCTGCATCCTCGCTCGACGGCGGACGCGTTTCCGGGGCTGGCCCGCACGTCCGACATCGTGCGCTTGCTGCTCTAGAGCGCCGCACCTGCACCGAAGTCCGAGACCAGGCCCTCGAACAATTCGCGTGCGGCGTTCGAGGCAGCCACCGTGTCCCCGTCGACGACAGCCTCGACGAGCTTCGCGTGCTGCGAGTGAAATCCCTCACCGGTCGCATCGATGTGCTGTTGAATCGTGGTTTCGATGACCGGGAGCAGGGAGTCGTAGAACTCCAGGTAGACCTCGTTGTGGCTGGCCGCGACTATCGCCCGGTGCAGGGCGACGTCCGCAGTGGTGGCGGCGTCGATGTCCTGACCCTCCCAAGACGCCGTGCGGAGCGCGAGTAACCGCGTCAGTTCGGCAATGTCGTCTTCGGTTCGGCGTGCGGCGGCGAGAGTGGCCGCGGTGATGTCGAGCGCGCGCCTCAGTTCGAGCACATCCCGCTGGTGGGCGCCGGCAAAGTAGTTGCCGAGAGTGCCGCCGAGGTCGGAGAGGGCAACGACATAGGTGCCCGATCCCTGACGACGTTCCAGCATTCCGGCGTGAACGAGCGCTTGGACCGCCTCGCGAACCGTGTTGCGTCCGGTGCCGGTCAGCTCCGACAGTTCCGGTTCGGTGGGGATTCTGGAGCCGATCGGCCAGGTTCCGCTCCGGATCTCGTTGCGGAGTTGTTCGGTGACCTGCGAGATGAGGCTTGCGCGTCGAACGGGTTGCACGTGGTGTTTCCTCGGGTCCGGGTTGTGACTCTGGGTCGTGGTGTGAATGTGACATTAGATTACCGCGCTTGTGCGAGTTCGTCCGGTCATCCTATGATTTGCCGGTGACTGCTCAACTGGAGAGAACCAAAACCCGTTCGTTGATACAAGGCCGTGTGCTCGTCTTCGCCGCTATTGCGATGTCTGCGCTCGTACTTCGACTTGCGGTGACCTCCTTCTCGCCGTTGGCGGCAGAGATTCGCGACGAGATCGGCTTCTCCGCCTCGATCGTCGGCGTCTTCGGCATGGTTCCGACCGCTATGTTCGCGATCTTCGGTCTCATCACCCCGGCGATTGCGAAACGGATCGGGCTCGAACGCACCGCCCTCGTCGCGATGCTCATGGCCGGCGTCGGAATGCTGTTGCGCGCCATGATGTCTCAGACGTGGTCGTTGCTGGCTCTGTCGGCTCTGGCGCTGGCCGGCATGGGAATCGGCAATGTCGTGATCCCGCCGTTGGTCAAGCGGTACTTCTCCGATCGCCTCGCCACCATGAGTTCGGTCTACATCGTGGCCGTGCAGATCGGCACCATCGTTCCGGCGTTCGTCGCAGTCCCGGTTGCCGACGCCTTCGGGTGGAGGTTCTCGATCGGCTGGTGGTCGGCCTTCGGCTTCGCCGCCGCAGTGCCGTGGTTGATCACCCTCGCTCGCTCACGCAAGGCTCGTGCGAACGAAGCCGGGTCCGTCGAGAGTGCATCGGATTCTGTTGCGGCAGTGACGGAACAGCCGCGCGGTCAGGTCTGGCGTTCGCCCGTGGCCTGGGGGATGGCCGGCATGTTCGGCATGACTTCGCTGATCACCTATTCGATGTTCACGTGGATTCCCTCGATCCTTCGTGATGCCGGCGCCAGCGACGCATTCGGCGGAACCATGGTCGGCATGTTCTCGGTGATCGGGCTCGTCGCAGCTTTCGGTGCACCGACGCTGTGCGCCCGCATGGCCAATCCCTTCCCCGTCGTAATCGCGTGTGCCGTCTGCTACCTGGTCGGCATGGGCGGGCTGTACTTTGCCCCGATGGCGGCGCCGATCGTATGGGTTGTCGTACTGGGCCTCGGTCCGAGCACGTTCCCGATGTCGCTCACGCTGATCAACCTGCGTACTCGTTCGCACATCGGTTCCTCGGCACTGTCCGGCTTCACCCAGGGCATCGGCTACTCCGTTGCCTGCCTCGGTCCGCTCCTGTTCGGCGTTTTCCACGACGTGTCCGGTGGATACGCTGCGCCGTTCGGCTTGCTCGTCGTCGCGGTGATCGTGGTGCTCCTGGGCGCTTACCAGGCATGTAAGCCTCGGATGCTCGAGGATTCCTGGCACGCACCTGCGAAAAACTAGCTCACACCCGGTCTTGTTACCGGGTGAGGATCAATTGACTTCGCGGTCATCGCACGCAGCACCGGCGCAATAACCGTTTTCTACCTTTGGGTCTCCAACATATTCAGGAGGCCCTGGTGAGTCATTACATCGAGCATTGGGATGCAGAGGACGTCGACGCCTGGGAATCCGGCGGCAAGGACATCGCGAAGCGGAACCTGATCTGGTCAGTGGTAGCCGAACACGTCGGCTTCTCGATCTGGTCGATCTGGTCCGTGATGGTGTTGTTCATGCCGACGGATATCTACGGCATCGACGCGGCCGGAAAGTTCTTCCTCGTCGCAGTGCCCACACTCGTCGGGTCCGTCCTCCGCATTCCGTACACGGTTGCCACCGCACGGTTCGGCGGTCGTAACTGGACCGTCATGAGTGCGCTGTTCCTCTTCGTACCAACACTTCTCACGCTTTACCTGATGATGAACCCGGGTGCGTCGTACACCACGTTCATGTTGGTAGCGGCCACAGCCGGTATCGGCGGCGGCAACTTCGCGTCGTCGATGACCAACATCAATGCCTTCTACCCGCAGCGCCTCAAGGGGTGGGCGCTCGGTCTCAACGCGGGCGGCGGCAACATCGGTGTGCCGATGATCCAGCTGATCGGCCTGCTGGTGATCGCCACCGTGGGTAACCGAGCTCCGTGGATCGTCTGCGCTGTTTATCTCGTGTTCATCGCGGCCGCCGCCGTCGGTGCTGCACTGTTCATGGACAACCTGGGCAACCAGAAGTCGGACCTGCGATCGATGGCCAAGGCGCTGAAGTTCTCCGAGTCCTGGGTGATCAGCTTCTTGTACATCGGTACGTTCGGTTCCTTCATCGGATTCAGTTTCGCCTTCGGTCAGGTTCTGCAGATCAACTTCCTCGCCGGCGGCGCCACTCCTGCAGCGGCGGCACTGCATGCGGCACAGATCGCCTTCATCGGACCGCTCCTCGGTTCGATCGCTCGCCCCCTCGGCGGAAAGCTGGCCGACCGCATCGGTGGCGGCAAGATCACGATGTGGACGTTTGTCGCCATGGCGTTCGCGGCATCGATCCTCGTGACGGCCGGAACGATGGACGACAACACCGCGGGCGTCGCGAGCGCCGGGATCATGGTGACGTTCGTTCTCGGGTTCATCGCTCTGTTCCTGCTCTCCGGCATCGGAAACGGATCCGTCTACAAAATGATCCCGGCAATCTTCGAAGCGAAGGCTCAGAGCTTCGACCACATGGATCGCAGCGAGAAGGCAACGTGGTCGCGCAGCATTTCCGGCGCGCTCATCGGATTCGCCGGTGCGGTAGGCGGTTTGGGCGGTGTCGGCATCAACCTGGTCCTGCGCGCGTCGTACAGCAGCCCCGCGAAGTCGGCGACCATGGCCTTCTGGGTCTTCCTCGCCTTCTACATCGCCTGCATCGCGGTCACCTGGTTCGTCTTCCTGCGCAAGCCGTCGACGCTGACCACGGACGTCGACGACACGAAGGTCGCCGTCACGGCATGACGACCGCTCCGCAGAATCTCAGAACTCTCTCGTACCTCAGGAAGTAGGCGTCATGAGCAAGTCGGTTGTTGTCATCGGACACGGAATGGTCGGACACCGATTCGTCGAGGCACTGCGTTCGCGCGACGAAGCGAACAACTGGTCGGTGACCGTGCTCTGCGACGAGCAGTACGCAGCGTACGACCGAGTCGGGTTGTCCTCGTACGTCGGAGCGTGGGACCCCAAGGAATTGGCACTGGCCGGAAACGACTACGTCGGCGACAGCCTGGTCGATCTCCGAGTCGGGGAGGGCGCGCTCTCGATCGACAAGGACGCCCGCACGGTCACGACAACCACCGGCAACACGATCTCCTACGACGCTCTGGTGATGGCGACCGGCTCGTATCCGTTCGTACCTCCCGTACCGGGACACGACGGCGAGGGGTGTTTCGTCTACCGCACCCTCGACGACCTCGACGGTATCCGGGCCGCTGCCGACAAGGCGGGCCCTGGCGCTGTCGGCGTCGTGGTGGGCGGAGGTCTACTGGGACTCGAGGCCGCAAATGCTCTCTCGCTCATGGGAATGACGGCACACGTTGTCGAACACAATGCGCGACTGATGCCGATGCAGGTCGACGAGGGCGGCGGCGCACTGCTCGCCCGGCTCGTCACCGAGCTGGGGCTCACCGTCCACACCGGTGTCGGCACAGCAGGAATCACGCAGGCCGACAACGGAATCGTGGTCGAGCTGTCCGACGGTTCCACCATCGAGGCGTCGCTGCTCGTCTTCTCGGCCGGAGTCCGGCCGCGTGACCAGCTGGCCCGCGACGCCGGCATCGCGGTGGGTGAGCGCGGCGGTATCCTGACCGACCTCGGCTGCGTGACGTCGGATGAGAACGTCTACGCAGTCGGCGAATGTGCTGCGGTGGAGGGTCGTTGCTACGGACTGGTTGCTCCCGGTTACACGACGGCCGAGATCGTTGCCGACCGCCTGCTCGGCGGTGCTGCGGATTTCCCGGGCGCCGACATGTCCACGAAACTCAAGCTCATGGGTGTCGACGTCGCCAGCTTCGGTGACGCGATGGCGACCTCGCCGGGTGCTCTCGAAGTTGTCCTCAGTGACGCGTCCAAAGGGACGTACGCGAAGCTCGTCGTCTCCGACGACGCGAAGATCCTGCTTGGCGGCATTCTTGTCGGTGATGCGTCAGCCTATGCGTCGCTGCGCCCGCTGGTCGGTCGCGAATTGCCCGGCGACCCAGCGGCATTGATCTCGCCTGCGGGGGAGAAGCCGGGTGCGGGATCGCTGCCCGACGACGCCGAGGTGTGCTCGTGCAACGCAGTGACCAAGGGTGCCATCTGCGGCGCTATCGCAGCCGGTGCGTGCGACATCGCTTCCGTGAAAGCGTGCACCAGTGCCGGAACCACTTGTGGCGGTTGCCTTCCCACTGTCAAGCAACTGCTGGCCGATTCCGGCGTCGTGATGTCGAAGGCGTTGTGTGAGCACTTCGCGCAGTCACGTGCTGAGCTGTTCCAGATCGTGCAGTCGACGCAGACCCGAACCTTCTCGGCTCTGATCGCCAAGTACGGCAAGGGAGCCGGCTGCGATATCTGCAAGCCGGTTGTCGCCTCGATTCTGGCGTCGACGGATTCCGATCACATTCTGCACCGGCAGCAGGCGTCGCTGCAGGACACGAACGATCACTTCCTGGCGAACATCCAGAAGAACGGTACGTACTCGGTGGTCCCGCGGATGCCCGGCGGAGAGGTCACGGGCGAGCAGCTCATCGTCATCGGCGAGGTGGCGCGCGACTTCGGCCTGTACACGAAGGTGACCGGCGGTCAGCGCATCGACTTGTTCGGTGCCCGCGTCGAACAATTGCCCGCGATCTGGAAGCGCCTCGTCGACGCCGGGATGGAATCGGGTCAGGCGTACGGCAAGTCCCTCCGGACGGTCAAGAGCTGCGTCGGTTCGAGTTGGTGCCGCTACGGCGTCCAGGACTCGGTGGGCATGGCCGTCGACCTCGAGAATCGCTACCGCGGTCTGCGTTCGCCGCACAAGATCAAGTTCGGCGTCTCGGGTTGCGCCCGTGAATGTGCCGAAGCGCGCGGCAAGGACGTCGGCGTCATCGCGACGGAGAACGGTTGGAATCTGTATGTGGGCGGTAACGGCGGACAGTCGCCCAAACACGCTCAGTTGCTTGCCGGCGGCCTCGACGACGCGACCTTGGTCAAGTACATCGACCGCTACCTCATGTTCTACATCCGCACTGCCGATCGCCTGCAGCGCACGGCGCCGTGGGTCGAATCACTCGAAGGCGGACTCGATCACCTCAAGGCCGTGATTTGTGAAGACAGCCTGGGTATCGGCGAGGAACTCGAGGCACTGATGGCCAAGCACGTCGAGGGTTACCAGGACGAATGGGCCGGTGTGCTGGGTGATCCGGAGAAATTGTCGAGGTTCGTCTCGTTCGTCAACGCACCGGAAGAAGCCGACCCGACGGTTGTCTTCGACGAGACCGGAGTGCGCAAGGTTCCGGTCCTGATGGGCATGCCGAGCATCCCCACGCGCCGGTAATAGTCGCGTAACCCGAGGGAAACACGGGATCCGTAGAAACGTAGACAAGAACCCGCGCGACGTTGTCGCCGGATCGACAGGAGGACTTCGATGAGTGTCATCGATGCGCAGATCGCCAAGCTGGATTCGGATCGACTCGAATGGACGTCGGCCTGCCCGCTGAGCCATCTGATCCCTGGACGCGGAGTTGCCGTGCTTCTTCGCGGCGGCGAGCAGGTGGCACTGTTCCTACTCGAGGACGGCACACTCCGGGCTGTCAGCAACTTCGATCCGTACGGCCGCGCCGCGGTGATGTCTCGCGGACTCGTCGGCGACCGGGACGGTGAACCGATCGTGGTCTCGCCACTGCTCAAGCAGGCGTTCTCGCTGGTCGACGGCCGGGCGCTGGACGACTCGTCGGTTGCGCTGCCAGTGTACGGCGTTCGCGTGTGGGCTGGAGTCGTTCAGGTACACAGCTTGCAGATGCAGGGCGTTCGCTCGACTGTCTCCGATGCAGTCTCGTGAGTGACGACATGCCGTTGGCTGGATTCACGGTAGGTATCACTGCTTCGCGCCGCGCCGAGGAGTTCGCGACCTTGCTGACTCGTCGGGGAGCCGATGTCGTTCACGCTCCGGCGATTCGAATCATCCCGCTGGCCGACGACCGTGAGCTCGAAAGGGTGACACAACAGATCATCTCGGATCCTCCCGAGGTGGTCGTCGCCACCACTGGCATCGGGTTCCGTGGCTGGCTGGAAGCCGCCGACGGATGGGGCGAAGCCGAAAATCTCGGATCCGCTTTGGGCTCGGCTCGTCTGCTTGCTCGCGGCCCCAAAGCCAAAGGCGCAATCCGTGCAGCCGACCTGCGTGAAGAATGGTCGCCGGCGTCCGAGTCGTCCGCCGAAGTGCTCGAACATCTTCTTGCAGAAGGTGTCTCGGGCAAGAGAATCGCCGTACAGCTGCACGGTGCAACCACCGAATGGGAGCCGATTCCGGATTTCTGTCAGGTGTTGCGCGAGGCGGGTGCGGAGGTCATAGCGGTGCCGGTCTACCGATGGGAACCGCCGGAGGATCCGACGCTGCTCGACCGGATGATCGACGCCATCGCTTCAGCCGGAATCGACGCCGTCAGTTTCACCAGTGCACCGGCCGTAGCCTCGATGTTGATGCGAGCCGACAAGACCGGCGATCTCGGCGACATCCTCGACGCGATGCGAGGTCCGGTGGCGGCAATGTGCGTCGGCCCGGTGACGTCAGCGCCGCTCGAGGCATTGAACGTGCCGACCACGGCTCCGGCACGAGCGCGTCTCGGGGCGCTCGCGCGTCATATCGTCGACGAACTCCCGCAGCGAGCCAACAAGATTCAAGCCGGTGAACATGAGATCAGTATCCGTGGAGGATGCGTCGTCGTAGACGGTGAAGTGAAGCAGTTGCCGCCGGCGGCAATGTCGTTGATCCGCACGCTCGGGGCCAGTCCCGGCCGAGTCGTCTCCCGCGACGAGCTCCTCGCTTCGCTTCCAGGTGGCGGCGGCGACACCCACGCCGTCGAGACCGCCGTCGCCCGATTGCGCGCGTGCCTCGGCGCACCCAAAGCCGTTCAGACCGTGGTCAAACGAGGCTACCGACTTGCCCTCGACCCCGGCGACTACGTACAGAATTCAGGAGACTATGCAACGCGATGACGACGTACTCGTACTGGTAGCTCACGGCACGCGTAGTGCACGCGGCGTGGAAATGGTTGCCGCACTTGCCGAAGCCGTCGGCAAGCGCGTCGGGCGTACTCGCGTTGCCTTCGTCGACGTGCTCGGTCCGTCTCCTTCGGAAGTTCTCCGGGACACTCCGGGCCGAGCGATTCTCGTTCCCGCTTTCCTGGCGTCGGGCTATCACGTCCACACCGACGTTCGACGCGAAGTTGCGATCAGTGAGCACGCGGCCGTGACTGTGACGCCTGCTCTCGGACCCGATCCGGCCCTGGCGCGGGTACTGCTTGGACGATTGGCCGAAGCGGGGTGGAACCCGGGTGAGGCGATAGTGCTTGCTGCTGCCGGGTCCTCCGATGCCCGCGCGCTGCGAGACGTCGAGCGTGCTGCACTGATGCTCGCCGAAGTGGCGGGAAATCGCGTGGATATCGGGTACATCGCGACCGGAGAGCCGAAGGTAGCCGATGTTGTTGCAGCAGCACGCGTTCGCGGCGCGAAGCGAGTTTTTGTCGCCTCGTACCTCCTCGCGCACGGACTTTTTCACGAAAGGTTGCACGCTGCGGGAGCCGACGGTGTCACCGAACCACTCGGTGTCGACCAAGGAGTGGTGGACCTTGTCGTGAATCGGTATGAGAGTGCGCGAGGGGAACTAGTATCGCTGCATGACGTCTCACTCCGTAACACCGACGTATGCCGACCTGGTCGCAGCGGTTCGTGAATCCGACGTCAAGGCACAGGCTCTCATCGGTGAACTGACCGAAAAACAGGCGCGTGAGCCTTCGGGGCTACCCGCCTGGAGCCGGGGGCACGTCGTCACACACCTCTCGCGCAACGCCGACGCGCTGGGTAGATTTGTAGCCGGAGTACACCGCGGCGAGTCGGGGGAGATGTACCCCGGGGGTCCGGACGCGCGCAACGCCGCAATCGACGAAGGCGCCGATCGCCCGGCCGAGTTGTTGGCACTCGACTATCGCTTCTCGGGAACGAGACTGGTCGACGCATTGGCTGACCTCCCGACAGATCGACTGGACACGCCGGTTCCGTGGCGCAAACCTGTCACTGCATTCGATCTTCCGATCCTGCGCTGGAACGAGATCGAGATTCACTTGCTCGACCTCGACATCGGTTACACCTGCCACGATTGGCCGGCCGCGTTCGTGGAGTTCACGCTCGCCAGTCAGTTGGGCGCACTCGAGACCGCTGTTCCGGGTGTACGAGTGCCGTCACTGTCCGACGCGGAGACCTTGGCGTGGTTGGTCGGGAGGCCGACGAGAGTGGGGCTGCCTACCCTGCCTGCCTGGCCTTTCTGAGATACAGCCTTTCTGAGATACAGCCGTTCTGAGAGTTAGAAGAGGGTGGGGGCGCTGACGTCGTTGCGCGCTTGGGCGAGTCGCGCACTCCACCGCTTCACCAACCACATCTCGACGATCTCGGGTTGGGTGCCGGCGGCATAGGCCCAACTGTCGAGCAGTTCGCAGTACCGGCGGTAGCGGCGCGTCGTGAATCCGGTGACGGAAGGATCCTCGAGCCAGCCCTCGTGGATGAGCGTCGAGACGCCGTACTGGTCGATCATCTGAGCGCGTCGGCCTTCGTCCTGTACGCCCACCGCCCACATGAATGCGGCTATGAGCGATACCCCGACGCCGGGGGTGAGTGGCCAACCCGACCAGGTGTCACGCCGAACGACGGGCATGGACTTGTGTTTCGAACAGTGATCGAGAATGGCTGTGATCTGGGTCAGCGGGTCCTCGTCCTCGCGGTGATGCGGGTTGAAGACGTTGGGGAATCGCCGCGTGAACCGTCTGCTCTCGTGCGAGCCCTGCCAGGCTGCGCAGAGGAACAGCAGTCCGAGACCGTCGTGCTGGGCGACGACGAGATCGCTCGACGGGCGAAGGTCGTTGCGTTGAACGATGGCTCGGCCTTCGGTGATCACCTTGCCGTCCAGATCGCGCCCGCGCAGGCTGATCGTGTGGCCGGCATCCTCGAGGTGTGCGTTCCACCAGTCCAGGTCGACGGTCGCTTCGTCGTCGAGGACGTGCAGTGGAAAGGTGCGGGAGCGGCACCACTCGACCAATGCGTCCGGCGGTTCGAATCCTTCGTCGACACGATTCATGGCGCGATGATCCCACGAGTCGCCGACAGAAACCCGGTCGACCTGATCGAATCGGACACTCGCGGTACGCTCCGCTCATGAAATTGGCGTCCTCGCGGGTGCGGCCGGTGCTGTGGATTGCGGCCCTCGCCCTGACGGCCTCGAGTCTGAGCGGATGCATCGGTGCCGTCGACCGGATGGATTTCGAAGATCGGATGCGTGAACGTGGCGGTGGGATGACGTCGGATCTGGTGCGGAACGGGTTCGACAGCCTCGCAGAGCGATACGGCGTCGACGCGGTGGCGGTGACCAGCGTCGACATCAGTCCGATCGAGACGCTCGGCGTCACCGTTCGAGACCCGGGGAAGCCGTCGCAGCTCGACCGGTTCTCTTTCGACGGCGTCATTCTCGGCGAGCCGAGCCCCGTGCAAGTGAGCGTCACCGAAAATCTTGATGCACGATCGTTCACGTTGGATCAAGTGCCGGCATTGGCGAACGTCGAGAAGTTGGTCGACGACGCGCTGGCGAGCAGCGGCATCGACGAGGGTGAAGTCACCGGGATCTCGGTCGGTCGCACCGAGGCGATACACGCCTCCGTGATGGTGGAATCCCCACGCTCTCAGGTGCTGGTGGTCTTCGACCCGGACGGAACTCCCTTTCTGGTGCAGCCGCTGTGAGCCGCCGTATCGTTCCGCTGGTCATCTCGGTGGTGGTGATCGTGGTCGTGGGAATCTTTGCCGCACTGTTGTCTTCGGTGATCTGGCCCGGGCAGGTGGCTCACTTGGCGCCGATCTTCTGTGAAGATCCGACATCGAGCGCGATGGTCGTCTCGGATACCTTTACCGACGGCGACGGTACGTCCACCAATTTCACCCTGTATTGCGTCGGGCCGCGCGGTCAGACCGTCGATGCCGGTTGGCTGCTTCCGTTCGTGGTGCTGTGGGGCGTGTATTCGCTGGTACTCGCGGTGGGTGTCGCCGTGATCGTGCTGGCGGGCGCCGGCCGGCGTAGGCGCCGGAACAGTCTCGGGGTCAGCGATGCCCCGGCGGCGTCGTCCTACCAGGAGTTCTGACTGCGGGGTGTTGCCCCGATCAGTCTGGGAGGACGATCAATTCGGCAACGGCGCCGTTCTGTGCGTGTGCCGGCACGAGGGCAAACGCCGAGCGTCCGATCAACCCTGCAAGGTGCGCGGTACGCACGGACGGATCGGCTCGCCAGCCACCGTCGGGGGATTGTGTGACCGGAAGTAGGCGTACCGCATCGGAACTCACCGCAGCAGCGTTCTCGATGATGCCGAGCAGCGGCGGCGGCGTCTCGCGCCCGGTCAGGGCGGCCACGACGGTAGGCAGCATCGTCAACAGGGTGGTCACCGCGGCGTAGGGGTTGCCGGGGAGGCCGAGAACCACCCGACCGCTGGGCAGGACCGCCGATATCTGAGATCCGCCCGGGCGCGAGGCAACCCGGCCGACGATCGTGCGAGCGCCGAGTCGATCGAGTGCACTGCGCATTTCGTCGGCCGCGCCGCCACCCGTCGCACCGATGACAACAATCAGGTCCTGTTCGGTCGCATCCGCGAGCACACGCTCGAAACTGTCCGCCGTGTCGCGCAGGTGCGAATTCGACTCGCACCGTACGCCGTTGCGTTCGAGCAGATAGGGAAGAATTCCACCGACGGAGTCGCGGGTCTGACCTTCACGCAGTGGGCCTCTCTGCCGGATCTCGTCGCCGGTGACTATCAGGCGTGCCCGGACCGGACCACGGACGAGGGCGGCGAAGACTTCGCCGCTGGCAGCCGCCGAGATTACCGACGGGGTCACCGCGGTGCCAGTCGGGGCAATCGTGAATCCGGTGGTCCAGTCTTCCCCTCGCGGGCGAGCGTCGTTGCGGTACGGCGCATCCGGCAGTCGTCGCAGTATCCGAGTTGGCTCGTCGAGGGACAGGTACTCGTCCCGGACCACCGAGGTGGCACCGGTGGGCAGGTGCGCTCCCGTGGCAATGCGGATCGCTTCGCCTTCGCCGAGTTCGAGTTGCCCGTCAGCGCCCGCGATGCGAATCTCGGTACGCACCCGCCACGGACCCTCGCCGGAGACGGCGTACCCGTCCATCGCCGAGACATCGGATCGAGGAAGATCACCCAGGGCGACGAGAGGCTGCGCGAGGGTCGCTCCCAGACTGTCGGCGAGGTCGGCCCGGTGCGGGGACAGCGGTGTCAAGGCGTTCGTGACGGCGATGCGGGCTTGATCGATCGTCAGGCGCGGATGCCTTCGCGCGCGATCGATGTCCGCCGGTGTGTCGCAGTCGGTGGTACCAGCCACACGCAGGGTCGAGAACGGTTCGGTGACAATTGCTTTCATCGGTTGGTTCTCGAGCCCTGAGCTTTCACGCAAAGTGGCGAGGCGCTGTCGGAGTTCACGAACAGTCCAGGCGGAGAACAGGAATTGGGTTCGGTTGGTCTCGTCCACCGCGCACGTCACCGGATTGTCCGTCGACGTCGCAGCGATCAACGCGTCGACCGATTCGGCCTCGATGTGCGGTAGATCGGATGCCAGCACGACCACCAGAGCGTCTTCAGTCAACCCGGATGACAACCCGGTCGCGGACAACCCCGCCCAGATCGCCGCAACGGGTCCGGCGCCGATCGGAGATTCCTGCGTCTGGGTGATGCGCGCATCCAGTTCGGGTCGATGCGGACCGACAACGACGACGGCGTCCAGATGCGCCGTCGCTGAAAGCGCGATATCGAGGAGCCTGCGGCCGTGAACGAGCAGGCCAGGTTTGTCGACACCACCCATTCGGGTCCCGCGACCACCCGCCAGAATGACGGCGGCGGTCGGCGGCGTGATGGTCATACCTCCATGCTGCCCCATCGCCCGGGTCACGACGACCGGTGACACGTGAATCAGAAGTGATACCGAGCTTTCTTCAGGTCGATCCGACCGTCCTTGATCGGCACGCCTTCGAGTTCGAGCTTGGCGATCTGACGATGGGCCAGGTGCGCCGACGGTTTGCCGGAGGCACCGAGAACCCGATGCCACGGCAGATCGGCAGAGTCGGTCCGCATGATCCAGCCGACCGTGCGAGCACTGGAAAGTCCTGCGGCGTCGGCGATGTCGCCGTACGTCGCCACGAAGCCGGCGGGAATCGAGGCGATGAGTCGCCTTACCTCTTCGATCTGCTCTTCCGTTGTGGCTGCCATCGGGGCCTCGTCAGAGCACTGTCCGGACGAGGGTCGCCACCTCGTCGGCCCGCACGTGCGGGACCATGTGGTCACAATCGAATTCGACGCTGGTCAGATTTTCACCGAGGCGTTCGGTGAGCGCTGAGCGGAACTCGTCGGTGACATAGGGAGGCTGAACCTTCATTGCTTGAACCAGCACGGTCGGCATCGATGACGGTGGCAGCACGATCGGGCGAGCGAGTTCACCCCACCCGGTCACGATCGCAGGGGTGGACAGGCGCCAATTGACGCGCCCGTTGCCCAGTTGGATCAGGTGCTCGGCCATCTCGATGTCGAGATCCGGGGCGGGAACCTCACCCCACGAGCCGTGAATCTTCTCGGAGTAAGCCTCTGCCGCATCGGTGTAATCCGGTGAGCCGATTGTGAGTTCGGCCACTTCCTGCATGAAAGTCGGATCCAAACCGATCGCCGGGTCGAGCAGGACGAGCCCACGAACGCGTTCCGGTGCGGTGGCCGCGAGGTGCAGCGCCAGCGTTCCGCCGAACGAATGCGCGAGGATCACCACCGGTCCGGTGGCATGTTCGTCGAGCGTCTCCAGCAGGCTGGCCACGTGGGATTCGATGTTCCACGGGGGAGCCCAGGTGGAGCGCCCGTGACCGCGCAGATCGGGCGAGATCCAGCGCGCTTCGGGCAGTTGGTTCTCGGCCATCGACTGCCAACGCCGGCCGTGACCGGTCAGGCCGTGCAGCGAAAGGATCTCCGGCGCCCCGACGGGTCCGTAGAGATACGTATGGAGTGCAGACACACGAGCAATCATGCCGGATGTGGGCGATGCATGAGTTGTCGGTGCGCTCTGGTGGAATGCCTGGGTGAGTGAGACGGCAACACGCAGCAAGGTCACCATTCCCCGGGCGCGGTTGGTGCACCGAACTGCGCCGTCTCCGATACCCCGAACGTGGGACGAAGGGACGGCGCGGCTGTTCGCTCCGCCGTCAGAAGATCCGTTCCAGCTCGCGTTCGGCTCGGCGGCCGCCTGGAATCCCTGGCAGGTGCTCGGCAGCCCAGGAACCGGCAAGACGTCCCTTCTCGTGGATCTGGCAGTGCAGAAGATCTCCGGTGGCGAAGATCCTGAATCGGTCCTCGTGCTCACCCAGTCACGCCGGGCAGCGACGCAGGTCCGTGAGCAGATCACAGCCGGATTGCTCGGGTACGAACAAGAACGCGGACCGCAGGCAACTCGTGAGCCGTTGGTCCGCACCGTTCACTCCTACGCCTTCGCCGTTCTTCGGCTTCAAGCCGCAGCACACGGCAACGCGCCGCCACGCCTGATCACCGGTGCCGAGCAGGATTCGGTGCTGCGCGAGATGTTGCGCGGCGACATCGAAGACGGTGCACTCCGGTGGCCGGAGCGCCTGCGACCCGCGCTGGGCTTGAACGGCTTTGCCGTCGAACTCAGAGACCTGATGCTGCGTGCCAACGAACGCGGACTCGGTCCCGAAGATCTGGTCAAGCTCGGTAAGAAGCGCGGCCGACCAGAGTGGGTGGCGGCCGGCCGGTTCGCCGAGGCTTACGAGCAGGGTGTGCTGCTGCGCGGAAGCGTCGGCGTCGAGGCTCCGGAGGCCACAGCGCCGGCACTGGACGCAGCTGAGTTGATCGGCGCCGCGCTGACCGCGTTTGCCACCGACCCCGAGCTGCTCCGCTCCGAGCGCGCCCGCATCCGGCACCTCCTGGTCGACGACGCGCAGCACCTGGATCCCCAGGCGGCGCAACTGGTTCGACTGATCGGAACCGGAACCGCAGGCACTGTCATCGCCGGCGATCCTGATCAGTCGGTCTTCGGGTTCCGCGGTGCGGACTCGGCGTTCCTGCTCGGACTCGCCGAGCGCGGAGACGAGCGCCAGATCGTCCTGCCCACCACGTTTCGAAACAATGCCGACGTCGCGTCGATCTCGGCCAAGATCGCTGCGCGGCTGCCCGGCAACCTCGCCCACCGCATCGCGGTTCCGTCCGATCTCACCGATGAGGACCCCGGGCGGGCGTCGGTGCGGGTTCTCGGCACGACGGCCAAAGAAGCGGCAGTTGTCGCAGATACCTTGCGCCGGGCGCATCTGCTGGACGGGATTGCGTGGTCCGACATGGCAGTCGTCGTGCGGTCGGTCCCGCGCACCCTTGCCCCTCTCCGGCGGGCCCTGCTCGCAGCGGGGGTGCCCGTCACCACTGCTGCCACCGAATTGCCGCTCGCCAGACAACACGGCGTGTCCGGCCTGTTGCTGGTCCTTCGGGCGCTCGGCGGCGATCAGTTCACCGGGGACGACGCTCTGGCCCTGATGGCCGGCCCCATCGGCGGCGCCGAACCGGTCACCCTGCGCCGGTTGCGCCGTGGTCTGCGCCGCGTCGAGTTGGCGTCGGGAAGTGATCGGGACTCCTCGGAGTTGTTGCGGCTGATCCTGATCGACGAGGATCGCGCGCAGTCCAAGCGGCTCATGGGCAAACTGACGGACGTCGAGGCTGCCGCCCTGAATCGAGTGCTGTCGGTCCTTCGCAAGGCCCGGGTACCTCTCGAGCGTGGTCTCGGGGTCGAGGAAGTTCTCTGGGCGGCCTGGCAGGCGACGGGACTGGAACGGCGCTGGGCGGCTGCGTCGGCGCGCGGGGGTCCTATCGGCTCACAAGCCGATCGCGACCTGGACGCCGTCGTCGCACTCTTCGACGCGGCTGCCAACTACGTCGACCGACTGCCGCGTTCGCAACTCGCCGGTTTCGTCGACTACTTGACCAGCCAGGAGATACCGACCGACTCGCGGAGCCGATCGGTTATCGCTCCGGACGCCGTCACCGTGGTCAGCGCTCACGCCGCGGCGGGTCGCGAATGGGCCGTCGTGGCGGTGGCGGGTGTGCAGGAGGGGCTCTGGCCGAGTTTGCGGGCACGCGGATCGCTGCTGCGCACCGAAGCACTGATCGACCTGGTCAACGGAGTCTCCGACGGCAGTGACTCGGCTGCTGAACGACTCTCGCGAACCGCGCCCCTGCTGGCCGAAGAACGCAGGTTGTTCCTGGTCGCCTGCAGCCGTGCTCGTCGCCGTCTGCTGATCACCGCAGTCGAATCGGCTTCGGGAGACACCGATCTGGTGCCTTCGCGATTCGTGGACGAATTGATCCGTGGTGACGCGTACTCGGACGACCCGACTTCCGATCTCGACGTCGTTGCACCGGAGACCGGAGATACCCGGGTTCTGTCGCTGCCGGCACTGGTCGCACAGCTTCGCAGCGTGGTGTGTGATCCCGACATCGCGCATTTCGACCCCGAGAAGCACTCCCGTGCCGCACACCAGTTGGCGCGTCTGGCTGCTGCCGGAGTACGAGGCGCTCATCCGGATCAGTGGTACGGCACAGCCGAGCCGAGCACCGCTGCTCCCATGTGGCAACCCGAGGACGGACCGGTATCACTCTCGCCGTCCACCATCGAGCTTCTCGAAACATGCCCTCTCCGATGGGTGTTCGAGCGTCATGGGGGCAGCGACGGAGACAACACTCACGCGATCGCCGGCACCCTGGTCCATACCTTGGTGCAGGCGCTGGCCGGCCGGATTCCACCGGACCAGGTCGAGAAGGCACTCGAAACTGCCTGGGAGTCGATCGATCTGGGATCGCAGTGGTACTCGCGCCGCGAACTCAATCGAACGCGTGAGATGCTGGCGACCTTCACCGCCTGGATGAACGCAACTCGCGGTGAACTGACCGAAGTCGGCGTCGAGGTCGCGGTCGAGGGGGTCCTCGAACCGCGCGAAGAAGGAGCGCCTGCAGTCAAGCTTCGCGGCCGGATCGACCGGCTCGAACGTGACACCGAAGGCCGCCCGGTCGTCGTCGACGTCAAGACTGCGCGAAATCCCGTCAGCAACGAGGCCGCCCAATCTCACGCGCAGTTGGCGGCGTACCAGGTCGCAGCGGCCGAGGGTGCGATAGCAGGCGAACCGGCGACACAACCCGGCGGCGCACGCCTGGTATTCGTGGCCAAGTCCAACAAGAAAGACGGTGCGGCGCAGCGAGTTCAGCCGCCGTTGACTGCCGAAGCAGTCGAGATGTGGCGGGACGTCATTCACAACGCCGCGGCAGCGACCCAAGGACCCGAGTACCTGGCCAGGGTCAACGACGGATGTAGACATTGCCCGGTGCGTTCGAGTTGCCCGGCACACGACGAGGGACGACAGGTGAGTTACTAAGTGGCTGCCGCGACGCAGAAGGCACGCCGACCGAAGATCGACCCTGTCGACCTCGCGGTCGCGCTCGGTCAGCACCCGCCGACGCCGGAACAGGCGGCAGTGATCGCCGCACCGCTCGGTCCGACATTGGTGGTCGCCGGTGCCGGTGCCGGTAAGACCGAGACGATGGCTGCTCGCGTCGTGTGGCTGGTGGCCAACGGCTTCGTCGATCCCGAGGCCGTTCTCGGATTGACCTTCACGCGTAAAGCAGCGCAACAGCTCACGTCGCGAATCCGCAAGCGCTTGGCGCGACTGGCGGGTTCGGACGTGCTGCGGGCACTCGATCCGACCGGCGGAGTGCGTTCCCGGATTCTGGCCGGGGAACCCGAAGTCAGTACCTACCACGCTTACGCGGGACGGTTGCTGTCCGAACACGGACTGCTGTTGCCCATCGAACCCACGGCGACGTTGCTGTCCGAGACCGAACTGTGGCAGGTTGCGCACCGCGTCGTGAGCGGCTGGGACAGTGATCTGGACACCGACAAAAATCCGGGGTCGATCACCGAAACCGTTCTGGCCCTTGCCGGTCAATTGGCGGAGCATCTGGTCGATCCCGAGCAGCTGCTCGAGGCTCACACCGAGTTGGACAAGCTGATTCACACTCTGCCTGCCGGTCCGAAACAGCGGGGCGGACCGAGCAAGGAATTACTGAATTACCTTGATGTGCAACACAAACGCATCGAGCTACTGCCCCTCGTCGCCCGGCTTGGCGAGACGTTGCGGCGCGAAGGTGCACTGGACTTCGGAAGTCAGATGTCGCTGTCGGCGCGGGTCGCTTCCGAGCACCCCGAGGTCGGGCAGACCGAGCGTGAGCGCTTTCGGGTGGTTCTTCTCGACGAGTACCAGGACACCGGCCACGCTCAGCGAGTGTTGTTGTCGTCGTTGTTCGGTGGGGGAGCAGACGGCCGGTTGGCGTTGACGGCCGTCGGCGATCCGATGCAGTCGATCTACGGTTGGCGCGGCGCGTCGGCGGCCAACCTGCCTCGGTTCGCAACCGATTTCCCGCTCGCCAACGGAAAGCCGGCTCCGACACTCGAACTGCTCACCAGTTGGCGCAACCCTCCGGAGGCTCTCGAGCTGGCCAACCTGTCTTCGGCGCCGTTGCGTCGACGCGGCGTGGCCGTCAGCACTCTTCGTGCGCGGCCAGGAGCCGTCGCCGGAGATGTTCGACTGGCGTTGCTCGGTGACGTCGAACAGGAACGTCAGTGGGTGGCGGAGAAGATCGCCGAAGAATACGAGGCGGCACGTGCCGAAGACCGCCCGACGCCCACGGCAGCAGTGTTGATCCGCCGAAACGCGGACGCTGCCCCGCTGGCCGAAGCTCTGCGGTCCAAAGGTCTGCCGGTCGAAGTGGTCGGCCTCGGTGGGCTTCTGCACACACCTGAGGTGGCGGACGTGATCGCCATGCTCCGAGTGGTCGCCGATCCACTGGCGGGCAGCGCAGCGGTTCGGCTACTCACGGGAGCGAGATGGCAAATCGGGGCGAAGGACCTCGCCGCACTCTCGCAACGCTCCCGCGAGCTCGCCATCTCCGCGGGATACGGAACGGCAGGTGCGGTCACCGACGCCGAGGCGCTCACCTCGGCGGTCCACGATGCATTGCCGGGGGAGAACGCCGAGCAAGCAGGTTTGGTCGACTCGATCTCCGATCCGGGTCCGGCGGAACGCTATTCAGCCCTCGGGTACACACGCATCAACGCGATAGCAGCAGAGTTGGCGTCGTTGCGCGAACGCATCGGCCAACCGCTCACCGAATTGGTGGCGGAGGTCGAGCGGGTGCTCGGTATCGGAATCGAGGCGGGAGCGCGGACCCGAGTCGGTGTCGTCGGCACCGCAGGCCGTGAGCATCTCGACGCGTTTGCCGACGTCGTCGCCAATTACGCGACGCGTCCGACGGCCAATCTGACCGGGATGCTCGCATTCTTCGCGGCTGCCGAACAGATCGAGAAGGGCCTCACCCCGGGCGAGGTGGAGGTGGCGCCGGATCGTGTGCAGATCTTGACCGTGCACTCGGCGAAGGGTCTGGAATGGGAAGTGGTCGCGATCCCGCATGTCAGCGACGGCGTGTTCCCCTCGTTCACCGCGTCCGGGTCCTGGCTCGGTGCGCTCGCCGAACTGCCACCGTCGTTGCGCGGTGACCGGGCGGTCGACGCGGATTCGGCGGACGGCGTGCCAGTGCTCGACCTCGAGGAGTTGTACAACCGCAAGGACCTCGAGAACGCGATAACGGCTCACAAGAAGGCACTGTCCAACCGTCGACTGGACGAGGACCGTCGATTGTTCTACGTCGCGTTGACCAGAACCGAACGGGCACTGTTCATCTCGGCTCATCATTGGGCGGAATCCGGTTCGGAACCGAAGGGGCCTTCGGAGTTCCTGGACGAGCTGCATCAGATGGTTACTGCCGAAAACGACGCCGGTGAAGACGGTTCACGCGGTGCGATCGGCGTTGTGGAGGAATGGGCGCCGGCACCGGAACCCGATACCGAGAACCCGTTGGCCTCCACGCCCCGCACGGCGCAGTGGCCACCCGATCCGCTGGGTGCGCGCCGCGGGGCCGTCGAGGCGGGAGCCGCGAGCGTCCTGTCCGCTCTCGCTTCGCTGCCGAAAGACAGCGAAGAGACGGAAGAACCGGAGGACGATCCGGAAAACTGGGCATCGGATGTCGACGTTCTCTTGGCCGAGCGCGAAGCCCGGGCAAACGCGCGTGCCGAAGTGATTCTCCCCGCACAGCTTTCGGTGACTCAGCTCGTCGACCTCAAAGCCGATCCGGACGAACTCGCGGCACGTCTGCGTAGACCACTGCCGTACCCACCGAATCCGCTCGCTCGGCGAGGGACGGCTTTTCACGCCTGGATCGAGCGAAGGTTCGGTGCGACCCGGCTGTTGGATCTCGACGAACTACCCGGCGCCGCGGATACCGGCGCGGGCCCCGAGACCGATCTGGTGAAACTTCAAGATGCATTCCTGCGGTCCCCGTGGGCCAATCGCAGCCCGATCGAAGTGGAGGTTCCCTTCGAGACTTCTATCGCGGGCACGGTACTGCGGGGCCGGATCGATGCCGTGTTCGCCGACCCGGACGGCGGTTGGACGGTGATCGACTGGAAGACCGGTGCCGAACCTTCGGCCGCCAACGAGGCCGCGGTTGTCATGCAGTTGGCCGCCTATCGAGTGGCCTGGGCCGAATTGATGTCGGCCAGAGCTCGTTCGGCGGGGCGCAACGAACAGTTCCCGGCAGACAAGGTGCGCGCGGCGTTTCACTACGTGCGATCGGGTCGCACCATCGCCCCCGAGAACCTGCCGGACGGTGAGGCTCTCGCGCACCTCATCCGAACGGCAGGCGCGCAGGACTAGCCGGCGTTTCGACGAGCCTTGAGCGCTTCGGTCACCAGCGGAACCTGCAGGGGGAGACGTGCGATCGAACCGATCTTCTGCGGTGTGGACGTCTTCGGGCTTCGGCACCAGTCGATCGCCATCTGAATGTTGGCGGGGAAGACGGCAACAAAGAGCGCGGCGGCAAGGCCCGCACCGAGCTTGCGAGTCTTCGGCACGGCCAAGGCCGCGCCGATCGCCAATTCCGCGACGCCCGACACCTGCGTGTAGGTGCGCGCCTGACCGGGAAGCTGGCGGGGAACGGTGCTGTCGAAGAAGGAGGGCGCAACAAAATGCATGGTCCCGGCGCCGACAAGGATGGCCGACAAACGAAGAGCGGCTGCTTGGCTGGGAGTGGACGTCGAACTGGTGAAAGGCATTTGCCCAGCCTGCCTCACGGTGGACCTTCTTGCCAGTAACGGCACCACTACCGGTCCGCTATTCGGCGCCCGAGTTCCGAAGTCGATCTTCGAGGGTTACGCTGCCTGCCGATGTCCGTGTAGGTATTTCGTAAGTTCGAGTGAGAGAGTCGATGTATGGCCGGTAAGCTCCGGGCGCGTTTGACCAGGTCGGAAGCATTGACCGATCAGCCTGACTTCGCCCTTGTCGGGGTGCTGCGAATTCCCCAGCTGCAGACCAGTCCAGCTCGGGCGATCTACAAGCGAGTTCTCATCGCATTGGGTGCTCTCGGCGCCGCCGTGCTGATCGTGTACATCGATCGTGCGGGCTACCGTGACGCTCAGGACAACGAACTTTCCCTGCTCGACTGCATCTACTATGCGACGGTTTCGCTCTCGACCACCGGCTACGGCGACATCACCCCGTTCACGCCGTCCGCGCGCCTGGTCAACGTCCTGTTGATCACGCCACTTCGAATCTTCTTCTTGATCGTGTTGGTCGGCACCACACTTTCAGCTCTGACCGAGAGTTCGCGTCAGGCGTTCAAAATTCAGCGTTGGAGGCAGCACGTGCGTAATCACACCGTCGTCGTCGGATACGGAACCAAGGGACGCACGGCAATCGAAGCCATGCTCGGGGACGGTGTGCCGGCGTCGGAGATCGTGGTCGTCGACACCGATCAGGCCGTGCTGGATTCCGCTGCCAGCAAGGGGTTGGTGACGGTATTCGGTTCGGCTACGAAATCGGATGTACTCCGGTTGGCGGGCGCGCAGAATGCGTCGTCGATCATCGTGGCAACCAACCGCGACGACACCGCAGTGCTCGTGACGCTGACAGCTCGGGAAATTGCGCCGAAGGCCAAGATCGCCGCAGCCATCCGTGAAGCCGACAATGCGCATCTCCTGCGTCAGTCCGGCGCAGACTCGGTGGTCGTCTCGTCGGAGACGGCCGGCCGACTCCTCGGCATCGCGACCACGACGCCGACCGTCGTGGAGATGATCGAAGACCTGCTGACTCCAGAAGCCGGATTCGCGATCGCCGAGCGTGCTGTCGAGCGTGACGAGGTCGGTGGCTCTCCGCGTCATCTCTCCGACATCGTGCTCGGCGTCGTTCGCGACGGTCGTCTGGTCCGCGTCGGTTCGCCCGAGGTGGACGCCGTCGAGGAGAACGATCGCCTGCTGTACATCCGCCGCGTCACGAACTGAGTGCTACCGAGCTTCGTGCGCGCAGTAATGTCGTGAGCGTGAACGACTTCCAGCTGACCGAAACACCTCTGCTCTCACGTTCGAGCGTCGGCCGCGCCGAGGAATTGCGGTCGGACGCCGCTGCACTGACCACGGGCTGGACGGATGCGCTGCTTCTACGAGTGAATTCACGGGGGCAGGTCAAGGTGTCGCCGGAAGGTCAATTGGTCTTCGCCGAGGCAACCGAGTTGGGACCCGAACCGGTGCGCGGTGCGGTGTTCCTGGGAATTCGCGAGAATCGCCACGTGTGGGCAGTGCGGGTGTCGCTGCTGGCGGGCACGTTGTCCGAATTGCGGATGCTCGGCGGAACACTCGACGACGCGGACGCCGGCCTGCTGACCGGTGCCGTCGCGATTCTCAACTGGCACGACAGTGCCGGATTCAGCGCTATCGACGGCGCGCCGAGTGAGCCCACCATGTCCGGCTGGTCTCGCATCTCCACGTCCACGGGCCACGAGGAGTTTCCCCGAACCGATCCGGCGGTCATCTGCCTGGTGCACGACGGCGGCGATCGAGTTCTGCTCGCGCGTCAGCCGACCTGGCCGCAGCGGCGTTTCTCGATTCTCGCGGGATTCGTCGAGGCCGGGGAGTCGCTCGAAACGTGTGTTGTCCGCGAGATCAAGGAAGAGGTCGGTATCGACGTGCACAGCGTCCGATACCTCGGCAGCCAGCCCTGGCCGTTCCCGCGCTCGGTGATGTTGGGCTTTGCCGCAATCGGCGATCCCGCCGCTCCGCTGCTGTTCGCAGACGGCGAGATCGCCGAGGGCACCTGGTTCACCAAGGACGAGGTGCGCGCCGCTCTCGAACTCGGCGACTGGGGTTCGGAAGCGGACGCGCCACTGCTGCTGCCCGGATCGATCTCCATCGCTCGCGGAATGCTCGAGAGCTGGGTCAAATAAGGGCTGGTTCAGGTAGCAGCCGGAGAGGACCTACAGACCCAGAGCCTGCTTGACCTGGTTGAGCGACGGGTTGGTCGCGACGCTGCCGTCGCCGTACTTCACGGTCGGAACGACGTGATTGCCACCGTTGACGCTGCCGACAAAGTCAGCTGCTGCCGGATCGTTCTCGATGTCGATCTCGGTGTACTCGATCCCCGACGCGTTGAGTTGCGTCTTGAGGCGGCGGCAGTAGCCGCACCACGTGGTCGAGTAGATGGTCAGGGCAGGCGCGTTTTCGGTAGAAGTCACGGCCGATATAACACCACGACCGAGAGCGTTGTTCCGTATCGGCCCGTGTTCTCTTGCCCACATACCGTCGGGCGCGGCGATTGGAGTGTCGGAACGTCCTGCCATGATGGTGCCCATGCCTGCGGACACCGGACTGGATCCAGAACAATCGGCCGCCGTGCTCGCGCCACGCGGCCCGGTGTGCGTTCTCGCGGGCGCTGGAACAGGCAAAACCCGCACTATTACGCGTCGGATCGCTCATCTGGTTGCCGACGGTCATGTGTCGGCCGGTCAGGTGCTTGCCGTGACATTCACCGCTCGTGCGGCCGGGGAAATGCGTGGGCGTCTCCGTGAACTGGGCGTCGGCGGAAGTGGGCCGCAGGTCCAGGCTCGAACCTTTCACGCCGCTGCTCTCCGGCAACTGAAGTACTTCTGGCCGCAGGTTGTCGGTGACACGCCCTGGCGTCTGCTCGACCGAAAGTTCGCAGTTGTCAGTAGCGCCGCAGCTCGGGTGGGATTGTCCACCAGCACTGAAAGCGTCCGGGACCTCGCCAGCGAGATCGAATGGTCGAAGGCTTCGCTGATCGCGCCGGAGGACTACCCACGGGCGATCGCCAAGATTCGCCGTGAGGCACCGGTCGACGCCACCAAGGTGGCCCAGGTTTATGCGGCATACGAAGAGCTGAAGGCACGCGGCCAGGACGGCATGCTCCTGGACTTCGACGATCTCCTACTTCACACAGCGGCAGCTCTCGAAGAGCATTCGACGGTCGCCGACGAGTTCCGCGAGCGCTATCGCTGCTTCGTCGTGGACGAGTATCAGGACGTCACCCCACTTCAGCAGCGAGTGCTCGACGCCTGGCTGGGGGACCGCGACGACCTGACCGTGGTGGGCGATGCGAATCAGACCATCTACTCCTTCACCGGAGCCACCCCGAACTACCTGTTGGACTTCTCCCGCAAATTCCCCGAGGCGACCGTCGTCCGGCTCGAACGGGACTACCGCTCCACACCTGAGGTCGTGTCGTTGGCGAACCGCGTGATCGGTGCGGCGCGCGGGCGGATCGCCGGGACGCGTCTGCAGCTGATCGGCCAGCGCGCACCAGGGCCCGAGCCGGAGTTCATGGAGTTCGACGACGAGCCGGCCGAGGCGCTCGGCGTTGCGCGGGCGATCAAACGGCTGATCGCGGCAGGCACCCCCGCCGCCGAGATCGCTGTTCTGTACCGGATCAATGCCCAGTCCGAGGCGCACGAGCAGGCGCTCACCAAGCTCGGCATCCCGTTTCAGGTGCGCGGTGGAGAGGGCTTCTTCACTCGCACCGAGGTCCGTCAGGCAGTGGCGGCGCTGCGCCAGGCTGCCGGACGCGACGACCTCCCCGAAGGTGCAGACAACGGCGAAGCGCTGGTCTCACTCGTTCGCGCCGTACTCGCTCCGCTCGGCCTGACCAACGAGGAGCCTTCGGGTACTCAGGCACGCGAACGCTGGGCGTCGCTCTCGGCTCTCGTGGCGCTGACCGAAGAACAACTCGTCCATGAACCCGAACTCACGCTCACCGGGCTCCTGCAGGAGCTCACGGCCCGAGCCGAGGCGCGGCACCCACCGACAGTGCAGGGCGTGACGCTGGCTTCGCTCCACGCGGCCAAGGGACTCGAATGGGATGCGGTGTTCCTGGTCGGCCTCAACGACGGCACCCTGCCGATCCAACACGTTCTCGGCGACGCCAATTCCGGCGCCGACGACGTAGCGGTGGAGGAGGAGCGTCGGCTTCTCTACGTGGGGGTGACCCGCGCTCGTGAGCATCTGCAGCTGTCGTGGGCGCTGGCCCGCAACGAGGGCGGACGCAAGTCCCGTCGCCGGTCGAGGTTCCTCAACGGACTCATCCCGGAGGACTCGCCTGCCTCGCGCGTCGCCGCGCCGTCGTCGGGGAACAAGAAGCGTCCGCGCTGCCGCGTATGCGGCAAACCGCTGATCGGGACGTCGGCGACAATGCTCGGACGCTGTGAGAAGTGCCCGTCCAATGTCGACCTGGAATTGCTCGAACATCTCAAGGCCTGGCGTCTGGACAAATCCCGTGAACTCAAAGTTCCGGCCTATGTCGTCTTCAGTGACAACACACTGATGGCTATTGCCGAACAACGACCACAAGACAATCGTGGACTGGTCTCGATTCCCGGAATCGGGCCGAAGAAACTCGACAATTTCGGCGAAGACGTACTTGCTGTCATTCGCGGTGAACTGCGAGCAGCGACACTCGATATCTGACAACACATCTGAAACGACAACCGTGAGTTACATAACCGCAGGTCAAAAATAGGTTGTGCAGATTCGAGAGATTCTCTACTCTGGTTTTCAGTGTTACGGGGCAACCTGTGCGCAGAAACTATCCGGACCGACACGAAATGGAGGTGGCAAATAAATGACGAACTTGATCTCTTACGAAGTGTGCGCAAGCGCAAAGTTCGCTGTTGCCGCCCCCATGCTGCCGCGTGCAGCGGAATGGGCGCAGCATGCGTTCCGCCTGCGCCCTCAATCAGCAGCAAAGAAAGCAGCTGTCGAGTCCGTGTTCTTAAGCCATCGAGGTATTTCTCGGTAGGACACATCCGTTCACTTACGGCCACGGACCCGCAGCCCCTGCGGACCGTGGCCTTTGTGTTGGATACCCCTCTTGATCTGGTTTCCGACTCGGCTCAGGTTCGCACCCATCGAACCCATATCGTGCGACACAGTTTCGCATCCGAGCACTAGGAGACCGAGTTGTCTGCCCAGACAATCCGCGTGGAATCCGAAAACTCCACCACTGCAGCAACATCCACCGACGTCACTTCGGCTGCAGTGACATTCATCGAGGTCGCCTCCACCCGCCGCGACCTGCCGTGCCGGGCATCCAACCCCGATCTCTGGTTCGCCGAAGCTCCGGCCGAACTCGAGCAGGCCAAGGCACTGTGCGCGCAGTGCCCCATCCGTTCCCGTTGTCTCAGTGCGGCTCTCGACCGCGCCGAGCCCTGGGGGGTGTGGGGAGGCGAGATACTCGATCAGGGGGCCGTCATAGCGCGCAAGAGACCGAGGGGGCGCCCACGCAAGCAACTCGTGTGCGCGTGAGAGCTCTATTCGGCGGAGCCGGTTTCATCCAGATCCGGCTCCGCGAACCCTGGCAACCAACGAGTCAGGATTTCCATGTACGGGGCATATGCGTCCAACTGGGCGCATATGCCGACCGAACCGAGAAGAACACGAAAGATCATCAAATACTCGGCCGGAAGGTTGAGTGCACGGGCCGTTCGGAACTGCGCACTGTTGAAGTCAGTGGCGGTTCCGGCGGCCTTTTGCAGCCATGACCGAGTGAAGTGAAATGACTCGGTCTGGATCGGGTCGGTGAACGGGCGCAGGTAATCTGCGATTTCCTTGTCGGTCACCGTGCGACCGGGAATCACGAAACCGTTGGCGCGCAACAACTCCGTCAACTCGTCGAATTGTTCCTCGACCGCCAAGCGCACCATCGTCCCGAGAACCCGTGGCAATCCGTTCGGGAACGGCGCTGCAGCACCGAAGTCGATGACGCCGAGTCGGCCGTCCTCGAGAAGCATGAAGTTGCCGGGGTGCGGATCACAGTGGAGCAAGCCGACGCGTGCCGGAGACGCGAAGTGGAACTCGGCGAGTAGCGCACCGGCAGCATTGCGCTGATCCGGCGTTCCACTTTCGATGATTCTGGTCAACGGGGTCGCCGTCATCCATTCGGTCACGACTACTTTCGGCGCGCTCGCAACGACGTGCGGGATCACGAATTGCGGATCCCCGTCGAATTCTTTCGCGAATGCTCGCTGATTGTTCGCCTCGATCCGATAGTCGAGTTCTTCCTCCGTGCGGGCGGTGAACTCCTCGATCACGGGTCGCACGTCGACACCGGGCATGACCGAACCGAACAGGCCGGCAAATCTGCCCAAGGTCTTGAGATCGGCGCGAAGAGCTTCGTCGGCGCCGGGGTACTGAACTTTCACGGCTACGTCGCGGCCGTCCGCCCAGACCGCACGGTGAACCTGCCCGATGCTTGCCGACGCGGTCGGTTCGTCGTCGAACGACTGGAATCGATCGCGCCACTTGGTTCCGAGTTGCTGATCGAGCATCTTGTGTACTTGCTTGGTCGGCAGCGGCGGGGCAGCGGCCTGGAGCTTGTTCAGCGACTCACGGTACGGTTCCGCGAATTCCTCCGGAATAGCCGCCTCCATGACGCTGAGCGCTTGCCCCAGCTTCATCGCGCCACCCTTGAGCTCACCCAGCACCGCGAACAATTGCTCGGCAGCCTTCGCGCTCAACTGTGCGTCGATCTCTCCTTTGTCGCCGCCGGCGAGCTTGCGTCCGAAGCCCATGGCGGCGCGACCGGCCATCCCCAGGGGGATGCTCGCGAGTTTGGCAGTACGGGCAGAACTCTTGCGTGGGATCTCGGACACCACACCATCATGTCTGACTGGGGCGCCCTTTGCCCGAAACAGGTGCCAGGTATTGGCAACTGCAGGATATTTGCCGAGGCCAGCGCCTCGTTGTGATTCGATACGGACGGAGCGCGATCTCGAGCGTCGACGACAGACTGGCTGCGGATGTTGCACCGTGCCGGTCCACCACACCGAGAGCCGCGTCGATCTCGGCCAGGGCCAGCGCGACGCTTGCATGGATCATCGCCGATTCCGCGTGGCCCGCGCTGCCGAGTAGCTGCGCGGACAGATGAAGCCAATGAGGGTCGAGTTCGGATCGGATGATGTCGGCGCACCGCAGGCAACTCGACTGACCCGGCAGGACTAGAGGGCCGACCACACCGTTGCCGTCCCGGATGCGGACGGAAAGGTGGGGGAGTCCGCATCGAACGAGATCGCTGACCAAGCGAGGATCTGTGACGACGTCGTCGGCCAAGACCACCAGTTGTTCGTTCCACGTGCGCACGACATCGGTATTGCGGTAGCCCCGCGAGCGTCGCGTGCTGATCCCGTCGGTGACGAGGGCGCGGTCGACGGCGTCCGAGAGCGGACCGACGCCGTGGATCCGGACGGACGCGGCGCTAGTGCCGGCAGTGTGGACGAATCCGGAATCGGCGAGTTGCTCGAGCAACTCCTCCGTCACCGACGTCGAAATCCCGCGCTTCGACGCTTCCCAGAGGATGGTGGCGCGTGATCTCGAGCCGTCCATCGTGCGAAGGATCGACTTCACCGCCCGCGCATCGACCCCGACAGGCAGCGTCAGCAGGACGGCGCGTCCCGGGGTCCATCCCAACTGCAGCCGACCCTCCGGGCGTGACAGAACAGCGATCCGTGGATCCCATCGGGGTCCCACGGATCGCTGTGTGTTCTGTGTCGTGCTGTCGTGTATCGCGCTGTTCTGCGTGTCACCGGTCATCGCTCGATGCTGGCATGACGCGCGGCCGGAGAGTCCGCTTCAGCGGCAGTTATCCACAGGCCGTCAGCTTGCTGAACTGCGAAGATGTGTCGAGAAGGAATTACTTCTCTTCGTCGTCCTCGCGGGTCTTGTCCATCGCAGCCTCAGCCGCACGCTCTTTTGCCTCGACGGCTTCGAGCTGGGCGATCGGGTCGTCGAAATTGCCGGCTTCGCCGCCGCCGAGGACACGGGCGACAAATCCGTCCGGTGCGTCGAGATCGCTCGAATCGGGCATGAGGTCGGGATGTGACCAGACGCCGTCACGAGTATCCATACCGGCTTCCGCAGTGAGCTTCTGCCACAATCCGGCCGCTTCACGGACCTTACGAGGACGAAGTTCCAGTCCGACGAGCGTCGCAAAGGTCTGTTCGGCCGGTCCACCGGTGGCACGGCGACGCCGCAACGTCTCGCTCATCGCGGCGACACCGGGCAGTCGCTCGCCGAGTGCGGCGGTGACGACCGTCTCCACCCAACCCTCGACCAGCGCAAGCAGTGTCTCGAGCCGCTCGAGAGCGGCCTTCTGCTCCGGTGTGTTCTGCGGCTCGAACGTGCCCTGCTGCATCAGCGCTTCGAGCTTGCTCGGATCGGTGAGAGCAGACGGGTCGAGGTCCTTGGCGAATTCTTCCATCGCCGAGAAGTCCATCGTGATCCCGCGGGCGTACTCCTCGACTGTCGCGAGGACGCGCTGGCGCAGCCACGGAACGTGACTGTAGAGGCGCTGATGAGCTGCTTCCCGCGCGGCGAGGAACACGAGAACTTCCTGATGTGGCTGTTCGAGACCCTCACTGAAAGCCTGAACCGCAGCGGGGAGAAGGGCCGCGGTGCCTTCGGGTCCGAGGGGCAAGCCGATGTCCGTGGAGGAGAGCACCTCGGTGGACAGTTGACCCAGTGCCTGGCCCAATTGCGAGCCGAACGCGAGTCCGCCCATCTGGCCGAGCATGCCCAGCATCGGGCCCGCCATCTGCTGCGCTTCGGCAGGAAGTCCCTGGACCCACATGCCAGCTACCTTCTCGGCTACCGGATCACAGAGTCGTTTCCACGTGTCGATCGTGTTGTCGAGCCAGTCGTTCGGAGTCCAGGCGAGGGTGCGGCTCGCTCCGGCGGGGAGCGTTGTCGCGGCGTCCAGCCACATCTCTGCCAGATGCGCTGCGTCGGCGATCGCCTTGACGTTGCCCTCGGTGATCGGTGTGACCGATCCGATCTGTTGGCGTGCCAGCTTCTTGGCGATGTCGTAGTTCACCGGGCCGGACGAATCGCCCTGGCCCATCGACGAGCCCATTCCGCTCAGCATCTGACCGAACTGGGTGAGCATCTGGCCGAGTTGAGCCGGATCGAATCCCTCACCGCCCGCGCCGAACCCGAACGGCATGTCACCACCCCCGAACGGATTGCCACCCGCCGCGTTCTTGTCGCGATCGGGATCGTCGTCGGAGTTGGAGAAGCCGAACGGCATATTGCTCATACCTCAACGGTACAAGGCTCGAGCGGTCGGAGTCGCCCTCCGAGTCACGCTGACGGCGAACACGCACGGCGCTCAGGCGGTGCGATCGGTGCTCCGGCGCCTTCGCGCTTTACTCTGGATCAGGTGAATCGACGGATAGTGACGCTCTTGGCCGCACTCGCACCTATCGTCGTGTTGGGAGTCGTCGGAACAATGGTCACTGTTCCTTATGTCGCGCTCGGTCCGGGCCCCACCTTCAACACGCTCGGCGACGTCGACGGTAAGCCCGTTGTCGACATCCAGGGGGCCGAGGTCGATCCCACCGACGGCAACCTCAACATGACAACGGTGTCTGTTCGCGACGGCCTCAACATCTTCGAAGCATTCGGACTGTGGGCGAGTGGCAGCAACGGACTCGTCCCGCGCTCGGAGATCTATCCGCCCGAGAAGTCGAAGGAAGAGATCCAGCAGGCCAACACCGCCGACTTCCAGCAGTCCGAGGACAGTGCCGAGTTGGCCGCACTCCACTTTCTCGGCAAGCCGGTGGCACTGACTGTTTCGAAGGTGACCCCCGACGGTCCCGCTGCGGGTGCGCTGCAAGAAGGTGATGTCCTGGTCAAGATCGGTGACACTCCGGTCACCACGATCAGCAGCGTTCAGGACACGGTCGGGGCGATTGCTCCCGGCACTGCGATCAACGTCACCGTCATTCGCGCGGGCGTGGAGACCGTTGTGCCGGTCACCGTCGGGGCGCGGCCCAACAAGCCCGAATCGGGTTACCTCGGCGTCACGCCCAACGAGGTCCCGGACGTCCCCTTCACCGTGCAGTTCAACCTCGCCGACATCGGTGGTCCTTCTGCCGGACTGATGTTCACGCTGGCCTTGGTGGACAAACTGACACCGGGGGAGCTCAACGGCGGAAAGTTCGTGGCCGGAACGGGCACCATCGACTCCGCCGGTGAAGTGGGTCCGATCGGCGGTATCAGGTACAAGTTGATCGCCGCGTCCGAAGCAGGTGCGGAGACGTTCCTCGTGCCGGCCCAGAATTGTGACGAGGCGAAACAGAATGCGCCGGACGGGCTTCGACTCGTCAAGGTCGACAACCTGCCCGGCGCAGTGGACTCACTCGAGAGCCTCAACACCGGCGGCGACGCACCCCGCTGCTGAAAGCAGTCTCTGTCAGTCTTCTTCGACCTCGTCGAGCGTCGCGTACAGCGCGTGCACGAGGTGAGGTGCGAGACCGTCGTAGGTGAGCAGTTCCAGGTCGCCGTACGGATCCGCATCTTCGTCGGGACGCATCTGCAACAGCGACAGCGAAGGACCGTCACGCAGCACGCCGACGAACAGTCGAGCTTCGCGTCGATCGGGATGCGCGTTGGCAGTCAGTCGAGCGACCTCGTCCGCCGCGTGCTGATCGGTCAACACCGGCGCTGTGGCGTGGTCGAGATCCGATTCCGCCTCGGGCGGTAGGACGACGATTTCCTGCACCAGGATGCAACCCTGCACAGACTCGGGCCAATGCGTCGTTGCCAGGAACTCGTCGAGTGCCCGTGAACCGCCGATGATGTCCTCGGGGAGCGATTCCTGCTCGATCGGTGTGTATTCGGCACCCTCGGCGAGTTGGTCCAGCAGTCCGGGTTCGGCTGCGGCGAGCATTTCGGTGGGTACCAACGCGTACAGCTTCGGCGGTTGATCCCAGCCTTCGGCGTCGATGTGGTCGACTACTTCATGAACGCACCGGGCGAGGGCACTCGGTGATCTGCTCATATTCTCTTCACTCACACGTTCATCCTCGCACCTTCTGCCTGGCTTCCCGCTCTCCGTGTTGTCAACCCGTGACCGTTGTTACGTAGAGTGGTCGGAAACGGCCAAGTCCACTCGGGCGTGGCCGCAGTGATCGATGCAATCGGTTGCGACGCCACGGCGTCGCCAAATCTTGGAGCGTGGCACGTGGGCATGCGGCCCCCCGCAGGTTTACCCTCTCTGTCCAGACGCAGTCGAATCTTGTTGGTGGTGGCTGTCGTTGTGGCGGCCTTGCTGCTCGTGGGGCCGCGACTGATCGGCATGTACACGGACTGGTTGTGGTTCGGCGAAGTCGGCTTCCGTGGTGTGTTCACCAAGGTTCTGCTGACGCGATTCGTTCTCTTCCTCGTTGTCGGAATTGTCGTCGGAGCCATCGTGTGGCTCGCGATGCTTCTCGCGTACCGTGCCCGTCCGGTGTTCGTCCCGGTCTCCGGACCCAATGATCCGATCGCGCGCTACCGCACCACCGTCATGTCGCGACTTCGTCTGTTCGGCGTGATCATTCCGGTAGCGATCGGCATCCTCTCCGGTCTCATCGCGCAGGCCAACTGGGTCACCATCCAGTTGTTCCTCAACGGTCAGCAGTTCGGCATCACCGATCCCCAGTTCCATCTGGACGTCGGCTTCTACACCTTCGATCTGCCGTTCTACCGTTTCGTTCTGAACTGGTTGTTCGTCTCGATCCTGCTGGCATTCGTGGCAAATCTGATCACCCACTACGTTTTCGGTGGAATCAAATTGGCCGGGCGCGCTGGGACATTCACCACTGCCGCTCGTATTCAACTCGCAGTTATCGCCGGAACCTTCGTGCTCCTCAAGGCGGTTGCGTACTGGTTCGATCGATACTCGTTGATGTCGAGCAGTCGTAAGGAACCGACGTTCACCGGTCCGGGCTTCACCGACATCAATGCGGTGCTGCCGGCGAAGCTCATTCTGTTGTCCATCGCCGTCATCTGCGCCTTGGCGTTCTTCGCGTCGATCTTCACGCGGGATCTTCGGATACCGGCCATGGCAGTCGCTCTCCTGGTTCTCTCGTCGGTGCTCGTCGGTGCCGTGTACCCGATGATCGTCGAGCAGTTCTCCGTCAAGCCCAATGCGGCGCAGAAGGAGAGCACGTACATCGAGCGGAACATCGAAGCGACCCGTCAGGCGTACGGGATCACCGAAGAGAACGTCGACTACGTCGACTACCCGGGCATCGGCACCAAGCAGCCCCAAGATGTTCCGGCCGACCGGACCACGATCGCGAACACACGACTGTTGGATCCGACGATCCTGTCGCCGACGTTCACCGCTCAGCGTCAGCTCAAGAACTTTTACGGGTTCCCGCAGACGCTCAACGTCGACCGTTACGAACAAGACGGACAGTTGCGCGACTTCGTTGTCGCCGCGCGTGAGCTGTCGCCGAACAACCTTTCCGGCAACCAGACGGACTGGATCAACAAGCACACGGTCTACACGCATGGCAACGGCTTCGTCGCGGCCCAGGCAAACGAAGTCACGGCCGTGCAGGGCGACAGTCAGAACAACACCGGTGGTTACCCGATCTACTCGGTGAGCGACCTGACGACCACACCCGAGAACGAGAACCTCAAGGTGGACAATCCTCGTTCGTACTACGGCGAGGTGATCAGTCAGTCGGACGCCGATTACTCGATCGTCGGTTCCGTCGACGGTGAGGGACCGCGGGAGTACGACACCGACACCTCGAAGTACACCTACACAGGCTCGGGTGGCGTTTCGATCGGCAACTGGTTCAACCGTCTTGCATTCGCGGCGAAGTACACCGAGCGCAACATCCTGTTCTCGAGTGCAATCGGCTCGAACTCCAAGATCATCTTCAAGCGTGATCCGAAGGAAAGGGTCGAGGAGGTCGCGCCTTGGCTGACGACTGACGGCGCTGCTTACCCCGCAGTGGTCGACGGCAAGATGCAGTGGATCATCGACGGCTACACCACTGCCCAGGACTACCCGTACGCGCAGCGCAGTTCGCTCGACGGTTTGGTCGAGGACAGCATCGACCAGACGACCGGGCGCCTCATTCCGCGCCAGGAGTTCTCCTACATCCGCAACTCCGTGAAGGCCACGGTCGATGCCTACGACGGCACCGTCACGCTGTACCAGGTCGACGAGCAGGATCCGGTTCTGAAGGCGTGGATGGGGGTCTTCCCGGACACGGTCAAGCCGAAGAGCGAAATTTCGGACGACCTGCAGGCGCACTTCCGGTACCCGGAAGACATGTTCAAGGTCCAGCGCGAGATGCTGGCGAAGTACCACGTCGACGATCCGAGTGAGTTCTTCACCAACAACGCGTTCTGGTCGGTTCCGAGCGATCCGACGATCGACACGACCGCCAACCAGCCGCCGTACTACGTGCTGGTGGGCGACAAGGACACCGCGAAAGCGGATTTCCGTCTGACCAGTCCGATGGTCGGGTTCAGTCGTGAGTTGCTGTCGGCCTACATTTCGGTGGCGAACGACAAGGAGAACTACGGCAAGTTCACGGTGCTGCAGTTGCCAACCGATACGCAGACTCAGGGTCCACAGCAGGCTCAGTCTGCGATGACGTCGGATTCGCGTGTTGCTTCGGAAGTGTCACTGCTCAAGCAGTCGAACAAGATTCAGTACGGAAACCTGCTGACTCTGCCGATTGCCGAGGGCGGAATCCTCTACGTCGAGCCCTTGTATTCGCAGCGAAACTCGCAGAACGCGTTCCCTCAGCTGGCGCGTGTGCTGGTGAGCTTCAGCGACACCAACGGCATTCGGATCGGTTATGCACCGACCGTCTCCGAGGCGATCAGTCAGATTTGGCCGGGCGCGGGTTCGGCAGCGACGGTCACCCAGCCGGCACCCGATCCGGATACCGGAGCGCAACCGGAAACGCCGACAACTCCGACGGCACCGGCCCCGCCGGCTTCTTCGGACGACGTTACGAAGGCACTGGCCGAGGTCAATTCGGCAATGGCCGCATTGAAGTCGGCGCAACAGAGCGGTGACTTCACCAGCTACGGTGCTGCGCTCGACCGCCTGCAGAAGGCTGTTGACGCGTACCAGGCGCTGCCGAGGTAAGCAGCGTCAGTTCGTGAACAGCGTCAGTTCGTGAACAGCAGAAGGCCCACCATCCGTTCGGATGGTGGGCCTTCTTGTGTGCTCAGGTGAAACTGTACGAGCTGAATCAGCGCAGTGCTGCAACGATCGGTGCGTTGGCATCGGAGAGCTGCTGGAACTGTGCTGCGAAGCCGTACTGGCCGGCGAGGTCACGAGCGGTGTCGTAGGCCTGCTGTGCGGCGGGCTTGAGCTCGGCCGGGATCTCGAGGGCGGGTGCAACTGCGGGTGCCTCGGCGACGGGAGCCGGTGCCGCTGCGGGAGCTTCTTCGACTGCGGGCTCGCTCGCGACGGTCAGACGCTGGCCGCAGACGGGCCATGCGCCGGGGCCCTGGCTCTGCAGGGTGTTCTCGGCGACGCGGATCTGCTCTTCCTTGGAAGCGTTGGCGGGCGAGCCGCTGCCGCCGTTGGCGGTCCAGGTGCTCTGCGAGAACTGCAGGCCGCCGTAGTAGCCGTTGCCGGTGTTGATGTTCCAGTCGCCACCGCTCTCGCACTGTGCGACGCCGTCCCAGTTGTGGGTGGCTGCGGAAGCGGTGCCGGTGCTGATGGTGAGGGGCACTGCGACAAGTGCGCCGGCTACTGCCAATGTGCCGAGTGCACGCTTGCTGATGCTGGTGTACGTCATGTCGGGGTAAATCCTCTCCGCGCTTGCTGACATCGGCGGGCCTGCGGGTCGGCGGTGGTGCTGGCTTTCCCGGGCGCTTGTCTCTCCGTGTCTCTGCCCCTCGAAGGTTTCGGGGGTTCCGATCCCGCGGGGCAGAGTCGAGCAGCGGCGGGTCGGCGTTCGCCCGGTTGATTCGGGCCGGGACCGACCGTACGGGAGCACTGAACGAGGGTCGATTCGCAAATTTCCGGACCTTCTGGTCTGCTCTCGCCGGCGAACTTCGGCGTTTATGCTGGTAGAGCCTTTCCGATGCGGTTTCGAGGTACGTTCGTTACATGCCTGTTATGTGTTGATGCTCACGGGAATTTTGTGAAGCCAGTCACTCGGATTTGCGACTTTCAGGCGTGTATTTCACTCCAGCGCAGGCGATTTGCGTTCCGTTCATCTGCTCGTGTAACTTTGTCCATGCATCGCGGGGTGGAGCAGCTCGGTAGCTCGCTGGGCTCATAACCCAGAGGTCGCAGGTTCAAATCCTGTCCCCGCTACTAGAAAAGGACCGCCGTACTGGATTCCAGTGCGGCGGTCCCTTTTTGCGTGCGTCCGTCGTAGGGTTGCGACGTGCGATTCTCGAAGGTGCCCCTGTTATCGGTCATCACCGCTTTTCTGGCGATTGCGGCGTCGGTGCTCTCTGCGAGCAATGCTGCAGCCGGTGGATGGGTCGAGACGGGGAAGCGCGTGGTCTTCATCGTTCCGGGCCAGCAGCTCTACAGCTCAGGTGAAGCCCATCAAGCGCCTTACCGCGCCCTCGACGAGGCACTGCAGGATGCGGGCTACGAGACGCATTTTGTCGATGCACCCGGCAAAACGATTGCCGCAGATGCCGAACTGATCGCCGAGTCGATTCGCACCTACGCTGCTGACGCCACATACGTCGGCGTAGTCGCGCACAGTGCGGGCGGACTGAGCGCCCGGTATTACGCGAAATTCTTCGGTGGCTCGAACATCGTGGATTCATACGTCGCTATTGGCGCTCCGCAGTACGGCAGCCCCGGTGGCTGCGTGCAGGGCCCCGCCGACGGCTACGACACCTGCATGTTCTCCGAAGTTCTCACCAAGCTCAATGCCGGAGAGGACACTCCTGGTCCTGCCTACTATTCGGTGGTGCAGAGCTCGGGCGAGTGGGCGGACGGTCGGCTGGACGGGGGCCAGTGCCGGGTGTACGTCGATGGCGTTCCCGGTTCCGGAACCGGAGCAGACCACCTGACCGAGCTCCAGCACCCCGAGGTGATCTCGGGAGCGATCAGCGCGTTGGGGCGCGACTGTGTCGGCACTTTCGTGGACGAGAACGACGGCGACATCACGTGGCCGGACACGTTGTTCCCGTCCTTCCGGTAAAGCTTCAGGTCCGGGTTGTTCGGACGAGTAGCCCGGCCACGTGCGCGCTCGCGGCTGTTCTCGCTCCCAAGGCGTCACCAGATTCGATGGCCGCGACTATACGAGCGTGCTCGGTGACAGCGATCCGGCGATTGAGCTCGAGGCTCCACATGTCCGAACGGTAGAGATGTGACTGCCCATCCAGACGGTGTAGGGCTTCACTGAGTGGGTGATTGCATGCCGTCTCACGAATCAACGTGTGGAACTCGAGGTCCAGCTTCGAGTCTCGACGCTGATCCGGCGGACTCTCGAGAAGTTCGCGTTGCACCTGCACCATCTTGCTGAGCTGCGACACGGTTTCGTGAGTGGCATTCGCCGTCGCGTTGAACGCTGCGAGACCGTCGAGTACCTCACGCACCTCGAAAACAGCGCGCAGAGACTCCGCGTCCAGCGAATCGACTTTTGCACCCGCATTTCGGGTGTGGACGGCGATGCCCTCGTAGATCAACTGCTGCACGGCCTCGCGGACCGGCGTGCGACTGACATTGAGTTTGCTTGCCAGCGCGGGAACACTCAGTGGTGTCCCCGGCGCCAGCTCTCCCGAAAAGATCAGTTCGCGAAGTGTCTCGTGCACGGACTCGGTGAGCAAAGCTCGTTCGGTGGTTGTCATCTTGTCCTCACTTCGATCCTGCACGATATCGACGGTACCCGGGAGCGCTACCCGGCACCGTCACCCGGCGGCGCGCACCCGGTCAGCGCTGCGACGGTCGATCTCGGGCTTCGTCGCGCCTTTCAGTCCGGCCACCTTGGCCGCGATGTTCTCAGCGATCGTGATCGGCGGGTATCCCACTTCGCCCGGTGTGAGAGTTCCTGGCAGTGCTTCGATGACGGCGTCGTAGTTTCCGTCGAAAAAGAATGCGGCAGAGCGCCGTCGGATGATCTGGCCGTCGACGATCGGCGGGTCGACTCGGTGCACTGTCGAGCGCCATCGGTCGTTCGTCCAGCGCGCCATCGCGTCTCCGAGGTTGATCAAGAGTGCGCCGTCGGCAGGTTGGACGTCGTGCCACACGCCGTCGGTACTCAGAACTTGTAGGCCCGGAACCTGATCTGCCCACAGGATGGTCAAGATTCCGAAGTCGGTGTGAGCGCCCATTCCCGTCATGTCGCCGGAGATCCGGATCTCGCCCTCGGGCAGTGCGTAGTTGTTCATCTTCATCGCGTCGATCGAGTGGTCGAGCATCGAATCGAAGTACCCGGGCTGCAATCCGAGGGCGTCGGTGAAGGCGCACATCAGGATTCGTGCCAAACTCTGTGCCTGGCGGAAATACTCTTCGATTGCCGGTCGGAAGCCGGGCGCAGCGTCGGGCCAGGTGTTGTCGGCGTAGCTGGACAGGGGTAGGTCGACGCCCGGATAGTCGCTCACCTCTGTACCGACGACTATCGCTTCGTAGAAGTCGTTCATCTGGTTCGCAGACGCGACGCCCAGGCTCATACTGAGTGATTCCGACTTCGGTGGTGAGTAACCACGGTTCTCGGACGAGGGGCGGCGATAGTCGTTCTTCACCGCAAGTGGGAGAGCAAAGAACTCGTCAAGCGCATCGGCCAGGCCGTCGGTCGCTGATCGTGGAATATTGTGCCCGACAATCTGTATGAAGCCGACGTCCCGGCACGCGCGATCGAGTTGAGCTGCGACCTCAGCGCAGGCAGTGCTGTTGGTGGCGTTTGTAACCGCTGCCTCGCCGCGGAGGTACGGGCTGATATCGATCGTAGGAATTTCGAAGACAGGAGTTTCGTGGGTCATTTAAAGTCCTTGCGGCCGGACGTGTGCCACTTACCGACGAGCACACGTGAGAGGAATCCAAAGGCAGAGAAGACGAGGACGCCGAACACCGACGCGATCACGATCGCGGCGATCAGGTCCTCGGACTGGAGGCGGCTTCGGTAGACGTCGAGCAGAGTTCCGATCCCGGGTTGTCCTTTGGCGAAGAACATGTCGCCGATGATGGCGCCGACGACAACAAGGCCGGATGCGGTACGGATACCGGTGAGAATGGCCGGCATTGCCGCTCGCAGTTCGAGTTTCACCAGTCGATCCCACCGCGACGCTCGTCCGAGGGTGAAGAGTTCGTGCAATCCGCGATCGACCGACTGTAATCCGAAGTGTGTGTTGGTGATGATCGGGAAGGCTGCGATGAGAACACACACCAGAGTACGAGCGGTCATGCCGTAGCCGAACCAGAGGCCGATGAGGGGCACGATGGCGAGGATGGGAATGACTTGCAGCACAACGGCGTACGGATAGACGATCCGCTCGATCCACTTGGCTTGGCTCATCAGCACACCGGTTCCGACGCCGACTGCCACCGCGACGACGAAGCCGACCAGCGCAACCTGCGCCGTCACGGCGAGGGCTTCGAGCATGGGAGAGAGATGTTTCCAGTCGAGCAGCGACTTGGTCAGCACCTGACTCGGTGGCGGGAGGAGAAACCGACGTTCAGGAGAGAGGACGAGATAGCTGACGATCGACCAGGCCGCGACCGCGCCGGCAAGGGAGAGCAGCGGATAAAGGACGAGGGCACCGAGCGCTCTCATTCGCGAGTTCCGTCCGTTCTGTGCCTCTGCTTGTGTGGTGGTCGCAGAGTCAGAGCGAACCGCGGTCGTGCGTGTGGTGTTGCCTCGCCCAACTGCAAGAACTTCGGTCATCGTAGGCTCCCTTGCAGACTGGCCGAGATATCGGCGACGTATTCGGTGTAGCGGGCGTCGTAGCGCAGTTCCGGGCTACGTGGGTAAGGGAAATCGATGTCGACGACCGAATGTATTCGTCCGGGCCTGGCGGTCATGACAACCACCTTGCTTGCCAGGTACACGGCCTCGGATACCGAGTGCGTGATGAACATCGAGGTGAATCCTTTTTCGGTGTACAACCTTTGAAGTTCCACCTGCATCTCCAGGCGGGTCATCTCGTCGAGTGCGCCGAAAGGTTCGTCGAGGAGCATCACAGCGGGTGCGAGCGTGAGGGCGCGAGCCAACGACACGCGCATCTTCATTCCGCCGGACAACGCATTGGGCAGTTGCTGTGCAAAGTCCGCAAGGCCTACCGCGCGGATTGCCTCGTCGGCGCGCAACTTTCGCGCTGCTTTGTCGCCGCCACCGAGTTCGGCTGACAATTCGACGTTGGCCTGCACATTCCGCCAGGGGAGAAGGGTCGGCTCCTGGAAGATGAAGCCTACTGATTCGGTGTCGAGGGCAACCGCGCCGCTCGTCGGTCGTTCGAGGCCGGCCGCCATGCGCAACAAGGTCGACTTGCCACAGCCGGAGGGTCCGATCACGGCGACAAATTCTCCCCGCTCCACGTCCAGATCGATGCCGTCCAGCGCGACTGTGCCGGTGTCGAACTTCTTGACGACGTCGGAAAAGACCATCTGCATCGGCGCGGTGAGTTTGCGAGCGTCGGCATCCTGCATCGTGTTCGCGAGTTCCATCTGAGCCTCCGGTTCAATAATGCATGCAAACATTCTTCAAGATCTACGACATATCTTGGATTGCATGTATGTCGTCGAGATTGCTGAATGTAAATGTGAGGTGACATTGCAGGTAAGGAAAGGATCTTGGCCTGCGTTACCTGATGGAAACAACCAGGCGATTGCATGTAATCCAAGTGCTGCAGAGTGTGCTCATCGGATCACCCTTCTTGGTTCGCCCCCATCCCAATTGTTTTCACGAAGGAGACGCTGTGTATTCGAATCGCAAGGTGTATTCCAATCGCAAGAGTGTGGGAGTGGCCGGCGTGGCACTGGCCATGTGTGCGGCCATCGGATTGACTGCTTGCAGCTCCAGCGAAGCCGATACGGCCACAGCCGAATCGCTCGAACCCGCCGCCGAGGCTCAGAACCTGGCGGGGCTCTGTCCGGAAAACGTTGTGGTTCAACTTCAATGGCAGCCACAGTCGGACATGGGAGCACTGTTCGAGATGCTGGGTCCCGGGTACTCGGTCGACACCGATGACAAGTCGGTCAGTGGAACTCTCGTTGCGGGAGGGAAGGACACCGGAGTCGACCTGACCTTGCGAGCCGGGGGACCGGCAATCGGGTTCCAGTCCGTGAGCTCCCAGATGTACGTCGACGATTCGATCACCCTCGGACTCGTGCACGGCGATCAGGTGATTGCGGCGGCAGCAAGTCAGCCCGTCGTGGCCGTTACTCCACTGCTCAAATACAGTCCGGCAATCCTCATGTGGGACAAAGAGTCTCATCCGGACTGGACGAGTGTCGCCGATATCGGTAAGTCCGACGCGAGTGTCGTCGTTTCGAAGGAACAGCTCTTCCCGCAGTGGCTCGTGGCAAAAGGACTACTGAAGCAGTCCCAGCTCGACACGAGCTACGACGGAGCTCCGTCGCGCTTTGTCGGTGACCCGACCATTGCTCAGCAAGGATTCGCGAATTCGGAACCGTACACGTACGAGAAGGAGACGCCGGCATGGGACAAGCCGGTTTCCTATGACCTGCTGAAGGATTCGGGTTTCGACATCTATGCCTCCAATGTTTCCGTCCGTGCCGACAAGGTCGAGACACTCTCGCCGTGCTTGAGCAAGCTGGTTCCGATCATTCAGCAGGCCACGGCCGACTACATCACCGCGCCGGATACCGCGAATGCCGCCATTGTCGACGTCGTCTCGCAGGACGTGTCGTTCTCGCCGTACACCGAGGGCGAGGCGGCGTTCAGTGCCCAGCTCCTGAAAGAGAAGGGCCTGATCGCGAATGAGGCGGACGGATCCGTCGGGACGTTCGACATGACCCGAGTCGCCCATACCGTCGAAGAACTGAAGCCCATTCTGATCGCAGGGGGTGCGGCGATACCGCAGTCACTGACCGCCGAAGAGATCTATACCGACAAGTTCACCGATCCGTCCATCGGAATCCGCTGAAGGAGCTGACAGTAAATGACTTACGACATGACAGAACTCAACCGCGAGACCCGCATGGGTGGCCTGGGCACCGAGACGACCGACCGCGAGGTCCGAAGAATCGATCTCGCGGACTTCGAGAACCGGCGCAGCGAGATCGCCGAGGAGTTGTGGTCGGCAGCGACCGACATCGGGTTCTTCCAAATCGTCAATCACGGAATCGATCTGGACCAGGTTCGCGAGGCTTTCGCGGCGGCCGAGGGATTCTTTGCGCTCCCCGCCGAGGTCAAAGCGCAGTATCCGCTCAAGAAGGGTTTCAACTCCGGCTGGGAGAGTATGACGCAGGTGCGTCCGTCCATCGGAACACCTGATCAGAAAGAGTCCTACCAGGTGACCCGCCCGCATATGGGAGATCTGTGGCCCACAGCAGACGAATTGGCCGGGTTCCGCGAGACGATCCTGGACTTCGAGGCCAAGTGCTGGGGCATTGCGATGGATCTGCTCTCGTGCTTCGCCGAGAAGCTGGGATTCGAACGAGACTTCTTCACCAGGGCACATGACCCGTCGGTGGACACCTACCAGAGCACACTGCGGCTGCTGCATTACTTCCCCCTTGCCGCCGACGCGGATGTCGAAGGGATGTGGCGCGCCGGTGCACACACCGATTTCGATTGCCTGACATTGCTTTTCCAGCGCGACGGTCAGGGTGGCTTGCAACTGTGCCCGGGCAAGGAGATGGACACCCAGGAATGGACGTCGGTGGTTCCGGCCGAGGAAGCGATCACCTGCAATATCGGCGACATGCTGATGAGATGGAGTGATGACGTCCTGCCGTCGAACTTTCATCGGGTGAAGAGTCCCGGCGTCACCGACTACCGGGGACCTCGCTACAGCCTCGCGTTCTTCGCTCAGGCGAACCGCGACGTAACCATCGAGGGCCCCGCGGGCAAGTACCCTCCGATCACCGCGGAGGACTACATCGACCAGCGAGTACGCGCGAACTTCGCACGTTGATCCGCACCCGTTCCGTCACACACTTTCAGGAGGATTGTCGATGACTACCGCACACCGGAACTCGGCCGACACGATCGTCACGGACGTCACGCTCTACAGCGGCGGCCAATGGCTGAGCGGCCGCGATGTCGTCGTCTTGAACGGCGTTGTCGAATCGATCGAGGTTTCCGCCGGGAGCGCCGGCGCAGGCAGTGTGGACGGATCGGGGGCGTATCTGATCCCTGGGTTCGTCAACACCCATACGCACCTTCAACAGTCACTGATGCGTGGGATCGCCGAAGGGACACCGCTTCTCGAATGGTTGCTCGCGGTCGCGGAAGAGTCCGTCCAGATCACCCCGGAGCGGGCGTACGCGGCCGCCGTCGCAGCCTCGTTGGAAGCATTGCGCAGCGGTACGACCACCCTGGTCGAACACATGTGGCCGCACCCGTCCAGTGAGGTTCACGACGCTGTGATCCGGGCGTTGCGCGACACCGGGATTCGAGCGGTGCTAGGACGCGGAACTGCAGACAGGGCGGACCCGACGAGGAAGTGGGGGTTCGATCCACGGCTGATGCAACCACTCGGAGATGTCCTCGCACATACAGATCAGATGATGCACGACGTGACTGGTTCCCGCGTCGACGTGGCGGTGGCGGTACCGAACCCGCGATCGCTGACCCCGGAGGGGATGTCGGCAGTGCGTGAATTCGCGCAGTCTCGCGACATGACGGTCTCGATCCACCTGCTCGAGACGCAGACCGACAACACGATGTGTACCGAACATGCAGGCGTGAACGCTGTCGACTACCTCGATTCCCACGGATTTCTGTGGGATCGGGTGCTGGCGGTCCATTGTGTCGAACTCGACGACCGTGGCCAGAAAGTGTTGGCGGAGCGCGGCGTCGGAGTGTCGTACAACCCGGTCAGCAACATGCGCCTCGGCAGTGGGATCGCACCGATCCCGAGCTTCCTCGACGCGGGGATCGCGGTGGGGTTGGGCGTGGACGGCGCGGCCAGTAACGACACCCAGGACATGCTGGAGACACTGCGCACGGGCGCCTACGTGCAGCGAGCCGCGCGCGGCCGCGCCGACCTGTTCGGCTTCGAAGCCATGATGGACATCGCGTCCGGCGGCGCGAACGCAGCGCTTGGTCTACCCGCCAGGTCCGGCGGAATCTCCGTCGGTGATCCCGCTGACCTCACCATGATTCGGTTCGAACGAGACTTCGGTTGCCTCCCGGTACGAGATCCGGGTGCGTCAATTCTCACGACGGGAAGTCGTCAGATCGTCGACACGGTGTTGGTTGCAGGCGAGGTCGTGATTCGTGACGGGCATTCCACTCGCGTCGACGAGGCGGAATTGATCCGGACGCTCAGCGCGTTGTGACTGAGCTCAGTCCTCACTGACCTCCATCTCGATGAGGACGCGGCGCAACAGCTTTCCCGTGGCGTTGCGGGGAAGTTCGTCGATGAAGACGATCTCGCGGGGAACCTTGTAGCGGGCCAGGTTGGACCGAACGTGGTCTTTCAATTCGTCGGAGTTCTGCTCGGCGCCGTGAGCGACGACGACGAAGGCTCGCAGGCGGTGGCCGAAGTCGGCGTCTTCGACTCCGATCACGGCGGCTTCGAGGACGTCCTCGCGGTCGGCGAGAAGGTTCTCGACCTCGAGCGGGTAGACGTTCTCGCCGCCCGAAACGATCATGTCGTCGTCGCGGCCGTCGACGAAGAGGAGGCCGTTGGCGTCGAAGTGTCCGACGTCGCCGGTGGAGAGAAGTCCGTCGATACGTTCCTTGTCCCGCCCGTCGGTGTAGCCCTCGAAGCTCAGTCCGCTCGCGACGAAGATTCGGCCGATCGTGTGGGGAGTGGTAATTCTCTTGTTGTTTTCGTCGAAGAGTTCGACGTGGCACGTCACTGGAGCTCGGCCCGCGGTTCCCGGAGCGATGGTCAGGTCCTCGGGAGTCGCGACCGTGGCCACGGCGACCTCGGTGGACCCGTACAGGTTGTAGAGGACGTATCCGAACGAGGCAGTGACTCGCTTACACAGGTCGGGGGAGAGCGACGAACCTGCCGAAAAGATGATCTTCAGGTTCGACGTGTCGTACTTGGACAGAACCTCGGGGCCGAGGTCGATGATACGAGTGAGCATCGTCGGGACCACTACCAGACTGTCGCACTTGTGTTGCGCGACAAGTTTGATCGTGTTCTCCGGGTCGAACTTTCGATGCATGATCACGGTCTGCCCGAGCGCCAACGCGAGAGCGAACTGCGAGACGCCGGTGCCGTGGAAGGCCGGGGCGGCCATCATCATGGTCTGTCCGCGGCGCAACGGAACGCGGTCGAGGAACTGCGCCGAAGCGAGCGGGGAGGTGTGTCCGCGCGGCGCGCCTTTGGGAGTTCCAGTCGTACCGCTGGTGAGGAGGACGAAGCCACCGTTCTTCTCGGGAGCTTGCACCGAGGACGTGGTGCGTCCGGCGATGGCCTCGTCGAGAGTCGTCGCTGAGGAGCTTTCGGCGGACGCGTCCGTCTCCGGCCACGAGCGATACCGGACGACGTCGCCTGGCAAGGCATCGGCGACGTTCGCGAACTCGTCGTCGTAGACGAAGGCGACAACCTTCTCGCGCGCGGCGACGTCCACCAGTTGGGGCCGAGCGAAGCCCGTGTTCATGAGTACGAGCTTGGTTCCGTTCTTTGCCGCAGCCAGCATGGTCAGCACCAAGCCACGATGGTTGCGACACATCGCGCCCATGACGGAGTCGGACGTGATGCCGTCCGCCTGCCATGCTCGGACCAACGCGTTGCTCTGACGTTCGAGTTCGGCGTAGGTGATGGGTCCACGTTCGTCGATGATCGCCACCGCGTCGTAGCCGTTCTCGGCGTGCGCGTGAACCGGCCCGGCGAAGGGCCCGTACTTGTCTACCGCTGCAATGGATTTGAGTCCGCGATCGAGGCGGGGGAACGGAACGAGCCCGGCTCGGAACATGACCCCCGCCGCGCCGATGGTGTCAGTGACCTTGGTGACCAATCCGGGCATACGTGAACCTCTTCCGAGCGTCGTTGTAGGACTGATTACACACTAATGCGCAACCACGGCTCAGTGGTGGAGTTTCCGGATGGCGACCGAGCACTCCGCCCCGCCATCTCGGAAGGTGGCGGGGCGGAGCGTGTGCGATGTTGTATTTCTGGTGACCGACCTACGGAACCGTCACTTCAGTTCGGCGGACGACTTTCCGAGCAGACGGCGAGCGACGATCAGCTGCTGGATCTGCTGGGTGCCCTCGAAGATGTCGAGAATCTTCGAGTCGCGGCCCCACTTTTCGAGCAACGGGCGCTGCGAGTAGCCGTAAGTGCCGGCCAACTCCACTGCCTTGAGCGTCACGTCGGTGCCGGTGCGGCCGGCCTTCGCCTTGGACATCGACGCTTCGAGCGAGTTCGGCTTCTTGTTGTCGGCCATCCACGCCGCGCGCAGAGACAGCAGGTACGCGGCCTCCCAGTCGGCCTCCAAACGGATGAACTCGGCTGCAGCTGCATGCTGGTTGTAGACCGGTGTGTCGTAGGAGATCTCGACACCGGCTTCGGTCAGGATGGCGCGCAGTTCTTCGAGAGCTGCGCGTCCGACGCCGACGGCCATGGCTGCAACGAGCGGGCGGGTGTTGTCGAACGTCTGCATGACGCCGGCAAAGCCCTGCTCCACGTTGACCTCCGGGCTGCCGAGGATGTTGTCTGCCGGAATGCGGCAATCCTGGAGTAGGAGGACGGCGGTGTCGGAAGCCTTGATGCCCAGCTTGTGCTCGAGACGAGCGACGCTCAGGCCCGGCGCGTCACGCGGTACGACGAACGACTTGATGGCCGCGCGGCCCTTCGACTTGTCGACCGACGCCCACACGACGATGTGCGTCGAACGCTCACCAGCGGTGACGAAGATCTTCTCGCCGTTGAGGACCCACTCGTCGCCGTCGAGAACAGCGGTGGTGGTGACGGCAGCGGAGTCGGAACCGAAACTCGGTTCGGTGATGGCCATCGAGGCCCACACCTTGCCGAAACGTTCGAGCTGCTCGTCGGTGGACACTGCGGCGATCGCGGCGTTGCCGAGTCCCTGGTAGGGGATCGAGAGCATGAGTCCGACGTCGCCCCAAGATGTTTCGAGCGAGTTGAGAAGCGCGGACATGTTGCCGCCGTTGGCGTTGCCGCCCTTGGCGCTCGCGTCGGAACGTCCGCCGCTGGCACCGCCGATGTCTCCACCGGAATCGGAGAGGCCTTCGACCATGGCGGCCATGGTGTCGAGTTCGACGGGATACTCGTGCTCGGCCAGATCGTACTTACGTGAAATGGGTCGGAAGATCTGCGCCGCGACCTGATGTGCCTGGTTCGCTGATGCTTTGAGCTTCTTGGGAAGTTCGAGGTTGATCATCGTGGTTCTCCTGGAAGTTCAGCGGCGTCAGATGAGGACGATGCCCTCGGCAACGCCGATGGCACGGAGGTCGCGGTACCAGCGCTCGACCGGGTGTTCCTTGGTGAACCCGTGTCCACCGAGGAGTTGCACACCGTCGAGGCCGATCTGCATGCCCTTCTCGGAAGCCAGCTTCCGGGCCAGAGCGGATTCGCGGGCGAAGGACAAGCCCTGCTCGGCGCGTGAAGCGCCGCGAAGCGTGACCAGACGCAGTCCGTCGAGTTCGATGCCGATGTTGGCGACCATGAAGGCAACCGCCTGGCGGTGGCTGATCGGCTCGCCGAACGCTTCGCGCTCGTTGACGTACGGAATCACGTAGTCGAGAACTGCCTGGCTGGTTCCGACGGCCATGGACGCCCAACCGAGGCGGGCCAGGCGAATCGCGTCGGCGTATTCGGCCTTGCGCTGATCGGCGTCACCGTCACCGAGCAGTGCGGATTCCGGCACCGCGACGTCGGTGAGGATCAGGCGACCCAGACCGGCGGCGCGCAGACCCATGCTGGGATCTGCCTCGACGACAAGTCCCTTGGTGTCGGACTCGACGATGAAGAAGGACGGCTTGCCGTCGAGTTCTGCGGCGATGACGAAGAGCTCGGATGTGGCCGCTGCCGGCACCAGGCTCTTGACGCCGTTGAGCTTGTAGCCGCTGGGGGAGCGAACTGCCTTGGTCTGCAGGGCAAACGGGTCGAACAGAGCGCGGGGCTCGTTGACCACCACTGCTGCGCCGGGTACCTGCTCGCCGGTGAACGCCGGGAGGTAGGTCTTCTGCTGCGCGTCGGTGCCCCACTGGGTCAGTGCGACTGCAACACCACTGGGTGCGAGGATCGGCAGTGCCAGACCCATGTCTCCGTGCGCAAGTGCCTCGGCAACAAGAGAATTGGTGACCGCGCCACGATCGGCGGCCGCTCCGTCGAGTTCTTCGGGAACGTTGATCAGCGTGATACCGAGCTCGGCCGCACGCTTGGAGAGGTCGGCGGGGGCCTGAGCTGCACCGTCGGCGTCGTAGGCCGCGGGACGCAGAATTTCGGCCGCGAACTCGCGCACGGTCTCGACGATCATCTTCTGATCGTCGTCCGGGGTGAGGTCGAAGTAGTCGGCGTTCTTGCTCGGGTTGTCGGGTAGGCGCTTGGGTGCACCGTTGCCCGAGACCTTCTGGAATCCACGAGTAGCGGCGCCCAGGGTTTTGAAGCCCGTCTTGGTGCCCTCGTAGGTCACACGATCGATGGTCTGACGCAGATTGAACTTCTCGGCCAGTTCCGAACCGGTGATCTTGGTAAGCACGCGCATGGCTGCGCCCATGGCGTCGCGTTTGATCGGGTTCAGGCCGACGGCGGACGTGTCGCGGGGCGCACCCTTGGTGCCGCCGCGCTGCGCGCCCGATTCGCTGCGCTGAGCGCTCTTGTCGGAGGCAACACTGTCTTGCTTGGTCATGATCACCAGCTGTTTCTCGGTGTTGGGGCGTTGGACGATTCTTATCTTACTCATCAGTAAGGTCTGTTGTCGAGAAACGGCAAAATGATGCGCGTCATAGGCTCGACGGGTGAACCGGACAGAGGTGCCAGATCGGATACAGCGGTACGTGCGCTACGTGCCGTTGGTGGTTGTTCCGTGCCTGTTGATCGCCAGCACGTATCCCGGGGAGTATCGAGTCCCGCTCACCTACTGGATCTTCGCGATGCTGTCGGCGCTCGTCTTCGTCGCCGGCCGTCGATGGCCGGTCCTCGCGTCCCTGATCGTCTCGGCGCTGGCCATTCCGATGTTCGTCGCCGACGCCTGGGGGCTGTCCGAACTTGTCCCGTACCTCGGCGCGGTAGCGGTTGTCGACGTCACGATGCGGGCCGATCGCAGAGAGTGGGTCGCCGTTTCGGCAGCAGGCTGGTGCGGTTCGGTGCTCGCGGGGATCTGGTTCGAATCTCACGAAGCACTCTGGTCGGTCACCACTGCTGTGAAAGTGCTTGCTTACGTGGGGTTGCCGCTGCTGCTCGGGCTGTATCTGCGCTCGCAGCGTGAATTGGCCGCGAACAATCTTGCGCAGACCCGCGCTGCGGAGCGGAGTGCGCTCGCCCGCGAACTCCACGACCTCGTTGCGCACCACATGGCGTCGATCGTTTTGAGAATCGGTGTGGCTCAGCATGTCTTGGCGCCCCAGGACGAGGCCGTGCGTGAGGTCCTCGCGGATGTGCGTGCCACGGCGTCGGATGCGCTGACCGATATTCGTCGCCTTCTGATAGCCCTTCGTGATCCCTCGCTCGGCGAGGTTGCTCTGGTCGAGCCGGATGCCGTCGACGCGGAAATCGCGGCGGCGGTCGATCGTGTGCGTGCAGCGGGTTTCGAGGTGCAGGCCGACTTCGATGTTCAGGGGAATGTCGAGTCAGGCGCAGCTGATCTCGATGCGATCGGCAGGCTGACGTTGTTACGGGTGATTCAGGAATCACTGACCAACGTCATGAAGCATGGCGATCGGAAGGGGTCGGTCTCGGTCTCGGTTCGTCGTCTCGACGGTCGGGTGGACGTGAGGGTGATCAACAGCTGCGAGGGATCGGCAAGGAGTGCCGGACACGGACTTGTCGGAATGCGTGAGCGTGCAGAACTGGTCGGCGGCGAGATGACTGCCGGCACCAACAGCGACGGGAAATGGGAAGTCCACGTGAGTATTCCACTCGTTAAAACAGGTGGTGCCTCGTGATCAGAGTGCTCATCGTTGACGACCAGCGACTGGTGCGCGCTGGTTTACGGATGTTGTGCACGGCAGCTGCGGACATGACCGTAGCGGGTGAGGCGTCGAACGGGGTCGAGGCGGTAGCGCTAGCTGCCGAACTGGATCCCGACGTGGTCCTGATGGATTTGCGGATGCCCGGGCTCGACGGGATCGGTGCCACACAGCAGATCGTCAAGGCCGGTCGGCGAGCACGCATTCTCGTGCTGACAACCTTCGACGACGACGATCACCTGTATCCCGCGCTCGCCGCCGGGGCTTCCGGGTTTCTGGTGAAAGACACCGAACCGACCGAGTTGCTCAGCGCCATTCGACGGATCGCCGAGGGAGAGATGGTGTTCTCCCCGGAACTGCTCCGCCGCGTCGTGGATCGTGCGGTGATCGGCGCAGACGCCGACACTGCTGTGACGGAGAAGGTTCCGCTGACCGAGCGCGAATCACAGGTCCTCGCATTGGTGGCGGAAGGGCAGAGCAATCAGGAGATCGCGGACGCACTCCATCTGGGTGTGACCACGGTCAAGACGCACGTGGCGAACCTGATGTCGAAGACCGGCTGTGACAATCGGGTTCGCCTCGCCGTGTACCACTTGCAGAACTTTCAGTGACCGGAGTGCGCACCAGACGACGGCATCGGCATGTCCATCGGCATGTCCATCTGCATCGGCATTGCCCTCTGTCCTGGCCCTAGTACGAGGAATTGGCCCATCATGCCTTGGTCCTCGTGCATCAACAGGTGGCAGTGGAACATGTACGGGAAGGTGGGGTCGGTGTACTCGGACCACTGCAGCGCGACACGAATCCTGCTGCCCGGTGGTGTGTAAACAGTGTCCTTGAGCCCGCGCAAGTGAGGCGGGGGAGTGCGACCGTCGACGTCGAGGACCTGGAATTGCACGTCGTGGACGTGGAAGTTGTGCGGCCAGTTGTCCTTGTTGGTGATCGTCCACACTTCGGTCGCGCCGACCTCGGCCTCGAAGTCGATGCGGTTCATGTCCATTCGTTGCCCGTTGATCATGTACCACTGCAGATCGAAGGTTCGGGAAACGCTAGGCTTCGACAGGTCGAGGCGCGCCAGGGTGGCCAGTTGCGGGGGCAGAGTCGACCGCGACGCGCGAGTGCCGACGCCCCGCAGTTCGACGATGTCGAAGCGGTCGTTCATGCCGAAGTTCTCTGCGTCCGATGAGTTCACGCCCCCGCCGTCCTCGATCGGGAACGACACCAATGTGGTCGTCGCGCCGGGGTCGACGCGAACCACGATCTCGGCTCTTTCCCCGGGGCTGAGCTGAATCCGCTTGATCGGTATCGGTGATTCGAGCAGTCCGCCGTCGGTGGCGATCAGATCGAAGGTCCGGTCGTCGGGGAACCCCAAGTTGTAAAGACGACCGGAAGAGCCGTTCAGGATGCGCAACCTGACGATCCCGGTGGTGACGTCGAGGTAGGCGTCGGAGATGCCGTTGGTGACGATGGTGTCGCCGAGCAGGCCGATGTCGGTTGGGTCGGACTCGTCGAAACTGCCGTCGGCGAGGAATCGACGATCCTGGACTATCAACGGAACATCGTCAACCCCATAGGTTTTGGGGATGTCCAGCCTGTCGGTATCGGCGTCGTCGATCAGGAACAGTCCGGCGAGTCCGCGCTGCACGTGCCGTTCGGTGGATCCGTGCGGGTGTGGGTGATACCAGAGCGTCGAAGCCGCTTGGTCGATCGTCCACGCCGGTTCCCAGCCTCCGCCGGCTTCGATGGTCTGGTGCGGGCCGCCGTCGAACTTTGCCGGCAGATGCATGCCATGCCAATGGACGGTCGTCGGCTCTGTCAGTGTGTTGTCGATCGTGAATGCGACAGATTCTCCGCGTGCGGCTCGAATGGTCGGTCCCAGGATGGATCCGTTGAAACCCCAAGTGTCGGTGATCTTTCCCGCGACGATCTCGGTGGCTGCGGCACCGGCGCGGAGTGTGAAGTGGCGAACGCCGGCGTCGTCGACCGTCGATTCGGCCAGCGGCGGAACCGGTAGCGGGCGAGAGGTTCCGGGTACCGCCTGTGCGGCGCTTCTTGCTGCCGAGTTGGCCCCGCAGCCCGCTGCGAGCCCGAGGGGCGCGGCGGCAAGACCGAACAGAATGGTGCGCCTGGAAATCCGGTTCATCGTTCTCCTGGAAGTAGTGCGTGATCAACTACTTCCAGTCAACGGGTCGCGGCGTGCTGCCGAATCCTGCCGACGGGCCTGTCGGGACTCCTCCCGCGGACCCTTGCGGCGGGTGGGATGTTCTGGTAGTCGGGTGGTTACCGCAGGCGGGTCAGAACGTCTTCGTGCAGCAGGCCGTTGGTGGCGACCGCACTGCCGCCGTGAGGACCCGCGCCGCCGTCCAGATCGGTGAACGCGCCGCCGGCCTCACGGACCAGAACATCGAGCGCTGCCAGATCCCACAGGGAAACCTCGGGTTCGGCAGCGATGTCGACGGCACCTTCGGCCACGAGGCAGTAGGAGAAGAAGTCGCCGTAACCGCGCACGCGCCACACAAGGTCGGTGAGTTCGACGAACTGGTCGCGAATTCCGCGGTCCTTCCAGCCGGACAGGCTCGAGAAGCTCAGGCTCGCCGATTCGCTGCGATCGACGGCGGATACCTGGATTGCCCGCGCATCGCCGTCTCCGAAAGACGTATGTGCGCCCAATCCTGTTGCAGCCCACCATCGCCGATTCAGTGCCGGTGCGCTCACGACGCCGATGACCGGGACGCCGTCCTCGAGCAAGCTGATCAGAGTGGCCCACACCGGTACGTTGCGGACGAAGTTCTTGGTCCCGTCGATGGGATCGACCACCCACTGCCTGCCCTCGAAGACTGCGTCGCCGCCGAATTCTTCGCCGAGCACGGAGTCTGCAGGCCGATGCTCACCGAGCGTCGCGCGCACTGCCCGCTCGACAGCGAGGTCGGCGTCGGAGACGGGGGTGAGGTCCGGCTTGTCGTCCACTCGAAGATCGAGTGCGCCGAAGCGGGCGCGCGTGATCGCGTCAGCCTCGTCGGCGATACGGAGGGCGAGTGCAAGGTCGGATGCGCGATCGGTCACGGGTACACAACCTACCGGCTCAAACGGGGAGGACTTCCTTCAGCTTTCCGGTCGCGACGTCGAAGACGAATCCGCGGAGGGACGTCGTCGCGGTGATGAACGGACTGTTCTCGATACGCTTCAACGACTGACGGACGTCCTCGTCGATATCGGGAAACGATTCAGCGGCCCAGTTGGGTTTGATGCCGATCTCGTCTTGGATCGAACGCTTGAAGTCGTCGTCGGTGAACGTCAGCATTCCGCACTCGGTGTGATGGATGAGGATGATCTCGGTGGTTCCCAGCAGCCGCTGGCTGATGGCCAGGGATCGGATCTCGTCGTCGGTGACGACTCCACCCGCATTGCGGATGACGTGCGATTCACCTTCCTTGATTCCCAGCACCCGATAGACGTCGATGCGGGCGTCCATGCAGGCGAGAACGGCGACGTGTCTGCTGGGTGGGAGGGGGAGCGGTCCGGTGAACTGCTCGGCGTAGGCGGCGTTGTTCTGCAGGTATTCGTCGGTGACAGTCATCGTTCCAGTAGGTTCCCTCAGGCCGACGTTGGCAAGGCTTCGAGTCCCGGTGATCTCAATACGTGACGCGCGGTGGACCTGAGAAGGTGACGCACGGCAGAGCCGAGGTCGGCACCCGGTAGCCTTGAGAACCGTGCATCCCGACGTAATTGCAGACCTGAACGCCCTCGACACCACCCTTCGCACCTGCGAATCGGTTGTGGACGTCGAGGAGCTGCGCCGACGCATCGACGAGCTCGAGCACCAGGCAGCCGACCCGGGTCTGTGGAACGACCAGGAACACGCCCAGCAGGTCACCAGCCAGCTCTCCCACGCGCAGGCCGAACTGCGGCGCATCGTGGCACTGCGCGAGCGGCTCGACGAGATGCCGATCCTCTACGAATTGGCCGAAGACGAAGGACCAGACGCGCTGGCCGATGCCGACGCCGAGCGAGCCAGCCTGCGTGAAGACATCGCGGCGATGGAAGTCAAGACCATGCTCTCGGGCGAGTACGACGAGCGCGACGCCCTGATCAACATCCGCTCCGGTGCCGGCGGAATCGACGCCGCGGACTGGGCCGAGATGCTCATGCGCATGTACATCCGCTGGGCGGAGAAGCACGACTACGGCGTCGAGGTCTACGACACGTCGTACGCCGAAGAAGCCGGACTCAAGAGCGCGACGTTCGCGATCAAGGGCCCGTACACCTACGGAACGCTGTCCGTCGAGATGGGCACTCACCGGCTCGTCCGGATCAGTCCCTTCGACAACCAGGGCCGCCGCCAGACGTCGTTCGCCGAGGTCGAGGTCCTGCCGGTCGTCGAGACCACCGACCACATCGAGATCAACGAGAACGACATCCGAGTCGACGTCTACCGCTCGTCCGGTCCCGGTGGTCAGTCCGTGAACACCACGGACTCCGCAGTTCGACTCACACACATCCCGACCGGAATCGTCGTCACCTGTCAGAACGAGAAGTCGCAGCTCCAGAACAAGGTGTCGGCGATGCGCGTTCTGCAGGCCAAACTGCTCGCGGTCAAGCGTCAGGAAGAGCGCGCCGAGATGGATGCGCTCAAGGGCGACAGCGGCAGCTCGTGGGGCAACCAGATGCGTTCCTACGTCCTTCATCCGTACCAGATGGTCAAGGACCTGCGTACCGAGTACGAGGTCAACAACCCGTCGGCAGTGCTCGACGGTGACATCGACGGGTTCCTCGAGGCCGGCATCCGTTGGCGCATGAGCGAGAACCAGTCCGCATAGCGTTCGGATACCGAAAGGCACGATGACTTTACTCAGACCTGGGCAGAACCTGCTCGATTGGCTTCAAACCACCGGTTTGTCAGTCCTCATGACCGTGCTCGGCGCGATGATTCTCGCCCGGTTGGTCAGTTGGGGAGGCAACAAGGTCACCGACCAGATCGACTCCAACTATCAGTTGGGCGATGCGCTGGTTCGTTCCGAGGCGACCAAGCATCGTCACTCGGTCGCGCAGGTCATCACCTGGGTGGTCATCACGTTCATCTACGTGATCGCGACGCTGAAGGTCCTCGACCAACTGAACCTGCCGATCGGAAGTCTCGTCGCGCCGGCGACCGTTCTCGGTGCGGCGCTCGGTTTCGGCGCGCAGCGCGTCGTGCAGGACATCCTTGCCGGTTTCTTCATCATCACCGAACGCCAGTACGGCTTCGGTGACACCGTCCGGCTTGCGATCACCGGATCCTCCGACGACGCCGAAGGTGTCATCGAGGACGTGACCCTGCGAGTGACGCGGATGCGTAACTCCGACGGCGAGGTCATCACCGTCCCCAACGGCCAGATCGTGAAAGCGACCAACCTGTCCAAGGACTGGGCCCGCGCCGTCATCGACGTTCCGGTACCGGCGACTGCCGACCTCACCCGGGTCAACGAGGTACTTCGTCAGGTCGGAGTCGACGCGATGGCCGACCGCGGACTCAAGAAACTCCTGCTCGACGAGCCCACCGTCATGGGCGTCGAAAGCCTCGAGGTCGATCAGGTCAACGTACGGATGGTTGCGCGCACGCTTCCTGGCAAACAATTCCAGGTCGGACGCGCACTTCGCGTCCGCGTCGCGGCAGCGCTGCGACGTCAGGGGATCACGGTGTCACCGGATCTGCACACCGTACGGACCGAGGAGGCGAGCGAATGACCGATCAGGAACCGCGTCGCGGACTCGACCGACTGATTCACCTGGACTGGCTACCGTCACGGATCTTCGGCGGCCGGATGCGAACTTCGACGTTCATCCTCATCGTGGCGTGGATACTGACGTATCTGCTGCACACGTACCTCAATCCGGAAGTTCCGGCAGCGACTCCGCCACCGAGCGCAGACACGTCGGTGACCGAGCCGTACGTTGCTCCGTCGGTCAAGCCGTCGACGACGACCCCCGTGCCGTCCTCGACCGAGCAGACGACTACGTCCGAGACCCAGTCTCCGGAATCGAGCACGGGCAGTTCCGGTTCTCCGACGCCGACTTCGGGTTCCGCGCCTGCGCCGGGCAACGCCGAACAGTCCGCGACCACCGTGCCGACCACTCCTGCGACGACGACCGTCCCGCAACCCGGCGCGGCGATGCAGGCACCGACGACGGTGCCGCAGTCACCTGCGACCACCGGTACCGGATAAGGACGAGGGTGCTCGCGCGTGGCGCCAAGGTCACCGTTAGATAACGGCTAGACTGGCTAGTTGTGATCAGCATGAAGAATGTGTCGAAGTCCTACAAGGCCTCCACCAGGCCGGCGCTCGACAAAGTCAGCGTGGAGGTGGAGAAGGGGGAGTTCGTCTTCCTCATCGGCCCCTCCGGCTCTGGCAAGTCGACGTTCATGCGGTTGCTGCTCAAGATGGAGTCGCCCACGTCCGGCGATATCGAGGTCGCGGATTTCCACGTCAACAAGTTGGCGGCCCGCCGTGTGCCGAAGCTTCGTCAGAGCATGGGCTGTGTGTTCCAGGACTTCCGCTTGCTTCAGCAGAAGACGGTCTCCGAGAATGTTGCCTTCGCGTTGGAAGTCATCGGCAAGCCCCGCAACGTCATCGCGCGCACTGTTCCCGAGGTGCTCGACATGGTCGGTCTGGCCGGTAAAGCCGACCGACTGCCCACCGAGCTCTCCGGCGGTGAGCAGCAGCGCGTCGCCATCGCTCGTGCATTCGTGAACCGCCCACTCGTCCTGCTCGCCGACGAGCCCACCGGCAACCTGGACCCCGAAACGAGCCAGGACATCATGCTGCTGCTCGAGCGGATCAACCGCACGGGCACCACCGTCGTCATGGCGACCCACGATCACCACATCGTCGACTCCATGCGTCGACGCGTCATCGAACTCGATCTCGGCAAGGTGACCAGAGACGAAGCGCGGGGTGTGTACGGCGTCGGCAGGTAGCGCCGACTACGACCACACGTCCCGTATGCCCACCGGTTGTCGTGAAACAACCGGCCTCTCGAAAAGGAATCGGATTCCCCGATGCGCGCCAGCTTTATTTTCAGCGAAGTACTGACCGGCCTACGCCGCAACATCACGATGACCATCGCCATGATCTTGACGACGGCGATCTCCCTCGGTCTCTTCGGCGGTGGTCTGCTGGTCGTGCAGATGGCAGGCAAGACCCAGCAGATCTTCCTCGAACGCGTCGAGGTGCAGATCTTCCTGACCGACGACATCTCTTCGGCCGATCCCGGTTGCGAGCAGGAGATCTGCAGTTCGTTGCGCAAGGAACTCGAGCAGACTCCGTCCGTCGTCGCGGTTCAGTACCTCAACCGCGAAGACGCCGTGAAGGACGCCACCGAGCGCGTGTTCAAGGACCAGCCCGAACTGGCAGCCCTGGTGAGCCCCGACAGCTTCCCGGCGTCGTTCAAGGTCAAGCTCAGTGACCCGGAGCGGTTCGGCGTCATCAACGACACCTTCGGTTCGAGGCCCGGCGTCGAGAGTGTGCTCAATCAGCGCGAGTTGGTGGACCGACTGTTCAGCGTGCTCGGTGGAGTGCGCAACGCGGCATTCGCGATCGCGATCGTCCAGGCGATCGCAGCGATCCTGCTGATCGCCAACATGGTCCAGATCGCGGCGTTCACGCGTCGTACCGAGGTCAACATCATGAGGTTGGTCGGCGCGACGCGTTGGTACACCCAGCTTCCGTTCCTCCTCGAAGCCGTCGTCGCGGCCCTGATCGGCGCGGTGCTCGCCATCGCCGGACTGTTCACCGCGAAGAACGTCTTCATCGACGGGGTCCTGGCCGACGTCTACGAAGCCAACATCGTGGCGCGCATTTCCAACAGCGACGTGCTGTTCGTTTCGCCGATCCTCGTGCTCGCCGGAGTCGGAATGGCCGCGGTGACGGCGTATGTGACGCTGCGTCTGTACGTCCGCGAATAATCGGTTTGCACGAGCTTCTATGCTGGAACTGTATTTGACGGTAAGACAGTATTCGACAGCAAGACAGCGGACTGAGAGGCCCGGACAGTGAAGGAAAAGGGCCGCAAGGTCATTGCGACCAATCGCAAAGCACGCCACAACTACACGATCATCGACACCTACGAGGCCGGCATCGCTCTCGTCGGGACCGAGGTCAAAAGTTTGCGTGAGGGCAAGGCATCGCTCGTCGACGCCTTCGCAACCGTGGACAACGGCGAAGTATGGCTGCGCTCGTTGCACATTCCGGAGTACACGCAAGGCACGTGGAACAACCATTCGCCGCGTCGTACCCGAAAGCTCCTGCTGCACAAGCGTGAGATCGAGCACCTCGTCGGCAAGACCCGCGAGGGAAACCAGACGCTGGTCCCGCTGTCGATGTACTTCAACGACGGCAAGGTCAAGGTCGAACTCGCGCTGGCAAAGGGTAAGCAGGACTACGACAAGCGCCAGGACATGGCCAAGCGCACCGCCGAGCGCGAGGTGACTCGCGAGCTCGGTCGTCGTATCAAGGGCATGCGCTGACCTCCATCCTGCTTGCCCTCGTGGCTGCAGTTGCCTACGGAGTCAGCGACTTCGTCGGTGGAGTTGCGTCACGACGGGTTGCCGCACTGCGCGTGGTGATCGTCTCGTATCCGCTTTCGCTCGTCATCGTGTTGATCGCAGCACCTTTCGTCTCCGGGACGCTGACGCTGAACGGGTTGATCTGGGGTGCGATCGCCGGTATCACGAGTGGTCTGGCGGTGTGGTGGTTCTATCTCGCGTTGGCGACCGGCCCCATGTCAGTGGTCTCGCCGCTCACCGCCGTTCTGGTGGCGGGTATTCCGGTGCTCGTCGGATTTGCTTTCGGTGAACGGCCGGGACTGATCGCGTACCTGGGTATCGCCGTCGCGTTGGTCGCCGTCGTTCTGGTCAGTCGCGAGTCGCCCGACGACACCGCGGGTGAAGTTGCCGGCGGAATCACTCTCCGTTTCACCAGACAGGTGGCGCTGCTGACCGTCGGAAGCGGTGGCGCATTTGCACTCTCGTTCATCGCACTTCACCAGATCGGTGAGGGTAGTGGGCTGTGGGCGTTGGCCGTATCTCGCGGCGCCGCGACCGTCGTGGTGTGGTTGGTCGCGTTGGCGGCCGGTCACTTCGTTCTCCCGCGAGGTGAGCCACTCAAGCTCGCGGTGTACGTCAGCGTCCTCGACGTCGTCGCCAACGGGACGATGATCTACGCCTTCCAAGGCGGATTGCTCTCACTCGTCAGCGTGATCGGTTCGCTGTACCCGGCTGCGACGGTTCTGCTCGCGATGGTGATGCTGGGCGAGCGGGTCAGCCGCGTGCAACAAGCGGGAATGCTGTTGGCGCTGGCGGCAGTCGGCATGATTGCCGTCGCGGGTGCCTAGATTCTTTTCAGCTCCAGCGTTTTCCGTCCCAGCGTTTCCGTCTCAGCGTTTTCAGTCTCAGTGTTTCAGCCGCGTCTGTCGGCCGGTGCAGCGCGTAGGTGAACCCGCTCGCCTTGTTTTCCGAAGAGGCTGATCGCCTCGGCCGGTCGACCGTCGGCAGCACTGATGCGGTGCGGGATGTGTGTATCGAATTCGGCTGCCTCGCCGGCACCCATGATGAAATCACGGTCGCCGAGTTGGAGTCTGATGCGCCCGGACAGAACGTAGACCCACTCGTAACCCTCGTGAGATCCTGGCTCGCGATCGTCGTCGGTGGGGGAGATGATCATCTTGTAGGCCTGCAGATTGCCGGGCTGGCTCGTCAGCGGAATGACCGTCATACATCCGACCGTCCGAGGTTCTTCTCGCACACGCGGATCTTTGATCTTGCTGTTCACGAGGTCGTCCAACGGGACGCCGTGTGCCTTGGCGATCGGCAGCAGAAGCTCCAAGTTGGCTCGGCGAGTACCTGATTCGAGTCTCGACAGTGTGCTCACACTGATGTCGGTGGCCTCCGACAAATCGGCCAGGGTCATGTCGGACTGTTGGCGCAACGCACGTAGGCGAGGGCCGATGCCGGCCAGTACGGCTTCGAACGATGTTTCGGTCATGCATTCATTTTGCCAAAGTGGCAACAGTGTTTGTCAAGATTGCGTTCTCTTGTCATTCTGGATTCATGACGCAGAACTCATTCGACGTAGCAGTAATCGGAGCCGGTGCGGCAGGCCTCAACGCCGCACTCATTCTCGGTCAGGCACGCAGGTCCGTGATCGTCTTCGACAACGGATCGCCACGAAACGCGGCCGCCGACCACATGAACGGATTCCTCTCCCGTGACGGCATGAACCCTGCCGAACTGTTGACCATCGGCAGAGGTGAGGTCCGCAAATTCGGCGGCGAGTTCCACGACGGCACGGTCGTCTCCGTGACACGGGACAGTGAGGATCCTTCGGCCGATTTCTCCGTCGAACTCGCTGACGGCAGCAAGATTCAGGTACGCAAAGTCCTTGTCGCAACGGGCCTGACGGACCGTCTACCGGCAGAACTCGAAGTCTTCGGTGAGCGATGGGGCCGCGACGTGTTGCACTGCCCGTACTGCCACGGGTACAGCGTGCGTGATCAGCCGCTCGGCGTGATCGCCAAGAGCGCGGAGTTTGCGATGCACCAGGCACTCATGGTGCGCCAGTGGTCTGACGACGTGGTTCTCTTCCTCCATCGAATCACCGAACTGAGTGCCGAAGATCGGGAAAAGCTTGCAGCCCGAGATATTTCGATCGTGGAGGGTGAGGTCGCCGGTCCTGCCGTAGAGGACGATCGCTTGGTGGGCGTGCGATTGGTGGACGGCACTGTGGTCGCGCGTTCGGCAGTTTTTGTCGGCGGAGCCCTCACGATGGATCCCAACGATGCGATCTTGCGTACATTCGGCGCGCAGCGCGCAGAGACGATGATGGGCGATTTCGTCACTGTCGACATGATGGGGGCCACAAGTGTGCCCGGCGTGTTCGCCGCCGGCAACGTCGTCGACCCGGGTGCCCAGGTCATCATGGCCGCAGCCGCCGGGGCGAAGGCCGGGGCGGGGATCAACATGATGCTGACGAACGACGACCTCGAGGTTGCGCTCGCGCTTCGGAGCTGAATTCTGCGTAGCGTGGGGTGATGGACGCAGTGAGAGTGTTGATCACGGGTGCGACCGGATACATCGGCGGACGTCTTGCCCCTCGCCTGGTCGAAGAGGGACACCGCGTGCGGGTGGTGGTGCGAAGTCCCGAGAAGCTTCGCGATGTGCCCTGGCATGATTCGGTGGAGATCAAGCGCGGGGATTTGACCGACAGTGATTCACTCACAGGTGTTTTCGACAACATCGACGTGGTCTACTACCTCGTTCACGCCATGGGCGGGGGAGGGTCTTTCTCTGACATCGACAAGCGGAGTGCGCAGAACGTCGCCGCCGCCGCACGCGATGCGGGGGTGCGCCGGATCGTCTACCTCGGTGGGCTTCATCCGTCCGACCGAGAGTTGTCGACTCACTTGCAGTCTCGGCTCGAAGTCGGTCGGATCCTGCTCGACTCCGAGGTTCCGACGGTTGTGTTCCAAGCTGGAGTGGTGATCGGATCGGGTTCGGCGTCCTTCGAAATGGTGCGTCACTTGACCAATCGACTTCCGGTGATGACCACCCCCAAGTGGGTGCACAACAACATCCAGCCGATCGCGGTGCGTGACGTACTCCACTATCTGACCGCAGCCGCGGCAACAACGCCGGAGGTCAACCGCGCCTTCGACATCGGTGGGCCGGATGTCATGCAGTACGGCGAGATGATGAACACCTACGCCGACGTTGCAGGACTGGTACGTCGCCGCATCCTCGTCCTGCCTGTTCTCACGCCGAGGCTGGCAGGTCACTGGGTGGGATTGGTCACCCCGATCCCACGGGGCTTGGCGATGCCGTTGATCGAGTCACTGCAGAACGACGCGGTGATGCACGATCACGACATCGACGACTTCATCCCGCCTCCCGCCTGTGGCCTCACGTCGTATCGGGAAGCGGTGCGTTTGGCACTTCACAAGATCGAGACCGGTGAGGTGGAGACGGCGTGGTCCGGTGCAACGATCGCGGGAGCACCCTCCGATCCTCTTCCATCCGACCCGGATTGGGCTGGTGAAGCGGTCTACGTCGATCATCGCGAACGCGACTGTGCTGCCGATCCGAAAACCCTCTGGTCGGTCGTCGAGTCGATCGGCGGTGAGAATGGTTGGTATTCCTTCCCTTTGGCGTGGGCGATCCGGGGGTGGATGGATCGAGCAGTTGGCGGTGTCGGCCTACGCCGAGGTCGACGCGATCCCCGGCGACTCAACACCGGTGAAGCCCTGGACTTCTGGCGCGTCGAAGAGATCGATCGAGGCAAGTTGCTCCGTTTGCGCGCCGAGATGAAGGTTCCCGGCGGGGCATGGTTGGAGTTGCGAGTATCGGAAGGTCCGACGGGCGCGGACGGCCGACCGGTGGGTTCGCACCTCGATCAACGTGCGGTCTTCTTTCCGCGCGGGCTCGCCGGCCGGGCTTACTGGTACTCGATCCTGCCCTTCCACGGAGTTGTCTTTCAGGGCATGATCACCAACATCACCGGTGCTGCCGAGCGTGAGATGGCTGCAGTGCAGGAAACGGCTGGGGCGAAGGACACGGCTGGGGCGAGGGACACGGCTGGGGCGAGAGACACGGAAAGTGCCGCCGATTAATTGGTATGACTTCCGAACTTCGGCGCGTTATAGTGAATAGCCCCACGAAAGACGCGGGGCACACACGGGGCTGAACGGTTTCGACTGCGTGTGTTGAGTTAGGGGAAGCGTGTCGGTGCAGGCAAGAGACCACCGTAAGCGTCGCTGCAAACCTATAAGCGCCGATTCCAATCAGCGCGACTACGCTCTCGCTGCCTAAGTAGCGAAGCGTGTCTGTCAGCCCGGGGTTGCCCTCGACCCGGTTCCTGGCATCAGCTAGAGGGCTTTACTGTTCGGCTCGGTCACGGAGTCGAATGGGACATCAAACAGTGACTGGGATCGTCATCCTGGCTTGTTCGCGAGACTGGGAGATCCAAGTAGAGACTTAGCGAACTGCACACGGAGAAGCCCTAGCGATTCAACGTAGGACCCGGGTTCAATTCCCGGCAGCTCCACAAAGAGGCAGGTCAGACACTCGAGACAGGGTGTAGGGCCTGCCTCATTTTTTGTGTCCGAAATAGGTCACTGTCCACTTACGTTCCACTTTCGCGCCCCGGCTACTTCCCGGAAACCGCAGTATCCAGCGCGTCCGCAGCAGCAGTATGCACCTTCCCTCGACCGAAGTACACGTCCTGCGTCATGCTGACCTGAGCGTGCCCGAGCTGGTCCGCAGCCTGCCGGGCAGTTAAGCCTTCCTCGTCGAGGATCGTCGCGAGGTTCTTGCGGAAGGTGTGTGAGGTGACCCATTCCAAGTCCACGGCGGCCCGGATCTGACGCCACCGACGACCGACCGTCTCCGGATCCAGAATTGTTCCCGCCAAGGACTCGAATACGTACACCGAATCCTGACGGCGTCCGCGAAGCATGGTTATAGCGAACGCTGGCAGCGGAAGGTCTCGGTCATCGCCGGCCTCCGACTTCGTCCGGTCCTGTCGCACCAGTCCTTCGCCGCGGATCCGGACGATCTGGCCTGTCACTGCGACTGTCTTGGTGTCGAGGTTGATGTCTTGCCAGCGGATCGCGAGTAGTTCACCGATGCGGCAGCTGGTAGCAGCGAACATTGTGATGATGTCGGCCATGTCGTTCGACGCACAAAACTTCGCAACAGTCGGGATGTCAGTGGAAGAAGTTTTCTGCCCGCGAGCGAGCTGGTACGGCGCCAAGATGACCGGGCACGGCACATCTGAGGTACGAAGGTCCCGAAGTAGCGCAGCCAACGATTCGGGGTCCAATGACCGTGCCCGCTTCTTTCGTTTCCCTGCGATCGAGGTGAGCTCGCGGATCGGGTTGACCGGGATTGCGTTGTAGCGGACAGCGATCTTGAACATGCCGAGCAGGATGGTGCGGTTCTTCCTGGTTGTCGGCACACCACGATTGACGGCCACGTCCTGAACGAACGAGTCGAGCGCTTGGGTGGTGACTTCCCAGATCTGTAAGTCGCCTAGGCGTTGAAGGATGTGCTTGGACTGTCGCCGGTAGTCCTTCAACGTGTTCTCGGCTTTGCCTGGGGTGATGAGTTGTGTTTCGAATTCGGTCCACAGGTAGTGGACTGAGCTGGTTCAGGTGATTTGGCCGGCGGCTTGGACGTGTCGGGTTTTGAGTGATTCGAGCAGGGTGCGTTCGGCGACGGCGCCGTGTTTGTCGCGGATGCCGAGGGGTGTTTGTTTGGTGGCTTGGCGGCGTTTGCCGTCTTCGTCACGTACCCAGCATGTGGCGACCCACCGCCCGTCTGGGAGTCTCGGCGGCTGATCTTCCCGTGCTCACCCACAGATAGTCGGGGCCGAGGCATCAGTTTCCGCCAGAGACGTTTCGGTTGATGACGCTGACCATGATGCAGTCGGATACAGCAGATCCGAACTCGTCGCCTGCGCTGATGTCGAGCAGCTTTCGTCCATCAGGTAGGGCAGTACGTCTGCGTGCGTCACTCGATAGCGAGAAGAGCATGCCGTCGCTTTGCACCCATATGTCAGCGCTCGACACTCGGGTGCCTGCGGAGTCCACGATGTTCGCGCCGATGTAGGCGACATCTTTGCGGCCGTAGACCATGAACACATCTTCAAGGTGTCTGTCGGCTTCGATAAAGGACGCATCGATCTGGTCAATTACCGATTGCGCTGGAGTCTTGCATGTGGCCGGCAGTGGCTTCGAGGTTTGCGCGGCGACGGGCAGGGTGGTCGAACTGGGTACTGCGGATGTCGTTAGCGGGGTGGCCGCAGCACCAGCTGTTGTCGTACGGGCTGTTGTGGTTGTGCGAGCTGCCTGCGTGGTCGTTGTTTCGGCTGCTGCGGTTTCAGTGTCGTCGCTGCTGAAGTCGATGCTCTTGAAGATAGCGATGCTCGCTACCGCAGCGATGATGATGCCAATGGCGACGAGCTGACGCTTTCGATCTTTCTTCTGCTCGGGCGTTTCCAGTGTCGGGGTCTGCGCGGCGGGCATGGGTTGTGTCGCGCTGGTCCATTGTTGACCGTCCCAGTAGCGGAGCTGCTTATTGTCTTCGGGGTCGGGATGCCAGCCCGCCGGGGGAGTGCTCATTGTGTGGGCCTTTCAGTTGGTGGATGCGATGCGTCGTTGGATGTATGCGTGTTCTTCGCGGCGGTAGTCGTTCGATACATGATTTGAACACAGGCAGTGTGACCCAGAAGGCTTAGGCGGCGTGACCGGTGATCCGCTGTTCATGCTCGATGAGTGCTAGCGCAGGATTGTGCCACTTGCATTAGACGCTGAGCGGTTCGGAGTCGGTGGCGCGATGGTTGAAGGCGCCGGTCGAGCTGGAGTCCGCTCCGGGGCCAGCGTTCGATGCATTCGATTCTTTTCGAGGTTCACGAACTCCGTTTTTAGGTTTGCGAGGGCGCGTCATGGTAGTGGATTGTGAGGTAAGGCATCTATAAAAACAGAATAATTGACAAATCTGAGGCGTCACCTTGAGACTCGCGGCCGGCGGCGCCGGTCCCACTCTGGCAGGCACAATCACCGTCGCTTGATCAAGCCCATCCATTCCGGGTAGTCGTTGATCGGCCCGCAAAGGACTCAATGTAAATTGGCTCGGCATGCACCGACTCGGTGAAACTACGGCGAAATGAGTTCTGAGTGTCAGACGTGAATGGCACCGTTGCAATTGTCGTGGGTGTTGTAGCTGCAGCCTCGTCGATAGTTGTGGGGTTGATTGGTGCGCGACAGAATCGGCGTGACGACCGAGACAACATTCGGCGAGATGTCGAACTGTTGGCATTGCTCCCAGAGGACCTTCCGGCGCACCTGATGATGAAGGATGAAATAGACAGAGCAGTCCGAGAGTTGGTGTCCAAACACAACTTGGCGTATCACCGATTCATGTCACTCTTCAGCCTGTCCTTGGGAGCAGGAGCGATGGCCGCCTTAGCAGTTATCAGTGTGGCCAAACAACCCGATGGCATAGAGGATGTGCTGGCTGGCGTTGCAATTGTGTGCATTTTCGTTGCTGTATTTAATATTGCAGCGCGAGGAAGGCAACTGAATAAGGAGGAGCAACGGCTGGCAGCGAAGTATCCGCAGCCATCTAATTCTTCAAGTTCCTAGTGTCCGGCATTGGTGATCTCCTTTCTATTGGTATCCAGGTCTAATATTGTCGCCGATATGAAGAACCAAACCTGCCTGCACTGCGATAAGCGCGGGGGAAGTGCGCCGTGACGGATCCGAGTGGACTAATGACAGAACTCGTCCTTGGAAGTTCTTCGAGCACGAACTCGAAGACCGACGTGGGGATTCCTACATCCGGGCGGGCTGCCCAGGCTCGGGATGAAAATAATTGGGTGCCACGAGAAGATTGTAATGTTGTAAACTGAGATTCCTCACTATAGAGCCCCCGCAGCTTTGCAAGGGTTCTTAGTGCCCGTAGAAAGGTGGGGAGATCCGAACGCCCGAACGCGCCGGAGTTGACCCGCAAACCAACCGCCGGCACAACCGCAAGTAATCGATCGATCGTGCGAGGATTGTAGTTAAGAAGTCACAGCTACTCACCACTGTAGGTTCCGGGTTTAATTCCCGGCAGCTCCACAACAGGTCGGGCCGGAGAGCACACGCTCTCCGGCCCGACCTTTTTGTTGTCTTGCTGCTGTCATGTTGCGGCGCTTTGCGGCCGCGCAGGGGCTTTCTTGCGATCAGGAGCCGAAGAATCCCAGGTCGACCGAGCCGACGAAGCCGGGAGCTTCCTCGGCTAGCGGCTTGCCGTCCAGGTCGGCAGGCAATGCAACGCCCAGACTCTGGAGGATTGTCGGAGTGATGTCGGCGATCGTGTACGCGTGGGTGGTCTTACCGGCCGCGTATCCCGCACCGCGCGCTATGGCGAATGTCGTTGCTTCCGCCGGTGTCTGACCGCCATGCCCGCCGGTGGGCTTGTGCCCGTGATCCGCAGTGACCAGTACAGTCCACTTCTCGCCGGTCTTCGCTGCGCGCTGATCGACAGCATCGACAATCTTGCCCACCTGGGCGTCGACCGAGGCAATCGACTCGTCGTACGCAGCGCCGTTGGTGCCGCCGCTGTGCCCTGCGCCGTCCACCTGATCGAGTTGGGTGAAGATCAGGTCAGGTCCCTTGTCGGTGATGTCCCGGGCGACGGCGTCTGCCGTTGCAGCGTCGGTGGCCGCTTCGGAACCTGCATCGGCTGTGGTCACGACAACGTCAGCTTTCGGTGTCCCACTAGAAGCGATGTTGTCGATGCCGCCCCAGGTGGAGATCGATTCGGTGAGGAGGGAGGGCTTTGCTGTTTCCAATCGGGTGAAGACGCTCGGGTAGAGGTCGAAGCGGGCGCCCGCGTACGTGTTGTCCTTGACGCCGTGCTTAGTGTCCCAGACCCCGGTCAGGATCGTCGACCACGACGGTCCGGAGATAGTGGTGTGGCCGAGGATGGAAGATTCTCCGCTGGTTCCTTCGGCGATCAGCTTCTGGAGACGGGGAGCGTCGGCGGTCTTGATGTGGCTGAGCATGGTGCCGTCGAGGCCGATGACAACTGTCTTCTCGGCAGCCGACGGATTGAGGTCGGATGATCCGGGAATTGCTGCAGCGGTTGCAGTTCCGGCTGCTACCGCGCCGGCGAGGAGGAGTGTGATGGCGGCTGAGGTGCGTGCGATTTTCTTGGTCACGCTAAGCATCTTGCGATAGGACTAGACCAATTGCACTACCTGGATGTGAGGGTTGTCCAGTTGTTCACGGCAGATTCAGATTGGACTAGACCAATGTTTCCTCAGGCGGCCCAGCCGTCGAGGATGACGCTGACCGCGTGTTCGAGGTGGAGGGGTTCGCCGTCCCATGTCGCGGCGATCGCATCGTCGGGTATGTCTCCGCGCAGTAGGCCATCGGCGAATCCTTCGGTCGGCGGTGCTGGGTCGATGACGTGACCATTGGCGTAAACGAACTCGAACTTCTGCTCGCCGAGTGCAGTGATGGTGAACTGGCCGTCGTGCAGTGCACGGTGGCAGGTTCCGCAAAGCGTGATCAAGTTGTCCAGATCCGTGGTGCCGCCGCGTCCCCAGAATTTGACGTGGTGCGCGTGCAGGAAACGAGTCCGCCCGCAACCTGGTGTGCGGCAACATCCGTCGCGGTAATTCAATGCCAACATTTGTTTGGCGCTGACGACACGGGTCCGTCGGCCTAGACTCAGAACGCATCTCTCCTTTGTCGTTCCCAGGCGAAGTTTCGCGTTGCAGAGCACTTCCTCGGCGGCATTTCGGGGGAGCGCGGGTCCACTCGGTACTCGGACGCTGTTCGCTTCGTGGAAGAACACAACTTCGTTGGTGGCGGCCTTGGACGTGCGGTCTGCGACCACGGTGGTGGCGAGCTCGGCCATGGCGACCAGGACTGGCCCGATGTTTCCGACTGGGGTCTTCGTGGCTGACTCGTCGACGGGGTGGATGGACGCGGTTCGGGTGCGTTCACGTTCCGCCACCGCCAGCGCTGCGAGGATTCGGGCGCCGTCCTGCGCGGGCAGGCGTCCTTTGATGACAAATTCGCCCGTATCCGGGTCCCAATGCCACCGGACCTGAAGGTGTTCGGGTGCTTTGCCTTTGCCGGATTCGTTGTCGGTTGCTTTACGTAGACCGGCGGCGAGGCGATCGATCTGGGCTGCGGGTGCTTCACAGCCGAACCGAACCATCTGCTTTTCGTTGGACGGCGTGGTGACCCGAGTGAGTGCGCGAACCTTCGAGTAGGACAGCCGGCCTTGCTCGAAGGCCTTCCGCATCTCAGGTAATGGTCGGAGTGCCTTGGCGACGCGAACGTATTCCCTGCCGGTATGCAGGCTCATTCCACATTTCCACGACAGCCAGTGGGCGCACGAGTGCAGTCCAGGGCCGGTCCAGCCGCGGTCTTCGTCGAATTTCGACAGGAGGGTGAGGAATCGGGCAGTGGCCGCGGCGATCTGGCCGGCGAGAGCGCAGATTTCGGAGCCGAGTTCCTCCACGTCCACTCGGGCGGAGCACCGCGTCTCTTCATCGGTCAGTGCTGCGGTATCGGTCAGTGCTGCGTTGTTGATCAGTGCTGCGTTCATCGTTGCCCCCCGGCGCGAGTCCGACATCGTTTCGAATGTACGTTCGATACTAGATGTGGGTGCCGACATCCATGGATGCGGACTGAAAGCGTCCCCGCGGGGACGTCTAACCGCAGCCGATCGAGTACTCGGCGTAGGTGCCGACATCCTTGAAGCCGAGGTTTCGATAGAGCTGGGCGCCGTCGCTGGACGCCTGAAGTACGGCGATTCGGGCGCCCCGCTCGCGGGCGATGTCGAGCGCGGCCAGGGTGACCGCCGAGCCGAATCCGCGTCGGCGGGCCGCGTCGAGTGTGACGACGCCGTACAGTCCTGCGACGCCGGCAGCAAAATGGACCTCGGCTCCGGCGACGGGCTGGGAGTTCGCGTACCCGACGACAAACGAACTGCGCGAACGCTCATCGAGGACGGCATGGGCAGTTTCTTCGAAGAAGCCAATTGTTGCCGCCGAGGGCGGCGACCAATTAGCGGCCATCACGGCGGCATAGTCGGCGAGCTGTGAACGAGTCGTCACTCGCTGAACGGAGAATTCTCCGACAGGCGTTGGGCGCGGGACGACATCTAGGTCTGCCGTCATCGCTCGTTCTTCCTCGGAGCGCACGCAGCCGAGGGCTGACAAGCGAGCGCCGAGGTCTGAGGGCTTGTCGCGCGGACCCGTCCACCAGGAGAACGGACGTCCCGTTGCTCGAATCGACGAGAGAATGTCGAGCAGTCGTCGGTCTTCGTCGGGGTCTTCGTCGGGGCCTTCATCAGGTACGGCTAAGCGAGCGCCGGCGATGATGTTGAAAGTGTCGTCGGCGAGGCCGCTGTCTGCGACGGCAACATCTGCAGCGAGAGTGACCGACGCCGTCGGTAAGTGTTCATGCAGGTGGCAGGCATGGGAGACCAAGTTGGCGTCCATGGCGTCGAGGACGTCACCGACGGGTGCTTCACGATTCACAAAAGAAATTCTACGAACCCCATCCAAATGGTTTTCGGCTCCGAATGCCTTGCATGACGCCTACCCGACGGCAAGAGCAGGACGGTGACCAGCACCTGGTGGTGCTCGTGCTGCCTGGAGGAAAGGTCTCGAGCCATCGCCCTGCCCGAGCGTGGCACCTGTCCAACCTTCGGATGCGCCCGTTCACTGCTCAGATTCGCCGCTCCGGTGTGACAGCGGTGCAGGTTCGGTACCGGGTCCGTGGTTGGAACGGCGCCGAGCGCAGTCCGGTAGCCGATGCCCGAGCCGCACTCGACGCGATCACGAGACGTGATGCACAAGCTCAGGTGATCCTGCTCGGGCACTCGATGGGTGGACGAGTTGCCGCTGAACTGTGTGGCGATCCGGCGGTGGTCGGTGTGGTTGCGCTGGCGCCGTGGTGGCCGGAAGGAACGCTCGAAGGAACGTCGGTGAATCTGCGTTCCGACACACCACTGGTGGTGCTCCACGGCACGGCCGACTCCTGGACTGACCCGGCAGCGTCTCGTCGGAAAGTTGACGAACTGCAGAAGTCTGGAAAGAGCGCCGAATGGTTCGGCATCGACGGCGCCGGGCACTTCATGCTCCGCCGGGCGGCGACCTGGCATCGCCTCGTCGCCGATGCAGTTGCAGGGATGAGCCGCGGGGTAGCCGCGACGAAGACGGGAGAACGACGATGAGTTCCGACAAGCGCAGGGTTGCAGTCGTCGGCAGTGGGGTCGCGGGTCTGACAGCGGCGTGGGTGCTGAGTAAGGACAGTGACGTGACGCTCTACGAAGCGGATTCACGGCTCGGTGGGCACGCGGACACCCATTCGGTCACCGACCCGGAAGGGCGAAGCCTCGCCATCGACACCGGGTTCATCGTCCACAACGACCGCACCTATCCGACTTTGTTGCGATTGTTCGCAGAACTCGATGTGCCTACGCAGGAATCCGACATGAGTATGTCGGTCAGGTGTGGGGGTTGCGGGCTCGAGTACTCGGGAGGCCAAGGGTTGCGCGGCGTTCTCCCGACGCCGGGGCTCCTTGTCAACGGCAGCTTTCTGTCGATGTTGATGGAGGTCAAGCGCTTCCATCGCCGTGCCCGCGCCCTGCTCGACAACACGGATCCGTCGGCACCCGACCAGACACTGGGAGTGTTTCTGCGCAGCGGCCGGTTCTCCGACTACTTCACCGCTCACTTCATGACTCCGCTCGTGTCGGCAGTCTGGTCGTGTGATCCCGGCTCGGCGCTGAAGTATCCCGCGCGGTACCTGTTCTCGTTCCTCGATCACCACGGAATGCTGAGCGTCACTGGATCGCCGACCTGGCGAACAGTCACCGGTGGATCGGGCGAATACGTTCGTCTCGTCGCCAAAAGTATCGGGGATATCCGCCTGAACACGCCAGTTCGCGCCGTCCACCGGTTCGACGATCGCGTCGACATTCGTGACGGCGACGACCAGATCCAGACCTTCGACGCAGTTGTGGTCGCAACGCATCCGCAGCAAGCGCTGAAGATCTTGGCCGAACCGACGGCCGTCGAATCGCAGGTCCTCGGCGCAATGCCGTACTCCGTCAACCACACCCAACTTCACACCGACGAAAATGTGCTGCCCGACAACACCAATGCGCGCGCGTCATGGAATTACTACATCCCGGAATGCAACGCGAAGCCCGATCACGTTCTGGTCAGCTATGACATGACGAGGTTGCAACGGCTCCCAGATACCGGCCGGCGATACATAGTGACCTTGGGGGGAGGCGAGATGGTGTCGCCGGAGTCGGTGATCGATCAGATGACTTACGAGCATCCGCAGTACACACCGACTTCCGTCGCAGCTCAGGGACGGCTTCCCGAGTTGGACTCGAACGTGCTCGCGTTTGCCGGCGCGTACCACGGATGGGGCTTCCACGAGGACGGCGCACTGTCGGGCCTGCGTGCCGCCGAACGCGTCGGAGGTCGGTGGCCGTGACGACTCCCATCACGCCGTCCATCGTTCATACGAGCGTCCGACACGTACGAACGGAGCCGTTGCACAACGAGTTCGAGTACCGAAGCTACAGCTGGCTGGTCGACGTCGACGAATTGCCCGAGCTCCCGAAGGCATTGCGCCCCTTGGCTACGTTCGACGCCGGGGATCACCTCGGCGACCCCACCCGATCGATTCGTACCAACGTCGAGACTTTTCTGGCGACCAACGGATTCGACTTCTCCGGCGGCCGGATCCTCATGCTTGCGAACGCACGTGTGTTCGGCCATGTTTTCAACCCGCTGAGCGTGTTCTGGTGCTTGAACGACGACGGAACTCAGCGTTGCGTTGTTGCAGAGGTTCACAACACCTACGGCGAGCGGCACTGTTACCTGCTCGAACCCGACGAACGTGGCGCCGCTCGCACGTCCAAAGAGTTCTACGTGTCTCCGTTCAACGATCTGGACGGCGAGTACCGGATGCGACTCCCACTACCCGACACCGCGCTCGCGCTTTCGATAGTTCTGGCCCGAGACGGCAAGGCGCCATTCGTAGCCACGGTGTCAGGTCGATGCGTGCCGGCGACGACGCGCGAGATCGTCCGCAGTGCGCTCTCTGTTCCGCTGGCTCCTCTCCGAGTCGCCGCGCAGATCAGATTTCAAGGAATCCGGCTGTGGGCCAGGCGCTTACCCATCGTTCCCCGACCGCAACATCACCCGCAGGAGGCAGTGCAATGACCACAACTACTCTCGGCACCGAACCTTCCGCTCACACGATCGAAACCGAGCGGTGGCCAGGCGTTGCCACGGTGCCCAGCGGCTTCAAAGTGCGGGTTGCGTCGCCGGTTGCCCGCGCTCTGTTCCACAAGGCGGTCGCGCGCTTGCCGCTGCGTGTTCAGATGCCGAATGGTGAGTTCTCCGGCGGCGGTAGCCCGGATTCACCGTTGATGGTTATTCATCGCCCGGACGACTTCGCCGCTCGTGTGGGGGACAGTGGCTTGATCGGATTCGGCGAGTCGTACATGGCGGGCGATTGGGAAGCTTCCGACCTCACCGCGGTCCTGGAAGTCTTCGCCTCCCGCGTGGCGACGCTGATTCCAGACTTCCTGCAGCGGCTACGAGGCCTGTACATTCCGAAGCAGCCTCGCAGTGAGCGGAACTCGACGCAGAACACGCGCTCGAACATCTCCAGGCACTACGACCTATCGAACGAGATGTTCGAACTGTTCCTCGACGACACGATGACCTATTCCAGTGCACTCTTCGAGGATCTGTCGGTAGGAGCATCCCCGTCGTGGGATGTGTTCGCAGCTGCCCAGCACCGGAAGATCGATCGCCTGCTGGACGGCGCGGGCGTCGGTCCAGGTTCACGAGTGCTCGAAATCGGCACAGGCTGGGGAGAATTGGCGATCCGAGCGGCCCAGCGCGGCGCAACGGTGCGCTCGGTGACTCTTTCGGTCGAACAACAGGAATTGGCAGCGAAGCGGATTAGCGCTGCGGGACTGGCAGATCGCGTTCAGGTCGACCTTCTCGACTATCGGCAGGTGCAGGGGGAGTACGACGCGGTTGTTTCGGTCGAGATGATCGAAGCGGTCGGACACCAGTACTGGGGCAGCTACTTCCAGACGATCGACGCTCTGTTGGCGCCGGGTGGGCGCGCGGCGATCCAAGCGATCACGATGCCGCACGACCGGATGCTCGCGACCCGCAACACCTATACCTGGGTACACAAATACATTTTCCCCGGTGGGTTCCTTCCGTCGGTGCGGGCGATCGAGGATGTCACCGAACGTTTGACGACGCTCCGGGTGCGTGAGCGGATGTCGATGGGCGATCACTACGCGCAGACGTTGCGGCTGTGGGACGAGCGTTTCAGCGCTCGCACCGACGAGGCATCTGCACTCGGGTTCGACGCAGTGTTCGCGCGCATGTGGCATTTCTATCTCTGCTATTCCGAGGCGGGCTTCCGATCGGGGTATCTCGACGTTCAGCAAATTGTTCTCGATCGGAGGAACCAGCGGTGACCGCCACGATGGATCGAGCGATCCAAGGCACCGGTGTTGCGGGCCGACTGTCGGAAATTCTGAGTCCACTTGTCGGCGGCGAGCTTCCGGTGCGGTTGACTGCGTGGGACGGCAGCACAGCAGGACCGGAGGACGCTCCGAAGGTGACGCTCTACAGCGCGAACGTGTTGCGACGCCTGCTCTGGAATCCCGGCGAGTTGGGAGCTGCGCAGGCATATGTTCTCGGCGAACTCGACGTCGAGGGTGATCTGGGCGATGCGCTCACACACGTGTGGAAGGTGTCTGCCGAGCGGGGACTCGGGTCGATCACCCCGACGCCATCGCTCGTCCTCGCTGCGGTCAAGGCCGCGCGGTCCTTCGGTGCTTTCGGGAGACCTTTGGCTCCACCGGCGTCGCAGGCCCAAGTGAAGGGCCGCTTGCACAGTCTCGCCCGCGACCGCGAGGCGATCGGGCACCACTACGATTTGTCGAACGATTTTTACGAGCTGATTCTCGACGAGAACATGGCGTACTCCTCGGGATACTGGACTTCCGATGCACCGGAATACACGCTCGAAGACTCGCAGACAGACAAGTTGGACCTGGTGTGCCGCAAAGTCGGTCTTGATCGGGCGCGAGGGCTGCGGTTTCTCGACGTCGGCTGTGGTTGGGGCTCGCTGAGCCTGCATGCAGCGCGGGAGTACGGCGCTCGGGTCGTCGGCATCACTATCTCGGCTGAGCAGAAGGCATTTGTCGACGCGAAGATCCGCGCACTCGGTTTGGAAGACTGGGTCGAGATCCGATTACAAGATTATCGCGAGATCCCCGACGGTCCGTTCGATGCGGTCGCGTCGATCGAGATGGGTGAGCACGTCGGCGAAGACAACTATTCGACGTACGTGAAAGCGCTCCACGACAACGTGATTGCGGGCGGGCGTGTGTTGATTCAGCAGATGTCGCGCACCGGCTCGCATCCCGGGGGAGGCCCGTTCATCGAGTCGTTCATCGCGCCGGACATGTACATGAGGCCTGTGGGCCGGACCGTTGGAATGATCGAGGAAGGCGGACTCGAAGTCCGTGACGTCCACGCCCTGCGTGAGCACTACGTGCGGACGGTGGACGCGTGGATCGAGACTTTCGAATCGAATTGGGACCGCGTCGTGGAACTTGTGGGCGTCGAAGTCGCTCGGGTGTGGCGTCTCTACCTCGTCGGCGGGGGAATGGCTTTTCGGGACGGCAGGATGGGCGTCGATCAGATTCTGTCGGTCCGGCCGCTCGGTGATGGTCGATCGGGCATGGAACCGGTCCGGCCGCAGTGGGTGTCGCGGCGATGAACGGATTCGACTGGGGCGCATTCGGAGTGGTCACGCTCACGAGTCTGCTGGCGATCGCCATCGGAATGGCAGTGACAGCCACGATCGGTGTACGGATCGGGCGCCACAATGTTGTCGACGTGTCGTGGGGCGCCGGCTTCGTTCTCATCGCGCTCGTGTCCGCGATAGTGGGAACCGGCGACCTCTGGCGCCGGTTGCTGATGCTTGCGCTCGTGGCGATCTGGGGTCTGCGCTTGGCGACCCACATGGCGATCCGATCGCGTGGCAAGGGTGAAGATCCGCGGTACGAGGAAATGCTCGGACGGACGACGGGTAGTCGAACGCTCTACGCGATCCGCAAGATCTATCTCACGCAGGGGATTTCGTTGTGGTTCGTCTCCCTGCCGATCCAGGTCGCTGCGGTCTCGCACGGCAGCTTCGGGCTTCTTGTTGTACTCGGTATCGCGCTGTGGATTGTCGGCGTCACGTTCGAGACGGTTGGCGATCGGCAGATGGAGGAGTTCAAATCCGATCCGGGCAGCCGTGGCCACATCATGGATCAAGGTTTGTGGGCGTGGACGCGTCATCCCAACTACTTCGGCGACGCGTGCGTGTGGTGGGGGATCTTCCTCGTCTCGGCCTCGGTGTGGCCGGGGGTGTTGACCGTCCTCTCGCCGATCGCGATGACGTACTTCCTGGTCTTCGCCACCGGAGCGCGGTTGCTCGAGCGACACATGGAACAGCGCCCGGGCTATCGCGAGTATCAGCAGCGGACAAGCTACTTCATTCCGCGCCCGCCGAAAGCCCGATCCGGGACGTAGGCTCTTTCGGATGAGGCGAGAGCATGGGTGATCTGAAGCTGCCGGCTGCAGTGAGCGCGGTTGCCGTCGGTGGAGCATTGGGGGCACTGAGCCGATACGGTCTGGGAGAGCTGTTCCCCCACATCTGGACGACGCTGGTCATCAACGTCGTCGGCTCGCTCATTCTCGGCATACTCGCGGCCCTGCTGGTCCACAACAAGGTGGGGTACCTCTTTCTCGGCACCGGGTTCTGCGGCGGCTTCACGACCTTCTCGTCATTCGCGGTTCACGCGGTGACGGAGAGTCCGTGGCGATCGATTCTCTATGTACTCGGGACGCTGATTCCTGCCATCCTCGCCGCAGCGCTGGGCAAAGGGCTCGGTGAACGCTGGATCCGTGCGCGGGACGGGGTGTCGGCATGACGGTTCTCCTGGTGGCACTCGGCGGCGGCGCGGGTGCGAGCGGCCGGTACCTGTTGGCGCGGTATGTGCCCGCTTACAGGGGATTCCCGGCTGCAACCTTCGCCGCGAACGTGATCGGCTGCTTCCTGCTCGGATTGTTCACCGGGGCAACTCTTTCCACCGAGATGGCCGCGCTCCTGGCGACGGGCTTCTGCGGCGGCCTGTCCACCTACTCGACCTTCGCGACCGAGAATGTGGGCATGGTCGAGCGGCGTCAGACGATGCTTTCGCTGATCTACATCGTCGTCAGTCTGATCGTCGGCTTGTCCGCTGCGTGGGTGGGAATCCAGATCACGGACTGACGTATTCGGCGTCGAGCGTGCACGCCACGCGGCCAGGGTAGACAATTGTCCACAGTCGCGTCGACACAATGGTCGACCACCGGGCCGAGGGGGATTCGTGGCGCACGAACGAGCAGGACAAGTGGCTCTGCCAGAGGATCTGATCGACGTTCCTCATCTGGTCACCGCGTATTACACGCGCACTCCTGATCCCGAGAACCCGATGCAGCAGGTACTTTTCGGCACTTCCGGACATCGCGGTTCCAGTCTCGACTCGGCTTTCAACGAAGCTCATATCCTGGCGACAACCCAGGCGATCGTCGAGTACCGCGCTTCGCAGGGAATCGACGGCCCGCTGTTCATCGGCCGGGATACACACGCGCTGTCCGAACCCGCCTGGCTCTCCGCGTTGGAGGTCCTCGTCGCCAACGACGTCGTCGTTCTTGTCGACTCGCGCGACGCCTACACGCCCACCCCGGCTGTGAGCCACGCGATCTTGCGATACAACTCGACGGGGCCGGAGGCCAAGGCCGACGGTATCGTCGTGACACCGTCACACAATCCGCCTCGTGACGGCGGCTTCAAATACAACCCGCCGCACGGCGGACCCGCGGACACGGATGCGACGTCGGTTATCGCCGACCGAGCGAACGAGCTACTGCGCAAAGGGCTTTCCGGGGTAAGGCGCGTCACGGCAGCGCAGGCGCTGGACCGCGTCGAACGCTACGACTTCCTCCGCTACTACGTCGAAGATCTCCCCTCTGTCCTCAACCTCGATGCGATCCGCGACGCCGGAATCCGGATCGGTGCAGACCCCCTCGGCGGGGCAAGTGTCGACTACTGGGGCGCGATCGCCGACACTCATCGACTCGACCTCGAAGTGGTGAATCCTCTCGTGGATCCGACCTGGCGGTTCATGACGCTGGACACGGACGGCAAGATCCGCATGGACTGCTCGTCGCCCGACGCGATGGCGTCGCTGATCGGGATTCGGGATCGCTACGACATCGCGACCGGAAACGATGCGGACTCCGACCGCCACGGCATCGTCACTCCCGACGGCGGTTTGATGAACCCGAATCACTATCTCGCCGTTGCCATCGAGTACCTGTTTGCGAACCGGCCAAGGTGGGGCGCAGATACCAAGGTCGGCAAGACCCTCGTGAGTTCCTCGATGATCGACCGTGTGGTCAGCGGCCTGGGTCGCGAATTGCTCGAGGTTCCGGTCGGGTTCAAGTGGTTCGTTCCAGGATTACTCGACGGGTCTGTGGGATTCGGCGGCGAGGAAAGCGCCGGCGCGTCCTTCCTCCGACACGACGGTTCCGTCTGGACGACGGACAAGGACGGCATCATCCTTGCGCTGCTCGCCTCGGAAATCACCGCTGTGACGGGAAAGTCTCCGTCAGCGCACTACGCCGCGTTGGCCGAGAAGTTCGGGAGCCCCGCGTACGCACGTATCGATGCGCCCGCAACACGCGCACAGAAGGCAGTCCTGGCAAAGCTGTCTCCTGATCAGGTGAGTGCAACCGAACTGGCGGGTGAGCCGATCACCGCGACACTGACAGCGGCGCCCGGAAACGGTGCGGCGATCGGTGGTCTCAAAGTGACGACGGAAAATGCGTGGTTTGCAGCGAGGCCGTCCGGCACGGAGGACGTGTACAAGATCTATGCCGAGTCGATGAAGGGCACCGATCATCTGGCTCAGGTTCAGGCAGCGGCCAAGGACTTGGTGTCCGGAGTCTTGAAGGCGAACTAGCCCGCGGACCCCTCATGTCGCCCGGCTAGAATTCCGGGCGACATGAAAACTCGTGCAGCCAAGCTGCCACAGGAAATTTGGGTACTGGTCGCCGCCAGCTTCGTCATCGCCCTCGGATTCGGATTGGTCGCTCCGGCGCTACCGCAGTTCGCGCGAAGCTTCGACGTATCGGTCACCGCCGCCACGATCGTGATCTCGTCTTTCGCGTTCATGCGATTGGTGTTCGCGCCGATGAGCGGCTCTTTGGTACAGAAACTCGGTGAGCGACCGGTCTACATCGTCGGCCTTCTGATCGTCGCGGTCTCGACCGGCGCGTGCGCTTTCGCGGGGGAGTACTGGCAACTTCTGCTGTTCCGGTCGTTGGGCGGCATCGGGTCGACCATGTTCACCGTGTCGGCTCTCGGGCTGATCATTCGCATGTCACCGCCGGACAGTCGCGGCCGCGTGTCGGGTCTGTACGCGACAAGCTTTCTCATGGGATCGATCGGCGGCCCGCTGGTCGGCGGTGCGCTGTTGCAGTTCGGTCTCCGGATGCCGTTCATCATCTACGCAATTGCGTTGGTGATCGCCGCGCTCGTTGTCTTCGTGAGCCTGCGTGGATCTCATTTGGCGTCACCGGACAAGGCTGTCGATGTGAAGTCGATGACTCTCACAGAAGGCCTCCAGTCGCCGGTGTACCGGGCAGCGCTCGGATCGAACCTCGCCTTCGGCGGGGTCATCTTCGGAGTTCGCGTTGCCATGGTCCCCCTGTTCGTCGTGGAGTTCCTCGATCGGGATCCGTCGATTGCGGCCTACGCCCTGACGATCTTCGCCGTCGGCAATGCGTTGGTGTTGATCGTTTCCGGACGACTCTCGGACCGCTTCGGACGCAAGCCCTTTGTCGTGAGCGGCCTGCTCATCTGTGGTGTGGGCACCATCGCGATGGGATTCACGGACAACCTCGTGGTGTTCTTTGTCATCGCTGCAGTGACGGGCGTCGGTTCAGGGCTCATGAGCCCGGCTCAGCAAGCAGCGGTTGCCGATGTGATCGGGTCGACGGCTCGCGGCGGACCCGTCCTGGCGGTATTCCAGATGATGTCGGACATCGGTGGGGTAGTGGCGCCGATTTGTGCCGGGCTGATCGCCCAGCATGTGTCGTACTCTGCGGCCTTCGCGGTGATGGGAGCGGTCGTCGTCGTGTCGGCTACGGGTTGGTTGTTCGTCCCGTCGCGAACGAAGACAGTCGAATCCGTCGTCGAAGATCTGACTGATGTGACGGTGCTTACGGATACGCCTGCGCGGACAAACCTGGACTGACCGGGCATTCTGTACTCTCGATCGGGTGGCAATTCGTATCGTGAGTCTTGTAGCCCGATTGGGCTTGGCAGCCGTCTGGCTGATCTCCGGCGGGCTCAAGTTCCTTGATCCCGTGCAGACGAAGATCGCGGTGCGCGCCTATCAACTGTTGCCCGAGTCACTGGTGGGTCCGGTGGCGACGGCTCTTCCTCTGGTCGAGATAGTCCTGGGACTGCTGATCCTCGTCGGTCTGGCGGTTCGAGTATCCGCCGCAGTCTCGGTGGTGATTCTCACGGTCCTCATCGCGGTGATCATTTCGGTGTGGGCCAGGGGATTGTCCATCGACTGTGGATGTTTCGGCGGCGGCGGTGCTGCTGACGTCGGTGCTTGGGACTATCTGAAGGAGATTCTCCGGGACCTCGGCTTCATGGCGCTTGCCGTGTGGCTGCTCGTGTTCCCGCGTTCGCCGTTGGCATTGGGCCCCGGATCACGCGCGGCGTTCTCAGTGGATACTCAGTCTTCAGTGGCAAGGTAAGCAATCGGTAAATCGTTTCGACGCACGAAGGACTGCATCAGCGTGAGCACCAAGAGCAGCAAGAACAAATACTCGCCGGAACCGGTCTCGAGCCGCTCCACCTACATCATCGGTGGCCTCGCAGTGCTCGTGATCGCGGCCCTCGTCATCGGCGGTGTCTTGTGGACGAACAACAAGAACAAGCCCCAGAACGACGGCTACGGCTCCGTGCAGAATTCCGAAGTTGCCGTCACAGTGCAGGACAACGGCGTGGTGCTGCTCGGCAAGCCCAGCGCCGCAACGACCATTGATCTCTTCGAGGATCCGCTGTGCCCGGCTTGTGCTGCTCTCGAGCACCTCAGTGGCCAAGCGCTCTCGGCTGCCGTTGACAACGGTGACGTCGCCGTTCGCTACCACATGCTGAACTTCCTCAACCGGGCGTCGGGCAGCGGTGACTACTCCACACGGGCCGGCGCCGCTCTGCTGTGCGTCGCTCAGAGTGGCGACGCGATCGCGTACTCCGCATTCCACACAAAGCTTTTCGCGACCGACACGCAGCCTGCGGAGGGCGGCAGCAGTGACCACACCAACGACGACCTCGCCCAGATCGCTCGGGATGCGGGCGCATCCGAAGATGTGGCAACCTGCATCTCTTCCGGCACCAACGTCGAGGCCGCCGCAACCAACGCCGCAGCCGCGAGCCAGGCACTCAAGGATGCCGGATCGACCGGGACCCCCACCGTCGTGGCAAACGGCAAGATCGTTGACACGCGCAGTAGCGACTGGGTTTCCAAGCTTTCCTGAGTCGAAGCGGCCGCTCCGATGAGGAGCGGCCGCCTCCCTCTGAGCAGGCGATTTGTTGCCCAGGATCGAAGTGGTGTAACTTTCTTCAAGCAAGCGGAAAGCAGAAAAGCCGCTGCGAGTTCGACTGTTAGAGTTAATTGAATACGGGGCTATGGCGCAGCTGGTAGCGCACCACACTGGCAGTGTGGGGGTCAGGGGTTCGAGTCCCCTTAGCTCCACCCAACACAAATGCTCTGCACCAATCGGTGCAGAGCATTTGTCGTTTTCGGAATGGGGAGTCATGCGCGCACACGTGGTGATAATCGGTGCAGGATATGCGGGCGCCATGGCAGCGAAGCGGCTGCTGAGAACTCGTTCGGACGTCACGGTCACCGTCGTGAATCCGCGCCCGCACTTCGTGCAAAGAATCAGGCTCCATCAGATGATCACGGCTGGCTACGACGCGACGGTCTCGTTCGACAGGGCGCTACCGCGTGCGGCACACCGAGTCTTCGGAGAGGTGACGACGATCGAGGCGAGGCTCGGCAGGCTCACCCTCGACGACGGCAGTGTGCTCGACTACGACTATCTGGTCTACGCAGTCGGAAGTGGGCAGTCACCCACCACTGGGGCGGCGGAGCACAGGTTCAGCGTTTCCGAATTCGAGGACGCGGTACGCCTAAAATCCAGGCTGGCGGCTCTCGATGAGAAGGCTGCAGTCTGTGTTGTCGGCGGCGGTCTCACCGGGATCGAGACTGCCGCAGAACTGGCTGAGCATCGAAGCAGCCGAATCACTTTGGTGACGGGTGGAATCGTGGCCCCGGACCTGTCAGAGCGTGCGCGATCGGCAATTCTCAGAACATTGACCGATCTTGGGGTCGATATTGTCACCGAATCCCGGGTGACTCGGATCGATGATGCGTTTTGTGAGCTAGCGGGAGGCGTGCGGGTGGAGGCAGATTGCACGATTCTCGCGACAGAATTCGGCGTCCCGGAGCTGGCGCGCCGAAGTGGCCTTCCCGTGGACGATCTCGGTCGCCTGAAACTCGACGACCGACTCGAATGCCCGTCCCACCCCAACATCGTCGGTGCGGGCGATGCGGTTGCGGTCGGTGATCTGTCACTGAGGATGAGTTGTCAGGCCGCGATTCCCTTGGGAGTCCATGCGGCCGAGACGATCCTGCATCGACTCGAAGGTTCCGCGCCGCGCCCGGTGGCTCCGCAGTTCGCAGGCCGGTGCATCAGTCTCGGGAGGCGGCGAGGTGTGTTCCAGCGGACCACTCGTGTCGACGACGCAACGGGCATGTTCGTCGCAGGCAGGGCGGGTGCGTTCGTCAAGGAACGAGTGTGTTCGTCGACGACCGACTGGGCACTCACTCCGCGCCGCTCTTTCTTCTACAGCTGGACATGAGCAGCGCTGGTCACGCTCGATCACAGACTCGATCGATGATCGCCGCAGTCTTGCGGACGTACGGTTGGCGGACGACGTCTTCGTGGCACGCGTCGACGTCGTCGAAATCGAGTGAGCCCGTGGCAATGAGTGACCAGATCTCGCGTCCACGGTTGTTGGTGGCTCCACGGATCACGGTGACGGGCGCAGAGCACTCCCGCATCCGATGCTTCCGGAGCGCCTGGCCTCCGATGTAGAGGAACACTGTCCACTGGGTGGCCGGTGGGTACTGCAGAATGCCGGCGAACAGCGTGCGGATCCACATCGCGGCTACGGTGCGTCTGGTCGGCTTCCAGCGGGTATTGGTGGATGGTTGTGGTGCGAGGTCGACGATCGATGGATCCAAACTGATGCCCGCACGGTCGGCTAGTCGTGCGGCAGTGTCGGTGGGGATTCTGGTGTCGAGAACGGTGACGTGCTCGACAGCGTCACCGGTCTCGGACAGCTGTGACGCCATTTCCAGCGCCACGTAGCCGCCGTACGAGTAGCCGGCGAGGAGGTAGGGGCCCGTGGGCTGAATCTTCTTGATTTCGAATATGAAACGGCGAGCGCTTGCCTCTACCGACCGATCGGGCAGTCCGCGAGATTCGAAGCCGTGTGGCTGAAGTGCGTAGACCGGGCGATCGGTGTTGAGCGCGTTCGACAAGGTGGACAGTGTTGTCGAGGGGCACCCTGCACCGTTCATGATGAACAGCGGTCGCCCTGACCCTTCGAGCTTCAGTGGAACCATCGTGTCGTGAGAGACGCGATCGTCGGGATCGATTGTGCACCGATCGATCAGCGCTGCAAGGTCTTTGACGGTGCTCGCGGTCGCGAACTCTGCCGCCGTGATCCGGACCCTGAACATGTCGTGAATTTTGGCCACCACCTCGGTCGAAGCAAGGGAGTCGCCGCCGAGCTCGAAGAAGTCGTCCTCACGGTCGATGGAATCGATGCCGAGAATCGACTCCCAGATCGAGGACAGCCACAGTTCGGCAGGTCCGGCGAGAGTTGGGGGAGTGTCCCTCACCGCGACGGATGGCAATGTTGTTCTCTCGACCTTCCCCCTTTCGTTACGGGGCAGCTCGGCCATGAGAACAAAATGTCGCGGAAGCATCCAGGCGGGCAGGTATTTCGCCAATTCCCGCCGCATCTCGGCCCCCGACCGAGTCATCACGGCTTTGGTCAGGACCACGTAAGCGACAATCTCCGGTCGATCGTTCTCCAGTACGGCAGCGACGAAAACATCGGCGACGCCGGGAATTCGACGAATATGCGACTCGACTTCCATCGGTTCTACCAGGTAGCCCCGAATCTTGACGGCGTCGTCAACCCGTCCACGCAGTTGTAGTTCGCCGTGTTCGTCGATGCGGCCCCGGTCACCGGTCCGGTAGATACTCACCCCCTCGCCGAGACGTGTGAATCGTGCTGCAGTTCGATCCGGGTCGCCGTGGTATCCGTCGGCAAGATCGCTGGAGACAACCTGTATCTCGCCGATCTCCCCGTCGGGGAGAGGCACGCCGTTCACATCGACGATCTGAACGTCCTTGCCATCGCGAGCACGTCCGGCCGGCACCACTCCGTCGGGCAGTTCGGAATGCGGCGGGAACGCGTTGTATGCGACGACGCCGGTCTCAGTGGTGGCCAGCCAGTTGACATAGGTGACGCGAGCAAAGCCGTGACTGCGATGGCGCGCGTAGTCCTCGCCGTGAACCGGTTCCCCGTACGTCACGACGACCCTCAGCGATCCGAGCGAATTATCCAGTGCTTCATCGGATTCGAGATCCGACCACGCTCGCAGGAATGACGGTGCGCAGTGCGCGGTCGTGATCGAGTTCTCGATCAGCCAGTCATCGATTCCCGAGACTCCGTCTGTGCGTGGATCCCAGCAGAAGACCGTGACTCCGTTCATCAGTCCCATGATCAGGGCCGTGATTCCGGCTCCGAAACTGACGGGCAACAGGTTCCCGATGTGATCGTCGGGTCGCAGGTCGATTGCTGCGGCAAGTTCGTCGGCTTTGTTCAGGCACATGGAGTGGCTCAGCACGACTCCCTTGGGGGCTCCGCTGGTCCCGGACGTGAACGCGATCATGGCAGGGTCGGAACTGGAGGGTTCAAGTGCGTTGTCGAAACGGAAGCCCGTTGCGGCTGATTCGTCGAGTATCGACTGCAGCGCGACGGCACCCGAGGTGCTCATGATGTGCGCTCGCCGGGCCTCGGGGAGTTGTGGGTCGATCATGACCAACGGCCGACCGGAAATCAGAGTGGCGAGGATGGCGGGTACCGACTCGGCGGTTGGTTCGAGATCGACCGCAACCGGGCAAGCCCCGTGTGACCCGCGCAGGCGAAGTTCGCGGACCAATGCGTCGGTCCGGAGTTCGAGTTCGGCGAAAGTGATCCGGTCGCGCGGAGTCACGACGGCAACGGTGTCGTGCTGCATCGAGGTAACTCGGCGCCACCTCGACTCGATCGTCTCGTCGATGACTGCGTAGCGCGTGCGCTCTAGACCTAAGTCGACAACCTTCATCACAGTAGCTCCGTCCGACTTTCAGCTATCTTTTAGCAAAGACTACATAAGGTATGTGAAGTAGGTCCATAACAAACCAAAAGTAGTTTTACATACGTTCCCATCCTCCAGTCCGTCAGCTCCGAATGCTTTGAGGAACCAATGCCGATCGAGCGTTGTACAGACGAGGAGCAGTGATATGAAGTGGTCGGGGCGAAGTGCGATTGCGATTGCGGGAGTGTGCGCCGCAGCGGCGATGTTTTCGGGAACCGCGCAGGCGAGCCCACTCTGGGAACCCTTGCAGCCGGTGGCGAACCTGGACGCCGCGCGCTACGTAGGGGAATGGAACCAGGTGGCGGCGATTCCTCAGCCCTTCAACCTCGCGTGCGCGAAGGACACCCGGGCGAGTTACGGGATAGTCGATTCGTCGAACGTGAGCGTGAAGAACACGTGTACGACGTGGACCGGCCAAGCCAACGAGATCGTCGGGAATGCCCGAGTTACCGATCCAGCAACGGGTGCCCAGTTGCATGTGAGCTTCCCCGGGGTGCCCTCACAGGAAAGCTTGGACGGTCCGCCCAATTACATCGTCACGTATATCGCCGACGACTATTCGTGGGCCCTGGTGGGCGATCCGCTCAGGCTTTCCGGGTTCGTGCTCTCACGGTCGCCGGTCGTCGACGCGGCAGGCTGGAGTGAAATCCGCCGGGTCGCCGAATCCCGTGGATACAACGCGTGCACGATCTTGACGTCACCGACCACCGAGGGCACTTCGGACATCCGCCCACTCTGCACGGTGTGAGTCTGCTGTCAGCGTGAACCTTCCGAAGCCACACTCCACTACGATCACTGATCGGTACGTGTGGTTTCGGAAGGTTGTGTGGTGGCGAAGAAGCAGATTCCCGTAATAGTCGTCGCAGGCTTTCTCGGTTCGGGCAAGACGACGCTGCTCAACCATCTCCTGCGTAACAACGACGGCGTACGCATCGGCGTGATCGTCAACGACTTCGGCTCCGTCAACATCGATTCGATGATGGTCGCCGGTCAGGTCGATTCGATGGTCACGCTCAGCAACGGCTGTTTGTGCTGTGCTGTCGACGTCTCCGACATGGACGAGATGCTGAACAAGCTGGCGCACCGGCAATCAGGGATCGACGTGATCGTCGTCGAGGCCAGCGGGCTTGCCGAGCCGCGGAACATGATTCGACTCGTCCTCGGAAGTGAGAACCCGTCCGTCGTCTACGGCGGCCTGGTGGTCTTGGTCGACGGAGCCAATTTCTCCACCGTTCGCAGCGAACATCCCGAACTCGATCAACACGTCCGCCTGGCAGACCTGGTGGTAGTCAACAAGATCGACAGCGTTCCCGCCGCCGAGCGCGAGCAATTCTCGGCCGGAATTCGTGAGTTGAATCCGCGAGCGCCGATAGTGGAAACGTCGCACTCGCGGATAGACCCCGCTCTGTTGTTCGATTCCGGTGAGGTGACCCCTCCCGCTCCGGGCGATCAACTGAGCCTTGACGAGCTCCTGCGCGACGGACTCGACCACGATCACGGGCACGACCACGAGGACGGCTCCTGTCACCACGATCACCTGCATCATCGCTACGAGTCGGTTGATTTCATATCGGAGACACCACTCGATGCCAGGGCTCTGACGCACTTTCTCGAGAATCAGCCGTCGGGTGTTTACCGCATCAAGGGATTCGTGAACTTCGAAATTCCCGGGTACACAGGAAAATTCGAGATCCAGTCGGTGGGTGATCATGTTCGGATCACCCCGCTGCGATGGAAGTCGGGCGAACCTCGAACTACGCAACTGGTCGTGATCGGTACCGGGATGGATTCGGGAGCGGTGGGCAGAGCCCTGCGCACCTGCGTACGAGAAGAAACGGCCGAACCGCACCCCGACGCCATGCTGGGATTGCACCGCTATACCGTCGGAGCGTGAGTGAATCCGATGTATCCGTGTACGAAGCGATTCGGCGACGGCGAGACGTTCGCGCCGAGTTCTCGGGAGAGGTCATCCCGGACGAAACCCTGATGCGAATTCTCGACGCCGCTCACCGCGCGCCGAGCGTGGGAAACACGCAACCGTGGGATTTTGTCGTCGTTCGTAATCCGGAGACGCTCAACACCTTCGCGGCGCACGTCGCCGATGCCCGGATGAATTTCGCGCAGTCTTTGCCCGAGGATCGCCGCTCGACGTTCGACCCCATCAAGATCGAGGGAATTGCCGAGAGCGGTACCGGGATCGTCGTCACTTACGACCCGTCACGCGGTGGCCCGAACATCCTCGGCCGCCACACCGTCGACGACACCGGCCTGTTCTCGGCAGTGCTCGCGATTCAGAATCTGTGGCTCGCCGCGGTAGCCGAGGAGATCGGGATCGGCTGGGTCTCGTTCTACGACGAGAAGTACCTCACCGAACTCATGGGCATTCCCTCACCCGTTCGCCCCATCGCCTGGCTCTGCGTCGGGAAGGTGACTGAATTCCAACAGGTTCCGGATCTCGAGCGCTTCGGATGGCGACAGCGCCGGCCATTGGCCGACGCTGTCCACTACGAAACCTTTTGAATTGTGCCTGTGCGGCCTAGCGCGCGGGACGACCTAGCGTGCGGGACGGCCACCGGTGGAGCCCGCAGTGCGAGCGCCGCCGCCGGTGCGGGGACGGCGAGCGCCGCCGCCGGCATGTTCCTGACGGGCAGCGCCGCCGGTGCGTGCACCGCGTGACTGACCGCCCTGTCCGGAGCGAGCCTGACCCGAACGTGCTGCGCCGCCGCGTCCACCCTGGCCGGCGGGGCGCTGTCCGCGTCCACCGTTCGGCTGGGCCGGAGCCTTCGGAGCCGGAGTGACGTGCGGTGCGATGTCGCCGACCAACTTGACGACGTGCTCGGAGTTGGCCGTCGAACGAACCGGCGTCACCTTGATGGCTGCCTTACGCATGAGGATCGCAAGATCCTTACGCTGCTCGGGCAAGACCACTGTGACCACGTCGCCGGCGCTGCCTGCGCGAGCCGTGCGACCACTGCGGTGCAGGTAAGCCTTGTGCTCGGCCGGGGGATCGACGTGAACGACCAACTCGACATCGTCGACGTGGACGCCGCGCGCTGCGACGTCGGTGGCGACGAGGACACGCGCTTCACCGGCGGAGAAAGCTGCCAGGTTACGGTCGCGAGCGGCCTGGGAGAGGTTGCCGTGCAGGTCGACGGACGGGATGCCCGACTCGGTGAGCTGGCGAGCCAACTTGCGAGCCTGGTGCTTGGTGCGCATGAACAGGATGCGACGACCGGTACCGGAAGCGAGCTTCTCGACCAGAGCCTTCTTGGCTTCGACGCCGTCGACGTCGAACACGTGGTGCGTCATCGCGGCGACGGGGGAGTTGGCCTCGTCGACCGAGTGCATGACCTCGTTCTTGAGGAAACGCTTGACGAGCTTGTCGACGCCGTTGTCGAGCGTCGCCGAGAACAGCAGGCGCTGCCCGTCCTGCGGCGTGGACGAGAGGATGCGGGTGACGACGGGCAGGAAGCCGAGGTCGGCCATGTGGTCGGCCTCGTCGAGCACGGTGATCTCGACGGCGTCGAGGCTCACGAACTTCTGCTTCATGAGGTCTTCGAGGCGACCGGGGCAGGCGACGACGATGTCGACTCCGGCCTTCAGAGCCTGAACCTGGCGGTGCTGCGAGACGCCGCCGAAGATCGTGGTCACGCGCAAGTCGTATGCGGCGGCCAACGGTTCGAGGGTTGCGGTGATCTGGGTGGCGAGCTCACGCGTGGGTGCGAGCACCAAGCCGAGCGGTCGACCCGGGCGACGCTTGCCGCCGGACAGTTCGCCGGCGAGGCGAGAGACCATGGGGATGGAGAACGCGAGGGTCTTTCCGCTTCCGGTCTTTCCGCGGCCCAGTACATCGCGACCCGAGAGAGTGTCGGGGAGGGTGTCGATCTGGATCGGGAACGGAGAAGTGATTCCGCCGTCTTCGAGAGCTTTCACCAGCGGTGCGCGCACACCGAGGGCTGCGAAGGTGGTAGCGGGCGTAGAGATGTCAGACAAGTGTGTTCAGAGCCTTTCGGGCACGTGTTCGTGCCCGGATGCCGACACGGGAATTAACCGGTCGAACAATCAAGCACAGTGGTGGCGGCGCTGCCGGTCGGCAGGCTTCTTCGCCGTAAGAAGAGCGGGTGCATTGAGCACTCAGCAAGAAATTTTGCGTTCTACGACGCTGGATGCCCGATTTCAGGCACCTAGTGATCGCAACTCTACCTTCCCAGAGCGTTCGACCTACAACCCGACCCATTCGGAGACGCCGTTCGCGAAGTGTTGCCGCTTCCAGATCGGTACCTCGTGCTTGATGCGCTCGACCAGTTCGGCGCACGCGGCAAACGCCTCCGCGCGGTGTGGCGCGGCGACGGCGGCGACCAGTGCGAGGTCTCCGATCTCGAGATGCCCGACGCGATGAATCGCGGCAACCGGTAGGCCGGTCGAGGCTGCAACTTCTTGGCAGCATGTCTGGAGGAAGCGTTCGGCATCCGGATGCGCTTGGTACTCCAACGCCGAAACCGCTTGGCCTCCATCGTGATTGCGCACCGTTCCCGTGAACACCACAACAGCACCGTTCTTCGGACCGGCCACGGCCGCGTCGACGGTGTCTGCATGGATCGGTTGCTCGGAGATCCGAGCCAGTAGCTCACTCATCGTGTGCTCCTCCGCCTGCGACCTGCGCGAGCAGGTGATCGATGATGGGTTCGAGGACGGCGAGACCGTCCTTCACTCCGCCGGGAGAACCCGGAAGATTGACGATGACCGTCGTACCTGTGATACCTGCCACACCACGGCTCAGTGATGCGTGCGGGGTCTTCTCGAGTCCTTTGGTTCGGATCGCTTCTGCGACCCCGGGCAACTCACGGGTCAAGACCGAGCGGGTAGCTTCCGGGGTTGCATCCGTGGGGGAAGCGCCGGTGCCGCCGGTACTGATGACAAGCGACGGGGAGCCCTGCTTCGCGTCCGCTATGCCCGCCGCGATGTCTGCGTCGGCGTACACGAGCGGTCCACGCACCTCGAAGTCCCGCTCGCGGAGCCAGTCCGCGATCTTCGGTCCGGTGGTGTCGGGTCTGGTTCCGTTGGCGCCGCCAGTTGAGGCGACTAGCACGGTCGCGGACCTCGTCGAGGTGAAGACGTGCTCCGGAGTAGCCGGGGCGCCCTGAGCCTCGCGGGTCCAATGCCCGCGTTTACCACCGTCTTTGGTGAGCAGACGCACACCGTTCATGGTGGCGCCGGGATCGACTGCTTTGACCATGTCGTGCAAGGTCAGGCCGGCCACCGCGACGGCGGTGAGTGCTTCCATCTCGACGCCGGTCTGTCCGCGAGTCTTTGCCGTCGCTTCGACGGTGATCGAGGTTTCGGTGAATCCGAACTCCACCTTGACCGACGAAAGTGCGAGCTGATGACACAACGGAATCAGTTCGGACGTCTTCTTTGCGCCGGCGATTCCGGCGATGCGTGCGGTGGTGAGGACATCGGCCTTGGGCATGCCGTCGGCGCGGACGAGGCGGACCACCTCGGCGGTCGTGACAAGTTCACCGGCAGCGACGGCGATCCGCGTCGTCTCGGCTTTGGCGCTGACGTCGACCATGCGTGCGCGGCCTTCGCTGTCGACGTGTGTCAATTCGGTCATGAGTGTCCTTTGAATCAGATCGAGTGAATCAAATCGAGGAAGTCGAGAGCGGGACGACGTCGACGAGATCGCCTGCGCCGAGTTCGGTCACGGCGGCGGGGATGTCGATCAGGACGTCGGCCCACGCCATGGCTGCAACGAGGTGCGATCCGGGTCCGGCAACGAGTTCGATACCGTCCGCAGTTCTGCGTGCCCGCAGGAACTGCCGTTTGCCGTCCACCGAACGCAGCGGTGCAGTCAACGGGAGTCGCTCGCGCGGGATCTCGGGCAGGCCCGCGGCCCGGCGCAGTTCGCCCCGTGCGAAGACCTCGAAGGAGACCATCGTGCTCACCGGGTTGCCAGGGAAGCTCAGTACCGGCACTTCGTTCACCACGGCAGTGCCTTGCGGGCCCCCCGGTTGCATTGCGACGTGGCCGAATTGCGCCCCCAAGGGTGTGAGGGTCTCCTTCACCACTTCGAAGTCACCCATCGATACTCCGCCGGAAGTGAAAACCAGATCGGCGACCGAGGTTGCGTACGAGAGCAATTCGCGGAATTCAGCCGGATCGTCACTGCTTCGAGCGACGGAGACGACATCGGCACCGTTGGCTTCGGCCAATGCTGCCAAAGCTGCACCGTTGGAATCGTAAATCTCGCCGGGTTCGAGAGTTGTTCCGGCACTCTTGAGTTCGGCGCCCGTCGTGATGACGGCGACCCGTGGTCTCGTGTACGTGTCGAGTGAGGCCAACCCGACGGCGCTCAGCGCAGCGATATGGCGAGGTTCCAAGTGCGTTCCCGCCGTGACCAGTAGCATTCCGGCAGTGATGTCACTGCCGCGTTCGCGAACGAATTCGCCTACAGACCTGCCCCGTTCGATGGTGACGACGTGTTCGGTGACGCCCGTGGTGTCCTCGACGGGAACGACGGCGTCGGCACCCTCGGGGAGCGGCGCACCGGTCATGATGCGAAATGCCGATCCTGGAAGGTGTTTCGGTGGTTTTCCGCTTCCGGCGGCGATCACACCTCGAACCGTCAGCGTGGTGGGAACCGAGGCCACTGAGGCGGCGTCGACCGCATATCCGTCCATCTGAGAGTTACGAAAGAGCGGGAGGTCCACCGGAGATGCGATATCAGAGCAAGTTATGCGCCCCAACGCTTCTGCCGTCGGAACCGCCGACGGAGAGAGGGTGTGCAGGCCGGTGAGCAATCCGGAGATGTGCGCAGCGTGTTCCTCGACCGAACGCGCGCTCATGACAGTAACCTCGACAACCTCGACATGTTTTGATCCTAGGCGGTGTGGTCCGTCCGACACACGGAGTACGGCTTTCGGTCATACTGGAGCAATACGGAAGTTGGTGAAGTGATGACAGTGGTCTCGATGGGAATTCCCACCGTGCGGTTTGACGCTGCCTCCCTCGCCGGTCGTCCCGAGACGGATCTCCTGGTCGACAGGTTCGGGCGTGTTGCCAGAGATCTGCGAGTCTCGATCACCGAGAAGTGTTCACTTCGTTGCACGTATTGCATGCCGGAGGAAGGCTTGCCGGCCATCGCTGCGGAAGACCTTCTGAGTGCCGACGAGATCGTTCGAGTAGTCGGAATCGGTGTCGAACGAGTCGGTATTCGCGAGGTGAGATTCACCGGCGGCGAGCCGCTGATGCGTAGTGACCTCGAAAAGATCATCGCGGGATGCGCCGCGCGTGTGCCAGGAATTCCACTTGCCATGACCACCAATGCCGTTGGGCTCGAACATCGTGCTGCGAAGTTGGCCGCAGCTGGTTTGACTCGCGTCAATGTTTCTCTGGATTCGGTTGATCGCGCCCATTTCGCTGAATTGACACGTAGAGACAGATTGCCGTCCGTTCTCGCGGGAATTCGAGCGGCAGCGGCGGCCGGGCTCGCGCCACTGAAGATAAATGCGGTGCTGATGCGTGAAACGCTCCACGGCGCGGCGGATCTTTTGCAGTGGTGCCTCGATGCCGGCGTCGAATTGCGCTTTATCGAGCAAATGCCTCTGGATGCAGACCATGCATGGGCCCGCGAGAATATGGTGACGGCGGCTGAATTGTTGTCCGTATTGAGTGGTCGTTTCGAATTGGAAGAAATCGGCCGCGAAGACCCGTCGGCGCCGGCTGAAGAATGGCGTGTCAATGGGACCTCGATGACGGTGGGAATCATCGCTTCCGTGACCCGCTCGTTCTGCAGTGAATGTGATCGGACACGAATGACCGCCGAAGGGACAATTCGGTCATGCTTGTTCAGTGATCGCGAGGTTGATTTGCGTGCGGCGCTCCGGTCGGGAGCAAGTGATGACGAACTTGCGGATTTGTGGCGCGGTGCGATGTGGAACAAGTGGGCAGGGCATGGCATCGACGCCGCGGACTTCGTTCCGCCGGAAAGAAGTATGGGAGCGATTGGTGGCTGATTCGCATTCGATCTCGGTTCGATACTTTGCTGCTGCAGCGGATGTTTCCGGTTGCCGTAGCGAGGTAGTCGCCATCTCGCCCGACAACACACTTGCCGAGTTGGTGGCGGTGCTGATCGCGCAATACGGCCCGGAGATGGAGCGAGTGTTGTCGGTCTCGGCGTTCCTCGTGGGCGACGAGTTGACTCGCGACGTCACTCGGCCCTCCGGTAGTGCTGTCGATATTCTTCCGCCTTTCGCGGGAGGATAGTCCGAGGATTGTCGGCGCAGCTATTTGTCGGCGACAGATCTACTATCGGATTTCAGCGGCCCGGTTCGAATAGGTTGATTGATATCGCTGCAGTTCAAGTCGCGTTTATATCTTTATAATCCACTCTTGGTCAATTGTTCAGAATTGGTTGTTTTGTTTCATTTCTCCTACTTTTAGGGGAGTGCATGCACGTTTGTTTGCCGATGCCAATTGTCATCTGTTCGGATGACAAAAGAAATTCCGCCGCTGTTGGTAATTGGCGGCATGTGTTAATTTTGGCGCAATTCCAGTCGGGATATGCGAAAGGTATTTCAATGTCGATTAATTCCACGCGCCGTGTCGGAGTCGTCGTAGCACTCCTCGGAGCAGCTGCACTCACCGCTCCGGCAATTGCTACTGCGCTTCCGTCCACCGGTTCGCTCGGCTCTTCTGCACCGGAAGCCTCGTGCTCAACCCTGTCTACCGAAGCGACACCGAACGGATGGGGCATCCCGTTCGCCGACGAGAAGGACCAGACCGCGTCGTACTCGGCCGAAAATGTCCTGGACAAGGACGGTTCATTGAAGCTCGCCGTCGACGGCACCGGCGACCGTTCGGTTTCCTATCATTCGGCCGGCGGTATCAAGCTCGCCGACGCCGTCAGCAAGGCGATCGGCTTTGCCGAGCGCGCCGCCACGCCGACTGCGGCGTTCCAGCTCCGCCTCACCGGAACGACCGGCGGAAAGTTCGAGAACGGATTCACCACCCTGGTGTGGGTCCCGGGACCCGACGCGACGCCGACGGCTGACGGCGGCGTTCACGCGGATCTCCAGAAGGGCGTGTGGTGGAGCACTCAGAACATCGACGGCGCCAAGGATCGCGTGTCAGTGCCTTTGGCTGACATCGTCGCCGCGAACCCGAACGCGGTAGTCGACCACTACGGCGTCAGCGTGGGCACCGGTTCCGCCGCCACGTCGACGCTGGTCGATGCAGTGCAGTTCAACGGATGCACCACCAACTTCGCGAAGAAGGATCCGGCTTCGGGAACGGGTTCGCTGGGCAACATCTTCGGCAGCCTGTTCGGTAGCTAGTCGCTGGTAAGAGCTCTGGTAGGAGTTACTTCCACCAGTCATCGAGGGGTGTGACCGGCACCGTGCGCTTGTGACGAGTGTTGATGAACAGCTTCTCGAGCTTCTCGGCTACCTCGGAGGAAATGTCCTTTCCTTCGAGGTAGTCGTCTATCTGTGAGTAGGTGACACCCAGCGCAACTTCGTCGGGCAGCGCGGGCCGGTCGTCCTCGAGGTCGGCGGTCGGAACCTTGCGCCACGTGCTCTCCGGTGCACCCAATTCCTGCAGGAGCGCAGCGCCCTGACGTTTGCTCAGGCCGGTGAGCGGGGTGATGTCGACACCTCCGTCGCCGAATTTCGTGAAGAACCCGGTGATCGCTTCCGCAGCATGGTCGGTACCGATCACCAGGTAGCCGAGCTGCCCGGCAATCGCATACTGAATGACCATGCGTTCGCGCGCTTTGATGTTGCCGCGGACGAAGTCGCGCAGTTCGCCGTTCCCCAACGCCTCGGACGCCTCACGGGCTGTGGCGTCGGCGCCGGGCTTGACGTTGACGGTGAGCGAGCGATCCGGCTTGATGAAGCCGAGTGCGATCTGCGCATCGGATTCGTCGGCTTGTGCGCCATAGGGGAGTCGGACCGCGACGAACTCGGCGTCGTGGCCTTCATCGCGAAGCTCGGTGACGGCGCGTTGGGCGAGAGCCCCGGCGAGCGTGCTGTCCTGACCGCCGCTGATTCCCAGAACGAACCCTGTGGCGGGGGTCGAGCGAACGTAGTCCTTCAGGAACTGGACTCGCGCGCGAACCTCCGCTGCGGCGTCGATTGTCGGCTTTGTGCCGAGTTCTTCGATGATGCTTTCACGCAGTGTGGCCATGAATGGACTCTAGCGATGTGAGCAGGCGCGTGCAGTGCCACCGCAACCTGGGCGGTACGGTCGCGCACATGAGTGCGAACAACGTTCTGGTGGTCAGTGCGACGAAGTCGGAAGCGGCATACGTGCCGCAAGGATACGAACTGCTGATCACGGGGATTGGAAAGGTCAGTGCTGCAACAGCAGTCGCCTCTGCTCTCGCGCGGTACGAGCGGGAGAATCTGCCGCTGGTCGTCAACATCGGGACCGCCGGTGCGCTGCACGCGCACCACGGTGGCCTCTATGTTCCCGGGGTTGTCATCAATCACGACATCAGCAGCACCGCGATCCGAGCGCTGGGGCACGACGTCGCGGACCGTTTGGTGCTCGCCGGCGGTGACGACTCGGTGTTGGCGACCGGCGACGCATTCATCGCCGACACTGCGACCCGGGACGCTCTCGCTCAGCGAGCCGATCTGGTCGACATGGAGGGGTTTGCCATCGCATTCGCCGCGCAGGCTGCGGGTGCTAGCTGCCGACTCGTCAAACATGTCAGCGATCACGCGGACGACTCGGCCTTGGACTGGCCCGCGATGATCGATGCCAGCGCCCGTGAGTTGGGGCGCTGGCTGCTCGACAACGTCTGATCGAGCCTGCAGCGTCTGGTCAAGCCTGCGCAGTCAGTATCAATCCGGTGTTGTCGGGCTTGCGCAGGGTCAGCGTGTCGGCGTCGACGGTGTAGCTCACTTCACCGTCGAGTACCGCCAGGATCTGACGCTCGATGTCCATGTTCTCCTCGGGGCAGGCCATTCGCGTGGTTGCCATCGGCGTGAACGTGACTGTGGTGTCGGATATCTGGGCGCTGCCGGTCATGCGATTGCATCCAGTGGTCCCGCTGACCGAACCGTCTGCGGCAATCGTGAGTTCGGGAGCTGACGTCTCCAGAGCCAGGCTCGTACTGATCGCATCGGGACTGATGAGCGACGTGACGGTCCACGTCGTGCCCTGGAGCGCTCGATCCGGCGTGACGATCTTCTTGTCCTGCAGGGTCACTGTGGCCTCGTCCGATGTCAGGGTGAGGGTGTCGCCGTCGAGGGTCCACGTCGGCGCGGAGGTCAGCAATGTTGTTGTCCAGGCGTCGGATTCGGCGATGCCGGGAGGGCAGCCCATCATGGTCGACGCCATGGTGCCGGTGGTCAGCTTGCCGTCGGTGAACTCGACCGAGCCGTTTGCCGTGTTGCATCCGGCGCTCGCGGACACTCGACCCGCTTGGCTGAAATCGAGAGTCAGCGGGCCGCCGCCGGGAATTTGTGTTCCGTCGACGGAGGTCGAGATGAAGACGCGGCCGGAGGGCTCCGTCTTGTCCTCGGGGGAGTCGGACGAAGCGGAGCAACCGCTTACCGCGGCGATGGTCAGGAGGCCGATGACGGCAGCTGCGATGCGCATGGGCTCACATTAAGTGGTGGGACGGATCTGGGGAGTCAACATCGAGTAACGCGCCGGGCAAGGTCTTCCCAGCCGGCGGCCAGGCGCTCGGTGGTCATCCCGAGATCGCGCACCTGATGAAGGACAAGCGACGCTTCGAGTGGTGCCAACAGCGCTGAAGCGAGCAGATCGAGGTCGCCCTCGACGCCGGCTCCTCGAAGAAGTCCGATGACGTGAGCGATGCCGAGTGCTCGTGCCGGACCGCCGAAGCGGTATTCAGGAGCGTTTTCCGCCGCTCGGAGGACTTCGCCCTGTACTTCCACCATGGCGATCCGGGCTCGTCCGAACGCGATGAGGCGCTCGATCGGCGGCGCGCCAGGACCCAACGGTGGGGGGCCGAACATGAATGCCTGCTGCAGTTCTCGCTCGGTGTGATCGAGCAGTGCCTGCATCAGTCCCGATCGATTGCCGAAGCGCCGAAAAACTGTGCCCTTGCCCACACCGGCTCGGCATGCGACGGCATCCATCGTCACCGCGTCGACACCTCGCTCGGCGACGAGGAGGGCTGCGGCGTCGAGCAGAAGTGCGCGGTTACGTGCTGCGTCACCGCGCTCGACCGGCGCGGCGCCGATCTGGGGGAGGGGGATTGCGCTCACGGGATCAGGTTACAGGGCTGGGGAATGTAAGTGGACCGCGGTCCGTTTAGTTGATATAACTTTCAACCGGAGCCACCAACCGCACCACTCTCGAAGGAAACTCGTTATGTCACAGACCAATGTTCTCGTTCTCGTCGGCAGCCTGCGCGCCGGATCCGTCAATCGCCAGCTTGCCGAGACTGCTGTGTCCGCCGCGCCCGAGGGTGCTGCGCTGACGGTCTTCGAAGGCCTCGCCGACGTTCCCTTCTACAACGAAGACATCGACGTCGAGGGTGCTTCCATCCCCGCTGTCGACGCGCTGCGCTCCGCTGCGAGCAACGCGGACGCGTTCCTGCTCGTCACCCCCGAGTACAACGGCACCATCCCCGCAGTGCTGAAGAACGCCATCGACTGGATCTCGCGTCCGTACGGCGTCGGCGCTGTCAAGGACAAGGCTGTCGCAGTCATCAGCGCTTCGCCCAGCGGCAACGGCGCCAAGTGGGCACACGAAGACACCACCAAGGCAGTCGGCATCGCCGGTGGCAAGGTCGTCGAGGACACCGCACTGAGCATCGGTGGAACCGGCGCACTGTTCGGCGAGCTGCACCCGCGTGAGAACGCAGAGGTGCTCGCTCAGGTCTCCAAGGTCGTCTCCGACCTCGTCGACGCCAGCAAGCAGCTCGTCAACGCTTGATCCGTTTCACAGCTGAGGGCCATGCCGAAAGGCGTGGCCCTCAGCCGTATGTGCACTAAAGCTCTTGTGTACTTAGAGCCCTTCGCGTTCCATCGCGTCGTCGACGGCGTCGCGCACCGACTCGAAATCCTTGCCCGCCATCATCGCTTCGCCCATCGCGGCATCTATCCGGTTGGCGACCGCGGCGTACCGACGCTCCCAGTTCTCCTTGTCCTCTCGCCAGTAGCCCATCACGTGCATGTGCGCTGCCGGAATATTGATCGTTCGACGCAGATGGGTGCGGATGCGTCTGGCAGCCGCGGCCTCGACTGCGCACCAGATATAGCCGGTGCCGGGCGGTAGGGGATAGGCGGACAGTTCGGTGAGGAGAGAGCCCGCTGTGTCGATCCATCGGTAGTGAGCGTCGGCGCGCGTGGTGAACGTCTGCTGTTCGCTCGGCGCGGGTACCTGTGCGATGACGTGGATCGGCAGACCGCCTGGGGCCTCTTCGAGAATTCGCCCGACTGCCGGCAGAGCGGCGTGATCGGCGACGAGTAGGAGCCAGTCGCACTCTGTCGGCGGCTCGAACCATCCGCTGGCGGTCGAGAGGTGGACGGTCTCGCCTGCTTGCGCATTCTCGGCCCAGAGAGCGGCTCCGCCATGGCCGTGGAGAACGAAGTCGATCTCGAGTTCGTTCTTCGACGGTTGCCAGCGCCGGACCGTGTAACTGCGGGCGTGAGGGGGATCGAGAGGGAATCTGACGAGCACCCGTTCGTCGGGGCTTCCGCTCGTCTCGAAGTCGCTCAGGCCGGTGCCGCCGAAGGTGATTCTGCGCATCAGCGGTGTCACCTGCTGCGTTCTCGTCACGGTTGCCTGGTGGCGCGGTGCTTCGTCCTTCGGGGGTGTTTCCACGACGCTCATGGTAGGTCCGTGACGCGGCTCCGAGAGGCCGGCGAGCACAAAAAGAAAATGTGACGGGCGACACGCCGACGCGCCGGGAAATGAGGGCGCTGAACTGGGGCGACCTGGGAATTCCAACGATGTGACTCACAACATCTCGCGTTATGTGTTTCTGTCGGCCACTAGGTGTAGTGTCTTGAGCACTGAGAGACCACAACGCGGAACGCCTTGAGCGAGACTCCGGCAATCGGTCGAATCGGTGCTGAACATCACTACATCGGCCTTTGTTGGCTAAGCGAAAGAGGGACTCTCATGAGCATCACCGTCTACACCAAGCCCGCTTGCGTTCAGTGCAATGCCACCTACCGCGCCCTCGACAAGGCCGGTCTCGAATACAACATCATCGACATCACCGAGGATGCCGAAGCCCGCGACTACGTCATGGCTCTCGGGTACCTCCAGGCGCCCATCGTGGTTGCCGGTGAAGATCACTGGTCGGGCTTCCGTCCCGATCGCATCAAGACCCTGACCGTCGCTGCTTGAAGCGCCGCAGTGTCGGCGGTGGACACCTCCGCCGACACATCTGAGTAGTTCCGGGCACCGTACAAGAAAATGGTGACAACCGATGACTTCGCTGGTCTATTTTTCCAGCGTGTCGGAGAACACCCACCGATTCGTTCAACGTCTCGGCCTGCCTGCGACACGTATACCCATCCATGACCGTGACGGCTCATTTCGCGTAGACGAGCCCTATGTGCTGATTCTGCCCACCTATGGTGGCGGGGCCACCGTGACAGGGCGCGACACCAGTTATGTGCCGAAGCCGGTCATTCGTTTTTTGAACAATCCACACAACAGGTCGTTGATCAGAGCAGTGATCGCGGCGGGAAACACCAATTTCGGTGAGTCCTTTTGCTATGCAGGAAACATCATTTCCCAGAAATGCCACGTTCCTTTTCTGTACCGGTTCGAACTCATGGGCACTGCCGAGGACGTAGACCGAGTACGAGAAGGCTTGGGGGAGTTCTGGAATCATCTCGAAACAGAGAAGGAGCACGGGCAGTGGCGCCAACCATCACTGACACGATCGCGGCAGGAAGCGTAGAGCGTGATGCACGCGGCGGTGATTCCACCAACGGTCTCGACTACCACGCACTCAACGCCATGCTCAACCTGTACGGCGCCAACGGTGAGATCCAGTTCGAGATGGATGTCGCCGCAGCCCGTCAGTACTTCTTGCAGCACGTCAACCAGAACACCGTGTTCTTCCACAACCTCGACGAGAAGCTGGACTACCTCGTAGAGGAAAACTATTACGAGCCCGAGGTTCTCGATCAGTACTCACGTACTTTCGTGAAGTTCCTGATCGATCACGCGTACGCCAAGAAATTCCGCTTCCCGACGTTCCTGGGCGCGTTCAAGTACTACACCTCCTACACGCTCAAAACCTTCGACGGTAAGCGTTACCTCGAGCGTTTCGAAGATCGTGTCTGCATGGTTGCGCTCACGCTGGCCGCAGGCAACGAAGACCTGGCCGTCGAACTCGTCGACGAGATCATCGCCGGACGCTTCCAGCCCGCCACCCCGACGTTCCTGAACTCGGGCAAGAAGCAGCGCGGCGAGCCCGTGTCCTGCTTCCTGCTTCGCATCGAAGACAACATGGAGTCCATCGGTCGCTCCATCAACTCGGCACTGCAGCTTTCCAAGCGCGGTGGCGGTGTTGCCTTGCTGCTCACCAACGTTCGTGAGCATGGCGCGCCGATCAAGAAGATCGAGAACCAGAGTTCGGGTGTCATCCCGATCATGAAGCTTCTCGAGGACTCGTTCTCCTACGCCAACCAGTTGGGCGCGCGTCAGGGCGCCGGAGCTGTGTACCTGCACGCGCACCACCCCGACATCTACCGATTCCTCGACACCAAGCGTGAGAACGCCGACGAGAAGATCCGTATCAAGACCCTCTCTCTGGGCGTCGTGATCCCGGACATCACTTTCGAACTGGCGAAGAAGAACGAGGACATGTACCTGTTCTCGCCGTACGACGTCGAGCGCATCTACGGTGTTCCGTTCTCCGACATCAACGTCTCCGAGAAGTACTACGAGATGGTCGACGACAAGCGAATTCGCAAGTCCAAGATCAAGGCTCGTGAGTTCTTCCAGACCGTCGCCGAATTGCAGTTCGAGTCGGGCTACCCGTACATCATGTTCGAGGACACGGTGAACCGGGCCAACCCGATCGAAGGCAAGATCACGCACTCGAACCTGTGCTCGGAGATCCTGCAGGTTTCGACGCCGTCGCTGTTCAACGACGATCTTTCCTACTCGAAGGTCGGCAAGGACATCTCCTGCAACCTGGGTTCGCTGAACATCGCGAAGACCATGGATTCGCCCGACTTCGCCAAGACCATCGAGGTCTCGATCCGCGGTTTGACGGCAGTGTCCGACCAGACGCACATCTACTCGGTGCCGTCGATCGAGCAGGGCAACAACGACTCTCACGCCATCGGCCTCGGCCAGATGAACCTGCACGGATACCTCGCTCGTGAGCGGATCTTCTACGGCAGCGAAGAAGGCATCGACTTCACGAACATCTACTTCTACACCGTGCTCTTCCATGCTTTGCGTGCGTCGAACAAGATCGCCATCGAGCGCGGCTCGTACTTCAAGGGTTTCCCGGAGTCGAAGTACGCCTCGGGTGAATTCTTCGACAAGTACACCGACCAGGTCTGGGAGCCTGCAACCGACAAGGTCCGCGGACTCTTCGCCGATGCGCAGCTGCACATCCCCACCCAGGACGACTGGCGTGAGCTGAAGGCTTCGGTCCAGAAGCACGGCATCTACAACCAGAACCTTCAGGCCGTCCCGCCGACCGGCTCGATCTCGTACATCAACTACTCCACCAGCTCCATCCACCCGGTGGCGTCGAAGATCGAGATCCGTAAGGAAGGCAAGATCGGTCGCGTCTACTACCCGGCGCCTTACCTGACCAACGACAACCTGGAGTACTACCAGGATGCCTACGAAATCGGGTACGAGAAGATCGTCGACACCTACGCTGCCGCAACGCAACATGTCGACCAGGGCTTGTCCCTGACGCTGTTCTTCAAGGACACCGCCACCACGCGTGACATCAACAAGGCGCAGATCTACGCGTGGCGTAAGGGCATCAAGACGCTCTACTACATCCGTCTGCGTCAGATGGCACTCGAAGGTACCGAGGTCGAGGGCTGCGTTTCCTGCATGTTGTAAGGGCTTCGCCCCCCCCGTGCGCCTTTTTGGTAGTGACTGCTACCGAAAAGGCGCACAGGGGTATCAGGCCGGCGGACGGCCGGGGCCGTGCATCTTGCCGGCATTCTTCGGCATACGACCGTGTTCGGTAAGTGCGCGCCGAAGGAGAAACTCGATCTGGGCGTTGGTACTTCGGAGGTCGTCGGCCGCCCACCGGGCGAGCGCGTCGTGCACCGCAGGATCCAACCGAAGCAGGATCTTTTTACGCTCGGATCTCGGAGCTGGATCCGTGGCCATGTGGCCTTTCCTTTACTGGTAGAGCGAACCGGTGTTCAGCACCGGTTGTGCGTCGCGGTCGCCGCACAGCACGACCAGAAGGTTACTGATCATCGTTGCCTTGCGTTCCTCGTCGAGTTCGACGACGTGCTTTTCCTCGAGCTGCTTGAGTGCCATGTCGACCATGGACACCGCACCTTCGACGATTTGCTTGCGGGCGGCGATCACAGCACCCGCTTGCTGGCGCCGAAGCATCGCGCTGGCGATCTCCGGTGCGTACGAGAGCCTGTTGATCCGTGTCTCGATCACTTCGACACCTGCCGCCCGCACGCGGGCGTGAACTTCCTCCGACAAGGTGGTTGTGATGATATCGGCGTTCTCGCGCAACGAAACTCGGCCTTCGGCGTCGTACGGATAGCTGCCGGCGATATGGCGGACGGCCGCCTCGGTCTGCACCGAGACGAACTCCTCGTAGTCGTCCACCTGGAACGACGCGAGCGCAGTGTCGGCGACTTGCCAGACGACCACCGCCGAGATCTCGATGGGATTGCCGTCGGCGTCGTTCACCTTCGCCTGACCGGTCTCGTGGTTTCGGATACGCGTGGAGATCGATCGACGGACCGTCAGCGGGTTTGTCCATCGCAGTCCCGGCGTGCGCAGGGTGCCGCTGTACGAGCTGCCCAGGAGCTGAAGAACTCTGGCCTGATTCGGTTGCACCAAAGTCAGACCCATCAGCAGGGGGAGTGACGCGATGAACAGCACCACTCCGACCGGAATCAGGGCAAAGAGTCCCAGAACTCCGCCTACGACGGACAGCGCGATTCCGGCCAGGAACAAAAGGACGCCGCCGAGAAGCATCCACCCGCCGGACAGGTCCCAGCCTGGGCGTTCGGCGATCGTGGTGGTGGCGACACCGGTCGGTTTCTCGGCCACGGTGGGTGTGCTGGTCATGCGAGACTCGCTTTCCATCGGTAAGTGATATTTAATTGATATCACATTTTTGATCCTTGCGGAGGGGCGCGTGCGACACATGTTGTTGTGTTGGCATCGCGGACCCGACACAACGGGTAGTGTTCAGGCAAGCCAACATTCGGCAGTATCTCTCTCGCTAGGTAGGAATTATGGTCAAGCTGGTCAGTCGCGTTTCCGCCATCAACTGGAACCGCGTCCAGGACGAGAAGGACGCCGAGGTGTGGGATCGCCTCGTCAGCAATTTCTGGCTGCCCGAAAAGGTGCCGGTCTCCAACGACATCCCGTCCTGGGGAACGCTGACCGCGCAGGAGCAGCAGCTCACGATGCGTGTCTTCACGGGTCTGACGTTGCTCGACACCATTCAGGGGACCGTCGGCGCAGTCAGCCTCATCCCCGACGCAATCACTCCCCACGAAGAAGCGGTCTACACCAACATCGCCTTCATGGAATCGGTGCACGCCAAGAGCTACAGCTCGATCTTCTCGACGCTGTGCTCCACCCCGGACATCGACGACGCGTTCCGCTGGTCGGAGGAGAACCCCAACCTGCAGCGCAAGGCGCAGATCGTTCTCGACTACTACAACGGCGAGTCGCCGCTCAAGCGCAAGGTCGCCTCGACGCTCCTCGAGAGCTTCCTCTTCTACTCCGGCTTCTACCTGCCGATGTACTGGTCCTCGCGCGCCAAGCTCACCAACACCGCCGACCTCATCCGCCTCATCATCCGTGACGAGGCCGTGCACGGGTACTACATCGGCTACAAGTACCAGAAGGGCCTCGAACAGCTCACCGAGGCCGAGCGCGAAGAGCTCAAGAACTACACGTTCGAGTTGCTCTTCGAGCTCTACGAGAACGAGGTCGACTACACGCAGGACCTCTACGACGGCGTCGGTCTGACCGAGGACGTCAAGAAGTTCCTGCGCTACAACGCCAACAAGGCACTCAACAACCTCGGCTATGAAGGCCTCTTCCCGAAGGACGAGACGGACGTCAATCCGGCTATCCTGTCGGCACTTTCACCGAATGCGGACGAGAATCACGACTTCTTCTCCGGCTCGGGAAGCTCCTACGTCATCGGCAAGGCCGTCAACACCGAAGACGACGACTGGGATTTCTAGAGCGACCCGCTCGGGACTTCTAGAGCGCCTATATCAAACGAAGCCCGACTCCTGCACACGCGGGAATCGGGCTTCGGTCGTCCATGGGGGAGTGGACTAGCGCAGAAACCAGGCTTCCGGCTTGTCCTGCAACGCTTTTTCGAGGCGTAGTCGCGAGGTGTCGGTCATGTCCGAGGGCAATTCGCCCGGCGCGAACCATGCGACCTCGAGGTTCTCGTCGTCCGCCACATGCGCTTCTCCGCCGGTCCACTTGGCCAGGAAGCACACGTCCAGGTACTGAGTCACGTCGCCGTTGGGGTACGTAATGGGTTCTGTGACATCGACACTCGTGATCCGAATCAATTCGGCGTCGACTCCGGTTTCTTCCTTCGCCTCCCGCACCGCCGCCGACGACGGTTCCTCGCCGGGCTCGAGAACACCGGACACGACGGCCCATTGACCGTTGTCGGCTCGGCGGGTGAGAAGGACTCGGCCGTCGTCGTCGCGAATCACGACGCTCACTCCGGACAGCCAGAGCGGCGCATGACCGACCTTCTCGCGCAGGGCGACAATGAATTCCGGGATCGGCATGGTCAGAAACCGACCATCACAGTTGCGGCGAGCTGCCTCGAATGTGGGAGTCGTGTTTCGTTCCGGTCAGCTCGCATATCCGTTCAAGGTTCCCTTCAAATCCGCCAATACGGCATGGGCGGCAGTCATCCCGTTTCCGTTCCAGATTTCGTCTTCCGCCACGAACACGCGCCGATCGGAGGCGGCGGCGAGGTCCTGCCACTGGTCGCTCTTCATGACCTCGGTGCCGTAGGTACGACCGTTCGGCCCGTCGAAGAGGACGTAGATCAAGTCACCTTCTGCTGCGCTGAGATCGTCGGCCGGAATCGGTGCTGTGGTCGCATCGGTCAATCGCTGCGCCGGTGGGCGCCGGACGCCGACGTCGCTGAGGATTTGTCCGGCGAAGGACGCGGGACCCTCGATCTGCAGGTCCTTCGCACCGAACCGAACCACTGATGCCTGCGTCTGTGATGAATTCAATGTGTCGCCGAGTTGCACGACGTCCTGCTGGTATCGATCGAGCTCCGTCGCCGCCGCTGACGAGCGGCCCAGTGCCTGACCGGCGAGCGCGAACTGCGCTTTCCAGTACACGGGATCGGACCCGGCGAACACGGTGGGCGCGATGGCGCCGAGTTGCCCGTACAAACCGTCGGACGCCGGACTCGACCCGAGGATCAAGTCCGGCGCGGCGGCCTTCACGGCGTTGACGTCAGGTGCGCTCACGGGACCGACACTCGGAATCTCCGAGATGCCGAAACCCAGGTACGACGGTTGAGGCGAGTCGACGCCGGTCGCAGCGCCCACCACCCGCTCCCACAGTCCGAGGGCGCACACGGCGTCCATCGAGACGCTGTCGAGGACCACGATCCGTTGTGGATCGGAAGGAACCTCGGTTTCGCCCGCAGTGTGCACCACTCGACGCTTCACCTCGGGGCCCGCGCCCGGGTCGGCCGGCGTCGGCGTCGGGCAGGCGGTGGCGGTGTCGCGTTCGATGCCCATCACGCCGGCGCCGGCGATCGACGTGGTGGTCCGGACGATGGTGCTCGCGGGATCGTCCGACGAGTCGGACGAGCAACCACCGAGGACGAGCATCGTGGCGGCGATCCCCAGGATCGAGACACGACGAATGGACGTGCGGGCAGTCGTGCGTGAGGGAACAGTCGTGCGTGAGAGAACAGACGTGCGTGAGAGAACAGACAAGTCGACGGCTTCCTGTGTGAGCGGGCGCCGTTCAGGTTAGCTGCTCGACTCAGCTGTTCTGCTTGTCCACCTCAAACGTGTCCGAGAGGTCGTCGAGGATCATGTGCGCGCCCTGGACGCTGACCGGCGACATCCAACGTGAATCGTCCACGTCTACCTTGCGTCCTCGAAGTGTCTGCCACAGCGGGCTCTCGAGGAACGGCTTCGCAGCTTCGGCGCTCTTGCCCTCGGCGTCCTGCCAGGTGCTGATGAAGATGACGTCCGCGTCGGCCTCGTTGATCAGCTCGGGGCTGATCTTCATCATGATGTTGCCGGCGTCGGCGGGGTCTGGCCCCTGGTTGTCCGGACGCTTCAGCCCGGCATCCTGAAGAACGATGCCGCTGAACGAGGTGGTGCGGTAGAGGCGTGCGGTCGGTTCACCGGCGAATCGGACCACCGAGATGACCGGGTTGTTTGCCTTCTCGTTGATTTCCTTGCCGACGGCAGCCGCGCGTGTTTCGTATTCGGTGATTTTCGCCTCGGCCAGCGATTCCTTGCCCAGCGCTTCACCGACTACGCGGATGTTGTCCTTCCACGTCGGACCGGTCGTCTGGGTGAAGACGGTGGGCGCGATTGCGGAGAGCTGCTCGTAGTTCTTCCCGTCGCGGACCTCGGCGGAGATGATGAGGTCCGGCTGCAGTGCGGCGATCTTCTCGAGGCTTGCGCTGCTGACCGTGCCGACCGAGACGGCGTCCGGGGCGAATTCCTCCCGGGAGGATCCGAGGTAGTCGGGCAGACCGGGCTCGCGGTAGTCGACGTAGCCGACGAGCGGGGATTCGAGGAGAAGGACGGCGTCGGTGAAGCTGTTGTCGAGCGCGACGATCCGCTGGGGTGCGGCCGGGATTTCGGTGCTTCCGCGGAAGTGCTCGACGGTACGGGGAAATGCGCCCGACTCGGTCGAGTTGGTGGTTGCAGCGGGCTCGTCGTTACTCGAGCACGCAGGAACGACCAAGGCGATCGAAGCTGCGACCGCTACCAGCGCGGCCCGGCGGGGAAAGAATTTCACTGATTGGCTCCTGAAATGAGTTAGGCGAGGGTGACCTTATCAGTGGAGGAGTTGGCCGAAAACGGACACCGGCCGAAATCTTCGACGGGTGCGACACGCCGATTCGGAAGTGGGTTCGGACTCCCCAGGGAACATAAACCGCAGGTCGTTCGTTTGGTTCCCCGAAAAACGGATGCTCGAGTACGACGCAGAGTAGGACCGGGTCGCGGTGCCTCGGAGTCACGGTCTACGATTCGATGAGCGCAAGCCAGAAGCCGTTGTCCGCAGCCCGGGCGACGGACCCTGCGGGCGCAACCAAGGGCTCTGTAACGGAGTCTGCGGAGCGACCAAAGGCACATTCAGGAGGATCAGTGACTGCCGTAGCGCCCCAGCCAGTCCCCACGATAGCGCCGGCCAGGCCTTACCCGCCGCGGCAGGGACCCAAGGGCTCATTCATTTTCAAGATGATCACGACCACCGATCCCAAGGTGCTCGGAATCATGTACTTGGCGACTTCCATCGCCTTCTTCCTCATCGGTGGCCTCATGGCACTGATGATGCGTGCCGAACTTGCTGTACCCGGCATGCAGTTCCTTTCCAACGAACAGTTCAACCAGCTGTTCACCATGCACGGCACGATCATGCTGCTGCTGTACGCGACCCCGATCGTCTTCGGCTTCGCGAACTACATTCTTCCGCTCCAGATCGGTGCACCCGACGTCGCGTTCCCGCGTCTGAACGCGTTCAGCTACTGGCTGTACCTGTTCGGCGCGATCATCACGACGGCCGGATTCGTCACGCCCGGTGGCGCAGCAGACTTCGGTTGGACGGCATACACGCCGCTCACCAGCGCGCTGCACAGCCCCGGCGTCGGCGCCGACCTGTGGGTCTTGGGTCTGGCTGTCGCCGGCCTCGGCACCATCCTCGGTGGCGTCAACATGGTTACCACCGTGATCTGCCTGCGCGCACCCGGTATGACCATGTTCCGCATGCCGATCTTCACCTGGAACATCTTCATCACCAGCATCCTGATCCTGCTGGCGTTCCCGCTGCTGACCGCTGCATTCATGGGCCTGTTCGTCGACCGCCATCTCGGTGGACACATCTTCGACCCGGCGACGGGTGGTGTGCTCCTGTGGCAGCACCTGTTCTGGTTCTTCGGTCACCCCGAGGTGTACATCATCGCGCTGCCGTTCTTCGGCATCGTCTCGGAGATCTTCCCGGTCTTCAGCCGTAAGCCGATCTTCGGCTACAGCGGCCTGGTGTACGCAACGCTGGCCATCGCCGCTCTGTCGATCGCGGTGTGGGCTCACCACATGTACGCAACAGGCGCTGTTCTCCTGCCGTACTTCTCGTTCATGACGTTCCTGATCGCCGTGCCGACAGGTGTGAAGATCTTCAACTGGATCGGAACGATGTGGAAGGGGCAATTGACCTTCGAATCGCCGATGCTGTTCTCGATCGGCTTCCTGATCACCTTCCTATTCGGTGGTCTGTCGGGTGTCATCCTCGCGAGCCCGCCGCTCGACTTCCACGTCACGGACAGCTACTTCGTCGTCGCCCACTTCCACTACGTGGTCTTCGGCACGGTCGTGTTCGCCACGTACGCCGGTATCTACTTCTGGTTCCCGAAGATGACCGGTCGCATGATGGACGAGCGCCTCGGCAAGTGGCACTTCTGGACCACGTTCGTCGGCTTCCACGGCACGTTCCTCGTTCAGCACTGGCTCGGTGCCGAAGGTATGCCGCGTCGTTACGCCGACTACCTGCCCTCGGACGGATTCACGGTTCTTAACTCGGTGTCCACGATCTTCGCCTTCGTACTCGGTGCCTCGACGCTTCCGTTCATCTGGAACGTCTTCAAGAGCTACCGCTACGGCGAAGTTGTCACCGTCGACGATCCGTGGGGTTACGGAAACTCGCTGGAGTGGGCAACCACCTGCCCGCCGCCGCGTCACAACTTCACCGAGTTGCCGCGCATCCGTAGCGAGCGTCCGGCGTTCGAGTTGCACTACCCGCACATGGTGGAGCGGATGCGCGCGGAAGCGCACGTCGGCCCCGGCCACGGCGGGAAGAACGCCAGCACCGTGCTCGAAGATGCTCGTCACGAGCCGCTGACAGTCGGGGACGAAGGCGACCCCGGCACCGACAGCCGCTCCTGAGCGAAGTAACACACTGAAGTAATCAGCGAAGGCCCCGCCCGAGTAACGGGTGGGGCCTTTCGCTTGGCACAATAGTGACGATAAAGACGCGAACGAAGAAACGATCGGAGTTTTCGGTGGGTGCCTCTGACACCACTGTTCTGGTGACTGTAACCGGGCCGGACCGCCCTGGCGTCACCTCGGTATTGTTCGCGGCGCTGTCGCGGCACGATGTGCGTCTACTCGACGTGGAGCAGGTGGTGATTCGAGGTCGATTGACACTCGGAGTCATGGTGGCCTGCCCGAACGATCCCGAAGCGCTTCAGGAAGAACTCGAACAGGCGATGGCGACGGTCGGAATGAACGTCGACATCGAAATCGGTGCCGATCCCGGACGGCCCGCGGTGTCCACCCATGCGGTAGTTGTTCTCGGCAGCCCGGTCAATGCTCGCGCTATGCGATCGGTTGCGCGCGAACTCGCGAAGCAGGGCGCCAACATCGATTCCATCCGTGGTGTCGCCGATTATCCCGTCACCGGTCTCGAACTCAGCGTCAGTGCCGCGGATACTGTCGACGGCGACGCGAAGTTGCGCACCGGACTCGCCGAGGTTGCTGCACTCGAAAACGTCGACATCGCGGTCGAGCGCGCAGGTCTCGCTCGCCGGGCCAAGCGTCTGATCGTGTTCGACGTGGATTCGACGCTCGTCCAGGGCGAGGTCATCGAGATGTTGGCCGCGAAGGCCGGCGTCGAGGACGAGGTCCGCGCTGTCACCGAAGCTGCAATGCGCGGCGAGATCGACTTCACCGAATCACTGCACCAGCGGGTTGCCACACTCGCCGGTCTCGACGCCTCCGTCATCGACGAGGTGGCAGAGAGCATCGAACTGACGCCGGGTGCTCGCACCACCATTCGCACCCTGCGTCGTCTCGGATTCCACTGCGGTGTCGTGTCCGGAGGCTTCCGGCAGGTCATCGAAGGCCTCGCACACGAACTCGAACTGGACTTCGTACACGCCAACACCCTCGAGATCGTCGACGGCAAGCTGACCGGGCGTGTGATCGGTGAGATCGTCGACCGTGCCGCGAAGGCCGTAGCGCTGCGCAAGTTCGCCGATCAGGTCGGTGTGCCGATGGAACAGACCGTCGCCGTCGGTGACGGTGCCAACGACATCGACATGCTCAACGCTGCGGGCCTGGGTGTGGCGTTCAACGCCAAGCCTGCGCTGCGCGAGGTAGCGGATGCGGCTCTGTCGCACCCCTTCCTCGATGCTGTGCTGTTCATTCTCGGTGTGACTCGCGACGAGGTCGAGGCGGCAGACGCCGTCGACGGTGGCGTACGACGCGTACCGATTCCATGAGTTCCGATCCAGCAGTCAGTTCCGATCCAGCTGTCAGTTCCGATCCCGCTGTGATGTCCGGCCCCGATTCTCGGTGGCGCCAGCGTCACGCGGTGCTGGCTGCTGGGTACGGTGGGCAAGACGATCCTGCGGATCCGGCGCTGGTGCTGGCGATGCCGATCGTTCTCCACATTCCGAAGGCAGACCCGCCGAAACGCACTGCACTCCTCGAGGCTGCGGCAACCGCGGCAGTTGCGCTGTGCCTGGACGAACGCGTCGGGTTCACCGAAGACGGGGAACCCGGCCCGTGGCACGAGGACTATTCGGCGTGGGTGGGTGCCCGGATCCGGAAGGTCTCTCGTCGAGCGCGAGGTGCTCAGTGGCTTGCCGCACAGGAGGTACCGGGCATCACCGTCGACGTGGATGGTGCCCAGGCGCGGGCTTTGGTTCCCGGGCCGGTCGGAGAACTGGACCCCCGAATCAAGAAGTTGCAGATCGGTGGCACCGATCTCGAGCACGACGAACCCGGACCGCCCGAGCCTGGGCTGCCGGTTCTGTGGATCGACTCGGCGCTCGAGATGACGGTAGGCAAGGCGTCGGCTCAGGTCGGCCATGCCTCGATGTTGTTGGCAGCGGCCATGTCCGAGGAACAATGCTGGACCTGGGCGCAGAACGACTTTCGCTGCTCGGTCCGCGACGCGAGTCCGAAACAGTGGGCCGAGGCAGTAGATCGATTGAAGAAGTCGGAGGCCGTCGCGGTTCGTGATGCAGGGTTCACGGAAGTGGCACCGGGTTCCATGACAGTCATCGCGGTTCCGTAAGACTCAACCGACCAGTCCAGTATCGGCAACTTGGCTATGGATGAACAGTCCAGTGGCCTTCAGGATGGTCGAGTGTTGATACGGAGATTTGCCTCGCTGTTCGTCGGTCTGTGGTTGTACGGGTTCTCGATGGCCATGATGATCACAGCGGGGCTCGGCCTCGATCCGTGGGATGTGTTTCATCAGGGTGTGGCCGAGCACGTTTCGCTCAGCTTCGGCGTGATCACTGCAATCACCGGTGCGGTGGTACTGCTGCTCTGGATTCCGATCCGTCAGCGCCCGGGATTCGGCACGGTCGCCAATGTCGTGGTGATTGCCATCTCGGTGGATACTTCACTGGCCTTCTTGCCGGTCTTCGATTCCATGCCAGTTCGCGCTGCCATCATGGTCGGGGGAATTCTCCTCAACGGACTGGCCAGCGTTCTCTACATCGGCGCCGGCATGGGGCCGGGTCCTCGCGACGGATTGATGACCGGATTGGTTGCTCGCACCGGCCTGTCGGTCAGGCTCGTGCGTACCAGCATCGAAATCGCGGTCCTCGCTACCGGATGGCTTCTCGGTGGAACCGTCGGCGTCGGAACCGTGTTGTACGCCTTCGGAATCGGACCGACCATTCAATTCCTGATCAAGGTGCTGCCGGATTCCATGACAGCAGCGGTGACCGGCGGACGTGAAACCGAACGTAAGGCCAAGACCGTGGGTCCGGTCAACGAAATTTCGGTGCCGACGGAAACTTCCGCGGTCGAGGCAGGCTCTCCGGTCGGTGACGCTGAATCGAACGATGCAGTCAAGGTGCCGTCGAACCATTCCGGAGTTCCGACGGTGACTTGAGTCGGTCCGCCGGAATGCAGGATCAGGAGCCAACTGTCGTCACCGAGAGGGCGCCCGGTCCGCGTGTGAGACCGAACGTCGGCGCCGTCGATCCAGGCCTGCAGGGTTCGGTGAGCCTCGTCGTACCACGCGGCGTCGTCGAACTCGATGCCGGCAGCGTCGAACCAGACGAGGTCCGGGTGTTCCAGTCTTCTTCTGCCTTCGAAGAATTCGGGCTGACGCAACGCCGGTGCCGCTCGGCGTAGTCCGAGAGCTCGGGAGACGAATCGCACCAACGACTGATCGGCGCTCGTCCAGTCCAGTGCCCACGACTGTGCAGGGGAGGCAAGAGCGGGAACACAGTACGCGTTGTTGTTCCCGCCCAGGCTGTGGCCGAACTCGTCACCGGCGGTGAGCATCGGTGTACCTGTCGACAGCACAAGCGTGGCGAGCAGCGCCCGTACGTGGCGCGCCCTGGCGTCCTGAATTTCGGGATCGGTGCTCGGACCTTCGATTCCGTGGTTGAACGAATCGTTGTGATCGGCGCCGTCACGATTGTCTTCACCGTTGGCCTCGTTGTGCTTGTGGTCATATGCCACTAGATCGGCGGCCGTGAACCCGTCGTGCGCGGTGACGAAGTTGATCGATGCCCAGGGGCGACGGCCGCTGCCGGCAAAGATGTCCTCGGAACCGGCGAGGCGCGACGCGACCTTCCGGACGCTGGAGCCGCCGTTCCAGAACTGGCGAATGGTGCTGCGGTACTTGTCGTTCCATTCGGACCACTGGAGTCCGAAGTTTCCGACCTGGTAACCGTCGGCAGTCGCATCCCATGGTTCGGCGATGAGCTTGCACCGAGTCAGTACCGGATCGGAGGAGATAGCCGACAGGATTGACGCGCGCTGGTCGAAGCCGCCGCCGCGCGGTCGACCCAACGCGCTCGCGAGATCGAATCGGAAGCCGTCGACACCCATTTCGGTGGCCCAGTAACGGAGGCTGTCGGTGATCATGCGGACGGCGATGGGGGAGCAGGCGTCGACCGTGTTGCCGCACCCGGTCAGGTCGATGTCGCGGCCGTCGCCGTCGAGAAGGTAGTAGCCGGGACCGTCCAAACCTCGCCAGCTGACACTGATTCCGTCGACGCTCTGCTCGCAGGTGTGGTTGTAGACGACGTCGAGGATGACCTCGATACCTGCCGCGTGAAGTGCGTCGACCATGATCCGGAACTCGGTGACTTCGCTGCCCGGCGTTGCAGCGTATCCGGGATGCGGGGCGAAGTACGAGGCCGTCGAGTAACCCCAGTGGTTGCGCATCCCTCGCTCGCGGACGCTGTGTTCGGTCAGAAACGCCTGCACGGGAAGCAGTTCCACGGCGGTGACGCCGAGTGCGACGAGGTGATCGATCACAGCCGGCGCGGTCAGACCGAGGTACGTTCCGCGGTGGGCTGCGGGAACTCCTGGATGCGTGGCGGTGTACGAGCCCACATGCAGCTCGTAGATCACGCTTTCCTCCCAGGGCGTCTCGAGGCGGGCGGCGGCGGGCACGAGGCCTGGAGTCACCACGGACAGTGGCACGTGGCCGAGCGAGTCGAGCGTCGACGGGTCGCCGAAGGGATCGTCGGCGTACGACAGCAGGGCACGGTGATCACCGAGTTCCCCTTCGATGCGGCGCGCCCACGGATCGACGAGCAGCTTGTGTGGATTCAGTCTCAGCCCGGCGCGCGGATTCCACGGACCGCTCGCCCGAATTCCGTATCGCTGCCCCGCACCGATCCCGGCGATGATTCCGTGCCAGATTCCGTACGTGTGTTGCCGAAGTTCGACGCGATCTTCGTTTCCGGCCTGGTCGATCAGGCAGATGTGGACGCTCGACGCGGCCGGGGCGTGGACCGCGAACTGGGTTCCGGAGTCCACGATGTGGGCGCCGAGGGGGAACGGAGACCCGGGCGTCGGGGTGTGAGTTTCGATGAGAGGCGACACGCAAGATGATCCTGCCGTGAACGGCCGGAGAATGTGCGGGAAGATGTTCGGGTGCCGCTACCTGATCCAGATCTGCTCATCGATTTCGACAACGTACTCATCCGCCGGGGAGGGTCCACTCTCGTGGGTCCCGTCACCTGGAAAGTGGAGCTCGACGAGCGATGGGTGGTGCTCGGACCCAACGGCGCCGGCAAGACGTCGCTGCTGCGAATAGCGGCCGGTGAAACTTTCCCGACCAGTGGTTCTGCCCACCTCCTCGGTGAAGTTCTCGGCAAGGTCGACGTCAACGAGTTGCGCCCGCGAATCGGATTGTCCTCGTCGTCGCTGGCAAACCGGGTTCCCGGCGACGAGAAGGTCAGCGACCTCGTCGTGTCGGCGGGCTACGCCGTTCTCGGTCGGTGGCGCGAGGAGTACGAATCCATGGACACCTCGCGTGCTGTGGAGATGCTCGAAAGCCTCGGCGCCGAGCACCTGGCGGATCGGACGTACGGGACGCTTTCGGAAGGCGAGCGCAAGCGCGTCCTCATCGCGCGAGCCTTGATGACTGATCCCGAGCTTCTTCTTCTGGACGAGCCGGCAGCCGGCCTCGATCTCGGTGGCCGTGAGGAACTTGTGGCCAGGCTCGCCGAACTGGCCGCCGATCCGGACGCCCCGGCAACCGTTCTGATCACCCATCACGTCGAGGAAATCCCGCCGGGATTCACTCACGCACTCCTTCTCAAGGAAGGTGAGGTCGTCTCCCAGGGCCTTCTGGACGACGTCATCACTGCCGAAAATCTGAGCGCGGCATTCAGCCAGTCCATCAGCCTCGACAAGGCGGACGGCCGATACTTCGCGCGCCGCGCGAGGCCGTCCGGAGCTCATCGCGCGTGAGCTTCAGTGGGACCTGAAATGCGGCCCAGATCACAGATCGCGTAGGTTCGCGAAGCATGGCTAACGAGAATGCAAACGCTGTCCCCGAGCCCAAGGACGCGTCGACCGTCATCTTGGTGCGCGATGCCGAATCCGGTATCGAGATCTTCCTGCTTCAACGAGTACAGGGGATGGCGTTTGCCGGGGGCATGACGGTCTTCCCCGGCGGCGGCGTCGACAAGTCCGACGCGACGGCCGAGGTCGAGTGGGCCGGCCCGTCGGTCGAGTGGTGGGCCGAGCGGTTCAGCACGGATGTGGCTCGGGCGAAGGCCCTCGTCTTGGCTGCGGTTCGGGAAACGTTCGAGGAGTGCGGCGTCCTGCTCGCCGGACCGACCGCAGGCACCGTCGTGGCAGACACGGCCGGCTACGCGCAGGTCCGGGTTGCTCTCGAAAAGCACGAGTTGTCGTTCAGTGATTTCCTGAAAAAGGAGAACCTGGTCCTGCGAACGGATCTGCTGCGGCCGTGGGCGAACTGGATCACGCCGGTGGGCGAGACCCGCCGCTACGACACGCGCTTCTTCGTCGCGGCGTCACCGACCGGACAGATTGCGGACGGAGTCACCTCCGAGGCCGCCGAGGTTCGTTGGCAGAGCCCGCAGGACGCTCTTGCGCATTGGCGTGAGGGTGGCAGCATCCTGTTGCCGCCGACATGGAGTCAGCTGACCGAATTGGCCAAGTTCAGCTCGGTGGCGGAGATACTCGCAGCCGAGCCGGAGATCCCCGTCATCCTGCCTACGCTGATCACCGACGAGGAAACTCTGCGCGTGGAATTCCCGAACCAGGACGGCTACTACACAGCCGGACCGCATCCGTGGTCGATCAAGGCGGCAAAGTAGATTCTCGATCATGGCTGAATTTGTGACTCTCGAAGTTTCCGAAGGCATCGGCACCATCCGTCTGGCGCGCCCGCCCATGAACGCACTGAACCGTCAGGTGCAGGACGAGTTGGCAGCTGCCGCACACGCTGCGACCGTCGACAAGGCGGTCAAGGCCGTCATCGTCTACGGCGGGGAGAAGGTCTTCGCTGCCGGCGCCGACGTCAAGGAAATGGCCGAGATGGACTACGGCCAGATCCGTGACGCGATCGGTGGCATGCAGGCAGGGCTCGGCGCCGTGGCGTCCATCCCGAAGCCGACCGTTGCCGCGATCACCGGATACGCACTCGGTGGCGGACTCGAAGTTGCACTTTCGGCCGATCGCCGGATTGTCGGAGACAACGCCAAGCTCGGAGTTCCGGAGATTCTGCTCGGAATCATTCCCGGTGGCGGCGGAACGCAGCGCCTGGCTCGCCTGATCGGGCCGGCCAAGGCCAAGGATCTGGTCTTCACCGGCCGCTTCGTCGGCGCTGACGAGGCGTTGGCCATCGGGTTGGTCGACGAGGTTGTCGCTCCTGACGACGTGTACACCGCAGCCCGCACGTGGGCCTCGCAGTTCGTCGGAGGTGCGTCGCGCGCGTTGGCTGCTGCCAAGGCGGCCATCGACGAGGGTCTGAACACCGACCTGGAATCCGGCCTCAAGATCGAGCAGCATCTGTTCGCCGGATTGTTCGCGACCAAGGATCAGACGATCGGCATGGAGTCGTTCATCGCCAACGGTCCGGGCAAGGCCGAGTTCACGGGCGAGTAGGCTCCCCTAAACTAGAACTTGTTCATCTCTTACCAGCGAGTAGGATAGCCGCCATGACAGCCAGCCCGAATGACGACGCAACCGTCACGCCGCCCGCCGCTACCGACACCTCGGTAGTCGACCCTGCGCCGCGGCCGCACGCCACGGCCGAAGAGGTCGAGGCCGCTCGTAAGGACACCAAGCTCGCCCAGGTGCTCTACCACGACTGGGAAGCCGAAACCTACGACGACAAGTGGTCCATCTCGTACGACGAGCGCTGCATCGACTACGCACGTGGTCGTTTCGACGCCGTCGCGGGCGACCAGCCGCTCCCGTACGAGCGCGCCCTCGAACTGGGTTGCGGCACCGGATTCTTCCTCCTCAACCTGATGCAGGGTGGAGTCGCCAAAACCGGCTCGGTCACCGACCTCTCGCCCGGCATGGTGAAGGTCGCGCTGCGCAATGCCGAGAGCCTCGGCCTGCCGGTCGACGGCCGTGTCGCCGACGCCGAGACCATTCCGTACGAGGACAACACCTTCGACCTGGTTGTCGGTCACGCCGTGCTGCACCACATTCCGGACGTCGAGAAGTCGCTGCGTGAGGTCCTTCGTGTCCTCAAGCCCGGCGGACGTTTCGTCTTCGCCGGTGAGCCCACCACTGTCGGCAACTTCTACGCTCGCTGGCTCGGCCGCGCGACGTGGGAAGCAACCACTCGCGTGACCAAGCTGCCGTTCCTCGCAGACTGGCGTCGCCCGCAGGAAGAGCTCGACGAGTCCTCCCGCGCAGCAGCTCTCGAAGCTGTCGTCGACATCCACACGTTCGATCCCACGGACCTCGAGAACATGGCGAAGTCCGCCGGCGCCGATCAGGTCCACGCTGCCACCGAGGAGTTCGCCGCGGCGCTTCTCGGCTGGCCTGTCCGTACCTTCGAGGCGGCTGTTCCGCCGGAGAAGCTCGGTTGGGGCTGGGGGCGTTTCGCTTTCGGTGGTTGGAAGACGCTCAGCTGGGTCGACGAGAAGGTACTCCGCCACGTCGTTCCTCGCGGATTCTTCTACAACGTCATGATCACCGGCGTGAAGCCCGGAAACTGAATTGGGCTATGACTTCACCCTCGGCGACGTCGACTATCTCGGAAGTGATTCCGGCGTAGCGGCCTTGGCCGAGGTGGATCAGCTCGAACTGTCCACGCGTACGCGTCTGGCCGACATCGGCCGGGCGCGTACGCGTTTCGGTGATCACATGCCCGCGCTCGTGGACACCGTCCTACTTCGGCGCAAGGCGGCCGCGAAACTGCCGGGCAGTGAGCAGTGGTTGTTCACGGACGACGCGATGCAACAAGCCACTCCTGGCGTTGTCGCGGCCCACCGTGCGCAGCGTCTGATCGGTCGCGACGTCCATGACGTGACGTGCTCCATCGGCGCCGAACTGCACGCATTGACCGGCGTTGCACATCGCGTGATCGGCAGCGACATCGATTCCGTTCGGCTGGCGATGGCGCAGCGCAATGTGCCGAGTGCAGCATTGTTGCGCGCCGACGCTCTCCGCCCGACGAGCCGCGAAACCGTGGTACTGGCAGATCCCGCAAGGCGATCGGGTGGTCGCCGCACTCATGATCCCGCAGCGCTGATGCCGCCGTTACCAGACCTCATCGAGGCGTACTCCGGGCGAGATCTCGCCGTGAAGTGCGCTCCCGGACTCGATTTCGACAATCTCGGTTGGGCGGGCGAAGTCGAGGTCGTCTCGCTCGACGGCGGTGTCAAGGAAGCCTGCCTGTGGTCTTCGGGGCTGGCCGAGTCCGGCGTTACGTGTCGAGCGTCGGTGCTTCGCTCCGACGGGACCGGTTGGGCGATCACCGACGCCGAGGATGACGTCATCCCGGAGCAGGCACCGGGGGAGTGGATCGTCGACCCGGACGGGGCGGTAGTGCGCGCGGGCCTCGTGCGCCACTACGCGGCCAGACACGGCCTGTGGCAACTGGATCCGCGGATCGCTTATCTGACCGGTGACAGTGTCCCTGAGGGCGTTCGCGGATTCCGGATCCTCGAGCAGATCAAGTACTCGGAGAAACTGCTCAAGCAGACGCTGGCCAAGCGGGACTGCGGTGCCGCCGAAATTTTGGTGCGGGGAGTCGACGTCGATCCGGCAGTGCTGCGTCCGCGGCTCAAGCTGAAAGGCTCGCTCGCGCTGAGCGTCGTGATCGTTCGGGTCGGACGATCTGCGTCGGCCTTCATCTGTGAGGCATCCCGCTAGATCACTTGAAGACGAACAGCTCACCGATTGCGCTGGGCGTCAACACTTCGCCCTTGGGGCCGATGGAAGTGCCGACGGTGAAGCCGACCGCGCCCGGCAACGTGTCCTGATCCACCGTCTCGCCGGTTTCGGTGTCGAAGGTGATCAGGCTCAGTCCGTTCTCGCCCTCGCGCACGACGGTGTATCCGGTGTTACCGGCGGTCTGTGCCGGAACACCCAGCTGCAGAAGGTCCTTACGCTCCCAGACCAGTTCGGCGCGATCTCCCTCGTCGCGCACGGCAAGGAGATGCCCCTTGTCGCCGCCGGCGGGGATGATCAGGCCGTCGTCGGACGTCGAGGCACTGCCGGCCGAGTTGAAGCCGATGTCGTAACTCCACCGCGGGTCACCGGTTTCGGCGTCCACCGCCCAGAGTGATCCGTTGTTGTCGGTGGCGTACACGGTCTTGCCGTCCTTCGACAGATCCGGGCTCGACGCAGTCCCACCGGGAAGCGCATCGGTGGACCACTCACGGGTGATGGACGGATTGTCGCCGCCCGTGTACTTCATGGCGACCAGATCGGCAGCCTGAGAACTGGGCCCGTAGAAGGTGAAGTAGAACTTGCCGGTGCCCAGGTCGACTGCCGGAGTATTGGCCACCGGGCAGCCGGACGTGCCGAGGAAGCACTCGTTCAAACCCTTGTTGTCGGGAATGAGTTCTGCGTTCGCGCCCTGGTCGATCGACGGCGGTGGGATCAGGTCGAACGACGGAAGAACCTTTGCGCCGGTCTGCGGGTTGAGCACGTTGATCTGGCCCAGTTGCGTGATGAACAGCAGGTTCCCGTCGCCGGTGAACTGCGACGAGAGCGGAGTGCCCACAACGAGCGTGCGCCAACGCAATTGACCCGTCTCGGTGAAGGACATCATCGCGCCGCTCTCGCCGACGTAGACATTGGTGGCCGTGTCGACGATGGGCGTCGAGGCGACTACGCCGTCGTTGAGTCGAGCGCACCACTTCTTGCGACCCGAATCCATCTGGAACGAAAAGAGATTGCAGCCGTTCTCGGTGCGGGCGGTGACGAAGCTCTGGCCGTTCGCGGCCACCGAGGCGTACGCGGCAACCGGACCGCCGAGGGGCCGTGACCACGCGAACTCGATATCGCGTGATCCGGTGACCGGACTCGTGTCGCTGTTGCGTGCGTCGGCATGCATGGCCGGCCAACCCGCCGACGCGTACCGGTCCACCCGGCCGTCGTCGCTGCCGCAACCGGCGATCAGGACCGCAGCGATCGCCGTCGACACCATCACGGACGACCGTAGGACCCGCCGCATCACAATCTCCCTGCCTTCACTTCGTCAAGAGCCTTCGACAACTGCACAAGCCCGGACCAGAGACTATCCCGACCGGGGCAACGTGACGGGGCACACCCCGAGGGTCGGTGAGTCGGCCCCACGTAGGCTGAACACTCATGACGAGCATGTGGGGCGCACCGTTGCGCACTCGATGGCGGGGATCACGCCGAGGCGACAGCGATCAGGCCAAGTTCTTGACGGTCGATTCCCTCAAATGGGTTCTGGCGAACAAGGCGTACACACCCTGGTACCTGGTGCGGTACTACCGTCTCGCCAAGTTCAAGATGGCCAACCCGCACGTGATCCTGCGCGGCATGGTGTTCCTCGGCAAGAACGTCGAAATCCATTCCACCCCCGACCTGTCCCGCCTCGAGATCGGGCGCTGGGTGCACATCGGTGACGGCAATGCGATCCGGTGCCACGAAGGCTCGCTGCGCATCGGCGACAAGGTCGTCTTCGGCAAGGACAACGTCGTCAACACCTATCTTGACATCGAAATCGGTGCTTCGACGCTCGTAGCCGACTGGTGCTACATCTGCGACTTCGACCACCGCATGGACGACATCAATACACCGATCAAGGACCAGGGCATCGTCAAGGGGCCCGTCCGTATCGGCCCGGACACCTGGGTTGCCGCGAAGGTCACCGTGCTGCGGAACACCCGCGTCGGACGTGGTTGTGTCCTCGGGGCGCACGCCGTCGTCAAGGGAGACATCCCGGACTACAGCATCGCTGTCGGCTCGCCCGCGAAGGCGGTCAAGAACCGCAAGTCCGATTGGGAAGCCGGCGCTGCCGATCGCGCGAAGTACGTCGCCGCGCTCGAGGACATCGCGCGCAAGAAGGCTGCCGCAGACGCTGCCGACGCGTCGTCGACGTCGTAAGTCACTTTTCGACAGATCCCGCGATTACTTTCGGCGCCGCCACCGGTCTGTATCGGTATCGGCGCCGAAAGTCTGCGCCGGTGAAAGGAGTGCCGACATGAGCGAACAGACACCCGAATGGGTCGTGGCGCAGCGCCGCGAACTGGTGGGATTTCTCGAAGGCCTGAACGCAGAGCAGTGGAACGCGCCGACCCTGTGCGACGGGTGGCGCGTCCGCGAAGTGATCGCGCACATCACCATGCCGTACCGATACTCGGCGCCGCGATTCGTCGTGGAAATGGTCAAGTCACGCGGAAATTTCAACAAGATGTCGAATCGGCGAGCGCTCGCCGACGCGTCGGAAGTTGGTGAGCAACAACTGCTCGCCTCGCTTCGTGACAACGTTGCACACCCGTGGAAGCCGCCGGGCGGCGGCTTCGAGGGCGCGCTCTCGCACGACGTGATCCACGGTCAGGACATTCGCGTGGCACTCGGCGACGATTACGTGGTGCCGGAAGACCGGCTCAGCCGCGTCCTCGGCGGCCTCTCACCCAAAACGGTGAAGTATTTCGGGACGGACCTCGACGGCGCGCGGCTGCGCGCCGACGACCGAGACTGGGAATACGGTGCGGGCGCCGAGGTCCACGGAGCGGCGCAGGATCTGCTGCTGGTGGTGTGCGGCCGGATGTTGCCGCCAGGCCATCTGCTCGGGGATGCGAGTTCTCGCTTCACCGCGCCGCTCCCGACCCCTTGAGGTCAGCGCCCAGGTAGCGGACGCTCGGGTATTTGCGGACGTGCCAGCGGCTGCCGCACCCGACGCTTTGCGCCCGCGTAGACGTGCGCAGTCTCCTCGGCGACCTGATGCCAGTCGAAGTCCGACGTCAGGCGTGCCCGGGCGGCCACGGCCCGCTCCTGTGCCCCGGCGGGATCGTCGAGAACCTCGCGAACTGCCGAGGTGAGGCCGGCGATGTCGCCCGGTTGGAAAGACATGCCTGTCACCCCGTCGACGACGGCCTCGCCCAGTCCGCCTGCGGTGGACGTGATCAGCGGAGTGCCGGCTGCCGCCGCTTCGAGGGCGATGATCCCGAACGGCTCGTAGCGCGACGGCAGGACGATGGCATCTGCGCCGTGCAGCCAGCTGAGCAGTTCGGTGTGATCGAGGTTGCCGAGAAAGTCGACGGCCCGCGCGACGCGATGCGTGCGTGCCTGTTGGTAGAGCCAGGTGAACTGGGTACCTTCGCCTGCGATCGCGAGGGTCGTGCCGGGGTGGCTACGACGGATTCGGGGGAGTGCTGCGATGGCGTCCTGTACGCCCTTCTCGTATTCCAGGCGGCCGACGAAGAGGAGTTTCGGCGGTCCGGATCGCGGTCCTCGTTCGCGAAAGTTCCACGTGGTCACGTCGATTCCGTTGCGGATGACGGTGATCGGTGGAAGAGTCGGGCCGTAGAGCTCGGTCACTTCTTCCTGCATTGACGCCGAACAGGTTATGAGAGAGTCGGATTCGTTTGCAAGCCACCATTCGACGGAGTGGACCTGACGGTTGATTCGGCCGGAGATCCAACCGCTGTGCCGACCGGCTTCGGTGGCATGAAGCGTGGAAACCAGTGGTACGTCGTAGAATTCGGCCAGGGCGATCGCCGGATGTGCAACCAGCCAGTCGTGCGCGTGCACCACATCCGGTTGCCAACCTTCGCCGACGCCGGGCTTGTGCAGCGCCATTCCGGCACGGACCATCGCATGGCCCATGGCCAGGGTCCACGCGAGCATGTCCTCACCGAAGACGAAGTGCGCCGGGTCCTCGGCCACCGCGACGACGAGAACGCCCTCGGAAATGTGCGTGACTGTCGGGTGGGTCGATGAATCGGTGCCGGACGGGCGGCGTGAGAGCACCACGACCTCGTGGCCCGCGGCTGCCAATTCGGTGGCGAGATGGTGGACGTGTCGACCGAGCCCGCCGACGACGACCGGTGGGTACTCCCACGAGACGATGAGAATTTTCACGACGGACTCAGTTCTGTTTCAGGTAGACGGCGAGCATCCAGTCCCGGGAACAACCCGTCGGCGCGATTCCAGCCTTCGGCGAGTCGCACGGCGACGGCATCGCGGCCGGATACCAGCGCTTCGGAGATTTCCCTGGTCGCATGGGCGTGCTTGTGCGCACGTTCGCGGGCGTACCCCGCGGCCGAATCCTTGCTCACCATGAATGCCCAATCGCTCGAAACTGTCATCAGTGTCTCGCGAAGTACCTGATCGTTGACGCGGTTTCGCAGTTCCGGTCGTCCGGGTGCGTTGTCGCGTCCGCGAGACTTGTCCACGGTGCCGAGCGCGGTCTCCACCACTTCGGAGTTCAGTTGCACCAGGTCGGATACCTGATCGCCGGCCCACACGCGCCAGTCCTTACCCGATCCCCAGGACGAGTCCTCGAGCTGAACGGGTTCGCCGACGTATCCCGATGCCTTGGCGTCGGCGAGGGTGCCGACGCGGATTCCGGCTTCGGGGAGCGCGCGCAGGAGCTTCTCGAGCCACTGCGGACCTTCGTGCCACCAGTGCCCGAACAGTTCGGTGTCGAAAGCGGCGACCACGAGGGCGTCGCGGCCGATGCGGGCGGATTCACTGCGCAGACGCGCCCGAACGGTTTCGACGAAGTCGGCGACATGCTTGTCGACGGCGGCCGCGGCGAGTTCGGGGTCGTAGGGCAACTTGTCGGCGGAGTCGACGGTCCGTCCGGTGACCCGCGACGGCTTGAGGCCCGTCGCGTGGTCGTAGGTGTGGAAGTCGCGGTAGGCAGCGTGGCCCGGGTATCCGGACTTGGGGGACCAGACACGGTAGCTGACCTGCAGGTCGCGGCCGAAAGCGACGACGTCGGATTCTCGAACCGGTCGGCCGACGGACGTGTCGCCGCGCAGGGCGGGGCCGTCGACCATGAAGTGAGTGACGCCGGCTTCGGCGTAACCGCGCTCCATGCCCGGGGTGTACCCGCACTCGGGTCCCCAGATCCCGGTAGGGGTGTGGTTCCACCGGGCATGCGCGTCGGCGAGACCTTCGCGGAGGGAGAAGGCTCGCAAGCGCGGATCGAGCAGTGGTTGGAACGGATGGGCCAGCGGCCCGCCGAGAAGCTCGAATGCCTCACGATCGATGAGGTCGCGAAATACCGGCGAGGCACCGTGCTGCCAGTGAGTCTCGAAATCTTCGAGAGCGGCTGCTGACGCCCGGTGTTCGCGCGCTCCGAGTTCGCGGTGCGCTGCGTCCGGCATGCCGGCGGCCTCGTGGGCGCGGATCTGCCAGTTGCCGAGCCAGTGATGCATTCCGGCGAGGCAGTGGGGATCGTCCAACTGGGCTGCGAGTACCGGCGTGATGCCCAGCGTCAGCAAGTGCGATCGGCCCTCGTCGGCCAAGCGTCGTAGCGCCGCGGCGAGCGGAATGTACGACGCAGCCCAGGACTGGTAGATCCATTCCTCGCCGACTGGCCATCTGCCGTGGTTGGCGAGCCACGGCAGATGGGAGTGCAGAACCAGGGCGAACATCCCCGGTTCGGTGACGGGTGTTGCGTTACTCACTCGCCGGTTTCCTTCACGGCAATAGCGACGAGGTCGAGGCTGTCGTCGATGTCAGGTTCGCTGATGCTGAAATCGTCGACGGTGATGCCCTCGACGTCGCGGGTGAGATCTTCCGGCCAGGGCTCACCGGCCAGCGCGCGGTCGATCTGCGCATTGATGAACGATCCGCCGTGCTTGGCGTCGAGTTCCTTCAGACGCGAACCGTGGTGCACACCGGTCATCAACTGAACGCGGAATCCGGCGGCTTCGAGCAATTCGGTCATTTCGGCGGCGTTGAGCTCACGAGTGTGGAAAGGGTTGAGCGGCGTGTCGCGGCCGGGGGAGAAGGTGATCCGGTTGGGGGTGCTGATGAGAAGTTCACCGCCGGGAGCGAGAACTCGGAAGCACTCGCGCAAGAACTGACCCTGATCCCACAGGTGCTCGATCACCTGGAAATTGACGACGACGTCAACGGAGTTGTCGGCCAGTGGAAGCTCGGCGAGGTTGCCGTGAAGCATCTCGACGCGGGGGTAGCGGGCACGGACGTGTTCGACCGCGGAGATGTCGTAATCGAGGCCGGTAACCTTCGTTGCGACGTCGGCAATCATGTTGGCGCCGTAGCCTTCTCCGGATCCGGCTTCGAGGACTCGGCGATCCGTGCAGCGCTCCAGAAGTGCGCGGTACACCACTTCGTGGCGTCGGAACCAGTAGTTCTCCTCGGGGATTCCTGGCACCGTTCGCTCGCCCGTCAGGGGCAGGGGTGCGTCCTCGTGGTTGCTGACACTCGTTTCACTCACCCGTGCGAGATTAGTGCCATCCGAGTAGAACGTGTTCGCCGTGGTCCAGATCACTGCTGTCAATTCCTGTTCGTGCCGTTATGGTGGACGAGGTTCCATGTTAAGTTACCCACCGGTAACTTAACGTGGGGTAATCTAACGCACAGCCGACGTGAACCGAGAAATCCGCCCGTAGGGAGACCTGTCGGACTCTCTTTTCGGACGCTCGGACTGCGCGAGCACCACAGACGATTTATCAGGTGAATTACACACAGGAGGTCGACGAAGACCCATGACGAATATCGTTGTTTTGATCAAGCAGGTCCCCGACACATGGTCCGAGCGCAAGCTGACCGACGGCGACTACACGCTTGACCGTGAAGCCGCCGACGCAGTCCTCGACGAGATCAACGAGCGCTCCGTCGAAGAAGCACTCCTCATCAAGGAAGCTCAGGGCGGTGAGGTAACGGTGCTGTCCGCAGGTCCCGACCGCGCCACCGACGCTATCCGCAAGGCTCTGTCGATGGGCGCCGACAAGGCTGTCCACATCAACGACCCGGCACTGCACGGCTCCGACGCGATCCAGACCGCATGGACCCTCGCTGCTGCTCTCGGACAGATCACCTTCGAGAACGACGAGCCTGCCGACCTGATCATCGCCGGCAACGAGGCCACCGACGGCCGCGTCGGCGCTGTCCCGGCCATCATCGCCGAGTACCTGGGCATCCCGCAGCTCACGCAGCTGCGCAAGGTCGTCGTCGCCGACGGCAAGATCACCGGTGAGCGCGAGACCGACGAGGGCGTCTTCGGCCTCGAGGCTTCGCTGCCCGCGATCGTCTCGGTCACCGAGAAGATCAACGAGCCGCGCTTCCCGTCCTTCAAGGGCATCATGGCCGCGAAGAAGAAGGAAGTTCTCGTCTACACGCTGGCCGACCTCGGAGTCGATCCGGAGACCGTCGGTGTTGCCAACGCCGGCACCACCGTGACGTCCTCCACCCCGAAGCCCCCCCGTACCGCTGGTGAGCGCATCGCCGACGAGGGAGACGGTGGCACCAAGATTGCCGCTTACCTCGTCAGCAACAAGGTCATCTGATCGCGCCCTTCTAGACATCCAGCAGAAGAACTCAGGGAGAGTTAAGTCATGGCAGAAGTACTTGTGCTCGTAGAGCACGCAGAGGGTGCGCTGAAGAAGGTCAGCACCGAACTCATCACCGCTGCACGCGCACTCGGTGAGCCGTCGGCAGTTGTCGCCGGCCCCGCAGGCACCGCAGCAAAGCTCGCCGACGCGCTGGCAGCAGCCGGCGCCGAGAAGATCTACGTCGCCGAGTCCGACGACATCGACGGCTACCTCGTCACCCCCAAGGTCGACGTTCTCGCCGCTCTGGTCGAGTCCACCAGCCCGGCAGCAGTCATCACCGCAGCCGGCACCGAGGGCAAAGAGGTTGCCGGTCGTCTGGCCGCACGTCTGGGCTCCGGACTGCTGACCGACGTCATCGAGATCAAGGCTGACGGCACCGGCGTCCACTCCATCTTCGGTGGCGCGTTCACCGTCGAGGCCAAGGCCAACGGCGACGTTCCCGTCTACTCGGTTCGTCCGGGTGCCGTCGAGGCTGCTCCGCAGGCCGGCGCAGGCGAGCAGATCACCGTCGAGGTTCCGGCTCAGGACGAGAGTGCCGTCAAGGTCACCTCGCGTGAGCCCATCGTCGGCGGCGACCGCCCCGAGCTCACCGAGGCGTCGGTTGTCGTCTCCGGTGGACGTGGCGTCGGCAGCGCGGACAAGTTCTCCGTCGTCGAAGAGCTGGCCGATTCCCTCGGCGCTGCAGTCGGTGCTTCGCGTGCCGCTGTGGACTCGGGCTACTACCCCGGACAGTTCCAGGTCGGTCAGACCGGTAAGACGGTCTCCCCGCAGCTGTACATCGCGCTCGGCATTTCCGGTGCCATCCAGCACCGCGCCGGCATGCAGACGTCCAAGACCATCGTCGCGGTCAACAAGGACGAAGAGGCACCCATCTTCGAGATCGCCGACTTCGGCATCGTGGGCGACCTGTTCAACGTCGCACCGCAGCTCACCGAAGCTGTGAAGTCCCACAAGGGCTAAAAAGCACAATCTGCTGTGCGCCTTTATCAACCCCCCGCGGTTGATAAAGGCGCACAGTGCTTTATTCACCCGGCCTGCATCGGTATGTCACTTCGTCGATACCGGGATGCCGTTCGCGCTCGATAAACCTTGCGCATGACAATTACGTCAGTCCTTCGCTCCGCGAGTGACAATCTCGGCCGTGAGGTCGCCCAGCCGAGATATTCCCTGATCGTCTCCTCCGACCGCGAGCATCGTGTCGCTGCGCAGCGTCTTCGATACCGAGTGTTCGCCTCCGAGCCTGGCTTCTCCCTCCCGGCAACGGCTGGGGTGTTCGAACTCGACGCCGACGCCTTCGACGAATTCTGTGATCATCTTCTCGTTCGTGACAACATCACCGGGGAGTACGTGGGCTGCTACCGAATGCTGCCGCCGGATTCCGCTGCGGCGGCCGGTGGGTATTACACCGCAACGGAATTCGACATCTCCGCGCTCGACCCGGTGGCGAACAGGATCGTCGAGATGGGTCGCGCGTGCGTCGATCCCTCTCACCGCACCGGATCCGTCCTGAGCCTGATGTGGTCGGGCATCCTGCACTACCTCGAACTGACCGGATACGAGTGGGTGATGGGTTGCGTCTCCGTGCCCATCCTGCCGCGCCCCGATTCCATCGCCGGCGCAGATGTCCGTGGCGTGCGTGACTTCGTGATGAACAAGCACGCCAGCCCGGTTTCGCGACGGGTGACACCTCGAAACCCGGTGGTCCTCGGCGGCCGGACGCTCGACGAGATTGCCGCACCGGAACGCCTCACGATGCCGCCGTTGCTCCGCGGCTACCTACGGATGGGCGCGACAATTTGCGGGGAGCCTGCTCACGATCCCGAGTTCGGCGTGGCTGATTTTGTTGCGCTGCAAGGCCTTCACTCCGCAAACAAGCGTTATCTCGAACGGCTGCGATCGGCGGCCGCCGCACACGAGTCGGGGATCGGCTGATGACCGCGGCGGTGCCGTACTGGGTACCGACGAGCCCCTGCGGCGACGGGTGTCTACCCGCGGACGCACCCGGTGTGTCGAGTATCACCGTGATTGCCCGCGGGGTTATGGTCGGTGCCGCACTGGTGACAGCGCCGGTGCTGTCGGCCGGCTGGCTGCTCCCACGCACCTGGCGCACGGAGATGCAACGCGGATACTCGCGGGCGTTGCTGCGTTGTCTGGGGATGAAGCTCACGGTCGACGATCAACGGTTGGGGCGCGCCGAACCGGCAGGCGTGATGGTTGTCGCCGGTCACGTGTCCTGGACCGATGTACTGGTCGCGAGCGCCGTTGCTCCGGCCAACTTCGTCGCCCGCGCCGACCTGCTCGACTGGGCAGTGCTCGGCGGTCTCGCGCGGCGGATGCGCGTCGTGCCCATCGATCGAGCACGACTGCGGGACCTCCCCGGAACCGTCGACGTCGTGCGCGAACGCCTGCAGCGCGGTGTCCGCGTGATGGTTTTCCCCGAGGGGACGACCTGGTGCGGCCGAGCGTACGGCGGCTTCCGCCCGGCGATGTTCCAAGCTGCCGTCGACGCCGAATGCCCGGTTCAACCGATGGCGATCCGATACGAGAACGCCGACGGTTCCCTGTGCACCGGACCGTGCTTTGTCGGCACCGAAACGATCGGTCAGTCCATCGGTCGGATCCTGCGTCAGAAGAACGTCGAGGTGAAGGTCAGGCTGGCTCCGCTCGAGGAGGCAGGGGAGTGCCGAGCCGATCTCGCGCAGCGATGCGAGAGAGCCGTACGCGGCGTCGACAGCATCGATCTGGCAGCTCACGACATCTTCGACCCCGCACCGGAACTCGTGACACAAGCCGTGGGACAAATCGATCCCTCCCCGGCGATGAGCGCTTAGCCTGCTGAGCGAGGCTGGGCGAGCTCTCGTGCTGGGCTATCCTTGTCAAGCCATGACTCTGCCTGCACACAGTGCCCACGCCGGATTTCCGGTGTACCTCGATCATGCCGCCACGACTCCGATGTCGGCAGCCGCTATCGAGGCGATGACCGATACCTTCAAAACCGTGGGCAACGCGTCCTCGCTGCACGGCTCCGGCCGTGCGGCCCGGCGCCGCGTCGAGGAATCGCGCGAATCGATCGCCGCCAGCCTGGGCGCGCGGCCGTCGGAGGTCATCTTCACCTCCGGGGGAACCGAGAGCGACAACCTCGCGGTCAAGGGCATCTACTGGGCTCGCCGTGACGCCGATCCACGACGCACTCGCATTCTGGCCAGCTCCGTCGAGCATCATGCTGTGCTCGACGCCGTCGAGTGGCTCGAGCAACACGAGGGCGCGCGCGTGACGTGGTTGCCGGTCGACGAGAACGGTGTGGTCGATCCGCAGACGTTGCGCGACGAACTGTCCGTGCACGCCGACGAAGTAGCACTGGTGACGGTGATGTGGGCCAACAACGAGGTCGGCTCGATCATGCCGATCGTGGAGTTGGCGGAGGTCTCGGCAGAGTTCGAGATTCCGATGCACAGCGACGCGGTCCAGGCCGTTGCTCAATTGCCCGTCGACTTCGCAGCGAGCAAGTTGTCCGCGCTGAGCATCGCGGCACATAAATTCGGTGGTCCCCACGGCGTCGGTGCACTCTTGCTCGGTCGCCAGGTTCCCTGTGTGCCGCTCCTTCACGGCGGTGGGCACGAACGTGATCTGCGTTCGGGCACTCCGGATACCGCGGGAGTTGTCGGAATGGCTGCGGCGCTGCGCGCAAACGTCGAGAACTTCGATTCCAGCACAAGGGAATTGGCGCAGCTGCGTGACCGTTTGATCGAGGGAGTCCTGGAGATCCTTCCCGAGTCGGTGCTCAACGGCCCGACCGGTTCCGACAGGCTTCCCGGTAACGCGCACTTCACCTTTCCCGGCTGCGAGGGCGATTCGTTGCTGATGCTCCTCGACGCAGCCGGTATCGAATGTTCCACCGGTTCGGCCTGCACTGCCGGTGTGGCCCGGGCCAGCCACGTGTTGATCGCGATGGGCGTCGAATCGCCCGTAGCGCGTGGCTCACTGAGATTTTCGCTCGGACATACGTCGAGTGTCACCGATGTGGATGCGCTGCTCGCAGCGCTTCCACAAGTAGTAGAGCGCGCTCGGGCCGCCGGTCTTGCCGGTGCCGGTTCGCGTGGAGGGGATCGCTGATGCGAGTACTCGCAGCCATGAGCGGAGGTGTCGACTCCGCTGTCGCCGCCGCCCGCGCTGTTGCCGCCGGACATGACGTCGTCGGCGTTCATCTTGCGCTGTCCACGGCGCCGGGCGCATTGCGTACGGGTTCGCGGGGTTGCTGCTCGAAGGAAGATGCCGGCGACGCCAGGCGCGCCGCCGACGTCCTCGGAATACCCTTCTACGTCTGGGATTTCGCCGATCGCTTCAAGGAAGACGTGATCGACGACTTCGTGGCGTCGTACGCGGCAGGTGAGACCCCCAACCCCTGCCTGCGCTGCAACGAGAAGATCAAGTTCACCGCACTCGCCGATCGCGCGGTCGCTCTCGGCTTCGACGCCGTGGCGACCGGTCACTACGCACGCCTCGAAGACGGCGTCCTGCGCCGGGCGGTCGACGCGGACAAGGATCAGTCGTACGTCCTCGGTGTGCTGACGGCAGAGCAGCTTTCACGCGCGATGTTCCCGATCGGTGACACCCCGAAGGAACAGATCCGCGAGGAAGCGGCCGAGCGCGGGCTCGCTGTGGCGAACAAGCCTGACAGCCACGACATCTGCTTCATCCCGACCGGCGACACACGAGCATTCCTGGGTGCGCGCATCGGCGTTCGTCCCGGAAGCGTTGTCGACGCCGATTCCGGTGAAGTCCTCGCTGCGCACGACGGCGTCCACGGCTTCACGATCGGACAGCGCAAGGGTCTCGGCGTCGAAGGTCCGGCGGGTGACGGCCGTCCGCGTTACGTGACCGCGATCGAGCCCGAAACCGGAACGGTCCGAGTGGGATCGGCCAAGAACCTCGACGTCTGGGCCATCTCGGCGCAGCGTGCGATCTGGACTTCGGGCCAGGCGCCGGAAGGCCCCGTCGAATGCATGGTGCAGGTTCGTGCGCACGGCGGACTGGCGCAGGCCGTCGCGGAGGCCGTCGATGACGGTACTTCGAGTGGCGGTATCTCGGTCTCGTTGCGCGAACCACTGACCGGCGTCGCGAAGGGACAGGCTGTCGTGTTGTATCGCCCCGACAGCGAACTGGGCGACCAGGTTCTCGGCAGTGGCACCATCTCGGGCACCGAATCCGAGCCGAACACACTGTGACGCAGCAGGTTTCCATCGGTGGCCTCGTCACCGGAATCGGATCCTGGCCGGGCACGGATGCCCGCGAAAGTGCAGCAACCATCCTCGGCGAGCTTGGCGGTTTCCCACATCTGGTGGAGTTGCCGAGCCGGGGTCTCGGCGCAGACATGGTCGGCCGGGCAGGGGCCATTTTGGTCGACATCAACCTCGACGCCTCGACGCGTGCCTATCGCGTCGTGCCTCGGCGGGGCAACGTCGCGAAGCGGGCCGAGGACTTCCTGAATCAGGATCTCGACGCACTCGAGGAAGCCTGGGAGTCGGCCCGCTTGGTCGGTGGAGATCACGTGATCAAGCTCCAAGCTGCCGGCCCGTTGACGCTCGGCGCCGAGATCGAGGTCGCGAACGGCTCGCGAGTTCTCGTCGACCGCGGGGCGCTCCGCGACATCGCCGAATCACTCGGTGAGGGTCTCGCGCGTCATGCGGCCGAGGTCACTCGTCGGACCGGCGCCGCAGTGGTGATCCAGTTGGACGAGCCCCAGATCGCGACCGTACTGGCCGGTTCGCTGCCCGGGCGCACCAAGATGGAGAGCGTTCCGGCTTTGCCCGAACCCGAGGCGCTCGCCGTTCTCGACTCGACGATCAGCGGTTGCGGGTTGCCCACGATCGTCCACAGTTGCGGCGCCGACATGCCGTGGGATCTATTGAGGCGAAGTCAGGCGTTCGGCGTGAGCATCGACATGTCGCTCATCGGCTCACGCGATCTCGACGGTATCGGCCAGTTGTTCGACGCCGGCAAGGAATTGGCGCTCGGTCTGGTTCCGTCCGTGGAGCCGGAAAAGCCGGTGACGTGGAAAGAGTGCGCGATGCCCGCAGTCACGCTGATCGATCGTCTCGGATTCTCGCGTGAACTCCTGCAGACCCAGGTCGCGGTGACCCCACGCTGTGGTCTTGCGGGAGCGAGCCTGGAGTGGGCTCGTGCTGCTCTTCGACTGAGCACAGACGTCGGCAAGGCATTGGTGGACGATCCGTCGGCGTTCTGATGCGTGGAGTCATGTGGTGTGTCGGTGTGACCCGATAATCTTCTAGCTGTGACTGAAACCGCGGATGCAATGCAGCCAGCGCCCAACGAGGCGCGCGAGCAGTGGACGGAGCTGGCCGAAGAGGTACGCCAGCATCAGTTCCGCTACTACGTTCGTGATGCGCCCGTCATTTCGGACGGTGCATTCGACACATTGCTCGGGCAGCTCAATGCTCTCGAAGAGCAGTATCCGGATCTGCGGACTCCCGACTCTCCGACGCAACTGGTCGGCGGCGGATTCGCGACGGACTTCACCTCCGTCGATCATCTCGAGCGGATGCTCAGCCTCGACAACGTCTTCGACGAGTCCGAGCTCCGTGGATGGATCGCCAAGGTGGAGCAGGAAACCGGGCCCGAACTGCACTATCTGTGCGAAGTGAAGATCGACGGCGTCGCGCTCAACCTCGTCTACGAGAACGGCAAACTCGTGCGCGCCGCTACCCGCGGCGACGGCCGCACCGGCGAGCTGGTCACACTCAACGCCCTGACGATCAACGACATCCCGGAGCGGCTCACCGCCACGGACGAGTACCCGATTCCGAGCCTGCTCGAGGTGCGCGGTGAGGTGTTCTTCCGCCTCGAGGACTTCGCGGCACTCAATGCCTCGCTGGTGGAGGAGGGCAAAGCGCCGTTCGCCAATCCGCGCAACTCCGCGGCGGGCTCCCTGCGTCAGAAGAATCCGGCCGTCACCGCGCGTCGTCGCCTCGGCATGATTTGCCACGGGTTCGGACGCATGGAAGGTTTCGATCCGGCTTCGCAGTACGACGCCTACGTGGCCCTCGCCGCCTGGGGTCTGCCGGTGTCCACGCACACCTCGCGGGTGGTCGGCGCCGACGCCGTGGTCGAGAAGATGAAGTACTGGGGAGAACATCGCCACGACGTCGAGCACGAGATCGACGGCCTGGTGGTCAAGGTTGACGAGATGTCGTTGCATCGACGTCTGGGCACCACGTCTCGCGCACCGCGGTGGGCGATCGCGTACAAGTACCCGCCGGAAGAGGTCACGACCAAGCTCCTCGACATCCGGGTCAGCGTCGGGCGCACCGGACGCGTGACGCCGTTCGCGCACATGGAACCCGTCACGGTGGCGGGTTCCACTGTGTCCTTGGCCACGCTGCACAACGGATCCGAGGTCAAGCGCAAGGGTGTGCTGATCGGCGACACCGTGGTGTTGCGTAAGGCCGGAGACGTTATCCCCGAGGTCCTCGGGCCCGTGGCAGACGTGCGCGACGGTACCGAGCGCGAGTTCGTCATGCCGACGCACTGCCCCGAGTGCGGCACGTTGTTGGCACCGGCAAAGGAGGGCGACGTCGACGTGCGATGCCCCAATCAGCAGTACTGCCCGGCGCAGTTGCGCGAGCGCGTGTTCCACGTTGCCGGTCGCGGGGCATTCGACATCGAGGTGCTCGGATACGAGGCCGCGACCGGTCTGCTGGAAGCGAAGGTCATCGGCGACGAGGGTGATCTCTTCTCCCTCGACGCCGAGAAACTGATCGACGTTCCGATCTTCCGTACCAATGCGGGAGCACTGTCCGCCAACGGAAAACGCTTGCTGGCCAATCTCGATTCGGCCAAGGACAAGCCGCTCTGGAGAGTGCTTGTGGCACTGTCGATTCGGCACGTCGGCCCTACTGCCGCCAGGGCGTTGGCCGGCGAATTCGGTTCGTTGCAACGCATTCGGGAAGCGTCGGTCGACGAGTTGGCTGCAGTGGACGGCGTCGGATCCACGATCGCGGCGGCGGTCGTGGAGTGGTTCTCCGTCGACTGGCACCAGCAGATCGTCGACAAGTGGGCTTCGGCCGGAGTACGCATGGAGGACGAACGAGACGATTCGATTCCGCGCAATCTCGAGGGTCTCTCGATCGTCGTCACCGGTTCGCTCGAGACGTACTCGCGAGATCAGGCGAAGGAAGCGATTCTGGTGCGCGGGGGCAAGGCGGCAGGTTCGGTGTCGAAGAAGACAGCCTTCGTCGTCGTTGGTGAAGCGCCCGGTTCCAAGCACGACAAGGCCGTCGAATTGGGTGTGCCGGTGCTCGACGAGGACGGCTTCCGGCGGTTGCTCGAAGATGGCCCGGATGCAGTCGCTCCCACCGAATTGGACGCAGCAGAGTGACTTTGTCCGATTTCTGAGATTGACGTGTGGGGTGCCATAGTGACGCCATGATCGAGATTCGTGAAGTTCTGCCGGCTGAGTTCGAGACCGTCGGTGAGCTGACTGTGCAGTCGTACGTGGGCGGCGGATTTGTCGCCGACGGATCCCCGTACGCGGAGCGCCTGCGCGACACCGCAACTCGGGTGGAGCAGGGGCGGGTGCTGGTTGCCGTCCTCGGCGATCAGGTCGTGGGTTCGTTGACGATCGCAGAGCCCGGTACGCCCTTCGCCGACGTTGCGCAGAAGGGTGAACTCGAATTCCGCATGCTCGCGGTCTCTCCGCAAGCTCGAGGATCGGGCGCCGGAACCGCATTGGTTCGCGCAGTGATCGCCGACGCTTACGATCGCGGCGATCACTCGGTGGTCATTTCGACGCAGCCCGAGATGGTCGATGCGCGTCGTATCTACGACCGAAACGGTTTTGTCCCCGATCCCGAGCGCGCGTGGGAGCCCATTCGCGGCATGGAACTGACCGTCATGGTTCGTGGTCTGGCCTGACTATCCAGCCTGGTTAACCCAGCACCGTCGCTACGATTCCTGCAAGGTAGCCGAGGCGGGCTATCTCCGAGGGGCGGAATTCGGGTCCACCGGGGCGGCCGAGCATGAGGACTCGATTGCCGGAACCGAGAGGTGCGGCAGCGAGGCTGGTGTTCATGTCGCGCCATACGTCCGGAACCCAATCCGCCTCGCCGTCGAGGGCGGTGGGCTTGTCCAGCGGCATCCACGGAATATCGGTCGCATGAGTTTCCGGAGCGCCTGCGCTACCGACGACACGGTAAGCCCCGTGCTTGCCGATGTCCGCGATGACGCACCAGCCGACACGGAGGACACGCGGCGCGCCGTCGACGAGAACCTGTAGTCGATCGTTTCTGGCGGTGGCGACGGAGTCGATCAGCTCGAGTTCGCGGTGAGTGTCGAGAATCCCGGCGTAGGGGCGGATCGAATCGACCAGCACGTCGGGCAGATGCTCCGCAGCGGTGATCAAAGTGTCGGGCAGTGCGCCGGGTTCGACGTCGACCACGAGGTCGTCGATGGCAAATCCGTCGCCCCGTTCCACGACGTCGAGAGAGAGGATGTCTGCGCCGACGGAACCGAGTGCCACGGCGAGAGCGCCGAGGCTGCCGGGTCGGTCGGGCAGTTGGACGCGAAGCAGGTACGACACGTGCGTGCCTTTCGCTGATCGGTTCTCGCCCGGATCACGTCGACCCGGGCCACACCCATCTTTGCACTTGCTCAGCACCCGTTGGTGGGCGCCGCGGCGGGGTCACACCGGGTGCACGTGCTTGTCACACGAGCGAAACACGAGGTGGATTCGACGTGGCGGTGGACACAGTGGGCGTGCATACCGGTCGACACAGCAGGCGTGCTTACAGGTCTGTGTCGGTGAGGAACTAGGCTGGACCGGCAATGTTCACGTCCTCTTCCGAAAGGGGCCCCGCGGTGCCTGCCATCTCCCGTGACGAGGTCGCGCACCTCGCGCGGCTGTCCAGACTCGCCCTGTCCGATGCCGAACTCGACGAGTTCGCCGGTCAGTTGGATTCGATTCTCAACCACGTCAAGGTGGTCACCGAGGTTGCGGCCGACGACGTCCCGCCCATGGCGAACCCCAATGCCGTCACCAACGTGACGCGCCCCGACGTGATCGTGCCCGGGTTGACCCCGGAGCAGGCATTGTCCGGAGCACCCGCAGTCGAACAGGATCGCTTTGCGGTTCCGCAGATCCTTGGAGAGGGCGAATGACCGATCTGACCACGCTGGACGCCGCTGAGCTGGCCGGCAAGATCCACTCGCGTGAGGTGTCCTCGGTAGAGGTCACGCAGGCGCATCTCGACCGCATCGCTGCCGTCGACACCGAGTACCACGCATTCCTGCACGTCGCCGGCGAGCAGGCTCTCGAAGCTGCCGCAGCAGTGGACAACTCGCTCGCAGGCGGAAACGAACCCGCTTCGGCACTCGCCGGTGTTCCGATCGCGTTGAAGGACATCTTCACCACGACGGACATGCCGACCACCTGTGCGTCGAAGATTCTCGAAGGCTGGGTTGCGCCGTACGACGCGACCCTGACGTCCAAGCTGCGCGCTGCCGGCATCCCGATTCTCGGCAAGACGAACCTCGACGAATTTGCGATGGGCTCCTCGACGGAGAACTCCGCCTTCGGTCCGACTCGCAACCCGTGGGACGTCACCCGCATCCCCGGAGGATCCGGTGGCGGTAGCGCGGCAGCACTCGCATCCCGTCAGGCTCCACTGGCCATCGGTACCGACACCGGCGGTTCGATCCGTCAGCCGGCTGCGGTCACCGCGACGGTCGGAACCAAGCCGACGTACGGAACCGTCTCACGCTTCGGACTCGTCGCGTGCGCGTCCTCGCTCGATCAGGGCGGCCCCTGCGGTCGCACCGTGCTCGACACCGCTCTGCTGCACGAGGTCATCGCCGGACACGATCCGCGTGACTCCACGTCCATCGACGCCCCCGTGCGTCCGGTGGTTGCCGCAGCACGTGAAGGTGCAAACGGCGACCTGCGCGGCGTGAAGGTCGGTGTTGTCAAGGAACTGCACTCCGACAGCTACCAGCCCGGCGTCATCGCCTCCTTCGACGCCGCAGTCGAGCAGCTCAAGGCTCTCGGCGCCGAGGTTGTCGAGGTCTCGTGCCCGAGCTTCGAGCACGCGCTCGCGTCGTACTACCTGGTGCTGCCGAGTGAGGTGTCGTCCAACCTGGCTCGCTTCGACGCCATGCGCTACGGACTGCGTGTCGACGAAGGCAACATGAGCGCCGACCAGGTCATGGCCGCAACTCGTGCCGCCGGTTTCGGCCCGGAGGTCAAGCGTCGCATCATGATCGGTACCTACGCACTGTCCTCGGGCTACTACGACGCCTACTACGGCTCGGCGCTCAAGGTCCGTACGCTCATCGCGCGCGATTTCGACAAGGCCTACGAGAAGGTAGACGTATTGGTGTCGCCGACCAGCCCGTTCACCCCCTGGAAGTTGGGCGAGAAGGTCGGCGATCCGCTGGCCATGTACCTCTCCGACCTGTGCACGCTGCCGACCAACCTGGCCGGACACTGCGCGATGTCGGTGCCCTCGGGTCTGTCCGCGGATGACAACCTGCCGGTGGGCCTGCAGATCATGGCGCCCGCCATGGCTGACGAGCGCCTTTACCGTGTCGGTGCCGCCTACGAAGCTGCACGCGGCCCGATCGCGACTGCAGTCTGACCTGTTTGCTGTGCGCCTTTATTAACCCCCCGCGGTTAATAAAGGCGCACAGCAGTTTCAGGAGCAGGTCCCCAAAGCCGTCCCCTGATCGGTTCCGTAGCGATGACCGTGGCCGGCGGGAACACCGAGCGAACCGAGCATGTCTGCGGTCGTCTGCAAGAACGTGACGCCTGGAATCCACTGCGGGATCGGGGCATCCTGGACGGCGCGGCTCAGGTCCGGCTTCTGCGTCGCGAGGGCGGGGGACCACCACACCACCGGGTCGGACGTGTTCGCGAGAACGGTTGCGCCCTCCGTCCGCGTCGCGCCCGCCGGGGGACCGGCCCACAACACGTCGCACGCGGTGGTGGGGCTTTTCTCCATCAACGCAGCACTGCCCCCGACGGCGCCCAGGCTCTGTCCGTAGAGGAACAGGTCCGGCCGCTCTTCGGTCGGCATCGAGGCGATGTGTGTACCGACCGCAGTAAACAAAGCGGTGGCTGAATCTTCGGCCTCGTCCCGGCTGAACAGGAACGTCGCCCAGCTGGGTGCGTCGGAGTATTGCTGGCCGACTATCGCGACGTCGCCGGCGAACCGTTGCTCGATACCGTCGACTGCGTGCGTGTCGATCCACCCCGAGCCGGTCGGAACCGCCACCACGACGCTGTTGCGGGCAAATCCACCGACGCGATCGAGTTCACTCACGGCGAGAGCGGCACGCGATGCGGCATCGGGTGCGGAATCCAAACCGGCGTAGACGCGCACCGAGTCTTCGCCTGCTGCGACGAATTTGCGTCCCTCCGCCCCCATCGACGTCCAGGAGATAAGAGATTCGGGGCTGCCTGACACGGAGGCCGAAAGTGGCTGCGTCAGAGCAGTGTCGATGTACGCGTTGGACTTGTCGAACGAATCGGCGAGGCCGTTCCACACGACGGGACCGACTACCAACTGCACTCCGAGGACTCCCATGACCAGTGCACCCACACTCCGCGCGAAACCCATCCACCGCAGCGCCTTCGAAATTCCGACCCCGATGCCCCAGAGGCCAAGTGCGGTCAGTGCTGCAATGCAACCCGCCTCCGCCCAGTGGAGAAGTCCGGCAGACGGTGCGCCCATCGCCGCTCGCAACGAGTTCTGCCAACTGGAGGCGGCGAAGACAGCAATCGCGGCGGCGGCCGTCGACAACCCCAACGCGCTTATGCGCCAATGATGTTCGTCGAATCGGGCCTTCACGCGATCAGAGACGAGCCGACGCGCAACCGCGGAGAACGCCCACATCGCCAGTAGTCCGGCCGCGACGAGCAGACCGCTGAACACACCCTGGAGCACGGCTGATCTCGGCAGCAGTCCGGGAGCAAGTGAGATGGCGGACATCGCTGCCACCGCGACGCTCGTCGAAACCCGGGGGAGTGCGAGGGCCCCGACTCGGGCGAGGGCGGGGGTCCGTGACGCATTCAGAACGCTCATGCTGCAATCGCTTTCGGGGAGTAGGAGAACTCGTTCGACGGGTCGAGGCGCCGCGATCGCATCACGGTGAAACCGAGAGCGGAGACAGCGAAGACTCCGGCCGCGCCGTAACCGAAGCCTGATTCAGCGACCGGTGTCAGATAGCTTTGGCGCCAGGAATTTCCGTTCACCGCTGTGACGGCTACATCGGCCATCGCGAAGCAATACCCTCGTGAGAGAAAGGACGTGCGGTCTTCACACGCGGCATGCATTCGCTCGTCGAGCTGACCGTCGAGGACCTGACGTGCCCACGGCCCCAGTTCAGTTCCGTGCGAATGCGCGTAGCGGAGCAGGTCGTAGCCGAGATCGTGCGCTTTGCAGGCCGAGTCGAATTCGTCGGGAAGTGGGACCGGCGACGAGCAGTCGCCGTGAGGATTGGCGAGATATCCATCGACGACGGTGGGGGTGTAGCCCGCGAATGCCGCAAAGTCCGCCGGGATGGTGGTCACGGCGTCAGAGGCATCCGCGGTAGTCACGGTGGCGATCGCCCTGGATGCGTTCGAGTTCTCGGTGCGCGGCGGCTCGGCGCCGCTCGATCCGGCAGTGACGATGATCGCCGCCGTTGCCGCCAAGGCCAGGGCAGCCCAGGTGGCGCCGCTTCGAGAGAGGTCTTTCACTCGTGTGATCCGCATGCCGTTCACGCTATGAACGGACAATCCTGGCGGTCATCGCTCTGTGGAGGGGTTCTCCGACGCCGATTCGGGTGAGAATTCCCTCCCCTGTGATACCTCGGAGGTAGGGGGATCTCACACTGCAGTATGAGGACTTTCGGGGTTCGCCTTCATAGGCTTGACGGGTGATCAAGGTCCGAAGGAAGAACAGGGGCGCACCGGATGCGCCCGCACCGACATTCGCCACTGCCGGGTCGATGCTGTCCGGCCTCGACGGGGCGGTAGTGCATTCGGAGAAAGTGCGCCGCGCAACCCGTTTCGTGGCCCACGGTCAGTTCTGGAACTTCGTCATAGTCGCGGTCACCTTGATCCTCTACGCGATCGCGTGGCCGACACTGCAACTGACGCATCATGTTTCGCCGCCGATCATGCCGTTCGTCGCCGCGTTGGCCGCCTTTCCGTTTGTCCTGATCCGGATCAACGCACCGTTGGGGTGGGCGGTGTCGGCGGTGTCGGCGCTGATCATCCCGTTGGTGTTCGACAACACGCCCGGTTACGACTATCCGTGGCAGGTCGTCCACATCATCGTGCTGATGTGTTTGCTCGCCGCGGTGAGTCTGCGAGCGCCCATTCAGGTTGTCGGTGTCGCCTGGATCGCCACGGTGCTGCTCTTCCTCGGCAACGCCCCGGGAAGCGACGGAGCGGGTTGGGCTGTCGGGCTGAGTGCCCTGGTGGCCTTCTGCCTGTTGATCCGCTGGTTGGTTCTCTCGCGCCGCCAGTTGGCCAAGCAGGAGGAAGTCAGTGAACTCGAACGCACTCGGCGAACGATCCTCGAGGAGAAGGCGCGGATCGCCCGCGACTTGCACGACATCGTGGCCCACCACATGTCGATGGTGGTCGTGCAAGCGCAGAGTGCGCCGTACCGACTCGATGCGGTCACTCCGGAGATCCGGACCGAATTCGAATCGATAAGTGAGACAGGGCGAGCAGCACTCAACGAGATTCGTGGTCTCCTCGGAGTACTGCGCAGCGACGGCGACTCGGTGGTGACGGCCCCGCAACCGGGCGTCGACCAGTTGGACGAACTGCTGCTCGGCAGTACACGTGCAGGACTTCCGGTGTCGTGGCGAGTCGACGGAGATCGAGCGTCGGTGTCGGAATCCACGGGACTTGCGCTATACCGGATCATTCAGGAGTCGATCACCAATGCGGCCAGGCATTCACCTGGCGGACCCATCGAAGTCGCCGTGGCGTTCGGCCCGCAATCGGTGAGCGCGCTCGTGAACAACGGACCTTCGCCATTGGGTGGCAATCAGCACTCGGCGTCGGAAACCACTGGTGGCAATGGAATACGCGGAATGCGTGAGCGGGCTTCGGCCGTGGGCGGCATGCTGTTGGCAAACCGGCGCGAGGACGGAGGGTTCGAGGTCCGGGCCGAGTTGCCGTCGATGCCCGCCTAGGCTGTCCGAGTGCCCATCACAGTATTCATCGCAGACGACCAGGCGATGGTTCGACAAGGGTTCGGAGCCCTACTCTCCGCCCAGCCCGACATCAGCGTGATCGGCGATGCGCCGGACGGCAAGATCGCCGTCGCCGAGGTCGCGCGATTGCGTCCGGATGTGGTGTTGATGGATGTTCGCATGCCCGAGATGAACGGACTCGACGCTGCCCGCCAGATTCTGTCTGCCGGATGGGAACCGCCGGTGCGAGTCCTCATGCTCACCACTTTCGACATCGACGACTACGTCTACGAGGCACTGAGCGTCGGGGCGAGTGGGTTCATGCTCAAGGATGCACCGGCCGAGGAACTGATTCGGGCGGTACGCGTAGTCGCCGAAGGGCAGGCCTTGCTGGCGCCGACGGTGACGCGTCGGCTGATTGCCGATGTGACCAGCCGGCGGGCGGCCCCGCGCGCACGGCCCGCAGCGCTCGACGCCCTGACCCCGCGTGAGCGCGAGGTCCTCGAACTGATCGCCCGCGGATTGTCCAACGTCGAGATCGCCGAGCGGCTGTTCGTCGCCGAGCAGACCGTCAAGACCCATGTCGGGAAGGTGCTGTCGAAGCTCGATCTACGAGATCGCGCCCAGGCAGTCGTGTTGGCGTACGAAAGCGGGCTCGTCACGCCAGGTTAGCGATCCCGTACGGCGCGGCGTTGCGGCTCGGCAACGCCGCTATCCTGCGGCAATACGGTGACTGGGGGAAGATGGACACCAAGATCCACAATCCGGTCACGAGAGGTGCTGCACTATGCGAATCGGAATCCTCACGGGCGGCGGCGACTGCCCGGGCTTGAACGCGGTCATCCGCGCCGTCGTACGTACGTCGGCCGGTCGTTACGGCAGTACCGTGGTCGGATTCCGGGACGGCTGGCGAGGACTTCTCGAGGACCGCAAGGTCCCTCTCGATGCGGACGATCGAATCAACCGCATCCTCACTCGCGGCGGCACGATCCTCGGCACCGCTCGCGTGAACCCCGACAAACTGCGCGCGGGCCTCGATCAGATCAAGCAGACCCTCGACGACAACGGGATCGACGTCCTGATCCCGATCGGCGGCGAAGGCACACTCACCGCGGCCAGTTGGCTTTCCGAGAGTGGCGTGCCCGTGATCGGCGTGCCCAAGACGATCGACAACGACATCGACTGCACCGACGTGACTTTCGGTTTCGACACCGCCTTGGCCGTCGCCACCGACGCCATCGACAGACTCCACACCACGGCCGAATCACACCAGCGGGTCATGCTCGTCGAGGTCATGGGCCGGCACGCGGGCTGGATCGCGCTGCAAGCCGGACTGGCGTCGGGGGCACACCTGACGCTGGTTCCGGAACAACCGTTCGACGTCGACGAGGTGTGCGCGATGGTCAAGAAGCGCTTCCAGCGCGGTGACTCCCACTTCATCTGCGTCGTCGCCGAAGGCGCGATGCCCGATCCCGCGTCGATGACTCTGCGCGAGGGTGGCATCGACGAGTTCGGTCACAAGATCTTCACCGGAGTCGCGCAGCAGCTCGGTAACGAGATCGAGCGTCGGATCGGCAAGGAAGTTCGCACCACCGTCCTCGGACACATTCAACGCGGCGGCACCCCGACGCCGCACGATCGCATCCTCGCCACCCGCTTCGGCGTACATGCCACCGACGCAGCTCACCGCGGAGATTTCGGTCAGATGGTCGCCTTGCACGGAACGTCCATCGACCTCGTTCCGCTCGCCGAGGCGACCCGCAAACTCAAGACGGTGCCCAAGGAGCGCTACGAGGAGGCAGCCGCATTCTTCGGCTGAGCCGCAGACGCATAAACTGATCACCATGACTGCTGTCGATGCGCCCGACATCCTCGATTACGACGAAGTACTGACCAAGTACGAGCCTGTGATGGGTATGGAGGTGCACGTAGAACTCGGCACCGCGACCAAGATGTTCTGCCCGTGCCCCACCGAGTTCGGTGCCGAACCCAATACCCAGGTGTGCCCGGTCTGTCTGGGCATGCCCGGTTCGTTGCCGGTGGTGAACGCAGCTGCTGTCGAATCCGCGATCCGGATCGGCCTTGCGCTCAACTGCTCCATCACACCGTGGGGTCGATTCGCGCGTAAGAACTACTTCTACCCGGATCAGCCGAAGAACTACCAGATCTCCCAGTACGACGAGCCGATCGCGACCGAGGGCTACCTCGACGTGATCCTCGACGACGGCACGACGTGGCGTGTCGACATCGAGCGCGCGCACATGGAAGAGGACACCGGAAAGTCCTTGCACGTGGGCGGCGCTACCGGCCGTATCCACGGCGCAAGCCACTCGCTTCTCGACTACAACCGTGCCGGTGTGCCGCTGGTCGAGATCGTCACCAAGACCATCCACGGTGCCGGCGAGCGCGCTCCCGAGGTTGCCCGTGCGTACGTGACGGCGCTTCGTGATCTGCTGAAGTCCCTCGACGTCTCCGACGTGCGGATGGATCAGGGATCGATGCGTTGCGACGCCAACATTTCGCTGATGCCGATCGGCGCCAAGGAACTCGGAACGCGTACCGAGACCAAGAACGTCAACTCCCTCAAAAGTGTCGAGGTCGCGGTTCGCTACGAAATGCGCCGTCAGGCAGCAGTTCTCGACGCCGGCGGTGAGGTCATCCAGGAGACCCGCCACTTCCAGGAAGCCGACGGCACCACCGCCGCCGGACGCCGTAAGGAAACGGCTGAGGACTACCGCTACTTCCCGGAGCCGGATCTCGAGCCTGTTGCCCCGAGCGCCGAGTGGGTGGAAGAACTGCGCGGCACCTTGCCGGAGCTTCCCTGGATTCGCCGCGCGCGGATCCAGAAGGACTGGGGAATTTCCGACGAGGTCATGCGCGACCTCGTCAATGCCGGTGCCATCGATCTGGTGATCGCGACCACCGAGGCCGGTGCGTCGCCCGAGGCAGCGCGGTCGTGGTGGCTGTCCTACCTGTCACAGCAGGCCAACACCCGTGGCGTCGAACTCGGTGCTCTGCCGATCACCCCGGCGCAGGTTGCCCAGGTCGTCGCTCTCATCGACAGCGGCAAGCTCAACAACAAGGTCGCTCGCCAGGTCGTCGATCACGTCCTCGACGGCGAAGGTGATCCGGAGCAGGTTGTCGCGGCGCACCCGGAGTTGGTCGTCGAACGTGACGAAACCAAGCTCAAGGCAGCCGTCGACGAAGCGCTCGCAGCCAACCCCGACATCGCGGACAAGATCCGCAGTGGCAAGGTGCAGGCCGCCGGAAAGATCGTCGGCGACGTCATGAAGGCCACCCGTGGGCAGGCAGACGCGGCTCGTGTGAAGGAACTTGTCATCGAGGCGTGCAGCTAATCCTCGGTAGCGAACGCTGATGCCCGGCCGAATCGAATTCGGCCGGGCATCAATGTTTTACCGCTGTCGATCTGGATACTGTCGATCTACAGACCAGGGACCACAACCGCGCGGCCGCTGAGCGTTCCGGCGGCCAGTCGTCGATACGCTTCGGCTCCGTTGTCGAGGCTGAAGGTTTCCACCGCTATGTCGAAGATGCCGGCGTGGGCGAGGTCGATCAATTCGATCAATTCGTTGCGGGCACCCCAGTAAGGAACGGTCACCGAAGCCTCGTAAGGACTTTGGAAGAACCCGACCTTGGCATGCGCCTGCCCATCGCCGATCCCGACGATGGTGACGTCGGATCCGACGCCGGCGACAGCCATCGCGGTGTCGATGGTGGGCTGGTAGCCGACGAAGTCGAGAACCAGTGCGGCGCCCTGACTTCCGGTGATCTTGCGGACGTTCTCGGCCGCATCCTTGTCGGAGAGCACCACTTCGTGGGCGCCGACCTTGGTTGCCAGTTCGAGCTTGTCCGCGCTCACGTCGAGTGCGATGACCGTGGCTGCCGAGAGGTGGCGGAGGAGCTGAATGGCGACGTGGCCGAGACCACTGGTGCCGATGACAACCGCGTACGAGCCTCCGCGAAGTTTCGGCAGAGAACGCTTTATCGCGTGATAGGGCGTCAGGCCGGCGTCGGTCAGTGGCACTGTCTTGATCGGGTCGAGGTCGCCGATCGGGACGAGATGGCGAGGTGAGTCGACGATCATGAACTCGGCCAACGCGCCGGGGGCGCCGAGACCGGGAGGATTGATGCCGAGTTCTTTTGCGCGAGAACAGTAGTTCTCCAGTCCCTGCGAGCAGTGCCAACAGTCGCCGCAACCCCAAGGCCCGTAGACGACGACATTGGTTCCGATGTCGAGTCCCTCGACACCCTCGCCGACGGCGGCGACCCGGCCGGCGCCTTCGTGACCGAGAGTAAGCGGAAGGCCGTAGGTGTACTGCTCTTCGGGCAGGCTCATGATGAAGTCGTCCGAGTGACAGACGCCGGCCGCGGTTACTTCCAGGAGCACTTCACCGGGACCGGGCGCGGGTTTGGGAATCTCCGTGAGTTCGGGCTCTGCGCCGATTCTCGTGTACTGGATTGCCTTCATTCCGACTCCTTTGTCGTGGTTGGCCAACCGGTCCTGGAAGTGCGTATGGAAATCAGAGGCTCAGTCGATCCCGCCGCTGCCACTCGGCATCGGGATCTTGACCACCTTGTCGTCGTTCGGACCCGGCTCGCCTGCGGTTTTGTTTATCGTGCTCGCCCACATCAAACCGTCGGATCCGAGTGCCAAACCGCCCAGTTGGCCGTACGTGTCCTTCGCCACTGCCGACGGCGCGGTCGTGACGGCACCTGTTCCTGGATCTGCGGCCAGCGCCGAGATCGCTTTGCCGGCCCCCAGCGCGACAGCTACCACTCCCTGCGCCGCAATGCACCCTCCGACGCCGGGTCGGTCAGGCCACGTCCAAGCGGGGGACGTCACCGTTCCGTCGGAGCCGACACGTTGGAGGCGATCCTCGAGAGTGGTTCGGTCGGTCACCCACGTCGCGATACCCGGATCCACGCACACGCCGCCGCCGTTCCCGATTCCGGACAGAACAACTTCCGGGCGAGGCGGCGCTGCGTTGGGCGTCAACGATCGGACTCGCAACAGTTTCCCCGCCAACGAGCCGGGATCCTGAGCAACCGCAGGGTTTCCGGTATCGCCCGTCAGGACCATGAGCTGGTCCGGGGCCGCGAACTCCAGTGACCCGCCGTTGCCACTCGCGCCGCGTGGAATTCCACCGAGGACTTCCTTTGCGGTGTCGCCCGGCGCGATGCGGACCACCCGGTTGTCGGTTCCGGTGGTGACGTAGGCATAAATCAGATTGTCTTCGACAAATGTGGGGGAGAGGGCGATGTCGAGCAGTCCGCCGTCGCCGCTGCCGTCGACATCGATCTTGGCAACCTCGACGGGCGTCGTGTTGGGCGCCACCTGCATGATTCGGCCGGTTCGACGTTCGGCGACCAACCCCGAGTTCCCGTCCGGGAGTGTGACGAGCCCACCCGTGGTGTCGAGACAGGTTGCGATCACGGCGGTGTCGGCATCCTGACACGGTCCGAGGGGGCCGGTCCGCGGCGCCGGCGGCGTGGTCGACGGCGGCGGGTTCTCCGGCTGCACTTCCGCGCTGGCCTGGTTGGTCGGTTCGGGTGTGAACGGCGAGGCAGTCGATTCGTCGAAGTCGGCGCAACCTGCGAGCAACGATGTCCCGAGCACCAGAGCCAGTGCGCCCAGCGCTGCATGCCTACCCGTAGTCATGCCCAAGACGTTACGTAACCCACGGCCGATGCCGCCACGCCGGACCAAGGTTCCCCGTCGAGTTCGTGAATCGGTCATAGGCTCACCTACGTGACTGACGAGCGAAAAGATCCCAGCGAGTTGTCGGACGCGGACAAGCCGACGGGCAATGTGTCCAGTCCGTATGATTCGCCCACCGAACAATTTCCGACGGTGAGCGCCAAGAACCCGTTGCCGCGTACCGACGACGATCTTGACTTCGGTTCCACGAACGCCAACTCCCTCACCGAACAGATACCGACGTATCGCGCACCGGGCGCGGATCAACCGACGGTGGCTCTCGAGCGTGAGACGGCGTACGACGCTCCGATCGCCGCTGTCCCCACCGCCGAAGCGGTGGCAGGTACAACGGAGGCTCCGCGGAGTCGAGGCACTCTCGACCTCGGCTTGCTTGCCTTGCGGTTGGCCGTCGGTGGAACTGCGTTGGTGCACGGTCTGCAGAAGTTGACCGGTATCTGGAACGGGCCGGGTCTGGGCGGGTTCGAGACGATGCTGGCGGATGCCGGGTTCCAGCAGGCGAAGTGGATGGCGATACTCGGCGCCGTCGGTGAGGTCGCGGGTGGCGCGCTCCTCATCCTCGGGTTGCTGACTCCCGTTGCGGCAGCGTCGGTTCTGGCCGTGATGATCAACGCGTGGGCGCTGCGTCAGGCGAGCGCCCCGGGTCTCGAGTACTTCGCCCCGGCCGGTACCGAATACGAGATGCTGCTGGGAATCTGCGCCGGCGTCATCATCTTGACGGGTCCTGGCCGAATCGCACTGGATGGTCGTCGGGGCTGGGCCACCCGCCCGTTTGTCGGGTCGCTCGTGGTCTTGATTCTCGGCATCGCTGCCGGCGTCTGCACTTGGATCTTCCTGAACGGTGCCAATCCGCTCATCTGAAATTCGCACAACCAATACGAACCGCCGCCTTCCGAATCGGAAGGCGGCGGTTCGTTTGTGAAGGGTCAGTCCTTGACGAGTACCGGATCGGCATTCGCAGACGGGATGGCCGTCCCGTCCTTGAGCTTGCGACCGAGGACCGACTTGCGGTGTCCGTACGCGAAGTACACGAGCACACCGATGGCCATCCAGACGAGGAAGCGGATCCAGGTCTCGACCGAGAGGTTGAGCATCAGCCAACCGCAGGCGAGCACGGCGACGATCGGAACGAACGGAACCAGCGGGACGCGGAATCCGCGCGGCAGGTCGGGGCGGGTGCGGCGTAGGACGATAACGCCGACGCAGACCAGGACGAACGCGAAGAGCGTGCCGATGTTGACCATTTCTTCGAGCGTGCCCATGGGGAAGAAGGCTGCCAGGACGGCGACGATGCCGCCGACGATCAGCGTGATGCGCAGTGGGATGCCCTTGGCGTTGGTCTTGGCCAGGCTGCGCGGCATGAGGCCGTCACGGGACATGGCGAACAAGACGCGGGTCTGGCCGAGCATCATGACCATGACGACTGTTGTCAGGCCGGCCAGGCCACCGAAGTTGATGGCCGTCTGTGCCCAACCGATTCCGTTTGCCTCGAATGCGGTGGCAAGGGTGGCGCTGGAATCGCCGACCAGCGGGCTGCCGTCCTTGAGTTCGGTGTACTTGACCATGCCGGTGAGGACGAGTGTGACGGCAACGTAGAGCACGGTGACGATGGCGAGCGAGCCGAAGATTCCGCGCGGCAACGACTTCTGCGGGTTCTTGGTTTCCTCGGCCGTGGTCGCAACGACGTCGAATCCGATGAATGCGAAGAACACGAGGCTGGCGGCGGCGAGCAATCCGTATGCGCCGTAGCTGCTTCCACCGGCGCCGGTCAGCCAGGAGAACAATGTCTGGTGGATTCCGCTGGCAGAGCTCTCGGCCCCCTCGGACGGCGGGATGAAGGGGGAGTAGTTCTCCTTCTTGATGTAGAACGCGCCGACGACGATGACGAGCAGTACTACCGCGATCTTGATTGCGGTGATGACTGCGGAGACTCGCGAGGAAACCTTGGTGCCGATCGCGAGGATCAGCGTGATCGCTCCGATGATGAGCAGTGCGCCCCAGTCGAAGCTGATCGATCCGATGTGCGCGGTGGTACTGCCGCTGGCACCGATGACGTTGCCGAGATAGAGCGACCAACCCTTGCCGACGACAGCGGAGGCGAGTGCGAACTCGAGGATGAGGTCCCAGCCGATGATCCAGGCCGCGAACTCACCGAACGTCGCGTAGGAGAACGTGTATGCGCTGCCGGCGACCGGAACAGTGGAGGCGAACTCCGCGTAACACAGTGCGGCAAGGCCACAGGCAATGGCAGCGAGAACGAATGCCAGTGAAATGGAGGGTCCTGCGACATTGCCTGCGGTTCGAGCAGTGAGCGTGAAGATGCCTGCGCCGATGACGACGGCGACTCCGAATACCGTGAGGTCCTTCGCGGTCAATTCCTTCTTGAGCTTTGTCTCAGGCTCGTCGGTGTCCGCGATCGATTGCTCGACGGATTTGGTGCGCCATATGCCGACTCCGGGCATGTATTGCTCCTTGGTTGTTTCCTCGTCGACCTTGTGGGTGACGGGCGGTGGCTGACTGTCGTCGTTGTGATGTGCGTCTCAGCGACCTGATGAGGGAACCACTGGTGAGCGCCGTGTGCAAGTCAGCTCGCTCGAACTGACCGAAATGATCACCTGACTGAAAGCCATCCCCCCTCATGTATCTGAATTGATCAGCTGGTGTCTGGAACCCTACGTCCAAGTGAATTCGCTCACGAGTCGGACGCGCGATTCGGTCTGAAATGTCTGATAGCTCATATCGTTCCGTTGGTGCTCCGCGTGTCGCCCGGTTATTCGGTACCTGTCGGTCGGTCTTGCTCTCGATGAGTTGCATCAACCCAACTGGTTTCACCTCGCCGGAGCAACACCGCGTACCTGGATGCACTCGAGCGTCAATCACGCGTCGTGGCAGAGTGTGTCGGCGACGGGATGATCGGATTGGGTTGTGGTTCAGGCTCATACAACACCGAAGGGGTATGGCGTGTTCGGACGCGGTCGATCCCGCGTTCTTCTCCGACAGCGTCAGGCGTGACATGGCGAACTCCGAGGCGAGATGAACCCGACTCAGTCGCGAGCCGCACGCACACTGACAGAAAAGATCCCCGGCCGAAAAGCGGCCGGGGATCTATTCTCGATTCTTGGCAGAACTTACGGAACGTAGCGAACCGCGCCCTTGTCGGCGGACGTTGCCAGAGCGGCGTAGGCGCGCAGCGCTGTCGTCACGGTGCGCTGACGATCGACCGGCTGCCACGGGCGCTCCGAGGTCTCCATCTTGGCGCGTCGCTCGGCGAGGACGTCGTCGTCGACAAGGATCTCCAGCGTGCGAGAGGCGACGTCGATGCGAACCTGATCGCCGTTCTGGACGAGACCGATGATTCCGCCTGCGGCAGCCTCGGGGGAGATGTGACCGATGGACAGCCCGGAAGTTCCGCCCGAGAAACGACCGTCGGTGATCAGTGCGCATTCCTTACCGAGGCCCGCGCCCTTGAGGAAGGCGGTGGGGTGCAGCATTTCCTGCATGCCGGGTCCGCCCTTGGGGCCTTCGTAGCGCACGACGAGAACGTCGCCGGCCTTGATCTTCTTCTGCAGGATGACCGAGACGGCTTCTTCTTGGGATTCGACGACCAGCGCCGGGCCCTGGAAGGAGAACAGTTCCTCGTCGATGCCGGCCGTTTTGAGGATTGCGCCGTCGAGTGCGATGTTGCCGCGCAGGACAACCAAGCCGCCTTCGACGGTGTAGGCGTTCGCGACGTCGCGGATGCAGCCGCCGGCCGCATCGGTGTCGAGGGCAGACCAACGGTTGTCCGTGGAGAACGGTTCGATGGTGCGCACGCCGCCGGGAGCCGCGTGGAAGAGCTCGATTGCTTCGTCGGTTGCCTTGCCGGAGCGGATGTCCCAGTCGTCGAGCCACTGATCGAAGCTCTTGGTGTGCACGGTTGAGACGTCGGTTTCGAGGAGTCCGCCGCGGCGAAGCTCACCGAGCAGTGCGGGGATTCCGCCGGCGCGGTGGACGTCTTCCATGTGATAGTCCGAGTTGGGGGAGACCTTGGACAGGCACGGCACCTTGCGGCTGATCGCGTCGATGGTGTCGAGGTCGAAATCGACCTCGCCTTCCTGCGCCGCAGCCAGCGTGTGCAGGACTGTGTTGGTGGAACCGCCCATGGCGACGTCGAGAGCCATTGCGTTGCGGAACGCTGCCGGGGTCGCGATGTTGCGCGGCAAAACCGACTCGTCGCCGTCGCGGTAGTACTTGAGGGCAGCCTCGACCACTGTGGTGCCCGCACGAGAGAAGAGTGCATGACGCGCTTTGTGGGTTGCCAGAGTGGAGCCGTTGCCGGGCAATGCGAGACCGAGGGCTTCGGTCAGGCAGTTCATGGAGTTGGCGGTGAACATGCCGGAGCAGGACCCGCACGTCGGACACGCGCTGCGCTCGACCTCGTCGAGGCCTTCGTCGGACACGGCATCGTTGGCAGAGGCGGAGATCGCGGTGATGAGGTCGGTGGGGGCTTGGGCCACGCCGCCGACGACCACTGCCTTACCGGCCTCCATCGGACCGCCGGAGACGAAGACGGTCGGGATGTTCAGACGCATCGCGGCGTTGAGCATGCCGGGAGTGATCTTGTCGCAGTTGGAGATACACACCAGTGCGTCGGCCGTGTGGGCGTTTGCCATGTACTCGACCGAGTCGGCGATGATCTCGCGGCTCGGGAGCGAGTAGAGCATTCCGCCGTGGCCCATTGCGATGCCGTCGTCGACTGCGATGGTGTGGAACTCACGAGCGACGCCGCCGGCTGCACTGATGGCCTCGGCAACGATCTCGCCCACGTTCTTGAGATGCACGTGGCCGGGTACGAACTGGGTGTACGAGTTCGCTACGGCGACGATCGGCTTGCCGAAGTCGGAATCCGTCATTCCTGTGGCGCGCCACAGGGATCGGGCTCCGGCAGCATTACGTCCGATGGTGGTGGTGCGTGACCTCAACGGGGGCATGGGCGTGTTCCTTATGTGATCGTTGCTGGTCCACTCAAATAGAAGCGAGGGCCTTTCAACGCTACTCGCGTGCTATTGGCGCTTCTCTTCGGGCTGGACCGAACCGTTGTCGGTGTTGTCGGACTCGACCTCGGCTTCTGCTTCGGCTTCTGCCGCTGCGTCTTCCTCTTCGGCTTCCTTGGCCGCGAAGGCTTCTGCGGCCGATGCGTAGGGATCAGTGATGCGGCCGCCGCTGGCGATCGCGATCTCGGGAAGCCTGACGAAGCTGACCGCAGGCAAGGTCACCTCGGTTCCGTCGGTGAGTTCTGCGCGCGCCCAGCTGCGCTTCGGGAAGCGGAAACCCTTGACGTCGTCCCAGGCGAGGGTGCGCTTGGAGAACGTCGAGCGGACCTCGAGACCGTCAGGGCTGACGGTGGTGCGCAGTCGCGCGACGAGATAGACGGCGATGATCGGAAGGATCAGCAACCAGCTGAAGGCGACGGGCCACCCGAAGATCGGGAAGCTGACCGCGAACAGAAGGAACGCGCACGCCATGTAAGCGAGCTGCGAAATGCGGATGACGTGCCGAAGGGGTTTCGGCGTGTGGGATGATTGAGCCGGTGGCACGGGCTGCTGCGAAGTTGACACCTCTACATCTTCGCATTGCAGCCGATGTATCTCAGATTCTGGGACGGTCGACTCACCAAGTTTGCCGTTCGCGACTAGCGCCTCTACTGTCGAGTGCGTGAAACAGAATGAGTTGCTCGTAATCGGCCGGCGCGTCGTCGCCTGAGTCGATTTTTCAACTCACCAGATAACGACGCGCCACCCTCGCTCAGCAGATGCTGACGGGGGTTTTTTGTTGCCCGGAGCCAAATCAGAGGATTTCCCAGTGAGCGCACCAACAGCACGGCCTCAACCAACGCCGCGCAAGTCAGGGACACCGAGCCCGACAACCGCGGCTGCCGCAACCCAGACGGCCAACCGTCGCCAGCTCCCGCCTGAGCGGGTAACCGGCGCGCAGTCTGTGGTTCGAGCCCTCGAAGAGCTCGAGGTCGACACGGTATTCGGCATTCCCGGCGGTGCCGTGCTCCCGGTTTACGACCCACTCTTCGATTCGGTCAAGGTCCGCCACGTGCTCGTGCGCCACGAGCAGGGTGCAGGCCACGCTGCCACCGGTTACGCCCAGGCGACCGGCAAGGTCGGCGTGTGCATGGCTACCTCGGGTCCCGGTGCGACCAACCTGGTCACGCCGCTGGCCGACGCGCAGATGGACTCCGTTCCGATCGTCGCGATCACCGGACAGGTGGCGCGCTCGCTCATCGGTACCGACGGCTTCCAGGAAGCCGACATCTCAGGCATCACGATGCCGGTCACCAAGCACAACTTCCTGATCACCGACGCGATCGACATCCCGCGCATCATGGCCGAGGCGTTCTACCTCGCAGCCAGTGGTCGCCCCGGCGCCGTCCTGGTCGATATCCCGAAGGACATCCTGCAGTCGCAGACCACGTTCTCGTGGCCGCCTGAGATGCGTCTGCCGGGATACCGCCCGGTCACCAAGCCGCACGGCAAGCAGGTACGTGAAGCTGCACGTCTGATCGCCGACGCCAAGTCGCCGGTGCTGTACGTCGGTGGCGGCGTCATCAAGTCCGACTCCTCGCCGGAGCTGCTCGAATTGGCCGAGCTGACCGGAATCCCCGTCGTCACCACATTGATGGCCCGCGGCGCGTTCCCGGACAGCCACGACCTCAACTGCGGTATGCCCGGTATGCACGGCACCGTTGCCGCGGTCGCCGCTCTGCAGCGCAGCGATCTCCTGATCACCCTCGGCGCGCGTTTCGACGACCGCGTCACCGGTCAGCTGAATTCCTTTGCGCCCGATGCCAAGGTCATCCACGCTGACATCGATCCGGCCGAGATCGGCAAGAACCGATACGCGGACGTCCCGATCGTGGGCGACTGCAAAGAGGTCATCACCGAACTCATCGAGGCGATCCGTGCCGACATGGCCACGGGTACCACGTTCGACCTCACCGTGTGGTGGGCGTACCTGAACGACATCCGTCGTACCTACCCGCTGAGCTACGACCGCCCCACCGACGGTCAGCTGAGTCCGGAGTACGTCATCCAGACCGTCGGCAAGCTCGCCGGACCGGATGCCATCTACTGTGCCGGCGTCGGACAGCACCAGATGTGGGCCGCGCAGTTCGTCGGTTACGAGAAGCCCCGCACGTGGCTCAACTCGGGTGGACTCGGCACCATGGGCTACGCGGTTCCCGCGGCCATGGGCGCCAAGATGGGCATGCCCGACACCGAGGTGTGGGCGATCGACGGTGACGGCTGCTTCCAGATGACCAATCAGGAACTCGCAACCTGCGCACTCGAAGGTATTCCGATCAAGGTTGCCCTGATCAACAACGGCAACCTCGGCATGGTGCGTCAGTGGCAGACACTCTTCTACGAAGAGCGCTACTCCAACACCAACCTCGGAACGCACGGCGCCATCCGCATCCCGGACTTCGTCAAGCTCGCAGAAGCATTGGGCTGCCACGGAATTCGTGTCGAGCGCGAAGAAGATGTCGAAGCTGCGATCCGTGAGGCGCAGTCCATCAACGACAAGCCTGTCGTGATCGACTTCATCGTCACCGCCGACGCACAGGTGTGGCCGATGGTCGCTGCCGGAACGAGCAACGACGAAATCATGGCGGCCCGGGGCATCCGGCCGCTGTTCGACGACGACGAGGCAGTTGCCGAGCCCGCCGTCATCCACGAAGCCATGTCACGCGAGCAAGCCGGACCCGCCGCGGGCACAGGGGAGGATCAGAAGTGAGCACCAGTCACACCCTCAGTGTTCTCGTCGAGGACAAGCCAGGCGTGCTGGCTCGCGTCTCCGCACTTTTCTCCCGCCGCGGATTCAACATCGAATCCCTTGCGGTGGGCGGAACCGAGATCCCCGAGATCTCACGTATGACCATCGTCGTCACGGTCGACGAGTTCCCTCTCGAGCAGGTGACGAAGCAGCTCAACAAGCTGATCAACGTCATCAAGATCGTCGAGCAGGACGGTGAAGCATCCGTCGCTCGCGAGCTCGTGCTCATCAAGGTGCGCGCAGATGCAAGCGTGCGCACGCAGGTCATCGAAACGGTGAACCTGTTCCGCGCCAAGGTGATCGACGTCTCCCCGGAGTCCGTCACCATCGAGGCGACCGGTACTCGGTCCAAGCTGGATGCACTGCTGCGGATGCTTGATCCGTACGGTATCCGGGAGATCGTTCAGTCCGGGGTCGTGGCAGTCGGTCGAGGGCCGAAGTCGATCACGGCCACCCGCTAGTACTTTTAGACACGTAAAAATCCAAGGAGAGGTTGAGAACTGTGGCAGTCGAGATGTTCTACGACGACGATGCCGATCTGTCGATCATTCAGGGCCGCAAGGTTGCTGTGATCGGCTACGGAAGCCAGGGCCACGCCCATTCGTTGAGCCTGCGTGACTCGGGCGTCGATGTGCGCATCGGCCTCAAGGAAGGCTCCAAGTCCCGTGAAAAGGCTGAAGAGCAGGGGCTGACGGTCGGTACGCCGGCCGAGGTTTCCGAGTGGGCCGACGTCATCATGGTGCTCGCACCTGACACCGCTCAGGCGAGCATCTTCACCAACGACATCGAGCCGAACCTCAAGGACGGCGACGCGCTGTTCTTCGGTCACGGCCTGAACATTCACTTCGACCTGATCAAGGCTCCGGAGTTCGTCACCGTCGGTATGGTCGCTCCCAAGGGACCGGGCCACCTGGTGCGTCGTCAGTTCGTCGACGGCAAGGGCGTTCCCGCGCTCATCGCCATCGACCAGGATCCCAAGGGTGAAGGCCAGGCTCTCGCTCTGTCCTACGCCAAGGGCATCGGTGGAACGCGCGCAGGCGTCATCAAGACCACGTTCAAGGAAGAGACCGAGACGGACCTCTTCGGCGAGCAGGCCGTGCTGTGCGGCGGCACCGAGGAACTGGTCAAGACCGGTTTCGAGGTCATGGTCGAGGCCGGCTACGCACCCGAGATGGCGTACTTCGAGGTTCTGCACGAGCTCAAGCTCATCGTCGACCTCATGTACGAGGGTGGCATCGCCCGCATGAACTACTCGGTGTCCGACACCGCTGAGTTCGGTGGATACCTCTCCGGCCCGCGCGTCATCGACGCCGACACCAAGGAGCGCATGAAGGCGATCCTGGCCGACATCCAGTCCGGCGAGTTCACCCGTCGTCTGGTTGCCAACGTCGAGAACGGCAACACCGAGCTCGAGGGCCTGCGCAAGGCCAACGCCGAGCACCCCATCGAGGTCACCGGCAAGAAGCTGCGCGACCTGATGAGCTGGGTCGATCGTCCGATCACCGAAACCGCGTAATTCGCAGTTTCACGCTCCACGTCTCCACTGGCCTGATGTCGCGCCGGTTCAATTCCGTTGAACCAGCGCGGCATTGGGCCGGAGTCGTTTTCCGGGTCGGCTGAGTCCGGATTCATATTCCATCGAGAATTTGCCCGCGAAAGTGTCCACTATGTGGTATTGCCTACCGCGTTGTGGATTCGAAGTCAGCGCGCACTAAACTATCGGTGGTTAAACCACCTTCACACCCACCTAATCAGGGAGTTTGCACGTGAGCCAGCCTGGCCGTCCCGTTGTTCTGATCGCCGACAAGCTCGCGCCGTCCACAGTCGAGGCGCTCGGTGACGGTGTGGAGGTGCGTTGGGTCGACGGACCCGACCGCCCGGCGCTGCTCGCCGCGGTACCCGAGGCCGACGCGATTCTCGTTCGTTCCGCCACCACCGTCGACGCCGAGGTTCTGGCTGCCGGCACCAAGCTGAAGATCATCGGCCGCGCCGGTGTCGGCCTGGACAACGTCGAGATCCCCGCAGCCACCGAGCGCGGCGTGATGGTCGTCAACGCACCGACCTCCAACATTCACTCCGCTGCCGAGCACGCTGTCGCGCTCCTCATGTCGACCGCTCGCCAGATTCCCGCAGCAGACAAGACCCTGCGTGAGAACACCTGGAAGCGAAGCAAGTTCAACGGTGTCGAGATCCTCGGCAAGACCGTCGGTGTCGTCGGACTCGGCCGCATCGGCCAGCTCTTCGCGCAGCGTCTCGCTGCGTTCGAGACCACGATCATCGCGTACGACCCCTACCTGCCCGCAGCGCGCGCAGCGCAGCTCGGCATCGAACTGGTCACCATCGACGAGCTGGTCGAGCGCGCCGACTTCATCTCCGTGCACCTGCCCAAGACCAAGGAAACGGCCGGCCTGATCAACGCCGAGCGTCTCGCCAAGGCCAAGGACGGCGTCATCATCGTCAACGCCGCCCGCGGTGGTCTGATCGACGAAGATGCGCTCTACGACGCACTGGTCTCCGGCAAGGTTCGCGGCGCCGGTCTCGACGTGTTCAGCACCGAGCCGTGCACCGATTCCAAGCTCTTCGGTCTCGACAACGTCGTTGTCACCCCGCACCTCGGTGCATCGACGTCCGAGGCTCAGGACCGCGCAGGCATCGACGTCGCGAAGAGTGTTCTCCTCGCTCTGGCAGGCGAATTCGTTCCCGAGGCCGTCAACGTCTCCGGTGGCCCCGTCGGCGAAGAAGTTGCTCCGTGGCTCGAGCTCGTCCGCAAGCTCGGTCTCCTCGCTGCGACGCTGTCGCCCGAGGCAGTTCAGACCGTGCAGGTTGTCGCCACCGGCGAACTGTCGGCCGAAACCGTCGACATCCTCGGCCTGGCTGCACTGCGCGGCGTGTTCTCCGCCAGCAGCGACGAGGCTGTCACGTTCGTCAACGCTCCGGCACTTGCCGAGCAGCGCGGCGTGACCGTGTCGGTCGAGAAGCACTCCGAGGCTCTTGCACACCGCAGCGCGGTCGAGGTTCGTGCGGTTGCCGCCGACGGCACGGTCACGTCGGTCACGGGCGCACTCACCGGCCTCCAGCAGGTCGAGAAGATCGTCAACATCAACGGACGCAGCTTCGACCTGCGCGCCGAGGGACACAACATCGTCGTTCACTACAGCGATCGTCCGGGCGTTCTCGGTGTGCTCGGAACGGTTCTCGGTAACGCGGGCGTCGATATTCTCGCCGCAGCGTTGAGCCAGGACGCCGAAGGCGAAGGCGCAACGGTCATCCTGCGTGTCGACCGCGTCGTCGGTGACACCGAGGTCGAGGCAATCGTCTCGCAGCTCGACGCTCGCGTCGCCCAGGTCGACCTTTCCTGATTTGTTTTTGCTGTGCGCCTTTATTAACCGCCCGCGGTTAATAAAGGCGCACAGTTCTACTGAGATGAGGACTCCATGAAGCTTGCGGTCATTCCGGGTGACGGAATCGGCGTCGAGGTCACAGCCGAAGCGCTCAAGGTGCTCGGCAAGTTGGTTCCGGATCTGGAAACCACCGAATACGATCTCGGTGCCCGTCGCTACAACGCCACCGGCGAGTTGCTTCCGGCCGACGAGCTGGACCAGATTCGTCAGCACGACGCAATCCTGTTGGGCGCCATCGGGGATCCGCGGATCGTCGCACCCGGCATCCTCGAGCGTGGACTGCTGCTGAACATGCGTTTCCAGCTCGATCATCACGTGAATCTTCGCCCCGCACAGCTGTATCCGGGTGCTTTGTCGCCGTTGGCGGCTCAGCCGGAGATCGATTTCGTCGTGGTTCGTGAAGGAACCGAGGGTCCGTACACCGGAAACGGTGGAGCGATCCGCGTCGGTACCGATCACGAGATCGCGACCGAGGTGTCGATCAACACCTGGTTCGGTGCCGAGCGCGTGGTGCGTTACGCATTTGCCTTGGCGCAGACCCGGTCCAAGCACCTCACCTTGATTCACAAGACCAACGTGCTCTCCAATGCGGGCGCAATCTGGACGCGTGCAATCGAGACCGTCGGCGCCGAGTTCCCGGACGTCGAAACTGCGTATTGCCACATCGACGCGGCCACGATCTACATGGTCACCGACCCCTCGCGCTTCGACGTGATCGTCACGGACAACCTCTTCGGTGACATCATCACCGACCTCGCCGGCGCGGTGACCGGTGGAATCGGTTTGGCCGCAAGCGGAAACATCGACGCGTCGGGTACCAACCCGTCGATGTTCGAGCCGGTGCACGGTAGTGCTCCCGATATCGCAGGCAAGGGGATCGCCGACCCCACTGCCGCGATCCTGTCCGCTGCACTGCTCCTTCGTCACCTCGGTCGCGAAGACGACGCCGCTCGGGTCGAGGCAGTAGTTGCCGCGGACCTGGCAACGCGAGGCGAAGGCCCCATCTCCACCACGGAGATCGGTGACCGGATCACCGCAGCACTGTAGGGATTCTTCCAACGAGACTGACGCGCGTAAGCCTTTCGGCTTGCGCGCGTCAGGCGTATCCGGCACCCGGATAGACTTGCGTTCATGCGTCTTGGTCGAATTGCCAGTCCCGATGGTGTTGCGTTCGTCAGTATCGAAGGTGAAGAGGATGCCCTCGTCGCCAAGGAGATCGCGGAGCACCCGTTCGGGAATCCCACATTTACCGGCCGAAGTTGGCCACTCGCCGATGTTCGCCTTCTCGCCCCGATTCTGGCGAGCAAGGTGATCTGCATCGGTAAGAACTACGCCGACCACATTGCCGAGATGGGCGGCGAAGCTCCCGCGGATCCCGTGATCTTCCTCAAGCCCAATACGTCCATCGTCGGTCCGGGTGCCCCGATCGTCTTGCCTCCCACCTCCAACGAGGTGCACTTCGAGGGTGAACTCGCGATAGTCATCGGTCAGCCGTGCAAGGACGTTCCCGCGGCGAAGGCGTTGAGCGTGGTCCTCGGCTACACGATCGCCAACGACGTGTCGGCGCGAGATCATCAGCGTCACGACGGGCAGTGGACGCGTGCGAAGGGGCACGACACCTTCTGCCCACTCGGACCCTGGATCGAAACCAGCCTGGACGCGTCCGACGTGGACATCAAGACCGAGGTGAACGGTCAGGTCAAGCAGGACAGCAGCACGGCTTTCCTCCTCCACGACATTCCGAAGATCATCGAGTGGATTTCGGCGGTGATGACCCTCCTGCCCGGCGACGTCATCCTCACCGGTACACCCGCCGGAGTCGGCCCGATCGTCGACGGCGATTCCGTGTCGGTCACGGTCTCGGGGATCGGCACGCTCACGAACCCGGTGACTGCCAAGAGTTGATCTGACCCGATTCGTTCAGTCACACGAAGACGGAGGCCCCATCCTTACCGGATGGGGCCTCCGTCGTGCTGTGAGCTCCCGAGTTGTCCATCGAGAAAAGTTGCAAGATGGTAACTAAGGGTTGGAGGGTGGACTGGATTGCCGCTCGACTCCAGTCGATCGCACTCCGGGACTGACCTGCAGGTTTCATGAGTCAAGCAAAGCTTCGTGAGCTCTCCCCTGGCATTATGGCCGAAATTTCCGGATTGGAGGCCTTCGCCGCATGGGTTTGCTGCCGCAACCGATATCAGACCAAATTCCCTGAAATGTAACGCTGAGCAGTAGGGTGGGCGATAACTGGATAGAAGCCGATGGGGCAATCGAGTGGATTGCGCAGAAACGTGGTGACAGATGACGACTTTCGCGGAAGCCTCCCGGACGGCGGCTGGGGACGCGCGGAACGGGCAGCGGCCGGTGTGGCGAGACAAGAAGCGCTACCTGTGGCCGTTGGGTTTGCTGGTGCCGCTCAGTCCCTTTGCTGCTTGGTTCCTGGTCGACAAATTCAGCCTGGGGCTCTTCTGGGCTATCGGGGCGTGGCTGATCGTCATCGTCATTCCTCTGATCGATCTCCTGGCCGGCGAGGACGGGAACAGTCCGCCGGACGAAGCGATTCCACATCTGCAGGAGGATCGTTTCTACCGCTGGTGCACATACTTGTTCCTGCCCCTTCAATACGTCGGTCTCGTGTTCGTCGCGTGGTGCTGGGTGAATGCGCCGATGGCTGCGGGGGAGAAGTTCGCTCTCGCGATGACTGCCGGCGTTGTTGCCGGGGTGGGAATCAATGCGGCACATGAACTAGGGCACAAGAGTGAGAAGCTCGAGAAGTGGCTCGCGAAAGTAGCGCTGGCGCAGTCCTTCTACGGCCATTTCTACGTCGAACACAACCATGGTCATCACGTCCGCGTCGCGACGCCGGAGGATCCGGCCAGTTCGCGTTACAAGGAGAACTTCTGGTTCTTCCTGCCACGCAGTGTCATCGGCGGTCTGCGGTCGGGATGGCGGATCGAAAGCGCTCGACTGAAGCGTCAAGGCAGACGGACCTGCAGTTGGCGAAACAACATCCTGAACGCCTGGGCGATGAGCGTTGTTCTGTTCGGCAGCCTGATCGCGGTGTTCGGGTGGGAAATCGCACCGTGGCTGGCCGTTCAGGCGATTGCGGGATTCACGTTCCTCGAGACCGCCAACTATCTCGAGCATTACGGATTGCTTCGCGCAAAGAGGCCTGACGGCTCGTATGTCCGCTGCTCACCAGAGGACAGCTGGAACAGTGACCACGTGGTCAGCAACCTGTTTCTCTATCAGCTTCAACGCCACAGCGACCATCACGCGAATCCGCGTCTGCGGTACCAGAGCCTGCGCAGTGCGGCCGAAGCGCCGCAACTTCCTGCGGGTTACGCGGTCATGATCGTGTGCGCGTGGGTGCCACCGCTGTGGCGAAAGGTCATGGACAAGCGACTACTCGCCTACTACGACGGTGACATGACGAGAATCAACGTCCTGCCGGGTAGGTGATCGGGGGGATGGAGGAAGGGCTACCGGACTAACCTGTAGTACGACCATCCACCATCGCCGAGCCAAGTGAGCCATGACCAACAGCGAAGTACGCGTCCGTTTCTGCCCGTCACCCACCGGAACCCCGCACGTAGGTTTGGTGCGCACAGCCTTGTTCAACTGGGCATTCGCACGTCACCACGGCGGCACGTTCGTGTTCCGTATCGAAGACACCGATGCGCAGCGCGACAGTGAAGAGTCCTACCAGGCCATCCTCGACGCCCTCCGCTGGTTGGGGCTCAACTGGGACGAGGGCCCGGAGGTCGGCGGGCCGCACGCGCCGTATCGCCAGTCCGAGCGTCGTGACCTGCATCTCGACGTCGTAGCCAAGCTGCTTGCCGCGGGGGAGGCCTACGAGTCGTACTCGACCAACGAAGAAGTGGAAGCGCGGCACAAGGCTGCCGGCCGCGATCCGAAGCTCGGATACGACAATTTCGATCGCGACCTCAGCGAAGAGCAGCGCGCCGCCTACATTGCCGAGGGTCGCAAGCCCGTCGTCCGACTCCGGATGCCCGATCACGACCTGACGTGGAACGACCTGGTTCGCGGCGAGACCACGTTCAAAGCAGGCACCGTCCCGGACTTCGCATTGACTCGCGGCAACGGTATTCCGCTGTACACGCTGGTCAACCCGGTCGACGACGCGTTGATGAAGATCACCCACGTATTGCGCGGCGAGGACCTGCTGTCCTCGACTCCGCGTCAGCTCGCGTTGTACGAGGCAATGATCCGCATCGGTGTTGCCGATTTCACACCGTCGTTCGGGCACCTGCCTTTCGTGATGGGTCAGGGCAACAAGAAGCTTTCCAAGCGCGATCCCGAGTCCAACCTCTTCATTCACCGTGATCGGGGCTTCATCCCCGAGGGACTGCTGAATTATCTGGCTCTGCTCGGGTGGAGCATCGCCGACGATCACGACGTCTTCTCGCTCGACGAGATGGTGGCGGCCTTCGACGTCTCCAAGGTCAACTCCAACCCCGCGCGCTTCGACCAGAAGAAGGCCGACGCGATCAACGCCGAGCACATTCGCTTGCTCGAGCCGGCCGACTTCGCGGCCCGACTGAAGTCGTTCCTGGTGGAGCACGGCCACATCAGTGCCGACGTCGACGAAGCGACGTTCACTGTTGCTGCGGACCTCGTGCAGACGCGCATCGTCGTTCTGTCCGACGCGTGGGATCTGCTGAAGTTCCTGTTCGTCGACGAGGCGTCGTTTGCCCTCGATCCGGCTGCAGCGGCCAAGAACCTGAAGGAAGATGCGGGGCCGGTTCTGGACGCATCGCTTGCTGCGCTCGACGGTGTCTCCGAGTGGACGGCGGCAAGCATCGAGGAAGCTCTCAAGAAAGCCCTCATCGAGGATCTGGAGCTCAAGCCGCGTAAGGCCTTCGCCCCGGTGCGAGTGGCGATCACGGGCTCTCACATCAGCCCTCCGCTCTACGAGTCGATGGAATTGCTCGGTCGCGACGTCTCTCTCGCGCGGTTGCGTGCAGGTAGGGCAGCCGTAACGGCCTAGATCGGGCGGTCTTCCGGCCGAAAATGAAGCAAAAACCTCCCGTGACCATACGATTTGGTATTTGGGGCAGGGGTACTGGTAATCTTCTTTTCGGCCGGAGACGAGCCGCCGAGCACAACAGCGAAGCGGATCGGGCAAGGCTGGTGAGCAAGACCTTGGGGTATGGTGTAATTGGCAACACAGCGGTTTCTGGTACCGCCATTCTAGGTTCGAGTCCTGGTACCCCAGCGGAAATCCGGTCGATTTTGTGGCCGGACTCAGACAAGCTAAGCTTGCTGAGCATCCAAGAGCAAGACTGAAATACCACGTTTAAAAGCGTGTCCTGGCCCCGTCGTCTAGCGGCCTAGGACGCCGCCCTCTCAAGGCGGTAGCGCGGGTTCGAATCCCGTCGGGGCTACAAAGGAAAGACCCTCCGATCATTGATCGGAGGGTCTTTTCGTATGTCCGGGAAACCTTCATCGGGTCGCGAAAAGCAATCACCCCCAATCGAATTCGACTGGGGGTGATCGTTATCTCACTCTGTTGTCCGGACTATCCGCTCTTACGACGGAACTCTCGCTTGTGATCGGCTGGGCCGTGCGTGTTGTGGACCTTGGACTGTCCGTCGCGATGGTCGGTCGATTTGGCGTTCTGATGATTCTTCCGTTCGAGGGCCTCACGGAACTTTCGTTTGGTCTCCTCCGATTGGGATTCGGGTTCGGGCGGGGTGTTGCTGTCGAGATCGCTCATATGCTCACTCCTTGTTGTTGGGCCTGTTGGTGAAACTACGCCGGCCCGAATTCGAATGCTCGTGATTTATCGGCTCACGAATCTCGGGGCTGCGGCGGCGGTGCGGTAGAGCCGGAAAGAGGCATCGCAGGCATCCCGAGCTTGCCGTGGTCCCACGAACGAGTGCGATCGGGAACGAACCGTACCGCGACGCGTTTGTGGAGCATCGCGTCGACGGCGGGGCGGAGATCGTCGGTGTACGGGCCGGTGTATCGCTCCCAGACGCTGATTCCCACGGCGAAGAGGGCTTCCGGATCCTCGACGATCACTCCGGTGCCTTCCATCGAGACCCCTCGGAGCGTGTCGTACGTCAGGCCGTCTTCGATCAGCACGGACATACGGGCGTCCCGGCGAAGATTGACGGCCTTCTGCGACTTGGCTTTGGTCTCGAACCAGATTTCGCCGTCGACTATCGCGAACCACATCGCGATCAGGTGAGGCATTCCGTCAGCGCTCAACGTCGCCATCGTTGCCGTGCGGCTCTTTTCGACGAAGCTCGAAATTTCGGCCTCGGTCATCGTGATCTGACTACGCTGCTTTCCTGCCATGGTCGCGTCGTACTCCTGCGTGCTCGAGGATCTGAAGACCTTACTGTGTCACGAATTACAGACGCTTGTGGAGCGCTTCGGCAGCTGCGAGAAGGTCGGCCGCCCAGCGCGCTCCCGGTCGCCGACCCATCCGGTCGATGGGGCCGGAGACCGAAATCGCGGCAATGACAGCACCTGCGGAGTCGCGGACCGGAGCCGCGACGCTGGCGACACCCGGCTCACGTTCGGCAGCACTCTGCGCCCAGCCGCGCCGACGCACCTCGAGGAGCACTCGTTCGCCGAACGACGCATCGGCGAGAACGGTCCGTTGGGTTTGTGGATCTGCCCATGCGAGAAGGACCTTGGCGCCGGATCCGGCATTCATCGGCAGCCGAGCCCCGACGAGAACCGTGTCGCGCAAACCTGTCGGCGGCTCCATCGATGCGACGCAGATGCGTTGTGTGCCTTCCCGGCGGTACAGCTGGACGCTTTCGCCGGTGATTTCGCGAAGGCGGGGGAGGATGAGTCCGGCCGCCGCAATGAGTGGATCATTAGCGGTGGCAGCGAGTTCGGCGAGTCCGGGCCCTGGGCACCACTGACCGTCCGAGTCGCGGGTGAGGAGTCGATGGACTTCGAGGCCGACGGCGAGCCTATGGGCGGTTGCGCGCGGCAAACCGGTTCGTGCACAGAGTTCGGTGAGGCTGCATGGTTCCTCAGCTACTGCATGAAGCACGCCCATTGCTTTGTCCAGGACGCCGATGCCGCTATGCTGTCTCATAGGTCGATACCAGTTTCTCGCATAGTGGGATGATAGCGCATTTCCTGGTGAGCTAGCGCATTTCTTGAAGGGCTAGTGCAGTTCTTGAAGGGCTAGTGCAGTTCCCAGGGGCAGCCTGCATCTCCTGTAGAAGCTGGGGACCTACTTCACGCGCGGCGGGCCAGCCCGTAGTCCGCCGACGCGAGGCTACGTACAGAGGTGGAAGACATGGCACAGAAAGCACGCACTCTCGCCGAGAAGGTGTGGGACGACCACGTTGTCGTGAAAGGGGAGGGGCAGGATCCCGACCTCATCTACATCGATCTCCACCTCGTTCACGAAGTGACGAGCCCGCAGGCATTCGACGGACTTCGCTTGGCTGGACGCCCGTTGCGCCGTCCTGACCTGACGATCGCCACCGAGGATCACAACGTCCCGACGATCGACATCGACAAGCCGATTGCCGATCCCGTGTCCAAGACTCAGGTCGACACCTTGCGCCGAAATTGTGAGGAGTTCGGAGTTCGCTTGCACCGCATGGGCGATCTCGATCAGGGCATCGTGCATGTGGTCGGACCGCAGCTGGGCCTGACTCAGCCCGGAACCACCGTGGTTTGCGGCGACAGTCATACGTCGACGCACGGCGCATTCGGTGCGCTCGCAATGGGAATCGGCACCAGCGAGGTCGAGCACGTGATGGCGACGCAGACATTGTCGTTGCGCCCCTTCAAGACCATGGCGATCACGGTCGACGGCGAGTTGCCTCCCGGTGTCACGAGCAAGGACTTGATCCTCGCCGTCATCGCCAAGATCGGCACCGGCGGCGGCCAGGGCTACGTACTGGAGTACCGCGGCGAGGCCATTCGCAAACTGTCGATGGAAGCTCGTATGACCATTTGCAACATGTCGATCGAAGCCGGAGCGCGCGCCGGCATGATCGCACCGGACGAGACCACTTACGAGTTCATCAAGGGTCGTCCGCACGCACCGTCCGGCGCAGAGTGGGACGAAGCGGTCGCCGCGTGGGAGCTGCTCAAGACCGACGAGGGCGCGGAATTCGACAACGAGGTCCACATCGACGCAAGCGCATTGACGCCTTTCGTCACCTGGGGAACCAATCCGGGACAGGGTGCGCCACTCGGTGACCGTGTGCCCGATCCAGAGCTGATCGTCGACGAGAGCGAGCGTCAGGCAGCTGAGAAGGCGCTCACCTACATGGGTCTCGACGCCGGGATGCCGCTTCGGGATGTTGCTGTCGACACCGTGTTCGTCGGTTCGTGCACCAACGGACGGATCGAAGATCTGCGCGCGGTGGCCGAGGTGCTCGAAGGTCGCCATGTGGCAGAGGGTGTTCGGATGCTCATCGTTCCCGGCTCGATGCGGGTGCGTGCTCAAGCCGAAAGTGAAGGTCTCGGTGAAATCTTCACAGCGGCAGGGGCGGAATGGCGCCAGGCCGGTTGTTCGATGTGCTTGGGAATGAACCCTGACCAGCTTGCTCCCGGCGAGCGCTCGGCATCGACGTCCAACCGGAATTTCGAAGGCCGACAGGGTAAAGGCGGTCGGACCCATCTGGTTTCCCCGCTCGTCGCGGCGGCCACGGCGGTCCGCGGAACGCTCTCGGCACCGGCCGATCTGGTCTGACTCACTTACCTTCTCGAGGAGAAATTCGATGGAATCCTTTACCACGCACAAGGGTATCGGCGTCCCGCTGCGACGCTCGAATGTCGATACCGATCAGATCATCCCTGCCGTGTACCTGAAACGGGTGACGCGCACGGGATTCGAGGACGGGCTGTTTGCAGGCTGGCGTGCCGACCCCAACTTCATTCTCAATCTGGCTCCGTACGACAAGGGAAGCGTTCTCGTTGCCGGTCCCGATTTCGGCACAGGCTCTTCGCGTGAGCATGCCGTGTGGGCTCTCTCCGACTTCGGATTTCGGGTTGTGATCGCTTCGCGGTTCGCCGACATCTTCCGTGGGAACGCCGGAAAAGCCGGTCTCGTAGCGGCACAGGTCGAGCAGGGCGACGTCGAATTGCTGTGGAAGTTGCTCGAAGAGCAGCCCGGACTCGAATTGACAGTAGATCTCGAGAATCGGACTGTGAGTGCCGGAACTACGGTGGTGCCGTTCAATATTGACGACTACACACGGTGGCGTCTGCTGGAGGGTCTGGACGACATCGGACTGACATTGCGGCAGGTAGAAGCGATTTCCGAGTTCGAAAAGTCAAGGCCTTCATGGAAACCGACTACCCTTCCGGCTCGAATTTCGCAGGGCTGAACCGAAATCCGCAACTCCGCGCGGGAAGAGAAATAGGTCACCATTTCGCAGTCACGTTGAATGAGAATTGGCGTGGCACATAGACTCTTGCCGTTATCAGGTTTACCGTGGTTCTCAGTCGGTCCGACGGTGGACCACAATTAGCGGAGGAATTTCAATGAACAAGGCAGAGCTCATCGATGTTCTGACTGAAAAGCTGGGTTCGGACAGGCGCACAGCGACCGACGCAGTGGAGCACGTCGTGGACACCATCGTCCGCGCCGTCCACCGTGGCGAGAGCGTGACCATCACCGGCTTCGGAGTCTTCGAGCAGCGTCGTCGTGCAGCACGTGTTGCACGCAACCCGCGTACGGGCGAGACCGTCAAGGTCAAGCCGACGTCGGTTCCGGCTTTCCGTCCGGGTGCGCAGTTCAAGGCTGTTATCGCTGGTGGACAGAAGCTTCCGGCCACCGGCCCGGCAGTCAAGCGTGGCGTAGCAGCACCGGCCACCAAGGCTGCAGCCAAGAAGGCTGCTGCCAAGAAGACCGCAGCCAAGAAGGCTCCGGCAAAGAAGGCTCCGGTCAAGACCGCAGCCAAGAAGACGGTTGCCGCCAAGGCTCCCGCCAAGAAGGCTCCGGCCAAGACCGCAGCCAAGAAGACGGTTGCCGCCAAGGCTCCCGCCAAGAAGGCTCCGGCCAAGACCGCAGCCAAGAAGACGGTTGCCACCAAGGCTCCCGCCAAGAAGGCTCCGGCCAAGACCGCAGCCAAGAAGACGGTTGCCGCCAAGGCTCCCGCCAAGAAGGCTCCGGCCAAGACCGCAGCCAAGAAGGCGCTCCGGCCAAGAAGGCTCCGGCCAAGACCGCAGCCAAGAAGACGGTTGCCGCCAAGGCTCCCGCCAAGAAGGCTCCGGCCAAGACCGCA